>NZ_JAFCJJ010000013.1 GCF_018131015.1 Bradyrhizobium diazoefficiens
CACGCTGCCAAATCCATGCACTATGATGTGTCGGCTATGTCCCCGAACACCCGTCGGTCATGTCCCCGGGCTGAACACCAGCACGGCCGATGACGAAACAAGGAAGACAAAATGACGAGGCTCTCGATCTCCGTGGCTGCTGTGTTGCTCGCGTCCCCGGGACCTGCGGCGGGATTTTTCAACAACCCCTTCCCCTACCAGGACGCCTGCAAGTCGGCAGCCTACGCCGCCGTCCCGCCGGGCCGCAGCATCACCGGCACCTCGGTCAAGATGGAAAACAACAACCAGTATTCGATCTCGGTTGCGACCGACGCGGGCGGCAAGCCCGTCACCTATCGGTTCCTGTGCAGTTGGGCGAACGGCAACGTGAAGATCGTCAAGCGTAGCGCCGGCAGATAGCGAGATCAGCGCTTGAATGATCCGGCGGCAGGTGCATCCGTACCGGCTTGATCCTCCCCGCCAAATAGACCACCATCGCCCTGCCCGGCCGCTCACGGCGGAACGGGCGAGGGGAACGCCGAACATGAATGCAACCGCCGCCTTGAGCCTGGTCGAACGGGCACGTGCCATCGCGCCGCTGATTGCGGGCGAAGCCGACGAGATCGAGCGGACGCGGCGGCTGACACCGAAGGTCGTCGGCGCGCTGATCGAGAACGGGCTCTATCGCGCGCTGCTGCCGCAGAGCCTCGGCGGCGCGGAAGCCGTGCCCGAAGCCTTCATGCAGATGCTGGAGGAGATTGCCAAGGCGGACGCGTCCACGGCCTGGTGTCTCGGCCAGTGCAGCGTCTGCGCGATGACCGCCGCCTGGCTCGACCACGACTCGGCCGCCGAGATCTTCAACACCGCGCCCGGCATCCTCGCCTGGGGCGCGGTGAATCACGAGGCGCGCGCGGTCGAGGGCGGCTATCGCGTCACGGCGCGCTGGGATTTCGCCTCGGGCTCGCGCCAGGCGGGCTGGCTCGGCGCCCATGTCCGCATCGTCGGAACCGACGGCATGCCGCGCAAGAATGCCGATGGATCGCCCGAGCTGCGCACGATCCTGTTTCCGGCCGCAAGCGCCGAGCTGCACGACGTCTGGCACGCGATCGGGCTGGCCGGCACCGGCACCGATTCCTACGAGGTGCGCGACCTCTTCGTTCCCGATCGCTTCGCCGTGCTCCGCGACGTGCCGCAGGCGCTGCGCGAGCCGGGGCCGATCTACCGGCTCGGCACGCACCAGACCTTCAGCCTCGGCTTTGCCGCGGTATCGCTCGGCGTCGCCCGCGCGACGCTGGATGCGGCGATCGCGCTCGCGCGCGTCAAACACCAGTCGGTCGTCGCGCATGCCATGCGCGACAACCAGGCGGTCCAGGGCCTGATCGGCCGCACCGAGGGGGATCTGCGCGCCGCGCGCGCCTATCTCTATGCCACCGCCAATGCGATGTGGCGCGACCTGTCGTCGACCGGCGAGGTCAGCCCGACGCATCGCAGCGCGGTCCGGCTCGCCGCGACCTGGACCATCCACCAGTCGGCGAAAGTGGTGGACACCGCCTATCACATGGCCGGCGCCACCGCCGTGTTCCGCAGCAATCCGTTCGAGCGCCGCTTCCGCGACATGCACGCGATCGCCCAGCAACTCCAGGCGCGCGACACGCATTACGAGGATGTCGGGAAGGCGATCCTCAGCCAGTAAAGAGGCGGAACGTCACGCCACCAGTGCGGCGGCCTCGCCGCCATCGATGCCGCGCTGCGCGGCCAGGAGGCCGATGATCTCGGCGTTGGGGCGGGCCTTGCTGAACAGATAGCCCTGGCCCTCGTCGCAGCCTTCGGCCCGCAGGCAGCTCAGCTCGGCCTCGGTCTCGACGCCCTCGGCGGTGATGGTGACGCCGAGGCCTTTGCCGAGGCTGACGATGGAGCGGATGATCGCCTGCGCCTCGCGGTTGGCGCCGAGATCGCGCACGAAGGACTGGTCGATCTTGATCTTGTCGAAGGGGAAGCTGCGCAGATAGCTGAGGCTGGAATAGCCGGTGCCGAAATCGTCGAGCGCGACGCGCACGCCGAGCGCCCGCAGCGCATGCAGCGTCGCCAGCACCTGCGAGCTCTTCTCCAGCAGCAGCGTCTCGGTGATCTCGAGCTCGAGCCGGCGCGGCGGCAGGCCGGAATGCTTCAGCGCCTCCGTCACCACCGAGAGCAGATTGCCGGTGCGGAACTGGAGCGGCGACAGGTTGACGGCGACGCGGACATCGTCCGGCCAGATCACGGCATCCATGCAGGCGCGGCGCAGCATCAGCCCGCCGAGCGGGTTGATCAGCCCGGTTTCCTCCGCAACCGGAATGAAATCGGCCGGCGACACCATGCCGCGATCGGCATGCGGCCAGCGCACCAGCGCCTCGAAGCCGGTGATGCGCCCGCTCGAAAGGTCGATCAGCGGCTGGTAATAGGGCCGCAGCACGTCGTTCTGGATCGCATCGCGCAGCTCGACCTCGATCTTGCGGCGGCTCTGCGCCTTCGCATCGAGCGCGGCCTCGAAGAACGCGAACGAGCCCCGCGCGTCGATCTTGGCGCGCGACAGCGCCATGTCGGCGCTCTTGAGCAGTTTCTCGGAATCATCGCCGTCGGCCGGCGCCATCGCAATCCCGATCGAGGCGCCGATCACCACGGAATGGCCGTCGAGCAGGTACGGATCGGAAATGGCCTCCGAGAGGCGCTTGGCCAGCAGCACGGCCTCCTCGGGCCGCGCCAGCCCGTTCTGCACGATCGCGAACTCGTCGGAATTGAGTCGCGCCAACGCGTCCTCCTCGCGCAGGGTCGAGCGCAGGCGCTTGGCGACGCCGCGCAGGAGCTTGTCGCCGACGGCGTGGCCCAGCGTGTCGTTGACCGCCTTGAAGTTGTCGAGCCCCAGCATCAGAACCGCGACCTTCTCGGCGCTGCGGCGCGTGTGCAGGAGCATCTCGTCCATGGTCTGGCGCAGCAGGCTGCGGTTCGGCAGGCCGGTCAGCCCGTCATGCTGCGCCATGAAGGCGAGCCGCGCCTCGGCGCGCTTGCGTTCGGTGATGTCCATCAGCGCGAGCAGCACCGAAGGCGTCTCGGCATAGGTCAGTTCGCGGGAGTAGATCGCAAGGTCGATCAGCCCGCCGTCGGCCTTGACGTGCTTCCAGGTGCGGCCGGCCTGCTCGTCGCTGGAGCAATCGCTGGCCCAGGGCGGCTCGCTGTCGAAGGCCTGCAGGGAGCGGATCGTCAGCTTCTCGAACTCGGCGCGGCTGTAGCCGTAATGGGCGACGGCGGCGTCGTTGACGCCGAGGATGCGCTCGTCGTCCAGCGCGCAGATGATCATGGGGACGGGATTGCCGTCGAATAGCAGGCGGAACGAGGCCTCGCGCTGCTTCAGCTCGGTGATGTCGACGCGCAGGCCGACGATGCCGCCGTCGTCGGTGCGGCGTTCCTCGATAAGGATGACGCGGCCGTCCGACAGCGTCTGCTCGTGGCGCTTGCCCGCCTCGTGCAGCTTCTTCAGCCGCTCAGTGATCCATTCTTCCTCGTGGCCGGCGGCTTCCGGATAGTCGCCGCGGGCGACGCCGACGCGCAGCGTGTCTTCCAGCCGCGCGCCCTCTTCGAACAGGTCGGCGGTCTTGCTGTAGATCTCGGCGTATTGCTTGTTCCAGAGCACGTAGCGGCCGTCGGGGTCGAGGATCACGATGCCCTGCGGCAGCATGTCGACGGCCTGGCGCAGCCGCTCATGCGCCTTGCGCGTCTCGATGACGGCGGCGTCGCCTTCCGCGCGGCTGCGCAGACCATCGTCGCGCCCGGTGGACGGATGAGGGATCGCAAAGCGTCGCTTGCGCGGCTGCCGGCTCCCGGCAAGCGCGTTGCGCTTCGGCTTTTTGGTTTTTCGAGGCCCCCAACTCAACGTCGCACGTCCCCATGGCCCGGTGGGCGCAGTAGTTTTGCGGAGAGTTGTGGGACAAGTCTCTGAAAAAAAAGTAATCTTCGGCGACCGCCGCCAGCCCTGCCGGTTTCTCGCGCCTGCTGTCCGTGCCTGTTTGGGAGGCGCTGAGGAGATAGCCGGCGCCCCACGCCTGCCGCCCCGGCGTCCGCGACCCGGCATTTGCCGCAAAATTGCGCGCGCTCTTGAATCATTTCCGAAATCGCGTGCGATTGCATGCAGGCCGCGCGCGTTTCCCGCCCCGCGCACGAACTTTGGTCAAGGCGACATAAGGTTATCGCGCGGTTAAGAAACGGCGGCGGCAGGCGGCTTCGGGATGGTCCGGGCCGGGTGTCGTGGATTCTCATCTGGCTACGGCGCGTACCTGTTCATCTCTTCGCTCACCTTGATCAGCTCCTTGTCGAGGGCTGCGGCCATCTTCTCGTATTCGTCGGCGCGGCCGTGGAGCTCGGCCGCAAGCGCCCCGAGACTGTCGCCATATCGGTTGAACGTTGACGCCCAGATGTGCAGGTCCGAAAGCGCGTAGAACCCGAGAGGGACCGGCAGCGCGAATGGCATCAGCATCCGGAACGCCTGCTCGGTCTCCTCGCCGGCGCGGTGCAGCGCCGCCGCGCGGCGGCCGATCTCGTCAGCGATCTCGGGCAGGCCCTTGCTGTGTTTCGCGAGGCGCGTCATCAGCTCGGCCATGGCGTCGATGGAGGCCGAGGCGGCTTGGCCGTAGCTGCCGGTCGCACCGTTTGCCAGCTTGACGGTGCTGAGCCGCTTCTGCACTTCCTGCCACACGGCGGCCTGCTTCTGCGGCGGCGAGAGCGCCACCATGGTTGCGCCCAAAGCCCTCGCTCTCGACGGCTCCTGCAGCTTGGACAAGGCTGCATCGTAGGCGGCACGGCAGCCATCGAGGCGCAGGTCGACCGCCAGGCTGCGCACATCGGGGAATTTCTCCGCAAACTCCCTGTAGGCATTGGTGAGCGCCCCGTCGAAATGCGACCCCAGGACCTGCAGCGGATGGGGAATGAGCGGGAGCGACGGGTTCGACAGCGCAGCCACCTCGTCCATGGCGCTGCAGAGCTCCGCATTGGCCCCGCCGCAATGCGAGGCGATGTAGTCGGACAGGACGATCTGAAACAGCGCGACGGCATTCGTCGCGGCGGTCAAACCGACCTGTCGAAGCATGGGGCGGTCCTTGAAGAAGCGCACGATGCTGAGCTCCTTGTCGGGGGGATATTCCGACAGCGTGAATTTCGGCGGTCCACCTCCACCCCCGCCTCCAGGCGCGCCGCCACCTCCGCCCGCCGGCGGCTTGGGAGGTTTTGGCGCGCTGGGGGGCTTGGGCGTCTTCCGCGTCATCGACGTCACACCGAAAAGGTGTGTCTGGGTGACCATGGCCTTGCCGCCCTCTTCGGCGGTGAACACGACCGGGTGGGTGACCCCCCGGATTTCGGCGCTGATCTTGATCTCCGCGAGCACCTGGCTGTCGGATTGCGAGATGACGTCGACATATTTCGACACGCCTTTGAACTCGCCGTGCCTGGGAAGGTGGTCCTGCCAGGCGCGGCGGACCCGCGACTGCATCGTGGTGACGTTGGTCGACAGGTCCACCTTGATACCCAGGCGATTCGCCGCCCGCGCGACCTCGATCTGGTCGGCGGGTCGAGGCACCTGCTGCCATTGCGGCTTCTTCGGCGACGCGGTGAGCGGATTGCCTTGGAAGAGCTCGTGCCTGACCGCCGGGACGATGAGGAGCTCGTGACCCTGGGCACGTAGCTGCTGCAGCTCCAGTTCGAGTGCAAAGTCACCCTTGCTGATGTTGACGAGCGTACACGTATCGACCCAGATCGGATCCTTCGGCATCGCCGACCTCCGCGCGGAAGCTGTGAGATCAAATGATCTCCAGCGGCCATCAGCGCCGCGTCGGCGCGGCGGGCGGCTGCTCCGCGCTTCGCCGGTCCGCGACGATCGATTATCGTCGCGGCGCGCGCGAAAGACCTTGCCCTTCGCTCCATCTTTGCTTGAGATGTTCTCGATTTTTGCCCGCACGGAACCCGGATGAAGCCTGACAGGCGTGCTTCCCTAACGCAGATCCGCCGCTCCTATTGACAGGCATCGCGAATGGGCAAATCCTTCCGGCAACGCCATTGTCATAGCCAATTTCAGCACTGCGAACTTCGGCGCCCCGAGCTTTACCGGCGCTATCTGACCAAGTTTTTTTGAACGCAAACGGAGGGGCCGATGCGCGCGCTCGCCTTGAGAACCGTCTCTTTTCTCGCCCTCGCTGCTCTGGGCTCGATCTCCACCACGCCTGCCGCACGCGCGGAGGACGCGACCGACCAGCAGTTCGGCACGGTTCACTTCCAGACCACCTGCAACGAGGTGGCGCAGCGCCGCTTTGACCGCGGGATGCGCTATCAGCATTCGTTCTGGTACCGGCCCGCGAAGGAGATCTTCGAGGAGACGCTGCAGGCCGATCCGGAATGCGCGATCGCCTATTGGGGCATTGCGCTCAGCCTGCTGTACAATCCGCATTTCCCCGCGCCGAAGGAAAACCTCGCCGCGGGTCTCGCCGCGCTGCAGAAGGCCAAGGCGCTCGGCGCCAAGAGCGAGCGCGAGCGCGACTATATCGACGCGCTGCTGGCCTTCTATTCAGGCGACGAAAAGACGAATTTCGGCCAGCGCGCGCAGGCCTATCTCAAGGCAACCGAAGCCGTCGCCGCGCGCTATCCCGATGATGACGAGGCGCAGATCGCCTACGCCATCACGCTGAATGTCACGGCATCACCAAACGACAAGACCTATGCCAACCAGCTCAAGGGCGCGGCCATCCTGGAGCCGATCTTCAAGCGGCAGCCGCGGCACCCCGGCGTCGCGCATTACCTGATCCACCTCTACGATTATCCGGCGATCGCAGAGCAAGGTCTCGACGCCGCCAAACGCTATTCCGAGATCGCGCCGGCGGCGCCGCACGCCTTGCACATGCCCTCGCACATCTTCACCCGCGTCGGCTACTGGAACGAATCCATCGAGGCCAACAGCCGTTCAGCCAAGGCTGCCAGGGAGGGCAAGGACCCGAGCGAGCAGCTGCATGCCGACGACTACATGGTCTACGCCCTGCTCCAGCTTGCGCAGGACAACCGGGCACGCGACGTCATCGCGGACATGGTTGCGACCACGGGCTATGCGCCGGCCGTCCGCGCCGGTCCCTACGCGATCGCGGCCAGCCAGGCGCGCTACATGGTCGAGCGTGGCGATTGGCAGGGCGCGGCCGCGCTGAAGGTCGAGCCGAGCCGGTTTGCCTATGTCGACGCCATCACCCATTTCGCCCGCGCCCTCGGCGCTGCGCGCTCCGGCAATGCAGACGCAGCAACGGCTGATATCGCCAGGCTGACGGAACTGCGGGACAAGCTGCAGCAGGACAAGGACGCCTATTGGACCGAGATCGTCGATATTCAGCGGCAGGTCGCCACGGCCTGGCAGCTCAATGCCCAGGGAAAACAGGCGGACGCGCTGGAAGCGATGCGCCTTGCGGCCGATGCCGAAGACAAGACCGAAAAATCCATCGTGACGCCGGGCCCGCTTGCCCCGGCACGCGAGCTTTACGGCACCATGCTGCTCGAACGCGGCATGGCGACGGAGGCATTGGCCGCGTTCGAAGGCACCATGCGCAAGGAGCCGAACCGCTTTGGCGCGACGGTCGGCGCCGCTCGCGCCGCCGAGAAAGCGGGGGACGCGGTGAAGGCACGCCAGTACTACGCGAAGGTCG
This sequence comes from Bradyrhizobium diazoefficiens, assembly GCF_018131015.1. Taxonomy (GTDB): domain Bacteria; phylum Pseudomonadota; class Alphaproteobacteria; order Rhizobiales; family Xanthobacteraceae; genus Bradyrhizobium; species Bradyrhizobium diazoefficiens_B. The sequence goes on from NZ_JAFCJJ010000013.1 coordinate 7,680, forward strand.
TCGACATGGCACGAGGTGGCGACGCCTCGCGGGATGACCTCGCGGCCGCACGAAAGTTCATGGCTCAGAACTAGAAAGGTTTCCCGGCAGCTTTCCATGCGACTGACGAGCAAATTCACTGCGATCGCCACGGCCGCCGCACTGCTCTGCGCGGCCGCTGCGGTCTCGATGTTGCGTTCCGGCGAATCGGCACGCGCAACAGCGGCAACCGGCGAGGTCCGCCCGGTGTGGACGGAAACCGAGTGGCCTTTCGCCGTAGACCCCTGGGGGAAAGGAAAGGCGTTCCGCTGCAAGGCCGAAGATTGCGGCGGCGAGGTCAAGCTCTACGTTCGGGCCAAGCTCGGCTTTTGCAATTGCGCCACCGGCGTCGCCGACGATGGCGACCTCGAGCAGATGGGCGACCTGGCGCTGATCGGCAGGACAACACCGGTCGGTGCTGGCCGCCAGATCATTGTCGGTCCGATGCGCGGCCGCAGCCGGGCCTACCGCGTCGAGGGAAACGGCAGCGCCGCGCTCTCACTTGCCTTCAATCAGCGCTGCGACATGGTGGCCGCGACGGCATTGGTCGGACCGGGCGCGCCCGCGTCGGTCGAGCCGGCGGTGCTGGCCTTCCTCAATAGCGACCGCATGTTGAAATGGGCCGAGATCACGCTCGGCTTATGACTCGAAGCAGCTTCCGTTCACGTCCTAGGCGACCCGCACCTCGCGCAGGAAGGCATCGACCTGCTGCTTCAGCGCGCTGCCGTTCTTGCTGAAATCATTCGCCGAGGCGAGGACGTCGGCAGCAGCCGCGCCGGTGTCGCGGGCGGCTTTGCCAACGGTTGCGATATTGTCCGAAACCTCATGCGTGCCCCTGGTGGCCTGCTGGACCCGGCTCGCAATCTCCTGCATGGCCACGCTCTGCTGCTCGACCGCCGACGCGATCGCGCCTGCGGTGGCGTCGATCTTGCCGATCATGCGGGTGATGCCCTCGATCGAGTCGGCCGAGGTGCGCGCCGCGCCCTGGATCGCCCTGATCTGCACGCCGATCTCGTCGGTCGCCTTGGCGGTCTGGGTCGCCAGTGCCTTGACCTCGGATGCGACCACGGCAAAGCCGCGGCCCGCATCGCCGGCGCGCGCGGCCTCGATCGTGGCGTTGAGCGCCAGCATGTTGGTCTGTTCGGCGATCGCGGCGATCGCCTTCACGACGTCGTCGATCTTCTCCGCCGCAGCCGTCAAGCCCTTCACCTGCTCGTTCGAGACGTTGGCCTGTTGAACCGCTTCCTCGATCAGGCCGGTCGATTGCGTCACCTGGACGCCGATTTCTTTGCTGGCTGCGGAAAGCTCGTCGGTCGCCGTCGCCACGACCTGCACGCTCTGCGTCGTTTCCACGGAGGTCGCCGCGACCGCGCTCGACTGCCGCATCGTCTGCTCGGCGGTCGCAGCCATGGCCTGCGCCGTGCCCTGCAACTCGCTCGCCTTGGCGACAACACCGTCCACGATGCTGCCGACGCTGGCTTCGAATTTCGCCGCGAGATCGAGCATGGCTTTGCGCCCCTCCTGCTCGATGTGCTGCCTTTGCGTCTCCTGTTCGCCGCGCAAGCGGTCGGCCTCGATCATGTTGGCCTTGAAGACCTCCAGCGTATCGCCGATCTCCTTGATCTCGTCGCGTTGCAGGCGCTGCGGGACGACGATGTCCAGCTCGCCCCTGGCGAGGCCCTGGATCGCCGTGGCGAGGCGCCCCATCGGCTTCACGATCGCCTGCGACACCAGGAATCCGAGCACGAGGCCAGCGATGCTGCCGGCCACGATGATCAGGCTCAGGCTCCAGCTCGCCTCCGAAATGCTGTTTTCCGCCGCACTCTTCGCGCCATCGCTGAGACCGCGGGTCACGGTGTCCACCGTTCCGAGCGCCGTGACATAGTCATCTTCGGCCTTGTTGAGGGCGGCTTTTAACGTCTCCAGTTGCTTCAGGTCGGACAACACGGCGCGGCGCGCCGGGAATGTTCCGGCATCGCCCGACAGGAGTGCACCGGCGCGCTCGAAGCCTTCGCCGATCCTGGCGCTTTCGGCCTTCAGTTCCTTGTCCTTCAGACGCGTCGCGAGGCGGCGATGCAGCGAGACTGACGCCTTCAGCAGTTTTTCCGCGCGCTGCTCGATCGACTTGATGGCTGCGTCTTCGGTCGCGCTCATGTGCTCACGCGCCAGCTCCTGCAGTTCGACGACGTTGCGGATCAGCTTGTAGGCGTCCTTCACGTTCGGATAGGCATTGGTGAAGGTCTCGTCCAGCGCCTCGCCGAAGTCGTCGACCTTGGCGCTGCCGGAATTGATCAGGGCCTTGGTGCTATCCTCGCGCTGGCCCATCGTGGATTCGTTGGCCGCCGCCAGCTTGCCCAGCAGCGTCTCGAGCTGGTTGCGGTTGGCCTCGAATGCCTTGAAGCGGCGGTCCAGCTCTACCAGCTTGGCGTCGTAGACCTTGTCTGCTTCCAGCACCTTGCGCGCATCGGCGGAAAACGCGCTCAGGCCGGCCGCGACGTCATCGACCTTCAAGTCCAGCGAGGCCCGGGTGATCAGGCCGCGCATCCGCTCGATCGCGGCGCGCGATTCGCCTTGCATGCGCTCGATCGCCTCGATGCCCTGGCTATTGGCGGTCTCGGCCGTGGAATCCAGCGCCGCGCGTAAGACCGCGCGGGCGCGTTGCGCGCCCGCAAGCAGGACCGCACTGTCGTTTGCCAGCGGCGCGGCCACGCCGGTCGCCACTTCGACCGTGCGTCCGATCCGCTTGACGAAGGTCAGCCCGGCAAAGCCGCAGAGGCCGATCAGCACGGACATCGTCAGGAATGCGGCGAGCAGCCGGCCCCTGAGGCGAATACCGCGTAAACCGGCGCTCAAATAGCGCTTCGACATCTGCTGCCCCCTCATCTGCATAAAAATTGCCTTCTTGCCCGGGCGAAAAAATTGCCCGGGCAAGCCGTTCTTCCGATCAGGTGTTGGGAGCCTTCGCGGGCTTGAACACCTGGATGCGGTTGTTGGCGGTGTCTGCGACGTAGATCCAGCCGGTGGCCTTGTCGATGCCGATGCCGTGCAGGTTGCCGAACTCGCCGTTGCCGGCGCCCTTGCTGCCGAAGGCGTGCAGGAACTGGCCGTCCTTGTCGAACACCTGCACCCGGTCGTTGCCGATCTCGGTGACGTAGACGCGATCCTGGGCGTCGATCGCGATGCCGGCCGGCGCCTTGAATTCGCCGTTCGCCGAACCCGACTTGCCCCAGCCGCTGAGCAGCTTGCCGTCCTTGTCGAAGACCTGGACGCGGTCGTTCTTCAGGTCGGCGACGTAGAGCTTGCCCTCGCTGTTGAACTTCGCGCTTTCGGGATTGTTCATCTTGCCCGGCTCAGTGCCGAGGCCGCCGAAGTCGAACAGGAACTTGCCGTTGAGGTCGAACACGTCGACGCGGTGGTTACCGGCTTCCGGCATGTAGAGCTTGCCGTCGCGGATATCCATGAACTCCGACTTGATGTTCTGGCCCTTCTCCGAGCCGTATTCGCTGAAGGTCAAGAGCCACTTGTAGCTCTTGTCGTACTTCTTGACGAAGCCGGTGTTGTAGTCGGCGATGAAGATGTTGCCGTCGGGGTCGACCGCGATGCCTTCCGGCTTGTCCAGATGCTCGTCCTTGTCGCCCTTGCCGCCGAAGCGCGCGATGAACTTGCCGGTGGTCTTGTCGAACGCCTGCACATAGGCGTGCGCCGCGTCGGTCGCCAGCAGATGGCCTTCCTTGCTGAAGGCGAAATCCTCGACATATTTGAACTGGCCTTCGCCGGTGCCGGCGGTGCCGATGTTCATCACGTGCTCGAATTTCAGATCGGCCGCCGGCGCCGTGCCGACCGTGGCCATCAGGCCCAGTGCGACGAGCCCGGCCACGGAAAAGGCACGGGTCGTGAACGATTGCGTCATTGAAAATTTCCTCCAGGTTAGGCCGAAGCGATCTCAGGTCGCTGCCACGTGGAGGTTCGTGGTATACGCGTTACCGGAGAGTAACGGGGCGCTCCGTACTTCTACTCCCGTCCGACATGCATATTGTCGCACCCCGTATTTCCCGAATCCCGCATCGACATCGCAATCATCGCGAGCGAATCAGGCCGCGAACCAGTTCGAGATGCAGGGACATGCGGCCTGACACGACACCGTGAAACCTATGCAGGCCGAAGGTCCGATCCTTAACGCTGGGGCGGCGTTGGGGTATAACACCACCAGCATGAGTCCCCGCCGCCTCACCCCTCTCCTGCTCGTCATGATGGTCCTGGCCGCCGGCCCCGCGCTGGCGCAGGACAAGGGCAGCGTCAACCCGAAGCCGCTGCCGCCGCTCGCCAACCCGAACGATCCCAAGGTCGCCGCGAAGGAACTGTTCGCGCGAAAACTGCTGCCCTCGACGGGTCCGGCGCACGTGATTGGCTCCTACACCAAGGGCTGCATCGGCGGCGCCGAGCAGATGCCGCTGAACGGCGGCAACTGGCAGGTGATGCGGCTGTCGCGCAACCGCAACTACGGCCATCCCGCCATGATCGCGCTGATCAAGCGCCTCGCTGCCAACGCGCACAAGGACGCGGGCTGGCCGGGCATCCTGGTCGGCGACATCGCCCAGCCGCGCGGCGGGCCGGCGCTGTCCGGCCATGCCAGCCATCAGATCGGCCTCGATGCCGACATCTGGCTGACGCCGATGCCGGACCGCCGCCTGTCGCGCGAGGAGCGCGAGGAGATGTCGGCGGTGATGATGGTGCGCGAGGACCGCCTCGACATCGATCCCAAGGTCTTCACGCCGTCTCACGTGCTGGTGCTGCGCGACGCGGCGCAGGAGCCGGCGGTGCAGCGCATCTTCGTCAACGCCGCGATCAAGAAGGCGCTGTGCCGCGAGGCCAAGGGCGATCGCGCCTGGCTGTCGAAGATCAGGCCGTGGTGGGGCCACGACTATCACTTCCACATCCGCATGCGCTGCCCGCCGGGCGCCGGCGAATGCGAGGGACAGCCGTCGCAGTCCGAGGACGAGGGCTGCAAGGCGTCCGACCTCGCCTACTGGTTCAGTGACGGCGTGCTGCACCCGAAGCCGCCCGAGGTGCCGCCCAAGCCGAAGCCGCCGATGACGCTGGCGCAGATGCCGGCCGCCTGCAAGGCCGTGCTGCGCGCGGGCGACGCGAAGCGGTGAGGGTTAGTCGTCCTGACGAAAGCCAGGACCCATTGCCCCAGGATGCAGTTTGGCTCGGGCCGACAATCGCGGGTATTCGCCAAGTTCCTCCCTGGGGTGATGGGTCCTGGATAGGCGCTACGCTTTGCTGCGCTCGTCGCCCAGTCGAAAACGCTTGGGTAGTCCGGGAACGCTATCGCGAAAGCCTCCATGCTCCAGCGCGGAACAGGACAGCATCGCTGCACCAGACCGTACTTGGCGGCGCATCTCAATGGCCTTGCGGCGAACCTCATTTCCGCGCCGGGCTGCAAAATCGAGAGCGCTGAACCGAGAAGTTGATCTCGCGCAAATGCGGGAGCCGCATCAGAGATTAGACTTTTCAGAGTTAATTCCGTGGAGCGCTACCATGATCATTGAGCGCTTGTCCCGAGAACATCGAAATATTGAGACGCTGCTCACCGTCCTTGAGCGAGAGCTCGAAGTTTTCGACCGCGGGGACCGCCCCGACTACGAGGTCATTCGAGCGATCATCAGCTATTTCGAACTCTATCCCGAGGTGTACCACCATCCCCAGGAAGACCTGGTCTTTGCCAAGCTGAAACGTCGCGATCCTGCTGCTGCTGCGAGGGTTGGTAACCTCGCGCTCGAGCACCAAAAAGGATCCGAGCGCTTGCGCCGCGTCGCTCACGCGGTCGACAGCGTTCTCGCGGATCAGGACATTTTGCGGCAGAACGTCGACAAAGTCGTTCGCGATTTCATCGAGAGCCAGCGGCATCATATCATGATGGAGGATCGTGACTTCTTTCCTGCGGCCCTCGAGGCGCTGGAGCCTCAAGACTGGACGGAGATCGCTTCAGCCTCGAACGGCCCAGAGGATCCGCTGTTTAGCGAGGCGGCCGAAGAAACCTTCGACGAGCTGCGAGCGCGTATCTTGCAGCTGGAGCAGGAGGCGGAAGACGCACGAAAGTAGCCGGGCGTCTTGCCGCACGTGAATGCCAGACCGTGGATGCTAAATACCGTAAGGGCGCCGTCTTGGATATTACCTGACGAAACTGAGATAGGAAGCCAGCGCCTCGATGTCGTCGGGACCGAGCGTGCGCGCAACAATCGGCATCGGCGTGCCAGCGCCAGAATGATATCCCTGACCCCACTGGGCGAGCCGCGCCTTGATATAGAAATAGGCAAGGCCACCAAGCCGCGGGATCTCCCGCACGCCTTCGGCATTCGGACCATGGCATGCGTAGCAGGAGGCGATGTTGGCCTCGGGGATGCCGTCCATATAGATCGCCTTGCCCTTCGCCATGAGACCGGGATCGCCGTCGTTGGCAGGCTTTGGCGGAATGGATGCGAAGTAGGCCGCGAGATCACGCGCCGCGAGAGGATCGAGCGCCGCGACGGCCCCCCACATGTACTGTTGCGAGAAGGGATTGTCCCGCGTGTGATTGCGGAAGCTCCGCATCTGACTTTCGAGATAGGCGGGACGCTGCCCGGCCAGTCTCGGTGCCACCATGTATCCCTGAGCCGAGGTCCCGTGACACCAGGTGCAGTTGCGGACACTGGTGTCGTCCCACGCGCTTGCGGGGCCGACACAGGCCATCGTCACGAGCAGCGCCGTCTTTAGTCCGATGCGCTTCATGACCTCTTGTCCCTGCGCAACTTGGTTGGCCCGCACCGCATGTCCCGACCGGCGCCTTTCATTGCAGGTAGCTCACATAGGCAGCCACCGCTTCGACCTGTGATCGCGTCAGATTGTGTGCCGTCGGTGCCATGACTGCGGAGGTGTCGACTGCCGATCCTTGGCCGCGCACCTTCGACCAACCTGTAAGCTGTCCGACCGTGTACTCATAGAGCTGGCCCGCAAGCCGCGGAATTTCATTCTGCCCTTTGGCGTCGCTGCCATGACAGGCGGCACACGCCGGCACGTTGGACTCAGGAAGGCCTTCCTCGTAGATGCGCTTGCCGATAGCCTGTGCTCCCCTGGGGGCGCCACCGATCGGCTTTGGATCAAGAGCCTTGAAATGCGTGGCGAGCGAGGTGACCGTCGCAGGAATCAGCACATGTGCGACATTGGCCATGACGGGATTGGTGCGCCGGCGCTCGATGAAAGCGCGAAGCTGGTTCTCGAGATATTGCGGCTGCTGTCCCGCCAGGCGCGGCATCGGAAACCAGCCGCGATAGCCTTGCCCCGACAATCCGTGGCAGGTTTTGCAATACTCGACCTTGGCTTCGAAACCGCCCCTTTCCTGCGCGTCAGACGTGACGGAGCAGGCCGCCGTCAGGGCCATCGCGTACACGACCGCACGCATGCGATTCCCGCGCCGCAATGATGCCCGCCCTGGTCCAGAAGGCGGGAGCATTTACTGACCCGCCCACATGTGGAAGTTCACCCCAACCTTCACAACCTGGATCGACTGCCTGACATTGACCGGGCCCTGGAAGACGTTGGCTTGATCGGCAAAGGTCGAGGTCCGGGTGCCGAACCCATAATAGTCATATTCGAGATTGGCGGACCAATGACGTGTGAAAGCCCAGTCAACGCCCGCACCGGCGGTCCAGCCCCAACGGTCTTCCAGCCCCCTGAAATCGAACGGCAGGCCGGTGAACGTGCCGCTGACCTCATACTTGTCGCCGGCCATCGCCGCGCCGGCCTTGGCGTAGAGCAGGACGTTATCGACGGCATATCCGATGCGGCCGGTCACGCTGGTCAGAAACTCGGTTTTCGCATCCACAACCGCCGTCTCGCCGGGATTGCCGAGCGGGAGACCGACAACCTTGCTGCCTCTCAAGGTCGCGCCAGCGGCATCGCCCTGAATTCCGATAACAATCGATGAGGAAGCAAACTGATAATCGCAGCCGCCCTGCCCCCCGATGACGGCACCGCTCTGCGACGGGCTTACCGTAGTCACGCCGACCGTAGAGCCGGGACCATTGAAGGAATCCTGCACGAGTTGCACCGGATCCGTAATGTCTTTCTTCGCGAACCCGGCGCCAACATGGACGCCGATATAGCAGCCCGTCCAGTTGAAGGGCGCCGCGACCGGTACCGGAGCCTTAACGGCCAGATCGGCGGCGGATGCCGATCCTGCCACGGTCACTGCGAACGCTGCGAGATGCACGGCAAGCAGTCTTTTCATCTGACCATCTCCTTTGCGGCCCGGCCTACATGGCGACCCAGGCGTGCAGGAACAGGGTGTTGTTGTCGTGGGCGCCGATCGTGGTGCCGTTGAACTTGTTGTAGTAGGTGTATTGCAGGCCGATGCGGGCATTGAACCACGGCCAGCCGATCATCTTGCCAGCGCCAAACGGGATGTAGGCGATCTCCGCCGTCCAGCCGTTGGTGTCTGGGGTCAATGCCAACCCGGTGAGCGGGTCGGCACCGAAAAGACCGGCGTCGGACGTGCCCCAGACGTTGAAATACTGCCCGGTGAGAACGATTCGATTGTCGGCACCCAGTGCCAGGGAGGCCTGCAGCTTCATGCTGTTGAGCTGATTGGTCGGATTTGAAGCAACGCCGAGGGCGGTGAAGCTCGCATCCAGTCGCTGGAACTCACGGATATAGCTGCCGCGCAAGGTCAGCCAGTAATTGTCGCCCTGATACTGATATTGCGCGTCGAAGCCGACATCCGTGAATTTGTCCGATACCGGCAACACCGCGGTCGATCCCGAGGCGAACGACGTGTCGAACCAAGGATGAACGTCGAAGAACATCCCGAACGTGCCGACCATCAGTGAGTGCCGCCCCCAATGCGGCTCGACAGCCGCGCGCCAATAGGGTGCGACGTTGCCGAGCTGACCCGGGGTATCGAACGGATTCGCTCCGAGCGCATTCAGCGCGTGGAAGCCGATCGACTTGTATCCGGTGACCTCCAGGTAAAGCAGGTCGTTGATCATTGTATAAGCGCCGATTCCGCCGACATGTGCGGCAAAGGCCCCCTCGAGCATCGTGCCGGGGGGACCCGCGGCAAGCGTCGATGCGGCATAGGGAAACCCCCACGCCGGTGTGGTATTCCACAAGTCCTGAACGGTCGGATTGTTGTTGGCGGTGATGCCGAACACAATATCGAACGGCCCGACGCTCGCGGTGTTGGCATAGCGGACGTCGGTATTGTCCCATCCCCAGCTGTGGATGAACTGGTCCGCCGGCGTCCCCGAAAACGATGACAGCGGAGTAGCCCCGGCGTAGGTAAATTGAGCGAACGCTCCGATGTTTTCCGTAATTGCGCCGCCCCAGAACACGCTGACCGGCGAGGCCACGATGTTGTCGTTCGTGCGGAAGGGGTCTGCCGGGGGAGGCACTGTCGGCCCTTGCGTACGCGTATAACCTTCGATCGCCATGAACGAGATCGGCGGCACCCATTCCTTGTTGTCGGCCGCAGCCTGAGGCTCCTGAGGCAACGCCTTCACATAGCCGCGAAGCTTGTCGAGTTCGGCGCGAGCCGCACGACCTCCCTCGGATGAGAACGGCGTCGTCCTGAATTCGCCGCCGCCCGCGGTATAGCCGAGCAGCTTGAACCGGCGGCCGTAGGGCGTGAGCGCAGGAAAGTCGGTGTGGCAGGTGCCGCAAGGTTGACCCGTTTGACGCGCGAAGCTTGGCAGGGCCTGCGCAGGCGGAGCAAAACCGGCCGTCAAGCATAACATTGGATAGGCGAGCGCGGCAGCTGCCAACAGCCTGCGGATTGCACGGGACTTGAAAAGACAACCCCACTTGGCTCGCATCGCGCCATCCATCCGCTCGCAGCATGCCGCCAGCGCGGTCATGAACATCGAGACACCGCCGAGCTAAAACCGGGCCAGCAGGAAGCGACTGTTCAAAACAGAACATCAAATTTGATTTCGATGGTGTGCGGCGTTTCGGCAACATGGATTGGGCGTAAACAAAGCAATGTCACGCGCGATGCTTGTCGCGAGCAATTTGCAAGTTGCGCAACTCCTATCACCGGGAGACGATCATGAGGCTCAATGAACTGAGATCGATGCTGCTGGCAGCAATCCTGATTGCCGGCGTTTCAGCGCCGAGCCGCGCAGAGGAGAAGGGTGCCTCCGTCCCTGCGCAGGAGCTCAAGGCCAAGACCGATTACTGCAAGACATGTCACGGGCTATCGGGACAAGGTTTTCGAGGATCCTTTCCGATGCCGCGATTGGCGGGGCAACAACCAGAGTACGTGAAAAATCAATTGCAGGCCTTCATCGAACGCAGGCGAACCAATCCCGTGATGTTCAACGTGTCGCATGTTCTGACGCCGGCGATGCTCACGGCCCTTTCCACCTATTTCAAGGACCTCAACCCGAAGCCACTGGGGGGAGCGCCGAGGGACTCGCTAGCTGTAGGAAGGAAAATCTATGAAGAGGGCGCTCCTGCCGCCGAGGTCCCGCCATGCGCATCCTGCCACGGACCAGACGCCAAGGGCGCCGATGCATTTCCGCGCCTGGCGGGCCAGCTCCACGACTACATCATCAGAAAGCTGACGAACTGGGACAAGGAGCGCGGCCAGGACAAGGCCAACCCCGATAATTCGGCGATCATGCAGCCGATCGCTCACAATCTAACGGAAGCGCAGATCAAGGCCGTCGCAGCCTATCTCAGCTATCTGGAATGATTTCCCCTGTCTGCGGTGCGCGGGACTGGCACGAGTGCGATTGATCCTGCATGCAGCTAGAGTCCCAGCACGGAGATCAGGAGCGCAGCGTAGACTTCAATCCGCCCGCGATGGCTGTCGTAGCTGATGTATCCCCGCTCACGAAACCTGTTCATGAAAGTGCTGATCCTCGATCGAGTCGTGCCAACCATCCCTGCGAGCGCTTCCTGACTGAGGTTGACCTCTTTCGGACTTCCGCCATCCTGACCCGGGTCGGCAAGAACCAGCAATAGTCGAGCAAGCCGTTTTTCGCTCAAATTCAGCAACTGGTCGCCCAAATCCTCCTCAAGCCGGGTATTCCGCGACAGAAGATGCGCCATAAAGAACGCCGAGAACTCAGGCTCCGAAACGAACATCGACAGCATTACCTCCCTGGTCACCGTCGTGATCAAGCAATCTTCCAACGTCACAATGGTTGCAGTCCGCACTTTCGCGCTGCCGAGGCAAGCCTCGCCGAAGAACTGGCCATCCCGAATAATCCCGACGATGGCTTCCTTGCCGCGGTTGGAGAACGTCGTGGCCTTTACTCGCCCCTTGCGGATGTAGCCTACGGTGTCGGCGCGCTCGCCCTGTCCACAAATCTGCCTGCCGGCTTCAAATCGTTCCAGCGTCACGCCCGCGGCAGGCCTGCTGAGGAATGCCTTGGGCTCAAACGGCGCCTTTGGCGTCCTATCGAGCGGTGCACCGGACATGGCATGCACTTATTGATCTCAGGACATTGAACGCGAACATCAATAGACTGCTCGCAAGCGAACGTGTTGCGACAGATCAAAGTCCGAAACTTGCGATTGCCACTCGATTGCAAATGGTGTTTGCCTGTCAACAACCTCGACCGAAGCTGCAATTTGAAATGGCCGCTTCGGGTCGCGTGCGGGATCGGCGCGTTGCAGCACGTGCGTGAGAAATAGTATAGCCTGCGGGCCCGGACCCCGGACCCACGCAAGATCCCGCCAGCCAAGCGAAACCATCACGGCCCGCATCGCAAGCCGCCTGTCGGCCCGGCGCGTCGCGCTCCAGATCAGCGCGCCAAGGAGAATGCGATCTCGATCGCGATCCTACCCGCCGCTGGAGTAAGCCCCCGTTGGACAAACCGCCGCCTTTGACCTGAAGCGCAAGCCTGCTATCTTCGGCGGCGCGATATCCCTGCCGGCCGTAAGCCGTTGCGGGGACACGTGGAGCAGCGCTTCCGCCCGTCGCGACCTAACCCACCCAACGCCGGAATTGCGCGTGTTTCTCGCGCGCGCCATCTCGCACGGAGCGCTATCCATGTATCGCATTGCCGGAGTTTTCACCGCCTTCGTGATCCTCGCAGGCGCGAGCCTGTCGCCCGCCGCGGCCCAGGACAAGACCATCACCGTGTTCGCCGCCGCCTCGATGAAGAACGCGCTCGACGAGATCGACGCCGCCTACACGGCGAAGACCGGCGTCAAGATCACCGTCAGCTATGCCGCGAGCTCGGCGCTAGCCAAGCAGATCGAGCAGGGCGCGCCGGCCGATTTGTTCGTGTCCGCCGACACCGACTGGATGGACTATGCGGCCGGGAAGAAAACCATCGACGAGGGATCAAGGGTCAATCTGCTCGGCAACAGCATCGTGCTGATCGCGCCGAAGGATTCCAGGATCGATCACGTGACCATCGCAGAGGGATTCGACCTCGCAAAACTCGCCGGCGACGGCAAGATCGCGACCGGCGACGTCAAGTCGGTGCCGGTCGGCAAATACGCCAAGGCTGCGCTGGAAAAGCTGGGCGCCTGGCAGGCCGCCGAGCCGAAATTCGCCATGGCCGAGAGCGTGCGCGCCGCGCTGGCGCTGGTGGCGCGGGGCGAAGCCCCGCTCGGCATCGTCTATTCGACCGACGCCAAGGTCGAGCCCGGCGTCAAGATCGTCGGCACCTTCCCCGCGGAATCGCATCCGGCGATCATCTATCCCGTCGCCACGACCGTGACCGCGAAGCGTTGGACCAACGACTATCTTTCATTTCTGCGCTCGAACGCCGCCAAGACCATTCTGGAAAGATACGGTTTCAAATTCCTGATCAGCCCCACCACTTGATGCTCGACGCCTGATGCTCGACATCTCTCCCGCCGAATGGACGGCGATCCTGCTCTCGCTCAGGGTCGCCGTGATCGCCACGCTGGTCGCAACGCCATTCGGCATTGCGCTGGCGTGGCTGCTCGCGCGCCGCGACTTCTGGGGCAAGTCGGCGCTCGATGCGCTGGTGCATCTGCCGCTGGTGCTGCCGCCCGTCGTCACCGGCTATCTTCTGCTGCTCACCTTCGGACGCCGCGGCCTCGTCGGCGGCTTCCTCGCCGATCATCTCGGCATCGTGTTTGCGTTCCGCTGGACCGGGGCTGCGCTCGCCTGCGGCGTGATGTCGTTTCCGCTGCTGGTCCGCCCCATGCGGCTGTCGATCGAGGCGATCGACCGCAGGCTCGAGCAGGCGGCAGAGACGCTCGGCGCGGCGCCCTGGAAAGTGTTTTTCACGGTGACGCTGCCCTTGGCGCTGCCCGGCGTGCTCGCCGGCATGGTGCTCGGCTTTGCGAAAGCGATCGGCGAGTTCGGCGCCACCATCACCTTCGTCTCCAACATTCCAGGCGAGACCCAGACGATCTCCTCGGCGATCTACTCGCTGATCCAGACGCCGGACGGCGACGCCGCCGCGGCGCGGCTGGTGGCCATCTCGGTGGTGCTTGCGCTCGGCGCATTGGTGGCCTCGGAGTGGTTCGCGCGACGGGCCACCGCGCGATTGCACGGGAACTGACCATGCTGCGGGTCGATGTCGAAAAGCAGCTCGGCGAGTTCTCGCTGTCCGCCGCCTTCACGAGCGAGGGCCGCGTCACCGGCCTGTTCGGCGCGTCGGGCGCCGGCAAGACCTCGCTGGTCAACATGATCGCGGGCCTCTTGCGTCCGGACCGCGGCAGCATCGCGATCGACGGCGATGTCGTCGACGACACGGCGGCCGGCATCCACGTGCCGGCCTGGCGCCGCCGCGTCGGCTACGTGTTCCAGGACGCGCGGCTGTTTCCGCATCTCAACGTCGCGCAGAATCTCGACTATGGAAGGCGCATGAACGGCCTCGCCCGGGATGAGGCGCAGCGCAGGCGCGTGGTCGACCTGCTCGACATCGGCGCGCTGCTCGACCGCCGCCCGGGAAAACTCTCCGGCGGCGAACGCCAGCGCGTCGCGCTGGGACGGGCGCTGCTGGCGAAACCGCGGCTGTTGCTGCTCGACGAGCCGCTTGGCGCGCTCGACGAAGCCCGCAAGCTCGAGATTTTGCCGTACCTGGTGCGGCTGCGGGACGAGGCCAACATACCCATGGTCTATGTCAGCCACGACGTCGCCGAGCTGCGCCAGCTTGCCACCCAGATCGTGATGCTAAAGCAGGGCCGGGTAACCTCGTTCGGCGGGGTGAAGGTGCTGACGTGAGGACAGGGTATCCACCGCCGTCGTCCTGGCGAAAGCCAGGACCCATACCGCGTGATCTATCGGCAGACGGCAGTCCGAGTACCGATGAAGACGGACAACTACGAGTCTTCGCCAAATCGCTGCCTGGGGTAATGGGTCCTGGCTTTCGCCAGGACGACAGGAGCACTAAACCCCCGCCACCGAGGTCCAGAGATCCGCGAGCCTGCGGCGCAGCGCCTGCCTGCGCGTCAGCGGCGCCGGCGTCTCGTCCTCTTCCGGGAGGCGGAGGCCGACGACGTTGACGCGGCCGCCGGAGATCGAGCGGGCGACCAGCACGATCGAATCCAGCGCCAGCTCGGCGCCTTCCTTCGGCGCGCGGTCGAGATGGACGTCGAAATAGTCGGCGAGCGTCAGCTTGCCCTCGTCCTCCCCCACCCTGACGCCATAGATCTCGGCGAGCTCGGCCAGGGTGTGCTCGCCGGAGACCATGAAGTCGCCGAGCAGATGCGGATCGGGCGCCGTGCTCGGCTGCATGTCGACGAAGAAGCGGTCGAGCGACTCGGCCTTTTCCGGCGGCGCCAGCAAATAGATGTAGTCCCCCGGCGCGACGGGATCGGCCTCTGCGGGCGTCAGGATGTTCTCGTTGCGGATCACCAGCGTCGGCTTGGACCAGGACGGGATCAGCCCGCGGCGGAAATACAGGCTCTTCGGCCGCACCGAGTAGCCGACGAGCTGCTGCTCGAGCTGGCCGGGCAGGTCGAGCTCGACGCGGCGCGGGCCGCGCTCGGTGCGGGGCAGCGCGACGTGCAACTTGCGCGCGGCGGGCGCAAGCGTCCAGCCCTGCAGCAGGAGCGAGATGATGACGACGACGAAGGCGACGTCGAAATAGAGATAGGCTTTCGACAGTCCGACCAGCATCGGTATAGACGCCAGGAAAATCGCGACCGCGCCGCGCAGGCCGGTCCAGGCGATGAAGATCTTTTCGCGCCAGTTGAAGCGGAACGGTGCCAGGCACACGAACACCGCGAGCGGCCGGGCGACCAGCATCAGGACCAGCGCGACGGCGACCGCCGGCAGCACGCTGGCGCCGAGCCGGCTCGGCGACACCAGCAGGCCGAGCAGCACGAACATCACGATCTGCGCCAGCCAGGTCGCGGCATCGAGGAAGGTCACCACCGAATTATGCGCACGCGTCGGCCGGTTGCCGACGATGATGCCAGCGAGATAGACCGCGAGGAAGCCGGAGGCGTGCATGATCTGCGAGCCGCCGAAGATGACGAGCGCAGCCGTGGTCACGAACGGCGCATGCAGGCCCTGCGGCAGCGCCACCCTGTTGAGCGCGACGACGACTAGACGGCCGCCGAACCAGCCGACGACGGCCCCCAGCACCGCCTCCTGGACGAACTCCATCAGGACATGGCCGGGAGAACTCGATCCCAGCGAGATGTATTCGACCAGCATGAGCGTGAGGAAGATCGCGAAGGGATCGTTGGTGCCGGACTCCGCCTCCAGCGTCGCGCCGACGCGCGGCCGCAGGCGCAGGCCCTGGGTGTGCACCAGCAGGAACACGGCGGCGGCGTCGGTCGAGGCGACCACGGCGCCGACCAGCAGCGACTCCGCCCAGTTGAGATCCAGCACGAGCCTCGCGAACGGCGCGGTGACGACCGCGGTCAGGAGCACACCGGCGGTCGCGAGCACCAGGGAGGGCGCAAGCACGGTGCGGATGCTGGCAAAGCGCGTCTTCAGGCCGCCGTCGAACAGGATCAGGGCCAGCGCCACCGAGCCGACCAGGTAGGTCGTTCCGACGTCGTTGAACTGGAGCTGCCCCGGGCCGGAATCGCCCGCCAGCATGCCGATCACGAGGAACACGAGCAGCAGCGGCGCGCCGAAGCGCAGCGCAAGCAGGCTCGACAGGATGCCGGCCATCACCAGGACGGCGCCGAGCAATATGGCGAGACTGAACGAGTCGAGGGAGGCCATCCACCTTCCGGGTACAAATCGCTGGAATTTCATCCATATCGTCGCTACACCGGCGCGCCAACCCATTTTCTCCCGCGCGCGGCATTCTGCCCGTATTTTGCGGCCTTAACGCACATCACATGCCGGTGTATCGATGGCCGGGCCGCGACCTCTGTGGAATTCTGCCGCTCCCTCGAATCAACTCTTCCGCTGCCCGACGAGACCGCCCGATGGACATGGACCTCAAGACCTTCACGGAGTTCGTGCAGACGACCGCGCGCAGCGTCGGGGCGGAGATCTCCTCGCCCTGGTTCTACCTGCAATTCGGCCTGATCCTGGTGGCGGCCGGCATCGCCTATGCCGCAGAGACCGCCATTCGCAACCGCGTCGACCTGACGTCGCTGGCGATGCGCTGGCCGCTCCCGCTGCGCCATTTCGTCCGCACCATGGTGGCGAGCGCCTCGACCGCGGTGTTCACGCTGCTGGTGATCGTCGCACGCGTGGCGATGTATCACGCGACCTGGCCGAGCCGCAGCTATCTGCTGATGGTCGCGGCCAAGCTGGGCTTTGCCTGGCTCGCGATCCGGCTCGTGACCTCGGTGCTGCGCAACGCCTCGATCGTCAAGCTGGTGTCGATCACCGCGTGGTTCGTCGCCGCGCTCTCCATCCTCGGCCAACTCGACGCCACCGTCGAACTGCTCGATTCCTTCGCGATCGTGCTCGGCGGCCTGCGGCTGACGCCGCTGCTGGTGATCAAGGCCGGCGCGCTGCTGCTGATCGCACTGTGGCTCACCAACATCGCCAGCAATTTCGCCGAGAGCCGGATCAACGCGACCACCGACCTGACGCCGTCGGTTCAGGTGCTGCTGGTCAAGATCATCCGGATCGGGCTGCTCGCCGCCGCGATCGTCATCGCGCTCGGCACCGTCGGCATCGACCTGTCGGCGCTCGCGGTGTTCTCCGGCGCCGTCGGCGTCGGCATCGGTATCGGCCTGCAGAAGATCGTCGCCAATTTCATCTCGGGCATCATCCTCTTGGCCGACAAGTCGGTGAAGCCCGGCGACCTCGTCACCATCGGCGACCACACCGGGCGCATCAGCGCGATGAATACGCGCTATATCTCGGTTGCCGCCGGCGACGGGCGGGAATTCCTGGTTCCGAACGAGGACCTGGTGACGCAGAAGGTGGTCAACTGGACCTATACCGACAAGAACACGCTGGTGAAGATCGCCTTCAGCACCAATTACGACGCCGACCCCAAGCTGGTCTGCAAGCTCGCCATCGAGACCGCCTCCGTCCATCCGCGCGCCCAGAAGGGCAAGCCGCCGAACTGCATCCTGACCGAGTTCGCGGAAGCCGGAATGAAGTTCTCGCTGACGTTCTGGATCGCGGAGCCCGACGGCATGGACGGCGTCAAGAGCGACGTCATGCTGGCGCTGTGGGACGCCTTCAAGCGCGAGGCCATCCGGGTTCCCTACCCCGTCCGCGAAATCCGTATCCGCGGCGGCGCGCTGCCGGTCGAAACCACCGTAGAAGTCCCGAATTGAGCCTGCTTTCGGGCGCATGCTGGCCAAGCTTGGCTTGCATGAAGGCCCGCAATCATTAAATTGAACGGGAAATCAAGCCTTTCCCCAATCTCGAGCGTCCGACTCCGGAAACACCATCCTCATGAGCTACGTCGAAGCCACCGATACCTCCCTGCGCAAGACCGGGCAGATCAAGCTGCATGGGCCGAGCGCCTTTGCCGGCATGCGCAAGGCCGGCGCGCTGGTGGCCAGGTGCCTGGACGAGCTCACCGAGATCGTCGGACCGGGCGTGCCGACCTCGAGGATCGACGAGTTTGTCCGCGACTTCGCCTTCAGCCATGGCGCCTATCCGGCGACGCTGATGTATCGCGGCTACCGCTACTCGACCTGCACCTCGCTCAACCACGTGGTCTGCCACGGCATGCCCGGCGACCGCCCGCTCAAGGAAGGCGACATCGTCAATATCGACGTCACCTTCATCGTCGACGGCTGGTACGGCGATTCCAGCCGGATGTATGCGGTCGGCCCGATCGCGCGCAAGGCCGAGCGGCTGATCGAGGTGACCTACGAGGCGATGATGCGCGGCATCGCCGCGGTAAAGCCGGGCGCCACCACCGGCGACATCGGCCACGCCATCCAGAGCTTCGTCGAGCCGCAGGGCATGAGCGTGGTGCGCGATTTCTGCGGCCATGGCCTCGGGCGCATGTTCCACGACGAGCCGAACATCATCCATATCGGCCGTCCCGGCGAGGGCGTCCAGCTCAAGCCCGGCATGTTCTTCACCATCGAGCCGATGATCAATCTCGGCAAGCCGCATGTGAAGATCCTCTCCGATGGCTGGACCGCGGTGACGCGCGACCGTTCGCTATCGGCGCAGTTCGAGCACTCCGTCGGCGTGACCGCCACCGGCGTCGAGATCTTCACGCTGTCGGAGCGCCACGGCGAGAAGCAGATCGGCTGACGCTCGACCGACCCGGCACGTGCCGGATTTGCCGCCGCAATTGACGGTTGCAAAAACGGGGTTCCGCGGCGATGCTGGCGACCGATGGCCGCCAAGCCCCCTTCAAAGGACGAGCCCGATGCGCCGCACTATCACGGCCATCGCGAGCGGCTGCGCGAGCGCTTCTACGGCGCGGGCGCCGATGCGCTCAGCGACTACGAGCTGCTGGAGATGGCGCTGTTTGCGGCGCTGCCGCGGCGCGACACCAAGCCGCTCGCCAAAATGCTGATCAAGACCTTCGGCTCCTTCGCCGAGGTCGTGCATGCGCCGGTGGCACGCCTGCGCGAGATCGACGGCGTCGGCGATGCCGCGGTCAACCAGCTCAAGCTGATCGCGGCGGCCGCGCACCGCGTCGCCAAGGGCGAGGTCAACAGCCGCAACGCGCTGTCGTCCTGGAACGAGGTGATCGACTATTGCCGGTCCAGCATGGCCTTTGCCGACAAGGAGCAGTTCCGCCTGCTCTTCCTCGACAAGCGCAACCAGCTCATCGCCGACGAGGTGCAGCAGACCGGCACCGTCGACCACACCCCGGTCTACCCGCGCGAGGTGATCAAGCGCGCGCTGGAACTATCGGCGACCGCCCTCATCCTCGTGCACAATCATCCCTCAGGCGACCCCTCGCCCTCGCAGGCCGACATCCAGATGACGAAGGCGATCATCGACATCGCCAAGCCGCTCGGGATTGCCGTGCACGACCACATCATCGTCGGCAAGAGCGGGCATGCGAGCCTGCGGGGGATGCGGCTGATCTGAGGCCGCCGGCTTCAGCCGGCGCTCCCCTTGCGGATCGCGGCCAGCGCCGCGTCCCGCCGCTCCTTCGCATAGGCGCGCAGCGCGCCCACCGTGGCGAAGCTTCTGGTGTTCGGCTTGCCGCTGTCCGGATGGCCCGGCAGTCCTGCCAGATATTTCTTCGTGACCTTGACGATATGCGGCGCCGGCCGGGCGGCAAGCTGTTCGGGCGTGGGGGTCGTGCCGTGCATGATCTGCCCTTCCGTCATGACCGGCGTCAGGTATGTGCCCGTGTACAGCGGCATGGTGCCCGGGCAATCGGATCGCATTTGGGGCAGGCCGCAACTCGCATAGTCGAACACTGACGCGATCGACGGGGCATTCAGGTCGCGCTGGGTGAGGAACGGACGCGGCTTCGACGGCTGCCAGATCAGGTCCTGCACGAAGCGCAGGATCGACGTGTTCTGGTACTGGTCCTTGCAGACCTTGGCCTTGAGCCATGGCGAGATCAGCAGGACCGGCGTGCGCGGGCCGAGCCTGCTGTAATCGAATGAATAGACCGTCCCGTCCTCAGTCCATTGCCAGGTGTCGGGCTTGGCGCCCGGGTCGGGCGGCGTGGCGGTCGGCACGCTCTTGTGGTCGTACATGCCGCCGTTCTCATCGAAGTTCACGACCAGCAGCGTGTTGCTCCAATAGCTGCTCTTGCGGAAGGCGTTGTAGACGCAGGCGAGCAGGTTCTCGCCGGATTCCACGATCGAATCGGGATGCATGCTGGTGTCCGGACCGATGTCGTTCCAGCACATGATGAAGCTGTAGAACGGCAAATTGCCTTTTTCGAGATCGATGAAGAAATTGGCGAGCGGCACCTGCGTCACGTTGTTCGCCCCCGGGGGAGCGGTGTCGTATTGCTGGAGGAACACCGTCGTGTTGAGCCAGTCGGTGTCGCAGTTGGCGCCGGGCCAGTACATCTTCCAGGTTTGCTGGTTGTCCTGGATCTGCTCGTAGATGGTGCGGCGATTGACCAGCGTGGTGCCCTGCGTTTGGGGATAGGCGTCGAGGGAGGCATCGTCTTTGTCGTCGATGTGGAGATCGCCGGTGGTGGCGCAATGCATGAAGGCGCGGTTCGGCGCGGTATGACCGGGCATGTCGCAGTGCCAGGCGTCGCAGACCACGAAGTTCTCCGCCAGGCTGTGGAAGACCTTCATCGACTTCCATTTGAAATAGCTCATCACGCCCGCAATCAGCGACGGGCCGGTGTCGTTTCCCGGCGCCGACAGGAAGCCGCTGTTGGTCGGCGGCCATGTCTTCGCGGGCGCGCCCTGCGGCACGCCCCCAAGGATGCCGGTCGTGCCGGGACCGTAGAGGTCGCGCAACATGGCATCCGAGAAATCGTGGTTGAAGCTGTCGCCGCAGAACACCGTCGCTTCATTGTCCGGGTTACGCTCGTTTCCGAGCCTGGGGACGATGGCCGTCGGGCGGGCCGCCGGATTGTAGCCGCGGCCTTCCTCGTCGGACGGCGGGGCGAGCGGGTTCCTGGTGTTGTAAAGCTCGGGCTTGACCTTGCCCAAATCATCCAGCACGCCGTCGACGCCCGGCATCGCGCCGAGCAGATGGTCAAACGAGCGGTTTTCGAACATCAGCACATGACATTGGCGATGTTGCCGACTGCGCTTCCCGCGGGATCCTGCCCTGAGCTCGCCATGCTGCTTCTCCCCCAGCGACGACCCTTTTGCAGTAGCAACCATATATCAATTCTCGTAAAAGTAGAATATGATTTCGAGCGCCTCCCGCGGCACAGGCTGCCAGCGCGGCGAACGATATTTTACCGAATACTTTTCCAGTTTCATCGGGATGACGTCGATGAGCCAGGACTACGTCACCATTCAGGACGCGATCATTGCAATGGGGGTCGAGGAGGCGGTGCTCTCGCCGTTCATCGCCGACCTGGTCAGAACAAGTCGCATCGACGTAAAGGTCGTGGACGGCGAACGTCGATTCCTGTTCGACACGCTGCTCGAGCTCCAGCGGCAGGACCCCACGTTCGGCGGACGCAAAACCGTTGAGCCACAGATCGCGGCGCCCGCCAGCCTTGCCCGGCGCAAGTTCATCGAAGGCGTCATCGTCGGCTACGTGGCCACGTTGCTGGCCGAGCCCCTGAAGATTCAGCTGAAGGAGGTCGTAGACAAGCGCAAGGACGCGGCAGATGCCCTCGACCTTTTCGATGAGCTGTTTGGTTGCGTCGACGACAACTGGTCGTTCGATCTCGGAAAGATCTATCCGTCGGGCGGCCATCACGGGGATCACGAAGTCACACGCGATGCGATATTGAGATCGCGTCCGTCGCTGACGTCCGTGCGTTCGGCGATCATCTCGCGCAGCCCGCTCCTGCTTCCAGTCACGGGCGATCATCTCGTGATCGGCGGCCCCGTTTCCACGCCCGTCGTCAGGCGAGCCTGGCAGTACGAAAACGTGGGCGGACGGGCAGACCACTTCAAGCGCGTCGAGAAGCCGCTGCTTCACCTCCCCTACGGATTTCTGGTCGACGACGGCGACCGCCGCAACAAGAACCTGCCTCCTGTCGCATGGCGAATGGCCGGAAACAGCGTCGCGGTGAAGGCAGCCAATCGTGTGCTGCTGAACTCCGACAATCCAAGGGATCAGCATTTCGCGGCGGCGAGCAGGGACCACGTTGAGTTCGGCCAGGAGCGGGTCGCGGTCCCGAACACCAACGATCTTCTCATCACGCGGCTGCCGAACTTCCTATCGTCGTCTTACAAGGCCGATCGCGCCACCCATCCGGGCGCCTGGGGACGCCTGGTCGTGGTTCAGGGCACGCATGGGATCGGAACGCGCGCGGTTCAGCTCCTGCTCACCGACAAGGGCAAGGCGCCGTTGCTGGCGATGAAGGCCCAGGTGTCGAACGCCCAGGCCTTCCAGAGCCACTTCAAGGTGAGCAAGCCCGTGGTGACGCAAGGCGGGTTCCACCAGTTCACGAACATCGAGCACGTCAGGTCCGTGCCGCTCGAAATCCCCCGGCGCAATTACGCTGCACTCCGGCTCGTTCTCGAACGCGAATTCAGCGTCCTGCGTTGAGGCAGGCTCTTCAGGTTTCATCGAGCCCGGCCGCCCTACCGATCCCGGCGGACCGGACGCACCGGGACGTGCGCAACGGGGCTATCCGTCGTCGCCTCGCGCGCCTCGCACTCGGCGAGCGTCGGGTCGGCGCAGCATCGGGCGAGCTGTTGCAATGCGGGGCCGTAGTCCCGGTCGAAATCGGCCTGCGTGCCCGTGAAATCGGGCGGCATCCAGATCTTTCGCTCCGACCCGTTGGCGTGGTCGAATTTGGTGAACTCCGGAGAGTGATCGCTGCAACTGGTGCCGTCGCCGAGCCGATGGCAGGTTCGGCAGGCATTGCTTTCCGGCGTCAGGAATTTCGACGTCGTCCCGAACATGTCGGCGAAGTTGGACTGGTACAGGCCCTCGCCGTTCCAGTCGGTCAGCGCGGTGTCGCTACTCACGATCTGCCCCACATAGGGCGTCCACAGGAAGGGTCCTGCAGCGTGGCAGGCATTGCAGCGGACGCCTGCCGGGCCGAAAAAACCCCTTGAAGGAGACGTATCGGCCTTCCGATCGCCCCAGACGTCGTGTGCATGGTCCTCGTCGGTGGGACTCGGGACCTTCCGACCGTCGTAGACCTTTCCCAGCTCGCTCTGGAAGAAGCAGGTGTTGCCTGTCGCCGGGTTGTGGGACACCATCGCGATGTCGCTGAATTCCTCCGCCTTGAGCGCTGCGGTGTACTTCCGGCAGATCGCGATAGTGAGCACCTTCGGATGCTCGGCGCTTCTGGGAAGGCGCAACAGGCGCGAACCCGGCACGCACTGGCCATCGCCGTCGAGCGGCAGCTGGACCGGCCTGTCGCACCTGGCCACGGGCGTCGCTTGCGCGGCCCCCGCTACCGTGATCTCCAGCAGCTTGCCGTCCAGGCAGTTGAACGCGGGGATGGTCCCCATTTCGAACTCGCAGCGGTCGGCATAGCTGCGCTTGATCTCCGTCTCCAGCTCCTTGTCGGTGATGCTGTCGATCTTCTCGAAGGCGCCGGTGTCCGCCTTCAGCTTCACCTTCAGCGACGGGATCACCAGCTTGCCGTCGAGCGACTCGGTCATCGTGCCGGTGTCCTGCTTGCGCTGGAGATGAACCAGGCCGTCGATCTGCAGCATGTTCGGGTATTTGGGATTGGCATAGCGGTCCTTGACCGCCTGCGCCCAGGCCTCCGGCCTGACGTCGGGCGCCTTCTCGTTCTCCGACCAGAACACGTCGATCACCACTTCGCCAGCGATGTCGATCGTGCCGAAGAAGGCGAACGACAGGCGCCCGTCCCTCGGATATCTGGCTTCCCCCGTCAGCTCGCGGCCCTTCTGGGTAATCGAGAGCTTCAGCTTCTGCCCGCCGAGCTTGACCTTCCAGTCTCCGGCAACGCTGGGGTAGCTGACGTCCTGCGCCTGCGTTTGCCAATTGGCGCTTCCCACCATGCCGAGCACCAGCATGATCAGGATGCCGCAGCCGGCGATGCGGCCCGCACGGGTCGACGAATGGCGCGCCATGTTGACCTCCCCCGGACGCTGTCGCCGCGGCAAGGGACTCACCGCCGCTCCATCGTCCCCTTCTCCTCGCGGACCTCGCCGCTATCGAGCGTGTAACGCGTGGTGATGACCGCGCCCGCAAAGACCTTCCCCCTGGTGCGGATGGTGCAGGAGGCCCGCCGGGCGGCATCGACCAATGTGCAGTCGAAGGACTCGGTGCCCTTCACGTCGCCGGTCATCGTCTCGAGATCGATCCTGAACGGGCTCCCGACGCGCGCATTCGCAAGCGACGGCTCGTAGTTGGTGCATTTGTCGCCACCGCTCGCCATGTCCTGGCACTGGAAACCCTCGGGCAGCTTCACGCTCTCCTGCAGCTTGAGCGCACTCTCGGTGAATCCGGCATCGCCGGTGACCGCGACGTCGAGAATGCAGCTGTCGAGAAAACTCGCCGCGATCGATCCCGCGCGCTTGCAGATCTCTTCCGCGCGGGCCCGCGCGCCGGTTTCGAGGCTTGCCGTGGTGACGATCTCGTAGGGAAATTTCAGATCGGTGAAGGTCGCCGCGCTTTCGCCGGCGGCGTAGTCGAACAACGATTCCGCCTGACGAAGACGCCAGCTCTGACCGAAAACGTCGTAGAGCTTGCGCCGGAGCTCCTTCGCATCGGTGCCGGACAATTCGACCCTGGTCCCGTCGCGGGCGACCACGTCATTCTTCGGGTCACCGTCGAAATTGCCGAACAGGCCGGCGACGTGGCCGGCGCGGGATTTGACCAGCTCGACCACGACGTCGAGCCAGGTGCCGTGCGGGACGATCCGCACCTCGCTCTCGTCCGGCCAGATCACCGCGAGGGCGCCATTGCTGACGCCGATCTTGCCGCCCTTGGGCAGGGCCATGGCCTCGCCGGCGGCGAGCTGCGTCGCCTTGCCGTTGACGTAAAGGCCGCCTCCCGATCCGCTGCCGAAGCTGACGCGGTCGCCGGCAACACCGACCGCCACCGCCGTGTTGGTGCTGACGGTGCGCGACGAGCCCTGCCACGGCCGCTGGCGGACCTGGACTTCGAGATCGTTGCTGTCCGAGCGCAGCGCCACGAACTCACCGACGAGCTGAAAGTCATAATAGGCGCCATCGGCGGTGCGGATGTGGACGTCGCCGTTGCTGCTCGCGACGTCGCGCTCGTCAACCTCATGGATGAGGCCGCGGACCGGCTCGGGCTCGGGCTGGGGCGGCCGTACCGCCTCCGCCTTGACGACCGGCGGCGGCTCGGTGCGCTTATGCGTCTGCTGCCACAGCCATTGCAGCGCGCCGGCAACGCCGACCAAAGCCACCAGCGCCGCGAAGATTTCGAGCAAGCGCCGCTTCGACATGGGCCGGCCTCACGCGATCGAGGTCGGCGCGGCGCGGCCGCGTCTGCGAATCTCATCCGGACAGGCAAGAGCCATGACCACTCTCCGAAAATGAGAGGATTTGGCTGTGGCCGAGCTTTTCTTAAATGAAGGTGGTTGTCGGCAATCGGCCGTTCTCGGCGCGCAATATCCGCAAGCCTAGACCAAAGGCGGCTGCCCGCGCAACCGCCAGATGCGCCGCACTTTCGCAAAAACCGGCGTCACTCCGGTGACGCCGGCGCCTCAATGGCAGTAGCGGTTCAATAGCAATAGCGCGGATCGACCTGGACGTAATATCCGTCCGGACGCTGCATGTAGCAGCCCTGGCGATAGGCGTAATAGCCGGAGCGGCGGCGCTCGCCTTCCGCGGCGATCGCAGCGCCGGTGCCGGCGCCGACGACGGCGCCGATCGCGGCCCCGCGGCTTCCGCCCATCGCGCCACCGAGGATCGCCCCGCCGACACCGCCGATGATCGCGCCGCCGATGGCATCCTGGGCCGCCGCCTCACGAACCGGCATCGCCATCGCAACGGTCAGACACGCCACCATTCCAACAGCTCGAAGCATCCTGAACCCTCCCGCTTGTT
Source organism: Bradyrhizobium diazoefficiens (assembly GCF_018131015.1). Classification (GTDB taxonomy): domain Bacteria; phylum Pseudomonadota; class Alphaproteobacteria; order Rhizobiales; family Xanthobacteraceae; genus Bradyrhizobium; species Bradyrhizobium diazoefficiens_B. The sequence goes on from NZ_JAFCJJ010000013.1 coordinate 33,636, forward strand.
GCTGTTCAATCATAGCGCCCAGACCGATGTCCGGCCAGAGCCATTGTCTCGGGCCGCGCACGACTGCCTGTTGCGCCCGGGATCAGCCTGTCGCGACAGCGGTCCCGGCCGTCCTCAGACCGAAGGGCCCTTGTCCAGGGCGAAGGACAGCACGATCGCCTCCGGCGTCTGCTTGAATTCCCTGGTCACGGCCTCGCGCACGAGGCCGGCGAGATCGCCGAGCGGCCTGGTCTGGTAAAGGCCCGGAAACATGACCGTCACTGCCGTGAGGCGCCCATTGTGCCAGTTGAAGCCGACGCGCGGCCTGATGCCGGTCGACTGCTCGAGATCGCCCTCAACGGCCTTTGCCTGCTGCATTCCGTCTTTCAGTGTGCTCAGCGCATCGCAGCCGGACAGGGTAAGGGCGAGAACGAGGACGACGACGGCTCTGAACATCAAGCGCACCCGAATGAAATTCATGTTCTAGGCAAGATTGTCGCGACCCTATCATGCAACATGACGGGCGCAACCGGGGAAGAGCCGTTGCGACACCGGCGCGCCGTGGGCCCGCCGTTGTGGAGGTCGACCGGACGGACCATCGCGCCAGCCGCGGCGCTTGCCTGCGGCGGCGCGGTTACGGTCCGATCCAGCGCTGCACTGCCTCGGCGGTGTCGGCGGGCGTGGTGTTGAAGCAGATCGCGGCGTCCGGGGCGAGGCGATGCACGAGGTTGAGGACCTTCTCGAACAGCAGCAGCCGGTCCTTCGGCTCGCGCAGGCCGGCGCCGATCACGATGCAGTCGAAGCGCCCGTCGCGCAGCGCCGCGGTGACGCCGGCCTCCGCGGTCGCGTCGAGGTCGATCAGGCAGCTCGTGACCTCGTAGCCGAGATCGCGCAGGCGCAATAATTGCCGCTCGATATGGTCGCGCACGAGGTCCGGCGTGAGCTGCGGGAATGCGCTGTAATCCGCGCTGCCTGGCTCGATGCCGATCGCGAGGACACGCTTGGCCATGCCGGCCTCCCTTCGACCATCTGCCCAAACCAACGGGTGGCTGCCCCGCCAGTTCCTGGACGTCCGACCGTCCCGCGGTGGGCGGATGGGTTCGGACTGCAGTGCTGCAGCCGGTGTGCGATTGCGAAAGCCAATCTGCGACTCGGCATTTCCCGCCGGGCGTGTAATGTAGTTCACACACGCGGGGTCCGCGGCCTGGCACATTTGCCCCGGATCACGCCGAACTCACGTCCTGATCACATGACGTGGCTCATACCCTGATTGCGCGAAGACCTGTTCGTCCATCAATCTGCGGGAGCGGAAAATGGTGTCATTCGAGAGTTTGAAAGCCGGATACGAGAAGAACTGGGCCAACCTCCAGATCAGGCCCGATCGCCTTGCGCAGGCAAACGCAGCGGCGCGCAGGGCGATCAACGGCAAGGCCACCTATCAGCAGATTCAGGTTCTGACCGAGGTGCCGTGGGAGTTCTGCGCCCTCTGCCACTATCGCGAGTCCAACTTCGACTTCGACACCTATCTCGGCAACGGCGAGTCGCTCAAGCGGACAACCACCCTCGTCCCGAAGGGACGCGGCCCCTTCGCCAGCTTCGTCGATGGCGCCGTCGACGCACTGAGGATCCAGGGCTTCGTCGGCGCCAAGGACTGGAGCATCGCGCGAACCCTGTTCCGGCTCGAGGCGTTCAACGGCTTCGGCTATCATGCCCAGGGCGTCAATTCGCCCTATCTCTACGGCGGCTCGACGCTGTATGGCCCGCCCGAGGCGCGGGCCGGCAAGTACATTCGCGACCACGTGTTCGACCCGAACGTCAACGACCCCCAGCTCGGCACGGCGGTGGTGCTGCACGCGATGATGTCGCTCGATCCGTCCATCACGTTCAGCGACAGCCCGCAAATCGCGGCGGCCCATCTCGAGCCTGACGACGAGATGGCATCTTCGGTTCTGGCCATGCAGAAGGCGCTCAACGAGCTTGGAGCCGATCCGCAGCTTGCCGAGGACGGCATCAGCGGGCCGATGACGAAGGCTGCGGTCTCGCGCTTCCAGCAGCAGCACAGCCTCAAGGATACCGGCCTGCTCGACGGCACCACGATCGCCGCCATCACCCGGGCGACGCAGGCCCCTGCCGCGCCGCAGGCCGGCGATCTGTCCCAGATCCTGAAGCGGCTGAATGACCTTTCGCACGCCCTGCAGTCGGGGGGGACGACGCCCGCCGTCACGAAACCGGCAGGCGTGACACCTTCTGTCGGGACGTCAGGCGCGGAGTCCGTCGACCTGTCGCAAATCCAGAACCGATTGGACAACCTCGCGCAGCTCCTGCAGCTGCGCGGGAGCCCGATGCCGATGCCGGCGCCGGTCCCCATCACCCCGGCCGCAATTCCGTCCGGAGGGCAGGCCTTCCAGCTGTCCCAGGTCCTCAACCGGCTGGACGGCCTCGCACAGGTTCTGGCAGGAGGGGCAACGCCGGCAGCAGCCACGCCGGCAGGCGCGACCCCCGCGGCCAACGATCCCCTCGGCCTGCTGCAACGGCTCTTCTCCCTCGTCAACAAGACGGCGCCCGTGCCGGGGACGACGACCAATGCGGCTCCGACCGACCAGCTCAAGCAGGTGGTCGACCTGCTCAGTGCGCTGCTCGCCAACAAACCCATGCTCGGCCAGGTCAATGGCGCCCTCGGCGAAACGATCGGCAATCTCCTGAACGGCAAGAAAACCGCGATCGGCACCATCCTCGCGGTCGTCACCTCGATCATGTCCAACGTGACGGCGAGCCCGGATGCGGGAGGCATCGCCGGAGTGGTGGGAATGATCGCGAATTCGGTGCCGGGGCTCAGCAAGTTCACGATGCCGATCTCGCTGGCGCTCGCGGCCTGGGGCGCGCTCGGCAAGTTCGAGAAATGGGCGCAGGGCACCGCGCCGCCGCCGAAGCCGACGTCGTAAGGCGCGACTATCGCGCGAACCGGCGGCGCCTACTGACGCAGCATGATCAGGGGATCGGCGGTGTCGGGGACGCGCCGCCACTGCGCGTTGTCGTCGGCCTCGAACTGCCAGGCGGCGCCGGATTTCGACATCAGGATGATCTGGCCGCGTTCGAGACGCCATTGCGTGGGATTGAACTGTGCAATGGCCGCATCGCATCGCGGCTTGAGAAAGACCTGGAAATTGTCCGGGCCGGCCTCGGTGTTGGTCAGCGTCAGTCCGCAGATCGGCTGCCCGTTGCCGCGCACCATCGCCCAGTCGCCGATCATCTGGTCCATCGACTTGGCCATGGAGCGGGCGGCGGCGAGATCCTGCAGGATGTAGACGCCCTCGCCCTGCCGCAGGCCCTCGAAGATGCCGGCCTCGACCTCGGTGAAGTCGATCACGGATTCGCCGGCCGCATCCTGCAGGCGGACGATGTCGAGGCCCTTGATGCTCCAGGCGACAATGCCCCTGGTGAAGGGCAGCGCGGTCTTGCAGGCCGGCTCGAGTTCGAGCTTGTAGCCCTGGCCGGCGGCGTCACCCTTGAGCGTGACGACGCAGGTCTTGCTGCGCTCGGTGGTCGAGAGCTCCCACTGTCCGGGCATCGCCTTCTTCAGGGTATCCTGCGCCTGAGCAGGGATCATCTGCGCCAGCGTCATCGCCGTGACCGCTGCCGCAACCCTCAATGCGAAGCCCCGAAGAAAGGTCATCAGCGCCCCTTGACCGGAGTTTCCGCAACCGGCGTCAGTGGCGCCTTGCCGGCGAACCAGGCCTTGAGATTGTCCACCACGAGCTGGTCCATGGCGTTGCGCGTCACCACCGACGCCGACCCGATATGCGGCAGCAGCACGACGTTCTGCATGCTCTTGAGCTCGTCCGGGACGTTGGGCTCGGCCGCGAACACGTCGAGACCCGCCGCAAGTATTGTGCCGGACTTCAGCGCCTGGACCAGCGCCGGCTCGTCGACCACCGAGCCGCGCGCCACGTTGATGAGCACGCCGCGCGGACCGAGCGCCTTCAGCACCTCGGCATTGATCATCTTGTTGGTCGAGGCCCCGCCCGGCACGATCACCATCAGCGTGTCCACTGCCTTCGCCATCTCGATCAGGTCGGGATAGTGCGTGTAGGAGACGTCCTTGGACGGGTTGCGCGAGTGATAGACCACGGGCACCAGCGAGGCCTCGAGCCGGCGCGCGATCGCCTGGCCGATCCGGCCCATGCCGACGATGCCGACCTTGCGGTCGCGCAGCGAGCCGACGCTGAGCGGATAGTTCTGCGTCTGCCAGAGGCCGGAGCGCACGTAACGGTCGGCCTTGATGAACTCGCGCACGGTGGAGATCAAAAGGCCCATCGCGACGTCGGCGACCTCCTCGGTCAGCACGTCCGGCGTGTTGGTGACGACGATGTTGTGCTCGGCGGCATATTTGGCGTCGATGTGGTCGTAGCCAACACCGAAGCTCGCCACCATCTCGATCTTCGGCAGTTGCGACAGCGAATCCTTGTCGGCGCGCACGGTGTGGTAGGTGACCGCCACGCCGCGGATCTTCTCGCGGACCGCAGGCGTCAGCCGCTCGAGGTCGCCGCGCGTCTCCGCCTTGTGCACGACGAAATGATCGGAAAAGCCGTTTTCCAGGATCGGCCGCGCCGGCCCATAGATCAGAAGGTCGATCTTGTCGGACGAAATCGAACCGGCGGTCATCAGCTTTCCTTTCCAAGCGCGCTCTCGTGCCAGCGCCGTAAAACGAGGTGGGAAACTAGCGCCAGCACCCCATAGATGACAATCCCGGCCAGCGACAACAGCAGCAGTGCCGCGAACATGCGGGGTATGTTCAATCGATAGCCGGATTCGGCGATCCTGTAGGCAAGCCCGGAGCCGGCGCCGGCCGTTCCCGCCGCGATTTCGGCCACCACGGCGCCGATCAGCGACAGCCCGCCCGCGATCCGCAGGCCGCCGAGGATGTAGGGCAGCGCCGCAGGCAGCTTCAGGAAGCGCAGGGTCTGCGGCTTCGATGCGCCATAGAGCTGGAACAGGCCTGCGAGATTGCGGTCGACCGAGTTGAGCCCGAGCGTGGTGTTCGACAGCACCGGGAAGAAGGCGACGATGAAGGCACAGACGACCACGGCGGTCTGCTGCTCCAGATAGATCAGGAGCAGCGGCGCGATCGCAATCACCGGCGTCACCTGGAGCACGACGGCATAGGGGAACAGCGAGTATTCCACCCATTTCGACTGGTTGAACAACAGCGCCAGCGCGATGCCGCCGAGGCTCGCCGCCACGAAACCTTCGAGCGTGGTCAAGAGCGTTGTGAGAAGCGATTGCGACAGCACCGGCCAGTCCTTGATCAGCGTCAGGAAGATGGCGGAGGGCGCCGGCAGCACGTAAGGCGGGATCCCCTTGACGCGGACCACGAGTTCCCAGGCGGCAAGGCCGGCAGCGAACACGATGACGGGCAGCACGAAACGCAGCGCGCGCTGCGCGCCGGACGGTTTTGCGGTGGCGGGAGCTTGCGCGTTCATAGCAGCGACTGCCCCGAATAGGACGGCGCCAGCGCAGCCGACACCTTCCGGCAATAGTCGGAATAGGCGGCCGAGGTGCGAAACTCCTCAGCCCGCGGCTCGACCGTCTCGATGCGGAGGTCGGCCTGGATGCGGCCGGGGCGCGCCGTCATGACCACGACCCGCTGCGACAGGTAGACGGACTCGAACACCGAATGTGTGACGAAGATGACGGTCTTGCGCAAATTGCGCCAGAGCGCCAGCAGGTCGTTGTTGAGGCGAAAGCGCGTGATCTCGTCGAGCGCCGCGAACGGCTCGTCCATCAAGAGGATGTCGGGATCGGTCACGAGCGCGCGCGCGAGCGACACCCGCATCTTCATGCCGCCGGACAATTCGCGCGGAAACGCATCCGCGAAATCGGCAAGGCCGACGCTCGCCAGCGCCGCATCGACGCGCGCGCGGGCCTCGGCCCTGGCGACACCGCCGAGCTTCAGCGGCAGCCGCACGTTTTCGCGCACGCTGGCCCAGGGCATCAGCGTCGGCTCCTGGAACACGAAGCCGATACCATGACCCGGCTGTGCCTCGCCCTCGTGACGCGCCACCCGCACCGTGCCGGACGACGGCGCGGCGAGGCCTGCGATCAGGCGTAGCGCGGTCGACTTGCCGCAGCCGGAGGGCCCGAGCAGCGAGACGAACTCGCCCTTGCGCACGGCGAGATCAAGCGGGCCGAGCGCCTCGACGCCGTTGTCATAGGCCTTGGTCACGCCGCGCAGGCTGACGGCGAGCGCCGTCGGGCCAGCATCGGCTGCGGGCGAAGTGTTGGTCTCTATCATTGGTCGCAGGATGAAAGTTGCTGAGCCCGGCCGCCCACCTCCTCCCATTGGGGAGAGGTGGACCCAGCCATCGGCATCGTTCGACTTGATCGCAGCATGCGTTACGGCTTGGCGGGACGCAGCTCGACGCCGACGCCCTTGTTGACGAAGCGCAACGTGTAGGACTTGCGGTAGTCGAGATCGCGCTTGAGCACGCCGGCCTTCACCATCTTGTCGAAGAAGGAGGTGTAGCGCTCGTCGCTCATCGCGCCGATGCCGTTCTTCAGGGAGTCGCCGGAATCGACGATGCCGTACTCCTTCATCTTGGCGACGGAATAGGCGAGCAGATCGTCGGTCATCTCCGGATTGAGCTTCTTGATCATGGCGTTGCCGGCCGAATTGTCGCGGTAGATGTAGTTGTACCAGCCGATCATGGAGGCATCGACGAAGCGCTGCACCAGATCCGGCTTCTTCTCGACGATCTCGCGGCGGGTCTCGATCAGGGTGGAATAGGTGTTGAAGCCGTGGTCGGCGAGCAGCAGCACGTTCGGCTTGAAGCCGGCCGCCTTCTCCACCGCGAACGGCTCGGAGGTGACGTAGCCCTGCATCGCGCTCCTGGGATTGGCGATGAAGGGCTGCGGATTGAAATTATAGGGCCGCACGTTCTTCTCGCTGAAACCGTATTCGGATTTCAGCCATTGGAAATAGCTGGACATGCCCTCCTTGGAGACGAACAGCGTCAGCGGTTTCAGATCCTCGATCTTGGCGACCTTCGCATCCGGCTGGGTCAGCATCACCTGCGGATCCTTCTGGAAGACCGCGGCGATGGTCACCACGGGGACGTCGTTGGCGACGGCGTCGAACGACATCAGCGTGTTCGCGGCCATGAAGAAATCGATCTTGCCGGCGATCAGGAGCATCCGGTTGTTCTCGTTGGGACCGCCGGGGACGATGGTGACGTCGAGCCCGTATTTCCTGTAGGTGCCGTCGGCGACCGCCTGGAAGAAGCCGCCATGCTCGGCCTCGGCGACCCAGTTGGTGCCGAAACTAACCTTGTCCAGGGTCTGGGCATGTGCTGGTCCAAGAGCCGGTCCAAGAGAGACGAAAGCGGCCATCAAGCCCGCCGTTAACGCTCGCCGCAGTTGAGAGGGGCTCATGATGTGACTCCGTCGATCGTGTCTGGCCGACACCAAGGCAACGCGATAAAACCGCAAGACGTTCGGGGACGCGAGCCGGCCAGGCCCGCGTCCCCTCCATAACCCCAAACTACGTGACAAATTCGCGTAATGAAACCTCGATGACGCTGCCCCGCGACTGGACCGACACAGGCTTGGCCGATGCAGGCACGGCGGATGCGTCGCGCTGGGTCGCGGTGCTGCCGCTGGCGGCGACCGAGCAGCACGGCCCGCATCTGCCGCTCGCAACCGACGTGCTGATCGCGAACGCCTATCTCGCGCGCGTGCGCGAGCTGCTCCCAGAAAATATTCCGGCCACGTTTCTGCCCGTTGAGCCGGTCGGAATCTCCACCGAGCATATCGACTATCCGGGCACGCAGACGCTTGCGACCGACGTCGCGCTGAAAAAGTGGACTGTGATCGGCGAGGACGTCGCGCGGCGCGGGGTGAGGAAGCTCGTCATCATCACCAGCCATGGCGGCAACAGCGCGGCCATGATGCTGGTCGCGCAGGATCTGCGCGCGCATCGGAAGATGTTCGTGGTGACGACGTCGTGGTCCCGCCTGTCGGCTGCGGACGAATTGTTCCCGACCGAGGAAGTGCGCCACGGCATTCATGGCGGCGCGGTGGAGACCTCGATCATGCTGGCGCGCTATCCCGACCAGGTGCGCCGGGATGCCATCGCGAATTTTCCCGCAAGCAGCATCGACATGGAGAAGCAATTTCGCTGGCTGTCGACGCAGCGGCCGGCGCCGTTCGCCTGGCAGGCCCAGGATCTCAACGCCAGCGGCGCGGTCGGCAACGCGACGCTGGCCGTCGCGGAGAAGGGTGAGCAGCTCCTCGATCGGGGCGCGCGCGCCTTCTGCGAGCTGCTTGAAGAGGTCGATAAATTCGACGTGAACAGGCTCGCCAAGGGCCCTCTGGGTTAGACCCTATCTTCCTGAAATCATTCCAGAAAGTGCCGGACGCGAGCGCCGCGAGGGGCGACTTCGAACCGGGTCGGGCAAGCCTCCGTCCAACTGGGCACGCGGGCCACAACGGACCGCCTCAACCCGGATGGAGTTTCACATGTCGATCAAGACCAGGATTGCCGCCGTCGCCCTCGCCGCCCTCGCCCTCACCGGCAGCATTGCGTCAGCCGAAGCCAAGCAGCCCGGCTGGGTCTGGGGCGTGGGTGCCGGCATCGCCACCGCCGCCGTGGTCGGCTCCGCGATCGCCGCCAGCAACGACCCCTACTATTACGGCTATCGCCGCTGCGGCTGGGTCGCCCAGTACAACGCCTTCGGCCAGTACGTTGGCCGCGTTCGTACCTGCTACTGATTTGAGTATTTGAGGCCGATCTCACGTGGATCCTGCGTCCGGCACGGGCGCCTCATCCACCCCGTGTCGTGCCCCCGACCCGCCCGGCGGTCCCCCCGGGCGGGTCACCCATTTTGAGGGTCCGGGAATTTGTTGCAGCCCCGTCACACAGCGGTGCCAATTACTCCCTGCGGCAAAGCGCGTCAGTTGCTATTGCGAATTAATCGCAATAACGTTTGCAACAGGCAGAAGGACTTGGGAAGAAATCGCGTCTAACCGGGATCATCTCGGCTGACGGCGTGGACGACCCGAACCTGATGACAGGGCCGCTGCGAATTGGCAGGGATGTCGCGGCGGGTGGTCACATTCGCGTTTGGGGACGTACGTGTTGACGTTGAGAGGTCACCGATATCGGTACTTGCGGACGGCCGCGGCGATCGCCTCGGGCGTGCTCGCGCTGCCCGCGGCCGGTCACGCCGCCGATCTGCCGCTCAAGGCTCCGGCGCTGAAAGCGGTGTACGACTGGACCGGCCTCTATATCGGCGCGCATGTCGGCTACACCACGGGAACATCGAGCGCGACGCTGATCGACCCCACCGTCGCGACCAATAACAACAGGTTCACCGGCGCGACCGGCGGCGTGCAGGCCGGCTACAACTGGCGGCTCAACTCCAGTCTGCTGGTCGGCCTCGAAGGCGACATCTCGTTTCCGAACTATCTGCCCTCGAACCACGTCGTGAACTCGGCGCTCACCCCGCTCTCGTTTGCAGAGGAGCGCTGGGACTACTTTGCCAGCGTGCGCGGCCGCGTCGGTTACACCTCCGGCAACTGGCTGTTCTACGCGACCGGCGGACTTGCCTTCGCGGGCGAGCGCTTTCTCTCGACCCGGACGGGCGACGTCGAGGACCGGCGGCTCAACACGCGGCTCGGCTGGGCGGCGGGTGCGGGCGTCGAATATGCCTTCGCGCCGCACTGGACTGCACGGCTCGAATATCTCTATCGCAAGTTCGAGGACGTCAACGTCACCTTCCCGTCGGGCGTGAACTACGCCTCGTCGGTGGATTTGCACGCCATCCGCGTCGGCCTCAATCGCAAGATCGATTGGCCGGGCGTACCGACCTACAATCCGAAGTCGGACGTCACGGACACCGAATCGAACCGCTGGGAAATCCACGGCCAGTCGACCTTCATCGGGCAGGCCTATCCGGCCTTTCACGCGCCCTATAGCGGACCGAACAGCCTCACGCCGGCGCCGCAATACCAGGAGACCTGGAGCAACTCCCTCTATCTCAACGCGCGGCTGTGGGACGGCGGCGAGGTCTATTTCAATCCCGAACTGCTGCAGGGTTTTGGTTTCAACAACACCACGGGCGCGGCGGGCTTTCCCAATGGCGAAGCGCAAAAGTCCGGCTTCCCCTACCCGCATTTCAACCCCTCGCGGTTGTTCGTGCGCCATACCATCGGCTTCGGCGGAGAGCAGGAGGAGCTTGCCAGCGGCCAGTTCCAGCTCGCCGGCAAGGCGGACGTCTCCCGCCTGACCCTGCAGGCCGGCAAGTTCTCCGTGGTCGACGTGTTCGACGGCAATTCCTACGCGCACGATCCGCGCAAGGATTTCATGAACTGGTCGATCTGGGCATCGGGCGCCTTCGACTATGGTGCCGACAAGCTCGGCCTCGGCTATGGCGCGACCGCCGAGCTGAACCAGAAGCAGTGGGCGCTGCGCGGCGGCTATTTCCTGGTCGACGCCGTCTCGAACTCGAACAATTTCGACATGAACATCCCGCGGCGCGGTGAATATGTCGCCGAGCTCGAGACCCGCCATTCGCTGTTCGGCCAGCCCGGCAAGCTGCGCCTGCTCGGCTTCGTCAACAGCGTCTTCGCCGGCAGCTATCGCGAGACGTTGGACAATCCCGCGTTCGGCGTCGACATCAGCCAGACCCGCCGCGGCCGCATCAAATACGGCTACGCGCTCAACCTCGAGCAGGCCGTCACCGACGACATCGGCGTGTTCGGCCGCTGGAGCTGGAACGACGGCCACAACGAGATCATGGCCTTCACCGACATCGACCGCAGCCTTTCCTTCGGCACCTCGGTGAAGGGCACCAGATGGGGCCGGCCCGACGACGTCGTCGGCGTCGCCGGCGCCATCAACGGCCTGTCGCGGGATCATCGCGACTTCCTTGCGGCCGGCGGTCTCGGCCCGCTGATCGGCGACGGCCAGCTCAACTACCGGCACGAGCGCGTGCTCGAGACCTACTACGCGCTGGCGCTCAACAAGATGCTGACCTTCACCGCCGACTACCAGCTCCTCGTCAACCCCGCCTACAACGCCGACCGCGGCCCGGTCTCGGTGTTCACGGGACGCCTGCATGGTGAATTCTGAGCGCGACGACGATAGTTCCCCGGCGTGACAATTTGGCCGGAACCGGCAAACGACGGAATGAATTCATATATGATGCGCCGGGTCCGGCGTCCGCCGGGCTGAATATCCCTTTCCGTTGCGCACCATGTTGTCCGTCGAGCTCATCATCGTCGTCGTCCTGATCGTCATCAACGGCCTTCTCTCCATGTCCGAGCTTGCGGTCGTGTCGTCGCGCCCGGCGCGGCTGTCGCTGCTCGCCGCCAAGGGCGTGCGCGGCGCGGAGCGGGCGCTGCGGCTCGCCGCCGACCCCGGGAAATTCCTCTCGACGGTGCAGATCGGGATCACGCTGGTCGGCGTGCTCTCCGGCGCCTTCTCCGGCGCGACGCTCGGGCTGCGGCTGACGCAATGGCTGGTCGGGCTCGGACTGTCGCCGGGGATTGCCGACATCGTCGGCGTCGGCATCGTCGTCACGCTCATCACCTATGCGACGCTGATCGTTGGGGAGCTCGTGCCGAAACAGGTGGCGCTGCGCGATCCCGAAAGCATCGCGGTCAGGGTCGCCCCCGCGATGGACTGGCTGGCGAAGATCTCGTTGCCGCTGGTGGTGCTGCTCGACCTCTCCGGCAAGCTCATCCTCACGCTGCTCGGCCGCGGCGGCAAGGCCGAGGAGAAGGTCTCGGAGGACGAGATCCATCACCTCGTCAGCGAGGCCGAAAGCGCCGGCGTGCTCGAGCCCGGCGAGAAGGAGATGATCGCCGGCGTGATGCGGCTCGGCGACCGGCCGGTCGGCGCCGTGATGACGCCGCGTACGGACGTCGACGAGATCGACCTGAACGATACGCCGGAGGCGATCCATGCGATCATCGCCAGCAGTCCGCATTCACGCTTTCCCGTCTGCGACGGCGATCGCGACAAGCCGATCGGCGTGCTCCAGGCCAAGGATCTCTTGATCGCCTATATGAGCGAGCGGACGCCGGATCTTCGCGCGCTGGTGCGCGAGGCGCCAGGCATTCCGGCTTCCGCAGATGCCCGCGACGTGCTGGCGATCCTGAAAGCGGCTCCGGTTCACGTCGGGTTCGTCTACGACGAGTACGGCGCCTTCGAAGGCATGGTGACCGCCGCCGACATCCTCGAGTCGATCGTCGGCGCCTTCCATTCCGAAGAAGGACCGCCGGAGCCGGCCTATACCAAGCGCGCGGACGGCTCGCTCCTGATCTCCGGCTGGATGCCGGTCGACGAGTTCGGCGAGTTGCTCGGCGTCGAGCTGCCGCCGCACCGCTACAACACGGTGGCGGGCCTGGTGCTGCAGCAGTTCAGCGTGCTGCCCGATGTCGGCGATGCCTTCGACTTCGGCGATTGGCACGTCGAGGTGGTCGATCTCGACGGACGACGGATCGACAAGATTCTGGCGAGCCGGAGGAGCGAAGTCGAGACGGGGTGAGCTGGCGGCGATACTCGTCGTCGCGGCGAAGGCCGGGACCCATACCGCGTGATTCATCGATAGCGCGCCGGTAGCAGTACCGATCAACGACCAGTCTTCGTCCAACCTCACTTGGTGGTTGTGGGTCCCGGCTTGCGCCGGGACGACACCGGAGTTGTTGCGCAAGCTCGCGTCAAACGCTGAGGTTCACCCGAACCTGACGCCGATCCGCGTCTCCTTGCGCCAGACCACGGTGCAGGGCAAATGCGTTCCGTCGGCAGGGATGAACAGGGTGAAGTGCTCGGGGATGCCGAGCGGGCTCGTGACGTCGAGAGCGGCGCCGTGGTCCGAGAAATTGCGGACGGTGCAGTCGATCGCGCCGCCGCCGAACTCGATCGTTCCGGCTTTCAACACGCGATGTCTGGCCTTGCCGCGTCGTTCTTCCATCGGGCTAGTTTACACCCGAAGCTGACACAAACGTTAAGATCCGCCTCCCGCGCACGAAATTGCGTCGCTGAAAGCGGCACTATCGTGCATGGAACGGCGCTTCACAGCGCCGGCTGGAACGTGTCCGCCCGCGCCATCCGCCAGGCGTCGCGGAAGCGCGGATCCTCCGTGCCTTCGAGCAGCTCGCCCGGGCGCAGCGCCGGATAGAGCTGAGCGAAGGTTTGCACCTGGGTGGTCGACGTCCGCTGGCTGAAGTGGATCGGTCGCAGCTCCTGCGGATGGGTGAGGCCGGCGGCTGCAATCAGCTCGGTCAACGAGTGCAGCGTCGCGTGGTGATAATTGTGCACGCGGTCGATCTTGAGCGGCACGTAGAGCGCGCGCGCCCGCGTCGGATCCTGGGTCGCAACCCCGGTCGGGCAGCGGTCGGTGTGGCAGCTCAGCGACTGGATGCAGCCGAGCGAGAACATGAAGCCGCGCGCCGAATTGCACCAGTCGGCACCGATCGCCATCGCCCGCGCCATGTCAAAGGCGGTGGCGATCTTGCCGGAGGCACCGATCTTGATGCGGTCGCGCACATTGATGCCGACCAGCGCATTGTGGACGAAATTGACGCCCTCGCGCATCGGCATGCCCAGATGGTCCATGAACTCCAGCGGCGCGGCGCCGGTGCCGCCCTCGTTGCCGTCGACGACGATGAAGTCGGGATAGATGCCGGTCTCGAGCATCGCCTTGCAGATCGCCAGGAACTCCCAGGGATGGCCGATGCAGAGCTTGAAGCCGGCCGGCTTGCCGCCGGACAGCCTGCGCATCTCCGCGATGAACTGCATCATCCCGGTCGGTGTCGAGAAGGCCCGGTGCGAGGCCGGCGAGATGCAGTCCTCGCCCATGGCGACGCCGCGAATCTTGGAAATCTCCTCGGAGACCTTCGCCGCTGGCAGCACGCCGCCATGGCCGGGCTTGGCGCCTTGGCTGATCTTGAGCTCGACCATCTTGATCTGGTCGTCGGTGGCGACGCGCGCAAAGGCCTCGGGATCGAACGTGCCGTCGAGATGCCGGCAGCCGAAATAGCCGGAGCCGATCTCCCAGATGATGTCGCCGCCCATCTCGCGGTGATAGGGGCTGACGCCGCCCTCGCCGGTGTCGTGCGCGAAGCCGCCCTTCTTCGCGCCGGCATTGAGCGCCCGTACCGCGTTCGGGCTCAGCGCGCCAAAGCTCATCGCCGAGATGTTGAAGACCGAGGCCGAATAGGGCCTCTTGCAGTCGGGACCGCCGATGGTGATGCGGAACTTCTCCTCGGCATGCGCCTTCGGCGAGACCGAGTGGTGCATCCACTCATAGCCCTCGCGATAGACGTCCTCCTGGGTGCCGAACGGACGCTTGTCGAGCTCCATCTTGGCGCGCTGATAGACCAGCGAGCGGGTGTCGCGCGAGAACGGCATGCCGTCCTTCTCGCTCTCGAAGAAATACTGCCGCATTTCCGGGCGGATCTCTTCGAGCAGAAAGCGCATATGCGCCGCGATCGGGTAGTTGCGCAGGACCGCGTGCTTCTTCTGCAGGAGATCGCGGATACCGATCAGCGTCAGCCCGCCGAAGATCAGGATCGGGGTGAGCAGGATGTCGAAGATCTTGCGATCGACAATCCCGATGCCGATCAGCAGCGCGGTGACGACGGCGCACATCGTCAGCACGATGAAACGCGGCGAGAACGGAAGCAGCAGAATTTCCGCGAGGCCCTCTTCCGCAAGGGGCAAGCGCTTGGGCGATTCCTGCGTCTTGTTGTCGTTGGCCACCATTCCCATCCTCTCGCCGGGCATGAGGCGTTACGATACGCCCGTGCCGATCATACGGATATGACGCGGCCGGTGTTTCAGGCTAGCGAATTCGGCCGAGGCAAATCAATCGGCCCGATGGGTGGGACTTTTGCAGTGCAGCAGAGATGGGCTGGGGGAGACGGGGTCAATCGGGCAATATGATTGCCCATCCGTATCGCCCTGGCGCAAGGCCAGGACGATAGCGGGGAGACCAACGGCTCAGCGCTCGACGAACGCCTTCTCGATCACGAAATGGCCGGGCTTGTTGCCGGAACCTTCGGCAAAGCCGCGGCCCTCGAACATCAGCTTCAGCTCTTCCAGCATCCCCGGGCTGCCGCACATCATGATGCGGTCGGTTTCGATGTCGAGCGGGCCCTGCCCGATGTCGTTGAAGATCTGCTCGGAGCTGATGAGGTCGGTGATGCGGCCGCGATTGCGGAACGGCTCGCGGGTCACGGTCGGATAATAGACGAGCTTGTCCGACAAGAGTGGCCCGAACAGCTCATCCTCGCGCAGGCCGGCGACGAGCTTCTCGCCATAGGCAAGCTCGGAGACCTGGCGGCAGCCATGCACCAGCACGATGCTCTCGTACTGGTCGTAGACGTCGGGGTCCTTGATCAGGCTCGCGAACGGCGCAAGGCCGGTGCCGGTCGAGAGCAGCATCAGCCGCTTGCCGGGAATGAGGTTGTCGGTGATCAGCGTGCCGGTCGCCTTGCGGCCGACCAGGATGGTGTCGCCTTCCCGGATCTTCTGGAGGCGCGAGGTGAGCGGGCCGTCCTGAACCTTGATCGAGAAGAACTCGAGCTCTTCCTCGTGATTGGCGCTCGCCATGCTGTAGGCGCGCAGCAGCGGACGGCCGTCGACCTCGAGGCCGATCATCGCGAACTGACCGTTCTGGAAGCGGAAGCCGGTGTCGCGGGTGGCACGGAAGCTGAACAACGTGTCGGTCCAGTGCTGGACGGAAAGAACCTTCTCTCGGTAAAACGCGCTCATGATTTTTCGATATTCCGAATAATTGCGGTTTTAGAACAAAAGCGTTGCCCGGCCCCTGAAAGCGAGGCGAACACCACTTGCCATGGCGGAGGATTTCTCGCGTGTGATCTACGCCATTGAGACCAATAATCAACCTCGTTCCGGATGCAATTGATGCCGCTCAAACCGGCATTTGCGGCGGAATTGGCCGCATTGTTAAGGAATCTGCTGCGCGGACCTTGCGGTGGGTAATTTCTTTTCCTCCCGCGCTTGGATTGCAGCACTAAATTTCCGTCGCGCTCGCGAGAATTTCATTAAGAATAGCTCTGATTTTTTCACCTGATGGCGCCGTATCCCGCATTTTTGCGGCTTCTGGCGACTTTGCACGATGACTTCGTACGACGGCTTGGGACGATCGGAACAGATGGCAGGCGGCGAACGGATCTTCGTCCAGGCGATCAGGCGCTATTGCGCGAGCCGCGACATCGCGGTCGACGTGCGCGCCGGCGGCTGGCTGATCGCGATGTCGAGGGGCGGGACGCGCCGCTTCGCCTTCGGCTACGACATCGGCCTCAACAGCGCGATCGCCCATCGCCTCGCCAACGACAAATCGGCCACCGCCGAGGTTTTGGCGCTGGCAGGCGTGCCCTGCATTCCCCATCGCCTCTTCCTCAACCCGAAGCTGGGCAGGGACGTTGTGGGCGCCGCCTGGCGGGAGGCGATGCTGGGGCTACTTCACGGCAATCCCGAAGGCGTGGTGCTGAAGCCCAACGAGGGAACCTCGGGACGATCTGTCTTCAAGGTGACGACGGAAGCGGAACTCGACCAGGCGGCGGGCGAGGTCTTTTCGATGAGCACGGGGCTTGTGGTCTCGCCCTATGTCGCGATCGAGGACGAGGTCCGCGCGATCCTGCTCGATGACGTGCCCCTCGTTGTCTACAGCAAGCAGCGCGGCCCGGATTGGCGGCACAATCTCGATGCCGGCGCAAGGCCGGTGCTGCTTGGTGACGGCGAAGTGCGCGATGCCTGCGCAAAACTCGCGATTGCTGCCGCGAACGCAATCGGCATCCGCTTCGCGTCGATCGATGTGGTTCGCGTGGACGGCGCGTGGCGCGTGCTCGAAATCAATTCCGGCGTGATGATGGAAGCGCTGGCAAAGCTGCATCCGGATCTGGTGCAGGCGACCTATGACGCGGCGCTGGACCGGGTATTTGGGGAAGAGCGCCGCGAGCACTGACCTATCGCCGTCATCCTGAGGCGGCCGCTTCTTCAGCGGCCCTCGAAGGACGACGGCCCGACTGCCAGCTCGGCCGTTCATCCTTCGAGGCTCGCCCAGCGATGCTGGGCGAGCGCCTCAGGATGACGGAGCTGGGTGTATTACCTGTTCGCGCTCGCCGAATCGTCCATGGCCTTGAACGCTTCCTCGAGCTGCAGCGAGATCGGCACGTTGAGCCGCTCGCCGGTGGGAAGGCGCGCGGTGAACCATTTGTTGTAGAGCGGCACGAGGTCGCGGTTGGAGCCGAGCCTGCGGAAGGCGCGCTCGACCACGGCGGTGAGTTGCGGCTCGCCCTTGCGGAACATGATGCCGTAGGGATCGTAGGACAGGTAGTCGCCGGTGACGCGGAACCGGTCCTGCGCCTTGTGGCGCGCAATCAGGCCGGACAGCAGGATGTCGTCGGTCGCGAACGCGTCGGCCTTGCCGTCGGCGAGCATCTGGTACGACTGCTCGTGGTCGGATGCGGTGACGATGGTGAGGCCGAGCGAGAATTTCTGGTCGGCCGCATGCATTGCCTGCTCGTTGGTGGTGCCCTTCGTCACCACCACCGTCTTGCCCTTCAGGTCAGTGACGGCGGCAACGCTTGAGGTCTTCGGCACCATCAGCTTGGTGCCGGCAACGAACATCAGGGGCGAGAAGGCGACGCGCTTGCCGCGTTCGGCATTGGCCGTGGTCGAGCCGCATTCCAGATCGATCTTGTTCTGGAGCACCGCCTCGATGCGGTCGTCCGAGGTGACCTTGACGTAGTCGATCTTGAGATCGGGATCGTCGACCTCGATGGCGATCTCCTCGACAACGGCTTCGCACAATTCGAGGCTGTACCCGATCGGACGTCCCGACTGGTCGAGGAAGGAGAACGGCGGCGAGCTCTCGCGATAGCCGAGCCGCACGGTGTGACTGCGCTTGATCGCCGACAGCGTCGGGCTCAGCCCTTCGCTGCCAGCGGTTTGCGCGGTGGCGCCGGTTGCCAGCAGGCACGCTGCCAGCAGCAGGCCGCCGAACATCGCCATTGAGCAGCGCATGACGCACTCCCATCAATGGCCGGACATTGCGCGCATCTCGGCCGGCACCAATTCGCCCGGCGCGGTGTCGCCCGGCACGATCTCGCCGGGTCCGAGTTCGTGCTCGGGCCCGAGCTCGCCCTCCCACTTGGCGACCACCGAGGTTGCGAGCGTGTTGCCGATCACGTTGGTGGCGCTGCGGCCCATGTCGAGGAAGGTGTCGATGCCCATGATCATGAGCAGGCCCGCCTCGGGAATGCCGAACTGCGCCAGCGTCGAGGCGATCACGACGAGGGAGGCCCGCGGCACGCCGGCGACGCCCTTCGAGGTGATCATCAGGGTTGCCAGCATCGCAAGCTGGGTGCCGAGCGACATGTCGATGTGGTAGCTCTGCGCGATGAAGACACTGGCGAAAGTGCAGTACATCATCGTGCCGTCGAGGTTGAAGGAATAGCCGAGCGGCAGCACGAAGCTCGAGATCCGCGACGAGGCGCCGAACCGGTTGAGCGCCTCGAGCGTCTTGGGATAGGCCGCCTCCGAACTCGCGGTCGAGAACGCGATCATCAAGGGCTCGCGGACCAGCTTCAGGAGATGGCCGTATCTCGGCCCGATCACGATGAAGCCGACGATGACCAGGATGCCCCACAGGATCGCCAGCGAAAGATAAAAGCCGCCCATGAAGACGACGAGCTTCCACAGCACCAAAAGGCCGTTCTTCGCCACCGTCGCGGTGATCGCGGCCCAGACGGCGAGCGGCGCGAACAGCATCACGTAGCTCGTCACCTTGAGCATGATGTGGGCGACGTCATCGATCATCGCCAGGATCGGTTTCGCCCGTTCGGGCATCGACCCCATCGCCACCGAGAAGAACACGGCGAAGATCACGATCTGCAGGATCTCGTTCTGCGCCATGGCGTCCGCGATCGAGGTCGGGATCAGATGGGTCAGGAACTTCTCGATCGAGAATGCCGAGACCGGCAGGCCGGTCGATTGCCCCGCCGACGGCAGCGTACCGGGGAAGTTCGCGCCGGGCTGGAGCAGGTTGACCATGATGAGGCCCAGCATCAGCGAGACGAAGGAGGCGCTGATGAACCAGCCCATGGTCTTGGCGAAGATGCGGCCGAGCTTCGAGCCGGAGCCCATATGCGCGATGCCGCCGACCAGGGTCGCGAACACCAGCGGCGCGATGATCATCTTGATCAGGCGCAGGAACATCATGGCGATCAGGTTGATGGCCGAAGCCCAGTCGCCCCGCGTCTCGGGGAAGAAGCTGTAGATCGCCGAGCCCATGACGATGCCGAGCACCATCGCGGCCAGGATGTATTGTGTAAACCTGTTCGACATCGTTTACCCCTGCATGCACCGGCGCATCATGATGTCGCAGATATGACGACTGCGCAACACGCTTGGCGTGTGGTCGCAATAGCGAGATGTTCCCGTTGCGCGACAGAAGCCGGCGCTCTAGCCTTCATGCAACGCACAACGAGCGCGGCCTGCACGTTTTCGTTGCGGCGGCTGCATCGACAATCATCAGAATGCGAAGGGGAAGCGTCATGAGCGGCAACATCAATCGCCAGATTCTGCTGGTGGAAAAGCCCAGCGGCAAGCTCGGTTCCGAGCACTTCAAGATGATCGAGGGTGCAATGCCGCAGCCGAAGGACGGCGAGGCGCTGCTGCGCGTGCGCTACATCTCGCTCGACGCCGCCAACCGCGCCTGGATGCACGGCGCGACCTACCGCTCCGCCGTCGAAGCCAACAGCGTCATGGCCGGCGGCGCCATCGCCGAGGTCATCAGTTCGAAGGCGCCGGAGCTTGCCCCCGGCGACATCGTGTTCGGCGACACCGGCTGGCAGGAATTTGCCGCGGTGACGGCGAAGCATCTCACGAAAATGCCGAAGCTGGAACCTATGACGCATCTTCTCAGCGTGTTCGGCATCGCCGGCCTCACCGCTTATTTCGGCCTGCTGGAGATCGGCAAGCCGAGGGAGGGCGAGACGGTCGTGGTCTCGGCGGCCGCGGGCTCGGTCGGCTCGATCGTCGGGCAGATCGCGAAGATCAGGGGATGCCGCGTGATCGGGATCGCCGGCGGCGCGGACAAGTGCAACTGGCTGACCTCCGCGCTCGGCTTCGACGCCGCCGTCGACTACAAGGACGGCGCGCTGTTCAAGGCGCTGCGCGCGGCGGCGCCAAAGGGCATCGACGTCTATTTCGACAATGTCGGCGGCGACATCCTGGAAGCCTGCCTTCCGCAGATGAACAATTTTGGCCGCATCGCCTGCTGCGGCGCGGTCTCGCAATATGACGGCGCGCCTTCGGCGCATGGACCGCGCGGCGTGCCCGGGCTGATCGTGGTGAAGCGGCTTCTCATGCAGGGATTCATCGTGATGGACTACATGAAGGAGAGCGATCGCGCGCTCGCCGACCTGCAAGGCTGGGTCAGATCCGGCAAGCTGAAGGTGCAGGAAGACATCATTGATGGAATCGAGAACACGCCCAGGGCGCTGATCGGATTGCTCGCGGGCGAGAACCGCGGCAAGCGCATGGTCAAGGTCTGACAGCATCGTCGGGGCGCGATTGCGCCTCGCATGAATCCGCTTGCGGCAACGACCAAAGCGGCCAAAGATGCCGCCCGCGAGACATCACTCGCGGCGATTGCGCTTGCATCACATTTGACGTCGGCGGCGTCACCGACAGGGCAGGAATTCACTCAGATGTTCAATACGTTGAAATTTGCCGCGACGCCCAGGGCGTTGTTGGCGGCAGCTCTCTTCGCAACTGCAACACCGGCATTCGCACAGGCGCCGACCGAGGCTCAGAAGAGCGCGGTCCGGTCCGCGTGCCGGTCGGACTACATGAAGCACTGCTCGAGCGTCACGCCCGGCGGCGTCGAAGCGATCCAGTGCCTAGCGAAGAACATGTCGAGCCTGTCCGCGGGATGCCAGGGCGCGGTTCGCGCGATCGAGGCCGCGGCGGCGCCGAAGACCGAGGCTCCTCCCGCCGCCGCGAAAACTGAACCCGCTCCCGCCGCACCGAAGACTGAAGCTGCTCCCAAGACCGAAGCTGCACCCAAGGCGGAGCCGGCACCTGCCGCGCCGAAGGCCGAAGCCGCTCCCGCCGCAAAGCCGGCATCCGCGCCCGCCGCAAAGCCGGCCGCAGCGCCTGCGCCGAAGGCTGCCGCAGCCGCGCAGCCGAGCAGCGCACAGGTTGCCGCGATCAAGAGCGCGTGCCGCGCCGATTATCCCAAGGTATGCGCCAGCGTGACGCCGGGCGGCCCCGAGGCGCTGGAATGCCTGGCGAAGAACAAGGCAAAGGTTTCACCGGCCTGCCAGACGGCGGTGAGCGCTGTGGCCGGCGGCGGCGCTGCCGCGACGGCTGCGCCGGCGGGGACCGCTCCCGCGTCAGCCGCGCCCGCGGCCGCTCCCACCGTGATCGTTCTCCGCCCGCTGCGACCGCGCGAAGAGCTGTTCATCGTCCAGTCGGCCTGCCGCGAGGACGTCCGCACGCTCTGCGGCAGCACCGAGCCCGGCGGCGGCCGCATCATACAGTGCATTGCTAGCAATGCCGCCTCGCTGTCGCCCGCCTGCAGGGACGTGCTCGCACCATTCACCGTGCGCTAGCCGGTCGCTGCGGTCCGACGCGCTGGTGGCGAACCCGCAGCGGTTTGGCTATGGTTCGGACAGGTTCCGGACCCGCGCTGTCCCGCGAGTCCGAATGCCGGCCTCGGTGCGCCATGCCTTGCCGATAATTCTGCTGGCATGGGCGTCCGGGGCGCATTAGTCTAGCCCTCGATAGTAAGTATACTGTCAAACAGGGAGGCAGGCGTTGCGGATCGCCGTGATCGGCGGGGGGCCCGGTGGGCTCTACTTCGCTTATCTCTGGAAGAAACGTCATCCCGAGGATCAGGTCGACCTGTTCGAGCAGAACCCGGCCGACGCGACTTGGGGCTTTGGCGTCGTCTTCTCCGACGAGGCGCTCGAATTCCTGCGGGCCGACGATCCCGACACGGTCGATGCGATCACGCCCCACATGGAGAGCTGGGAGAACATCACGCTCAACCTGCATGGCGACAGCGTGGCCATCGACGGCGTCGGTTTCTCCTCGATCGGGCGGCTCGAGCTCCTGACGCTGCTGCAGAGCCGCGCGCTCGAGGTCGGCGTCACCCCGCGCTTCGACACGCAGATTCACGGCATCGACGAGCTCAACGGCCACGATCTGATCGTGGCCGCCGACGGGCTGAACTCGCTGGTGCGCCGGGCTTTCGAGGGCGATTTCGGCACCTCGCTGTCCTACTCCTCCAACAAGTTCGTCTGGTACGGCACCTCGAAGCACTTCGACACGCTGTCGCAGACCTTCCTGCGGACCGACCGCGGCGCCTTCAACGCCCATCACTACCGCTACTCGCCGAACATGAGCACGTTCCTGGTCGAATGCGACCACGCGACCTGGCAGGCCTATGGCTTCGCCTACAAGGACGTCGAGCAGTGCAAGGGCATCTGCGAGGAAGTGTTCGCCGATACGCTCGGCGGCCATTGCCTGGTGTCCAACAAATCGGTCTGGCGTAATTTCCCCTGGATCTGGAACGAGCACTGGTCGTTCAAGAACATGGTGCTGATCGGCGACGCCCTGCACTCGGCGCATTTCTCGATCGGCTCGGGCACGCGGCTCGCGATCGAGGACGCGATCGCGCTGGTCAAGGCGCTGGAATCCGATGCGCATCTTTCGACCGCGCTGCATCGCTACCAGGCCGCGCGAAAACCGGTGGTGCAGAAGCTGGTCAACGCCGCCCGCATCTCGGCGAGCTGGTACGAGCGATTTGCCGAGCACATGAAGCTCGACCTGATGGATTTCGCCTACAGCTACATCACCCGCTCGGGGCGTATCGACGATTCCCGACTACGCGCGATGTCGCCGGCCTTCATGGCGCGCTATGAGGCCGCGAAGAACGGCGGAGACGCCGCGTGAGCAACGCGATTCGCGACGAGGTGCCGGACGGCAGTCCGGGCGCGCGCGAGATCGGCTTTGCCGTTCCGGAAACTTACAATGCCAGCCGCGTGCTGTTCGACAATCTCGGCAAGGGCCGCGGCGACAGCCTCGCGCTGATCGGTCCCGGCGGCACGCGCAGCTATGCGGAGCTGTGCGCCGATGCCTGCCGCTGGGGCAATGGCCTCGCCTCGCTCGGCCTGACGCGCGGCGACCGCGTGCTGCTGTTCCTCGACGATACGCCGGCCTATCCCGCCGCCTTCTTCGGCGCGGTGCGCGCCGGCTTCGTGCCGCTTCTGATCAACACGCTGACGCCGCCCGACCTCCTGCAATTCTATCTCGCCGATTCCGGCGCGGCCGTCGCGGTCGCCGACGCCGAGTTTTGCGCGCGCTTCAATGCGGAGGCCTGCAAGGATACGCGCCTGCAGACGCTGATCGTCGTCAATGGCGAGGTGGGCGAGCATGCTGCGCCGGCGGCGCTCGCGGCAGCCGGCTGGCTCGCGCAATTCTCACCCGAGCTTGCCGAAGCCTATACCCATCGCAACGAGATGGCGTTCTGGATGTACTCGTCCGGCTCCACCGGCCGGCCGAAGGGCATCGTGCATCTCCAGCACGACATGGCCTATAGCGATGCCGCCTTTGCGCGGAACGTGCTGAAGCTCGCGCCCGGCGACATCTGCTTCTCGGTGCCAAAAATCTTCTTCGCCTACGGCTTTGGCAACTCCGTCACCTTCCCGTTCTCGGCTGGCGCCGCTGCGCTGCTCTTGCCGGGGCAGCCGAAACCGGCCGCGATCTTCGCGGCGATCGAGCAGTACAAGCCGACAATGTTCTTCGGCCTGCCGACGCTCTACACCGCGCTGACCAGGGCGGACGGTGCGGACAGGACGAACTTCTCGTCCCTGCGCATGTCGATCTCCGCAGCCGAGGTGCTGTCGGCCGACATCTTCAATGGCTGGAAGACGCTCACCGGCCTCGAGATCGTCGAGGGCCTTGGCTCGACCGAGGTGCTGCACATCTATCTTTCCAATCGCCCCGGGCAGAAGAAGCTCGGCGCCGCCGGCCTGCGCGTGCCCGGCTACGAGGTCGCGCTTCGCGACAAGGACGGGAACGACGTCGGCGACAACGAGGAAGGCATTTTGTGGGTGCGCGGTGATTCCAACACGCCGCTGTACTGGAACAGGCCGGACAAATC
Source organism: Bradyrhizobium diazoefficiens (assembly GCF_018131015.1). Taxonomy (GTDB): domain Bacteria; phylum Pseudomonadota; class Alphaproteobacteria; order Rhizobiales; family Xanthobacteraceae; genus Bradyrhizobium; species Bradyrhizobium diazoefficiens_B. The sequence continues at coordinate 57,821 of NZ_JAFCJJ010000013.1, forward strand.
CGCTGAGACCATTCGCGAGGGCGGCTGGATCTACACCGGCGACCGCTTCGTTCGCGACAGCGACGGTTTTCACTTCTTCCGCGGCCGCGCCGACGATCTCATCAAGATCTCCGGCCAGTGGGTCTATCCGCTCGAGGTCGAGCTGTGCCTCGCCGACCACCCCGACATCCGCGAATGCGCGGTGTTTGCGGCCGAGCTGCCGGACCGACGCATGACGCTGAAGGCGGTCGTGGTGATGAACGACCGCGCCGCCGACCAAAGCGAGACGACGCGCCGGCTGCAGGATTACGTCAAGGACAGGCTGCTTCCCTACAAATATCCGCGCGAGGTGATCTTCATCGACGAACTGCCGAAGACCGGCACCGGGAAGATCGACCGGCAGGCGCTGCTAAGGATGTGACCACCACTGTCGTCCCGGCGAAGGCCGGGACCCATACGCCGCAGCAGTAGTTGTGACGTGAGATGGTCATTACCTATCTTCGCAAAACCAAGTTTTGTGGTTATGGGTCCCGGCCTTCGCCGGGACGACAGCGGAGCTTTTAGCCGCCGCCTAACCGAGCCACTGCCCTCACCCCTTCCCCAAACGCTCCAGCGCATCCTCCGCGCGCAGCGGCACGCGTGAGGCCTCGTTGTTGAGATCGACGAGCTGGCTGAGCAGCGCCGTCAGCGCCTTGCGGTCGGCGGGCTTCAGCGGCTCGAGCATGCGCGCCTGGGCTCGCTCGACTGCGGGGATGATCTCGCGCAGGATCGCGACGCCCGGTTTCGTCAGGTACAGCAGCTTGATCCGCCTGTCCTCTGGCGCCGGCTTGCGCTCGACAAAATCCTTGGCCTCGAGCCGCTCGATCACGCTGCCGAGCGTGGAGCGGTCGAAGGCGATCACCGCCGACAGCCGGGTGGCGTCGATGCCGGGGTGGGTATGGATCGCGGTCAACGCGGCATATTGCACCGGTGTGAGATCGAACGCCTTGCACTCCTCCATGAAGATCGAGACCGCGATCTGCTGCATGCGCCGGAACAGATAGCCCGGCGCGGCATAGACCGCGTCCATCGTGATCGGAGGAAGAGGCTTACTCGGCATCGGCCTGCTTTTCCGGTGCGGCATCGGTGAAGGCTGCGAGCACCTTCGCGGCGGCCTCCGCCGCGAGCAGGCGCGGCCAGGCCGAGACATCGACGCCGAAGCGGCGCGCATTGGCGAGCTGCGGCACCAGGCAGAGATCGGCGAGCGTCGGCGCATCGCCGAAGCAGAACGGCCCAGGCTCGTCCCGGATCAGCGTCTCGCAGGCCGACAGCCCCTCGCGGTTGACCCACGCCGCCCATTCCTGGACCTTTTCCTCGGCAAGCCCGAGCTCGCGCAGCCGCGCCAGCACCTTCAGGTTCTGCACCGGATGGGTGTCGCAGGCGATCGCCAGCGCGAACGCCCTCACCTTGGCGCGGCGCAGCGGATCCTTCGGCAGCAGCGGCGGATTGGGGTGCGTCTCGTCGAGCCACTCGATGATCGCGACAGACTGCGTCAGCACCGCGCCGCCGTCGTCCTCCAGCGCGGGCACCAGGCCTTGCGGATTGAGGGCGAGATAGGACGGGGCGCGTTGCTCGCCCTTGCGCAAATGATGTGGCAGATGCTCGGCCTCGAGGCCCTTGAGGTTCAGCGCGATCCGCACCCGGTAGGCGGCGCTGGAGCGGAAGTAGCCGTGCAGCTTCATCGGAACCCTCCCTCTATTCGTTACGTTGACGCTACCCAGACCGTAAGTATACTGTCAATTAACAAAGCGAACGGGAGCCGCGCCATGGAAGCCGTGACCAAGACGCCGGAACGCGAGGCCTTTTACAAAAAGATCGACGGCGAGAATCTCACCGCGCTGTGGACGGTGATGAGCGATTTGATCACGCCGGAGCCCAAGAGCGCCTGCCGGCCGCATTTATGGAAATTCGACGTCATCCGAGACTACATGACGGAGGCCGGCAAGCTCATCACCGCCAGGGAAGCCGAGCGGCGCGTGCTGGTGCTGGAAAACCCGGGCCTGCGCGGCCAATCGAAGATCACCACCTCGCTCTATGCCGGCGTGCAGATGGTCGTGCCCGGCGACGTTGCGCCCGCGCACCGGCACAGCCAGTCGGCGCTGCGCTTCGTGCTCGAAGGCAAGGGCGCACACACCGCGGTGGACGGCGAACGCACCGCGATGGAGCCCGGCGATTTCATCATCACGCCGTCGATGACTTGGCACGATCATTCCAACGAGACCGATGAGCCGATGTTCTGGCTCGACGGCCTCGACATTCCTCTGGTCCAGTTCTTCGACTGCTCGTTCGCGGAGGGATCGAAGGAGGACCAGCAGAGGATCACAAAGCCCGCCGGCGACAGCTTCGCCCGCTACGGCCATAATCTGCTGCCGGTCGACGTGAGGCGATCATCGAAGACCTCGCCGATCTTCAGCTATCCCTATGCCCACAGCCGCGAGGCGCTGGAGAAGGCGCGGACACGCGAGGAATGGGACCCCTGCCACGGGCTGAAGCTGAAATTCAGCAACCCCGAGACCGGCGATTTCGCGATGCCGACCATCGGCACCTTCATCCAGTTGCTGCCCAAGGGCTTCAAAACCGCGCGCTATCGCTCGACCGATGCCACCGTGTTCTGCCCGATCGAAGGCCGGGGCCGCAGCCGCATCGGCGATGCCGCTTTCGAATGGGGCCCGCGCGACCTGTTCGTGGTGCCGAGTTGGCAATGGGTGACGCACGAGGCGGACGAGGATGCCGTGCTGTTCAGCTTCTCCGATCGCCCGGTACAGCAGAAGCTCGACCTGTTTCGCGAGGATCGGGGGAACGTGTGACGGACCGCCAATCGCCCGGCGCGATTCCGGGCTGGCGAAGTCCCGCACCCGATTGCGACCATCAGGTCTGCGCGACCGGCGTTTCGGGATTGACCGGCTGGTAGACGAAGGTCGGCCCGACCGGCGCGTCGGGATTGGGGATTCCGGCCAACATCGCCTTGGCTTGTCCCTTCAGCGACATCATGAGGCCGAGCGTGCGATTGAACTGGGCGGAATCGTTCTTGCCGTTGAACAGCTCGTGCAGCGCGCGCAGCAGGCTGGTGTAGGTGTAGTTGAAATTGTCGCCTGCCAGCGACGGCGCCGGGCTGGGCTGCACGTCGTAGACGCCGCCGGCGTCGAAACGCAATGGCGGGCCGGCGTAGGCATAGCCGGGCTTGACGCCGGGAGTCTTGATCAGGAAATGCCCCTTCTTGACCTGCATGAAGCGGTAGTAATGCGCGTAACCGGGGCCAACGACGGCCTCCGGCGACGTGTGTGTGCCCTCCCCCTGCTCGACAATGGTGCCGATGGCTTTTTGCGCGGTGGCGACGTCGGTGACGACAACCGCCTCTTCCATCAATTCGGGCCCCACCTGGTTACGTGCCGGCTTGACGAAGATGTTGTTGCCGAGGACAGCGATGGCCTTCGCGATCTTGGTGTAGAACTGACCGATCGTGATGGTGTCGCCGGCTGCCAAGGCAGCCGTCGGAAACTCGAGCGGATCTTCCGGTTGCTCGATCGAGAGATAGGTCTCCAGCTGCGACATCGAGAACGGCGCAAGCGCGACGGTCAAGCTGCTCTCCACTCCACCCGGCAGCGGACCGGGATAGGTCGGGATGAAGTCCGGATGGTCGATCTGCGGCGATCCGCCGATCGCGTTGAGCACATTGGACGCGAGCGTCATGTGCAGCATCTCTTCGACGACGACCGACTGGAGGATCCTTCCAATCTCGACATTCGCGCCGCTCTTGAGCGAGTACAACCCGTAGAGATAGACCGGGATTGTCGCGTGTTCGAGCTTGACGGCGTTCTGCAGGGCGTCGCGCACGGCCTGCACTGTGGGAGACGGCGCTTCGAGACCCTGGACCAGCGAACGGCGAAGGCGGATCATGACGGGCTCCCTATGGCGATTGCAACACCAGCCGGCGGCTCATGGCCGCGGCTTTGCCGCCATGCATGGCCGCGGCTACTTGCGGCTGCGGCGTGGCTGGCGAGGGCGCGGCCGCGACGGCGGCCACCGCCTGCCCCTTCGGATGCGCGGGATCCGCAAGCCAGGAGAGGATTGCCTTCCGCTTGGCCGGCGAAAGATCGCGCGTGACCGGCATCGCGTTGGGATCTTCCAAATTCAGGCCGAAGGCGAGGCTCAAGAAGCCGGCATTTTCAACGACCGAGTCGTAGTTGCCGAGATCCAGGAAGCGATTCATCACCGGGTAGAGATTGGCATATTGCTGAAACACCGGAGCCAGGTCATGCCATGTCACCGGAGTTCCGGCGGAGAAGCCGCTCCAGACAAGAAAGCTGACGAAATTCCCGTCGTTGACCGGGCCGCTGTTCAGTGACGCCTCCGCGAAGGCGGGACGGAGGCCGTAGACCTGACCGTCGATGCCGAAATCTGCGCCGAACCAGCGGGCCTTCTTCGGATCTCCGGCCGTGACCTTCAGGATCGCCTTGCCATGAGCGTCCGTGACCACAGTCGGATGCTTGCTGCTGATCGGATCATGACCGACCTTGAGGATGTCCTTGGGTGTCGCAACCGGTGGCCCATTCTCGACATAGGGCTGACCGGGGCCGACCTGCGTCGGCTGCAATTGCGACGGGTCGAGCTGGAAGCTGACGGTGGCGTTCGCCAGCGCCTTGCCCCATTGCATCGCATAGACCGCGATCGAGGCGGTTTCGCCAGGGCTCATGCGATAGACATAGGTATCCGCGCGAACGAAGGCTCCGCTCTTCCACTCGGAAATCCGGGTCTGCGCATTGCCGGAAATCGTGAGCGGATGGGCCGAGGTCGCCTGCAACTGGCTGTCGGACAAGGGCAGAACGACAATGCCTGCCGTGGTTTCATACCAATTGCCCGCCGTGTACCCACCGGCGCCGCTCGCCGGGATGGTCCCGAGCGGGACCGCGGCCCCGGTCGGGCCAGCGGCGCTCAGGACCAGATCGCCGAGGTTGGCGACCCCACTTCCCGGAGTGTCCGTCGGCAAGGCGTTGCCCAGATCGAGGAAGACACATTTGGCGGTGGGATCGATCCGCGCCACACAGAAGTTGAGGCCGTTCTGCGGCTGAAAGAAGCTCTGGTTGCCGGGAGTGTTGGCCGCCATGAATTGGCGGCCGATCACGAGATGGGCCGGTTCGCCGATCGACGCCGGGCCGATGGTCCCCACGATGCGCCCGCACATGAAGTCCGGCGACGTGAAGTCCATATTGATGCCGTCGAGGTTGAACTTGATCGACAGTGTACCGCTTGCGTCGGCTTCTTTCTTCAAGGCTTTCAGGAACTGGGAATGTCCGATGTCGCCCCATTTCAAGCTGCGCAGGACGGACTGCCACATCGCTCCCGCCGGCGTGTCGCTGCCCGGCGGCGCGCTTTGCGCACGAAACCAGATGTCGATGAAGGCCATCGGCTCGAAATCGCCCGACAACAGGGTCTGGCCCTGATTGTCCGTGATCCGCACCTGCAATCCCCAGATCTCGGAAACCAGCTGCTGCTCGCTGTCCAGGTCGACCAGCTTGGCCGGGGCGCGGCTGTCGGAATCCATCACCAGGCACTGAAGCACCGCATCACCCGACGCGACAGGCCCGGACGGCATCGAGGCGGAGGTCACCTTGCAGCCGAGCAGACGAAAAGCGGCATCGCCTTGCGGATTGAACCAGCCGTTGGGCTGCGTTCCCTGCATATCCTGATAGCTGGACTTGAATGTCCTGTTGTGAAAATGCGCGGGGTCGTTGTTGACCGTCGAGACGTTGGCCTGGAATTGCCCGGCAAAATGCAGCCGCAGCGCGTTGAGATAGCTCATGCCACTCACCCCACCGTCGGGATAAAGAATCTACTTTTGGAAGCGATCGATTTCTATAATCGCCGAGGTTGAACCACGCCTCGCTTGCTGTCAACACGCATTGGGGAAGCTTCGGCATACCGGCGCCCGGAAGGCGCCCGTTTATCGCCAGTGCAGCAGCCGCGTTTCCAGCCAGCCGATCACTTTCCCGACAACCAGGCCGAACACCGACAGGATCACCACGCCTGCGAGCAGTTGATCCGTCTGCATCAGATTGCCGGCCTGGAGCACGAAGGCCCCGATGCCGTATTGCGCGCCGATCATCTCGGCGCTGACCACGAGCAGCAGCGCCACCGACGCTGTGATGCGAAAGCCGGCGAGGATCGCGGGCAGCGCGCCGGGCCAGATCACCTTGCGCACGATGGTGGCGAAGGGAACGTTGAAGCTCTGCGCCATGCGGATCAAATTGCGCGGCACCGCGTCAACGCCGCTATAGACCGAGATCGCGGTGGAGAAGAACACCCCGAGCGCAATGGTCGCGATCTTCGGCTCCTCGCCGATGCCGAGCCAAAGGATCAAGAGCGGCAGCAGCGCGATCTTCGGGATCGGGAACAGCGCCGAGATGAAGGTGATGCCGACGCTGCGCGCGAGCCGCGACAGGCCGATGGCAAAGCCGACGGCGACGCCGGCCGCGGTCCCGAGCAGCCAGCCGACGCCGATGCGCAGCAGCGAGGCGGAGACATGCTGCCAGAGCGCACCCGAGACCGCGAGCTCGTAGATGGCACGCACGATCGCCGAGGGTGACGGCAGGAACAACTGATTGACGAAGCCGGCGCTGCCGGCCGCCTGCCAGATAGCGATGACCAGCGCCAGCGCGATCCAGCCGCCGAAGCGGCTCGACGCCGGCACGAAGCCCGCGCCGCGGAAGCGCACGCGCCGGGGCGCCTCGTCGTTCGCTGGCATGTCCGCCGCCGGCACACGGTCAAGCATGCTGGACCTCGCGCTCGGCATCGATGGCCTCGTTGCGGATCAGCGACCAGATCTGGTTCTGCAGCGCCAGCAGCTTTTCGCGTGCCGCCGTTTCGCCGCGCGAAGCGCGCGTGATCGGCACGGTCACCACCTCGCGAATGCGGCCGGGCCGCCGCGACAGCACCACGATGCGGTCGGCGAGCCGCGCCGCCTCTTCGAGATTGTGCGTGACATAGACCGCGCCCATGCCGCCGTCGGCGAGCAGACGGACGAAATCCTCCATCAGGAGCTCGCGGGTCTGCGAATCCAGCGCAGATAGCGGTTCATCCATCAGGAGGATGGCTGGCTTGACCGCGAGCGCGCGCGAAATGCCGACGCGCTGGCGCATGCCGCCGGAGAGCTGCTTTGGATAGGCCTTGCGAAAGTCCGTGAGCCCCGTGCGCTGCAGGGCATCGTCGACCAGCGCGCGGCGCTGCGCAGCCGAAAGCTGGGTGTGCAGCAGCGGGAATTCGACGTTCTCCTCGACGGTCGCCCAGGGCAGCAGCGCAAAATCCTGGAACACGAAGGTGAGCGGATTGAGACTGTCCGCCGGCGGGGCACCGCGCAGTTCCGCCGCACCGGACGTCGGCTGCAACAGCCCGCCGAGGATCGACAGCAGCGTGCTCTTGCCGCAGCCCGAGGGACCGACGATCGCCACCACCTCGCCGGCGCTGAGCGTGAAGGAGACGTCGTCGAGCACGGCGAGGTCGCCGAAGCGGTGGGAGATGTGGCTGGCGATCAGGTCCATGAAGCGAGCCTCATATGCCGCTGTCGTCCCGGCGAAAGCCGGGACCCATAACCACCGAGTTGAATTTGGCGAAGACAGGCAATGACCATTTTGCGTCACAATTCCCACTCGGCGTATGGGTCCCGGCCTGCGCCGGGACGACATTGTGCAGCATCAATCCGCCTTCACAAAATCCTTCGCGATGATCGCGTCGGCGTCAAAGCCCTTGTCGGCAAAGCCCTGCTCCTGCAACCATTTGATCTGATTGTCGACGTTCTTGACGTCAAGCTTGCCGTCCGGGTCGATATAGGCGCAGTTGCCAACCACCTGCTCCACCGGCAGGTTGGTGTATTTGGCGATGATCTCCAGCAGCGGCTTGGTCTTGTCGTTGATCGGCGCGACACCGTCCTTCATCGCGGCAAGGATGACGTCGTGATATTCGCGATCGGCCTTCGCCAAGGCACCGAGCAGCTTCGTCACCAGCGCCTTGTTGGCCAGCGTCTTCGGCGAAGCGAATACAGCCCCCAACTGCCAGGGCGTCTCGTCGCCGACCCAGCCCAGAAACTTGGCGCCGCCCTCGTCCATCAGCTTGCGCGCAGTGGAGACCGGCAGCAGTGCCGCGTCGACGGTCTCGCCCTTGAGCGCGGCGGCCGCGTTCGACAGCGATTGCAGCGGCACGATCTTCACGTCCGCAAGCTTGAAGCCGTATTTGTCGGCGAGCAGGCCGAGCGAATAATGAAAGGAAGAGCCGACCTGCGTCATCGCGATCCGCTTTCCCGCGAGATCCTTCGGCGTCTTCAGCCCGGCCGCATAGGCGTTGTTGCTGGCGAAATAGCCGATCAGGGGATAGCCGGCCTTCTCGCGGCTCATGCCGCCGATCACCTTGAGCGTGCCCTTGCCGGCGAGATTGTAGAGGCCGGCGGTGAAGGCGGTGACGCCGAAATCGACGTCGCCCGAGGTGGTGGCGACCGCGATCGGCTGCGCTGCATCGAAGAATTTCAGCTCGACGTCGAGGCCGGCTTCGCGGAAATAGCCCTTGTCCTGCGCCATGAAGACCGGCGCCGACGAGGACAGGCGGAGCACGCCGATCCTGGCCTTCAGCGCATCCTCGGCCCGGGCCGCGCCCATCGCCACGATCGCCACCAGGCCCGCAAGTGCGAGCCGTGCAATCCCAGTCATTCCGTCTCCTCCGTCGTCGTTCTGTTGGCAGGGCCGTCACAGACCCTCGGGCACGGGCTGGTCCCGGCCGATGAATGCGCCCTGTTGTTTCAACGTTTCCTGCAATTTTTCAACCGGGATTTCGCGTGGAATCCGGTTACCTGAGAGCGCCAGCGCGGCGGCGGAACCGGCCGCCTCGCCCATCGCGAAGCAGGCGCCGGAGACCCGCGCCGCCGACTGGCCCTCATGGGTCATGGAGGCGCAGCGGCCGGCCACCAGGAGATTGTCGACGCCCTCGGGCACCAGCATCCGGTAGGGCAGCTCGTTGTAGCCGCGCGATTGCGGGATCGGCGGGAAGGTGAAGACGACGTCGCCGGGAACATGGGCCTCGATCGGCCAGCCGTTGACGCCGATCGAATCCTCGAACGAGGCGCAGCCGAGCACGTCCTCGCCGCTGAGCCGATAGCCGCCCGTGATGCGGCGGGTCTCGCGGATGCCGAGCTGCGGCGGCAGGTCGACGATGTAGGAGTTTTCGAAGCCCGGCACGGTGCGCAGGAATTCGAAGGCGGCTAGCGCCTGTTTGCGGCCCTCGATCTCGCCGTGGGTGAGATCGTCGGGCTCGACGCCGTTGATGGCATGGCCGTCCGCGCGCGCCACTTGCGTGAAATTCACCCGCCATTCGATGCCGGATTTCTGCGGCCGCACGATCGCGCTCTTGCGCGGGAATTTATGCGTGCCGGCGGCGGTCGCCTGCTCCATCAATTGCGGGATCGTGCGCCAGGCATCGCCCGCTTTTGCGGGATCGATGCCGTTCAGTCGGAGCATCATGGACGGGTACAGCGGATGGCCGTGCTCGTCGCCGATTTCGAACGGCGCGCCCGCCCAGGCGGCGAGATCGCCGTCGCCGGAGCAATCGATGAAGATCCCGGCGCGCACGGCTTGCCGGCCGGCCTTGGTCTCGACCAGCAGCGCATCGATGCGGCGGTCGTCCGTCATCACCACGCCGGCGCCGAGGGCATGGAACAGGATGTCCACCTTGTGGCTGGCGAGGAGCGCGTCGGCCGCGATCTTGTAGGCGGCGGTGTCATAGGCCTGCGCAAACACCTTGCCGAGGATAAGGTGCGGCGCGTTGAGGCCGCCAAGGCGGTCGATCCGCGCCAGCAACTCGGACGCCAGGCCCTGCACCAGGCGGTGGGACTGGCCGTAGACATTGCCATGCAGGCCGCAGAAATTGGTGACGCCGGCGGCCGTGCCCATGCCGCCGAGGAAGCCGTAGCGCTCGATCAGCAGCGTTTTCCGCCCGGCGCGCGCCGCGGACGCTGCCGCCACGATGCCGGCGGGTCCCCCGCCAAGGACAACCACCTCATATTCGCCGTAGAGCGGCACTTTTCGCGCCGGTTCTTCGATCATCGTGGCCGGCATGGCGCGTCCGCTCCCGAAAACTTTGGCCTGCACAGGGTCGTGGATTAGCCCGGCTCGCCCTCCCGTCGCAAGATCGGGGTTGCTCAGGGGCGGTGGACCTGAAACAACGGCGCGCATGGATTCGATGTTCGTGAAACTGACCGTGTCTGCCCTTGTCGTGCTCGCGATCTCGGCGGCCCCCGCAACAGCGCTGGAGCAGAACTGCCGCTTCATCCAGGCCAAGGCCGATCGCGAGGCCTGCTACAAGCGGCAGGAGGAAGAGCTGGCTGCACGACGCAAGCCGTCCCAGCCGGCTGCCGAGAGCAATGCGCTCGAAACGCTGCAGCAGTTGCGGCGCGACGACGAGGCCGTCTACCGCAGCATCAACAACATCTGCCGCGGCTGCTGACCCCTACCCTTTGCCGCTGCTCCAATTCGCCGCGCGCTTCTCGGCGAACGAGGCGAGCCCTTCCGCGGCCTCCGCGCTCTGGCGCTTGACCGAATGCAGGTGCACGAGCCGCTTGTAGGCCGCATCGTCCACCGCCATTCCACCGAACGAGCTCTCCAGCGCGATCCGCTTGGTCTCGGCCATCGCGTCCGGCCCGTTGGCGAGCAACTGCTCGACCACCTTGCCGCCTGCGGCTTCAAGGTCGGCGAGCGGCACGACCTCGTGGACGAGGCCGATCCGGCGGGCGTCCTCGGCGCCAAAACGTTCGCCGGTCAGCGCATAGCGGCGCACCTGCCGCACGCCGATGGCGTCGCAGAGCTGCGGGATGATGATCGCCGCCGTCAGCCCCCAGCGCACCTCGGTGATCGAGAACAGGGCGTTGTCGGCCGCGATCACGACGTCGCAGGCCGCGATCACGCCGGTGCCGCCGCCGAAGCAGCCGCCCTGCACCAGCGCGACGGTCGGGACTGGCAGGGTGTTGAGCCGCTGCACCGCCTCGAACGTCGCGCGGGACGCCGCCTCATTCGCATCGGGCGATTGCGGCCGCACGCCGTTGATCCATCTGAGGTCGGCGCCGGCCTGAAAATGCTTGCCGTTGCCCCGGAGCACGACGACGCGAAGGTTGGGCTTTTTGCCAAGCTCGTCCATGGCGGCGAGCACGCCCGCGATCAGCGCGCCGTCATAGGCGTTGTTGACCTCGGGCCGGTTCAACGTGACGGTCGCAACCCCACGCGCATCCAGGGTCCACAGGACGGGGCTGTCAGTCATCGGCGATCCTCCGGTCATTCGTTTGCCTTGCACTATTCCTTGCACTTTTGCCTTGCACTATGGCCGAGGCAACGCGCCCCGATCCATATCTTTCCAGCGTGGGGCTGCCGCGCCCATCGCATGGCGGGTTGTGTCATGCTGCGTTGGGGACGCCACGGGATCAGGACGGGACATCACATGCGCATCTGCATCTTCGGCGCGGGCGCCGTCGGAAGCCATCTCGCGGTCAGGCTGGCGCGTGCCGGCCACGAGGTCTCCTGCGTGATGCGCGGCGCGCATCTGGAGGCGGTGCGCGCGGGTGGCCTCAAGCTGCGCGTCGGCGATTCCGAGGTCGGCGCCAGGGTGAACGCCTCCGGCGATCCGGCCCAGCTAGGCCCGCAGGACATCGTGATCTCGACGCTGAAGGCAACCGCGCTGACGGGGCTCGTCTCCAGCATCAAGCCGCTGCTCCAGGACGACACCGCGATCGTGTTCGCGCAGAACGGCATTCCCTGGTGGTATGGCATCGGCCTGCCGCCGCGGCACCCCACCCCGCCCGACATCTCCTTCCTCGACCCCGGCGGCCGCCTGCGCGCCTGCATCCCGAAGGAACGGATCATCGGCGGTGTCATCTTCTCCTCCAACGAGGTGGTCGCGCCCGGCGTGGTGCAGAACGTGACGCCGGACCGCAACCGCCTGCTGATCGGCGAGTGCGACGACCGCAACTGCGAGCGCATCACGAGGCTGCGGAACGCCTTCAACGATGCCCGGCTGGAATCGCCGCCGGTTGCCGAGATCCGCGAGGCGATCTGGTCAAAGCTGCTGACCAACATGTCGCTGTCGGTCCTGTGCCTGCTCACCGGCCAGACCGCGCGCGGCGTGCGCGACGACCCGGCCTTCGCCGACGTGATTCCGCGCATGCTGAACGAGGCCAACGAGATCGCCCAGCACTTCATCCCCGAGGTCAAGCGCGTGACGCGCAGCGGCCCCGCCCCCAACCACAAGCCGTCGCTGCTGCAGGATTACGAGCTCGGCCGCGCCATGGAGATCGACGTGCTGGTGCGGGCGCCCGCCGCCTTCGCGCGCGCCGCCGGGCTGTCGACGCCGACGCTCGACCTGATCGCCGCGCTCGCGATCCAGAAGGCACGTGACAAGGGGCTTTACTCCACCTGAGCCTCAGGCCAGCGCGTCGATCCAGGCGGCGAGCGTGTCGAGCACTTCTGTCAGCGCGTCCTCATTGCTGCGGCCGGACTTCTTCAGCACCGCGAAGGAATGATCGCCGCCCTCGACCTCGTGCAGCCTTGCCTTCGCTCCGAGCGCTGCGATGACGGGCTTGAGATGGCCGAGATCGGCAAGCCCGTCACGCGTCCCCTGCAGGAACAGCATGGGGATCGCGATGCCGGCGAGGTGCTCGGCGCGCTCGGACGACGGCTTCTTGTCGGCATGCAGGGGAAAGCCGAGGAAGGCGAGTCCCTTCACGCCGGGCAGCGGCGTCTTGGACTGCGCCTGCGAGGTCATGCGCCCGCCAAAGGACTTTCCGCCCGCCACGAGCGTCACGCCGGGACACAGCCGCGCCGCCTCCTCCACGGCCGCGCGGATGCTGGCGTGCGCCACCGCCGGCGGATCGGGACGCCGCTGCTTGTTCTCCATGTAGGGAAAATTGAAGCGGAGCGTTGCGACCCCGCGCTCCGCAAGGCCGGCCGCGGCTTTCGCCATGAACGCATGCCGCATGTCGGCTCCTGCGCCGTGCGCCAGCACATAGCACGCGCGCGGCTTGTCCGGCTGCATCAGGATGGCCGAGACCGTGCCGATGCGCCCGATATCGAGCTTGAGCTCTTGAGTTTTGACAGCCAATGTCAGACATCCCTGCAGACGCTGCTACGGTCGCCTTGGTAGCGTCACCGGCGCAGCCTGAAAACACAATAATTGCCGCGACCGGCTGGCCTACCAAGCCGGCAAACCGCACCGATCGAGGTACCCATGTCCTACCGCTCCTCCTGGATGACCGAAGAGCTCGACGTCTTCCGCGACCAGTTCCGGAAATATCTCGCCAAGGACCTGGCCCCGCATGCCGAGAAATGGCGCGCGCAGAAGATGGTCGACCGCTTCGCCTGGCGCGGGCTCGGCGAGATGGGCGCGCTGCTGCCGAGCGTGCCAGAGGAATATGGCGGCCTGGGTGCGACCTTCGCCTATGAAGCCGCCGTGCTGGAAGACCTCGAGAGCACGGTGCCGGAGCTGACGACCGGCGTCTCCGTGCACAGCGCCATCGTCGCCCACTACATCCTGAACTACGGCTCCGAGGAGCAGAAGGCGCGCTGGCTGCCGAAGATGGCCTCGGGCGAAATGGTTGGCGCCATCGCCATGACCGAGCCCGGCACCGGCTCGGACTTGCAGGCGGTCAAGACCACCGCGAAAAAGCAGGGCAATTCCTACCTCATCAACGGCCAGAAGACTTTCATTACCAACGGCCAGGCCGCCGATCTCATCGTCGTCGTCGCACGCACGGGCGAGGCTGGCGCCAAGGGCATTTCGCTGCTCGTGGTCGAGACTGCGGGTGCGGATGGCTACAAGCGCGGGCGCAACCTCGACAAGATCGGCCTGCACGCCTCCGATACGTCGGAGCTGTTCTTCGACAACGTCGTGGTGCCGCCGGAAAACCTGCTGGGCAAGGAGGAAGGCCAGGGCTTTGTGCAGTTGATGCAGCAGTTGCCGCAGGAGAGGCTGTCGCTCGCGGTCGGGGCTGTCGCCTCGATGAAGCGCGCGATCAAGCTCGCCACCGACTACACCAAGGAGCGCAAGGCGTTCGGCAAACCGCTGATGGATTTCCAGAACACCGCCTTCACGCTCGCCGAGCGCAAGACCGAGGCGATGATCGCGCGCGTCTTCGTCGACTGGTGCGTCGAGCGGCTGGTCGCCAAGGACCTCGACACCGTCACGGCGTCGATGGCGAAATACTGGTGCTCGGAGAAGCAGGTGCAGACCGCCGACGAATGCCTGCAACTGTTCGGCGGCTACGGCTACATGCAGGAATATCCGATCTCGCGCATCTTCATCGATTCCCGCATCCAGAAGATCTACGGCGGCACCAACGAGATCATGAAGCTGCTGATCGCAAGATCGCTGTAGGCTGTCGTCCGGCCGGCAGCGTCACCGGAGCGTCCCATCGTTCCGGGTCGCCGCGCGCCAGTCCGAAAAATCCTCTTCCATCGCTTCGGCCGCGTCCTTGGCCGCGCCGCGAAGCCAGCCTGCCTTGCGCGTCCTGAGGTCGGCGAGGATTTTTGCCGACGCGCCTTGCGTCGCCGCATGGATCGCCCCAAGCTCGAAACCCATGGCACGCAGGAGGTCGAGCTTGAGCCTCTCGCCGGGGCGATCGCCGAGATCCACCTTGCGCGAATCCGGCGCGATCCGCCGGATGATGAAGCCCCCCGTCAGCGCGAGATGCGGATCGGGGGCGCGGTATGTGCCTGTCGCAAGCGCCAGGAAGCGCGAATCGCCCTTGTTTCCGTGCGCCCAATCCCATGCCGACGGCACCAGCGCCTTGGCTTCCCTGACGATCCGGCCTCCGCGCCAATCGGCGACGGCGACGAAACGCGGCCGGCCGAGGCCGCCACCGCCCTTCCTGCGCGAGGCGAAGCGAACCAGCCAGGCACCCAGCGGCAGGCTGCTCTTCAGGGCGGATGCGACGGGCCGCGGCGGCGTGGCGTCCGGATACGTCTTGACCTCGTCCCAGAACTCCGCGCGCTCCTCGTCGGTGCAGGCGACATACTCGCGCATCCATGACTGCTGCTCGTCCAGGAGCGCGGAATGCGGCTGCTTCAGACCCTGCTCGTAACCCTCGATAATGACGTCCGCCACCTCGCCGTTGCCGATCGCGACGTCCTCAGCGAGACGGGCGCTTGTAGCCAGCCGCACCAGGTCGAACGGATAGGGCATGATGGCAGCCTCGTCGAAATCGTTGATGCCCCACACGAGGCGCCCCTCCAGGTCACGCCAGGTGCCGTAGTTTTCGGTGTGGGTGTCGCCGACGGAGAGAACGCGCGGAGCGGCCTTCAGCGCGGGACATACCGTCTCGATCCGCCGTGCCCAGCGAAAATAGGTCGCACGCAGGAAGATGAACGCGCTTTTGCGCATGCGCTTGTGCTTGTACACGAGATCGTCCTCGACGACCGGACACTGCTTGCGCAGCCACGTCTCGAATTCGGCGTTGTCATCTCGAAACCGCATGTTGTCCATCCTAATGTCGGTTCATCCGCGAATTGGTGTCTCCTTCAGCGGCGGCTTGGCCGCGGGCACGAAACTGAGGTTCTTCTCGGCGAAGACGTACCCGGCGGATCGATCTGCAATCCGGGCTCGCGCTGCGGCGGCGATGCTGGGAGTCGCCTTGATGCTCACGGCATCCCTCTCTGAAATGAACTTGTGAAAAATGGGCGGATAAAAACCCAACATAAAAATCGGCAGGGCGCCTCTTCGCGCTCACGTCGGCCGGATGGTAGAAAAAAATCGGCCCGGCACAAATACAGATTGCCGCAAAAGTAATCTATCGCGGAGCGGGAGCGACGGACCGCCGCAGAGAGGGATGCGGCATAGGGCCGTGCCGCCGCGCCCAGGCCTTGCGCCGGTTCAATTCGGATGCCACCAGCGGCCGCCGATCACGACGCCCTCGGAAACGATCTTCCTGTCTCCGGTAAGATGCTCGCCGACCACGTCGACATAGTCGAACTGGCCTTCCCGGATCGAGATCAGCGTCGCGTCGCCGACGCTGCCGGGCTTGAGGCTGCCGAGCTCGGGGCGGCGCAGGGCCATCGCGGCATTCACCGTCGAGGCCGCGACGACGTCCGACAGCTCCATGCCCATGCACAAAAATTTCGACAGGGTCGTGACCTGGTCGAAGGCCGGGCCGTCGATGCAGAGCTGATGGATGTCGGAGGAGATCGTATCCGGATAGAAGCCGTTGGCGAGCATGGCGCGCGCGGTCTTGAACGCGAACGAGCCCTTGCCATGACCGATGTCGAACAGCACGCCGCGCTCCCGCGCGTCCAGCACCGCCCGCTTCACCGTGCCCTGGGCGGTTGCCGGCGTGTTGGGGAAGGGCCGGAACGCATGGGTCAGCACGTCGCCGGGGCGCAGGCGCGCCAGCACCTCCTCGTAGCTCGGCGGCGGGTGGTCGATATGGGCCATCAAGGGCATGCCGACCTCGTCGGCGACCTCAAGCGCGATGTCGAGCGGCACCGTCCCCGACGTGCCCGAGGCGTGCAGGCCGACGCGCACCTTGATGCCGACGATGAGGTCGCGGTTGGCATCCGCCACCTTGGCCGCATCGACCGGATTCATCAGCCGCAGCTCCTCACTCTCGCCGACCATGACCCGGTTCGAGAAGCCGAAGATGCCGGCATGCGACACGTGCAGATAGGCGAGGATGCGAACCTGGCTCGGCTCGATCACGTGCTTGCGGAAACCGGCGAAATTGCCGGGGCCCGCGCTGCCGGTGTCCACGGACGTGGTGACGCCGGAGTTGCGGCAAAATTCCTCGGCATCGATGCCGAGCGAGGTGCCGCCCCAATAGACATGGGTGTGCAGGTCGATCAGCCCGGGCGTGACGATGAGCTGCGAGACGTCGCGGACGTCGGTCGCCGGATCCGCCTTGAGGCCGCTGCCGATGGCCGCCACCTTGCCGCCGGCGAAGGCGACGTCGGTGACCGCGTCGAGCTTCTGCGAGGGGTCGACAACGCGGCCGCCGCGCAGGATCAGGTCGAAGGGCATCGGAGTCTCCGGAAGATGCGTTGCCGGCATGCGGCAAGGCCAAGGAAGGGTCCTGCTTCTAGCAACTTCTACGCCGGAGAGCCTGCCGAGCTTTGCCGGGACAAAGGGCGCCCCTCCGTACGGCAAGCTCCGACCCCGTTCGGCATAAGGTCCACCCATGTCTTATCAACGACTTAGCGAGACGGCAAATCGATTGCACGCCGGGTCGAATTGCATCTGCTGGTTTCCGGCACCGGAGCTATTATTGCTACATCCCGCCCCTCGTTCTGCCGGATCTTGGGGGACGGCCCTCAACAAGGAGGATTGCCATGTCGCTGCCGCACATTGGTGTGGGATCGTTCAACAGGCATATGGCGCGTCCGGCGCAATGGTTGAAGCGCTACGGACTCTTTTTCGAGAAGTTCGACATCATTGATCTAGAAAATTGCCTGCATCATCAGCGGAGCAGCGGATACGGCAAAGCTGACACCATCAGTGACTGCGATTGGCTGATCGAACGCGGCTTTCTTTTCCAGTCATATATGAGCAAGGACGGCCCCAATGTACGCTCCGAAAAGGTCTCGGAGCTCGACCGGCTGGTGCAGACCTTGAGCAGGGAAGGTATTCGCCTCGAAGCCGAATGGAGGTCCCATTTGCGGACCGAGGCCGGATTCCAGCCGGCCCCACCCGAAGCATTTCCGCTGTCGCAGGCCATGACAAACCTGGGCTGGGAAATCTCGGTACTCATCGCCCGACGCCAGGCACTCGCTTGGCGGGAAAGCGGAAGAGCGCTGGCGACAAATCTGGAAGAAGATCCCTCCGGTCCTGCCGTCGGTATCGACGAAAAGATCTCTGGGCAGCAATTGCTGCACGTGGTCCTGGACCAGGTGCCCGTGCCCAGCAGACGTACTCCCTGGTCGGAGATCGTGGCGTTCAGAGCCGATCCCGATTCCCAGGAACGCCTCCGGGCGCTGAGGGCGTGGATATCAAGTACCGCGCGTAGCGATGTCAGCTACGCCGAAGCGGCGGACATTCTAGCGGACGTGCTATCGCGCTACCGCGCGCACATACGGCAATTGGGACTGGACTACGAAATAAGCCAATGTCGCGCCCTCGTGCAGGCCGGGGGCGCATCCTACGACCAGCTCAGAAGAGACTGGCTGTCGAGGGATTCAGCAAAGCCATTTGGATTGTCGTGGACTGCATCGACGCTGCTTCCCGCCGAACGGGGCGCACCGGGCCGCGAGGTATCCTACATCGTGAAGATCCAAGACGCGGCGCTGTAAGGGAGCATCCTGTGAGACCTCCAAGCTTTTTTCTGTCCTCCACGATATTCGACCTCCGGGATCTGCGAAGCGCGCTCAAATTCTACCTCGAGGAACAGGGCTGCCTCGTGCTTGCGTCAGAATTCAACGACTTTCAGAAGGAGCTCGACAGGCACTCCTACGAAGCCTGCCTCAAATCGATAGAGAATTGCGACTATTATGTTCTCATCATTGGCGCACGACGCGGTGGATGGTTCGACGTCGGCGGCAAAGTCACGATAACTCAACAGGAATACCGCCACGCGCTCGCATTGCACGACGCTGGACGACTCAAGCTGATGACATTCGTCAGGTCAGACACGTGGAATTTCCGCGAAACCTACAAAGCGCTCGCGCGCCAAGGCATAAGCGACGAGGAACGCCGCAAGCTGAAGAGCACATTCGCCGAGGATCCGGACTTTACCGTATCCTTCATCGACGAAGTATCGCGCAACGCCGAAACCAAGAAAGCACTGACGGAGGGAGGCGCACTACCAACGGGAAATTGGATCCACACCTTCGATTCATTTCGTGACGTCGTCGACACCCTGCGAACGGTGCTGCCGGTGGCGCTTCCGATGCAGGAAGCAGCTTTCCGGCGCTCGCTTCGGCACGAGCTTATTGAGGCACTGCGCATCTGCCTTCCAAGGCAGGATGGCGGATTGATCGACATACGGGCTGCCGTGCAGGCTTTCCTCGCCGAATTCACTCTGAGGTCCCAAGACTTACAAAGTAGCCAGGTCGCCCTACCGGCCGAGACATGGGATCGCCTGAGCACCGTGCTGATATGGACGCTCGGAAAGCGCTTCCCCGCGAGCGTCCTCTCGCAGGCGCCGTCTTCTCCCACGTTTTTGAGTTTCGACCCCCTAGCCGATGGCGTTGTCGAAAGCGACGTTTACAACGCAGTTTACCGGCTGCTGCTGGAGACGAATGCTGCAAACGACGCTCTGGAGCAGAATGTCCACGACGTCATCCTCAGGCATAGTGCGCGCGTTCGTCCGGGCGAGCCGCGCGATGTGGCGATCGACTCGACAGGTCTGGTGAGAGTGCTGCATTTCGCCCAACGCTGCGCCAATATCGTCAGTTTGGCGCGCGCATTGATCCGCCATCTTGACGGTGACCGGTTTCAGCCTCCGCACCTGTTGCCCTGGTCGCCGGTCGAGGGTGGAGACGATCACATCGAGCACGAAAAACCATCGCGTGAAGAGGTGGAGCAGTTCATTGCCGGTTAGACCGGCGATCCCGGCGTTTTTCGGGGAGTCTACGAAAAAACTGGCGATCCCGGGATGACTCGAACATCCGACCTACGGTTTAGGAAACCGCCGCTCTATCCGGCTGAGCTACGGGACCGCGGAACCCGCGCGTCGGCGGGTTGCCTGGAGGCGTTCATATCAAAGCGAGGGCCGGATCGGAAGCCCTCGCCTTGCTCAATACGTCCCCTTCACGCCCGGATATTGTTGTCCTTCACCACCTTGCCCCAATAGGCGACCTGCGTGTCGAAGAAGGTCTTGAAGGCGGGCGCATCCTGAAGCAGCAGCGTCATCTGCTGGGTATCCCTGAGCTGGGCGGCGGTCGCGGGCTCGCTCAGGATCTCCTTTGACGCCGTCGCCATGGCCGAGACGATGTCGGGTGGCGTGCCTGCGGGGGCAAAAATGCCCCACCAGGCGAGCGTCTCGAAATCCGGAAAGCCCGCCTCGATCGCGGTCGGGGTATCCGGCAGCGCCGGCAGCCGCGCGCGGCCGAGCTGCAGGATGGGACGCAGCAGATTGGTGCCGAGCTGGGCGGCGACCAGCGCGGCCGAGCCCGCGATCAGGTCGACATGGCCGCCGAGCACGTCGTTCATCGCGGGGCCGCCGCCGCGATAGGGCACGTGGGTGATCTCGACGCCGGCCTTGCCGCCGAGCACGGTCATGGCGAGATGGCCGAGCGTGCCTATGCCGACGGAGGCATATTTCACCGCGCCCGGCGTTGCCTTGCAGGCCGCGACCACGTCGGCAAAGCTCTTGTAGGGACGGCCGGCGCCGGCCGCGATCACGTAAGGCGCGGTGCCGACCAGGAAGACCGGCACCAGCTCGCGCTCGACATCCACCGGCGGCTTGTCGAGGATCGACGGGATCACGGCGTGGGAATCGAAGGTGACCAGGAACGAGGAGCCGTCGGGCGGGCTTTTTGCCACCTGCGCGGCGCCGAGCGCCCCGGCCGCGCCCGACTTGTTCTCGACCAGAACGATGCGGTTCAGTTTGGTTTGCAGGCTGGCCTGCAGGAGCCGCGCCAGCGCATCGGTCGAGCCGCCCGGTGGAAACGGCACCACCAGAGTGATCTTGCCGGCCTGCGCCGCCGCTGGAGTCAGCGCGAGAATGGCCGGCGCTGCCAGCAGCGCGCGTCGTGTGATCGTCATGGTCCCCTCCCCCTTTTTGTCTTGCGCTCGGCTTTTGCCTTTGAGCGCTACGTCGTTCCGAAGCCCGACCCTGCTTTCTTGTATTCAGGCCGCGGCGGACTGAAAATGTCCAGCACGCGGGCGCCGTCCGGGCCGGCGCGCATGGTGTGCGGCACGTTGCCCGGCGTGCGCCAGAAATCGCCCTTCTTCACCGCGATTTCCTCATCGCCCTGGACGCGGATGGCCGAGCCGTCGAGCAGCACGCCCCATTGCTCCTCGGGATGATGATGCAGCGTGCCCTGCGCATGCGGCGCCAGCGTCACCACCGACAGCATCGCCTGCTCGCCCGAGAAGATGCGCGTGGTCACACCTGCCGCGAGCTCGCGAAACAGGCCGTCGGCGGCATTGTCGAGATTGTGGAATTCGTCCTTCTGGCTCACGCCATCCTCCCCTTCGTCGTGTCAGGATTTGCCGTAGGCGCCCTGGTAGCGGCCCTCGCGGATCGCCTTCAGCGTCTCCTCCTCGCGCGCGATTTGGGCGCGCACCGCCTCAAGCAGCGCGGCGGCGCCGGCAGCCGGGAACGACACTACGCCGTCCTCGTCGCCGACCACGATGTCGCCGGGCGAGATCACGCTGCCGCCGATCGTCACGGGGACGTTGATCTCGCCGGGGCCGTTCTTGTAGGGACCGCGATGGATCACCGCGCGCGCATAGCAGGGAAAATCGGAGGCCGCGAACGCCGCGACGTCGCGGATGGCGCCGTCGATCACATAGCCTTCCGCTTTGCGCCACTCGGCGATGTTCTTCATGATCTCGCCGACCAGGGCCCGGGTCTCGTCGCCGCCGCCGTCAACCACGATGACGTCGCCGGGACCGACCAGCTCGAGCGCGCGATGGATGGCGAGATTGTCGCCGGGCCGCGTGCGCACCGTGAACGCGGTCCCCACCAACTTGCCGCCGCGATGATACGGCTTCAGCCCGACCGCGCCGGGCAGCCGGCCGAGATTGTCCGAAATGACCGAGGTCGGCGCGCCGCGAAAACCCTCGATGATGTCGGCCGGGGGTTTTGGAACGCTGTTGGCCGCGATGGTGATGGTCATGACAGTCAGGTCCCTCCTCGATCTCTTCAGTCGGCGTGCGCCCGCGCCTTCGACGGCATGATCCGGAACGCGCGCCCCTCCTTCATCCACGCCGCGCGTTCGTCGCGCAACAGGGTGCGGCGGACTTTTCCGGAATCGTCACGGGGCTGGGCGCTGACCACCTCAAAACTTTCGGGATGCTTGTAGCGGCTGAGCCTGTCCTTCAGGAAGTCGGCCATTCGATCGGCGATCGCCTGGCCATCCGTGTCGGGCTCCGGCTCGATGATGGCATGCACGCGCTGGCCCAGCTCCGGATCCGGCAGGCCTACGACCACGCAGGACCGCACGCCCGGGCACTCGGAGACCGCCGCCTCGACCTCTGCAGGATAGATGTTGGCGCCGCCGCGCAGCACCATGTCGGCGAGGCGGTCGCCGAGATAGAGATAGCCCTCGGCGTCGAGCCTGCCGATGTCGCCGAGCGATTCCCAGCCATCGACGCGGCGCTTCGGCTCGGCGCCGAGATAGTGATAGGTGGCGTCCTTGCCGTCATTGTTGAGGAAGTAGATCTCGCCGGTCTCGCCGGGCGCGACGTCGTTGCCGTCCTCGCCGATGATGCGCAGGCGCGCCGTCTCGCCGATCTTGCCGACCGAGCCCTTGTGCGTCAGCCACTCCGTGCCGGAAATGATGCAGGCGCCCTGCCGCTCGGTGCCGCCATAGAGCTCCCAGATCCGCTCCGGGCCGAGCCAGGCGATCCAGTTTTCCTTCAGCCAGGGCGGCATCGGAGCCGCCATGTGAAACACGGTCTGCAGGCTCGACGCGTCATAAGAATTGCGCACGTGCTCCGGCAGCGCCCAGATCCGGTGCATCATGGTCGGCACGAAATTGACCCATTGCACCCGCTCGCGGGCAATCTGGCGCAGCGTCTCCTCGGCATCGAACTTGACGAGGCCTGTAAGCTTGCCGCCGCCGAACAGCGCATAATGCGACACGATGAACGGCGCATTGTGATAGAGCGGGCCGGGGTTGAGCAGTGACGCACCGAAGGTCATGTTGAGCGGCAGCGCGGCCGCGGTGTCGATCACTGCGGGCTGGTGATCGAGGATGACCTTGGGACGGCCGGTCGAGCCGCCGCTGGTCATGGCCTTCCAGTAGCGCGCCACCGGCGGGGTTATAGGCTCATCCGAAAATCCATCCGGGACAAAGTCCGCAGGGAGCCGGTTCGGCGCATTCCAGTCGGCCTCGCCGCCGACCACCAGCGCCGGTTTCAATATGTCCAGAACCGCGGCGGCCTCGCCGCGCGGCAGCCGCCATGACAGCGAGGTCGGCGTCGCCCCGCACTTCCACACCGCAAACGTCGTCTCGAAGAACGCGTTGCCGTTGGGCAGGCCGATCGCCACGAAATCGCCGGGCTTGACGCCCTTGGCGGCAAAGGCGCGCGCGCGGCGATTGGCGCCGCGCTCGAGTTCGTCCCATGTCAGCGTGTCCTGCCCATGCTGGACGGCGATCGTGCCTTGCGGTTTGCGTTGAGCGTACCAGCGCGGCACGTCGGACAAGGGCAGCAGCATCTGGCGTTTCCGTTTCGTCTCTTTTTTGGCGTCGCCCCGGGATGAGGCGCGTCGCGGGCGAAGTGTAACAGCCGGAGGCGGCTGCCGGGCCACGTCAAGCAAAAAATGTCAGCAACCCAGCCATGAATTTCACGGGTTCCAAGGGTGACAAGCCGGCGGTAAAGGGGCAAAAATCCGCTTCGACTCAAGTCAGGTTGAGTGTCGCAAGGAATACTCTTTTAGAATGTCGGACGTCGCTGCATCGCGTGCGCTTGTATTTGCCGCAGCAGGATTTTTTCTGCTGGCGCCGTCGCATGCCGACGCCCAATGGTGGAAGCGCGCACCGGCGGACTTCGAGGAATGCGCCGACGCCGCCGAGAGGGCCGCGACCAAGGCCGAGAAGACGTCCGCGCTTGCCGACTGCAACGCCAAATTCGCCGGCCGTCGCAAGGCGGGTGGCGGCTATACCTATTACGACTTTCTGCAGGACCGCACCTTCGAGATCGCCGGCCCCAACCCGACGCCGGAGGAGCAGCGGAAGATCGACCAGTCCTACGCTCTCTACCTCGCCGATCAGCGCCGCAGCAATGATGCGGAGGAAGCCGCCGCGCGGCAGCAGCGCGAACAGCAGGAACGGCAGGCGCGCGAGCTCCAGCAGGTCACGCTGCGCAGCGAGGTCGAGCGCGTACCGGTGCCGGTCGAACGGCCGAAGGTCCTGCGGCAAAAGGGTGCGACATGCACCAGGGGCTCGTTCTCCTGCGAATGGCCGCGCCTGTCGGAAGGCCTCAATGAACTCAAGAAGCTGTTCAGCCCGCCGCCGAGCAAGCCGGCGAAGAAGGGCTGAATAGCGATCGGCGTCTTTCTTCGTCGCCACAAACTCCCCTGTCGTCCCGGCGCAGGCCGGGACGACGCGTGAGGATGTTGCGCCAGCGGTGCGCCTCACTTCGTCTGCTTTTTCTTCCCGTGCTTGGGCGTCGCCGCTGGTGCAGTCGCGGGCGTGGTTGTCGCCGGTGAACCTCCGAGCGCCTTGCGGCTTTCCTGCAGGCGCGCGTCATAGCCGGGAGAATTCATCACCGTCGGCGGCCTCGCGTCGGCCGAGGTGGAGACGCCGGAGAGCGCGCCCAGCGCGAGCATGATTGTCAAGCAACGTCTCACCGCATTCCTCCATCGCACTCAGGCGGCGCCGCGGATCTGCCGCGGCGTCAGCTGCGGCGGGCCCCTGCCCGCCGTCTCGGCCTCCTTGATCAGCGCGACAATGCGGCGCATCAGAGGCACGGCGACGTTGTTCTGCTCGGCGAGCGCGATGACCGCCCCCTGGAGATAGTCGATCTCGGTCCTGCGACCCTGCTTCAGGTCCTGCCACATCGAGGAGCGCGCCTCGGGATCGATCTTCATGGTGCGGCCGAGGATCGCATTGAAGATCATGTCGGGCAGTCGCAGCAGGGCCGGCGTCCAGCTCGCCGGGACCGGCGTCGCCGACACCGGCGCGATGCCGGCGGCCTTCAGCGCGGCCAGTCCCTCGACCATCTGGTCGGCGAACAGTCTTCGCCATTCGCGATTGGCCAATTGGGCGGCGAGCGGCATGTCCGAGAGCGCGCTGAGCGCATTGTTCAGGTTGAGGATCAGCTTGCCCCACTGCACCCCGGCGATGTCGGGACTTGCGCGCAGGTGCAGCCCCGGCACCGAGAGCGCCGCAGCCGTATTCGCTGCATCTTCACCGACATGAATGTCGCCGGATGTCGAGCGGTGGAAGCGCCCGTCGCCCATCGCGATCACGTTGAACGGCACCATGCCGGCGAGCACCTGCCGGCCGCCGAGGCGCTCCTGCAGCACGCCGACATTGCCGACGCCGTTCTGCAGGGAGACGATCACGGCATCCGGCGGCGCGTGCTGCGCGATCTGATCCGCGACAGCGGGCGTGTCCGCGCTCTTCACCGTGACCAGCACGATGCCGGCGCTGTGGAAGATCGATGGATCTTGCGACAGCGCGAGCTGGCCGGCGTCGAGCCTTCTCTCGAACCCGTCGAAATCGGTGAGCCGGAGGCCGAACCGTTCGATCTCGGTCTTCACCCGCGGCCGCACCAGCAGCGCGACGCGGCGGCTTGAGGCGGCCAGCATGCCGCCGACGAAGCAGCCAATGGCGCCCGCACCCGCTACCACGATCGGTCGATCCGTCATCGCCTGACCTTGCTCCCTGAACATCGCAGCTTCGATAGCAGAGCCAGGGGCCGCGCGGCTACGACGCATCCGCCTTGTAACCGTCATGAGACCCCCATATGTTTTTGCCCCGGGGGCTGTCACCGGCAGAAGGCCAAAGGAGAGCACCATGGGTCTACTCGACGTCCTCAACGGCATGCAGAACGGCCCGCGCGGCCCGGGCGCGCCGAGCTCCGAGCAATCTTCCGGCGGGATGTCGCCGATGACCATGGCGCTGCTCGGCCTGCTGGCCTGGAAGGCCTTCAAGCATCTGACCGGCGAGCCCGGCGCGGCACCGCAGCCGCAGCAGCGCTCGCCGCTGCCGCCGCCGACGCAAGCGAATGCAGGCGGAGGCGCCATTCCCGCCAGCCCTGCCGGCCCCGCAGGCAGCGGAGGCCTCAACGACCTGCTCAAGGGCGGCCTCGGCGGCCTGCTCGCAGGCGGCGCGGCCGGCACCGTGCTGAGCGGCGGCCTCGGCGATCTCCTCAAGCAGCTTCAGCAGGGTGGCCAGGGCGAAGCCGCCAATTCCTGGGTCGGCAAGGGCGAGAACAAGCCGATTGCGCCCGGCGATCTCGCCGGCGCACTCGGCGCCGACCAGATCCAGAGCCTGTCCGCCCAGAGCGGCCTTTCGCGCGAGGACCTGCTCTCCGGCCTCAGCCAATATCTGCCGCAGGTGATCGACCATTTGACGCCGGACGGACGGCTACCGACCGAGAACGAACTCTCGGGCAGGCTTTGATCAAGGCTGGTTCAGCAAGGGGAGCACTGACATGAGCATGGGCGGCCTGCTTTGGATCGTCATCGTCGGCTTCGTCGCCGGCCTCATCGCACGCTGGCTGGCGCCGGGGCCGAACAATCCGAGCGGCTTCATCCTCACCACGATCCTCGGCATCGCCGGCGCGTTTCTCGCCACCTTCATCGGCCAGGCCATCGGCCATTACAGCCCCGACCAGGGCGCCGGCTTCATCATGGCCACGATCGGCGCGGTGGTGGTGCTGTTCATCTGGCACCGGCTGGTCGCGAGCGGCGTGATCAAGGGGTAGCTGCCGACGCGTCGCGGTGCCGCGCATCAACAAACTCGGCGTCGTCCCGGCGAAGGCCGGGACCCATCACCACGGGAAGTGGTTTGGCGAAGATTCGGAGTTGCCAGCCGCGCGTCAAACTACTCCCTGGGAGTGTGGGTCCCGGCCTTCGCCGGGACGACACCAGTGTTTGACGCATCACGTAATCAGATGCATCCCCGCATCCATGCGCACGACCTCGCCGGTCATGTTGCTGGAGGCCGGCATCGCCAGGAAGCAGACGAGCTGCGCGATGTCGTCTGCTGATGATGCCACCTTGAGCGGCACCTTCGCCACGACGCTGTCGCGCACCTGCTTGGCGCCTGCCTCGCCGCGGCCCTTGGTGAACCAGGGCGTGTCGATATAGCCGGGGCACACCGTGTTGACGCGGATCAGCGGCGCCAGCGCGCGCGACAGCGACAGCGTCATGGTGTTGAGCGCGCCCTTGCTGGCAGCATAGGCGATCGAGGAGCCGACGCCGCTGATGCCGGCGACGGATGACACGTTGACCACCGCGGCAGGCCGTCCCGAAGCCTTCGCGCCGGCCTCGAGCAGGCTGCGCGCGGCGCGCACCATCTGGAACGGGCCGATGGTGTTGACGCCATAGAGCCGCTGGAAATCCTCGGCCGACAATCCGTCGAGATCGCCATGGGCGACGTGCTTGGTGGTGCCGGCATTGTTGACGAGGACGTCGAGCCGGCCCCAGCCGCTGGCAGCCGCAACGATCTTGCGGCAATCATCATCCCTGGAAACGTCACCCTGCGCGACCAGCACTTCGGCGGCGCCCGCCTTGCGACATTTCTCGGCGGTGGCTTCGGCTTCCTTCTGGCTCGAGGAATAGTTGATGACGAGCCGCGCCCCGCTGCGGGCGAGAATTTCCGCGGTCGCAGCACCGAGGCCAGATGCGGACCCCGTCACGATTGCGCACAAGCCGTCCTTTGCCATCCCGTATTTCCTTTTCTTGGTCAGTTGCCGGGGCCTTGTTTAGCGAGTTTGGCGCGGCCTGCAAATCGAGCAAACTCCGCTAAGCGGAATAATTGGCGATGGATCCTTGCGCCCATGCCTGCGCCGCAGATGGGCTTGCGATCAACGCTTGTCAGGGCCATGGCTTTTTCCGATCATCCGGCGCAAGAAGAGGCTGTGCGCCAACCGTTTGGGTCGGACGCGCCAATGGCAAAATACGGGGAACGCTGTGGCGGAGAGTGACAATATCGTCGTCGAGACCGCGGAGAAGATCTTCGCCGATCTCGCCGATCCGCAAACCATCAACAACGATAAGAAAGGTTCGTGGCAGGCGCCTCTGTGGCAGGCGCTGAGCGAGGCCGGCCTGCCCTTGTCATGGGTGCCGGACGATCTCGGCGGCTCCGGCGCGAGCCTCGCCGACGGCTTCGCGCTGCTGAACGCCGCCGGTCGCTTCGCGGTGGCGGTTCCCCTCGCCGAAACCATGCTGGCGGGCTGGCTGCTGGCCCAGGTGAAGATCGCCTCGCCCGCGGGCGAGATGACGGTGCTGCCGGCATCGCCGAAGGACCGCGTCACCCTCGATGCCGACGGCGCGCTGTCCGGCCGCTGCCGCGGCGTTCCGTTTGCGAAAGCGGCGAAGCATTTTGCGGTGCTGGCGCACGGCAAGGACGGCGTCTCGATCGCGCTGGTCGATTCCGCGAAGGGCCGGACCGAATCCGGCCTCAATGTCGGCTACGACCACAGCGATATCGTGACGCTCGACAAGGTGCTGCCCGTCACCATCAAGCCGGCGCCGAAGGGTTTTGACCAGACCGCGCTGATGCTGATTGGCGGCGTCGCGCGCAGCCTGCAGATCGCGGGCGCGCTGGAATCCATGCTCGACATCTCCGTGCGCTATTCCAACGAGCGCGTCGCCTTCGAGAAGAAGATCTCGAAATTCCAGGCGGTGCAGCACAATCTCGCCCGTCTCGCCGGCGAATCCGCCGCGGCGCTCGCGGCGGCGACATCGGCTGCCGACGCGATCGCGAACGCAAAGTCGTTCGACGACGAAGTCTATCTCGAAGCCGCCGCGGCAAAGATCCGCTGCGCCGAGGCCGCGGAAAAAGGCGGCGGCATCGCGCACCAGGTCCACGGCGCGATCGGCTTCACCATCGAGCACATCCTGCACCGCTATTCGCTGCGGGCGCTGGCCTGGCGCGACGATTTCGGCTCGGAGAGCCACTGGGCCGTCGAGCTCGGCAAGTTGGTCGCCGATCGCGGCGCCGACGAATTGTGGCCGCTCGTGGCTTCGCGCTGACAAGGACGAGACCTATGACCGCTGCCCTCCGTTTCGATCCGATTCGCCTGCCGGAAAAATGCGAGCAATTGCGCAAGGAAGTGCGCGCCTTTCTCGCCGAAGAGATCGCCGCCGGCACCTTCGATCCGCACAAGCCCAACCGCGAAGACGCCGACGCACCGGAGTTTTCCCGCCGGGTCGGAGCCAAGGGCTGGCTCGGCATGACCTGGCCGAAAAAATATGGCGGCCAGGAGCGCTCGTTCCTGGAGCGCTATGTGGTGACCGAGGAGATGCGCGTGGCCAATGCGCCGACGCGGCGCTTCTTCGTCGCCGACCGCCAGAGCGGCCCGGTGCTGCTGAAATACGCGCCCGAGCACATCAAGATGGACATCCTGCCGCGGATCTGCCGCGGCGAGATCTGCTTTGCCATCGGCATGAGCGAGCCGAACTCCGGTTCCGACCTGTTCGCGGCGAAGACGCGCGCGACCAGGACCGACGGCGGCTATCTCATCAACGGCACCAAGATCTGGACCTCGTCGGCGCACATCGCCGACTACATGATCGCGATCTTCCGGACTTCGCAGCCGACCAAGGAAAACCGCCGTCACGGCCTGACGCAGTTCTTGGTCAAGATGAAGCAGCCAGGCATCAAGGTGAACCCGATCGGCCAGATCACCGGCCAGTACGAGTTCAACGAGGTCGTCTTCACCGATTTCTTCGTACCCGACGATCACGTGCTCGGCGAAGTCGACGGCGCCTGGAAGCAGGCGACCAGCGAGCTTGCCTATGAGCGTTCCGGTCCCGAGCGCTTCCTCGAAACCTACTACGTGCTGACGGAGCTGGTCCGCGCGGTCGGCCCCAACCCGGATACCCGCAGCGCCGAAGGCATCGGCCGGCTGGTGGCGCAACTCCACACCATGCGGCGCATGTCGGTCTCGGTTGCCGGCATGCTGCAGGCCGGCAAGGAGCCGGTGGTGGAAGCCTCCATCGTCAAGGACATCGGCACGGTCTGGGAGCAGCAGCTTCCGCACCGCGTGCGCGATCTCGCCGCCTTCGTCGAGGAGACCGCGACCAACCGCGAGACGCTGGAGCGGCAGCTCGACTTCGCGATCAAGACCGCGCCAAAACTCACCATCCAGGGCGGCACCACCGAAGTGCTGCGCGGCATCATCGCCCGCGGGCTGGGCTTGCGCTAATTCAATAAGGGATCATCATGAGCACCTACAAAGACATCGGCGTCGAGAAGGTCGGGCACGTCGGCACCATCGAAATCCGCCGGCCGCCGCTCAACTTCTTCGACATCTCGCTGATCAACCAGATCGCGGACGCGCTCGAGGAGTTCGACCGCGACATCGAGATCCGCGCCTCCGTGCTCTCGGCGCAGGGCAAGGCGTTCTGCGCCGGCGCCAATTTCGGCGATCCCGCGCGGCAGGCGCAGGAAGCGCAGGAAGCCGAGAAAAAGGCCAAGGGCGACCCGGCCGACAGCCTGGGCGCGATCAACCATCTCTACATCCAGGCCGTGCGCATCTTCCGCGCCAGGAAGCCGATCGTCGCCGCCGTGCAGGGCGCCGCCATCGGCGGCGGCCTCGGCCTCGCGGTATCCGCGGACTTCCGCGTCACCTGCCCCGAGGCGCGCTTCTCCGCCAACTTCACAAAACTCGGCTTCCATCCCGGCTTCGGCCTGACCGTGACGCTGCCGGAGCTGATCGGCAAGAACAACGCCGAGTTGATGTTCTACACCAGCCGCCGCGTCACCGGCGAAGAGGCGGTGAAGTGGGGCCTCGCCAATGTGCTGGTGCCGCAGGACCAGGTGAAGACGGGTGCGATGAAGCTTGCCGCCGAGATCGCCGAATGCTCCCCGCTCGGCCTGCTCTCCACCCGCGCCACCATGCGCGCGAATCTCGCCGACCGCGTGATGGCCGCGACCAATCACGAGCTCGCCGAGCAGACCCGCCTGCGCTCGACAGAGGATTTCAAGGAAGGCGTGAAGGCGACTGAAGAGCGGCGCGCTGCGAACTTCAAGGGAAGGTGATTGCGGTTGTTCCTCGGCGCGGCCACACTCTCAATGGTCGTCCTGGCGAAAGCCAGGACCCATTACCCCGAATGCCAATTGTTGAAGTAGCTGGAGCCACCAGCCTTCGTCAAACATCTCCCTGTGGTAATGGGTCCTGGATCGGCGCTCGCTCTGCTCGCTTGTCCAGGACGACGGCGGGATTGTAGCGCGCTACTTCCTCCCCACCACCAGCGCATCCACGATCGTCACGCCCTGCCCCTGCGGGTGCACCAGCACCGGGTTGAGCTCGATCTCCGCAATCTCCGCCGCATGGCGCGCAGCGAGCACGGAAATGTCGGCGACGAGCTGCGCCAGCGCGGCAACATCCGCCTTTGCCGCGCCACGAAACCCGGTCAGCAGCGGAGCGGCTTTCAAGGCCGCCAGCATCGCGCCCGCCTCCTCCGCGCCGACCGGCGCCGGGCGATAGACGACGTCGCGGAACAGTTCCGTGGTGATGCCGCCGAGGCCCACCATCACCATTGGCCCGAATGTTTCGTCGGCCATCGTGCCGATGATGATCTCGACACCCGGCTTCGCCATCGGGCCGACCAGCACGCCCTGGATCGCCGCCTCGGAGCGATGCTTGCGTGCATTGTTCAGCAGCGCTTCGAACGCCAGAAACACCTCGCCCTTGGCGGTGATGTTGACGCGCACGCCGCCGACCTCGCTCTTGTGGGGGATGTCCGGCGACTGGATCTTCATCACCAGCGGGAAGCCGACGCGGGCAACCGCAGCATCGAGCTCGCCCTTCTCTTTCAGCAGCACTTCGTCCGGCAGCGCGACGCCGGCGGCGCGGAGCAGCGCCTTGCTGTCGGCCTCCGACAGCACCTTTGACCGCAGATGCGCCGAAAGATCGCGCGCCGGCAGCCGCGTCTCTTCCGACGGCTCCGGCAAGCTGAATTTTGCGTAGTCGACGAGCTGGCGCATCGCGACGCCGACATGAGTGAGGCCCGACAGCACGACGACGCCGGACTTCGCGAGGTCGTGCCGGGAGAAGTCGGACGGCACCGTGTAGGAATAGAACACCACCGGCTTCTTCTGCGCGGCCAGCACCGGCTTCAATTCAGTTTCCTTGAAGGGCCTGCGCACCTCGCTCGACAGCGACAGCAGGACCAGGATCGCGTCGACCTCGTCGGAGGCTGTCAGCAGGTCCACGCTCTTTTGCAGGCCCCCCGACGTCACGCCCTGCGCCGTGACGTCGATCGGATTGCGCGCGGTGCCGTAGGACGGCATCAGCTGCTTGATTTCCGCCTGGACCAGGCCGGAAAGCTCAGGCACGCGCAAACCCTGCAGTGCCACGGCATCGGCGCCCCAGATGCCGGCGCCGCCCGACACCGTCACGACCGCGACGCGATCGCCCTTCGGCAGGGGATTGCTCGCGAGCAGCGCCGCGATCGTCAGCGCCTCGTCGAGATCATTGGAGACGATGAAGCCGTATTTGGCGAACACCGCATCATAGGCCGCCGACCAGCCTGCCATGCTCGCGGTGTGCGAGGCAGCCGCGCGCTGGCCTGCGCCGGAGCGGCCGACTTTCGTGACGATGATCGGCTTTTTCAGCTCGGCGGCGCGCCGCGCGGCCGCGAGAAATTTGTCGACGTCGCGGATGCCCTCGATGAACAGCAGGATGACGTCGGTCGCGGTGTCCTGCACCATGTAGTCGAGGAACTCGCCGGCGCCGAGATCGGATTCGTTGCCGGCGCTGACGACATAGCTCACGGCGATGCCGAGCGCCCTGGCGCGATGATAATAGGCAAAGCCGATGCCACCGCTCTGCGCGACGATACCGATCCGCTTCGTCGTGGCGAGGAGCGGCAGCACGCCCGGCTTGACGTCCACGGCCGGGCTGAAGGTCGCCGCCACGCGCTGCGCCTGGCTGAAAAACCCTTCCGCGTTCGGGCCGGAGATCCGCATGCCCGTGCGTTTCGCCAGCGCCGCGATGGCATCCTGCATCGCCGCGCTGTCGCCGCCCTCCTCCGCGAAGCCCGAGGAGATGATGACGGCATTCTTCACGCCCGCGGCAGCGCATTGCTCGAGCGCGGCGAGCACGGCCCGCGCGGGAATGATGATGACGGCGAGATCGACCGGTGCGCCTATCCCGGCGATCGATTTGTAGCAGGCGAGGCCGTCGATGTCGGAATAGTTCGGGTTCACCGGATAGATCTGTCCGGGATATTCGTTCTTGCGCAGCATCGCGAGCAGCCGCCCCGGGATCTTCTCGTGATCGCGCGAGGCCCCGATCAGCGCGATGCTGGCGGGTGCAAAGAAGCTGTCGAGCGGATGCGGCATCTGCAGATTCCAGTTGTTGATCTGGCGCTATCCCCGTCATGGCCGGGCTTGTCCCGGCCATCCACGTCTTGCTGCTCAGCCATCGTCAAGAACGTGGATGCCCGGGACAGACCCGGGCATGACGATACAGCGAAACATGTCGCAAGCGGTCAAGCGTTAATCCGGAACGTCACCCCGCCCAGCAAAAACTCGTTGCCCGCGATCGCAAGCCCCTTGGCCCTTGCGGCATCGAGCACGCGCGCGGCGTCGGTCACACGAAACTCCAGCGCGCTCATGATCTCATTGGGGCCCCTGACGAAGCGGAAGGTTGCGTTGGGCAGCTCCAATTCGGCGTCACCGCTCGGCGCAACGCCGATGATCTTGCCCCAATGCGCCGCGAGGTCCTGCGGGTCCGGGCTCTGCATTTCCACGCCGGTCAGCGCCTGAGTCACGTCCTTGCGGATGAATTTCTGCCAGTCCGGTCCTGCCGGCGGGTACGCGCCTAGAATGTCATCGCTGCCTTCGGTGTGGTTGAACTCGATGAAGGCCGCGCGGCAGTCGCGGGGGTGGAGTTGCACGCCGTGATAGGGCGCGTGGTCGATGACGTTTGCCGTGCGCACGCCCATGGCATTGGCGTTGCGGCCGCGCTCGTCGGGATCGTTGCAGCAGAAGATCGCCATATAGCCGCCGCGGCCGCCGGTCTTCTCGATGAAGCGGCCGGCCGTGGTGCCGTCCTTGAACGGCGCCACCACCTCCAGCATGATGGTGTCGACCGGGAGCAGCGCGTTCTCCAGGCCGTATTTTGCGACATTGCCGTCGCGATAGCAGACGGCGAGGCCCATGATGGCGGCGATGTCGGAGATCACCGGCTCGAGCCGCGGCGCGACCAGGCATATCTGCCGCAGGCGCATATAGGGGGCCATCGTCACTCGCCCCTGAAGGCCGGCTTGCGCTTCTCGACGAAAGCCTTCGCCGCTTCCTTGTGATCGGCGGTATCGCCGCAGCGGGTGTGGTGGATCGCCTCGCCGTCGAAGCAATCTTCCAGCGCCAGATGCTCGGCGTTGTTGATGTTGCGCTTGATGAAGCCGAGCGCGATCGAGGGACCCTGCGCCAGAGACATCGCAAGCTCATGCGCGGCCGCGTCGATCTCGGCATCGGGCACGACCCTGGTCACCATGCCGATCGCATGCGCTTCCTTCGCGGTCAGCACCGGCGACATCAGATAGAGCTCACGCGCCCGCGCGCTGCCGAGCAGCTGGGTCAGGAAATAGGTGCCGCCGTAGTCGCCCGAGAAGCCTACCTTGGCGAACGCCGTCGTGATCTTGCAGGATTCGGAGGCGATGCGCAGGTCGCAGGACAGCGCCATCGAAAGGCCGGCGCCGGCCGCCGCCCCGTCGAGCTGCGCCACCACGGGTTTCGGCATCTGGTGCAGGATGCGCGAGACCTCCATGCCGCGGCGTAGGTTCGCGAGCTTCTGCTCGAACGGCAGCGGCGCGCGGCCCTCGGCCATCGACTTGACGTCGCCGCCGACGCAGAACGAGCCGCCCGCGCCCTTGAACAGCACCGCGCGCACTTCCGCGTCGTCGGCCGCGCGCCGCGCCGCCTCGACCAGCCCGCGCACCATGTCCGGGTTGAGCGCGTTCTTGCGCTCCGGACGGTTCATGGTGATGGTGAGCAGCCCGCCTTCGAGCTTTTGCAGGACCATCTCGTTGCTCATGGGTGTCTCCCTTGTTACTGTTTTGCTCGGTCATTCCGGGGCGCGACGACTCCATCTCTCAACCGTCACTGACGCCCGATGGATCCCGGCTTCGGCTCTTCGAGCCGCCCCGGGATGACGCTACGCGTCACTTCTTCACCAGCGGGCACCTCGACTGCTCCAGCGACTGGAACGCCTCGTTGCCGGGCACGGTGGCGAGCAGCTTGTAGTCGTCCCAGCGGCCCTTGGATTCTGACGGCTTCTTCACCTCGAACAGGTACATGTCGTGCACCATGCGGCCGTCCTCGCGGATCTTGCCGTTCTTGGCGAAGAAGTCGTTGATCGGCGTCTCCTTCATGATCTTCATGACCGCAGCCGCATCCGTCGTGCCGGCCGCCTTCACCGCTTTCAGATAATGCGTGACGGACGAATAGACGCCGGCCTGCGCCGAGGTCGGCGGCCGCTTCACGCGCTCCTGGAAGCGCTTCGAGAAGGCGCGCGTCTCGTCGTTCATGTCCCAGTAGAAGGCTTCCGCCAGCAGCAGGCCCTGTGCGGTCTCGAGCCCGATCGAATCGATGTCGGTGACGAAGGCGAGCAGCGGCGACATCTTCTGGCCGCCCTTCATGATGCCGAACTCGGCCGCCTGCTTGATGGCGTTGACGGTATCGCCGCCGGCATTGGCGAGCCCGATCACCTTGGCCTTGGAGGACTGCGCCTGGAGCAGGAAGGAGGAGAAGTCCGACGTGTTGAGCGGATGGCGGACGTTGCCGAGCACCTTGCCGCCGGTCTTCACGACGACGTTGCTGGTGTCCTTCTCCAGGTCCTGGCCGAAGGCGTAGTCGGCGGTGAGGAAGAACCAGGTGTCGAGACCCGACTTCACGGCGGCAAGGCCGGTGACGTTGGCCTGACCGTAGGTGTCGAACACGTAGTGGACCGTGTAGGGACCGCAGGCCTCGTTGCTGAGGCGGATCGAACCCGGGCCGTTGAATATGACGATCTTGTTGCGCGCCTTGGCGATTTCGCCCGCGGCAAGCGCGGTTGCGGACGCCGCGACGTCGTAGAGCATCTCGACGCCCTGGTTGTCGAGCATGTCGCGGGCGATGTTGGCCGAAAGGTCGGCCTTGTTGAGATGGTCGGCCGCCAGCACCTGGATCTTGCGGCCGAGCACCTCGCCGCCAAAATCCTCGACCGCCATCTTGGCCGCGGTCTCGCTGCCCGCGCCGGTGATGTCGGCGTAGAGGCTCGACATGTCGAGAATGCCGCCGATCTTCAGGGGCGGCTTGTCCTGGGCCTGCACCGCGCTCGCACTCAAGGCGAACGCCGCGGCAAAAATGCCGGACAACATGCTCTTCATCGAAACCCTCCCTTTGATCGCCTGTCTCTGATGGCGGCTTGGTTATTGGTTGCCGGGATCATGCCGCATGCGCGAGAGCGCAGCAAGCGCGCGCGGACAAGCGCATGTGGAATCGGGCACGCAGGTTTTCCGCAAAGCGGAATGGTCAGGCGCGGATAGATCTTGTTCACGTCGTTGCGAGCCAGCGAGCCAATCACGAATGTGAGGAGGCCTCTTCGCGCCCCGCAGCGCTTGAGTTAAGGTTGCCGCACAATGCAACCTCTCCGGGCCACGTGACGCAGCTGCTTCGCCTTGTCATCCCAGTTCTTCTCGCTGCGACGAACACTGCGTTCGCGACGCCGTGCCAGTTCGAGTCCCAGGGCGAAGGACGCGTTACTGAAATCGTCGATGCGCGCAGCGTCCGTCTCGATGACGGCCGCGAAGTCCGCCTCGCTGGAGTGGAGCCGGTGGCGACCACGATGGCGGCGCTGACATCGCTGCTCGCCGGCCGCGACGTGAACCTGCGCAGTGCCGACGATACGCCGGACCGTTACGGACGCACGGCTGCGCTGGTCTTCATCGGCGAAAGCGACACATCAGTGCAGGCGATGCTGCTCGCGCGGGGTGAGGCCATCGTCTCGGCCGAGATCACTGACAAGGACTGCGCGGCCGCCCTGATGGCGGCGGAGGCGGAGGCGCGGCGCCAAAAAAAGGGCAATTGGACTGACCCGTCGGCCATAAAAAACGCGGAAAGTCCGGACGATATTTTGGCCGGGATCGGGCGCTACATGGTGGTCGAGGGCAAAGTCCTGTCGGTCCGGCAAGCTGGGGCAACGACATACCTCAACTTCGGGCGGAACTGGACACGTGGCTTTGCCGTGACTATTTCAAGGCGCACGCTGCCAGCGTTCGAGAACGCCGGAATTTCTCTCAAGTCTTTGGAAAGTAAGCGTATTCGAGTCCGGGGCTGGATCGAGGGGAAAGCGGGGCCGCGTATCGAAGTGCTCCGGGTGGGACAGATCGAGTTGCTGGGCGCGAACGAGCCGACAGGGGTAAGGCCTTAAAGGCCAGGCACGGGTTAAGCGACGTGAATGGGGTGCTAGAACGGCACGGGAGAGGTGATGGCCGCAGCCTTCGCGCTGCGCCGGCTGCGCTATGCCTGCTGTTGGGCACAGCCCTCGCCGGCTGCGGCGACATGGGCCGGTTCCAGACCGCGGCGGCGCCGCCGGCGGTCGCAATGCCCAAGCCGAAGCCGGCCGTGGCGCAAACCCCCGCCACCGAAAAGGAACACGAGCGCATCCTGGCGAGCTACGGCGGCGCCTATGACGATCCCCGGCTCGAATCACTGGTGAGCAAGACCGTCGACCGGCTGGTGGCCGTGTCCGACCGTCCCGACCAGGGCTACAAGGTCACCATCCTCAATTCCGGCGCGGTGAACGCCTTCGCGCTGCCGAACGGTCAGCTCTACGTCACGCGCGGACTTCTGGCGCTTGCGAGCGATACGTCGGAATTGTCCTCGGTGCTGAGCCACGAGATGGCGCATGTGCTGTCCAAGCACGCCGCGATGCGCGAGGACCAGGCGCGCCAGGCCGCGATCGTGACCCGCGTCGTCACCGACATGAGCACCGATCCCGATCTCACCGCGCTCGCGCTCGCCAAGACCAAGCTCACCATGGCGAGCTTCTCGCGCAACCAGGAGTTCGAGGCGGACGGCATCGGCGTCGGCATCTCCGCCAAGGCACATTTCGATCCCTATGGCGCGGCGCGCTTCCTGTCGGCGATGGAGCGCAATGCCGAGCTCAAGGCCGGCAAGAGCCAGCTCGACCCGCGCGCGCAGGACTTCACCTCGTCGCATCCGGCAACGCCCGAGCGCGTGCAGAACGCGCAGACCATCGCGCGGCAATATGCTGCTCCCGAGGGCGCAGAGCGCGACCGCGAGAGCTATCTCGCCGCGATCGACAATCTCGTCTACGGCGAAGACCCGAGCGAAGGTTTCGTGCGCGGCCGGCGTTTCCTGCACCCGAAACTCGGCTTCACCTTCCAGGCGCCGGACAATTTCACGCTCGACAACACCGCGCAGGCCGTGATCGGCGTGCGCGAAGGCGGCTCGCAGGCGATGCGCTTCGACGTGGTGCGCGTGCCGGCCGAGCAGTCGCTCGGCGACTACCTCAATTCGGGCTGGATGGAAGGCGTCGACAAGGCGTCCGTCGAGGAGCTCACCGTCAACGGCTTTCCGGCCGCCTCCGCCACCGCCAAGGGCGACCAGTGGCAGTTCAAGGTCTTTGCGCTCCGCTTCGGCAGCGACGTCTATCGCTTCATCTTCGCCACAAGGCAGAAGTCGACCGAGAGCGAGCGCAACGCGCGCGAGACCGTCAATTCGTTCCGCCGCCTGACGCTCGAGGAGATCCAGGCCGCCCGGCCGCTGCGCCTCAAGATCATCACCGTGCAGCCCGGCGACACCGTGGAATCG
Source organism: Bradyrhizobium diazoefficiens (assembly GCF_018131015.1). Taxonomy (GTDB): domain Bacteria; phylum Pseudomonadota; class Alphaproteobacteria; order Rhizobiales; family Xanthobacteraceae; genus Bradyrhizobium; species Bradyrhizobium diazoefficiens_B. The sequence goes on from NZ_JAFCJJ010000013.1 coordinate 96,460, forward strand.
CTGGCGCACCGCATGGCCGGCGTCGATCACCCGGCCGAGCGCTTCCGCGTGCTCAACGGCCTCGATCGCAACGCCCAGGTGAAGGTGCGCGACCGCGTCAAGATCGTGGTGGATTGACGCGCCGTCGCTACTTCGCCTTTTCCTTCAAATACGCGATGATGTCGGCGCGATCCTGCGCGTCCGGCACATCGAAGAACATCTTGGTTTCCGGCACCATGGCCTGCGGCCCGGTCAGCCATTTGTCGAGGTTTTCCTCGGTCCAGACGATACCGGAGTTCTTCAGATCCGGTGAATAATCGTAGCCGGCAACGCTGCCCGCCTTGCGCCCGACGACGCCCTTGTGCATCGGACCGACGCCATTCTCGTTGATCGAGTGACAGTCCGCGCAGCCCTTGGAGAGCGTCTGGCCCCGCGCGGCATTGCCGGTCGCGCCAGCGGGCCCGGCTGCGCAGAGAAGCGCGGTCGCGACGGCCAGGCTTGCAGTGCTTCGCCTAGGGGCGGAATTCGACCAGACGTTCATGTGATCTCCTGCTCGCGGTCCCGCAAACAGGATTGTCTTGGCCAAGATTTATTCCCGTCAGTTCGACGATTCGCCTGCGTCCATATCGCCCGCTTCGCGCTGGCCGCTGAGCCAGAGCGCCAGCAGCGTCCAGAACGCGCCGGAGAGCAGATAGGCACCCGAGGCGATGACGCCGAGATTGGTGGCGAGCAGCAGCGCGACCAGCGGGGCGAAACCGGCGCCGAACAGCCAGGCGAGGTCCGAGGTCAGCGCGGACGCCGTGTAGCGATAGGCCTGCCTGAAGTTCGAGGCGATCGCGCCCGAGGACTGGCCGAAGGACAGGCCGAGCAGGATGAAGCCGATCACCATGTAGATGGTCTCGCCGAAGGTGCCGGCGTCGAGCAGCTGCGGGGCAAAGCCGCTGTAGATCGCGATCGCGATCGCCGATCCCATCAGCAGCGACTTGCGGCCGACGCGGTCGGCGATGATGCCGGAGGCCACGATCGCGGCGACGCCGAACACGGCGGCGACGATCTCGATGATCAGGAAGCGCACCGGGCTTTCGCGGGTGAACAGGAACACCCAGGACAGCGGAAACACCGTGACCATGTGGAACAGAGCGAAGCTTGCCAGCGGCGCGAACGCGCCGAGCATGATGTTGTGGCCTTCGCGGGCGACGGTCTCGGAGATGCGGGAGGGCTGCAATTCGCGGCTCTCGAACAGCGAGGCATATTCTTCCGTCGTCACCATGCGCAGGCGCGCGAACAGCGCCACGACGTTGATGGCGAAGGCGACGAAGAACGGATAGCGCCAGCCCCAGTCGAAGAAATCCTCGGCCGAGAGGTTGCCGGCGAAATAGGCGAACAGCGCGCTCGCCACGATCAACCCGAGCGGAGCGCCGAGCTGCGGCACCATCGCGTACCAGCCGCGCTTGGAGGCCGGCGCATTCAGCGCCAGCAGCGAAGCCATGCCGTCCCAGGCGCCGCCCCAGGCCAGACCCTGCGCGATGCGCGCCAGCGCCAGCAGCCAGATCGCGGCAACGCCGATCTCGTGATAGCTCGGCAGGAACGCCAGCGCGACCGTGGCGGTGCCAAGCAGGAACAGCGCCGAGATCAGCTTGGCCGTTTTGCCATAGCTGCGGTCGACGGTCATGAAGATGACGGTGCCGAGTGGCCGCGCCATGAAGGCCAGCGCGAAGACCATGAAGGAATAGAGCGTGCCGGTCAGTTCGCTCGCGAACGGAAACACCAGGCGCGGGAAAACGATCACCGAGGCGATCGCGAAGACGAAGAAGTCGAAGAATTCCGAGGTGCGGCCGATGATGACGCCGATGGCGATCTCGCCGGGACTGGCCTGGTCGTGGCCATGCTCGCCCGTGTGGAGGTCCATTGCCGGGGTCTGTGCCGTCGCCATGCGTTGCGCCCTTAACGTCCTGATAACCAAAGCCGACCACCCGGCGAATGCCGGGCAATCCGGCCCTGTCTGACCTAACCTTTTGCACTGCAACATTGGACAAATTGTCCAATGTCCGGATTGCTGCGCTGCAGCTACCCGTTGGCCCGCAAAGGAAACTCATCTTCATAAGGCTCGGCCCGTGTCCCGTCTCAAGATCCTGGCGCTGCTACCCCTGGCAGTCGCGCTCAGCGGCTGCAACTACATCGTGCTGGCGCCAGCCGGCGACATCGCAGCGCAACAGCGCGACCTCGTCATCATCTCCACCGTCCTGATGCTCCTGATCGTCGTCCCCGTGATGGCGCTGACGGTGCTGTTCGCCTGGCGCTACCGCCAGTCCAACACCTCGGCCCGCTACGAGCCGGAATGGGACCACTCGACCAAGCTCGAGCTGGTGATTTGGTCGGCGCCGCTGCTGATCATCGTCTGCCTCGGCGCGCTGACCTGGATGGGCACGCATCTGCTCGATCCCTATCGCACACTCGGCCGCATCCAAGCGGACCGCGCGGTGGACCAGTCCAAGGCGCCGCTCGAGGTCGATGTCGTCGCGCTCGACTGGAAGTGGCTGTTCATCTACCCGGACTACGGCATCGCCACCGTCAACGATCTCGCAGCTCCCATCGATCGTCCGATCAACTTCCGCATCACCGCCTCCTCGGTGATGAACTCGTTCTACATCCCCGCGCTCGCCGGCCAGATCTACGCGATGCCGGGCATGGAGACCAAGCTCCACGCGGTCGTGAACCATCCCGGCACCTACAAGGGTTTTTCGGCGAACTACAGCGGCGCCGGCTTCTCCGGCATGCACTTCAACTTCCACGGCCTCGACGACAAGGGCTTTGACGCCTGGATCGCTAGCGCCAAGTCGGCCGGCGGCTCGCTCGGCCGCGCCCAATATCTCCAGCTCGAAAAGCCGAGCCAGAACGAGCCGGTGCGCCGCTACGGCACCGTCGATGCCGATCTCTACCGCCTGATCCTCAACATGTGCGTCGACACCGGCAAGATGTGCCAGAGCGAGATGATGGCGATCGACGCCAAGGGCGGGCTCGGCCATCAGGGCCTGAACAACACCCTGCCGCTCGCCTACGACAAGTACGCGCGCCGCGGCACCGCGCTTGGGCCGGAGCCGGTCTTCGTCGCCGGCGCCTGCACGCCGGATGCGCCGCAAGGCCAGACCACCGCGTCGATCAAGGCCCCCACTGATGCCGCGCCGCTTCTCGGCGCCGGCCTGGAGCGGCCGACCTTCACGCCGCAGAAGTCCTCGTCCTTCTTCCTCGGACAGCGTCCGAAGTCAGACTCGTAGAGAGAGCCCGCATGTCTCCTGATCTTCTCAAGCTCATCTTCGGCCGGCTCGGCCTTGAGTCGCTGCCGCTGCACGAGCCGATCGTGGTCGGCACCTTCGTGGTGGTCGCACTCGGCGGCGCCGCCCTGCTCGGCGGGCTGACCTATTTCCGCCTCTGGGGCTATCTGTGGCGCGAGTGGTTCACCACCGTCGACCACAAGCGCATCGGCATCATGTACATGATCCTCGGCATCGTGATGCTGCTGCGCGGCTTTGCCGACGCGCTGATGATGCGCGGCCAGCAGGCGCTCGCGTTCGGCGGCTCGGAGGGCTATCTCAACGCCCATCACTACGACCAGGTCTTCACCGCCCACGGCGTGATCATGATCTTCTTCGTGGCGATGCCGCTGGTCACGGGCCTGATGAACTACGTCGTGCCGCTGCAGATCGGCGCGCGCGACGTCTCGTTCCCGTTCCTGAACAATTTCAGCTTCTGGATGACGGTCGGCGGCGCCGTGCTGGTGATGGCTTCGCTGTTCATCGGCGAATTCGCCCGCACCGGCTGGCTCGCTTATCCGCCGCTCTCGAACATCGGCTACAGTCCGGACGTCGGCGTCGACTATTACATATGGGCGCTGCAGGTCGCTGGCGTCGGCACGACATTGTCCGGCATCAACCTGATCTGCACCATCGTCAAGCTGCGCTGCCCCGGCATGAGCATGATGAAGATGCCGGTCTTCACCTGGACCTCGCTCTGCACCAACGTCCTGATCGTCGCCTCCTTCCCGGTCCTGACCGTCGTGCTCGCGCTGCTCTCGCTCGACCGCTACGTCGGCACCAACTTCTTCACCAACGATTTCGGCGGCAGCCCGATGATGTATGTGAACCTGATCTGGATCTGGGGCCATCCCGAGGTCTACATCCTGGTTCTCCCCGCCTTCGGCATCTTCTCGGAAGTCACCTCGACCTTCTCCGGCAAGCGGCTGTTCGGCTACACCTCGATGGTCTACGCCACGGTGGTCATCACCATCCTGTCGTACCTGGTCTGGCTGCACCACTTCTTCACGATGGGCTCGGGCGCCAGCGTCAACTCGTTCTTCGGCATCACCACGATGATCATCTCGATCCCGACGGGCGCGAAGATGTTCAACTGGCTGTTCACGATGTATCGCGGCCGCATCCGCTACGAGCTGCCGATGATGTGGACGATCGCCTTCATGCTGACCTTCGTGATCGGCGGCATGACCGGCGTGCTGCTCGCGGTGCCGCCGGCCGACTTCGTGTTGCATAACAGCCTGTTCCTGATCGCCCACTTCCACAACGTGATCATCGGCGGCGTGGTGTTCGGCGCCTTCGCCGGCATCACCTACTGGTTCCCGAAGGCGTTCGGCTTCAGGCTCGATCCGTTCTGGGGCAAGCTGTCGTTCTGGTTCTGGGTCTCGGGCTTCTATCTCGCCTTCATGCCGCTCTATGTGCTCGGCCTGATGGGCGTGACCCGCCGCCTGCGCGTGTTCGACGATCCCAGCTTGCAGATCTGGTTCGTCATCGCCGCGATCGGCGCCGGCCTCGTCGCGCTCGGCATCGGGTGCATGCTGGTCCAGTTCGCGGTCAGCTTCCTCCGGCGCGAGCAGCTCAAGGACGTCACCGGCGACCCCTGGGACGCGCGCACGCTGGAATGGGCGACCTCCTCGCCGCCGCCGGACTACAACTTCGCCTTCACCCCCGTCGTTCACGACAATGACGCGTGGTGGGACATGAAGAAGCGCGGCTACCAGCGGCCGCTGACCGGCTTCAGGCCGATCCATATGCCGAGCAGCACCGGCACCGGCATCATCCTTGCCGGCCTCGCCACCGCGATGGGTTTTGGCCTGATCTGGTACATCTGGTGGCTGGCGGCCGCGAGCTTCATCGCGATGCTCGCCGTCGGGATCGGTCACACCTTCAACTATCACCGCGATTTCGACATCCCGGTCGACGACGTCGTCCGGACCGAGGATTCGCGCACCAAACTGCTCGCCGGAGCCAAGTAAATGACGGTCACTGTCAATCCCGCCCAGACCGGCGCACCGGTCTTCTACGTCGTCGACGAGCACCCGCACCCTGAAGGCTGGAGCACCTCGCTCGGCTTCTGGATCTACCTGATGAGCGACTGTCTCATCTTCGCGATCCTGTTCGCGACCTTCGGCGTGCTCGGCGGCAGCTACGCCGCCGGCCCGGCGCCAAAAGACCTGTTCGACCTGCCGCTGGTCGCGCTGAACACCTCGATGCTGCTGCTGTCGTCGATCACGTATGGTTTTGCGATGCTGACGATGCAGCAGAACAGGATCGGCCAGACCCAGATGTGGCTCGCGATCACCGGCCTGTTCGGCGCCGCCTTCATCGGCATCGAGCTGACCGAGTTCGCCCACATGATCCATGAGGGTGCCGCGCCCCAGCGCAGCGCCTTCCTGTCCGCCTTCTTCACCCTGGTCGGCACCCACGGCCTGCACGTCACCTGCGGCCTGATCTGGCTGGTGACGCTGATGGTGCAGGTCTTCAAGTTCGGCCTGATCGAGGCCAACCGGCGCCGCCTGATGTGCCTGTCGATGTTCTGGCACTTCCTGGACGTGGTCTGGATCGGCGTCTTCACCTTCGTCTATCTCCTGGGAGTTCTGCGATGAACACCGACACGCACGCCGCTCACGCGGACGATCATCACCACGACGAGGGCCACGCTCACGGCTCGCTCTCGACCTACATGCTCGGCTTCGTGCTATCGGTCGTGCTCACCGCGATCCCGTTCTGGCTGGTGATGAGCGGCGCGCTGCCGAGCAAGCAGGTCACCGCGCTCGTCATCATGGCCTTCGCTGTCGTGCAGATCGTCGTGCACATGATCTACTTCCTGCACATGAACACCAGATCCGAGAACGGCTGGAGCATGATGGCGCTGATCTTCACCATCGTCATGGTCGTGATCGCACTGTCGGGCTCGCTGTGGGTGATGAACCACCTCAACAGCAACATGATGCCGATCCACCAGATGACGGGAATGAAGTGAGCGGGCGCGTGAGACCGGAAGCGGCGCGCAGCAACCCTGCAAGGGTTGCGCGTCCTCCCTTGTGGCTCGCGCTCCTGTCGCTGACGGCCTTCGTCGTTCTGATCGGCCTCGGCATCTGGCAGGTCGAGCGGCGCGCCTCGAAGCTGGAGCTGATCGACCGCATCGAGCGGCGCGTCCATGCCGTCGCCCGCCCGATCCCCTCGCCCGAATCCTGGCCCGCGATCACCGCCGCCAACGGCGAATACCGGCACGTCGCGATCACCGGTCATTTCCTGCATGACCGCGAGACCCTGGTCAAAGCGGTCACCGAGGCCGGCGGCGGCTACTGGGTGCTGACGCCGCTCAGGCGCGATGACGGCAGGCTGGTCCTGATCAATCGCGGCTTCGTGCCATCGGAGCAGCGCGACGCGGCGATGCGGCGGGACGGCAATCCGGACGGCCCTGTCGAGATCACCGGGTTGTTACGGATGACCGAGCCGAAGGGCGGCTTCCTCCGCGACAACGACCCCGTCCACGACCGCTGGTTTTCGCGCGATGTGGCGGCCATCGCGGCCGCGCGGGACCTGCCGAACGTTGCCCCATTCTTCGTCGACGCCGACGCAGGAACACAGGCGGGTAGCGGTCCAATCGGCGGATTGACCGTAATCCGCTTTCCCAATAACCACCTGATCTATGCACTGACGTGGTTTGCCATGGCCTTCATGCTGGCCGGTAAACTCTACGTCAGCTTCGGCGGCGGGCTATTCCGCCGCCGGCGCTTCGTCCACGAACCCGCCGGCAGCCCTGGGGTTGCCGTGCGCAGGACGGGATCAGATGCTGGAACGGTCGTCGAGCCGATCTGACGACGGGAAGACGCCGGCGCTTGGCGAGTTCGCCGTCACCTTGAAATCGCCTGCGGACGCGCGCGGCGAGCTGATCGGCGCTGCGCCGACCGACGACGAGACCAACCGCAAGAACATGACGCTGCTGATCCAGCTGCGCTGGACCGCGGTGATCGGGCAGATCGTCACCATCGGCGCCGTGCATTTCGGACTCGGCATTCCGCTGCCGCTCGGACGCATGGGCGCGGTGATCGGCGCGCTGGTGCTGCTCAACGTCTCGAGCCTGGTCTGGGTCCGGCATCGCGCCGCGATCACCAACAACGAGCTTCTGGTCGCGCTGATGCTGGATGTCGCCGCGCTGACCGCACAGCTCTACCTCAGCGGCGGCGCCACCAACCCCTTCACCTCGCTGTTCCTGCTCCAGGTGACGCTGGGCGCGGTGCTGCTCGATGCCCGCTCGACCTGGTCGCTGGTGACGCTGACCTTCGCATGCTTCGTCTGGCTGACGCTGGCCTATCGGCCGCTCGAGCTGCCGCCGAACCCGCTCAGCGAGACCTATACGCTCACCGTGGCCGGCATGTTGCTGGGCTTCGCCCTCAACGCCGTGCTGCTGGTGGTGTTCGTGACCCGTATCAACAGGAACCTGCGGCAGCGCGATGCCCATCTGGCGGCGCTGCGCCAGCATGCGGCCGAGCAGGACCATATCGTCCGCATGGGCCTGCTCGCCTCCGGCGCGGCGCACGAGCTCGGCACGCCGCTGGCCTCGCTCTCGGTGATCCTCAGCGACTGGCGTCGCATGCCGGACCTTGCCGCCGACCAGGAGCTCGCCGAGGACCTCACCGAGATGGAGACCTCGCTGCAGCGTTGCAAGTCGATCGTCACGGGAATCCTGATGTCGGCGGGCGAAGCCCGCGGCGAGGGCTCCTCGCCGACGACGGTGACTGCCTTCGTCACCGCTCTCGTCGAGGAGTGGCGCAACGCGCGTTCAGTGCGTACACTCTATTTCGTCAACACCTTCGGCGAGGACGTCGCGATCGTCTCGGATGTCGCGCTGAAGCAGGTGATCTTCAACGTGCTCGACAACGCCTACGAGGTCTCGCGTGACTGGGTCGAGCTCGTGGCCGAGCGCGAGGGCGACAACCTCGTGTTGTCGATCAGCGACCGTGGTCCGGGCTTCGCGCCGGAGCTGCTGGCGCAGCTCGGAAAGCCCTACCAGTCGAGCAAGGGCCGCGCCGGCGGCGGCCTCGGTCTTTTCCTGGTGGTGAACGTGGTGCGCAAGCTTGGCGGCACCGTCACCGCCGAGAACCACAGGAAGCGCGGCGCCACCGTCCGCCTCACGCTGCCGCTCGCAACGCTCGCGATCGGAGGCCGGTTTGACGCCTGACCGTTCGCTCATCGTCGTCGAGGACGATGCGGGCTTTGCCCGCACGCTGAAGCGTTCCTTCGAGCGCCGCGGCTACGAGGTCGTGCACGCGGCCTCGATCGAGGAGGTCCGCAAGGTGCTGGAGGAGCGATCGTTCGGCCATGCCGTCGTCGACCTCAAGCTCGGCGGCGCCTCGGGCCTTGCCTGCGTCGAGCTGCTGCACGCCCACGACGCGGAGATGCTGATCGTGGTGCTCACGGGATTTGCCAGCATCGCCACCGCGGTCGAAGCCATCAAGCTCGGGGCCTGCCACTACCTGGCAAAACCCGCCAACACCGACGACATCGAGGCCGCCTTCACCAAAGCCGAAGGCAACGCCGAGGTCGCGCTCGACGCAAGGCCGACATCGATCAAGACGCTGGAATGGGAGCGCATCCACCAGACCCTGATCGAGACCGACTTCAACATCTCGGAAGCGGCAAGGCGGCTCGGCATGCACCGCAGGACGCTGGCGCGGAAGCTCGAGAAGCGGCCGGTGAAGTAAGACGCACGCTCGCGCAAAAACCAAAAAGCCCGGCCGAACGGCCGGGCTTTTGCATTGTTTCGATCGGTGCGAGGGACGCTTACGCAGCCTCGTCGGCGACCGTGGTGTCGTCGCCATCGGTATCGTCGGCATCGCCCTCGGCGTCCGCATCACCCTCGCCGGCTTCCGTCTTGGCGTTGGTACGGCGCGGGCTCTTGGCGAGCTGGGCCTCGATCTCCTTGACCGCTTCGGTCTCGGTCGAGTGCTGCACCACCGCAATCTCGCGGGAGAGACGATCGAGCGCCGCTTCATAGAGCTGGCGTTCGCTATAGGACTGCTCGGGCTGCGACTCGGAGCGATAGAGGTCGCGCACGACTTCCGCGATCGCGACGATGTCGCCCGAATTGATCTTCGCTTCGTACTCCTGGGCGCGGCGCGACCACATGGTGCGCTTGACGCGGGCGCGGCCCTTGAGCGTCTCCAGCGCCTTCTTGACCAGCGCCGGGTCGGACAGCTTGCGCATGCCGACATTGGCGACCTTGGCGGTCGGAACGCGCAGCGTCATCTTGTCCTTGATGAAGTTGATGACGAACAGCTCAAGCTTCGCACCGGCGATCTCCTGCTCCTCGATGGCCAGGATCTGGCCGACGCCGTGAGCGGGATAGACGACGAATTCATTGGCCTTGAAGCCCTGACGCTGGGTCACGACCTTCTTTTCCTCGACCTTCGGCGCAGGTGCGGCGGCCTTGACGGCCGGCTTGGCGGCGACGGGGGCCTTGGCGGGAGCAGCAGCAACGGGCGCCTTCGGAGCAGCGGGCTTGGCAGCGGGAGCCTTGACCGCGGCAGGCTTGGCAGCAGACTTGGCAGCAGCAGGCTTGGAAACGGTCGCTTTCGCGGCAGTTTTGGCAGTCTTGTTCGGCATTGCGCTTCTTTTGTTCTTCGAGGACTTTGCAGCCGGCGGCGCCTTGGCGGCGGCCCGACCCTTGGATGCGCTGCGGCTGACCGCGGCGGCTTTTTTGGCCTCCTTATGGGAAGCCCTCGCTGAAGTACTCTTTTTACGCGTTTTCTGTGACACAGCCTGCGCGCGGAAACTGCCACGCCCCTGTTCGACATTAGGTTTCACGGGAACCCTGAGGGGCCAACGGGGCTGACGGGGTTCTGCTTAATGTGCCCAATATAGCACATTTCCCGCAAAAATCAATGATTTAGGGACTTTTGTGACTGGTTTTCACCGGCGACGAAGGTATTAGGGTTAAGTTTGGGCCCCGTTCAGTCCCCTGAGCCCGGGTTCGGAGAAAAATATTTCTCGAACTTGCCCTCTTGCCCGTCGAATTCCTTGGCGTCGGCGGGTTGCTCTTTCTTCTGGGTGATGTTCGGCCAGGTCTTGGCGTATTCGGCGTTGACCTCGAGCCACTTTTCCAGGCCCGGTTCCGTATCCGGCTTGATGGCGTCGGCGGGGCATTCCGGCTCGCACACGCCGCAGTCGATGCACTCGTCCGGATGGATGACGAGCATGTTGTCGCCCTCGTAGAAGCAGTCGACCGGGCAGACCTCGACGCAGTCGGTGTACTTGCACTTGATGCAGTTTTCAGTGACGACGTAAGTCATCCAACGCTCCGAAAAGCTCACTCGAAAGTCGCGGCTTGCCTAGCGCGGATGGCCGGGCGCCGCAAGGTCAGGAACGGCCGATCAGGATTGCTTTCCGCTTTGATCGACCAAGAAATGAATTCAAGGCGCAATTAATCGGGCCTTGAACTTGGATTGCCTTCGCTGAGCTCCTCGTAGAGCACGCGCGCCGAGGCGGCATCGCCGCGGCGCTCGTTGAAGGCGGTGACTTTCAGCACCCGCACGGTGCGATCGAGCGCGATGGTCAGCACGTCGCCGATCTTGATCGCATGCCCCGGCGATTTCTCACGCACGCCGTTGACGCGAACGTGGCCGGTTTCGACGAGCTCGGCCGCCGAGGTGCGCGCCTTCACCACCCGCGCGTGCCACAGCCATTTGTCGATGCGCTGCCGCTCGGTCGTTGGGATTACTCCTTGCGACCGGCGAGCTGTTCCTTCAGCGCGGCGAGCTTGGCGAAGGGCGAGTTCGGATCGACCGGACGATCGCGTTCGCGCGGGGTAGCGCTCGAGGCGTAGGGGCGCAGCGACGGACCGGACTCGCGGTCGCGACGGTCGCGGCCCTTGTCGCGATCGCGGCCACGATGCTCGCGCCCACCCTCGCGCTCGCCGGGCTTGCCCTTGTTGCGATCGCGGTCCTTGCCCTCGAAACGGCGATTGCGATCCTCGCCGCGCTGCTCGCGACGTTCGCCGCCGCCTTCCTCGCGGCCCTTGCGGAAATCCTTGCGATGCCCGCCATGACGATGGCGCTCACCGCGCTTCTCGCCCTCGGCGGCCGGCGCGGCTTCGCCTTCCGCAGGCGTTGCACCTGGCTCTGCACTGGCCTGCTGCGGAGGCTGCTGGTGGTGGCGGCGCTGGTGACGATGGCGCTCGTGGCGCGGCTTGCGGTCCTCGTGACGGCCGCCCGGACGCCAGACCTCGACGAGTTCCGGCTCGGCCGGCGGGCTTGCTGCCTCGACCGGTGCGGCGGCATCGGGCGATGCGGCGGCTTCCGCCGCAGCCGTCTCGGCGGGAGCGGCTTCAAGTCCGGCAGCTTCAGTGGCCGGACCGGCCTCATCAGTCGGCGGCGCGATGCCGGGAGCGTCTTCCGGCGTGACGGGGGTTTCGGGCGCCGCTTCGAGCGCGGGCTCCTCATGCGCGGGCTCGTCGTGCTGCTCGAGGCCGGGCGCGTCTTCGACGGTGAGGGCCTCGGTCGCAGGCACATCGGACGCGGCCGCCTCGGCGGGCAGGCCGGCAACGGCTTCCGTCGCAGTCTCGGTCGAGGTCTCGGCGCTGCCCTCGGCGGGCGGCGTCTCGGGCGCGACCGTCTCGGCGACGGGCGCCGCCGGCTTCGGCGGCAGCGGCGCGCGCTTCTCCATGCGATAGCCGAGTGCGCGCAGCACCGAGGCGAAGTCCTCGCCGGCCGAGCCGGTGAGCGAGGTCATTGCCTGCGTCACCACGAAGCTGCGGCCGTCGAAGGCGCCAGCGGGCTTTTCGCCGGGCGAGTTTTCGCGCCAGGCCAGCGCCGGCCGGATCAGGTCGGCGAGGCGCTCCAGGATGTCGACGCGCACGGCGCGCTCGCCGGCCTGCTTGTAGCCGAGCACGCGATAGGCATCGCGCGGCAGCTGCTTGTCCACGGGGAACGAGGTGCGGCCCGACGAAGCCAGATGCTGCGCGCCTGACAGCGCGGAGGGATCGACATTGTCCTGCTTCAGCGCCCAGAGCAGCGCGGCGAGCGCGCGCGCGGCGGGTTTCAGCAGGCCCGGGAAATAGAGGTGATAGGCGCCGAAGCGGACGCCGTATTTGCGCAAGGTCGCGCGAGAAGGCTGGTCGAGATCCTTCAGCTCGTTGGCGATCTTCGGCCGCTCGAGCACGCCGAGCGACTCGACGAGCTGGTAGGCGATGCCGCGGGCAATGCCGGTGACGTCCTCGGCCTTGGAGAGCTCGAACATCGGCCCGAGCAGCTTTTCGATATGCGTCTTGAGCCAGAGCTCAAGCCTGGCCTGCACCTTGTCGCGCGGCGCGCCGGTCAGTCGCTCGTCCGAGATGATGCGGATGCGCGGATGCAGCGCGTCGTCGGCGGCCGACAGCCGCGCCACGGCATCGCCGGTCCAGCGGATGATGCCTTCCGAGGTCAGCACGAACTGCTCGTCCGGCGCATTGCCGAGTTTCTCGGCGCGCGCGTTGATCTCGCCGGCGAGCACCGCTTGCGCGGCAGCCTGCAACGCCTTCGCGTCCGAGCCTGCTTCCGCCGCATCCGGAGCAAAAGTGAAGCCATCGAGGCGGCCGATGACATGGCCTTCGACGACGACTTCGCCGGTCTTGCCGATTTCAGTATTCAAGCTCGTGTTCTCCCGCAGGCGGCGCATCAATACACTGGTCCGGCGATCAACGAAACGCTCAGTCAAGCGTTCATGGAGCGCATCTGACAATTTATTTTCGACCTCCCGCGCGGTCCCCTGCCAGCGTTCGGGGTCTTTCAGCCAGTCCGGGCGGTTGGCGACGAAGGTCCAGGTGCGGATCTGCGCGATCCGGGCCGACAGCGTGTCGATGTCGCCGGAGGTGTTGTCGGCCTGGTCGATCTGGGCGCCGAACCAGGAATCGGGAATGCATCCCTTGCGCATCAGGAAGCCGTAGAGGGTGGTGACGAGCTCGGCATGGGCCGCCGGCGACAGTTTCCGGTAGTCCGGGACCTGGCAGGCCTCCCACAGCCGCTCCACGGCCGCCTTGCCATGTGCGATATCGCGCACCTCGCCGTCGCGGGCGGCATGGTCGAGCACGCGCATGTCCTCGGCGATCGGCGCCCGTGTCAGGGCCTCGTGGCCCGGCGGCAGATTTAGCGAGACCTGCAGCGCGCCGAGCGAGGAGAAATCCAGCTTCGCGTTGCGCCATTGCAGCATCTTGACGGGATCGAAGGTGTGGTTCTGCAGCGCGTTGACGAGCTCGGGCTCGAACGGCGCGCAGCGCCCCGTGGTGCCGAAGGTGCCGTTGCGCGTGGCCCGTCCCGCGCGGCCGGCGACCTGCGCGAACTCGGCCGGCGTCAGGCGGCGGAACTGGTAGCCGTCGAACTTGCGGTCGGAGGCGAACGCGACGTGGTCGACGTCGAGATTGAGGCCCATGCCGACCGCGTCGGTGGCGACGAGATAGTCGACGTCGCCGTTCTGGAACATGGCGACCTGCGCATTGCGGGTGCGGGGCGACAGCGAGCCCAGCACCACGGCGGCGCCGCCATGCTGGCGGCGGATCAGCTCGGCGATGGCGTAGACCTCGTCGGCGGAGAAGGCGACGATGGCGGTGCGGCGCGGCTGACGCGTGATCTTGCGGTCGCCGGCGAATTCGAGCTGCGACAGCCGCGGCCGCGTGATCATGGAGACGCCGGGCAGCAGCCGCTCGATGATCGGACGCATGGTGGCGGCGCCCAGCAGCAGCGTCTCGTCGCGGCCGCGGCGGTTGAGGATGCGGTCGGTGAAGACGTGGCCGCGCTCAAGGTCAGCGGCGATCTGGATCTCGTCCACGGCGAGGAAGGCGACGTCGAGATCGCGCGGCATCGCCTCGACGGTCGAGACCCAGTAGCGCGGATTCTTCGGCTTGATCTTCTCTTCGCCGGTGACCAGCGCAACGCTCTCGGGGCCGGCCCGGTCGGCGATCTTGTTGTAGACCTCGCGCGCGAGCAGCCGCAGCGGCAGCCCGATCATGCCACTGGAATGCGCGAGCATCCGCTCGATGGCGAGATGGGTCTTGCCGGTGTTGGTCGGCCCGAGCACCGCAGTGACACCAGCGCCAGGCACTCGATCGGACTGGGCGCGCTCGGAAGCGAAGGGGGAGGGAGAGAAGGCCATTCTGGACGGATAGGTAGTGGGGAATTGCGCGATTGTCAGGGCTGTTGTGGGGCGGGGGGTGCGGGACACACAACAGGTGTCATCGCCCGGCTTGACCGGGCGATCCAGTACGCCGGGGCGCCTGTGGTGGACCGAGGGGCCGCGGCGTACTGGATGCCCCGGTCAAGCCGGGGCATGACACCGAGGGTGTGGAAGCCGCCCCCGAACATCCCGCGCAACTGTCTCACTTTGCGACGCTTTTTCCGTTGTTGTTAAGCTCCGGAACGACTTGAGAACGAATCGCGGCCGAATCGCTGACTCCCGGTTGAGTCCTGTTACGTTCACGCAAGATGTCGCGGGACTCGTCTGGGTTGCGCACTAGATGGAGTTTTGCCCCCGCGCACAAGCGGGTGAGTTTCTTAAAGCTGGGGACGGCGGCGAGTCGAATCAGAATCGGGGCGGAGTCAAACGGATTCCATCCCCTGCTACCGGCTTAAGACCATTTTCGTGAAAACAACCCCATGCACTGATGCTAAGATATTGATATAGCGTGACTTTTTTAAAATCCCAGCGCCCGTCATCCTGAGGCGCGAGCCATGCGGCGCGAAGCGCGGCATGGGGAGCCTCGAAGGATGGACGGCCCGGATGAGGCGGCACGCGTCGATGTCCCGTGGAACGAGCCGGGCTGTCGCCCTTCGAGGCCCGCCCTGCGTTGCAGGGCGCGCGCCTCAGGGTGACGGTCTAGCAGGGGTAGCCGCGGAAGCGACTTACTGAGTCTTCGCCACCCTCGGCGGCTGGGGGGCGGTGATGAAGCTGGTGGCTTCCAGCAGCGCCGGGCCGAGCGGGGTCGGCACTTTCAGCCAGAACGGCACCAGGATGCGGGTGCCGGCGATGGGGGCAAACGCAATCTCGATGTTGCGCTGGGCGGCGAGGTATTTGATCACGGGGCGGTCGGGGATGTAGCCGGCGACGGGGACGAAATAGAGCGCGCAGACCACGACCGGGCCGTGATAGCCCTTTTCCGCCTTCACCGTCTCCATGCGCTTGAAATCGAGTTTCAGATCGTAGCGCATGCGGCCGTCAAAAATCGGCGCGCCGTTGTGGCAAGCGTCGGGCGAGAGTACCTCACCGGTGCCGGGCACGCGCAGCAGCGAGGCCGTCATCGGATCCCAGACGCCGCGGCGATGCGCCTCCGTGACGACGATGCGGTCGGCATCGACCGGCGGCTCCGGCACGATGCCAAACTCCTTCACATTGCCCTTGTCGAGGGTGATGTGGATTTCTTCCGTCTTCTTCGAGGTGGTGGTGGAGGCCTGGTAGCCGGTCGCAACCAGCGCGCCGTTCACCACCCGGCCCTGCGAGGCGCCGGTGCCCGAGCCGCCCGCGAAGGATTTCAAAAGGCCGGTGGTGCCGCCCGAGGCCGCCGCGGAAAACACGTCATCGCCGATGTCGATGCTCCAGGCGCCCCGGCCGACCGGAATGCCCGACAGCGAGGCCTCATACTGCGCCTCGAGCTTGCCCTGGGCGCCCGCGGGTTCCACTGCCCATGCGAAGGCGAGACCGCAAAGGGCCGTCAGCGCCAGCCGGCCGGCGCGCGGCCGGGGCCGATTTGGGATCAGGGTGTCCACGAAGCCATCCAATGGGGGCGTCAGGCCTTGCTAGTTAAAACCAAAAACCGCGGGAAACAATGCATTCGGGCCGGCACACGCGGAACTTGCACCTTCTTCGGGGGTGAATACGCCCTTTATGTGATGGTAAGGGGTTTTAAACATTGCCGTTTTGGTGATTTTGCCGCGGGCTCCGATACCTCTCCCGCGTGCCCCACTTGTCATGCCCCGCGAAGGCGGGGCATCCAGTACGCCGCGGCCCCTCGGTTCCAGCCGCGCCGCCGGTGGAATACTGGATCGCCCGCCTTCGCGGGCGATGACACCGAGGGTGCGGCCAAAACCGCGCCCAAAAACTTGACGCAAGGCCCCTTCCCCCCTATACGTCCGCCGCTCCCTGCAAGGACAGAGAATTAGCCCCCGTGGCGCCCAGGATGGCGGCCGCACTCGTTGGGGGATAGAGAAGGATTTGTGACATGTCTCGCCGCTGCGAACTGACGGCCAAGGGCCCCCTCGTCGGCCACAAGGTCAGCCACTCCAACATCAAGACCAAGCGCCGCTTCCTGCCGAACCTCGTCAACGTGACGTTCATCTCGGAAGCCCTGGAGCGCAACGTGCGCCTGCGCGTCTCTACCAACGCGGTGAAGAGCGTGGACCACAATGGCGGCCTCGACGCCTTCCTGCTCAAGGCCAAGGCTGACGCCCTCTCCCCGCGCGCCCTCGAACTGAAGCGCGCCATCCAGAAGAAGGTCGGCCCGACCGCTGCGCCGGCGAAGAAGGCCAGCTAAAGAGTTTTACGAAAAGCTGAGGGCCAGTTGCGTCGCGTGGCGTAGGCTTGGCCAAGTCGAGTTGTGTAGGACGGCCGGATCGGAAGATCCGGCCGTTTTTGTTTTTGCACGTAGCTCCTTTATTTCCGCGACGAGTTTTCCGAGAGGTTCGCTCGATCAAACGGCTAACTCGCAAACAAGGAACACGCGCTCTGCGGCCGAGTTGACTTGCATGACACCCGTCAGCGCCCTCGAAGACTCCTTCGACATCGCCTGGACCTTCCTGGAGCGGTCAGGCGAACTGAGAGGGGCGGCGGAGTCCGCGGACATCATCCTCGATTCGATCGAACAGCAACTGCGGACCGGTGAGCGGCGACGGCTCATGCTCGCCAACAGGGCGATTGCCGCCTATCGGGCGCAGGCTGCCAGTATCCCCGCCGTCACCTCGGATCGGAACGCCATATGGATAAACTGACCGAGCGGGCACAACCTGACCGCAGCAAGATCGACATCAGCAGGGATTGCGAGGTCAGGTACTGGACCCGCCATCTCGGCATCACGCGCGCGCGCCTCCTGCTCCTTGTCGAAAAGGCCGGCAATTCCGCCGCGGCGGTCCGCAAGGAATTGACGAGGTGAGATCGGGCGGGAGCGCTGCTCCTCCCTGTCGATGTGGCGCTCGCCGACAGGCTTGTTCCGGACTGCTCTCAACGCCACCGGAAGGAGACGCAAATTCTCGGGAGGTCAAGATGATCAGAAACGATGCGAATGCACGCCACCTGCGGGAAGCCAACAAGGCTTTCAAGGCGACCAGCAGCGAAAAACCGATGACCGACTACGCGAAGGCGCAGCGGTCACTCCAGGAAAATCGCGAGCGCCTGAAGGCGGAGCGCCTGGCCCGCGAGGTCACCGCGAAAGACACTTCAAAATAGCCTGACGGATCTCGCGCGCTAGAGCATCGAGAGCACGACGATCCCGTCTTCGAGCTCGCCGGACGCGAGGCGCGCGCGGGCCATATGCTCGAACGCGGTGCGATTCTTGTGAAGGTAGTTGAAAGCCTGCTTATCCGTCTGAAACGTCGTCGCGAGTCTGCACAGCTGTCGCGCAGCACCGAGCGCAAGGGAAAAGGTGATTGTTCCGCCGCCGTCCGACTTGGTTCTGCGCACGATCCGCACTCTCCCGCCTGGGACGAATTCACCGACAATCGCAGAAGCCGGCTATCGCGGCAACTTCCTCGTGCGCTTCTTTGGCGCGGGCGCCGGCAACGATGCCCTGCGGGTTGCATCGGCGGCTTCCCTGGTCTCGCGCAGCTTTCGCAGCCGCGCCATGTTCTCGCGCACCTCGACGGCTTGTCTTTCGACATCCGCCAATGCCTGCGCCCCCTCTTCAGCGGCCAGCCGACGACGGTCCAAACGCGCGATGCTTTCGGGCGACAATTCCGGTTTCCTGGCGCTCATCTTCACCCCGTTCCGCAACAGGCAAAACCCGCTCAATCGCTGGATCGAGCGGGCAGCTTGGCCGTTTCAGTACATCCGTGAAACGGCACGGCGGGATCAGGCCAGAGAGAGATTCTCGGCGCTGACCTTACCCCGCATCTTGTCGGTCTTGAGCTCGAAGCTGACCTTTTGACCCTCGGCCAGACCCGAAAGACCAGCGCGTTCGACCGCACTGATGTGAACGAACACATCGTTGCTGCCGTCGTCCGGCTGAATGAAGCCAAAACCCTTCTGGCCGTTGAACCACTTCACGGTACCTGTCGTCATATTCTTCTCCAAAGCGCGCGAATGCGCATCGCGTGACCAATCACGCGACAATTTCAACTTCGTCGATGTCTTTGGAAAAGGAGCCCGCGGGCGCGTTCAACAAGGCACAGCGGCTAATCGAATAAAGTCAATATACACGCTTTTCGTTTTTTTACAAGGGAGGAGGGCCTTTTAGTTCAACCGGGCATGTCCGGCGCTGATCGAGGGCCTCGAACGTGTCGAGATCCGAAGGCTTTATCGATTGACACGGGCCGGCGGGAGTGGTCCGGTCACGCGACCGACCTGTGTCGCGTCTTGGCGAGCAGATCGCTTGTTCGAATCCGGCGACAAATACGCCGTCACTCTCATCCTCACCATCGCAACGAAACCCTGCGCAATGGCTGCGTGCAGGACTGTTCCAGTTTGCAGCCCCGAGGAGGTTCAATGCAGGTCCTTGTTCGCGACAACAATGTCGACCAGGCGCTTCGTGTCCTGAAGAAGAAGATGCAGCGCGAAGGCGTGTTCCGGGAAATGAAGCAGCGCCGCGCTTATGAAAAGCCTTCGGAGAAAAAGACGCGCGAGAAGGCCGAGGCCATTCGCCGCGCCCGCAAGCTCGCCCGGAAGCAGGCGATCAGGGAAGGACTGCTTCCCGCGCCCCCGAAGAAGAAACTTCCCGAGCGCAAGCCGCCCTTGCCGCAGGTCACCTGAAGCGCGCGTGCGTTTCGCCCGTACATCCATTCCAGGTGCCGCGAGGTACGTCTGACCCGCAGCGCGGTCAGGTCTCTACGTCCTGAAATCGACGCCTCGCAGCACGATCCCCGGAGGAACCCCCTCGAACTCCGTCGCGCGATACTTGCTTGCCGCGCGGGCCTCGATGCGGTCGCGCAGGCGGGCGAACTGGGCTTCGCGCTGTTCGGGACGGGCCCGCGGGCCGCGATCGAGATCATCCATCGCGGAAGTCGAGATAGCGCAAGGAATCTCCTTCGCGCCGTCGTGCATCGAGAACAGGACGATCATCCGGTCGTATTCGTGGCCGATATAACGGCCGCTCGTGAGCGTCATCGCTTGCTCCCTTTACGCTTTGCGCGGTTGCTCAAAACCCGTCGCGGCGCGCGGCCCGCCCGTATCCCTCAGCGCAAAGCATCGCGCGGACCAAGGACACGGGCGGCTGGAAACGCCTCAGTTCTCCCCGGTGAGCCGGGCGAAATCGTCGAACAGCGCCGCCACCAGCGCGCGATGGCGCGTGTCCTCGGCGGACAGGCTCGCGGCATAGAGATTGAGCAGCGAGGTCTTTTGTCCTCGCTATTGCCGTGACGCAGGCGTAGGGTCGATCGCATCACCGCACTTTCGACGGCATCGACCGATGACTGAGGTCACCCCGCCGACAGAGTTGCAGGAGCATGCGATGCCGCGTTTACGCGCCTCGGAATGGACCGTGCCACCGGTGATCGTTCCGCCGTTCCTTCTGCTTCTGGCGTGCGCGGCGGCCGCCCCCAATGGCTAGGACAATTCGCGTGTCCTATCTCGTCAGCGGCATCAGCGCGTATGGCAGCGCCAATCTCGGCCGCGGCAGCGCGGCCGTCGCACTGCGGCTGGCGCGGAAACTGCTGCGCGACGGCTACATGGATGTGCGCGTCTGCACGCCACGGGGGCGCGTGCTGCAATCGGACGAACTGGACGAACTCCAACCTCCACGGGAGACGGACGTCATGGCCAAGGGACAGCAACGCAGCAACCGCGAAACCAAGAAACCGAAGAAGGAAAAGGTCAAGGTGATTGCGGCGGCGCCAAGCCGCAAGGACGCGGCGTGGCAGCCGGATTTCGGTCCGGGAAAGAAGAAATAGGTCGCCTCTTCCGCTCCCCCCGCTCGCGGGGCGCGAGGAAGCGCACCGCCGTCGCGGCAGCACCGGTCTCCTCGCCGTCGCGCTTTTCCGCTATACTCGCCTCGGTAGCATCACCGGGAGGGGTCCACCGTGGAGCACGAACACCAGCACTCACCCAACGCGCAGCCGAAAAACATCGTCATCTGCTGCGACGGCACCGGCAACGAAATCTCCGAAAACATCTCCAATGTCCTGAAGCTCTATCGCTGCCTGCTCAAGGCGGAGAAGACCGGCGGGCGGCAGATGGTGTTCTACGATCCCGGGGTCGGCACCGTGACGGAGCCATCGACCTGGCACCGCCTCAAGGCCAACATCAACCTGGTGCTGGGGCTCGCCACCGGCTACGGGCTCGATGACAACGTGCTCGCGGCCTATTCCTTCCTGGTCGAGCACTACAACCACGGCGACCGCATCTATCTGTTCGGTTTTTCGCGCGGCGCCTACACGGTTCGGGTGCTGGCGGGGCTGATCCACAAGATCGGGCTGATCTCGCCGGAGCAGGCCAACCTCGCAGGAAGCGGCGTCGTCGCCTACAAGCAATATTCCGGCACCGGGCGCGGCAACGACATCGAGGACATGCGGGACATCGTCTCCGACGAGGACGGGCCGATGGCCAAGGACAAGTTCGACCTCGCCGGGCAGTTCGCCCGCATCACCTCGTCGCGCTGGCCGACCATCCACTTCATCGGGGTCTGGGACACGGTGGCGAGCGTGATCGTGCCGCGGCGCGACATTTTCTTCCTCGTGTTCAGCCTGGAGGAGCTCGCCTTCACGCTGCGCAACCCGTCCGTCCACATCTTCCGCCAGGCGATCGCGATCGACGAGCGGCGCTGCATGTTCCGCCTCAAGGAATGGTACGAGCCGCAGGAATACTGGCCCGGCCCGCACCGGTCCGGCGAGGTGACGCAAGCGCAGGACAGCCTGCAGGTGTGGTTCGCCGGCGTGCATTGCGACGTCGGCGGCGGCTATGCCGAGGCCGAGAGCGCGGAATCGAAATATCCGCTGATCTGGATGATCGACGAGGCGGAGAAGGCCGGGCTTCAGTTCAACCGGCGCACGGTGAACCAGCTCGCCTGGGGCATCCAGAAGCGGCCCAACGCGCCGTTCCAGTACGTGCCGCCCGGCTATACCGGCGAGGCAGGCAAGCTGCACAATTCGATGAATGCGGCCTGGCGCATTCTGGAGTTCTTCCCCAAGAACGCGAAGTACAAGGAATGGCCGGACCGGAAGGTCTATTTCGGCCGCTACATCCCCGATAGCGAGCCGCGCGTCATCCCCGAGGGCGCGCATGTGCATGAGAGCGTGGTGAAGCGGATGGAGGTGCAGCCGGACTACCGGCCGGTGAACCTGCCGAAGAGCTTTGTCACGGTGCCGATGCCGGTGCCGCCGGGGGTGGATATGGCGGAGGGGGCGGCGGGGGTGACGGACACGGCGGGGGACGTGGCGGCGGGGTGAGGCGGGCCTTCCCGATGCCGGACAAGCCGCTCGCAAGAACGAAGTCTGGAGGAGCGGCACGCCTACCTCTCGTGTCCCGGACGCGGTGCGGCACCGTAAGCGCGTTCACGCGCGTCTTCGACGCGCTATGGTGACGCTCCGCAGAGCCGGGACCCACGCCACACCCATTGCGCGGAAACATGGGCCCCGGCTCTGCAGCGCACCGCTGAGCTGGACGATGCTTCGCATCGCCAGGGAAGCGCTGCGCAGCGTCCGGGGCACGAGAAAGCCGCGCCACCGCTTTCGCCGCAGTTTTCATTCGCCGCTAATTTTAATTAAAATTGTCGCGTCGGACTTAGCGGGATGGCATCCGGTCATGGTGCATGATGCTTCCAGGAGAGCCTCCGCGTGTTGAGCGGAGTTGGGGGGAGCCGTGCCACAGCATCCGCGCAAATATGCCCGCGTCAAGCCATCGGGCCTGGTGTCGCGCCAGGCCAAGATCATCACCGATCCGCGCGCGCCGGCGATCCTCTGCACGCTGATCGACTATTCGCCCGGCGGGGCCTGCGTCGATCTCGGCGGGCAGGTGAAGATCCCCGACCGCTTCGAGCTGCTGCACGCCAACACCAGGAAACGCTGCCGCATCGCCTGGAAGCGCGGCTCGCGGGTGGGCGTGGTGTTTTAGAGGGACTGGCGCCGCGAGCTCCGCTCTGCTCCCTCCCCCCTTGTGGGGGAGGGAACGCAGTGTGCGTGTGGCGCGACCATTCCAAACAGCGACGGCCCGCTACTTCCGCATCCTCGCCTTCGCCCCCGCCACGATCTGCATCGTGACCCCGGCGATCCAGACTGCGAGCACGAACCAGGCGACGCCGAGGCCGGGCTCGAGGCGCAGCACGATGACGGCGACGGAGGCGAGCGAGGTCACGGCGGCACAGAACGTGCCGGCGGAGCTCAGCAATTCCGCGGCGTCGATGTGACTGTGGGCTTCGTCGAAGGGAAGCTGCGGCGTGTCGATGCCGAGATAGAAGCCGACGATGCCGAGCAGCATCGTCAGCAGCAGGAAACCCTGCGTGGTGAGATGGGCGATCGCCGAGCCGACATAGGCGCCGACGAAAAGGCCGCAGGCGGCCCCCGTCATGGCAAGCCCGATCCGCTCCAGCACATGGGCAGTCTTGCGGACACGAAAACGCATGGGCCAGCCTCGCGCGCGGTTGCACTTTGCGAGGTTAGGACAGTTTTGCCGGAGGTGGAAGCTAAGGAGGGTTACGGAGGCGTGAGGCGGGTGGTGGCACAATACTCTCCGCCGTCGTCCTGGCGAAAGCCAGGACCCATAACCACAGGGAGAAGTTTTGCGAAGACTCTCAGTGACGTTGTCAACGCGCATCGCGCGCCATCGTGAGATCACGCGGTATGGGTCCTGGCCTTCGCCAGGACGACGGTTGTGATTTTGGCGCGGCCCCCGCGCCTCACACTCTACCTCGCCCCGAACGTGGTCTTGCCGAACAGCGCCTTCTGGGTCGAGGGCTGCGAGCGCCAGTATTGCGGCGGGGCTTCGACCTCGCCGCCGAGCTCGGCGGCGGCGTGCCAGCCCCAGCGCGGGTCGTAGAGAAAGGCGCGGCCGAGCGCGATCATGTCGGCCTTGCCGGATGCCACGATCTCCTCGGCCTGCTGCGCCTCGGTGATCAGGCCGACCGCGATGGTGGGAAGGCCGGTCTCGCGCCTGATCGCCTCGGCAAACTGCACCTGGTAACCGGGGCCGAGCGGGATCTTCTGCAGCGGCGAGACGCCGCCGGAGGAGGCATCGACCCAGTCGAGGCCGCGCGCCTTCAGCGCCTTGCAGAACTCGATGGTCTGGGCGAGGTCCCAGCCGCCCTCGACCCAGTCGGTGGAGGACACCCGCATGCCGACCGGCTTGTCGGCCGGCACCACGCTGCGCACCGCGTCGTAGACTTCGAGCGGAAAGCGCATGCGGTTCTGCAAGGAGCCGCCGTATTCGTCGGTGCGCCGGTTGGAGATGGGCGAGAGGAACTCGTGCATGAGATAGCCGTGGGCGCCGTGCAGCTCGATGGCGTCGATGCCGAGCCGCATCGCGCGGCGGGCCGAGTCGACGAAGGCCTCGCGGATGCGCTTCATGCCGGCCGCATCCAGCGCCACAGGCGCAGCCTCGCTTTCCTTGATCGGGACCGCCGAGGGCGCCACCGTCTGCCAGCCGCCCTCGCCGAGGGGAATGAGCTGGCCGCCGTCCCAGGGCCGCGCGCTGGAAGCCTTGCGGCCGGCATGGGCGAGCTGCATCGCGACCGCGGTCGAGGAATGCTTGCGCACGGCATGCAGGATGGGTTTGAGCGCGGCCTCGCAGGCGTCGCTGTAGAGCCCGAGGCAACCCGGCGTGATGCGGCCGATCGCCTCGACATGGGTCGCCTCGATGCAGAACATCGCCGCCCCCGACAGCGCGAGGCTGTTGATGTGGGTGAAATGCCAGTCGGTGGCAACGCCGTCATCGGCCGAATACTGGCACATCGGCGACACCATGATTCGGTTCTTCAAGGAGAGGCCGCGCAGCTTGATCGGGGAAAACAGGGCGGACATGGCGGGGGAGTTCCGGAGGATGAGAGGGGCAATGAAGGGAGTGTAGTGGGCGGGCGGGGGAATGCCAGCCGCCCGGCGGGCATGCCCGCTAGCAAGGCCATGCATTGCACCCGGCATGTGGTCGCAGGGCGGCCCCGCACCCACGGCCGTCACCACAAATTCCGCCGTCGTCCTGGCGAAAGCCAGGACCCATAGCCACCGAATTGCGTTTGACGAAGGCTCGTGGTGACCAGTCCCGTATCACAACTTCCTTTTGGGGTAATGGGTCCTGGCTTTCGCCAGGACGACGATCAACTTCCGGGCTTGCAGTGGGGCTACTCCATCAGCGTGAACTGCAGCATCAGGGTGCGCTGGAGCAGCGAAAAATTGTCGTCGGAGACCAGCGTGATCACGGTCTCGCCCTCGGGCGTGACGTGGGCGTCGATGCCTTCCATGTTGTCGACCTCGTGGCCGAGATCGGCGTTGAACAGAGTGGGGCCGTCGACCAGCGCGCCCGGCGCGATCGACTTCAGCGGGATCGCGCGGATGCGGATGTTGATGCCACTGAACCAGGAGAATTTGCGCTCGAGGATGAGCAGGTCGCCGCTCGGCAGCAGCACGGCGTCGCTGATATATTGCGCCTCGGTGCGGCGGACGCTGAACTGGCCGGGCGAGGCGCCGCCGATCAGGAAGCAGACCAGATTGCCGTCGGCATCGAGCCCGCCCTCCGACAGCGCGATCAACGTGCCGGCGAGCCTCTCGCCCTTCATGTCCCGGGGCACGAAGACCAGCGCCTCCAGCCCCTTGTTGGTCGGCAGTTTGCGCAATGCCGGCGGCACGGCGATCACCTCGCCGCGGGCGCGCGTGCCGCCCTTGGCAAAATCGAACCGCATGATCTGGTTGACACGTTCGAGGCCGACATAGACGGTCGCGCCGTCGCGGGCGAGCGCCTCGGTGTCGTACCAGAGGCGCTTTTCAGTAATCGGGCGCCCCTCGGCATTCAGCACCGGCGCGGCCTCGACGTCGTCGAGCGCGACCATGGCGCGGCCGGAATAGCGGATGGAGCCGGTGAACCAGCCGCCCTGGTCGGAGATCGCCAGAAAGCGCTCGCCCTTCGCATCGAGGCGGATGCCGGACAGGCCGCCAAAGCCGCGATAGGACGAGGTCAGCACCAGGCCGCTGCGATAGTCGAGCGAGCCGAAGCGCGTGCGGGCGCGGTCGCGCGGCTCGAACGCTTGTATGGGCCGCGCGTTCACCTCGATGGCGACAGGCGCGGTGACGGCGTGCTCGATCTGGGGTTTTCGCGGCGCCGGCTCGGTGACGGGCTGCGACTGCGCGAGACCGGACAGCGCAAGAGTGGAAACTCCCGCCGCCGCGTGGCCAAGCACCGCGCGGCGGGAGAGAGGCGCGCTCACGAATGCAGTTTGCGGCGCGGCCTGCTCGGTGCGGCCGGCGCCGGCGCGGCGTGCGTCTCGCTGAACAGCTCGGCGAGTTTTTCGGTGATGGCGCCGCCGAGCTCCTCGGCGTCCACGATGGTCACGGCGCGGCGATAATAGCGCGTGACGTCATGGCCGATGCCGATCGCGATCAGCTCGACCGGCGAGCGGGTCTCGATCTCCTCGATGATGTGGCGCAGGTGCCGCTCGAGATAGTTGCCGGCATTGACCGACAGCGTGGAATCGTCGACCGGCGCGCCGTCCGAGATCATCATCAGGATCTTGCGCTGCTCGGCGCGGCCGAGCAGGCGCTTGTGCGCCCAGTCCAGCGCCTCGCCGTCGATGTTCTCCTTGAGGAGACCCTCGCGCATCATCAGGCCGAGATTTTTTCGCGCACGGCGCCAGGGGGCATCCGCCGACTTGTAGATGATGTGGCGGAGATCGTTGAGGCGGCCGGGATTGGCCGGCTTGCCGGCGGCAAGCCAGGCCTCGCGCGACTGCCCGCCCTTCCAGGCGCGGGTGGTGAAGCCCAAAATCTCGACCTTGACGCCGCAACGCTCCAGCGTGCGTGCGAGAATGTCGGCGCAGGTGGCGGCGACCGTAATGGGGCGTCCGCGCATCGAGCCGGAATTGTCGAGCAGCAGCGTCACCACGGTGTCGCGGAAGGTCGCCTCCTTCTCGCGCATGAAAGACAGCGGGTGATAGGGGTCGGTCACCACGCGCGACAGCCGCGCGGGGTCCAGGATGCCCTCTTCGAGGTCGAACTCCCAGGCGCGGTTCTGCTGCGCCATCAGGCGGCGCTGCAGGCGGTTGGCGAGGCGGGCGACGATGCCCTGCAGATGCGCGAGCTGCTTGTCGAGATAGGCGCGCAGGCGCTCCAGCTCGTCATGGTCGCAGAGGTCCTCGGCGGCGATGACCTCGTCGAATTTCGGCGCGAAGGCGTGATATTCGGGGCCGCGCGGCTCGTTCTTGCCGTGCTGGTTCGGGCGCGTCGCCTCGCCCGGCGTCTCATCGTCGCCGAGCTCGCCGTCGTCGAAGGTGTCGGAGGTCGAGGCCTGCGCGCTTTCCATCGCGCTCTCGCTCATCTCCTCGCTGGTCGCCTGGGCCTGGTCGGCGCTCATCTCCTGCGCGGCGTCGGAATCGGGCGAGCCCTCGGCGCCGGACTGATCGTTGTCGCCGTCGCTGTTCTCGTCCTGGTCGTCGTCCTCGCTGTCGGCGTTGCGCTCGTCGCCGAGCTCGAGCGCCGAGAGCAGATCGTGCACGGCATCGCCGAACCTTGTCTGGTCCTCGACGAGGCCGTCGAGCCGGTCGAGCCGCCGTCCGATCTTGTCCTCGAGGATCGGGCGCCAGAGATCGACCATCTTCCTGGCCGCCGTCGGCGGCGCCATGCCGGTCAGGCGCTCGCGCACCAGCATCGCCAGCGCATCGGCGAGCGGCGCGTCGGCGCGGTCGGTGATCTCGTCGAACTTGCCGCGGTGGAAATGGTCGTCCAGCATCGCGGTGAGGTTTTTCGCAACGCCCGCCATGCGGCGCGCGCCGATCGCCTCGACGCGGGCCTGCTCCACCGCCTCGAACACGCCGCGCGCCTGCGGATTGCCGGGCATCAGCTTGCGATGCAGCTTTGGATCGTGGCAGGCGAGCTTCAGCGCGATCGAGTCGGCGTGGCCGCGCACGATCGCGGCGTCGCGCTTGGTCATCTTTCGCGCCGGCTCGGGCAGCCGCGCCTTGCCGGGCGCGAGGCCCGGACGCTCGGCGGCAAAGGAGACGTCGAGCTCGGGCGCTTTCGCGATCGCCTTGAGGCAGGAGGCGACCGAGCGCTTGAACGGCTCGGTCGGCGCTTCCTTGGCTCCGGTGCGGAATTTTGAGTTGGAGGTGGTCATCTGACCCTATCTGTCGTCCCGGCGAAGGCCGGGACCCATAACCACCGGCCGCTCTTGTGTCAGGAAACTAGCAGTGACGTTCAATCGAGACATCACGCGGTGGGTCCCGGCCTTCGCCGGGACGACGTGCCGCGAGACAAATCAGCTGAGCGCCACGTTCACCGCCGATTCCGGCAGCTCCGCGTTGAAGCAGCGCTGGTAGAACTCGGCGACCAAAGGACGCTCGAGCTCGTCGCACTTGTTGAGGAAGGTGACGCGGAACGCAAAGCCGATGTCGCCGAAAATGTCGGCGTTCTCGGCCCAGGTGATCACCGTGCGCGGGCTCATCACCGTCGACAAATCGCCATTGGCGAAGGCGTTGCGGGTGAGGTCGGCAAGGCGGACCATCTTGTTGACGATGTCGCGGCCTTCCTGGGTGCGATAGTGATGCGCCTTGGACAGCACGATCTCGACTTCCTCGTCATGCGCCAGATAGTTCAGCGTGGTGACGATCGACCAGCGGTCCATCTGGCCCTGGTTGATCTGCTGGGTGCCGTGATAGAGGCCCGAGGTGTCGCCGAGGCCGACCGTGTTGGCGGTCGCAAACAGGCGGAATGCCGGATGCGGCTTGATCACCTTGTTCTGGTCCAGCAGCGTCAGGCGGCCGGAGACTTCCAGCACGCGCTGGATCACGAACATCACGTCCGGGCGGCCGGCGTCGTATTCGTCGAACACCAGCGCGATATTGTGCTGCAGCGCCCAGGGCAAAATGCCGTCGCGGAACTCGGTGACCTGCTTGCCGTCCTTGACCACGATCGAGTCCTTGCCGACGAGGTCGATACGGCTGATGTGGCTGTCGAGGTTGACGCGCACGCAGGGCCAGTTCAACCGCGCGGCGACCTGCTCGATATGGGTGGACTTGCCGGTGCCGTGATAGCCTGTGACCATGACGCGGCGGTTGCGGGCAAAGCCTGCGAGAATGGCGAGCGTGGTGGCGCGGTCGAAGCGATAGTCGGAATCGACTTCAGGCACGTGAGGATCGACTTCGGAATAGGCCGGGACTTCGAGATCGCTGTCGATCCCGAACACCTGGCGCACCGACACCTTCATGTCGGGCAAACCGGAAACTTCCTCAACTTTGGACAGTGCGGCGGTCGTCATCAATCCTCCGAGGTCCCGGGCGGTCCCGAAACCGGTTTATTTGCACGTTGGCTGCGGCTGGGTGCACTTTCGAACCTATCAGAGACAACGTGCCGGCAGAAGCCCGCGCCCCAATCAAAGTTCCATTGTCTTTTCATCGAGATAGGCAAGGAACGCGATTTTCGGAAGGCTGCCCTGCGAATTCCGCCCGATTTTCGGACCTGCCCGCGCGAACGGCACTTTGGCCGCCGGGCCTGACTTATATAAGGTTCGAACCCGCCTTCCCCCACCCGGCACAGAGACAACGTGACGTCTTTTCTCGATCCCCTCATCGGCTTCGTCTCGGCCCATGCGTGGCTGGCCTATCTGACCCTGTTCCTGGCGGCGCTGCTGGAGGCCGTCCCGGTGGTGGGGTCGGTGATCCCGGGCTCGACCATCATCCTGGCGCTGAGCGCGCTGGTTCCGGGCGGCGAGCTGAAGCTCCCTTTCGTGCTGCTGGCGGCTGGCCTCGGCGCCTTGCTGGGTGACGGCTCGGCCTACTTCCTCGGGCACCGCAGGCAGCGCGAAATCCTCACGACCTGGCCGCTGACCAATTACCCGCGCGTGGTCGCCGAGAGCGAAAGCTTCTTCCACCGCTTCGGCACCTGGGCGGTGTTCTTCGCCCGCTTCGTGCCGCCGATCCGCGCCTTCGTGCCCGTCACGGCGGGTGCGCTCGGGATGACGCCCGCAAAATTCTATGCGGTGAACGTCCCGGCGATCCTGCTCTGGGCCCCGGCGCACGTGCTGCCGGGCGTGCTGGCCGTATCGGCCCTGCATGAATATTTCGGGCTGCACCATCACGGGCATGTCGGCAAGCACATCTGGATCTACACGGTGGTTGGCGTGGCGATCGTGGTTGGCGCGTTGGTCTGGATCTATCGCCGGCGGAACGGCGGCGGTGTCGCGACAAAGCTGCGGGGTTAGGTAACGGCTCGCCGTCCCGGCGCCGGTCCCACATAGCGGGCCCGCGGGCGGATCAGCTTGCCGAAAGCCAGCTGCTCGCTCGCATGCGCGATCCAGCCGACGCTGCGGGCCATCGCGAACAGCGCGAGCTCGCT
The DNA here is from genome assembly GCF_018131015.1 of Bradyrhizobium diazoefficiens. Lineage (GTDB taxonomy): Bacteria > Pseudomonadota > Alphaproteobacteria > Rhizobiales > Xanthobacteraceae > Bradyrhizobium > Bradyrhizobium diazoefficiens_B. The sequence goes on from NZ_JAFCJJ010000013.1 coordinate 126,380, forward strand.
GCCTTGCGGCAGCCGCAGCGCATGCACGAGCACGGCGAGCGCGTAGTCGATGTTGACGAATTCGCCGGTCGCCTCGGCGATCCGATCCGGCACCTCGCGGGTGAATTTTCGCGGTGCGCCGGCGCGCGACAGCGCGTTGAGCAGCGATTGCGCGCGAGGATCGCCGCGCTTGTAGACGCCGTGACCGAAGCCGGCAAAACGCTCGCCGAGCGCGACGCGCTCGCGCACCACGGGCGCGACGTCGCGGTCGATCAGCGTCTTGACGAGCTGCGAGGCCAATACGCCGGCGCCGCCATGCTTCGGCCCCTTCAGCGCGGCGAGGCCGGCGATGACGGAGTCATAGAGATTGAGGCCGGTCGAGGCCGCGCAGCGCGCGGTGAAGGTCGAGGCGTTCAGCTCGTGGTCGGCGAGCAGCACCAGCGCGCGGCGGATCAGGTCGGGCGCGGGCTTGCTGTCGGGAGCCCAGGCGCGCGCGATCTGCTGGTGCAGCGGCTCCGACGACGGCTCGGCATTGAGCATGGTCGCAACCAGCAGCCGGACGATGCGCGCGCCGACCAGCGCGCGGCCATCGGGCGCGCGGGTGAAGGCGCGCGGATCGGCGCTCGCAGCCAGGGCCAGCACGGCGATGGCGCGATCGATCGGCGCGGCGCGGCGCGCGGCGTCCGCGATCAGGCGCATCTCGTCGGAGACCTCCGGACGATTGTCCGGCGCAAAGGGATCCACGCCGGAGACGTCCCACAGCAGCGTCGCCGTGTGCTCCAGCGTGTCGCGCTCGGCGAGGGTGACGCAATTGACGCCGCGATAGATCGGGCCGTCCTCGGTGATGGTCGAGATCTCGCTGTCCATCACCGGCAAATCGGCGTCGAAGCTGCGCAGGCCGCGCGGCTCCGGCGACGGCACCCGGCGCTCCTTCAGCGCGCGGACGTCCTCGGCGCGGTAGCGGTTTTTTCGGGAATCCGGCGTCGGCTCGGAGCGGATCAGGCCGCGGCTGACATAGGCGTAGAGGGTGGCCGGCGAGATCGCGAGCTCGGCGGCGGCTTCCCGGGCGGAGAGGTAGAGCCCTTCCGAATTATTCATATTGATTTATGTAATCAAGATTGATCAATCTGTCGAGAGGCCCGACTTTTCCCTGGTGCAATGCAACAGGAGACTGGTCATGAACATCCATCTCACCAAAAGCCAGATCGGACTGGACGGCGTTCCCGCCGCCGAAACCGTGCTCAGCCATGTCGACGGCGAGCGCGGCGAGTTGATCATCGCCGGCGAGCATGTCGGCACCCTTGCCGCCAAGTCGAGCTTCGAGGGCGTCACCGCCCGGCTCTGGAACGGCGCCGGCCGGACCGGCTTAAGCGAAGCCAATGTGCGGGCGAGCCTCGGCGCGGCGCGCGAGCGCGCCTTCGCGCGGCTGCCGGAGCTGTTGCCGGCAACGCGCGGCATGGGCACGGTCGACGGGTTTCGCGCGGCGGTCGCGGGACTTCGCGCCGAGCACGGGCTGGAGCATGAAGCCACCATCGTAGGCGCGTTCCCGGTGATCGCCGGCGCGCTGGTTCGACGCGCCAAGGGGCTCGAGCCGGTCGCGCCCGATCCGGCCGCGAGCCATGCCGCCGATACGCTGCGCATGCTGCACGGGCGGGCGCCCGCCTCGCGCGAGGTCACCGCGCTTGATGCCTATCTCGTCACCGTCTGCGACCACGGCATGAACGCCTCGACCTTCGCGACGCGCGTGGTGGCCTCGACGCAGGCCGACCTGTTCGCCGCCGTGACCGCCGGCTATTGCGCGCTGACCGGCCCCCTGCATGGCGGCGCGCCCGAGCCGGTGCTGGAAATGCTCGACGCGATCGGCTCGCGCGAGCGGATCAAGCCCTGGGTCGATGCGGCACTGGCGCGCGGCGAGCGGATGATGGGTTTCGGCCATCGCATCTACCGGGTGCGCGATCCGCGTGCTGATGTGCTGAAGAGCGCGATCGAGGCGCTCGCCGCCGACGGCGCCGACCTGCCGTTCGCCGGCGAGGTCGAGGCCTATATCCGCGACGCCCTGCGCAAGAAGAATCCTGACCGGCCGCTGGAAACGAACGTCGAGTTCTTCACCGCGATCCTGCTCGATGCGCTCGCGATTCCAAGACAGGCCTTCACGCCGATCTTCGCGGTGGCGCGCGTCGCCGGCTGGACCGCGCATGCGCGCGAGCAGCAGCGGACGGGGCGCCTGATCCGGCCGAGTTCGTCCTATGTGGGAGAAATGCCGAAGGCGTAATGGCTTTTGCGCCGACCACCCTTCGGTATAGGACGACTTCCCTCTCCCCGTAACGGGAGAGGGCTGCTTCCATGAACACCACGCGAGACGAGGGAGGAATTTTATCCTCGCCCCTCTCTGGCCGGTGGAATTCGCGATATGCCCAGCCCGGCGCCTAAAGCGCGATGAGATTAGGATGAGTCTTCCTCCCCTGTTCGCGCATGACCTCTTCGGAAAACCGTTTCGTACTTTTCCCGATCATGCTTTAGCACCGATCCGCTTCGACCTTGGTGGACGCGATTCCCAGGAACTTTCCGCAGATCCTTTGATTTAAGTCAGTCCGCCGAAACCAGGCGAGCCGGACAAGGCGGGGGAACCATCTTCAAGGCGGTGGCGCAATGCGGCTTTTTGGACACGTTGCCATCGTGGACGACGATGCTTCGTTGCGAGCAGCGTTGTCACGATTGCTGAGAGCACACGGAATTGACAGCGTCGGTTACCCATCGGCCCGCGCTTTCCTGGCCGCGCTGCCCGCTGCGATGCCAGCTTGCCTCATCCTCGATGTGAACATGCCGCAAATGACGGGCCCCGATTTGCAGCGGGAACTTCTCAGGCTCGGCATCGACATTCCGACCATCGTGATCACCGCGATCGATGACGCCTTCGTCGCGGCTGAGGCCATGTCGCTTGGCGCCAAATCGTTTCTGACCAAGCCAGCTCCGTCGCAGGCGCTGATGGCGGCGATCGATTCTGCCACCCGCGAGCCGGTCTAGAGATTTAGTGAATGGTGCTGCGTTCGAGTTCGCAGCTGTATCCGCCTTCGCGCAGGATTTCGAGGACATGCGCGACGACCTCGATTTGCTCCTGGTGTCCCGAGTGGGCTTCGGCCGTACAGGCTTGTTTGGCCAAACCGGGGCCGGCGGCTCCAACGGCGGGGACGATCTCGCGCTGCAGCCGCGAAACAGAGATCGCGGAAACTGGAGGAGTCGCCTGCGTCTCCGCTTGATCGCCAGCCCGCGCGCGAACCCCGAGCGAGATCGCCACGGCCGGGAGCAGGCCCGATTGCAGCGTTTTCCAGTGCTCCCTGCGCCGCCGCTGGGCTTGGGCTGCAGCACAGACTTCGGCCAGCTCGCCCTGAAGACGGCGCGCCGTCGCAATGGCGTGATCCGCCTGATCGAGCAAGGTGCTGCGCTGGACTGGCTTCTGCATGATGGCGACGACCCCGGACCGATCGACTCCGTTCCGAACAGCTTACCACATAATCGCGCGGGCCGCAGGCCCCATCCCGGATCTGCGCCTGGCTGGTCCGGGACGACACCGGGAATGTGATGAGGGGCCTTACGCCTCCCGCACCACCGTCTTCAGATAATTATACGCCTTGATGATCTCGATCAGGCGGTCCTCGGTCGAGCGGTCGCCGCCATTGGCGTCGGGGTGGTGCTGCTTCACCAGCGCCTTGTACTTGGTCTTGACGTCGGCGAGCGTGGCGGAGGGGCCGAGGCCCATGACCTGGAGCGCCTTGCGCTCGGCGTTCATCACCTTGCGCGTCTCGGCCTTGGGCGCGGCGTCCGGGCCGCGGCGCCAGCTGGCGCGGCCGTTGATCTCAGAGAACATGGCGAAGGGATCGAACGCACCGTCGATGCCGGCATCCGCGCCCTTCTTGACGCCGCCATTGGCGCCCATCTTCCAGGTCGGACGGTGGCCGGTCAGCGCGTCCTTCTGGTAGCGCGCGACGGCGTCGGCATTCATGCCGGAGAAGAAATTGTAGTTCTGGTTGTACTCGCGCACGTGGTCGAGACAGAAGTGCCAGTACTCGCGCTGGTTCTCGCGGCCCTTCGGCGCGCGGTGCGCGCCCTTGTTCTGGCATCCCGTCCATTCGCAGGCGACCACGGTGTCGCGCGGCTTCACCTCGGGCTGCTTGCCCCGCGGCTTGACCCGAATGGAGTCGAAGAACTTTGATGAATCTATCGGCATGTCCGACTATGACTACGCAATGCAAAAACCTTCAAGTCTTGACATTGCGATTAGAGCAAAACCCGGCAATTAACGGAGTGCACACCCTGGAGGCACTCACATGGCCATGAGAGACACTATCAGCAACAGGTTGCAGGAAGCTTTCACGCCGGAAAGCCTGCAAGTCGTCGACGAGTCACATTTGCATGAGGGCCATGCCGGCCACCGGCCGGGCGGCGAGACGCACTTCCGCGTTTATATTGTGTCTGATGCCTTCAAAGGGAAGAGCCGGGTCGACCGTCACCGCATGATAAATGCGGCGCTGGCCGCGGAACTTTCCGGCAGCGTGCACGCGCTGGCAATCCACGCGCAGGCGCCGGGGGAAGGGTGAGTGCCATTAATTCCGCTGTCATGCCCGCGAAGGCGGGCATCCAGTACTCCGAGACCCCTCGGCTAGAACCGAGCCGCCGCGGCGTACTGGATCGTCCGCCTTCGCGGACGATGACACCGTGCGTCAAAACGACGTCCCCGCCCTTCTCGGCTTGGCTTCTTCCATTTCCGCCTCGCGCGGCACCGGTGAAATACGGAGCGCGGTGATACGGTTGCGCTCGCGGCGGAGGACGCGGAAGCGGAAGCCGTGGAACGTAAAACTCTGGCCGCGGTCGGGGATCGAGCGCGCCTCGTGAATGACGAGGCCGGCGACTGTGGTTGCCTCTTCGTCAGGCAGATGCCAGTCCATGGCGCGGTTGAGATCGCGGATCGGCACCGAGCCGTCGACCACGACCGAGCCGTCCGGCTGGGCGCGCACGCCGGCGACCACGACGTCGTGCTCGTCGGAGATGTCGCCGACGATCTCTTCCAGAATGTCTTCCAGCGTCACGAGACCTTCAACTTCGCCGTACTCGTCGACGACGAGCGCGAAATGGGTTTTCCGGCGGCGGAACGCCTTCAACTGCTCGGACACAGGGCGCATCTCCGGCACGAACCAGGGCGGCAGTGCGATGGTCGAGACGTCGATCCGCGCGCTGTCGCCCTCGGAAGCGCGGATGGCGCGCAGCAGATCCTTGGCGTGGAGCACGCCGATGATGTTCTCCGGCTTCTCGCGCCAGAGCGGGATGCGGGTGTATTCGGTCGACAGCACCTCGCGCACCAGCTCCTCCGGCGGCAGGTCGGCGTTGATCATCGTCATCTCGGTGCGATGGATCATGACGTCGGAGACCTGGAGCTCGCGCAGGTCCAACAAGCCGCCCAGCATGTCGCGGTCCTGCTTCTCGACCTTGCCCTCATGGTGCAGCAGGTCGACCGCGCCGCGCAGGCGCTCGGTCGGCGACAGGATCGCCTGGTGCTCGCCGGCGAGGCCAAACAGCCGCATCAGCACGCGCACCACGATCTCGACGATCTGCAGCAGCGGGCCGAGCACGTACATCATGAGTCGCATCGGCCGCGCCACCGCAAGGGCCATGCGATCGGGCGCGTTGATGGCGATGGTCTTCGGCAGCACTTCCGCGAAAATCACGACCAGCACGGTCATGACGCCGGTGGCATAGAGCACGCCGACATCACCGAACCAGGAGGTGAAGATGCCGGTGGCGAGCGCGGAGGCGCCGATATTGGCGATGTTGTTGCCGAGCAGCAGCGCGCCGATCAGGCGCTCGCGCATGTCGAGCAGCCCAGAGACGACGTCGGCCTCGCGATTGCCCTGCTTGGAGAGCCGCAACATGCTGGCGCGCGAGGCGCCGGTCAGCGCGGTCTCGCTCGCGGCGAAGAAGCCCGAGACCAGCAGGCAGACGATGACGATGGAGAATCCCAGCCAGTCCATGCAGCACTCTGGTTACTTGTCTTCGCGTCGTCAGCCGCGCATCACGCCTTCTGCGCGAGCTTCTCTTGCAGGAAATCGCGCACCGGCGCGGGCTCGACGTCCCTGGCGATCACGGCACGCCCCACCGCCTCCAGCAGGATGAAGGTGAGCTTGCCGCGCTTGACCTTCTTGTCCTGCGCCATCAGCGCCATCAGCGCGTCGGCGTCGGCAAGCCCTTCCTGCGCGAAGCCGGCGATATCCTGCAGGCGCGTCGGCAGGCCGGCCTCAATGAGGTGACGCTCGACGCGCACCGCATCCGTCTCGCCGATCATGCCGAGCCTTGCCGAGAACTGCGCCGCCAGCGTCATGCCGATCGCGACGCCCTCGCCGTGGAACAGGCGGTCGGAGAAACCGGTTGCCGCTTCCAGCGCGTGACCAAAAGTGTGGCCGAGATTGAGCAGCGCCCGCTCGCCGGTCTCGCGCTCGTCGCGCGAGACCACGCCGGCCTTGGCGCGGCAGGAGGTCGCGATCGCGTGCTCGCGCGCGGAGCCACCCTTGAAGATGTCGGCATGGTTCTTCTCCAGCCAGGTGAAGAAGGCCTCGTCGCCGAGCACGCCATATTTGGCGACCTCGGCATAGCCGGCGCGGAACTGCCGCGGCGACAGCGTGTCGAGCACGGCCGTGTCGGCAATGACGAGCACCGGCTGGTGGAAGGCGCCGAGCAGGTTCTTGCCTTGCGGCGAATTGATGCCGGTCTTGCCGCCGACGGATGAATCGACCTGCGCCAGCAGCGAGGTCGGCACCTGCACGAAATCGACGCCGCGGCGCAGGATCGCGGCCGCAAAGCCGGCGAGATCGCCGACCACGCCGCCGCCGAGCGCAATGACGAGATCGTTGCGCTCGATCCTGGCGGCGATCAGGGCTTCGCTGACCTTCTCGAGGCCGGCATAGGTCTTCGAGATCTCGCCTTCCTCGACCACGATGCGCGAGCTCGGGATGCCGCTCGCGGCAAGCGCGGCCTCGGCCGGCTCCAGCCAGTATTTTGCGACGGTGCGATCGGTGACGATGGCCGTGCGCACGCCGGGACGCAAGGCGGCGACCCGCTCGCCGAGCGAGGCCAGCACGCCGCGGCCGATGACGATGTCATAGGCGCGATTCTCCAGCGCGACGCCGACGTTGACGGGATCGGAATGCTTCAAGGGCGCAGTCATCGAACGGCACTCGCGACGTCGGCTGGAGGTTGGGATGCGGCCTCGGCGCAGAGATGGGCGTGCAGCGTCTCGATGCACTCCTCGACGATCTTGTCGTGCGGCACCTCGCGCGAGGCGATGGTGAGGTCGGCGCGGCTATAGACCGGCTCACGCTCGGTGAGCAGGCGCGTGACGGTTGCCTCGGGGTCGGCGGTCTGGAGCAGCGGACGATCGGCACGCCGGCGCACCCGGCGCATGATGATGTCGGGATCGGCCTTGAGCCAGATCGAGACCGCCTTCGCCGCGATGCGGTTGCGGGTCTCCTCGCGCATGAAAGCGCCGCCGCCGGTCGCCAGCACCACCGGCCCTCCCTCCAATAGACGCGCGATCACCCGGGCCTCGCCGTCGCGGAAATGCGGTTCGCCGTGGCGCTCGAAGATCTCGGGGATCGTCATGCCGGCAGCCGCCTCGATCTCGGTGTCGGCGTCGACGAAGGGCAGTTTCAGCCGCGCCGCCATGCGGCGGCCGATGGTGGACTTACCTACCCCCATCATGCCGACGAGCACGATCGAGCGCGCGCCGAGCGCCGACAGGATGTCGGTCTCGGGCGAAGCGGGCATCGGCAAGGCGGCGTCGGACATGAATCTCGCTCGATCGGCCGCAAAGTGCGGCCATCCGGCCACCTATACGACCCCGCAGGGGGCCTCGCCAGAGGACTCTTGCCACGAAACGGCGAACATGTTGGATGATTTCATTGGTTAATTTGGCCGTTCGCCCCTTCGTCGAGACCCTGCCCGATGCCTACCCTGTTCCGCTTCCTGACGGTCGTCGCCGTGATCGCCGGCATCGTCTATGGCGTGGTGTTCGCGCTGGCGAACTACGTGACCCCGAAACCGCGGGAAATGACGGTGACGATCCCGCCGGATAAGTTTCTCAAGAAATAGCGGCTAGGTTTGCGGGCATGCCTCTAAAACCCTCGGACAGCAAGCTGACCGGCCTGTTCCTCGACATGCTCGCGGCGGAACAGGGCGCCGGCGCCAACACGCTCGACGCCTACCGGCGCGACCTCACCGATTTCTCGGAATTTCTCGGCCGGACCGGCCACGATTTTGCGGATGCGGACACGCAAATCCTGCGCGACTATCTCAGTGATCTCGACGCACGCGGCTTCAAATCCTCCAGCGTCGCGCGGCGGCTGTCGGCGATGCGGCACCTGTTCCGCTTCCTGCTGAACGAGCGCATCCGCGGTGACGATCCCGCGGCGATCCTGTCCGGGCCGAAGCGCGGCCGCGGCCTGCCAAAGGTGCTGTCGATCGCCGATGTCGACCGCATGCTCACGCGCGCCAGGGAGATGAGCGCGGCGGCCGAAGTTTCGCCCACGCAGCGGCTGCGCTCTTTAAGGCTCTATTGCCTGCTCGAAGTGCTCTACGCGACCGGCTTGCGCGTTTCGGAACTGGTGGCGCTGCCGCGCTCGGCCGCCAAGCGCGACGCCCGCATGATCGTGGTGCGCGGCAAGGGCAACAAGGAGCGGCTGGTGCCGCTCAACGAGGCCTCGCGGCAGGCGATGGCGGATTATCTCGCCGCGACCGACGCCGCCAAAGGAGAGAAGGGAGAGAAGGGAGAGAAGGGCGAGAAGAAGAACAGCCTCTCCGCCTCGAAATGGCTGTTTCCGTCCTTCGGCGAGAGCGGGCATCTGACGCGGCAGCACTTTGCCCGCGACCTGAAGGAGCTCGCTGTCGCCTCCGGCCTGCAGGCAAGGCTGGTCTCCCCGCACGTGCTGCGCCATGCCTTTGCCAGCCACCTGCTACACAACGGCGCCGACTTGCGCATCGTGCAGACCCTGCTCGGCCACACCGACATCTCCACCACGCAGATCTACACCCATGTGGTCGAGGAGCGGCTGAAGAGCCTGGTGCGCGACCTGCACCCGCTGGCGGAGAAGTAAACAGGTCTCGTGCCCCGGACGCGGCGCAGCGTGACAGAAGCGCGTTTACGCGCGTCTTCGACGCGCTATGGCGACGCAGAGCCGGGGCCCATGCCCGCTGGGTCCCGGCTCTGCGCAGCAGCGCTAAAGAAGCGCTGCAGCGCGTCCGGGACACGAGATTCCCGACCGGGACGACAGGCGAAACCGCCTTGACTTCGACCAGTTCTCCGCAGAAAGAGCCGTGGGTTTTCGAATGATTTGGCAGGTGGCCCGGAGCGCACAAGCCAACTCATTGAAGAAGCTACACTTCTTTCTGCGACCCCGAATCCGTTTCGCTTCGCCGCCCCGTCTTCCTTATATTGAGTTGATGCCAGACCAGATGCGCAGCTATCTCGACTTCGAAAAGCCCGTCGCCGAGCTCGACTCCAAGGTCGACGAGCTGCGGACGCTCGCGGCGTCCGGCACCGACATCACTGATGAGATCGGTCGGATCGAGGACAAGGCGGCGCAGGCGCTCGCCGACCTCTATCAGAACCTGACGCCGTGGCAGAAGACGCAGGTCGCGCGGCATCCGCAGCGGCCGCATTTCAACGACTACATCAAGGGCCTGATCACCGAGTTCACGCCGCTCGCCGGCGACCGCAAGTTCGGCGAGGACGAGGCGCTGGTCGCGGGCTTCGGCCGCTTCCGCGGCGAGGCGATCTGCGTGATGGGCCAGGAAAAGGGCGATTCCACCGACAGCCGCATCAAGCACAATTTCGGCATGGCGAGGCCGGAAGGCTATCGCAAATGCGTGCGGCTGATGGAGATGGCCGAGCGTTTCGGCCTCCCCGTGCTGTCGCTCGCCGATTCCGCCGGCGCCTATCCCGGCATCGGGGCGGAGGAGCGCGGACAGGCCGAGGCGATCGCGCGCTCGACCGACGCCTGCATGGCGCTGACCGTTCCGAACGTCGCCATCGTCACCGGCGAGGGCATGTCGGGCGGCGCGATCGCGATCACCACCGCCAACAAGGTGCTGATGCTGGAGCACGCGATCTACAGCGTGATCTCGCCGGAGGCCGCCTCGTCCATCCTCTGGCGGGACGGCAGCAAGGCGCAGGAAGCCGCCAACAACATGAAGATCACCGCCCAGGACATGCTCCGCTTCGGGGTGATCGACAGCATTTTGAAGGAGCCGGTCGGCGGCGCCCATCGCGACCCCGCCGCCATGATCGCCACCACGGGCGATGCCATCGCAAAGGCCTTCGACGAGCTGCGGGGCCTCGACGGCGACGCCATCCGCAAGCAGCGGCGGCAGAAATTCCTCGATATCGGCCGGAAACTGGGCTGATTCGGGCGGGATTGGATCGTAGGGTGGGCAAAGCGAAGCATGCCCCCCGCTCCCGCCGCGGGCGGCAAGGTGGTGGGCACGCCGCTTCGCGCCTTTGCCCACCCTACCGCAATTCTACGTTGTTCCCCTTTAACCCCGCGTTAACCCTTTTTTCGCCCAAATCAGCGATCTGAGTCTGGTTCCGGCCGAAAGGCCCAAGTAACGCCTGAAGTTTAGTCTCTGTTGACCATGCCGTTGGGCCGACAGGCTCGCGATCCCCGGTCGGGTTGCGACCCCATGACCCAGAGGTTAGAATTTTAATCAATGGCTTCAGGGCATAAGCGCTGGGGCAGGGTCTGGTCGGATCTTGCTCCGAAGATTGGGGTTGGCGCTGGTGGCCCGGCACGTTGTGGGGTTCGTCTTGATCTCTAGCTCGCTTGCCCGCGCGCTTTTGGCATCGGTTGCGCTTTCGGCCAGCATCCTGCTGGCCGGCTGCGATACCGATCAGGTGTCGCTCGCGACCAACGCCAAGGCCAACCAGCCGGTGCCGCCAAAACTTCTCGCGGCGATGAACGAGAAGGACATGGATCTGCAATCGCCGATCCTGGTCCGCCTGTTCAAGCAGGAGGCCGAGCTCGAGGTCTGGAAGCAGACCCGCAACGGCCAGTTCGCGCTGCTCAAGACCTATCCGATCTGCCGCTGGTCGGGCGATCTCGGCCCGAAGGTGCGCGAAGGCGACCGCCAGGCGCCGGAAGGATTCTACTCGATCAATCCGAGCCAGATGAATCCGCAGTCGGCCTATTACCTCTCCTTCAACACCGGCTATCCGAACGCGTTCGACAAGGCCTTGGGGCGCAGCGGCTCGCAACTGATGGTGCACGGCGACTGTTCTTCGCGCGGTTGTTACGCCATGACCGACGAGCAGATCGCCGAGATCTATTCGCTCGGCCGCGAGTCGTTCTTCGGCGGCCAGAAGGCGTTCCAGCTCCAGGCCTATCCGTTCAAGATGACGCCGGTGAACATGGCCAAGCACCGGAACAATCCGAACATGCCGTTCTGGAAGATGATCAAGGAAGGCTATGATCATTTCGAGGTGACGCGGCAGGAGCCGAAGGTCGATTTCTGCGAGAAGAAGTACGTGTTCGACGCGGCGAAGGCACCCGACGCGAAGCGCGAGCCCGTGTTCGACGCGTCGGCGAAATGCCCGGTCTATGTGATCCCCGAGGAGATCGCGAGCGCGGTCCGCGAGAAGCAGCAGCAGGACGAGGCTGCCTACGCAAAACTCGTCTCGCGCGGCACGCCGGTGGCACGCATGAACACCGGCATCGACGGCGGCATGAACAAGATCTTCGCGGCGAAGATTCCGGAAGGCTCGACCGGCCTGTCGGAGGGCGCCGAAGGCACCACGCTGCAGATGCTGGCGATGGCGAAGGCGCCGGGCACGATTCCCGGCACCGTCAATCCGCCGAAGCCGAACCTCGAGCCGGTCGCAGCCGCACCCGCGAGCCAGGAGCCGGTCGTCGCGGTCAGCGCCCCCGCTCCCACCCGCGTCGCCGCAGCCACGCCGGCGGAAAAGTCCCAAGAGAAGTCTGAAGGCGGCGGCTTCTTCTCCGGCCTCGCCCGCAAGATGGGGATGGGCTCGAGCGAGCCGGCGCCGCCGCAGGCGACCGCATCGGTGGCCCCGGCGCCGGCAACGCCGCCGACCGCGGCATCGCGCCTGAAGGCCGCGGTGAGCCGGTTCGTGCCCGGTCACGACAAATCCAAGGATAACGCGAAGGAAGCGCCGAAGCCGGCCGCAGTCGCCGCCAAGCCGACTGAGCCTGCCAAGCCGGCCGAGACCAAAGTCGCCGCGACCCGTCCGGCGCCGAAGCCGTCGGTCGATGGCGCGGCCGACACCGGACAGATGGCTGGCGCCGCGCCGATCGTGCAGTCGAACTCGTTCGACAGCCGCTTCTCTGCGATGAAGTAGCGGGCGGCTTTCGCCCCTTTGCTACGGCGCCAGATACCGCATCAGTTCCGGATTGCCCCTCACCTCGCCTGCCGCACCCTGGAGGGCGACCCTTCCGCGGTCGAGCACGTAGGCGTAGTCGGCGACGCGCAACGCGAGGTCGAGATGCTGCTCGACGATGATGACCGCGATTTCTTTCGCAAGCTCGATCAGACGTTCGGTGATCTCCTCGATCACGCCGATCCAGACGCCCTCGGTCGGCTCGTCGAGCAACAACAACTTCGGATCGCCCAGCATGGCGCGGCCGATGGCGAGCATCTTGCGCTCGCCGCCGGAAAGCGTGCCGGCGGGCTGGCCAAGGCGCTGGCCGAGTTTCGGGAAGATCGTCAGCACGCGGTCGACGGCGGTTGAATCCCTGTTGAAGAGCGAGCCGACCGCCAGATTGTCGCGCACCGACAGCCGCGCGAACACCGCGTGCTCCTGCGGCACGTAGCCAATGCCGGCGCGCACGCGCTCCTCGGGCCGGCGGCGGCTGATGTCGCGGCCGTCGAAGCCGACCTCGCCCTTCCACGCCGGCAGCTCGCCGACGATGGTCTTCATCAGCGTGGTCTTGCCGGCGCCGTTGCGTCCGAGCACGGCGACGCCGCCACGCCAGGGAATGCCGAGGTTGACGTCGAACAGGACCTGGCTGCGGCCATAGCCGGAGTCGAGATGCTTGATGTCGAGAAATTCAGGCACGGCGCAGATAGATCTCCTGGACGGACCGGTTGGCCTGGATCTCGGACACGGTGCCGGACGCCAGCACCTTGCCCTGGTCGAGCACGGTCAACCGGTCGCAGATGTCGCGGATGAAATCGAGATCGTGCTCGACGATGACGAGCGAGCAATGCTGCTTGATCGGCTGCAGCAGCTCACCGGTGACGCGGCGTTCCTCCAGGCTCATGCCCCCGGTCGGCTCGTCGAGCAGAAGGAGTTTTGGCTTGCACGCGAGCGCCATCGCGATCTCCAGCCATTGCTGCTGGCCGTGCGACAGCGCAGCCGCGGCATCGAAGGCACGGTCGGCGAGGCGGAACTGCGTCAGCATGGTCATGACCTCGTCGTGCAGCGCACCCCTCGTGCGCGAGAACACGAGGTCGAGCAGCGAGGACTGCGCCTGCAGCGCCAGCAGGATGTTGTCGTAGAGCGTCAGTGTCGGCAGCACGCTCGTGATCTGGAATTTCAGGCTCATGCCTGCGCGGGCGCGCTCGGTCGGCGTGAAGGCGGTAATGTCGGTGTTGATGAAGCTCACCTTGCCCTGCGTCGGCACTTCTGCGCCCGCAATGCACTTCATGAGCGTGCTCTTGCCCGAGCCGTTCGGGCCGATCAGGCCGTGAAACTCGTTCTCGCCGACCGTCAGCGCCGCGCCATCGAGCGCGGTGAGCTTGCCGAAGACCTTGCTGATGCCCGCGGCCTCAAGGAGAGGCATCGTGCTTCTCCTTGTTTCCTGCGCCGAAGCTGCCGACGCGCTCACGCTCGCCCAGCACGAAGCTGATCAGGCCGAGCGGCCGGAACAGGATCACGAGCAGCAGCAGCAAGCCGAGGATGATCGGCCAGATTTCGCGATAATTGTCCGACAGCCAGAAGCTGACACCCTCGACGATGATCGTGCCGATGACGGCGCCGATCAGCGTGCCGGAGCCGCCGAACAACACGTAAAGCACCACTTGCGTCGAGACCACGACGCCGACCATGTTGGGCCAGACGAAACCTTCGTGGAAGGCATAGAGGCTGCCGGCAAGGCCCGCGATGGCGCCGCCGATGGCGAAGATGATGGCCTTCAGGTGTTGCGCCTTGTAGCCGAAAAAGGCGATGCGCTGCTCGTTCTCGCGCAGGCCCGCGAGCGCGAGCCCGAACTGCGAACGCACGAGGAAGCGGCAGAGCAGATAAACCACGACGAGGATGCCGAGCACGAGATAGTAGAAGGCGGAGCCTTCGGAGAACTCGTAGCTGCCGAGCGTCATCGGGGAAATCGACGGAATTCCATTCTGGCCGCCGAGATAATACCAGCCGCGCGCGAGGCGATCGGCGGCGTAGGAACCGGTGAGCGTGCCGAGCGACACGAAGATCACGCTGGACGGATGCCGCCCGAGCAACAGAAAGCCGCCGAGCAGGAGCGCGAAGGCGAGGCCGATCAGCGTTCCCGCCGGCAGCACCAGGAAGATGTTTGTGATGTCGAGGTCGCGCGCGAGCAGCGCCACGCCATAGCCGGCCGAGCCAAAGAACAGGGCCTGGCCAAAGCTCATGATGCCGGCATAGCCCCAGACCAGATCGAACGACAGCGCGAACAGCGCGAGAATGATCACGCGGGTCGCGAATACCGTGAGATAGTCCTGCAGCAGCAGCGGCGCGACCAGCGCTGCGACGAGCACTGCGCCCTCCACGATCGGCAGGATTTTCCGTAACGACGCGCCCTGCCTCGCCGTTCCGCTGCCGGTCATTGCGACGTCGGATTCCCCGCCGATGTCGGCGGGGACCACCTGTTTGACTGCGCCCATCGGCTTCGGCATTCCGGTCTAGCATTCCTTGGGATCGACGAGCCCGTCGCTGCGTCCGACGATCTCGTAGTTCCCGCCCTTGGCGACGGCGGTGTACATCTTCATCTTGCAGTGCCGCTTGCCCGGCACCATCTCGGCCGGTCCGCCCGGACCTTCGGCGATCTTGGCGTGGTCGAGCGCCGCGGCCACCGACTCGCGGTCGATCTTGCCGGCTTCCTTGACCGCGGCCTCCCACAGCTTCAGGCCACGATAGGTGCCAGTCGCCGCGCTGCCGGCGGCGAACAGGACGTTGCCGGGAAAATCCTTCTCGTAAGCCGCCTGGATCTTGGCGTCGAACGGGCTTTCCTTGGTCAGCACCTTGAAATAGTCGAGACAGCTCGCGAGTCCCTCGATCTCGGCGGCCTGGTTGATGTTGAGGGTGTTCTCGTCATAGTAGACGCAGGCGAGCCGGCCGCCGTTCTTGAGGAAACCCGCTTCATAGAGCTGCTTGAAGAACGGGCCCACGCCCGGTGGAATGACGGTGTTGAAGACGACATCGATCTTGTTGGAAATGATGCGGTTGACGGTCGAGGAGAAGTCGACCTGGTCGAGCGGGTAGTATTCCTCGAACACGACCTCGCCGCCGCTGGACTCGATCACCTTGCGGGCATAGACGTTGAGCGTGTGCGGCCAGACATAGTTGGCGCTCGGCAGGGCGAACTTCTTGCCGCCGTTCTTGATCAGCCAGGGAATGAACTCGTCGCATTGCTGTGCCGGCGTCGGACCGGTGCAGAACAGATAGGGCGTGCACTCCTTGCCCTCATAGAGCTGCGGATAGATGTAGAGCGTCTTGCCGCGGGCGACGATCGGGTCCTTGATTGCGTTTCGCATCGACGAGGTGATGCCCCCCAGTACCATGTCGACCTTGTCGCGCTGGATCAGCTTGCGCACATTGCCGACCGCGACGGATTCGTTGGAGGCGGTATCCTCGATATAGAGTTCCAGCGGACGGCCGAGCAGGCCGCCGGCGTTGTTGATCTCCTTGATCACCATTTTCGCGACATTGGCATCGGCATTGCCGGCATAGGCGATCGGCCCGGTAAGGTCGGTCGCGATGCCGACCTTGATCGGGCCTTCGGCGGCGTTGGCCCAGTCGGCGGGAATCACCCAGCTGCCTGCGCCGGTCGCGACCGCACCGGTGGTGAAGGCGAGATTGGAGAGGAAGCGACGTCGGGTGAGACGATCTGCAAACATGCTTAAACCCCTTTTCCAGCGATGAGGCCCTGCGGGCGGAATTTGATGAAGACAATGGCGAGCACGAAGACGAGGACGTCGGCGACGACGGGCGCCATCACCCATGGCAGCGCGGCGCTGAGCGTGCCGATGACGCCGGCGCCCGCGACCGGTCCGATGAAGGAACCGACGCCGCCGACCATGACGGCAACAAAGCCCTGGATCAGGAAACGCAGGCCGAGATCGGCGAACAGGCTGAACACGGGCACGATCAGCGCGCCGGCAAGGCCGGCGAGCGCCGCACCGAAGGCAAAGGTGGCGCCGTAGATGAGCGGCGTGGAGATGCCCGACGCGCGCGCCAGCGACGGGTTCTCCAGCGTGGCGCGCACCCGCAGGCCGAAGCTCGTGCGCGACAACAGGAGATAGCAGCCGCCCATCACCATAAGCGTGATGACGATGATGGTGAAGCGCCAGGCCGAGATGTGCATCGCGCCGATGTCGATCGAGCCGCCGACCGGCTCGGGCACGGTCAGATAGAAGCCGCCGATCAGGCCGCGCACGGTCTCGCGGATGATCAGTCCGAGCGCATAGGTGCCGAGCATCGCCACGATGGGCGCAGCGTAGAATCGCCGGATGATCAGCGCCTCCAGCACGAAGCCGAGCGCACCGACCAGAAATGGCGCCGCGACCATGCCAACCCAGATCGGCACGCCCTTGGCGTAGGCGAGGTAGGTGACGTAGGCCCCGAGCAGGACGAACTCGCCCTGTGCGAAGTTGAATATGCCCATCATGCTGGCAATGATCCCGAGCCCCAGCACGATCAGGACGATGATCGCGCCGAAGCTCAGGATCTCGAACGCCGCGACAAACGCGTTAGCCATGCGCTGGATTCTTGTCTTGACGCGTTTTCTTGACGCTAACCGGTATCCACTTCGCTCGAAAACGCCCTGGTCTTCCGTTCGCCTGCATCGCTGTCTCTTTCACATCTTCTTCCAATCACCGATCTGCTCGAAGGCATGGGCGGCGCGGTAGATGGTGGATTCCTCGAACATGCGGCCGACCAGCATCAGGCCGACCGGCAGGCCGTCGACCATGCCGCAAGGCAGCGACATCGCGGGATGATGGGTGATGTCGAACGGTGCGGTGTTCGAGATCATCTCGAGCGCGCGCGCGACGTATTCCTCGCGGCTGGCATTGGGCTCCGGCAGCCTGGTTGCCTTCATCGGCGTCGTCGGCAGCAAAAGCAGATCGTAGTCCTTGAACGCCTTGTCGTAGGCCGCGGTCAACCGGCGGGAGATATTGAGCGCCTTGCCGTAGAAGCGTGGACCGAAATTGTTGTTGATGTAGGTGCCGAGCATCATGAACAGCTTCGTGGTCTCGGATAGTGAATCGGCCTGCCGGCGCCAGCCACGATGAAAATCCATCAGCGAGGTCGAATAGAGATCGCCGCGGCTGAGGCCGTAGCCGTCGCCGAACATCATGGTCTGGGTCAGGCCTTCGGTGCCGATCGGGGTCCAGATCGCCCCGCCCAGCAGGTGCATCGGGATCGACACCGTCTCGACGCTGGCTCCGAGATCCTTGAAGCGCTTTGCCGCCTCGCGCACGCTTTCATTCACCGCGGCCTCTGCGGTCGGCTGCTCGAAACCTTCCTTGAGGATGCCGATCTTCATGCCCTTGACGCCCTGGCCGAGCGCCTTGGTGTATTCCTCGACCTTCGGGGCCTTGATGCGCGGATCGTAGCCGTCATCGCCGGCGAGCACTTCGAGCAGCAGCGCGTTGTCGGCGACCGTCGCGGTCATCGGACCGGTATGGTCGACATAAATCTCAATCGGCATGATCCCGGTATAAGGCACGAGGCCCCAGGTCGGCTTCATCCCGTAGATGCCGCAGAACGAGGACGGCATGCGGATCGAGCCGCCCTGATCGCCGCCGATCGCCATGTCGACCTCGCCGAGCGCGACGACGACGCCCGAACCCGACGACGAGCCGCCGGCCGAGTAGCCCATCTTGTGCGGATTATGCACCGGCCCGTAGGAGCCGGTGTGGCTGCCGCCGGACAGGCAGAAATGCTCGCAATGCACCTTGCCCTTGATCTCGGCGCCGGCATCGAGCATGCGAGTGACGATGGTGGCGTCGAAATCGGGCACATAGCCTTCCAGCGTCGACGAGCCGTTGGTCATGGGCACGCCGGCCAGCATGATGTTGTCCTTGAGCGCGACAGTCTTGCCCTTGAGCTTGCCGCCGGCGGCGCCCTTCACCGTCGACTTGCGATACCAGGCATTGCGAGGGTTCTCCTCCGCAGAGGGCCGATAGCCTGGCGTGCGCGGATATTTGACCTCCGGCAACTCGTCCGGCATCGCGGCGACGAGATTGTAGGCGTCGATCGAACCCTGCATCAGGCCGCGGAACGAGGCGACGTCGTCGTCGGTCAATGCGAGGCCGCATTGCTCGGCAACGCTGCGAAGTTGGGCGGGCGTGGGAAGAACAACTGTCACGGCGCTCTCCTGAGGCTTCTTGATCCCTGGCGTTGGACGGAAGCCACCGGAACAGCGCCTGCACGTCGCGGACCAAGCGGCTTCGCCGCGATACTAGAGACGGAAATATTTTCCTTTTCAAGTATTATTTTGCATCACCGCGCGCCGCGATACGACAGCCTGCGTCAGACCGGCTTGATCAGCTTGAAGTCGAGGCCGTCGGCTTCGGCGAGATACATCTGCATCCGCGCGTGACCGTTGCGAACGGTGACCGGGCCTCGCGCGCCGCCATAGACGATGTTGCGACCTGCCGCGAGCATCGGCCCCATCGACAACGTGCCGGCCTTGCTCGCGACGGCTTCGAGAAAACGCAAACCCTCGTAGCTGGATTGACCGAGCGAGCCGATCGGCGGGGCGTTGGGTCCGAACATCAGGCGGTAGCGGCTTTGAAAGTCGTCATTGGCGCGCGAGCCGACGCCGGGGAAATAGCCGGAGGCGCAGTACAGGTTCTCGCTGTTGTCGGCTCCGATCCCGAGCAGCACGGTCTCGTCCATCGCACCGGCCAGCCGCAAGGTCGTCGCCGCAAGGCCGCATTCGCCGAACGCGCGGTTGAAGGTGATGCTGTCGGTGCCGATCAGCGAAATCAGGACGACGTCCGGCCGCGCGGCACGGATACGCTCCAGATGCGGCTCGTGGTTGTCTTCGCCGAGGGGAACGAACTCCTCGCCGACGACGTGGCCGCCGGTTTCCTTGATGTAGGTCTTCACGGCGCGATGCGACTGCCAGGGCCAGACATAGTCGCTGCCGATCAGGTACCAGCGCGCCGCCTTCCTGACGTCGGCAAGCCAATGAATCGACGGCCGGCTCTGCCAGCGCGGGGTCTCGCCGATCGCCATCACGCCCGGGGTTCGTTCGCCGCCCTCATAGACGGGCGTGTAGATGTAGGGAATGCGGTGGCGCGTGGTGACCTCGCGCAAACCAACGCGCACCGCACTGGTATGCAGTCCGACGATCAGGTCGACCTCATCGAAGGCGATCGCGTGTTCGGCGCGGTCCAGGATCTCATCGAGCGGCCCGCCGGCGTCGTAGATCGACAGCTCGATTTCGCGTCCCAGGATGCCGCCGCGCTTGTTGATCTCGGTGACTGCGAGCTGCGCGCAGTTGGTCGCGCAGGGCCCCCACACCCCGGGCGAACCGCTGCAGCAGATGAAGCCCCCGATCCGAAGCTTGTTCGCGCCGCGACGCTTGAGGAAAGCATGATCGTGCGGCGACTGCGCGCCATCGGACCGGGCCGACGACAGATTCCTGAACAGCATGGACGGCGGCAACGCCGGACCGCCGTGAGCCGGGAAGTTTACCGTCGCGCGCACGCCAACTCCTGTCCGGTGCCAGACCTGAAAGCCCATTGAGCAGGCGGCCGCGGCTTCCGCCCTTTTGTTGGGCAATCATCCTATTTTGAAAATATTGAATATTCAAGAATTGAAGTGCATATAGATGCAGCATTGATTGCAAGACATTCACTCATTTGGGTCAAGACGAAGTCTTAGCCGTGGCAAAACCGTCGAAAGAAAACACCCCGATCACCGAACATCTCGCCTACCTGCTCGCGCAAGCCAACCGGGAGATCAACCGGCAGCTGGAACTGCGCTTGAGCAAGGAAGGCGTGCCGGTCGAGCAATGGCGTATCCTCAAGGTCCTGTCGGATGGCGATGGCCATTCGATGGGCGAGCTTGCGGAGGCCGTTCTGCTCAATCATCCGACGCTGACGAAGATGATCGACCGCATGGTCTCCGACACGCTGGTCTATCGCGTGCAGGACCCGAACGACCGCCGCAAGGTACTGATGTTCATCTCCGATCGCGGCAAGGTGCTGTGCAAGAAGCTCAACTCGCTGGCGGTGGACCAGGAGGAGCACATCCTGGAGAGCTACGGCGACAAGTCGACGAGCGAACTCAAGCGGCTGCTGGAGAGCCTGATCGACAGCTCGAATTGAGCGCCTCGAATTGACGCGCGCGAATTTCCCCACCACTCTCATGCACTGACCGTCGCGAGGCGCGCAAGCGCGCGCCTCGCCCTGCCGGACTCCGCCGGAATTGCCCCGCGCGGCTTCATTGTTTTGTGCAATTTCAGGGGAAAGGCAGATGCATCACACACGGACATGCCTGTCGGCCGCGTCTTTCATTGTCTTCCTCGGCTTGCTGATGCCGGCGGCCGCGCAACAGGTCAAGACGGAGCAGCTCAGCTTCGACAGCAATCCCGGGCGGGGGTCGAGGCCGGCCAAGGTCACCGCCACGCTATATTTGCCGAAGTCCGCCAGCCCCGTGCCGGCGATGGTCCTCACCAGCAGCAGCGGCGGCGTCCTCGACTGGATCGAGGGCTATTATGCGAAGGCCTTGAGCCGCGAGGGGATCGCAGCGCTCGTGATCGACAGCTTCAAGCCGCGCGGGGTGCGCAACGTCATTTCGAGCCAGTCGGCGGTGTCGTCATGGGACATGGAGAACGACGCCTTTGCCGCGCTGGCGCTGCTGGGAAAAGACCCGCGGATCGACGCCTCGCGCATCGGCATCATGGGCCTGTCCAAGGGTGGGATCGTCGCCCAGAATTCGGCCTTCCTCATTCGGCGGCAGGCCCGCGGCACCGGGCCTTTGGCCTTTGCGCTTCACGTTCCCATCGCGCCGGATTGCACCGCGCAGTTCAGGGACACCCAGACCACCCGGAAGCCGATGTTCTACATGCTGGCCGAGCTCGACGACGCCGACCCGTCGACGCCCTGCGTGGAATATGCCCATCGCATCAAGGTCAGCGGCAATTCCGACGTCTCGGTCAAGGTCTACAAGGGCGCGCATCACTGCTGGGAAATGACCAAGCCCGTGGTCTGGGACGCCAAGGCGCAGAACTTCTCCAAATGCACGCGCCTCATCGAGGACAACGGCGACCGGACGTTCGCGGCCGGCAACCTCCGCGTCAAGTCGGACGAGGAATTCGCCTGGATGGTCAAGAACTGCATGACGATCGGCGAGCACGTCGGCGGCGGCACGGAGAAAGACAAGAAAGAGAGAACGGACGATTTGATCGCGTTCCTCAGGAAGAACGGGTTCTGAGCGCCCGCAGCGCTAGAACCTCCCGGAGTTCTTGTACTGCAGGCAACGCTCGACCATCTCCCGGGTCGAGAAGCTGCGCAGCGCGTTCGGCTTGATGTTGAGCGCGACGGGCAGCATCTCGCGCGTGCCCGACGACAGGTCCATGGTCGCAAACCGGTCCGCGACGAACAGATTGAGCCGGTCGTGCTTGTCGCCGAAATCGAGCGTCAGCGCGGATGCGTTCGCGAAGCCCAGGAAGGTCTCGGCGCCTACGGTGCTGGCGTCGACGAAGATGTCGCCCTTGTTGTACTCGCCGACGAAGTTGGAAGACATTCTGTCGGCGAGGATGCTGACGTCCAGCCGCGGCCGCCAATCGTCGAAGGCGAAGGATGCCGGCGCGACGTCCGCGGGGAAATGCAGCGTCAGGAAGTCGCTCTTCTTGCGGTCGCCTTGGCAGGTGTAGATCATCGAATTGTAGAAGGTGCCGGCCTGGCCGATGATCTGCACCTGGCTGCTCTTTCCGGACCTCACGTCTTCGAAATCCGCCTTGTGCATGGCGACGCTGAACCGGCGGAACTGCAGCTGCCTGTCCTTCCCGATGCCATTCGGCAGCAGGAACCACTGGCCGGACATCACGAAGGCAAAATCCGAGACGAGGGGTGCTGCCTCCACCGAACCCATGGATGCGATCATTGCAAACAGCAGCGCAGCCAGGCGAATGGCCTTCGCGCAAGAAACGCGGATCGGTCCGCACAGGCGCAGCAGCATCCGGATCATGCTAGCAACCATTCAATGCCTGGATGGACGAGATGAGATTTTCTCCGCGCAGCCGCACCGTCCTGACCAGCGCCTCGCCGTCGCACCGTTTTGGCCGGCGTGCGACGAAGGTATAGCGGACCCGAAACTCGTGGGCGGACACCGCGCTGACGTCGATCAGGCTGAGCGGCTCGTCGAGGCGGCCATAGAATTTCGTGATGGCGTCCGCGGAGAGCGGACCGCTGCGCCGCTTTTCCGGCGCGAGGAAGGCACTCGCTGCCTCGCCGCTTCCGGCCGCCAGGGCCAGATAGAAGCCTTGCACGGTCGTCATCGGCGTATCGTAGGCCTCGGTCGGATCGGTGTCCCGCTCGACCCGGTTGATCTGCAGCAGCAGAGGTGCATGGTGATGCCCCGTGTGCGCGCCGAACGGGGATTTCCCTTCCACCCTGACACGCATCCCGACGAGGCGTCGCAGGCGCTCGGCGACCGCGTCTGAGCCAGCCTGATTCCATTCCGGATACACCTGGACGCTGTCGATGCTGGTGGCGGGGTCGACGAACTCGTCGCCCGTGGCACAGATCGGGCGATCCAGTTTCAGGATGTAAGCGGGCTCGGGCGTGTCCCCCTTGGTGACGCCGCCATTGTAGGGCGGACCGCCGAAGATCCGGAACGTCAGCGTGCCGACGAAACTCACCGGATTGTCTTTTCCGACGTCCAGGCAAGCGCTGCGGGCGGGCCCCGCATGGAGAGACATTGCAGCAGCCAGCAGCATTGCTGCGGATTTCAACGAACGCACGAACAGCCCTCTAGCAGCGGCCGCCGCCCGCTCGAGCGGCGGAGCCATCCCCGTCTGTTCGATTGTTACATTCACCGCCGCCGAGCGTGCAAGCCCATCAGGCGCTGCATTGCAAAATGCGGTGGCGCTGGACGCGCGATGCGCCCAGCGTCGAACCTGCCTGCTTACGCATACCGCCCGTGGCAGTGCTTGTACTTCTTGCCCGAGCCGCACGGGCAGTCCTCGTTGCGGCCGATCTTGCCCCAAGATGCCGGGTTCTTCGGATCGCGCTGGGCGGCGGAGACGGTGCCGGCCTGCGGGGCGAGCGTGACGTTCGCGAACGCCATCTCGTCCTCGCCCGTGTCAGGATTGAGCTTGTGCGCCTCCATCTGCGGCAGCACCGGGGCTTCCTGCTCCGGCGGGATGATCTCGACCCGCATCAGCTGCGCCGTGACGGCCTCGCGCAGGTGAGCGCTCATCTCCTGGAAGAGATTGAAGGCCTCGGTCTTGTACTCCTGCAGCGGATCGCGCTGGCCGTAGCCGCGCAGGCCAATGACCTGGCGCAGATGGTCGAGCATGATCAGGTGCTCGCGCCAGAGATGGTCGAGCGTCTGCAGCAAAATGGTCTTCTCGACGTAACGCATCACGTCGGGGCCCCATTGCGCGACCTTGGCGGCCATGTGCTCGTCGGCCCGGGTCTCGATGCGGTTGAGCAACTCCTCGTCCGCGATGCCCTCTTCCTTGGCCCAGTCGTCCACCGGCAAATCGAGATCGAGCACGCGCTTCAGCTCGTCCTTGAGGCCCGCGACGTCCCACTGCTCGGCATAGGCATGCTCGGGCACGTGCTTGGCGACGAGGTCCTCGATGAAGGCGTGGCGCATGTCGGAGATGGTCTCGGCGACGCTCTCGTCCTTCATCAGGTCGACGCGCTGGTCGAAGATCACCTTGCGCTGGTCGTTCTGGACGTTGTCGAACTTGAGCAGGTTCTTGCGGATGTCGAAGTTGCGGGCCTCGACCTTCTGCTGAGCCTTTTCCAGCGCCTTGTTGATCCAGGGATGGATGATCGCCTCGCCCTCCTTGAGGCCGAGACGCTGCAGCATGCTGTCGAGCCGGTCCGAGCCGAAGATGCGCATCAGATCGTCTTCCAGCGACAGGAAGAATTTCGAGCGGCCGGGGTCGCCCTGACGGCCGGAACGGCCGCGGAGCTGGTTGTCAATGCGGCGGGATTCGTGGCGCTCGGAACCGATGATATAGAGGCCGCCCGGCTTCTTCACGGTTTTCGCGGGCTTCGAACCCTTCGCCGGCTCGATCTCCACCTCTTCCTCGGCCTGCAGCACGATGTCGCGGAAGCGGGCGATGTCGGCCTTGATCTGCTCGATCCTCGATGCCTTCTCGGCCTCGTCCTCGATGCCGGCAGTCTCCTGCTGGATACGCATGTCCAGCGAGCCGCCGAGCTTGATGTCGGTGCCGCGGCCGGCCATGTTGGTCGCGATCGTGATCGCGCCGGGAACGCCGGCTTCCGCAACGATATAGGCTTCCTGCTCGTGGAAGCGCGCGTTCAGCACCGCAAACAGTTTTGACGGCTTGCCGGCGCGGGCCGCGGCATAGAGCTTGTCCAGCGCGTTCTCCTTGCCGAAATCGATCTGCTTGTAGCCGTTCTGCTTCAGGAAGTCGGCGAGCACTTCCGACTTTTCGATCGAAGCCGTACCCACCAGCACCGGCTGCAGCCGGGCGTTGGCCCGCTCGATCTCGGCGAGAATGGCCGAATATTTTTCCTTCTGCGTGCGGTAGACCTCGTCGTCCTCGTCGAGGCGCGCGACCGACAGATTGGTCGGAATCTCGACGACCTCGAGCTTGTAGATGTCGAACAGCTCGTCGGCCTCGGTCGCCGCCGTACCGGTCATGCCGGCGAGCTTCTCGTACATGCGGAAATAGTTCTGGAAGGTGATCGAGGCGAGCGTCTGGTTCTCGGGCTGGACCTGGACGTGCTCCTTGGCCTCCAGCGCCTGGTGCAGGCCTTCCGAATAGCGCCGGCCCGGCATCATGCGGCCTGTGAACTCGTCGATGATCACGACCTCGTTGTCGCGGACGATGTAGTCCTTGTCGCGGGTGAACAAGGTGTGAGCGCGCAGCGCCTGGTTGATGTGGTGCACGACGGAGACGTTCTCGACGTCGTAGAGCGACTCGCCCTTGAGCTGGCCGGCCTCGCGCAGCAGCGTCTCGATCTTCTCCATGCCGGCTTCAGTCAGCGTCACCGTGCGCTGCTTCTCGTCGACGTCATAGTCGGACTTGTCGAGCCTGGGCAGGAAGCCGTCGATGGTGTTGTAGAAGTCGGAACGGTCGTCGAGCGGACCGGAGATGATCAGCGGCGTGCGCGCTTCGTCGATCAGGATGGAGTCGACCTCGTCGACGATGGCGAAGAAGTGCGGCCGCTGGACCATGTCCTCGAGCCGGTACTTCATGTTGTCGCGCAGATAGTCGAAGCCGTATTCGTTGTTGGTGCCGTAGGTGATGTCGCAGGCATAGGCCGCCTTGCGCTCGGCGTCGTCGAGGCCATGGACGATCACGCCCGTGGTCATGCCGAGGAAGCTGTAGATCTGGCCCATCCAGCCGGAGTCGCGGCGGGCGAGGTAGTCGTTGACGGTGACGACGTGGACGCCCTTGCCGGCGAGCGCGTTGAGGTAGACCGCCAGCGTCGCCACCAGCGTCTTGCCTTCACCGGTCTTCATCTCGGCGATGTCGCCCTCGTGCAGCACCATGCCGCCAATCAGCTGGACGTCGAAATGGCGCTGCCCGAGCGTGCGCTTGGCGGCCTCGCGGACGGTGGCGAAGGCCGGGACCAGCAGGTCGTCCAGCGTCTTGCCCTCGGCGAGCTGCTTCCTGAAATCGGCGGTGCGGGCCTTCAGCGCCTCGTCGGAGAGCTTTGAAACCTCTCCCTCCAGCGCGTTGATCGCGTTGACGCGGGACTGATATCCCTTCACCCGCCGGTCGTTGGCGGAGCCGAAAAACTTGCGGGCGAGCGCGCCGATCATGCCTAGTTCCTGTGTTCGCGATTTAACAGCGTTGCAGCCAAGAGGTTGTCGCCTGCCTGCCTATCAACTCACCGTGACGCCCGATGGCGCCAGAGCCCGGACCGCGGGGGGTCATCCGCCAGATGGGTGGGAGTTGGGCAAGTCAGGGTTCAACGGCCAAAAACGCAGCAAAATAAACGCCATCGCCATGGACGCGACCGTGGAGAGATATGGCCGCCCCCCAGCCTTGTCAACGGCGGCCATCTTGGCGCTAATTCATCATTTTGACAGACTTTTCGCGTTGCCAAGCCCCCCTGATTGGGCGAGTGTCCGCCCCGCCCGAGCAGCCCCTGCCTCAACATAAGGATTTTCCATGACCACCTCGTTCCCGGTAATCACCGGCCGGCGCTTCCGCCATGCCTCCGCCCTGGCCGGCAGCCTGGCGCTGGCGCTGTCCCTGGCGTTCGCCGGGCCGCTGCGGGCTGCCGACGATCCGGTGCTGGCCAAGGTCAATGGCTCGGAAATCAAGAAGAGCGACGTCGCCATGGCCGAGGAGGAACTCGGGCAGAGCCTCGCCCAGATGGATCCGGCGACCAAGGAGGAGAACGTCCTGTCCTTCCTGATCGACATGAAGATCGTCGCCAAGGCCGCCGAGGACAAGAAGCTCGGCGACAGCGAGGAGTTCAAGAAGCGCCTGTCGTTCGCCCGCAACCGCCTGCTGATGGACAGCCTGCTCGCCAACGAGGGCAAGACCGCGACGACCCCCGACGCCATGAAGAAGGTCTATGAGGAGGCCTCCAAGCAGATCACCGGCGAGCAGGAGGTGCGCGCCCGCCACATCCTGGTCGAGACCGAGGACGAGGCCAAGGCGGTGAAGGCCGAACTCGACAAGGGCGCCGATTTCGCCGATCTCGCCAAGAAGAAGTCCAAGGATCCGGGCTCGGCCGACGGCGGCGACCTCGGCTTCTTCACCAAGGAGCAGATGGTGCCGGAATTCTCGGCGGTCGCCTTCGCGCTCGAGCCAGGCAAGATCTCCGACCCCGTGAAGTCGCAGTTCGGCTGGCACATCATCAAGGTCGAGGAAAAGCGCAGCCGCAAGGCGCCGGACTTCGAACAGGTCAAGGCCCAGATCGAGAACTACGTCACCCGCAAGGCCCAGGCCGACTACGTCTCCAAGCTGCGCGCCGAGGCGAAGGTCGAGCGCATGGACCAGCCGGCGGCGGATGCCAAGCCCACTGATGCGGCCAAGCCGTCCGACAACAAGATGGCGCCGCCGGCAAAGAAGTAAGAATTCGCTGTCACTTCGCTGACGCCAAGAGTATCTAGGCTTTCGTGGATGCCCGGCCTCGTGCCGGGCATCTGCATATCCAGACCTTGATCAAGGCGCCCTTGCGATGTCCTCAACCGTCTCCCCGCTCGCCCCGACCCACTACCCCGACATGCCCGTGATCGCGGGCATCCGCCTCGCGACGGCCGAGGCCGGAATCCGCTACAAGAACCGCACCGACGTGCTGCTCGCGGTGATGGATAAGGGCACCGCGGTCGCCGGCGTCTTCACCAAATCGAAATGCCCGTCCGCACCGGTGGAATGGTGCCGCGCCAAGCTGAAGGGCGGCAAGGCCCGCGCGCTGGTGGTCAATTCCGGCAACGCCAATGCCTTCACCGGCAAGACCGGCCGGGCCTCCACGGCGCTGACCGCAAAGATCGCGGCCAGGGCGGTGGGCTGCAGCGAAAGCGAGATCTTTCTGGCCTCGACCGGCGTGATCGGCGAGCCGCTGGATGCGACCAAGTTCGACGGCGTGCTGGGCCGCCTCGCCGAGACCGCCGCGCCCGGCGACTACCTCGCCGCCGCCAAGGCGATCATGACCACCGACACGTTCCCGAAAGTCGCGACCGCGACCGTGAAGCTCGGCAAGGCCAAGGTCACCATCAACGGCATGGCCAAGGGCGCCGGCATGATCGCTCCCGACATGGCGACGATGCTGTCGTTCGTCTTCACCGACGCACCGATCGCACCGGCCGCGCTGCAGGCCCTGCTCAAGAGCGGCGTCGAGGACACCTTCAACGCGGTGACGATCGACGGCGACACCTCGACCTCGGACACGCTGCTGGCATTCGCCACGGGTGCTGCCGCCGCGCAAGGCGCACCGAAGATCAGCCGCGCCAGCGATCCGCGCCTGAAGGCGTTCGTCAAGGCCTTCAACCAGGTGCTCGCCAGCCTCGCCGAGCAGGTCGCCCGCGATGGCGAAGGCGCGCGCAAGCTCGTGGACATCACCGTGGAAGGCGCCAAGACCAAGGCTTCCGCGCGGAAAATCGCGATGTCGATCGCGAACTCGCCGCTGGTGAAGACCGCGATCGCCGGCGAGGATGCCAATTGGGGCCGCGTGGTGATGGCGGTGGGCAAGGCCGGCGAGCCGGCCGACCGCGACAAGCTGTCGATATCCTTCAACGGCATCCGCGTCGCCAGGAGCGGTGCGCGCGATCCGTCCTATGACGAGGCACAGGTGTCGGAGGCGATGAAGGCGCCGGAGATCGCGATCAAGGTGTCGCTCGGCCTCGGCAAGGGCCGCGACCGCGTGCTGACCTGCGACCTCACCAAGGAATATGTGGCGATCAACGGGGATTACAGGTCCTGACGGTCACAGGCGACTGGAGACCTTCACGCTCACGTCGACTGTCCGCGTGATCGGACGATTGACCGCATCCAGTCCCTGACGGGCATAGACAAACCGATCGTCCCCGACATAGCCGGGGCGGGAAAGATAGATTACTCGATTGCCATTGATCGAGACGCTGCCGTTGCTTGGCTGCGTGACCACGCGGGCGCTGAAGACGGGGCCCGGCGTGCGCATGACGGTGATGCTGCAGCGCTTTCCGCTGGCCGCATACATCGTCCCGGACACAGTTTGATTGTCCAGGGTCTTGATGAACGGCACGATGCAGGACCCCGCCATCGCCGGCCCGGCCATGACCGACATTGCGACGACAACACTTCCGAACGCCTTTAGCATGATGCCCCCTATCATCGAGCGCCCTCGACGAACTCAATTATAGATAGAGAGCGAGGCACGGCGCAAGCGGCGCGCATGGATCGGTCCAGCAAGCGTTGAGCGCTTCCAGGCCAGGGGCCGCCGATTGAATATCAGGTGTGGAGATCGTAGAAACACCGGCCGCAGCGGGCTTAACGACGCGTTGCGATCACCTTCAGCGAGCGACATTTCAGGCATGGCCGATCTCAAACTGACACTGGTAGTGGCGTGCGCGCTGGTGGACGCTGACAAGCGCGTCCTGATCGCACAGCGCCCCGCAGGCAAGACGCTGGCGGGCCTGTGGGAATTTCCCGGCGGCAAGCTCGAGCCGGGCGAGCGTCCCGAGCAGAGCCTGATCCGCGAGCTGCACGAAGAACTCGGCATCACCGTCGCCGAACCGTGTCTCGCACCGCTGACCTTTGCCAGCCACGGCTATGAGACCTTCCATCTGCTGATGCCGCTCTACATCTGCCGGCGCTGGGAGGGACAGGTCGTCGCGCGCGAGGGCCAGACGCTCGCCTGGGTCCGCGCCAACAAGCTGCGCGACTATCCGATGCCGCCGGCGGACATTCCGCTGATCCCGCATCTGATCGATCTGCTGATGTGAGGTTTGCGTGCCCCGGACGCAGCGCAGCGCCCTTGCGGTGCGCTGCTGAGCCGGGGCCCAGAAGCGACAGAGCTAGGTCCCGGCTCTGCGCGGCAGCGTAAACACGCTGCAGCGCGTCCGGGACACGCGTCACTCCTTCCCCGCCTTCTTCACGGCGTCCGCCAGGCTCGCTTTCGCCGATCCCGGCTTCAGCGGCTGCTGCTGGCTCGCATGGGGTGCCCAGCCGGACAGCCAGATGATGTCGAAGGTGGCGCGGATGCGGCCATCGGCATCGGCAAAGCGCTCGGCGTAGATTTCGGCCATGCGCAGCAGCGTCGCGCGCCGCGACGGCGTGCGCCGCCGCTCGATCAGCACATTGGCCGCGCCCATGCGGCGGAGATCCTGCATCAGCGCAAACGCATTGCCATAGCGCACCACGACACGATCGACGTCAGTCACCGGCAGCGCAAAGCCGACCCGCTGCAACAGCGCGCCGATGTCGCGCAGATCGGCGAACGGGGCGACACGCGGCGACACGCCGCCCTCGCATTCGGCTTCCGCCGCAGCAAAGGCCTGCCGCAGCTCGGCCAGACTGTCACCGCCGATCATGGCCGCGAGCAGCAGGCCGTCCGGCTTCAGCGCGCGGCGGATTTGCGCGAGCACCCCCGGCAGGTCGTTGACGAATTGCAGCGCCAGCGCGGAGACGACGAGGTCGAGGGATTCGGGCGCGAAGGACAGTTTTTCTCCACCCGTCGCATCGAGCGCGATCCGCTCGAGTGACGGCAGCCGCGCGTGCAATTCCGCAAGCCCTCCGCCGGGTGTCCAGAGATCGGCCGGCGCGTGAAACTGCCGCATCACCGCGGCCAGCCGCTCGGACATGTCCTCGGCGACGCGGTCCAGCAGGAAGCTCGCAGCGCCCTGCGCCAGCGCACGCCGCTGCCGCGCTTGCAGCAAGGCGCGATCGAATAGAGCGGGCGGGATTTGCGGGGTCTGGGCCATTGCCGCTGGTTACGCCGATCATGCGGGTCATTGCAATCTCCTCTCTCGTGTCCCGGACGCGCTGCAGCGCTCTTGGCGCTGCTGCGCAGCGCCGGGACCCAGAAAGCAACACCGCATAATGCGGCGAGATGGGCCCCGGCTCTGCAGCGCACCGCCGAAGGGGCGCTGCGCCGCGTCCCGGGGCACGAGAGCCTGGCTTGAGCGCAATCGGGCGGAACGCTAGCCTTCCTCTCATGGAAGCCGACGCCACCCCCTCCCGTTCCATCGCCGCGCCCCTGCGGGCCGCATGGGCGGCTGGCTATAGCGTCCTGTCGAGAGCCGCGCGGCTCGCGCTCGACATCGCGCTGCCGACGCAGTGCGTGGCCTGCCGCGAGCCCGTCGATGGCGAAGGCGTCTGCGCCTCGTGCTGGGCAAAATTGTCGTTCATCGAACGGCCCTATTGCCCCCGGCTCGGCATTCCCTTCGTCTACGACCCCGGTCCCGACATGCTGTCGATGGAGGCGATCGCGAGCCCGCCGGCCTACCAGCGCGCGCGGGCGGCGGTGCGCTATGACGACGTCGCGCGCACGCTGGTGCATGCGCTGAAATACCAGGATCGCACCGACCTCGCGCCCGCCATGGGCCGCTGGATGGCGCGCGCCGGTGGCGAACTGCTCAGCGAGGCCGACATGCTGGTGCCCGTTCCCCTGCATTGGCGGCGGGCCTGGCGGCGCCGCTACAACCAGTCCGGGGCGCTGGCACGTATCATCGAACGGCAGACCAGGGTGAAAGTGCGGGGTGAGGTGCTGCGCCGGGTGCGCGCCACCGAGCAGCAGATCGGCCTGTCGCGGGCCCAGCGCGCCACCAATGTGCAGGGCGCGTTCCAGGTATCCCCCGACCGTCAGGCCGAGGTCCAGGGCCGGCGTATCGTCCTGATCGACGACGTCCTGACCACCGGAGCAACGCTGGACGCCTGCGCCCGGGCCCTGCTCCGCGCCAAGGCGGCGCAAGTCGACGTGCTGGTCTTTGCCCGGGTTGTCGAGCGGCCGTGAAGTCCCATATAATTCAATGAATTCATGACATGAAAGCGCTGGACGACATGACCGCTGCTGTCGAGATCTATACCAGGCCAGGCTGCGGCTATTGTTCCGCCGCCAAGTCGCTTCTAACCCGCAAGAAGGCCAATTTCACGGAATTCGACATCGCCAGGAACCCGTCCTGGCGCAACGAGATGTATGACCGTGCCGGCGCGGGCTCGACCTTTCCGCAGATCTGGATCGGTGGAACCCATGTCGGGGGCTGCGACGACCTCTACGCGCTCGACCGCGAAGGCAAGCTCGACGGCATGCTCGAAAGCGTCAAGGCGATCTCATGAGCGAGAACCGCACTTTCACCGCCGCCATGGTGCAGATGCGCACCGGGCTGATGCCGGGGCCGAGCCTTACGCAGGCAACCCAGCTGATCCGGCAAGCGGCGGCTGATGGCGCCGACTACGTGCAGACGCCCGAAGTCAGCAACATGATGCAGCTCAACCGCAAGGCGCTGTTCGAGCACCTCCAGAGCGAGGAGGACGATTTCTCGCTCAGGGCCTACCGGGCGCTCGCGGCGGAACTGAAGATCCACATCCATGTCGGCTCGCTGGCGCTGCGCTTCTCGGCCGAAAAGGCGGTCAACCGCTCGTTCCTGATCGGGCCCGAGGGCAATGTGCTCGCGAGCTACGACAAGATCCACATGTTCGACATCGAGCTGCCGGACGGCGAGAGCTACCGCGAGTCCGCCAATTACCAGCCGGGCGAGACCGCCGTGATCTCCGACCTGCCCTGGGGCCGCGTCGGGCTGACGATCTGCTACGACGTGCGCTTCCCGGCGCTCTATCGCGCACTGGCCGAGAGCGGTGCGTATTTCATCACCGTGCCGTCCGCCTTCACCCGCAAGACCGGCGAGGCGCACTGGCACGTGCTGCTGCGCGCCCGCGCGATCGAGACCGGCTGCTTCATCTTCGCCGCCGCGCAGGCAGGCACCCACGAGAACAAGCGCGAGACCTATGGCCACTCGCTGATCATCGATCCCTGGGGTGAGATCCTGGCCGAGGGCGGCGTCGAGCCCGGCATCATCATGGCCAAAATCGACCCGGCGAAGGTCGAGACTGCGCGCCGGGC
Organism: Bradyrhizobium diazoefficiens; assembly: GCF_018131015.1. Classification (GTDB taxonomy): domain Bacteria; phylum Pseudomonadota; class Alphaproteobacteria; order Rhizobiales; family Xanthobacteraceae; genus Bradyrhizobium; species Bradyrhizobium diazoefficiens_B. The sequence continues at coordinate 159,326 of NZ_JAFCJJ010000013.1, forward strand.
GATCCCCTCGCTGCAGCACGGCCGCCGCTTCGGCGTCGCCGATGCCAAGGCGGGACCGGACCATCTGCATCTCGTGCGGGGATCGGCATGATCCGCTACGCGCTTCGCTGCGACCAGGACCACGAATTCGAAAGCTGGTTCCAGAGCTCGTCGGCCTTTGACTCCCAGGTGAAGCGCAAGCTCGTGACCTGCCCGCTCTGCGGTTCGGCCAAGGTCGAGAAGGCGATCATGGCGCCGCGCATCGTCGGCAAGAAGGGGCGCGGACGCGCGACACCGCCGCCCGAGCCGGCCGCGACCACGACGCCGGAGGCTACACCGTCCGGACCGACCTCGCTGATGATGGCGCAGGAGCGCGAGCTGCGCGCCAAGCTCAAGGAATTGCGCGACCACATCGTCAAGAACGCCGACAATGTCGGCGAGCGCTTCGCCAATGAAGCCCGCGCGATGCATTACGGCGACAAGGAGCACCGCCCGATCTATGGCGAGGCCTCGCCGGACGAAGCCAAATCCCTGATCGACGAAGGCATCGAGGTGTCGCCGTTGCCGACGCTGCCGGAAGACAGGAATTGACGCGCGAAGCGCGTCAGACTCCCACCAGCAGCGCCACACCGGCCACGATCAGCACGATTCCAAGAATCTCGCGCGGCGCGATGGGCTGCTTGAACGAGTAATACGCTACGGCTTGTGCAAACAATACCTCGACCAAAGCGAGCGTGCGGACATTGGCGGCTGCCGTCAGTGCAAAGGCCAGGAACCAGAACTGCGAAGCGAAGGCGCCCATGAAGCCGGCGAGCATCGACGGCTTCCACAATCCCAAAATCGCCTGCAGCACCTTCGGCGCGCGCCAGAGCAGATAGACCGTCAGGATCAGCGTCTGCACGAACAGGCCGAGCACCAGCGTGAACGAGGCTGCGGTCACGAAGGAGACGCCGGGGACGTTGATGATCGCGCCGCGAAAACCGACCGCGGACAGCGCGAATGCCGCCGCAGCAACGAGGCCGATGACGGTCGGCTTCAATTCGGCAAAGCTTCTTTCGCCGCCGGGCCTGAGCGCGGTGATGACGACCCCGATCGTCGCGATCAGGATCGCCAGCACCTTGAGCCAGGTAAGATGATCGCCAAGGAAGACGAAGCCGAAGATCGCGGTCTGGATCGCCTCGGTCTTCAGGTACGCCGTCGTTACCACGAAGGAGCGGTCGTTCATGGCGAGCAGCATCAGTCCGGTCGCGACGATCTGGCTGAGCGCGCCCAGCAGCAGCCACGGCCAGAACACGGACGGCGGCATGCCGATATGATCGCCGGTCGCGGCCAGCACCACGCCGAGAAACACAAGCGAGAACGGAAAGCCGAACAGGAAGCGGATATTGGTCGCGCCCCATGTCCCCAGCGGCTTGGTCAACGACCGCTGCATTGCATTGCGCGCGACCTGGCCGAGCGCTGCGGTGACGGTGAAGGGAATCCAGAGGCTGGCGATGGTGAGCATGGGGGTGGGGGTGGCTAGTGCAGGAGAGATCGCGCCAACCTGCAAGCTGAAGCCCGCGCGGTCAACCACAGGGATGTCATGGGAGCGATGCCCGCGCTACACCTCAGTGTTGTCCCGGCGAAGGCCGGGACCCATAACCCCAGGGAGAAGTTGTGGAGCGTGGCCGCCAACTCCGAGTCTTCGCCAAACTAAATCCTGTGGCTATGGGTCCCGGCCTTCGCCGGGACGACGCTGAATGCGTGAGGGCAGCCTCGCCTCACACCATGGCTTCCGCCACCACCATGTAGTTGACGTCCATGTCCGACGAGAGGCTCCATTTGTCGGCGAAGGGCGAGTAGACGACGCCGGTCTGCTCGGTGATGACGAGGCGGTTGTCGAGGAGATATCTGGTCAGCTCGTCCGGGGTGACGAACTTGTTCCACTCGTGAGTGCCGCGCGGCAGCCAGCGCAGCACATATTCGGCGCCGACGATGGCGAGCGCAAAGCTCTTCCAGTTCCTGTTGAGCGTCGACACCACCATGAGGCTGTCCGGCTTCAGCATCGCGGCGCAGCGCTTCAGGAACATGCCGACGTCGGTGACGTGCTCGACCACCTCCATCGCCAGCACGATGTCGAAGCGCTCGCGCGGATCGATCTCCTCCACCGTGGTGCAGCGATAGTCGATCGACAGATGGCCCTTGTCGGCATGCAGCTTTGCCGCCGCGATGTTGCTCGCCGACGGATCGACGCCGATGACCTGCGCGCCGAGCCGCGACAGCGGTTCGCACAACAGGCCGGCGCCGCAGCCGATGTCGAGCACGCGCAGGCCGGCGAGGCAGTTGAGGCTGCGGACATTGCGCTCGAACTTGCGGCAGGCGGCGTCGCGGATATAGCCGAGCCGCAGCGGATTGATCCGGTGCAGCGGCGCCATCTTGCCGTTGGGGTCCCACCACTCGGCGGAGAGTTTCGAGAATTTTGCGATCTCGGCGGCGTCGACGGTCGAGCCGGGCCGGCTGCTGGCGGGTTCGGAGGTGTTTTGCTGCATGCTCATCGATAAGCGCGGTCCTACCGCGTGGTGATCGAACTGCGGAAGGCGAGCGGCGAGGCGATCGTCCTGATGGTTTCGCGGCCCTCGCCGACGCCGTTGATGGTCACGTCGCCGTAGTTGAGAATCCGTCCAAGAATGCTCTGGTTGACATCAACGCTCTCCACCTTGTCCAGCGCCATTTCGAAGGTGCGGCGCTTGATGAACCCGGTCTTGTGCACAACCCGCAGGTTGGTCACGTCGGTCTCGGTGGTGAAGCGGTGGAACCAGCCCCGCACGGCCCAGTACATGGCCGCCAGCGTGATCAGCCCGGAGCCGAACAGGCACAGGATCGTGACGCTGTAGACTCCGCTCTGCCCGGAGACCGCAAACAGCCCCAGGGCGACGATCCAGGCCAGAATGGCCGGCAAATAGAAGATCCAGTGCGCGTTGGTCGAATACAGCACCCGCTCGCCGGGTTGCAGGATCTCGTCGATATAGCGCGCCATGATCTCGGTTAACCCATACCCCCGGGCCTGACCTCGGGGCTGGCCTTGAGCCCAACCCTGGGCCCTGCCCCCCGCAGGAACCCGCTTGCCCCCGGCCCCGCCGCTCTGTATACGCGCGGTCGGTGGCCGCGCCGCGCGGGGCTCACCTTACTGATCCTTATGAAGGAATGCACGCGTCGTCATGAGCCGCCTCGTGATGAAATTCGGCGGCACGTCCGTCGCCAACATCGAACGTATCCGCAACGTCGCACGCCACGTGAAGCGTGAGGTCGACGCCGGCCACGAGGTGGCCGTGGTCGTCTCCGCGATGTCGGGCAAGACCAACGAGCTGGTGGCCTGGTGCACAGAGGCCTCGCCGATGCACGACGCGCGCGAATACGACGCCGTGGTCGCCTCCGGCGAACAGGTCACCTCGGGCCTGCTCGCCATCGTGCTGCAGGGCATGGGCATCCAGGCCCGTTCCTGGCAGGGCTGGCAGATCCCGATCAAGACCAGCGACGCCCATGCCTCGGCCCGGATCGAGGCCATCGACGGCACCGAGATCATCAGCCGTTTCAAGGAGCGCAAGGAAGTCGCCGTCGTCGCCGGCTTCCAGGGCATCGACCCCAAGACCAACCGCATCACCACGCTCGGCCGCGGCGGCTCTGACACCTCGGCGGTCGCGATCGCCGCCGCCATCAAGGCGGACCGTTGCGACATCTACACCGACGTCGACGGCGTCTACACCACCGACCCGCGAATCGTGCCGAAGGCGAAGAGGCTCGACAAGATCGCGTTCGAGGACATGCTCGAGCTGGCCTCCCAGGGCGCGAAAGTACTGCAGGTGCGCTCGGTGGAACTCGGCATGGTCCACAACATGCCGATCTTCGTCCGCTCGAGTTTCGACAAGCCCGAGGACATCGACCCGCATGCCAACCAGCCGCCCGGCACGCTGATCTGCAGCGAGGAGGAGATCATGGAAAGCCACGTCGTCACCGGCATCGCCTTTTCGAAGGACGAGGCCCAGATCTCGGTGCGCCAGATCGAGGACAAGCCCGGCGTGGCCGCGTCGATCTTCGGACCGCTCGCGGATGCCAACATCAACGTCGACATGATCGTGCAGAACGTCTCCGAGGACGGCAAGACCACCGACCTCACCTTCACGGTGCCGGCGGCCGACTACGCCCGGGCCAAGGACACCATCACCGCGGCCAAGGCCAAGATCGGCTATGCGCGGCTCGACACCGCCTCCGACGTCGCCAAGATTTCGGTGATCGGCAGCGGCATGCGCAGCCATGCCGGCGTCGCCGCCCAGGCGTTCTCGGCGCTTGCCGGACGGAATATCAACATCCGGGCCATTACAACCTCCGAGATCAAATTCTCGGTTTTGATCGACACCGCCTATACCGAGCTTGCGGTGCGCACGCTGCATACGCTCTACGGCCTCGATCAGGCCTGAAGCGCGACCTTCGTCGCGCATTAGATTGTTGTTAGAGAATGGTCTTTCCGGAAAACCGCGTCGCACTTTTCCGGACCATGCTTGGACGAATTTTCTCTTAGCGGCCGCAGCAAACGCGAAGGTGTCCACACTTTCGCGTTTGGCAGGCGTTTTGCTTGGCAAAACAAGCCCCAATTCGCTATACGGCGGACAGGGTGGGCTGCCACCAACTGTATCCCAGTTCGGGCCGCTGATTCGGTGCAAGCGGGAGTTTGCGCCTGCGCCGGACGAACAATTTGGTTGTTTTTCTGGAATTTTGGGCCAGCCGCCGGCCGATACCGCCGGGCCGGCAGACGGAGGAGATTGACGGTTCATGCGGAGCGCGTCGGGAGGTCCCCGCGTCTTGTTGAGACGGCTCCGCGAAACCATGGCGGAGCAGGTCTCGGCCCAGGAGCGGCTGGACAAGATCGTGGTGCTGATCGCCGCCAACATGGTGGCTGAGGTCTGCTCGGTCTACGTGCTGCGCGTCGACAACACGCTCGAACTCTACGCCACCGAAGGCCTCAACCGCGAGGCCGTGCACCATACCGTGCTGAGCGCCCATGAGGGCCTGGTCGGCCTCGTCGCGAGCGAGGCGACGCCGCTGAACCTCAGCGACGCGCAGAGCCACCCCGCCTTCTCGTTCCGCCCCGAGACCGGCGAAGAAATATATCACTCCTTCCTCGGCGTGCCGGTCCTGCGCGCCGGCAACACGCTCGGCGTGCTGGTGGTGCAGAACCGCGCCAAGCGCAACTATGTCGAGGAAGAACTCGAGGCGCTGCAGACCACCGCGATGGTGCTCGCCGAGCTGATCGCGTCCGGCGAATTGTCCGCGCTGGCCCCGCCGGGCATGGAGCCGGCCGCGCGCCACTCCGCGCAGAAGGTCGGCGCCATCCTGTCGGAAGGCATCGCGCTCGGCCATGTCGTGCTGCACGAGCCCCGCGTCGTCATCAAGGACTACATCGCCGAGGACCTGCCGAAGGAGATCAAGCGGCTCGACACCGCGCTCGCCAAGCTGCGCGCCGATCTCGACCGCATGCTGGAGCGCGGCGACGTCGCCGAGGGCGGCGAGCATCGCGACGTGCTCGAGGCCTACCGCATGTTCGCCAACGACCAGGGCTGGTCGCACAAGCTGCACGAGGCGGTTGCCACCGGCCTCACCGCGGAGGCCGCCGTCGAGCGCGTGCAGTCCGACACCCGCGCGCGCATGCTGCGCTCGACCGATCCCTATTTGCGCGACCGCCTGCACGATCTGGAGGATCTCGGCTACCGCCTGATGCGGCAGCTCGTCGGCCAGGACCACGCGCCGTCACGCGAGCAACTCCCCGACAACGCCATCGTCATCGCGCGCGCGATGGGACCGGCGGCGCTGCTCGACTACGACCGCAAGCGCCTGCGCGGCATCGTGCTGGAGGAAGGCACCGCCAATTCCCACGTCTCGATCGTGGCGCGCGCGCTCGGCATTCCCGCCGTCGGCGAGGTGCCGAACGCGCCCGGCATCGCCGATCCCGGCGACGCCATCATCGTCGACGGCACCTCGGGCCAGATCTATGTCCGGCCCTCGCAGGAAATCGAAGCCGCCTTTGCCGAGCGCGTGCGCTTCCGCGCCCGCCGCCAGGCACAGTACCTCGCGCTGCGCGACCGGCCCTGCGTCACCAAAGACGGCGAGAAGGTCGAGCTCCTGATCAACGCCGGCCTTGCCATCGACCTGCCGCACATCGAGGACACCGGCAGCGCCGGCATCGGCCTGTTCCGCACCGAGCTGCAGTTCATGGTCGGCCAGAGCCTGCCGCGCACCAGTGACCAGCTCGCGCTCTACCGCGCCGTGCTGGACGCCGCGGGCCACAAGCCCGTCACCTTCCGCACCCTCGACATCGGCGGCGACAAGGCGCTGCCCTACATGGAAACCGTGATCGAGGAGAACCCCGCACTCGGCTGGCGCGCGATCCGGCTCGGGCTCGACCGTCCCGGCCTGCTGCGCGGGCAGATTCGCGCGCTGCTCCGCGCCGGCGGCGGCCGCGCGCTGCGCATCATGTTCCCGATGATCTCGGAGGTCGCCGAGTTCGACGCCGCGAAAGCGCTGGTCGAACGCGAGCTCACCTATCTGCGCCAGCACGGCCACACACTGCCGGAGCGCATCGACATCGGCACCATGGTCGAGGTGCCGGCGCTGCTCTATCAGCTCGACGAGCTGCTCAAGCGGGTCGACTTCATCTCGGTCGGCTCCAACGATTTGTTCCAGTTCCTGTTCGCAGTCGACCGCGGCAATGCCAAGGTTTCGGAACGGTTCGACACCATATCGGCGCCGATCCTGCGCGCGCTGCGCGACATCGCGCGCAAGTCGCAGGCCGCGAAGAAATCGCTCTCGCTGTGCGGCGAGATGGCGTCGAAGCCGATCGGCGCACTGGCGCTGATCGCGCTGGGCTACCGCTCGTTGTCGCTGTCGGCGACCGCGCTCGGCCCGGTCAAGGCCATGGTGATCGACCTCGATGCGAAGAAGGCCGAAGCGATGCTCGGCCCGCTCCTGGACGCGCCGGCCGGCAGCGTCTCGATCCGGCAGAAGCTGACGGAATTTGCCGAAGCCGAAGGCCTGGCCTTGTAGCGGGCCGGTCGCCGTTTCCCCGCCCGCTTCGCCTCCTTCCGCACAAAAGACTGAACCGATGTCGTCACTCCCTGAAGCCAAACTGGACGTCCTGCTCGCCCATCACGCCTCGCTCGAAGCCGAATCGCTCGGGCAGCTCGCCTCCGAACGCTACGTGCAGATCACGCGCGAGCTCGCCGAGATCACCCCGCTGATCGAGGCGGTGAAGGCCTATCGTTCGGCCGTGAAAGAGCTCGCCGACACCGAGGCGCTGATCGCCGATGCCGCGACGGATGCCGAGATGCGCGGCATGGCGGAAGCCGAGCGCGATGAGCTCAATCCGAGGATCGAGGAGCTGGTCCAGAAGATCCGCGTCGCGCTGCTGCCCAAGGACGCCATGGACGACCGCAACGTCGTGCTGGAAATCCGCGCCGGCACCGGCGGCGACGAGGCCTCGCTGTTTGCCGGCGACCTGTTCCGGATGTACGAGCGCTTCGCTGCCTTGCAGGGCTGGAAGGTTGAGGTGATCTCGGCGAGCGAGGGCACGGTCGGCGGCTACAAGGAAATCATCGCGGAGGTGCAGGGCCGCGGCGCGTTCTCGAAACTGAAGTTCGAGTCCGGCGTGCACCGGGTGCAGCGCGTGCCCGACACCGAGACGCAAGGGCGCATCCACACTTCGGCGGCGACGGTGGCCGTGCTGCCCGAGGTCGAGGACGTCGACGTCGACATCAAGAACGAGGATCTGCGCATCGAGACCATGCGGGCGCAAGGCGCGGGCGGCCAGCACGTCAACAAGACGGAATCGGCGATCCGCATCACCCACATCCCGACCGGGATCGTGGTGATGATGCAGGACAGCCGCTCGCAGCACAAGAACCGCGCCTCCGCGATGAACATCCTGCGCTCGCGCATCTATGATGCCGAACGGCAGCGCATGGACGCCGCACGCTCGGCCGACCGCAAGGAGAAGGTCGGCTCCGGCGACCGCAGCGAGCGCATCCGCACCTACAATTTCCCGCAAGGCCGCGTCACCGACCACCGCATCAATCTGACGCTGTACAAGCTGCCGCAGGTGATCGCGGGCGAAGCGCTCGGCGAGCTGGTCGAGGCGCTGACCACCGAGCACCAGGCCGCCCAGCTCGCTGCGCAGGGCGCCGCGGCGTAACGGGCGGGCGACGCTCAGGCCTCGCCGGGCTCCCCGAACGACTTCAACAGGCGGCCCAATGCCGGGCTCGCGGCACGGCGGAGCTCCTCGAGATTCTTGCGCGAGAGCGCCTGGAGCTTCTGCTCGCCCTTCCTCGTCAGCTTGAGATGAACGCGCCGGGCGTCGTCCGGATCGGCGACGCGGCCGACCAGCCCGAGCTTGGCCAGGCGATCGATCAGCTCGACGGCCGAGTGATGGCGGATCAGCAGGAACCGCGCGACGTCGCCGACGGTCGCGGGGCCGGGGCGGACAAAGCCCTTGATGCCGAGCAGCGCCTGATGCTGCGTCGGCGTCAATCCCTGCTCCGAGGCGGCGGCCTCGCTGAACGCCAGGAAGCTCCGGATCTGGTAGCGAAACTGCGCCAGCGCCGCATAGTCGGCGTCACGCATCGTGCGGCTGCGTGGGCGCAAGGCGGGTGCCGATGTCCTGGATTGCTGCGCTTGCCTCGCCTGAACCATGCCGTGCCTGCCCACCTCGCCGCCCCGGAAACCGCGGGCAGCCCGGCCAAAAATAGCAAGACGCGCTTCCGGAACCAATCGGGCGCCGCCGCGGATGCACAAATAATGGAACTCGCGGGACGAGCCTATTCGAAGCTCGACAGCAGGATTTTCACCAGGATGACCTGAAACGCGAGCGGGATGCGGACGCTCTTGCGCCGGATCGAGCGCTGCAGCGCACCGACGATCTCGGCGCTGGTCAGGCTGCCCATCGACGCGCTGGTGATCAACTCAGTCCACATCTGCGACAGCGAACCTCCGGGCCGGATCACCGGCTTGATGGTCACGCCGCAGCCCTGCGCCCAGTCGACGATCTCCTGCATGGTGTGGGGACCGCAGTTGCGCGCCGTGGCCAGGCACTCGGCGGTCAACGCCCGCAACAATGCGCGCGAGGGCGCCCAATTCCCCTTCGGGGGCTGCTCGCCGGTGAGTTCGACCGCGAGCTCCTTGAGGACGTTCTGGGCGCGTACGCTGAGTTTCTTCATCGGGCCAGGTGCGCGCTTGGCATGAGTGGAACCGACCGGCGCGCCGCGCCGGCCGGCAGGCCGCGCCGCCTCCTGCCGCTCCGTCTCCTGCCGCTCCGTCTCCTGCGGCCAGGACCGCCGCTTGCCGACACTCGCCACTATCGTCTGCCGCGCCATTTCTCTCGCCGAACCCGCCGGTCTTCGTACTCACAAAGACTAATATATATCGTGATCCGATATGTTTTCACGACATAATTTTCGCCGTTCGACCAAAGGCGAAATTGACAGAAGGACTTCACAAGCAATGTTTATGGCCAAGAACTACACGCGGATGTGACGTGCCCGGCGCGGCAGGCCAGCAAGGCCGGTTGCCGCCGGACGGGTCGCGTTTGGCCTGCAAAACAAGTTCGATGTTCGGAGGAAACGCCATGACTGACAATCTCATCCGCCGCGGCCTCTCGCGCCGCAGCTTGCTCCAGACCACCGCGGGCCTCATCGGCGGCTCGGTGCTGCCCGCGATGCCGGCCTTTGCCGAGGACAAGCCGGCGATCGGTACGTATCCCGCGGGCGTGTCGGGTTCCACCGCGTTCATCGGCATCTCCGTGCCGCGCACGGGAACCTATGCCGTGCAGGGCGAGGACGAGCTCAAGGGCTACCAGCTCGCGATCGAGCACATCAACTCAGGCCACGACCTGATCAAGAAGATCTCGCCGAAAACCAGCAAGGGCGTGCTCGGCAAGGAGCTGAAATTCGGCGTCGCGGATTCCGCCGCCAAGCCGAATGAAGCGGTGCAGGCGCAGCAGCGCTTCATCAGCGAGAACAAGGCGATCATGATCACCGGCGGCACGTCGAGCGCCGTCGCGGTTGCGCTGAACAAGCTCGCCCAGCGCGAGCATGTGCTGTTCGTGTGCGGCATCTCCGGCTCGAACGACACCACCGGCAAGGACTGCGTCCGCTACGGCTTCCGGCAGAATTTCTTCGGCCAGACCGCCGCCGCCGCGATCGGACCGGTGATGGTGAGGGAGTTCGGCAAGAACAAGAAGGCGGCCTATCTGACGCCGGACTACACCTACGGCCACACCGTCACCAAATCCATGCAGGACTTCCTCGCGACCGCCGGCTGGACCACCGTGACCAACCAGGTCGCGCCGCTCGGCGCGCCTGACTATTCCTCCTATCTGCTCAACGTCGCGAATTCCGGCGCGGACGTGCTGATCAACGTCAACTGGGGCCACGACGCGGTGTTGTCGACGCAGCAGGCCAAGCAGTTCGGCGTGCTCGACAAGATGAAGCTGGTCGTCCCCTACCAGGTGCCCTTCATCGCCCGCGAGACCGGCGGCCTGATGCAGGGCGTCTACGCCGCCACCGACTATTGGTGGACGATCGAGGACAAGTTCCCGCTGGCCAAGATGTTCAACGAGGCCTTCGAGAAAAAGTACGGCTACAAGCCGGAATGGGGCGCGGAGAACGCCTATGTCAGCTTCGCGCACTGGGCCCGCATGTGCGAGGAAGCCGGCAGCTTCAGTCCGCCCGACGTGATCAAGGCCTATGAGAAGGGCGAGACCCTGCCCTCCCTGGTCGGCGACGTGCACTACCGTCCCGAGGACCATCAGTGCGTCCGCCCGGTGATCATCGTCAAGGGCAAGCAGCAGAAGGACATGAAGAACAAGGAAGACTGGTACGACGTGGTCGAGATCGTCCCGGGTGAAGGCCTGATGCAGAAGCCGGACGCGTTCGGCTGCCATCCCGGCGACTACTCCTAGTTCAACGGCGCCAGTCCTGACGCCGCAGGCAATGGCCCCTGCGGCGTCAGTTTTTTCTTCAGCCAACCGGAAACCGATCGCTTGTCATGATCAGCTGGCCCAATCTCGTTTCGCAGCTCTTCAACGGCCTGGCGCTCGGCGCGCTGCTCGCGCTGATCAGCTCCGGCCTGACCATCATCTATGGCACGCTTGGCGTGCTCAACCTCGCGCATGGCGCGATGTTCATGATCGGCGGCTATGCCGGCTTCGTCACCTACCAGTACACGGAGTCGTTCCTCCTCGCCGTCATTGCCGGCTCGCTGTTCGTGATGCTGCTCGGCGTCGCGATGGAACGCGTCATCATCCGCCACTTCTACCACCGTCCGCACGAGGACCAGTTGCTGGTGACCTTCGGGCTCGGCATCTGTTTCGTCGAGCTGGTGCGGCTGGTGTTCTCGAGCCAGTCGCAGCTGGTGCCGCCGCCGGCGCTGTTCCAGGGCATCACCAATCTCGGCTTCATGTTCTATCCGACCTACCGCCTCGCCGTGGTCGGCATCGTCGCGGTCGCGCTCGGCGCGCTGTTCCTCGTCCTCTACCGGACCCGGCTCGGCATGATCGTGCGCGCCGGCATCGAGGATTCGGTGATGGTCGATTCGCTCGGCATCAACGTCTACCGCGTCTTCATGGTGGTGTTCGGCATCGGCGCGATGGCCGCGGGCTTTGCCGGCATCGTCAACGCCCCGGTGGTGTCGCTGACGCCCGGCATCGGCGACGACATCCTGGTCCAGACCTTCGTGGTGGTGGTGATCGGCGGCGTCGGCTCGTTCCCCGGCGCGATCCTCGGCGGCCTGATCGCCGGCGAGATCATCAGCGTCACCTCCATGTTCAACCCCGGCTACGCCTATGTGATGCTGTTTGCGGCGATGACGCTCGTGCTCGTGGTGCGACCGCATGGCCTGCTCGGCGTGCAGGGCCGCGAATAAGTGATCCCCTGATGCTCAAGCAACGCCCGTTCCTGATCGAGACGCTCACGGCCATCGGCCTGACCGCGGCTCCCTTCGTGCTGCCTCATCTCGGCTTCGCCCCGAACACCGTCAACCGGATCCTGGTCTGGGGCCTGTTCGGCCTCGGCTTCGACATCCTGTTCGGCTTCACCGGCCTGTTGTCGTTCGGCCAGTCCGCCTTCTACGGCACCGGCGGCTTCGTCGCCGCCTACCTCCTGACCCGCGCCGGCTTCGGCAACGTGCTGGGCGCGCTGGTCATCGGCATGATCGCGGCGGCCGCGACCGGATATTTGATCGGCCTGATCGCGCTGCGCCGCACCGGCATCTATTTCGCGATGATCACGGTCGCGATCGCGGAAGTGTTCTTCTTCGTCGAGTTCAATCCGCTCTCGGATTTCACCGGCGGCGAGAACGGCCTGCCGGGCGTACCGACGCCGAGCTTCAATCTCGGCTTCACCACCCTCCATTTCACCAATGGCTGGTCGCTCTACCAGTTCATCGCGCTGTGCTATTTCATCGGCGTCATCATCGCCCTAACGATCGTACGCTCGCCGGTCGGCGCGATTCTCAGCGCGATCCGGGACAATCCGCTGCGCGCCACCGCCGTCGGCCACAACATCCACGGCTACAAGCTGACCGCCTTCGTCATCGCCGCCGCCTATGCCGGCTTCGCCGGCGGCCTCCTCGGCGTGCTGCAGGCCTTCATGCCGCCCGACGCCTTCACCTTCGACACCTCGGGCCAGCTCGTGATGCAGACGGCGATCGGCGGCCGCGGCACGCTGTTCGGGCCGCTGGTCGGCGCAACGGTCTGGCTGTTCCTTCAGGATTTCCTCCAGTCCGCGCTGGGCCTCGGGGCCGCCTGGAAGCTGGTGCTGGGCGTCGTATTCGTGCTGCTGGTCTGCTTCCTCCGCGGCGGCATCATCGGCGGAATTGCCGACCTCTATCGCCTGATCGCCGGCAAGCGCAGGCGGACCGAAGCGGAGACCGGGCAAGAGCCCCCCGACGTCGAGGATGCGCGGCAAATTCCGCCCGCCCCGATGCACGCGAAAGAAGTCGCGCATCCCGCCTATTCCGGGCCGATCCTGAAAGCCACCGGCCTCACCAAGCGCTATGGCGGCCTCGTCGCCAACAGCGACATCGATTTCAGTGTCAACCAGGGCGAGTTGCGCGGCATCATCGGGCCCAATGGCGCCGGCAAGTCGACCTTCTTCAAGATGCTGACCTGCGAGATCGCGCCGACCTCCGGCCGGATCGTGTTCGAGGGGCGCGACATCACCGGATTGAAGGTCACCGAGGTCTGCCAGCTCGGGCTGACCAAGAGCTACCAGGTCAACCAGCTCTTCACCGGGCTCACCGTCCGGCAGAACCTGACCATCGCGGCGCTGGCGGAGCTGCGCGGAAAATTCCGGCTCGACCTGTTCCGCACGCTCTCCGGCGTCAAGGGCCTCACCGAGCAGGTCGAGCACACGCTTGCGCTCGTCAACCTGAACCGCCGCGCCGACACGCCGGTCGCCGAGCTCGCCTATGGCGAGAAGCGCAGGCTCGAGATCGGGCTTGCGCTCGCCACCTCGCCGCGCCTGCTGCTGCTCGACGAGCCGCTCGCCGGCATGAGCCCGCGCGAACGGGTCGAGACCGTCAAACTGCTGAAGTCGATCGCGCGCGGCCGCACCATGATCATCATCGACCACGACATGGATTCGCTGTTCGAGCTGGTCGAGCGCGTCACCGTGCTGCAGGAGGGCAAGGTGCTGCTTCACGGCACGCCGGAGGAAATCAGGACCAACGCAGCGGTGCAGGAAGCCTATCTCGGCGGCGTGCACGGGGAGATCGCCGCATGAGCCTGATCGAGGTCAACGGCCTGAACAGCTATTATGGCGATTCGCACATTCTGTTCGACGTCGCCATGCGCGTCGAGCGTCACGAGGTGGTGGCGCTGCTCGGCCGCAACGGTGCCGGCAAGAGCACGACGCTGAAGAGCCTGATGGGCGTCGTCGCGCCGCGCAGCGGCAGCGTGAAGTTCGACGGCATCGACATCGCCGGGCGCAGGAGCCACAAGATCGCGCAGGCGGGCATGCAGCTCGTGCACGAGGAGCGCCGCATCTTCGGCAGCCTGTCGGTGGAGGAGAACATCGTCCTCGCCGGGATCACGGCGCCGAAGCGCTGGCCGCTCGGGCGCATCTACGAGATGTTTCCGCGCCTGAAGGAGCGGCGCAACAACCGCGGCACCGAGCTTTCCGGCGGCGAGCAGCAGATGCTCGCGATCGCCCGCGCCCTGGTGCGCGATCCCAAGATCGTGCTGCTGGACGAGCCGTTCGAGGGGCTGGCGCCCGTCATCGTCCACGATCTCGTCAAGGCCTGCCGCGAGCTCGCGGCGGCCGGCCAGACCATCGTGCTGGTGGAGCAGAATCTCGCGGCGACGCTGGCGCTCGCGAACCGGATCTACATCATCAACAACGGCCACATCGTGCACGAGGGGCCGGCGCAGGAGCTCAAGGCCCAGCCGGAATTGCTGCAGCGCTATCTGGGGGTGTAGTCAGCCACCAAGCGCCGCGATCATCCGCTTGGCGTGATCGGCGAGCACGGCCATGTCCTCCTGGCGGGTCTGGGCCGGCAACAGCTCGACGCCGGCCCTGACCGGCATCACGTGCATGTGCAGGTGAAATACCACCTGCCCGCTGGCCGGCTCGCTGAACTGCTGCAGGATGATCCCTTCCGCGTCGAACGCCTTCATCGCCGCGACCGCGATCCGCTTGGCGGTGCGGGCGACGGCAGAGAGGTCGTCATCTCCGATGTCGAGGATGCCTCGCGCGGGCGCCCTTGGAATGACCAGCGTATGTCCGGGCGAGCGCGGCATGATGTCGAGGAAGGCGAAGCTGCGCTCGTCCCTGAAGACCTCGAAGCAGGGAATCTCGCCGCGCAGGATCTTTGCGAAGACGTTCTGGTCGTCATAGGCCGGCATGGATCTCTCCCTCGCTGCGAGGCGCGATCAAAAATGTTCCTTTCCGTTGACGCAAGCAAGCCTGCCGATCTATCCACGATGCCAGGCAGGATGGCTCCATTGGCGACAGGCCCCGGAAACAGCATCGAGGGCGCGCGGCGCGCGCTGGCGGCACGGCTGCAATCGGCCGGGATCGACGACGCCGCTCTGGACGCGCGCCTGCTTGTCGGCGCCGCGCTGGAACTCGATCTCACCGGCATGGTCACGCAGGCGGCGCGACAGCTCACGCGTGAAGAGGCCGTGCGGCTTGAAGGCTATGCGCAGCGCCGCCTCGCGCATGAGCCGGTCGCCCGCATTCTCGGCGAGCGGGAATTCTGGGGCCTGCCGCTCCGGCTGTCGGACGCAACGCTGGTACCGCGGCCGGACACCGAGACCGTGGTCGAGCGGGCGCTGGAGCTTTTCCGCGAGCGCACGATCTCGGACCGGCGCCCGTGCATAGCGGACATCGGCACGGGATCGGGCGCCATCCTGCTCGCACTGCTGCACGAGATCCCCGAGGCGTTCGGCGTCGGCACCGATGTCAGCCCGGCGGCGCTCGGCACCGCGCGTGGCAATGCGGCGGCGCTCGGCCTTGGCGGCCGCGCCGCCTTCGTCGCCTGCTCCTATGCAGCTGCGCTCGCCGGCCCGTTCGATCTCATCGTGTCGAACCCGCCCTATATCCCCTCAGGGGAAATTCCGAAGCTGAGCATCGAGGTCCGCGAGCACGATCCGCATCTGGCGCTCGACGGCGGCAACGACGGGTATGACGCCTATCGCGTCCTGATTCCGCAGGCGGCCGAGCGGCTCGCGCCCGGCGGGGCGCTGATCGTCGAGGCCGGACAGGGCCAGGCCGCTGATATTGCAACCTTGATGACGGCTGCGGCGTTAACGGTGGACAGACCGGCCAAGGCCGATTTGGCGGGTATCCCGCGGGCGGTTTCGGCCCAAAAAATGCCCCCATAAAAGCCGGATTGGGCGGTAAAAAACCTCTTGGAATATCCCGTGGGAACGACTACGTTCCGGTCAACACACATCGGTGCCGGCCCCGTAGACCTACGGGCGAAAGCCGGGCTCTCGAGCGAGAGCGTAACTGATTTAAAGGTTCCAAGCCGCAGGTCCTGTGAAGCGCGATTGGCCGGTAGAGGCGCGCTGCTTTCCGACCGCAACGTGAACGAAAGCCTGATATTGCGCTTGAAGACTTACGCAAGAAAGCTGGGCTTGTTTCGACAAGCGAAATGAATGGGTTCGCTGGCAAGGAGATGCTGGCGGGTGGGGAACGCGTCTTTGTTGAACGCGACGGTCGACGAACATCGGCAGGGATCAATCCGCTCTTGCGCGCGGTGCGCGCGAGACATGTGAACCGCTGTCATCAGGTCACACTCGGCAATCAGTAATGCGTGCAACCTTTAGGGCTGGAATTAAAGGCAGGACATGAGAAACGGTCAGAACAAGCAGCGGATGCGCAACCGCAACAACAACAATAACAATAACCGGCGCGGCCAGAACCCGATGACCCGGGTCTACGAATCCAACGGACCCGACATCAAGATTCGCGGCACCGCCTCGCACATCGCCGAGAAATATCTTCAGCTCGCGCGCGACGCCCGCTCCTCGGGCGACCCTGTCGCGGCCGAAAACTACTACCAGCACGCCGAGCACTATTTCCGCCTGATCGCAGCCGCCCAGGAACAGTTCCGCCAGAACCAGCAGCCGCGCGGCGACGAGCCCGTCAGCACCAGCAGCGACGACGGCGAGGACGACGGCGAGAATTTCTCGAATTTCGGCCAGGAGCCGGGCTTCGTTCCGCAGCCGCCGCAGCAGCAGCCTTACATGCGCGACGGCCAGCGCGATCACCAGCGCGGCGACTATCAGCAGCGCGACAATAACCAGCAGCCCTATCAGCGCGACCAGCAGCAGCCGCGCGAGCACCGCGAGCGCGAGCATCGTCCGCAGCCGCAATATCAGCCGCAGCCGCAGAACCAGCCGCAGCCCGTCGTCGCCGACGCCGGCAGCGTCGACCGCCTGCCCTCCTTCATCACCGGCGCGCAGCCGCAGATGAACGTCGGCCAGGGCGGCGGCTTCGAAGGTGGCGGTGGTGGCGGTGGCGAGCGTTATCCGCGGCGGCGCCGCCGTCCGCATGGCGGCCCGCGCCCGGAGCGCGAGGCTGCGCCTGCCGCCGCCTCCAGCGACGATCTCGCCCCCGGCGAGTGAGCCCCGCTTTCGGATTTGCTAACGCGATTGTCCCGGCCCCGGCCGGGACAATTTTTTTTCAGGTGCGCGTCACCGTGGTCGAGGACGGCACCAGCACCGGTTTCGTCAACGCGGGAATCAGCCGGGCGCGCTCGCGCTTGGCGGGGATCGCGCGGTAGACCTGCTTGGTCGCCTCGACGATATGCACGCCGGCAAAGGGCAGCGACAGCGCCGCGCCGGCCCGCTCCCACATCTGCGCCGATTTCAGCACCCAGCCGCCGGCATAGGGCGGCATGAACAGCGCCTCACCCCAGGCCGTCGGGGTGAACCAGGTCTGGCGTAACAAGTCGGTGATCTGCGAGCGCGAATAGGGCCGGCCATGGCCGAACGGCGTGCTGTCGGTCCGGGTCCACACGCCGCGCCGATTCGGGATCACCGCGATGACGCGCCCCGAGGGCGACAGCACCCGCCACACCTCGCGCAGCAGCGCGGCCGGATCGTCCGACATCTCCAGCGCGTGAACCAGCAGGATGCGGTCGACCGCGGCGTCGGGCAGGGGCAACGAGAATTCGTCCACCAGCGAGGCCAGCGCCGGCCGTCCCGTCGGCCATTTCAGGACCCCCTGGGCCGCCGGCATGAAGGCGATGCAGCGCTCCGCGTCCTCGCGAAACAGCCCGAGATAGGGCGTCGGATAGCCGATACCGAGCACGCGCTGGCCGCCGGCGTCCGGCCAGCGTTCCCTGATGCCGCGATTGATCATTTGCCGCGCCACGATCCCGAGGCGGCGGGAATAGAACTCGCGAAGGTCGACGACGTCGATGCTCATGACGGCAATGTAACAGCACAGGGCGGCGGCCGCGCGCTCAATATTGCATTGCCTGTGCAACCTGAACGCCATATTTGTCTGGCGGGGCTGAGCGCGATGGAGATGTCATGGCCGCCGAAATTCGCACTTTCACCTGTTTAAACGACAATTTCGGCTATCTGATTCACGATCCGGCAACCAGGGCGACCGCCTCGATCGACGCGCCGGAGGCCGGTCCCATCCTGAAGGCGCTGGAGCGCGAAGGGTGGCAGCTCACCGACATCCTGATCACCCATCATCACGGCGACCATGTCGGCGGGGTTGCCGAGCTCAAGCAGAAATACAATTGCCGCGTCGTCGCCCCTCACGACAAGACGACCAGGATCGCCAATGTCGACCTGCGTGTCGCCAATGCCGACGTGGTCAAGGTCGGCAGCCTGCTCGCGCGCGTGCTGGAGACGCCGGGCCACACGCTCGACCACGTCTCCTATGTGTTCGACACCGAGAAAACGCTGTTCGCCGCCGACACCCTGTTCTCGATCGGCTGCGGCCGGGTGTTCGAGGGCGACTATCCCATGATGTGGGACTCGCTGTTGAAGCTGCGGGCGCTGCCCGACGACTTCAAGCTCTATTGCGGCCACGAATACACCGCCTCCAACGTCAAGTTCGCGCTCACCGTCGACCCCGACAACGCGGCGCTGCAGGCACGAGCTGCGGAGGTCACGAGGCTGCGCGCCGAGAACAAGCCGACCATTCCCTCACTGCTTGGTGATGAGAAGCGCGCAAACGTGTTCCTGCGCGCCGACGAACCTTCGGTCGCAGCCAGGCTACACATGAAGGGCGCGGATGCCGCCGCGGTGTTCGGCGAGCTGCGCGAGCGCAAGAACAAGTCTTGAAGCACAAGCCCTGACGGGGATCGATGCCGACCGCAGCCGAGATCATCGCGCGCCTTGAACTGCGACCCCATCCCGAGGGCGGGCACTATCGCGAGACGTTTCGCGACCAGACCACGGACGCCAACGGGCGTTCGCGCTCGACCTCGATCTATTTCCTGCTGGCGCGCGGCGAGCGCTCGCACTGGCACCGCGTCGATGCGGTCGAGACCTGGCATTATTACGCCGGCAGCCCGCTGACGCTGCGCATCGCCCATGACGGTTGCTCGCAGCACGAGGTGCGGCTCGGCACGAACCTCGTGAGCGGGGAGCGGCCGCAGGCAATCGTGCCCGCGCAGGCCTGGCAATCCGCCGAGACGACGGGCGAGTGGACGCTGGTCGGCTGCACCGTGGCGCCGGCGTTTGAGTTCGCAGGCTTCGAGCTCGCGCCGCAGGGCTGGGAGCCCTGAAATCCGCGATCCGGAATCGGGTGGGTTCAATTCGCATCCCGTCTTAGGACTGCGCCTCCAGTCAAGAGGAGCGCATGATGCATGGAACCCTCGGTCACGCCGCCGTCCAGATCGACCCGGCCATCCTGTATTTCGGAACCCCCGTCGTCCTGATCGGATCGACCAATGACCATGGCTCGCACAATCTCGCGCCGATGTCGTCGGCATGGTGGGTGGGCTGGCGCTGCATGCTCGGGCTCGCGCGCAACTCCAAGACCACCGAGAACATGATCCGCACCGGCGAATGCGTGCTCAATCTGCCATCGGCCGATCTCGTCGCCGCGGTCGACCGCCTCGCCCGCACCACGGGGTCGGATCCGGTGCCGCCCGGAAAGCTCCATCGCGGCTACCGGCACGAGAAGGACAAGTTCGGCCTCTGCGGACTGACGGCGCAATCGAGCGAAACGGTGCGCGCGCCGCGCGTGGCCGAGTGCCCGGTGCAGATGGAAGCCAAGGTCGCCCATGTGCATGAGATGGCGCAGGACGATGCGGTCTGGCGCAGCCGTCTTGCCGCGATCGAGGTCCGCATCACCCGCGTGCATGCGCATCCCGATATCATGATGAGGGGCGCAAGCAATCGCATCGATCCCGACAAATGGCGCCCACTGATCCTCAGCTTCCAGGAGTTCTATGGCCTGACGCCGCAGCGCCTGCAGCGCTCCGAGCTCGGGCAGATTCCCGAGGCGATGTACCGGCCGCCCGGCTGGCAGCCGGCGCCCTGAGTCTCATCGCTTCCTCAGCACCATGTCCTTGGCCGCAATCAGGCCGCCGCCGGCGATCAGGATCGCGGCGATGGCGATGCTGGCGCTCGCCTTGGCGAAGCCGGCGGCGATGAGGAAGCCGGTCGAGAGCAGCGGCGTAGCGTAGGAGGCGGCGCCGAGCACGCGGATGTCGCCGCGCTTCATGCCGACGTCCCAGGCGTAGAAGGCAGCGCCGACGGGGCCGACGCCAAGCGCCAGCACCGACAGCCATTGCAGCGCCGTCTCGGGCCACACCGTGGTCTCGAGCAGGCCGTGCATCAGCGCAGCGAGCACGGACGTGGCAAGGCAGAAGCCCGCGACTGCATCGGTCGGCACCGCCTTCAGCCGCCGCGACAACACCGAATAGGTCGCCCAGACGAAGGCGGCGATGACGGCCGCGATCAGGCCCGGCACCGCTCCCGGCGCAAAGCTGGTCGTGTTGCCGGCAAACAGCATCACGGTGCCGACGAGGCCGAGCACGGCGCCGATGACATGATGGGCGGCGAGCCGCTCGCCCGGCAGGAAGGACGAGAACAGCACGATCAGCAGCGGCCAGAGATAGTTCAACAGGCCCGCCTCGGCCGGCGGCGCGAAGCGCAGCGCAAGGAAATAGAGCGCGTGATAGCCGAACAGGCCGCCGATGCCGACCGCCCACACGAGGAGCGGCTGGCGCAGACTGTTCGCCGCCTCGCTGCGGCCGATCCAGGTCAGGAGGCCGACCAGCCCGCCGATCGCAAAGGTCATCGCGGCAAGCTGGAAGGCCGGGATCTTTCCGGTCGCGACCGTCAACACGGCGAGCAGCGACCACATCATGATCGCGATCAGTCCGATCAGCGTGGCTGTGCGCGGGGTCATCGAGGGGCTCTGAGGACGCTTATGCCCGGCACCGGGCCGGGCATTTGCGTCCTTCACTATCGCCTTGTCGCGCCTGAGGCTACAGGCTTTTGGCGCGAAGGCCTCCAGCCCGGAAGCATGACATCAGGTCAGGCCTGATACTGGCCGCCATTGATGGTCAGCGTCGATCCGGTGATGAACCCGGCCTCGTCGGCGGCGAGGAACACGACCGCGCGCGCGATCTCCTCGGGCTCGCCGAGCCGGCTGACCGGGATCTGCGGGATCACGTTCTTCTCCAGAACATCCTTCGGCACCGCCTGCACCATTTCGGTGTTGATGTAGCCGGGGCATATCGCGTTCACGGTGATGCCGCCCTTGGCGTTCTCGAGCGCGAGCGCCTTGGTGAAGCCGATGTCGCCGGCCTTCGCCGCGGAATAATTGACCTGGCCGAACTGCCCCTTCTGGCCGTTGATCGACGAGATCGAGATGATGCGGCCGAATTTTCGCGAACGCATGCCTTCGATCACCGGGCGCGTCATGTTGAAGAGCGAGCCGAGATTGGTGTTGATGACGGCGTTCCACTGCTCCAGCGTCATCTTGTGGAAAGCGGTGTCGCGGGTGATGCCGGCATTGTTGACGAGCACCTCGATCGGCCCGAGATCGGCCTCGACCTTCTTGACGCCGTCGGCGCAGGCCTCGAACGAGGCAACGTCCCATTTGTAGACGGCGATGCCGGTCTCGGCCTTGAACTTCTCCGCCGCGGCGTCATTGCCGGCATAGCTCGCCGCGACCTTGTAGCCGGCCGCCTTCAGCGCCTTGCTGATCGCAGCACCAATGCCCCGCGTACCACCCGTCACCAGTGCAACTCGTGCCATGTCGTTTTCCTTCCCTCGGGCTCTTCGAACGTTTCTTCGCGACCAGTTTTAACGCTGGATTATGCGATAGGTTTGACCGACATCAAGAATAAAACGCCCGGCAATGAGCCGGGCGTTTTTCTTTAGTCGAGGCGTGCGCGGCTGCGAAGAATATTTGATTTGCAACCGCCGCCTTTTTAGTCGCGTGCAACGCACTCACGTCTCGTGTGCAGCGCACGCGACACTTCAGTCACGCGCGATGCACATCGCAATGCCCATGCCGCCGCCGATGCACAGCGTGGCGAGGCCCTTCTTGGAATCGCGCTTCTGCATCTCGTGCAGCAGCGTCACCAGCACGCGCGCGCCGGAGGCGCCGATCGGATGGCCGATCGCGATCGCGCCGCCATTGACGTTGACCTTGGACGTATCCCAGCCGAGGTCCTTGTTGACGGCGCAGGCCTGCGCCGCGAACGCCTCGTTGGCCTCGATCAGGTCGAGATCGCCGACGCTCCAGCCGGCCCTCTTCAGCGCCGCGCGCGAGGCCGGGATCGGGCCCGAGCCCATGATCTTCGGATCGACGCCGGCCTGGGCCCAGGACACGATGCGCGCGAGCGGCTTCTTGCCTTCCTTGGCCGCCTGCTTCGCCGTCATCAGCACCACGGCAGCGGCGCCGTCATTGATGCCCGAGGCCGAGCCCGCGGTGACCGTGCCGTCCTTCTCGAAGGCGGGCTTGAGCTTCGCCATTGCATCGATCGTGGCGCCATGGCGCGGATATTCGTCGGCGCTGGTGACCACGTCGCCCTTGCGGGTCTTGATGGTGACGGGGACGATCTCGTCCTTGAACCGGCCGGCCTTCTGCGCGGCCTCGGCCTTCTGCTGCGAGGCGACCGCGAACTCGTCCTGCTGGGCGCGGGTGATCTGCCACTGCCGCGCGACGTTCTCGGCGGTGTTGCCCATGTGGTAGCCGTTGAAGGCGTCCCACAGCCCGTCCTTGATCATGGTGTCGACGAACTCGACGGCGCCCATCTTGACGCCGCCGCGCAGATACTGGGCGTGCGGAGCCATGCTCATGGACTCCTGGCCGCCGGCGACGACGATGTCCGAATCGCCGTTGAGGAGTGCCTGGTAGCCGAGCGCGACCGAGCGCAGGCCCGAGCCGCAGAGCTGGTTGACACCCCAGGCCGGGCTCTCGACCGGAATGCCGGCCGAGATCGCAGCCTGGCGGGCCGGGTTCTGGCCCTGACCGGCGGTCAGGATCTGCCCCATGATGACCTCCGAGACCCGGCCGGGCTCGATGCCACCGCGCTCGAGCGCAGCCTTGATGGCGATCGCGCCGAGGTCGTGGGCGGGAAGGGTCGCGAAGGCTCCGTTGAAGCTTCCGACCGGGGTGCGGGCGGCGCTGACGATGACGACATCGTCTGACATGGGCATCTCCTGAGGCTTGAGGTTCTGAAGAGGGGCGGGCGGGCTCCGGGGAAACGGCCCGTCAGTCTCGTCCGGCATCCTGTTAACGACGTTGAGGCATGTCAATCGGCCGGAGGCCGAATTCATGCCGCAGCGCATTCAAAACAGTGTTCCTGACGTTTCTGCAAGCAGGTTTTTGCTGTGCAATTAACCGTGCCGCACAAAACGGTAGCGTGACCCCTTTGAAAATGCTTATTTTGTTGCGTTGCGTACTCGTCCCCGCCTTGCGGCACTGCCGCAGGTTCCCGTTCTCAGCGTCTTTCCAAGTGAGAGCCCATGGCGAAATCAGACCAACCCACCACCATCAAGAAATACGCGAATCGCCGGCTCTACAACACCGGAACGAGCACCTATGTGACGCTGGAAGACCTCGCCGCGATGGTCAAGGAGGGCGAGGATTTCCTGGTCTACGACGCCAAGACCGGCGACGACATCACCCGCTCCGTGCTGGCCCAGATCATCTTCGAGCAGGAGAACAAGGCCGGCCAGAACCTGTTGCCGACCACCTTCCTCCGCCAGCTCATCCGCTTCTACGGCGACAGCATGCAGATGGTCGTGCCGAAATATCTGGAGCAGTCGATCGCGACGCTGACCCAGGAGCAGGAGAAGTTCCGCAAGCAGATCGCCAACACGCTGTCCGGCACTCCTTTTGCTCCTTTGGAAGAACAAGTCCGCCGCAACATGGAACTGTTCCAGCAGACCTTCTCGATGTTCAAGCCGTTTGCCGCGCCGCGCTCGGCAGACCCGGAGCCCGATGCAACGGTCGAGGCCGCGAAGGACAACAACATCGACGATCTGCGCCAGCAGATGAAGGAAATGCAGGAACGCCTCGAGCGGATGTCCAAGAAGGACGAGTAGGTCCCCTTTCAAGCCGCCGCTTCCTGGAAGCGGCGGAATCTACGCATTCTCGTCCCGGCCAGCGCCGGAGCCGCCATGTCAGAGCGCAGCGCACATTGGGACAAGGTCTACGCCACCAAGGGCGAGGCCGAGGTGAGCTGGTTTCAGGACAGCCCGTCGATCTCCCTTGAGATGATCCGCGCGGCCGGCGCGGATCATGGCGCAGCCATCATCGACGTCGGCGGCGGTGCGTCACGCCTGGTCGACGCCCTGCTGCGGGACGGCTATCGCGAGCTCACGGTGCTCGACCTCTCCACCAACGCGCTGGATGCGGCGAAGCGACGGCTGGGCGCGGCCGCTTCGATGGTCGACTGGATCGTTGCCGACGCCACGACATGGCGACCGGCAAAGGCCTACGATGTCTGGCATGATCGCGCGGCATTCCACTTCCTGACCGATCCGCGCGACAGGGCGGCCTATGTCGAGCGCCTGCGGTTGGCCGTCGCACTCCATGGGCACGTCATCATCGCGACCTTTGCACCCGACGGTCCGGAGAAATGCAGCGGCCTGCCGGTGCAGCGCCATGACAGCGCCAGCCTCGCAGCGGAGCTCGGGCCGGGGTTCGAGCTCGTCGAGACGCGCAGCGAGACGCATCACACGCCGTGGAATGCGACGCAGGCGTTTCAGTTCAGCCGGTTTCAAAGGCGTTCGTAAGAGACGGCGTGCCCATGCCGCATTCTCGGTGTCGTCCTGGCGAAAGCTCCTACGCCGCCAGCTTCACCGCATGGGCAAAATCCCAATAGAGTTTTCGCGCCCTGGTGTAGAACGGGCCGGGCTTCAGCTCGCGCTCGTCGATGCGGATCACCGGCGCGACCTTGGCGAAATTGCCGGTGGAAAAAATCTCGTCGGCGGCGAGGAAGTCGGCATAGCGCAGCGTCTTCTCGACCACGGTGACGCCGTCGCCGCGAAGCAAAGCGATGACGCGCTGGCGCGTGATGCCGTTGAGGAAGGTGCCGTTCGGCACCGGCGTGTAGACCACGCCGTCTTTGGCCATGAACACGTTGGAATTGCCGAACTCGGCAACATTGCCGAGCATGTCGAGCAACAGCGCGTTCTGGAAGCCGCGCGAAGCTGCCTCCGCCAGCGCCCGCGAATTGTTCGGATACAGACACGCCGCCTTGGCGTCGACCGGCGCGCATTCGGCCGTGGGCCTGCGGAACGGCGACAGCGTGATCGCGTTGCCGACCGGTTTCGGCATCGGCGCCTCGTAGATGCACAGGCACCAGTTGGTGGTTTCGGGGTCGAACAGCACGCCGCCGCCCGAGCCGTTCTGCGCCCAGTACATCGGACGGACGTAAAGTTCTGCATTCGCCGAAAAGCGCGCGATGCCTTCGTTCGCGAGCCCGAGCCAGGCATTGGCATCGACCACCGGCTTCAGGCCGAAATTGATCGCCGATTGATTGGCACGGGCGACGTGACGGTCGAGATCGGGGGCCACGCCTTCGAAGGCGCGCGCGCCGTCGAACACCACGGAGCCGAGCCAGGCGCCATGCGTGCGCGGCCCCATGATCGGCACGTTGCCGTCATGCCATTTACCCTCGAAGAAGGTCCAGCTCGGCGAATATTCGATGGGTTTCTTGATCTCGGCCATGGTCGGCCTCCCCTGGGAAATATCCGGGCACTATTCTCCCAATTCCTAAAGGATTTCCTGCGGGGAATTGCAACCCTCCCCTCCCGGCGACGGCACGCAATGTTGCGCACAAACGGGCTATAGTGCCAGCCTTGTTACGGAGTCCCCCATGCCGCTCGACCCGCTCGCAAAGCGCTTGTTGACCATGATGGCCGCGGCCGGGCCGCAGGCGCGGAGCCGGCCGAGCGTCGAAGCGCGGCGGCAGTCGCTGGCGAAGCTGATGCAGTTTTCGCGCGCCGAGGCGCCGAATGTGACGGCCTCCGACGGCGTGCTGGCGGGCCCCGGCTCGGAGCTTCCCTATCGCCTTTATTCACCCGCATCCGCCGGCGAGCGCGCGCCGGGCTTCGTATTCTTTCACGGCGGCGGCCTCGTCGCCGGCAGTATCGCGACCCACGACCGCATCGCGGCGGCCCTTGCGCATGCGACCGGCTGCCGCCTGGTCTCGGTCGATTATCGCCTCGCGCCCGAGCACAAATTTCCCGCCGCCGTCGACGACGCCATTGCCGCCACCGAGTGGGTCGCGCGGCAAGCCTCCTCGCTCGGCATCGACGCGGAACGGCTGGTGGTCGGCGGCGATTCCGCCGGCGCCACGCTCGCCGCGATCGTATGCCAGCAGGCGCAGCAGAGCGCCGGCCTGTCGATATCAGCGCAATGCCTGATCTGCCCGGTGCTGGATTTCGAGGAGACCTCGCCCTCGCGCGAGGCGTTCGCCGAGGGGCATCTGATCGACCGCGCGACGATCGAGGCCGACCTCGCCGACTATCTGCCCGATGGCATCGACGCCGCCGATCCCCGCGTCTCGCCGCTCCGCACGACAAGGCTCGCCGGCTTGCCGACGGCGATCATCCATACCGCCGAGTTCGACCCGATGCGCGACGAAGGCAATGCCTATGCGCGCAAGCTGCTCGCCGCGGGTGTTGCGGTCGAGCACGTCTGCCATGACGGCATGGTTCACAATTTCCACGCCATGGGCGCCATCCTGCCGCAGGCACAACTCGTGCTCTCGCAGATCGGCGAGCAGGTGCGGCGGGCGGTCGCGGGTTGAGGATCACGCCCGCGCGTCGAGGACCGCGCGCGCCGCCTCGACATAGTCCCGCCAATGCATGTCCGCATAGCGTTCTGCCTGGCGCGCGCAGGCGACGTCGGGCGCATGCGCCGCCGCGATCATGCGCGCAAAACGCTCTTCGGCCACCGTCGCACCGTCAAATGCAGGTGCGGGCGCGGCGGCCGCTCCCGGAGCCACCGCGAGCCCCGCCATGCCAGCGAGCAAGATACGGCGAGACGTGGTCATGGCTGTCCTCCTCCATTGCCCGGCCTGCACTCTGGCGGGCGAGTGTGTCAGTCCGATCACGGCAGAGTAACCGCGCATGCCGGTGCCGTCCATCGCTTGCGGATAGCGCTTGACCACGGAGACGATCACGTTCCATCTAGCGGACAGTTTCCCGCATCGCCGCGCCCCGCGCCGGATTGTCACGTGTCCCACCGCAGCCAATCGTTCCGCCCTTTGCGCGCTCTCGCGATGACGATGTTTTGCCTGCTGATGCCGCCCAACCTCGCCCTCGCCGCAGAGGCCGACGAGGACGCGACCGCCAAGCCCGACGTCCCCAACATCTATCTCGATCTGCGCACGACCTATGCGACGATCCCCGCAGGCTCGCTCGGGCTCGGATTTGGAAACACCTCGCTGTCGGCGCCGCTCGAAGCTCTGGCGGCACGACGCGGCGCGACGCTCCCGGGCGGCCTGCCCGCGGCAAAGTCGATGATCGTCGACCTGCCGCTGACCGTGGACGTCAGCGATCGCGTCTCGCTCTATGGCGGCATATCCGGCTCGACGATCGATGTCGGCACCGGCTGGTCGACGTTCGACATCACGAGCTGGAACATCGGCGTCCACGCCGACATCTACCAGCAGAACGGCGGAACCATCCCGACGATCACGCTGCAATCCACCCTGACGCAGTCGGTGCCCAACGAACAGGGCATGACGACGTCCTTCAATCACATCCTGGAATTCGACTACGCGCTGGACGAGGACGAGACGCGCGGCTGGCTGGCGGGCGTGCAATACACCCACACCGACATCGCCAGCCAGCTCGCCAGCATCCGGCCGAACACGATCCTCTATGCCGGCGGCTATTATCAATGGCCGAGCAACTGGAAGTTCACCGGGCGCCTCGGCGTGCAGTCGTTCGGCGGCGCGCAGATGGCGCGCCGGACCTTGGCGGAGTCCTACACCCAGCCGGTCCTGCGGTTCGATCTCGACCGCATGGACGACAACGACAACCGCCTGTTCGGAATTACCGCGCAGATCGCATGGGTGCCGAAGCCGTCGTATCAGGTAACGCTGCGGACGCCGCTCTACGCCGTCCGCAACTAGCTATTCCGGCACCGGCACATCGAAGGTGTTGAGCGTGACCGAGACCATGCAGTAGACACCGACGAGATAGGACAGCTCGGCGGCGCCATGCTCGCCGAATTCCTTCACCGCGGCGCGCCAGGTCAACTCCGGCAGCACGCCGCCGCTGACCAGCGCCGATGCGACGTCGTAGGCGACGGCCTCCTGCCTGGTGAGATCCACGGGCCGCTGACCGGCGACGATGGTGGCGAGCTTCTCGTCGGACAGGCCGCGCTGCTCGGCGACCAGCACATGGGCATAGAGCTCGTAGCCGGAACGGAAATGCGAGCCGGTGACGAGGATCGCGACCTCGCGGACGGCGGCCGGCAGCAACGGGTTCGACGCGATCGCCTTGACCAGATCCCACACCGGCTTGCCGAAGCGCGGCTCGCGAAGCCAGGGATTCCAAGGCCCGAGCAGCGCGCCGTCGTCGCGCATGTTCACAAAGCCCTTGAAGTGGTCCGTGATGCCCGCTCGCATGTCCGCATAGAGCGGCTTCTGTTCGTCGGTCAGATCTTTCGGATCGAGAATGGGAAGGCGCACGGTGGGGATCTCCTCGTTGAGAAGAGGCGAGGCTCGCTTGCGTATGCCCGCAAGGCAAGTGAAGTTGCCGTGACAGCACGTTTCCGGGAAGGCTCGCGCGAGGCATTGCCTATGGCGCCTGCCGGCTTCCCGCGCCCTGCGGATTGACGACATCGTCCACGACAAAATCCAGCGGCTCGCCGGTTGCGAGGAATGACGACAGGGCGGCTTCGAACGGCGCCGGATCGAGGCCGCGCGCCCGCAGCCATGCGGGCTCATAGTAGCTCTGCCGGTAGCGCTCGCCGGAATCGCAGATCAAGGTCACCAGCGAACCCGTCTGGTTCGCCTTGCGCATCTCCGAGGCGATCCGGCACAGCGCCAGGAAATTGGCGCCCGTGGAGCCGCCGACCGTGCGGCCCAGCCTGCGCGACAGCAGGCTCATCGCCGCAATCGTCGCGGCGTCCGGGATCTTCATCATGCGGTCGACCACGCCCGGCACGAAGGATGGTTCGCAGCGCGGCCGGCCGACGCCTTCGATCAGCGAGGGGCGCTCGCAGACATGCGAGCGGTCCTGGGTGCGAAAGCAGTCGAAGAAGGCGGAATGCTCGACATCGGCGACGCAGAGCCGCGTCGGATACTGGCGGTAGCGCAGATAACGCCCGATGGTGGCCGAGGTGCCGCCGGTGCCGGCCCCCATCACGATCCAGTCCGGCAGCGGGCGCGGCTCGCCCTTCAATTGCGTGAAGATGGATTCGGCGATGTTGTTGTTGCCGCGCCAGTCGGTGGCGCGCTCGGCGAAGGTGAACTGGTCCATGTAGTGGCCGTTCAGCCGCGCCGCGAGCGCTGCGGCCTCCGCATAGAGCGCCCGGCCGTCGTCGATCAGGTGGCAGTTGCCGCCATAATGCTCGATCGCGGCGATCTTCTCCGCCGACGTCGTGCGCGGCATCACGGCATAGAACGGCACGTTGATCATCTGCGCGAAATAGGCTTCCGACACCGCGGTCGATCCGGAGGAAGCCTCGACCACCGGCGTGCCTTCGCAGATGTGGCCGTTGCAGAGCGCGTAGAGGAACAGCGAACGCGCCAGCCTGTGCTTGAGGCTGCCGGTCGGGTGCGTGGACTCGTCCTTCAGGTAGATGTCGATGCCGGTGAGCGCCGGCACGATCAGCCGGATCAAATGGGTGTCGGCGGTGCGGCACTGGTCGGCCTCGATCGCGGCGACGGCCTCGTCGACCCAGCCGCGCCGGTAGGCCGGCCCGGCCGGATGGTGCTGGCGGAAGGCAGGCGGTTCCATCGGCATGATCCGGCGATTCCCTGGATGACGACCCCTATCTATCACGAGGCGCGCGTGGCGGCCGCTCAAAACCAGGGCGGCGCATTGTCGATGATTTGCGCACCCTACCGCGTCCTGACGATCTGCAGCAGCTCCTCGCCGTAATGCTCGAGCTTCTTGTCGCCGATGCCGGGGACATTGCGCAACTCGTCCAGCGTGGTCGGCCAGGCCCGCACGATGCCGTCGATGGTGGCGTCGTGCAGCACGACATAGGCCGGCACGCCGCGTTCGCGCGCGATGTCCGCGCGCCAGGACCGCAGCCGCGCGCGCAGCTCGGGATCGACATCGCCCTGCGGCGCGCCGGCCGCGGGCGCGAGATCGCCGCGGCGGGATTTCGCGCGGCTTGAACGAGCGCGGGTGGCAGGCGCCTCCTCGCGCAGCCACACCTCGGTCTCGCCACGCAGCACGCCGCGCGCCGTCTCCGTCAGCTTCAGGGCGCCGAAGGCCTCGCTGTCGCTCTGCAAATGCCCCATCGCCACGAGCTGCCGCAGCACGGTGCGCCATTGCTTCTCGTTGAGCTCGCGCCCGATGCCGAACACCGAAAGCTTGTCATGGCCGAACTGCGTCACCTTCTCGGTCAGACGTCCGACCAGCACGTCGATCAGGTGCATCGCGCCGAAACGCTGCCCGGTGCGATAGACGCAGGAGAGCAGCTTCTGCGCCAGCACCTTGCCGTCGCGCATTTTCGGCGGCGTCAGGCAGTTGTCGCAATTGCCGCAATTGGCTGCCGTCCTGGTCTCGCCGAAATAAGCGAGCAGCCGCTTGCGCCGGCATTGCGCGGTCTCGGCGAGGCCGACCAGCGCGTCGAGCTTGCCGATCGAGATCCGCTTGAAATCGTCGGAGCCGGTGGACTCGTCGATCATGCGGCGCTGCTGCACGATGTCGGAGAGGCCATAGGCCATCCAGGCCGCCGACGGCTTGCCGTCGCGGCCGGCGCGCCCGGTCTCCTGGTAGTAGGCCTCGATGCTCTTGGGCAGGTCGAGATGGGCAACGAAGCGCACGTCGGGCTTGTCGATGCCCATGCCGAAGGCGATGGTCGCGACGATGACGATGCCGTCCTCGTTGAGGAAGCGGTCCTGGTGGCGCGAGCGCAACGACCCGTCGAGGCCGGCATGATAGGGCAGCGCGGCAATGCCGGCCTCTTCGAGCGCGGCGGCGACCTCCTCGACCCGGTTGCGCGACAGGCAGTAGACCACGCCGGCATCGCCCGCATGGCGCTCCCGGATGAACTCCTTGAGCTGCGACACCGCGTTGCGCTTGTCGACGATCTCGTAGCGGATGTTGGGGCGGTCGAAGCTCGAGACGAATTGCGGGCTGCCAGCGAGCTGGAGCCGCTCGACGATCTCCTTGCGCGTCAATTCGTCGGCGGTCGCGGTCAGCGCGATTCGCGGCACGTCGGGGAAGCGCTCGGCGAGGACGGACAGGGCGACATATTCGGGCCGGAAATCATGCCCCCATTGCGAAACGCAGTGCGCCTCGTCGATCGCGAACAGCGCTACCTTCGCCTGTGCCAGCATCGACAGGCAGCGCGCCGTCACCAGCCGTTCCGGCGCGACGTAAAGCAGGTCGAGGTCACCCGCAATCAGGCGCCGCTCGACCTCGGATGCCTCCTGCGGCGTCAGCGACGAGTTCAGCGCGGCGGCGTTGACGCCGGCCTCGATCAGGCCCGCGACCTGATCGCGCATCAGCGCGATCAGCGGTGACACCACGATGCCACAGCCCTCGCGCAGCAGCGACGGGAGCTGGTAGCACAACGACTTGCCACCTCCGGTCGGCATCAGCACCAGGCAGTTCCCGCCATCGGTCACATGCCGGATGATCTCGCCCTGCGCGCCGCGAAAGCCCGGCAGGCCAAACACCGAATGCAGCACCGACAGCGCATCGCGGCCATCGGCCGGCGCAGGCAGCGGAGCGGTGGAAGGAGCAGACATGGCGGACCGGGGATTAAGGATTCGTCACAAGGCCAGTCGCATGACCGCGCGGGAGAGGCAAGACCGTTTGCGCGGCGGGCGCGACTCTTCCCTCTCCCCTTGTGGGAGAGGGTGGCTCGCCGCGTAAGCGGCGAGACGGGTGAGGGGTATCTGTCCACGCAGACCAAGCCCTAAGGATAGAACCCCTCATCCGGCGCTTCGCGCCACCTTCTCCCACAAGGGGAGAAGGAAAAAAAGGCTACGCCCCGATCCTTCGCAATGCCTCGGCGATCGTCACGACCGGCATGTTCCGTGTCGCGGCCGCCTTCAGCGCGTGGCGCAGCAGGGCCGGCGTGCAGCCGTAAGGGCTCGGGTGAGCCACGACATCATGACCGTAGAAGATCAGCCAGCCCCCGCTTGCGACCGCCTCGTCGAAATAGCGGTCGACGCCGCTAACATCGATCTCGCAATCGACCAGCGGCGAGGCGCGCAGGAACTGGAGGTCGATGACATCGCGATTGACGCCGGGAAGAATGCCGCGCGCCGAACGGAAGGTTTTTGCAAGCTGCGGCTTGCGCCAGACCGAGGCAAGGCCATAGGGGTAGGCGAAGTTCTCCAGCCGGATCGAGGGATCGACCTCGCAAAAATAGTTGCGGTTCCGCTCGATCTCCTGCGCCATGGCGGCCTGGTCGAGATCGGCCGCGCGCCGGTGCGAGAAGGTGTGACAGGCGATCTCGTGGCCGGCGCGATGCAGCCGCACGACCGCATCGTTCGACAGGCCGTGCCAATAATCCGCGGGCTGATCGATCAGGCTGCCGGCGAGATAGAAGGTACCGCGTCCGCCATGCGCTTCCAGGAGCGAAGCGCCCTCACCGGCGGCACTGTCGGGAGCGTCATCGAAGGTGAAGCTCACCATCGGCGCATGCGCGGGCAAGCGATGCGGCACGGCGCGGAAATGCCGGGCGAGCCGGTTGCTCACGCGTCCCTGGAGTGCCGACCACACGATTGCATTTCCTCATTCCGTATAGCGCTACTGAAACATCCGGGCGCTGTACGAGGCAAGCCTTACACGCGGGTATTGCTAACGCGGAACCAACGCCGCTCGGCTAGCGCGCAAGCAGCGGGATCTCGGCATCCGCGGCGAGATAGGCCAGCCAATTGCGGAAAAGCACCGTCGCGGCCGTCCCGGCGGCGATATCCTCGCGCAAATTCAGCGCGGGCAGCTCGTTGGTGAGCGCCGGGTGGCGCTGCTGCCTCGCCCGCTTCTCGAACCTCGCGAGTTTCACTTCCGTCGCTGCGTCAAAATAACTCACGGGCACGGCGGGATAGGCCTCGCGATCACGCGCGAGATAGCGGCCGATGTCGCGCAGATATTCGCGCTGGAGCGACAGCGCGTCATATTCGGGGTGGCCCTGGAAGAACACGAAGCGGCTGGCATATTGCCGGGCGAAGATGTCGACGCCGGCCCCGGTCGAGCGCGTCAGCACCTGGTAGCCTGCCTGCACGAGATCGCGTTCGGCGATTTCATTCAGCCGCGAATGCGAGATTTTCAGCGGCGCAGGCGCCGCGCGCGTCAAGAAATCGTCCGTCACTGCCTCGCAATCGAAGATGCCGTGGCATTTGGCCGGCAATCGCCGCCGCGCGATGCGATCGAGATGCAGCACCGCCGCATGCGCGGCGAGGCACGACCAGATCGCCGAACGCGTGTTCGCCTTCGCCCAGTCGATCAGCTCGGTAAGATCGCGCCAGTACGGCTCCTGGTCGAGCTCGGGCGCGACCGGCTCGGCGCCGGTGACGATCAGCCCGTCGAACCTGTGGCGGGTGAGATCGGAGAGGTCGGAATATTCGCTCTCGACGTGCCATTTCGCCTCCGGCGAGCGCTTCACCGAGGGCAGCGAGAAGCAGTGGAAACGGATGCGGCGCACCCCGGCGGCGGCCTGGAGCAGGTTCATGAACTGCCGCTCGGTCGCCTTCAGCGCCGGATCCGGCATGTTGTTGATCAGCCCGATGGTCAGCTCAGTGCCGCCGCGATCGCGCGCGAGATCGGCCTCGGCCGGCACCAGCGCCGGGCTGGAAATACCTTGATCCCTGTCGATCAAGATGCTCATCGCCGTGAACCGCCTACTCCGCGGCCTGAAGTCGCGCGGACGGGCAGGCCTTTTCCAGCGCCTGGTCGATGTCCTCGATGATGTCGCTGACATGCTCGATGCCGATCGAGAGGCGGATGGTCTCCGGCAGCACGCCGGCGGTGCGCTGCTGCTCCGCCGACATCTGCCGGTGCGTGGTCGAGGCCGGATGGCAGGCGAGGGATTTTGCATCGCCGATGTTGACGAGGCGGGTGATCAACTTCAGCGCGTCATAGAAGGTCTTGCCGGCCTCCATGCCGCCCTTGATGCCGAAGGTGAAGAGCGATGAGGCATTGCCGTCGAGATATTTCTGGACCAGCGGGTAGTAGGGGCTGTCCGGGAAGCCGGTGTAATTGACCCAGGCGACGCGGGAATCCTTGCGGAGGAATTCGGCGACCTTGCGGGCGTTCTCGACATGGCGCTCCATGCGAAGCGCCACGGTCTCGATGCCCTGGAGCAGCAGGAAGGCGTTGAAGGGCGACAGCACCGAGCCCATGGTGCGCTGGTAGACGCTGCGCGCGCGCTCGATATAGGCGGTCCTGCCGAAGCGCTCGGCATAGACCAGGCCGTGATAGGAGGCGTCGGGCTTGTTGTAGGCCGGAAAACGGTCGGCGTGCTTCGCCCAGGGGAAGTTTCCGGAATCGACGATGGCGCCGCCGAGCGTGGTGCCATGGCCGCCGAGGAACTTGGTCAGCGAATGCACGGCGATATCGGCGCCGTAGTCGAACGGCTTGAGCAGGATGGGGGTCGCAACCGTGTTGTCGACGATCAGCGGCACGCCATGGGCATGCGCGATTCTAGCCAGCGCCTCGATGTCGCAGACGTTGCCGGCGGGATTGCCGATGGTCTCGGCGAACACGGCGCGGGTGTTCTCGTCGATCAATTTTGCGATCGCATCCGGCTGGTCGCTCTCGGCGAAACGGCCGATGATGCCCTGGCGCGGCAGGATGTGGGAGAGCAGCGTGTGTGTGGTGCCGTAGAGCTGCGGCACGGAAACGATGTTGCCGCCATGGTCGGCGACGTTGACGAAGGCGAAATGCAGCGCGGCCTGGCCGGTCGCGACCGCAAGCGCGCCGACGCCGCCTTCGAGCTGGGCGATTCGCTTCTCCAGCACGGCGCTGGTCGGATTGGCGATGCGGCTGTAGCGAAAACCTTCGGCCTCGAGATTGAAGAGGGCTGCGCCATGATCGGCGCTGTCGAAGGCGTAGGCCGCGGTCTGGTAGATCGGCACGGCCACTGCGTGTGTGGTGGCTTCGGGCTCGTAACCGGCGTGAATAGCAATGGTTTCGTTACGCATCGTCCACCTCCGCGTGGAGCGGGCCGCACTTATTGACCTGTATGAGGCATGTGCGTTGTCCGCCGTTCCTCTGTTAGAGGCGGGTGGTAAAGCGGACAATAATTCGCCTAGAGATCGAGGAAGTAACCCTAACGCCTGCTGGCGAACTGGCTAAAATTCGAGTGAATTTGGATTAACGAATTGCTTCTCACCCCGCTGGCGTCACCAGGAAGCCTGCGCGCGGGAAATGCACGACGATGTCGCCGGCGATCTCGTCGTGGCGGCGAATGGCGATGGCTTGTGCCGACAGCGCAACGATCCGCCCGCGCACGGCGATCCGGCCATAGTCGTCGGGCCTGACGTCGACGAGGTCGCCGACCTTGCGGCCGTTGGGATCGTGCGGATCGTCGCCCTCCCTGGTCTGCGGGGTCGCGCTGCGGCCGATCTCCAGCGCCTCGGCCGTCGACATCTCGGTCCGCATGCCCTGCCCGATCGCGCCCATGCGCGTCTCCCAGGCGCGCACCGCGAGAAACTCGGCCAGCAGCTCCTCGGCAACCGGCAGGCTGGAGCGGATGTACCAGATATTCATATAGGCGTTGATGTCGAACAGGCTCACCTCGCTGCCGCAGAGCCATGGCCCGTTAGCTGCCAGCTGGGCGTCGATCCAGCCGACATGGGCGCGAAACTGGTCGCGCATTTGCGGGATCGCCGCGGTCATCGCCGCGACGTCGAATTTTCCGCCGCGCAGCTTTTCGCGATCCTCGATGAAGCTTTGCGGCACCTTGTCGGCGAGCGAGCCGAACACCAGGTTCACCGTGTTCTGGAAAAACGATTTGTCGGTCCACATTGCGCTGGCGGAGGCGAGCCCTGCGTTGCCGCCGGGGAACAGCGTCGGCGCGGGAAAGCGCCGCTCCAGCTCGCGGATGATGCACTGGGTGTCGCAATAGATGTCCGCGCCGATCTGCATCACTGGCGTGCGCCGGTAGCCGCCGGTCATCGGCATCAGATCCGGGCGCGGCATGATCCTGGAGATGCGCACCGACGTCCAGGCGATGTTCTTCACGCCGAACACGAGGCGGATCTTCTCGGAGAACGGAGACTCGTCGAAATGATGCAGGATGACGGGAAGATCGGCGGCATGGTCCACTCCTCCTGTTCGGTCAGGGCCGTCCCCTTGCAAGGACGCAACGCGCACTGCCGATTGAAGGCGCTCTTTTCCGTCCGAGCGCAAGCATCCGCGTTGGGAGGTCCTGAACGGGAAGGAATTTCGACCAGGCGTGGCGGAGAGAGTGGGATTCGAACCCACGGTACGGTTTCCCGCACACACGCTTTCCAAGCGTGCGCCTTAAGCCACTCGGCCATCTCTCCGGAGCGCCCTCTCTTGAAGGGACGACGACGATTTTGCAAGGGACCGCGGGGAAATCGGGTGAATTTTCCATAAGGCTTTGTATTATATGGTATATTTCCGTAGCGCGCCCTTGCCTCCCCCTGGCGGTTGGCTGAACCGGGAGCAGCTTTGCCGCGACGATTCTCAAACCACCGCCAAACCCGCCTGGGAGCCGTCATGATCAACCGCCGGACCTTCACCGCGCTTGCCCTGGTTTTGGCCCTGGGCTCCGCCCTCGCCGCGCCGGCCGAGGCGCAAATCTGCACGCGTCAGGGGGTCGATGTCAGCTGTGACGACGGGCGGCGCGGGGTTCTCTCGGGCAACGCGATCGTCTGGCCGGACGGCACGCGCTCGAGCACAACGCCGCACCAGAGCGTGATCATCGGCAACAAGAGCTCGGTACATGTCGGGCCGGGCGTGTTCGTCGGCCAGGGCAACGGCATGGTGCCGCTAGATGACCCCAACGCGCCGAACAAGCGGCGCTGCGCCATTCTGGAAGGCGTGTCGTATTGCTATTGAGGTGGAGACTAGATCAGCCTCACGCCTGAGATCGCCGACTTCAGCCAGCGCAGCGCCTGCGGCGGCTGGGCGGCAAGCGGGGCGACGGCGGCCTTGTCGGTCCGGCACTTTTCCAGCTCGGCGACGAAGTCGGCGGACCATTGCTGGATGGTGTGGCCGCGCAGCTTCTTCATCATCGCCTCCCAGCGCATCTTGCGCTCGGTGAGCGGCATCGCAGCCGCAACAGCAATGGCGCGCGCCATGCCGTCGATGTCGTGCGGATTGACCAGCAAAGCGGTGTCAAGCTCGTTGGCGGCGCCGGCGAACTTCGACAGCACCAGCACGCCCGGATCGGCTGGATTTTGCGCGGCGACATATTCCTTGGCGACGAGGTTCATGCCATCGTGCAGCGGCGTCACCACGCCGACCTGCGCCGTGCGGTAGAGGCCGGCGAGCACCGCCTGGCTGAATCCCTTGTTGAGGTAGCGGATCGGCGTCCAGTCGACCTCGCCGTGGCGGCCGTTGACGTCGGTGACGAGGCGCGCGACCTCGTTCTGCAGATTGCCGTAGGCCTCGATGGCGCCGCGCGAGGGATTGGCGATCTGCAGCAGCGAGATGCTGCGCGAGAATTGCGGGTGCTCGGTCCAGAGCCGGTCGAACGCGCTGATGCGGTTGACGAGGCCCTTGGAATAGTCGAGGCGGTCGACGCCGATGGCGAGCCGCTCGCCGTTGAGGCTGCGGCGCAGCCGCGACACGTCGGGATGCGAAGCGGACTTCGCAGCGTATTGCGCGAACTTCTCCGCATCGATGCCGATCGGAAACACTTCGCAGCGCGTGCGGCCGTGCTGCGAGATCGCAACGCCGTCCTCCACCGTGAGGCCGAGCTCGCCAGTGACATAGCCGAGAAAGTTCTGGCAATCCCCCTCGGTCTGGAAGCCGAGGAGATCATAGGCCAGCATCGCCGTGATCAGCTCGCGATGATGCGGCACGCCCTGCATCACGGCGGCCACGGGCCAGGGCGTATGCAGGAAGAAGCCGATCGGATCGTCGACACCGAGATCGCGCAGCTCCGCGCCGAGCGCGAGAAAATGATAGTCCTGAACCCAGAACGCCGTGCGGTCCTTGCGAAACCGCATCAGGGCGCGCGCCATGAAGGCGTTGACCTCGCGATAGCTGAGATAGTCGCCCTGCGAGACGCGGATCAGGTCGCTGCGCGAATGCAGCGCCGGCCACAGCGCCGAATTGGCAAAGCCTTCGTAATAGCCGCCGTAATGCGCCGCCGGCAGATCCAGCGTTGCCAGCGCGCCGGAGCCGAGCGATTCGATCTCGGCAAACGGCTCCTTCTGCAGGCCATCGCGCACGCGGCCCGAGGAACCCACCCAGATCGCGCCCGAATGCTCGACCACGGGGAGCAGGGCAGCGGCCAGCCCGCCCGTCATGGGCTCGTTCGGCTTGCCACGCGCAACACGATTCGAAACGACGACAAGATTCACAGGTCGTCCCCTCCTGTTCATTCCACCCCGTTTAACTGGCGTTCATCAATATGGTTCCTGATCATCGTTCCAACCAAATGAAACCAAAATCAGGCGCGCGCGTTGGAACCGGTTGCGCTCGCGGAACCCGCAAATTCTCCAGCAAAGACAGATTCAGCGTCCGTGGCGCCCGGCGCCGATTGCACTGCGCCATCAACCGGCGCGAGCGCCATTATGTCCGCGGCATGGCGCCGCCTTGCTTTCACCCAAGGCGCAATCCTGGAAACGGTATCCGAATCATGCTCCGGACGTGTCGAGCAGGCGCGCGAGAAACGCACGCACGTCGGCCGGCGCGTCGAAATGGCCGTTGACGCCGATGGCGCGGCGGCCGACCGAGAAGGCGAGCCCGTTCATGTCGGGCATGATCGCGAACACGGTCTCGTCGGTGACGTCGTCGCCGATGAACAGCGGACGGCGGCCCCTAAACGGCTCGTGCTTCATCAATTCGCGCACGCCGCTCGCCTTGGTGAAGCCGGAATGCTTGATCTCGCAGACGAACTTGCCGGGCAGCACCTCGATCGGCGCATTGGGCAGGTCGGCACGAATCAGCGAGACGGATTCGTAGATCGCCTTCTCCGCATGCGGCGCGAGACGGTAGTGCAGCGCCAGCGAATAGCCCTTGTCCTCGAGCAGAATGCCGGGGCTGAGCTTGGCAATGGCGGCAAGCCGCCGCTTCAGCTCCTTGTCCATCGGCGGCGCGTGGACGTCGTCGGCTTCATTGTCGACTGACAGGCGCATCTCCGCGCCATGCCCGGCGACGGCGCGATAGACGTCGGGGGCGAAGATCAGGTCGATGTCGTTGAGCGAGCGGCCGCTGACCAGCGCCAGCGCGCCGGAGGTGCGTTCCACGAGGCCCTTGAGCGTAACCGACAGGCCCGGCGGCACCCATACCTCGCGCGGCGTCGGCATCAGGTCGAGCAGGGTGCCGTCGATGTCGAGCAGGATCGCGGTCTCGCCGAGATGCGGCACGAGCTCGTGCGGCACCGGCACGGCGTCCGGCGCATCCTCGTTGTCGCGCATCGCGCGTTCGTCTCTCATCGGCATTGCCGCCAGTTCCGGTGTCATAGTCTACTCCATTGCAGCGAGCGGCCGGGCGATTTGTTCGAGCGATTTGCGCTCGGCCGAGACGGCATAGCGCCACGCCACGATCGCGGCCGCGATCATCAGGACGGCCCCCAGCAGATAGCCGGCGAACACGCTGGTGCGAGAGCCGGTGTCGATCAGCGCGCCGAACAGCGCGGGGCCGATCACGCCGCCGATGCCGGTGCCGACCGCGTAGAACACCGCGATCGCCAGCGCGCGGACCTCGAGCGGAAAGGTCTCGCTGACGGTGAGATAGGCCGCGCTCGCGGCGGGCGATGCGAAGAAGAAGATCACCATCCAGGCGATGGTCTGCCCCTGCGCGCTGAGCGCACCGATCGAGAACAGATAGCCCGACAACGCGATCAGCACGCCCGAGACGCCATAGGTGAACATGATCATGGCGCGGCGGCCGAGCGTATCGAACAGGCGGCCGAGCAGCAGCGGGCCGAGGAAATTGCCGGCCGCGAACGGCAACAGATACCAGCCGACATGATCGGCGCTGATGCCGTAGAAGTCGGTCAGCACCAGCGCGAAGGTGAAGAAGATGGCATTGTAGAAGAACGCCTGCGCGCTCATCAGCATGAGGCCGACCAGCGCCCGCTGGCGATAGGCCGAGAACAGCGTGTGCACGACCTCGGGAATCGGCGTGTGGTCGCGCATCTTCAGGCGCATTTTCGGGAAGTGCCCCTCGCCCGCGTCCTGGTCATGCCCGATCACCGAGCGCTCGATGTCGTCGACGATGGCATGGGCCTGCTCGGGCCGGCCGTGGATCATCAGCCAGCGCGGGCTCTCGGGGATCCACATCCGCATCAGCAGCACGACGAGGCCGATGGTCGCGCCGATGAGGTAAGCGAGACGCCAGCCGAGATCGGGACCGATCACGGCGGGATCGAGCAGCACGATCGCCGCCACCGCGCCCATCGCGGCGCCGATCCAGAAGCTGCCGTTGATGACGAGATCGGTCCAGCCGCGATAGCGCGCCGGCACCAGCTCCTGGATGGTCGAGTTGATCGCGGTGTATTCGCCGCCGATGCCGGCGCCGGTGAGGAAGCGGAACAGCGCGTAGCTCGCGATATCCCACGACAACGCCGTCGCAGCCGTCGCCGAGAGATAGAGCGCCAGCGTGATGAAGAACAGCTTCTTGCGGCCGATGCGATCGGTGAGCCAGCCGAAGCCGAGCGCCCCCAGCACCGCGCCCGCGAGATAGGCAGAATTGGCGATGCCGAGATCGAGATTGGAGAAGTGCAGCGTCGGGCTCTGCTTCAGCGCGCCGGAGAGCGCACCGGCCAGCGTTACCTCGAGCCCGTCGAGGATCCAGGTGATGCCGAGCGCCAGCACGACGCGGGTGTGAAAGCCGCTCCATGGCAGCGAATCGAGCCGCGCAGGGATGCTGGTCTCGACGACGCGATCGGTCGCGACTGCCGCCGCGACCGCGGGACCATAGTTCAGCGCTGGGCTTTGCTGCAATTCCATCGTGGTGTTGCGTCTGACCAAAGCGAACAGCCCCGCTCCACAGGGTGCACCGGGGCGATCGATCATGAGGGTGCGGCATTCTGCCTGCCGCTCGCGACAACGTTTGCGGCGGAGGCAGGTTCCGATGGGAACGCCTCCCGCGCAGGCCGGTTTCTGGTGGAGCCGCAAGGAGTTGATGCATGGCTCAAGCCAGAAAGAAGACACATTCGCGGAAAACCGGCGCACGGAAGACCAACCGCAGGAAGACAGCTACGGGTCGCAGCACGACGGCGCGCAAGAGCACAGGGCGCGCCGTGCCAAAACGCTGGTCGCAGCGCGTGACCAGGGAGAGCGATGCGCTCGATCTCAAGCAAGGCGTGTTCAAGCTGACCAGCGCGAAGAAGATCGCGGCGTCGCTGAAGCGCTCGGCCGAGCACAGCGCGCGCCGCAAGAGCGGCGCCTATCGCTCGGCGCTGTCGATGCTGACCTTCTACATCAACCGCGCCGGCAAGACGCTGCCGAAGACGCAGCGCACGCGGCTGGAGCGTGCGAAGGTCGAGCTGAAGCGCGCGTTCGGGCGGGAGTGATTTTCACTCGCAGTCGTCCCGGCGAAGGCCGGGACCCATAACCACAGGAAGTGGTTTGGCGAAGACTCGGAGTGACCGGCGTCGTGTCACATCTTCTCCCTGGGAGTATGGGTCCCGGCCTTCGCCGGGACGACACCGGAAGGTGGCGCGACGGCGAGGCCTCACGCCGCCCGGATATTCCCCATGAAGCGGTCGAGCTCGGCGCGCAGGCGGGTGCTCTCGCTCGACAGGGTCTTGGCCGAGTTCAGCACCTCTTCGGAGGCCGAACCGGTCTCGGCGGCGCCACGGTTGACCTGGCCGATGTCGGTAGCCGCGGTCTGCGTCCCTTGCGCCACCGTCTGGACGCTGCGCGCGATCTCCTGCGTCGCGGTCCCTTGCTGCGCGACCGCGCTGGCGATCGAGGTCGCGATCGACGAGATCTGGCCGATGGTGGCGCCGATCTCCTTGATCGCCGCGACCGATTCGGCCGTGGCGCCCTGCATGCCGGTGATGTGCGAGGAGATCTCGTCGGTCGCCTTCGCGGTCTGGCTCGCCAGCGACTTCACCTCGCTTGCGACCACGGCGAAGCCGCGGCCGGCCTCGCCGGCGCGCGCCGCTTCGATGGTGGCGTTGAGCGCGAGCAGGTTGGTCTGCTCGGCGATCGCCGTGATCAGCTTGACGACCTCGCCGATCTGCTGGGCGGCATGCGACAATTTGCCGATGCGGCTGTCGGTTTCCCTGGCCTGCACCACGGCGGCCTCCGCAATGCGGTTGGAGTCGCGGACCTGGCGGCCGATCTCCTCGACCGAGACCGACAGCTCTTCCGTCGCGGTCGCCACCGACTGCATGTTGGAGGAGGCCTGCTCGGAGACGTCGGCGACCTGGCTCGACAGGGTCTGCGTGGTCTCCGCGGTGCGCGTCAGCGTCGAAGCTGCCGATTCGAGCTGCACGGCGGAGGCCGAGACGTTGGAGACGATGGCGCCGACCGCGCTCTCGAAATCGTCGGCAAAGCGGATCAGTTCGGAACGGCGGCTTGCGGCCTGCTCCCGGTTCTGGACTTCGCTGGCGGCGGCGTCGCGCTCGGCCTTCGCCACGGCCTGCAGCTTGAACTCCTCGACCGCGCCGGCCATCTCGCCGATCTCGTCCTTGCGGCCGAGGCCCGGCAGCACGACGTCGAAATTGCCGGAGGCGAGCTCGCGCATCGCCTTGCACATCGCGATCATCGGACGCGAAATGCCGTTGCCAAGCATCAGAGCCAGCGCCACGCCGATGGCAAGCCCGCCCAGCGCCAGCATCAGCATCAGCCGCTCGGTATCCCCGATGGTCGCATTGGCGCTGGCCTCGATGCGCTGCTGATCGGCGCTCAGATCGGAGCGGAGCTCGCCCGAGAGCTTGAGGATGGAGGCGGCCGTCCTGGTCATCTCGCCGTTCGACTTGACGATGACCTTGACGTTCTCCGCGAGCTTCGCGAAGGAGGCCCGGTACTGCTTCAGGAGATTGCTGATCTCGGTGACGCGGTCGGTGATCTTCTGATCGCCATAGATCGAGACCAGCAGGGTCTCCAGGAACTTGATACGGGCGATCACGCCATCGGCGGTCTTCGGGTCCGGCTTGGCGACGAAGGCGCTGACGGAGGTGGAGACCGCGAGATATTGCGAGGTGATGTCCTTGGCCGTGGTCTGGACCGAAGCGAGCCCGGCGAGCGCCGCGGTATCGGCGAGGTCGTCGAACTTGAAGCGGATCTTGTTGCCGACGCCGTTCAGCTCATCGGTCGCGATCTTGTTGTTGTCGCGCGTGAGCGCGATGATCTCGCCGAACACCTTGGTGAAGCGCTGGAACTCGGCCTCGAGCTTGCCGACCTGCTCGCGACGCGACGCGCCGATGGTGGCCGCCATCGATTTCGCGATCGCAGCCTTGAGGCTCTCTTCGGCCGCCTTGGCCGCGGTCTCATCGTCGGCCGCCCCGGTCAGGGTGTAGGCCCGCGCCAGTCCCTGATAGGCGATCAGTTCGCGATCGACCGTCCGCGCGAGGTCCGCTTCGGACACGCTGGCGCGGTAAGA
Source organism: Bradyrhizobium diazoefficiens (assembly GCF_018131015.1). GTDB lineage: Bacteria > Pseudomonadota > Alphaproteobacteria > Rhizobiales > Xanthobacteraceae > Bradyrhizobium > Bradyrhizobium diazoefficiens_B. The sequence goes on from NZ_JAFCJJ010000013.1 coordinate 203,181, forward strand.
GCCGACGGCGACGGCGATCCGCTCGAAGCCGAAATAGGCGAATGCCATGCTGGCGGCGAGGATGGCCAGCACCGCCACGAAGCCGAGGATGATTTTGGCGCGAAAACGCAAGGTGAACGGCTTCGACGTGCTCGGCTTGGATTTTGCGGACATTCCCCACCCCATTCCATTCGCGGAAAACCAGGCGCAGCCCGAGAGCAGCCCGCTCTCAGACTCGCCCTAATTTAAGGGGCAAAGGATAAGCTGCGGTAAATTTGTAGCTCCGCAGCTTCCGGGTGCGGGGTTACGCCGCCCGGATATTCCCCATGAAGCGGTCGAGCTCGGCGCGCAGGCGGGTGCTCTCGCTCGACAGGGTCTTGGCCGAGTTCAGCACCTCTTCGGAGGCCGAACCGGTCTCGGCGGCGCCACGGTTGACCTGGCCGATGTCGGTAGCCGCGGTCTGCGTCCCTTGCGCCACCGTCTGGACGCTGCGCGCGATCTCCTGCGTCGCGGTCCCTTGCTGCGCGACCGCGCTGGCGATCGAGGTCGCGATCGACGAGATCTGGCCGATGGTGGCGCCGATCTCCTTGATCGCCGCGACCGATTCGGCCGTGGCGCCCTGCATGCCGGTGATGTGCGAGGAGATCTCGTCGGTCGCCTTCGCGGTCTGGCTCGCCAGCGACTTCACCTCGCTTGCGACCACGGCGAAGCCGCGGCCGGCCTCGCCGGCGCGCGCCGCTTCGATGGTGGCGTTGAGCGCGAGCAGGTTGGTCTGCTCGGCGATCGCCGTGATCAGCTTGACGCCCTCGCCGATCTGCTGGGCGGCATGCGACAATTTGCCGATGCGGCTGTCGGTTTCCCTGGCCTGCACCACGGCGGCCTCCGCAATGCGGTTGGAGTCGCGGACCTGGCGGCCGATCTCCTCGACCGAGACCGACAGCTCTTCCGTCGCGGTCGCCACCGACTGCATGTTGGAGGAGGCCTGCTCGGAGACGTCGGCGACCTGGCTCGACAGGGTCTGCGTGGTCTCCGCGGTGCGCGTCAGCGTCGAAGCTGCCGATTCGAGCTGCACGGCGGAGGCCGAGACGTTGGAGACGATGGCGCCGACCGCGCTCTCGAAATCGTCGGCAAAGCGGATCAGTTCGGCGCGGCGGCTTGCTGCCTGCTCCCGGTTCTGGACCTCGCTGGCGGCGGCGTCGCGCTCGGCCTTCGCCACGGCCTGCAGCTTGAACTCCTCGACCGCGCCGGCCATCTCGCCGATCTCGTCC
>NZ_JAFCJJ010000014.1 GCF_018131015.1 Bradyrhizobium diazoefficiens
GCGGTCCTCCCATTCAGTCGGACCATACGGAATCAGACATCCTTCCCGTCTTCAACCGCGATGTGTGAATGCCATAGCCCCCTGTGGGAGAGGGTGGCTCGCCGCAAAGCGGCGAGACGGGTGAGGGGTCTCTCTCCGTACGGAATGCGCGGAAAGAGACCCCTCACCCCTTTGAGTTTGTATTTACCTGCGGCGATGCCCTCTCCCACAAGGGGAGAGGGCGCAGCAATGCGCATCGCGGGCAGATCTTCCTCGCAGCTTGCACCTAGACCTAATCGCGCCATGCTCTAAAACAGACGCATGCTCGGACGCATTTTCACGGTCGGTGGTTACACGCTGCTCTCGCGGCTGACGGGGTTCGCCCGCGACATCATGCTCGCGGCGATCCTCGGCGCCGGCCCGGTGGCCGACGCCTTTTTCGTGGCGCTGCGGCTGCCCAACCATTTCCGCGCCATTTTCGCCGAGGGCGCGTTCAACGCCGCCTGGGTGCCGGCCTATGCCCACGTCCATGGCGAGCGCGGGGAGGGGGCGGCAAGCCTGTTCGCCGACCGCATTTTCACGCTGCTGCTGGCCTCGCAGGTCGTGCTGCTCATTGTGGCCTGGCTGTTCATGCCGCAGGCCATGAGCATCCTTGCGCCGGGATTTTCCGAGGATGCCGAGCAGCGCAAGCTCGCGATCGAACTGACCCGGATCACCTTTCCCTATCTGCTGCTGATCACCCTGGTGACGCTCTATGGCGGCATGCTCAACGTGATGCAGCGCTTTGCCAGCGCCGCCGCCGCCTCGATCTTCCTCAACGTCGCGATGATGATGACGCTGGCGCTCGCCGCCTTTTTTCCGACCGCGGGGCACGCCGCGGCCTGGGGCGTGCTGATCTCCGGCTTCGTGCAATACTTCCTGCTGGCCGGCGACCTCGCCCGTCATGGCGGCCTGCCGCGCTTTGCGCCCCTCAGGCTCGACGAGGACATCCGCGGCTTCTTCAAGGCGCTGGGCCCTGCGACGCTGGGCTCGATGGGCACGCAGGTCGCGCTGTTCGCCGACACCATCATCGCGACCTTCCTGCCCGCCGGCGCGCTGTCGGCGCTCTATTACGCCGACCGCCTCAACCAGCTCCCGATCGGCGTGATCGGCATCGCCATCGGCACGGTGCTGTTGCCGGAGATGTCGCGGCGGATCACGGCGAGCGACCATGACGGTGCAATGCGGGCGCAGCGCCGCGCCTTCGACTTCACGCTGCTGTTCTCCGTGCCGTTCGTCGCGGCCTTCCTCACCGTGCCCGACGCCATCATGCGCGCGTTGTTCGCCCGCGGCGCGTTCTCCAAGGCCGATGCCGCCGCTGCCGGCGCCACGTTAGCTGCCTATGCCATCGGCCTGATCCCCTTCGTCCTGATCCGGAGCGCAGTCGCGACCTTCTATGCGCGCAAGGACACCGCGACGCCGGTCCGGGCATCGCTGACCGGCATCGCCGTCAACGTCGTGCTCAAGATCGCCCTGATGGGATCGCTCGCCCAGATCGGCCTCGCGCTCGCAACCGCCGTCGGCGTCTGGACCAATTTGCTGCTGGTGCTGTTCTTCGCGGTGCGGCGCGGCTTTCTCGTGCTGGACCGCGCCTGGCTCACGTCGCTCGCCAAGTTTCTGCTGACCGGCATCATCCTCGCCGCCGCCTTCTGGCTGATCGCGCGCTTCTGCGGTTCATTGCTCGGCGCGGTGCGCTTCCGGGACGAATTGACGCTGGTGCTGCTCGCCGTCGGCGGCACGATCGTCTACGCGGTCGCGATCCTCGCTTTGTTCGGCCGCCGCTGGCTGGTCTCGCTGGTGCGCGGCTAGGCGGGCATCCGCTTTGCGGGAGGCTGCGCTTCGGCCTACACTCCCGGCCTCTCCTCATTCCAGGGGTGTCCGATGCTTGCAATCCCCCGCGAACAGCGTTCCCAGGTGATCGGCGCCGCGTTGCCGCCCGTCGAGGCCGAGGCGTTCCTGATTGCGCGGGATCGGGCTGTGGCCAGTCTCGCGGCCGCCGACCTGCGTGCCGCGATCCGAAGCGGCCGCGCATTGCTGGCGCGATTGCCGCTACGTTCGCAGCGCACCGCGGTGGAAAAGACGGCCGGCGAGGCCATCGTCCACCTGACAGCCGATGCCGCGTGGTGCTTTTTCCGCCAGCATGCGGTCGCCATGTATCGCGACCTGACGCAGGGCGGCGCCCGGTCGCTGCGTGTCGACTCCCTGTTGTGGGAGGCCGCGGCGCGCTGGCCTGACATCCTGCCGTCCCAGGCCGACCTCGCCTCGGAAGGCGAGTGCATGCAAGGCGACAAGGACGGCCTCGAGATCCATCAGGGCCTGTTCGTGAGCCAGGTGCTGTCCAATCCGCAGACCGGCCATCATTTGATCCGCTCCATGCTGCGCCCGCGGTCCGAATCCCTGGCGCAACTGCCGCAATTCGTCGCCACCGGCCGCGCCGACTTCGGCACAGCGCGAGTCGGGGTGCAGGACGGCGCAGGCTACGTGACCATCCACAACGAGCGATTCCTGAATTCGGAGGATGATACGACGGTCGGTCCGCTGGAGATCGCGACGGACCTGGTCTTGCTCCATCCCGGCGTGAAGATCGGCGTGCTGCGCGGCAGCGTGGTCGACCATCCGAAATACCGCGGCCAGCGCGTGTTCTCATCGGGCATCAACCTGACGCGCCTCTACCAGGGCAAGCAGAGCTATCTCTCCTTCCTGTTCCGCAGCATGGGGCTGCACAGCAAGCTCTATCGCGGGGTGCTGGCCGACGATGAGAGCGATAGTCTGGATGCACCGCTGGAGGAGCCCGAGCGCACGATCGAAAAGCTCTGGGTCGCGGCGGTCGACAGGTTTGCAATCGGCGGGGGCTGCCAGCTTCTCCTGGTCGCCGACTATGTGATCGCCGAAGCGGGCTCCTATTTCAGTTTGCCGGCGCGCAAGGAGGGCTTTCTGCCCGGCACCGCCAATATGCGATTGCCGCGGTTCGTCGGCGAGCGGCTCGCACGCGATGCGCTGCTGTTCGATCGCGTGTTCTACGCCGACACGCCGGAGGGCCGCCTGATCGCGAGCGAAGTGGTACTATCAGGTGAAATGGACCAGGCCATCTCGCGCTGCGTGGAAAATGCCATCGGATCGGGCATCGTCAGCCCCGGGGCCAACCGCAAGGCGATCCGCCAGCAGACCGAGCCGCTGGATGCCTTTCGCAGATATGTGACGACCTACGCATTCGAACAGGCGTTCTGCCATTTGAGCGATCAGCTCATTGCCAACCTGGAGAAGCACTGGAACGCCAAGCAGCGCAAATTGTGAGTGCGCGCCTGGCAAGGCGCGCAAAGCAGCGTTGATGGGCTCGCTTGTCCCGTTCGGCCGCCGACTGGTCTCGCTGGTGCGTGGCCAGGCAGAACCTCAACGAGGCTATTTCTGCAGGACCTGCACTTGTCGCAGCGCGGCCAGCAGTTCAGCCCGCACCTTCGTGGACGGGGACGTGGCCGGGACGGTGGTGGACAGGTGCAGGTCGATCCACGTATTTGCCTCGACCCGCTCGGCCCGCAAATTGGATTGGACGACGCCTGGCACTGACAAGTCGAATGCCACCACCTCCCACGCGCCCTCCCGCAGCTTTTCGACCCGGATTGGCGCGCGAGGTCCGGCGAAAGCCGGTGACCGCGATTCGCTGTCCCAAAAGGCGGTGAGCCCCTTGTAGCCTTGTGCCGGCTCCAGCCAGCCGCTGACGATCAGGAAGGGCTCCTTCCGGGTCAGCTTGAAGTAGTTCGGCTTGGTGCTCGGCGTCACATCACGAACGAGCAAGGGGACGGTGATCTTCAGAAGGACCTGGCTTTGCGGCACCGTGAATGTGAACGGAACTTCGGCTCGAGCCACGCCGCTCAACGCAATGAACGCGACGACGCAAACGGCGTACAGCAGTGCAAATCCAGGCCCAGCGTGGTATCGCATGACTCTCCCCCTTGTCACACTCAATCATAGCGTGTGCCGGAATTCATGCAAATCCCGCCGGCGAAAAGCGATCTGGCAGAACCACATGCCACAGCATCTGAGCCTGACCGCGGTTGTCGTTCGAGACTATGACGAGGCGATTGCGTTCTTCGTCGGCAAGCTCGGATTTGAGCTTCGGGAAGACACGCGCATCGACGACGGGAAGCGCTGGGTTGTCGTGGCGCCGCCCGGCAGCATCGAGAGCGGCATTCTGCTGGCAAGGGCCGCGAACCCCGGCCAGGCGCAGGCCATCGGCAATCAGAGCGGCGGCCGCGTCTTCCTGTTTCTGGCGACCGACGATTTCGATCGCGACTACGAAGCGTTCAGGGAGCGTGGCGTCAGGTTTCTCGAAGCTCCGCGGCGCGAGCCTTACGGCACGGTCGCCGTCTTCGAAGACCTCTACGGCAATCGCTGGGACCTGATCGAGCGGGCGCCGGACGCCGAGAGCCGCGCAGGTCCGGTGTCGCGCTGAACGTTCAGGCAAGGCGTGTGCTCACAAGGGCGCAGAGGTCCGCTTTTTCGGGTCTAAACGGACATTTTCTGCTCAATCAGAGTATTGCCGGTTTTGACCCTTAGCGGACCAATCGCAGCATGGTGCGCCACGGCAGCTTTTGACCCTAAGCGGCGCTACTCCGCTTTTTCTATCGCGCGTTGAGGTATCCTAAATCCTGTAATGGTAGCTCAGTCGCATGGGATGGATTGTTGCCCTCGCAGCTTTAGTTTTTCTTTACCGTCGCGTGACGCGCGCCGGTGACCGGCTCGCGGAACTGAGGCCTACGGGGATGCTTCGGTCGCCGCTGCTCTACGCGCAAACGGCACTCCTCGGAGTGCTATTGATGCTTATGTTCGCCCCCGGTTACCTGCCGCACGAACAATGGGCGGTCGCCGCCTATCTCGTCGTCTTGATCGTCGTGCTCGTGGCGCTCCTGTTTGTAAGGCGCGCATTGAAATGGCGCTACCCTGTTTAAAGGGGGAGCACTTCCGTTAGTGGCCCGAAGCTGCCGACCCCTCATGTCTGCTCCACGTCCGCTTATGCGGAGCCAAGCGGAGTTGATATGCTCGAACAGAGTTCTTCGGGTCGTGACCCAAAACGGAAGCCGCGCTTCCAATCAAATGCGGCTATTCCAGCGCGATAGCAGTTAGTCGGAATTCGATGGCTCAAGCGTCATTCGATGGCCTCAGCGTCGTAGCATAGTGATCGAAACGCATCGTGAAAATCGCGCGTCCTCGGCTCATAGAGCGCAGGCTATCCGCGTAGCCGAACATGTTTGTGAGCGGCACCGTGGCGGTGATGACGTAGGCTTTGCCCCGCATATGTTGGCCTTGAATCTGGCCTTGGCGCGAATTTAGGTCGCCGATGACCGAGGCCGTGCAATCTTCCGGGGTCACCACTTCGACTTTCATGATCGGCTCAACGCTCAAAATTCACTCCGCATTTGAACTGGGCCAGCCTGACTTCAACCCAAGGTTAGCCGTGTTACCTTGACCGGACTAGTCATTCTGCGTGCCGTCCGCGTAGCCGCCGCCGATCTGCGTGCCGGGCGCAAAAAATCCCTTGCCCGGGACATGGTTGATCTCGAGCCGCGTGCCGTCGGGATCCTCGAACAGCACCGAGTAATAGCCGGGGGCGAAACGGTCCTCTTGCGGTGCGTGAACGATATGGGCGCCGATCTTCACGAGGAAGGCATGCGCCGCGTCGATGTCGGCGCGTTCTCGCGCGCGAAAACAGTGGTGGTGCAATCCGACGGAGCCCTGGCGGAAGCGCTGGCCGGCATATTCCGCGCTGGGTGCATGAATGCCGAATCCGGTGCGGCCGCCGACGCAATAGAAGGTGTTCGCCGTGTCGGCCACGATCGTCAGGCCGAGAAACGGCAGCAATTGGCCGTAGAAGGCGCGCGCCTTTGTAAAGTCACCAGCCGTGATGAACGTATGGGCAACCCCATTGATTTCCATGGTCTGTCCTCCCCAAGGGTCAATCCGCGACCGACTTGTCGTCGGCCTCCCGATCGGCTTCGCATCGTCTTACCACGAATGCGCCGGAGCGGGGCTCGCCCCCAGGGTGCAGCCGACCTTCGCACATCCCTTGATTTTGTGCGATTGCCGTGCTATTGGCCGGCTCATGATCAAATGGTCGCGCAACTTCAACCTCTCGCACATGACCGGCTTCGGCTGGGCCGTGGAAGGAGTCGCGCGCTAGGAATTCGACGACGACATCTTTTCCACCAGGCCCCGCCGGCATCGGACGGGGCCTTTTCGTTGGTCACGCTCCCTGCCGGCACAACAGCAGGAGCATGCGATGCCACCGCAACTGACGGACGTCTCACCCGAGATCGAGCGCGATGCCGCCGCGCGCCGCCAAAACTTCTCCATCGTGTCGGCCAAGGACGCGATCGACCAGGCTTTGGCGGCGCGCCTCAAGGCGTCCGCTGCAGCGCTCGACGAGGCGCTGTCGGAGAAGGACGCCGCCGGACCGCCGCGCGCGGCGACGCGAGGCGTCCTCGACCTGGTTTTGGGCCTGCTCAGGCAATACTGGCGTGCGTTCCGGGAGCGGCGCCCGCGCCTCTCCTTGCACGATTTGAGCGACAGGGAGCTGATGGATATCGGCCTGACGCGCGGCGAGATCGACTCCATCTCGCCACAGCGCACGATCGATACGTTGAGAGATGGCATGACCCATCCATGGAGCCGTCGTGGGATGTAGCAGATCGGGTGCCGGAAGCGGACTTGCGTGTTGCGAACGCGCATGGCCGCTTCTGCTCCCGCGCCATAGCAACGGAAGGTGGGTATCATGACGTCAAATGCCATTGATCAGGCTGGCGTGGACATTCGACGATTGACCGTCGATGATCTGCATCTCTTTTGCGAATTTCGCGCGGAGGCACTTCGGACGCACCCTCAATCGTTCTGGTCCCGTGAAGAGGACGAAGGCGGCGACACCATGATGGCGGCTTATCACTACTGGCTCAGCGGAATGATCCTGGGCGCGTTCGGATCCGGCAACCTGATCGGCATCGCGGGCTTCTATGTCTCACCGGACAGGGGATCGCAGCACCGGGGTCACATTTACACGGTCTATGTGAAGGACGATCATCGAGGCAAAGGGGTCGGCGACCGGCTCATCAAAGGGCTTCTCGCTCATGCCGAGGCGCAGGTCGAACAGGTACAGCTCGGCGTTCTCGTGACGGCGACTGCCGCGATCAAGACCTATGAGCGCAACGGCTTCGAGATCTACGGCACGGATCGTCGTTTCCTTCGCATAGGTGACACCACCTATGACAAGTACCTTATGGTGAAGGAATTCAACCGCTAAACGTCGGTTGCGGCCGGAAGGGAGGATGTCAGCGATGCCGAATCATCGGTCTGCAGCAGAGCAGGCGCCCTGAGGCCCTTCCGTGCAACTCCGCCTGCCTCATCGGCGGGCCGCGACTGCGCTTCAGCGCGCATCCGGCGTTCGAGAAGCGAGCTTGAGGAGAAGAAGACCAAGCACACCCGTCAGCCAACCTGCGAATGGATGCCACAGCGGTACAGCCAGGCTTGAAAACCAATTGAAGGCAATTCTCGGCACCTGGGCGTGGCTGGCGTAGAGCGGGTGGACGTCAAACTGGCTTCCACAGAACGCGCCGGACGGCAGCTCCGCGCCATCAGGACTATAGGTGAATAACTCGCCGCTGTGTGTGCAGAGCAGGATGTTGCCTGACGACGACATGCCATACTTGGAAGCTTTGCGTCCGAATCTGAAGCCTATCTCGAAGCCCGCGGGACCGTAACGTTGTACGCGATCGAGAGCCCGGCTCACGATGAAGATCCGCCCATCCGGAGCAGTGAGGCGAACTCCCTCGATCGGGTCATTGGGGAGTTCGAAACGATCGAGAAGCTTGGAAGGAAACCAAGAGATCCAGGCTGATCCAAAGAAGCCGAGCAAGCCGGCCATGGTTATGCAATAGGCAAGGATCCCGAAAAAATTAGTCATTGACGCTCGGTTTCGGCGATAAATTTGCACAGCCACAGCGGCGCATATAACGAGCGGAATCGCAGCGAGGACGTACATCTTCATCGAGCCTGATTGTATTTTATGGGTGCGAGCCTGGTCGCATCGTTTCCGAAGTATCGGACGTGTAGTATATCGGAACAACTTGTGGATGAAAGCGGTAGGGTTCAAGCATGATTCCGTTTCTCGACCGCTTGAACGGCGCGACCAGTGTGCTCATTGCTGGCTGCGGTAGCGATTTCGACGTCTTCGCCGGTGTGCCGCTCGCGCTGTTTCGGAGTGTGCGGCAATGCTGTATGGCCGGGTAGCGTGATATGACGAAGGCTGGCTAGGACGGTTCACCATGGATGAAGATGATCCTGAATATTGGCCGACCCAATTGCAGGAAATCTTTGCTGCGGTCGGCCGTGCCAAGGACGGCAAACGATTGACGCCTGCGACTCTGAACCTGGTCCGGATGCCCAGCGAACAGTCCACGATTTCGCACGTCGCACGCAACGATCTGAGCCGGAAGACCGGCTGCTATCGGATTTCCACGCATGGTGGCGACTGGGCCTTTCGATCAGGAAGATTGGAGAAGCTCTGTCGCGCCGCTGCAAGGGCGGCGGCTGGCCAGCGGGCATCGTCCGTCACCGGGAAATGAGGCCTTTCCGTCCGATCCCGCTCTGACTGGCAAGGCGCGATTTTTCGCAGGCCTTTCATGGCGAAAGCCGTTTGCGTTGTCGCTTTTTCCACGGCAATATGGCGCACAAAACAACCACAGGACGGGAAGAAACAATGGCGGCTCCCATCAAATTCGGCGTTGGCCAGAGTGTGCTCCGCAAGGAGGACGACGCGCTGATCCGCGGCAAGGGCCGCTATACCGACGATTACGCGCCGCAGGCCGCGCTGCGCTGCCTGATGCTGCGCTCGCCGCACGCGCATGCCAAGTTCACCATCGACGTGAGCCGTGCCCGCTCGCTGCCGGGCGTGGCGCTGATCCTGACCGCCACTGACGTCGGCGATCTCGGCAACCTGCCGTGCCTGTTCAATCTGGAGACCGATCCGTTCACCGGCCCGCCTTACCCGATCCTCGCCAGGGACGAGGTGCGCCATGTCGGCGACTGCGTCGCCTTCGTCGTCGCCGAGACCATCGACCAGGGCCGCGACGCGATCGAGGCGATCGAGGTCAAATGGAGCCCGCTGCCCGCGGTGACCGGCGTCGTCAACGCCGTGAAGAAGGGCGCGCCCCAGGTCTGGCCGGACAAATCAGGCAATGTGCTGTTCGACGTCTCGATCGGCGACAAGGCCGCGACCGAAGCCGCCTTCGCCAAGGCGCATGCGGTCGCCGAAATCTCCATTGTCAATCCGCGCGTGGTCGCCAACTTCATGGAGACTCGCGCTGCGGTCTGCGAATACGATGCCAAGAACGACCATCTGACGCTGACCGTCGGCAGCCAGGGCAGCCATCGCCTCCGCGATATTCTCTGCCAGAACGTGCTCAACATCCCGACCGACAAGATGCGGGTGATCTGTCCCGACGTCGGCGGCGGTTTTGGCACCAAGCTGTTTCCGTACCGCGAATACGCCCTGATGGCCGTCGCCGCGCGAAGACTCAAGAAGGCAGTGAAATGGGCCGCCGACCGTTCCGAGCATTTCATGGGCGACGCGCAGGGCCGCGACAACGTCACCACCGCGAAGATGGCGCTGGCGGAAGACGGCAAATTCCTCGCCATGGATTGCGACCTGATGGGCGACATGGGCGCGTATCTGTCCACCTTCGGGCCCTACATCCCGCATGGCGGCGCCGGCATGCTGCCGGGCCTCTACGATATCCAGGCGTTCCACTGCCGGGTGCGCACCATCTTCACCCACAGCGTGCCGGTCGATGCCTACCGCGGCGCGGGCCGCCCCGAAGCGGCTTACGTCATCGAGCGCCTGGTCGACGCCTGCGCGCGAAAGCTCGGCATGACGCCGGACGCCGTCCGCCGCAAGAATTTCATCCAGCCGAAGGCGCTGCCCTACAAGACGGCCACGGGCAAGGTCTACGATTCCGGCGACTTCGCCGCGCACCTGAAGCGCGCGATGGAGATCGCCGAGTGGAAGGAGTTTGCAAAGCGCGCCAAGCTCGCGAAGAAGGGTGGCCTGATCCGCGGCATCGGCCTGGCGAGCTATGTCGAGATTTGCGGCGTGATGGGGGAAGAGACCGCGAATGTCAGGCTCGATCCCAATGGCGACGTCACCGTCCTGATCGGCACGCAATCGAGCGGGCAGGGCCACCAGACGGCTTACGCGCAGATCGTCGCCGAGCAGTTCGGCCTGCCGCCCGAGCGCGTCCATGTCCGCCAGGGCGACACCGCCGAGATCGCGACGGGTCTCGGCACCGGCGGCTCGGCCTCGATTCCCTCGGGCGGCGTCAGCGTCGAGCGCGCCACCCGGGAGCTCGGCTCGAGGCTCAAGGAGACCGCGGCACAGGCCCTCGAAGCCAGCGCCGGCGACCTCGAGATTTCCGCCGGTGCAATCCGCATCGCCGGCACCGACCGTTCGATTTCGTTCGCTGATCTCGCCAAGCGGCCGAACGCCGACCCGTCGAAGCTGAACGGCAGCGCGACCTTCGCCAGCGCGGACGGCACCTATCCGAACGGCACGCACCTGGCCGAGGTCGAGATCGACCCGGCGACCGGCATCATCAGAATCGTCAACTACGTGATCGTCGACGATTTCGGCAAGACGCTCAATCCGCTGTTGCTGGAAGGGCAGGTGCATGGCGGCGCCATGCAGGGCATCGGCCAGGCGCTGATGGAGCAGGCGGTCTATGGCGCAGGCGACGGCCAGCTCATCACCGCGACCTTCATGGACTATGCGCTGCCGCGCGCAGCCGACGGGCCGTCCTTCGTGTTCGAGACCCACAACGTCCCCTGCAAGACCAATCCGATGGGCGTGAAGGGGGCGGGCGAAGCCGGCGCGATCGGCTCCTGTCCGGCCGTCGTCAACGCCATCGTCGATGCGCTCTGGCGCGAGTACAAGATCGACCACATCGACATGCCGGCAACGCCCGAGCGGGTGTGGATCGCCATCAACGAGCACCGCCGCCAGCACAGCCTTTGATGCCGGCGATCATGTCCGACGGGCACTCCGAAAGTGCGACGATTTATCGTCGCACTCGGGGTGGAATGAAATCTGCCATGTGGGGTTGGCCCAATGAGGGTCGGCATGATCCTGCACCAGGGAAAGGGATTTTGCGAATGAAGCGAACTTTGATTGTGGGGGCCACGCTGCTGCTTGGTGTCAGTGCCGTCTGGGCACAACAGGACGCCGCCAAGGAGACCCAGACCTACATGAAGGGCAACGGGCGGAATGCCGGCGCGATCTCGGCGATGGTCAAGGGCGAGAAGCCCTACGACCAGGCCACCGTGGACGCCGCCCTTGCGCAATTCGAGGAGACCGCCAAGAAGCTGCCGACCCTGTTTCCGGCCAGCATGAAGGGCATCAAGCTCGAGGGCGACTACAGTGCCTCGCCGAAGATCTGGGAGGACAAGGCGGGTTTTGATGCGAAGATCGCGAGCTTCGCCAAGGTGGTCGGCGAGGCCAAGGGCAAGATCAAGGATCTCGACACGCTGAAGGCGACGCTGCCCGTGATCGGCAAGGAATGCGGCGGCTGCCACGAAACCTTCCGCGTCAAGAACAGCTGAGGCCAAAGCTTCGCGGCCCGGACGGGCCGGCACGAATCAAGAAAGGGCGGTTGCAAATGCAGCCGCCCTTTTTTGGTCTCGGGACGCAGGTCTTACTTCGTTACCTGGCCGCGGATTTCGCCGCCCGGATTGGCCGCGGTGTGGATGTTGACGTAGAGCTTGCCGGCGAGGAGATCGGAGGCCTGCGCGTCGGTCAGCGTCGCCGAGCCCTTGACCGGGCTGGAGGTCGCGTTCGGGATCGCAACGGCGACGCCGGCATTCTTGCCGGTGTCGGCCGGCCCGTGGAAATGCGCGGCGGTCGCAGGTCCCGACAGGCCGGAATAGGTGATCTCCCAGGACAGCTTCTTGCTGGCGGCATCATAGTCCAGGGCGGCGGTTCCGGTGGCGCTGCTGCTCGTCGCCGGCACCTCGGACTTGCCGTCGAGCGTTGCCTTGAGCTTTTCGGCGCTGGCCGGGGCTGCAAAAGCAACAGCGCCGAGCGCGACCATGGCGAGGACGGTCTTGTTCATGATATTCTCCCTGCTGAACCCGTTCGGGTTGGCAAACTTCCAACAGTCCGCATTGCAGTTTATTCCCGTTTCGGCCCGGCGCGGGCTAAATTCTTCGTGGCTGGAGCCGCGCGGCGATCGATCCTAAGTTCGCGGCGACGAATGAATGGATGTGCATGTTGCAGCGAACAATTTCCGTGCTGCTGCTCGCAGCGCTGGTTGCGGCCGGCGTCTATTGGTGGCTCAGCGCGCCCGTGGTGGCGGCCGTCGGCGCTGCGCCGGCCCATACCCCTGATCTCGCCAATGGCGAGGTGATGTTCAACGCCGGCGGCTGCGCGTCCTGCCATGCCGTGCCGGGCCAGCCCGATCGCCTCAGGCTCGGCGGCGGTGTCGCGATCAAGTCGCCGTTCGGCACGTTCTACGCGCCGAACATCTCGCCCGATCCGAATGACGGCATCGGCAAATGGAAGGACACCGATTTCGTCAACGCGGTCATGCACGGCGTCTCGCCGGACGGACAGCACTACTTTCCGGCGTTTCCCTACACGTCCTATCAGCATGCGCGGCGCGAGGACGTGCTCGATCTCTTCGCCTATCTGAAGACGCTGCCGCCTGTCGCGGGCAAGGCGCGCGACCATGACGTGCCGTTTCCGTTCGACATCAGGCGCAATATCGGCATCTGGAAATTCCTGTTCCTGGACGGCAAGCCGTTCGTCGCCGATGCCGCGAAGCCGTCGCAATGGAATCGCGGCGCTTATCTGGTGAACAGTTTCGGCCATTGCGCCGAATGCCATAGCCCGCGCAATGCGCTCGGCGGCATCGTCTCCGGCCAGCGCTTTGCCGGCGGGCCCAATCCGGAAGGCGAGGGATGGGTGCCCAACATCACCCAGAAGAAGCTTGGCGAATGGAGCGCGAAGGATCTCGCCTATTTCCTCAAGACCGGCGAATTGCCCGACGGCGACAGCGTCGGCGGCGCGATGACGCGGGTGATCAAGAACATTTCGCAATTGCCGGAGGCGGATCTCGCGGCGATGGCGGACTATATCAAGTCACTGCCGCCGGTGGACGGGCCGACCCCGCCCAAGCGCAAGCCGGCGAGCTGAGTTAGCGCGCGCCGCCGAACGCCTTGAAGGTGATGATGGTGAGGGTATCCTGGATGCCGGGCAGCACCTGCACCTTCTCGTTGATGAAGTGGCCGATGTCGGTGTCGTTGTCGACATAGAACTTCACCAGCAGGTCGTAATGGCCGGCTGTGGAATAGATCTCGGAGGCGATCTCGGCTTCGGCGAGCGCATTGGCGACCGTGTAGGACTGGCCGAGCTTGCATTTGATCTGGACGAAAAAGGGAACCATCGCGGTCACTCCGAAAGCCTTATCTCGCCCACAATAGGCCAAAACCGGCCGGACTTGGCAAGCGAACTTGGCAAGCGAACTTGGCAAGCGAACTTGCCGCCCCCCACTGTTGCGCGCTAGGACGGGTCGTGCCTCCGAAAACAGCGGAAAATCGCCCCATGACGACGCCCGTCGCGCTCACCATTGCCGGCTCCGATTCGAGCGGCGGCGCCGGCATCCAGGCCGACCTGAAGACCTTTGCCGCGCTCGGCGTCTATGGCGCCTCCGCCATCACCGCGCTGACGGCGCAGAACACGCGCGGCGTCACCGGGATTCACGCGGTGCCCGCCGACTTCGTCACGGCGCAGATCGACGCGGTGTTCTCCGACCTCGAGGTCGGCGCGGTGAAGATCGGCATGGTGGCCCAAGTCGCCAGCATCGATGCGATCGCGGCCGCGTTGTCGCGCTGGACGCCTCGCCACATCGTGCTCGACCCCGTGATGGTCGCAACCTCCGGCGACCGCCTGCTCGCGCCCGAGGCGGTCGCGGCCTTGCGCGGAAAACTGATGCCGCTGGCCTCGGTGATCACGCCGAACCTGCCGGAGGCCGCGGCCCTGCTCGACGAGCCTATCGCCGTGAGCGAGGCCGACATCGAGAGCCAGGGACGCTGGCTCCTGGCGCTCGGCTGTCGCGCGGTGCTGATCAAGGGCGGCCACGGCGAGGGCGCCGAAAGCACCGACTATCTCGTCAGCGCCGAAGGGACGATCACGCTGGCCACGCCCCGAATCGCCACAAGCAACACGCACGGCACGGGCTGCTCGCTGTCCTCTGCTGTGGCGGCGGGCCTCGCCAAGGGCGAAACCCTCGAACAGGCCGTGCGCAACGCCAAGGCCTGGATCAGCGCCGCGATCGCGGCCGCCGACCGCTTCAGCGTCGGCCATGGCCATGGGCCGATCCATCATTTCCACAAGTCTTATTGAACAGGCTGCGATCGCGAAGAAGGCCCGGAAGGCGATCCCGGGCTTTGATCTCAGGTCACCTTTTCCGCTTTCGGTTCTGCATGCAGCTCGACGCCAAGAGACGAAAGTACTTTCAATATGGTGCCGAACTCGGGGCGCCCTTCCGAACTAAGAGCCTTGTAAAGGTTTTCGCGGGAGAGACCTGTATCCTTGGCGAGAGCGGACATGCCGCGAGCGCGAGCGACGGTACCAATAGCTTCAGTGATGAAGCTGGGATCATTGGTTTCGAACGCTTCGCTCAAATACGCGGCGATTGCCTCTGGACTGTCGAGGTATGCGGCCGCATCAAATGGTCTTGTTTTCGCCATTGCTCAGTCCTCCAACTCACTCACGATCCTCTTCGCCTTGGCGATATCGACGTCTTGCGTGTCTTTGTCGCCGCCGCAAAGAAGAAAGATGAGCTCTTCACCCCGTTGAGTGAAATAGACGCGATAGCCCGCACCGTGATGGATGCGCAGCTCGCTCACACCTCCGCCAACTGGTTTCACGTCTCCCGGATTGCCGCCGGCAAGTCTTTGGATACGAACAAGGATCTTGGCCTTGGCGAGGGCATCTCGTAGCTTATTGATCCAGTTAGAGAACTCGTCCGTCTCTCTAATTGCCGGCATATGTATTTTATAAGATACAGGCTGCGTTTTGTCAACTTGTTCGTAAATCCAGAAATTCCTCCATCTACTTCCTGATCCGGCGTGGTGTGTTTTCGACGCGAGCTCGATGCGGGCGCAAATCGTCAACGCTGCTCGGTGCGAAACACTTAGAATGGGCGGAATCGAATCCGCCAGATAGCGGGTGAAGGTGCTGCTCGCCGCGGCGCCATGTCGCCTGTTTGTCGCATGCGACTGATATTCGCGGGGGCGAGGGCGAGGCAGGGTGTGATTCGAATTTAAGGGTGCCTCGAAGGTTCAGTCGTCATCCCCCTGTCACGGGACATTGTTACAGGCTGTCGCATGGGAAGTTACGATGTGAGTGACGAGAGCCCCGAGCGGCGCTTTCGCACGTTGTTCATCTCCGACGTCCATCTCGGGGCCCGCGGTTCGCAAGCCGACCTTCTGCTGGACTTCCTGCGCTACCACGATGCCGATACCATCTACCTCGTCGGCGACATCGTCGACGGCTGGGCTCTGAAATCGAGCTGGCACTGGCCGCAATCGCATAACGACCTGGTCCAGAAGCTGCTGCGCAAGGCGCGCAAGGGCGCCAAGGTCATCTACATCCCCGGCAATCACGACGAGTTCCTGCGCAACTATTACGGCACCCATTTCGGCGGCATCGATGTCGTGGAGAACACCGTCCACAGCGGCGCCGACGGCAAGCGCTATCTCGTCATCCACGGCGACATCTTCGACCTCGTGGTGCAGAACGCGCGCTGGCTCGCCCATCTCGGCGACAAGGCCTACGACTTCGCGATCCAGATGAATCGCCTCGTCAACTTCTTCCGCCGCCTGTTCGGCGTGCCCTACTGGTCGCTGTCGCAATGGGCCAAGCAGAAGGTCAAGAACGCCGTCAACTATATCGGCGCGTTCGAGCAGGCGCTCGCGGCCGAGGCGCGCCGTCACGACGCCGACGGCGTGATCTGCGGCCACATCCACTACGCCGTGATCCGCGACGAGGCCGGGATCCGCTACATGAACTGCGGCGACTGGGTGGAGAGCTGCACCGCGCTGGTCGAGCACGACGACGGTCATTTCGAGATCATCACTTGGGCCGACGCCGTGCGGAAGCCGGCGGAAGAGCCGCAGGTGGCAGCCAGAGCTGCTTAACAGAGGCCGCCTGATGCGCATCCCGGTCGCGACCGACGCCTGGCACCCGCAAGTCAACGGGGTGGTGCGGACGCTGACCAAGCTCGCGGACGCCGCAAAAGGGCTCGACGTCGAGTTCACGTTCCTGACGCCGCAATCGTTCCGCACATTCGCGATGCCGAGCTATCGCGACGTCCGGCTCGCCATGCCGCGACCGGCGCGCATTGCGCGGCTGATCGAGGAGGCGCGCCCCGACAGCATCCATGTCGCGACGGAGGGGCCGATCGGCCTTATGGTCCGCCGCTACTGCCGCCAGCGCAAGCTGCCGTTCACGACCAGCTTCCACACCCGCTTTCCCGAATATGTCCGCGCCCGGGTCCCGGTTCCGGGCGCGCTGATCTGGCGGGCGCTGCGCCGTTTCCACAACGCCAGCCGGGCCGTGATGGCGGCAACGCCGGCGCTCGCCCGCGAGCTGACCGGCCGCGGATTCGACAATGTCGTGCTGTGGCCGCGCGGCGTCGACACCGCGCTGTTCCACCCGCGCGCGATCGACCTCTGCCTGCCGGCCCCGGTGTTCCTCTCGGTCGGCCGCCTCGCCGTGGAGAAGAATCTCGAGGCCTTCCTCGCGCTCGACCTGCCCGGCACCAAGGTGGTCGTCGGCGA
The DNA here is from genome assembly GCF_018131015.1 of Bradyrhizobium diazoefficiens. GTDB lineage: Bacteria > Pseudomonadota > Alphaproteobacteria > Rhizobiales > Xanthobacteraceae > Bradyrhizobium > Bradyrhizobium diazoefficiens_B. The sequence continues at coordinate 16,897 of NZ_JAFCJJ010000014.1, forward strand.
CGGCCCGGCGCGCGCCGCCCTCGAGGCGGCCTATCCGGACGCGATCTTCCTCGGCGAGAAGCACGGCGAGGCGCTGGCGGAGGTCTATGCGGCGGCCGACGTGTTCGTGTTTCCGAGCCGGACCGACACGTTCGGCCTGGTGCTGCTGGAGGCGCTCGCAAGCGGCCTGCCGGTCGCCGCGTTCCCGGTGAAGGGCCCGCGCGACGTGATCGGCGACGCGCCGGTCGGCGTGCTCGACGACGATCTGCGCGGCGCGTGTCTGGCCGCGCTCGACATTTCGCGGCAGGCCTGCGTCGCCTTCGCGGCCAACTACACCTGGGAGGCCTCGGCGCGGGCGTTCGTGGACAGCATCGTCGCGGTCGGCGCGGTGCTGCCCGGCCGGACCGGGGCGGACCAGCCGCGCTTCGTCGCCTGACGGGACGAAAACCCTCGCGCGGAGGCGTCAGCCGCGATACATTCGGCCATGACCGAACAGCCCCTTCCGATCGGCCCCGCCGATATCGACGCCGCAGCGCGCGTGATCGCGCCCTTCGCCATCCGCACCCCGCTGTTGTCCTTCCCCGTGCTCAACGAGCGCGTCGGCGCCAAGGTGTTTTTGAAGCCGGAGATGCTCCAGCGCACCGGCTCCTTCAAGTTCCGCGGCGCCTTCAACAAGGTGTTCTCGATCCCGCAGGACAAGCGCGCCGGCGGCGTGGTCGCGTTCTCCTCCGGCAACCACGCCCAGGGCGTGGCGGCCGCGGCAAAAATCCTCGACATGCAGGCGACCATCGTGATGCCGGCGGATGCGCCGCTGTCCAAGCGCGAGCGCACCAAATCCTACGGCGCCGAGGTCGTGCTGTACGACCGCGATCGCGAGGACCGCGAAGCGATCTCGCGCGGCATCGCCGAGAAGCGCGGCGCGACGCTGGTCAAGCCCTATGACGATCCCCTCGTGATCGCGGGGCAGGGCACCGCCGGCCGCGAGATCGCCGAGGACATGGCAGCCCTCGGTCTCGCGCCCGACATCGTGGTGGCGCCGGCCTCCGGCGGCGGCCTGATCGCGGGTGTCGCCACCGCCGTGAAGGCGCGCTATCCGTCAGCCGAGATCGTGGTGGCCGAGCCCGAGGCGTTCGACGACCACGGCATTTCGCTCTCCGCCGGCCATCGCGAGCCGCATCCCCCCGCAGGCCGCACCATTTGCGACGCGCTGATGGCGCTGATCCCCGGCGAGATGACCTTTGCGATCAACAGCAAGCTGCTCGCACGCGGCGTCACCGCCTCGGATGCCGAAGTCGGCGCTGCCGTCGCGTTCGCCTATCGCGAGCTAAAGCTCGTGGTCGAGCCCGGCGGCGCCGTCGGCCTCGCCGCGCTGCTCGCGGGGCGTCTCGACGTTGCCGGCAAGAACGTCGTCATCGTGCTCTCCGGCGGCAATGTCGATGCGGATCTGTTCGCCGAGCTGGTGGCCTGATCCGCTCATTTCACGGCGGGACGGCGCGCCGGCTGCGCGGCGGCGTCGGGCGGCGCCTCCGAAAGCTCGAATGCGAGGAACGTGTTCCAGCCCGACGCCCGGTTGGCCGCGCCGAATTCGCCGTAGCCTCTGAGGTTCAGATATCCCTGCAGCTTCCCGGCCGGGAAGGTATAGCCGAGCTGCGGCCCGATTCCGGTCACGCGCGACTTGAACGAGCCCAGCAAAGGATGCTGCCCGGAATCGGCTGTCACCTGCCGGTACACATAGCCGGCGAGACCGACGAAAAACTGTTTTGACAGGTATTGCGACGCGCCCCAGTCGAAATGGAAATCGACTCCGCTCTGGTACTGGGTGAGGGGATTCCTGAGGTTGTAGGTCAGGCCGGCAATCCCGGACAATTCGCGCCCCGTCATCGAATTGAAGTAGGTGTATCCGGCGCCGCCATCGACCGCGCCGTGACCGATGCCGATGTTCGGCGGCCGTCTCGGATCATAGGCGCCGACGGGAACGTTGCCCGTCGCATATGTCATCCAGTTGTGGACGCCGTTGCTCCACTTCAGCGTCGTGAACGGCGTGAGGTCGCCAACCGATGTCAATGAACCCGCCAGCATGCCCTGGCGGGTCGCGGTGACCGAGCCGAGCTGGGCCGTCAGCGTTCCGTCGATGCGCGTCTCGGCGCGGCTGAAGAGGCCGGAGAGCCCCAGCGCAAATTGTCCGCCAAGCACCGGCGTCGCGAAGGTGTAGGTCGGCGTCAGCATCAACTGGTCGCTGCGCGCGCTCAGATTGGCGCTCAGGCTGACATTGACGTTCGCCGGAAGCTGCCCGATCTCGATCTGCCGGGCCGCGGCGACGCTGCCCGAGGCCGCCACGGTGGCATGATAATAGGCGGTATTGAGCGACCAGCCGGGCGTCGCCGGCGCGGCGGCAAGGCTGCCCACCTGCCCGGGCAACCAGAAGGACGCGCCGGCTTCATCGGCGGAGACGAATTGCGGAGAAAGCGCCGGAAGGGCGGCAAGCGCTGCAACGAGCAGGGGCCGCAGGACGAAGCCATGCGATGATCCGAATGCAAGGCAGGGCATCGCCAATCCCCATTCCCGCGCCGTCCCGGAAACGAGGAGTTGGCTACCGATGCAGCAGTCCGTCTAGGCAGTTCGGCGCGGCAAAGATGCTTTCATGGCGGACTGTGCCTATCAGATCACAACGAGAAGATCGAAAACGAAGCTAGGCGGAGCCGCTGCTCCGCCCCATTCCTGTGCCCCGCGTCGGGCCCAAAGGGATCAGTGCGTGAACCGGCGGTTCATGCCGGCATTGGTCGGCTGCGCCTGGTTCATCGACTGCCGGAAGTTGGTGTTGGCCGTGACGGTGTTGATCCGGTTCGGCGTGGTGTTGAGCTGCGGGCGGTTCACCTGCACGGGGCTCACCGGGTTGTTGGCGGGCTTGACGATGCCGGTGTTGCCGGTGCGGATCGGCTGGGTCTGACCGCTGGCGGCGGGAACGCTGGTCTTCACGTCGATGGTCTTGACGCCGACCTTGCCGACACCCGTCACCGGCAGTGTCGCGATCTTGCCGGAGTTGCCGCTGGTGTTGCCGGCATTCGCCGTGGTGTTGCCCGCGGGCAGGGTCACGACCCTGCCGACAATGCCGGTGTTCGACGGCGTGTTGCTATTGGCCGGCGCCGGCAGGGTGACGATCTTGCCGATCACGTTGCCGTCGGTCGGCTTGGTCTGGCCGAGGGGCAGGTTGCCGTTGCCGGGTTGAACGAGCGGCAGATACTTGTTCGGGGCGAGATTGCCGACCTTCAGCGGGGCAATGGTCTGCGGGGCGAGGAAGTGCGTCGCCTGCATTAGCGGAATCTGTTTCGGCTGGGCCTCGAGCTTCAGCGCGACTTGCGCATAGGGGCTGTTGCCGTAGCTGTCGTAGAAGGCCTTGTAGCCGAGCGGCGAGTTCGCCAGCACCGCCTTGTGCCAGGCCTGCGTGATCAGGAGGTTGCTCAGCAGCCAGCGGATGTGATCGCACAGCGGGTCGTGCGGATACATCGCGATGAACTCCTGGTAGTATTGCGGCTGGCCTTCGGACAGCACGTAATCGTAGGCCTGACGCGCCGAGCGGCTCGGCAGGCTCGAGGCCATCTGCACCACCGGGGCATTCACCGGCGCGCGGTTGGCGGCGACCGCGGTGTCGCCGAAGAAGGTGAAGTCGGACGTCAGCGAGGAGCTCTCCCAGGGAACTTGCGCGCCGCTGGTAGTCTTGTTCACGGCAAGACGCACGCGCTTGAAGAGCTGCTCGATCGGCACGTTGGGTTCGCGCGCGACGTCGAGGAAGGCCTGCGTGTAGGGGCTGTGGCCGCCGGCGCCGTCGAGCGCTTCAGTGCCCGGCGCGGTCGAGTAGCCGACGATCGAGCCGTTCGGCGCATCGACGATGGCGAGGCCCCGGCTGGCGTCGTTGACGTTGGGAAAGGGATTGTTGCGGCAGGCATCGAGGATGACGATGCGCATGCGGCTCGGGATCGTCTCCAGCGTCGACATCAGGTCGACCAGACGCACCGAGTTGCCGACCAGCTCGGCCTGGCTCGACACTTTCGCATCGACCGGAACGAGATAGTTCTCGCCGGCGAGCTGAACGCCATGGCCGGCGTAGTAGACCATGGCCACCGTGTTTGGACCGCGCGCGGCGACCTTGGCGGAAAAGTCCTGAACGACGCGGAGCATGTCGTTCTGGGTGAGGTCGGTCGCCGAGATCACCTCGAAGCCGGCCGAGTTCAGGAACTGCGCCATCGACTGGGCGTCGTTGTCGGGATTTTCGAGCTGCGGCGCGTTGCGGTAGTTCGAATTGCCGATCACCAGCGCCACGCGCTGCTCGGGCCCTTGCAGCGCGACGGGCGCGGGCGGCGGCGCGGTTTGCGCGGCAACGGGGCCGGCGGCGCAGCCGAGCAGGCCTGCCAGCAGGCATGCGGTCAAAAGGACGGATTTCAGGCGGAACATGGCGTGCTCCTTCGGCACTCGTCTCGATGGGAGTTGGTTGCCGGCGAGCTTCGCCGCGTTCGAGCCCGGGGGTCCGTGACCACAATCACCACGGACATGCGTGACCTGAGTCACGCTTGGGAACCTGCTTCCGCCCCATTGCCGTGTCCGCGACGTGCCTGCGCCGCAGCCGCCCGGCTACGTCGTCCGGATCACGCCACCGACTTTCATGTCCGAATGCTGGCGCGTTGGCGCGCCGGCGTCCGAGGGCGGAGCCTGGAGATAAGGTCCGCGCAGGCCCAGGAACGCGATCAACACGACGGCCGTCAGGGCGGCACCGCCAACCGCGACTTCGGATACGGCACCGGCGGAGGCCGCCAGGAACTTTTCGAGGAGCGGCACTTCGAGAGCGCGTTGCCCGCGTGTGTCGCCCGGACTGTCTGCGAACCGGCGCAGGCAGACGAAGGCGAGCATCAGCAGCGCCGAGCCGCCGGCGAGCGGCACGAGCGGGGCGGTCAAGGATTCGAAAGAGAGCGTGTGGACGCCCGTGTAGAGAAGGAGGACGGCCGGCAAGGTCATGCCGCTGACGAGTGGTGCGAGCGAGGGGCGACACCGGGCAGGCCTGCCCCGGGGATCGGCGATGACAGCGAAAAGGATGGCGATGATCACCAAATGACCTATCCCGTCCACCTTGCCGAAATCGAAAGTTGCGGCGGTCAGCAGCAGCAGGAGAGCGAGGGCGGCGAGACGACGAACCAGGGGTGTCCAGAACAGCGCGAAGGCGAGGCCAAATTCCACGACTCCCGCGGCGGTCACGACGGTCGGCACGGCGAAGCCCAGGGTCAGTTCCGGATGCTCGATCGCGATCGGCGCGACCCATGCCGGGTACACGAATTTTTCCATCGCCGGCCAAAGCAAGGACATCGCGACCGTCCATCGCAGGAAATCGGACCGAAACGCGAGAACCCTGGAGTTGTGCGAGACGGATGTTGCGAACCAGATCCCGAGCCCCAGAAAGACGGGATAGTCCAGCATGTGGAACAGGCCATAGGTCGCAGCCCCATAGCCATAGAGCACCAGGATGCCGGCCCCCGCTGCCGGGAGCGTGGCCCGCGCGACCAGGAAAAGCGGGATGAGCAACTGAATGGCAGAGATCCAGATGCTGTCCGCTTCCAATTCCGGGGTCAGGATGAGTCCCCCGCGAGCCCACAGCAAGGCGAAGAATATCGCAGTGGCCGCACGCAAGATGTCCTCAACGCGATCGTGCAGAGGGGCAGTCAGATGATCCAGAAATCTCGAGGAGATGGCGCCGAACCTGGTCCGCTCCGCCGCGCAGGCGAGGTAAAACAGCGCAAGGAACAGGGCCGAGAACAGAAAAAACGTGGTGGTGAAGACCGCCTGGACCGGCAGCGGATCGTCGGAGACGACGCACGGCACGAACCACTTCACATGAGCGGATGCAACGTCGATCATCGAGAGAAAGTTGACGACCACACACCCCGAGAAAATCAGCCCTTTGGTGAGGCTTGATCCAATGCGCCTGGTACTGAAAATGGGCGAACAGCCATTGCGGTTGGCCGCGCGACCGATGCTCATGAGCTTACCCGAAAAATCTTCTCTAAACATATTTGGCCCTCGACGCGAGTGGTTCGTCTGCGAAAGAATTCGTACGGCGACCTTTGGTGACGCCGCGATATTTGCGTGTGAACTGGGTTACTCACGCCGGTCACACGTCCGTTAAGGGATCGTGAGTCCTCCGCCCGCTACGTATGTCGATCGACATACCACCAACGGTTGAGATGCCGCCGCTTCGCGGTTTCGCGCTCGTGTTGATGGCGAAAAACGGCCATGGTTGATCTCGATGCGACACTTTTTGCGAGAGCGCCTGGCCGCGTTCGGCCCTCGGGGGCCGCGACCGCAAATCACTATGTCCGTCTGCGTGACCTGAATTTCGCTTGAGACCTGCTATGGTTGGCCGGCCGGTTCGGTCCGGGAAGGAATGCCCTGGGAACCCCGTCTCATGCTGAAGTCGATTGATCCGATCCTGACGCCCGACCTGCTCTGGCTGCTGGCCTCCATGGGCCATGGCGATGACCTCGTTTTCGTCGACGCCAACCATCCGGCCACAAGGATCGCAGAGAGCACCACGTCGCAGCGCCTGATCCAGTTGCCGGGCATGAGCATGGAGGTCGCGATCCGCGCCATCATGTCGGTGTACCCGCTCGACGATTTCGATCCCGATCCGGTGCGCGTGATGATGCCCGTCGACGATCCCGGCCGCGTCCCCGACGTGCAGCGCGCGGTGCTGGCTGAGATCGAGCGCGCCGCCGGCCGCGCCGTGACGCCCGGAAAACTCTCGCGGCCGGATTTTTATCGCGCGGCCTCGGCGGGCTTTGGCGTGGTGCAGGTCGGCGACAGCAGGGGCTATGGCTGCTTCCTGATCCGCAAGGGCGTGATCGGCTAGACCCATCATGACGCGATCATCCGCACTCATCGTGTTCGGCGGCCTTCCGGGCACTGGCAAGACGACGATTGCGCGCGAGCTGACCGTTCGGCTCGCAGCCAATTATCTTCGTATCGATGCCATCGAGCAGACGTTGCGGGAAGCAGGGCTTGCGGTCGACGCCACCGGCTATGCCGTAGCCAACACTCTGGCTGCCGAAAATCTCAGGCTCGGGCGCATCGTCATCGCGGACTGCGTCAATCCGGTGCTTTCAAGCCGGGCAGGATGGCGACAGACCGCCTCGCAGAACTCGGCAAGCCTGATCGAGATCGAAGTGGTGTGCAGCGACTTGTCGTTGCACCGGCAGCGCGTCGAAAACCGTTCGTCCGACATCGACGGCCTCAGGCTTCCAGCCTGGGAGGACGTCGTGAGCCGGGCTTATGAACCCTGGGATCGAGAGCATCTCGTGCTCGATACCGCCCATGCTTCGCTCGATCATCTGCTGGAACGAGCTGAGGCCTATGTGCGCGGCCGGATCGCTTAGCCTGAACGGTCTGGTCGGCCGAAGAGCCATGCAGCAGGATTTGAATGGCGCTCCCGCAGCCGGTTCTCTATCATTCCGCCATGTCGAAATTCGTGTGTCTGACGGTTGCTGTCATCCTGTCGTTGCTGCCCGCTGTTGCGCCGGCTGCGTCAACTCAAAAGCGCCCCAAGCCGGTCTGGCATGGCTACGGCTTCCTGCCCGGCTATCGTCAGCCGCTCAGCAACAGCCAGCCGCTCTATGCCCAGAAGGATGCGTTGCGGCGCTACGCGCGCAGCAACCGGCGGCCCTGGTACATCGATCCCGTGCCCTATTATTACGGTTTCTACGACGGCGAGTGGCACTATTTCGGCCGGCCCGGCTTCGGCGGCGGCCGCTACAATGGCGGCACCTTCGGCCCGTGCTGGACCCGCACGCCGATCGGGCCGATCTGGAATTGCGGCTGACCGGCGAGGGCGCAGCTTCTAGGTGAAGCTGTGGACCACATCGCTCTCGTGCCCCGGACGCGGCGCAGCGTCTCCCTTGCGATGCGAAGCATCGTCCAGTTCGACGCTGCGCTGCTGATCCGGGGCCTCATGTTGCACAGGAGAACGTGGCTTTGGGTCCCGGCTCTGCGCCGCAACGCTCGCGCGCTGCGGCTTGTCCGGGACACGAGAAGCGCCCCCCTTACGAGAAGAACGCGATCTTCTCGGCCTGGGTCATGCGGCGGATCGGCGCGAGGGCGTCGTTGGCGGCGACGCGCGGCTTCTGCACGATGCCGCTGGCCAGGATGGTCGCGCCGAGCGAGGCTTCGGCCAGCGACGGGCCGACCGGAAGCCGTGCAGCCGGCGCCGTCTCGGGGGCGCGGTTCTCCACCGCCTGGGCGGCCGCGGCTGCGATGGCGTCAGTGAGGCCTGCGATCGGATCCGTCCCGATCGGTGCGCGCGGCGTCTCGGCGCGCGGCGCCAGGCGCGGTGTCACGGCCGGCGCGGCCGCGACGGGCGCCGATTTCTCGGCCACCGGCGCGCCGGTCTGCGCGGCAACCAGCTCATCGAGGCCTGCGGTCATTTCGACCGGCTCGAGGATCTCGTCGAAATCCGGATCGGGCGCGGCCATCTCCAGCGCGATGGCGTCGAGCACGGCTTCGTCCTCGGCCTCCGCGGCAGCCGCCTCGAGCGCGAATTCCTCAGAACTCTCCGCGACGGCAGGCTCGGCGAAGCCGTCGTCGGCCCCGGCGTAGCTCGCTTCCGCCGCGAGGTCGCTCCCGGCGATCTCCGGCTCGATGGCTTCAGCGCCACCGGGCGCGACGGCTGGCTCCGTAAAAACCACCGGCGCTTCGCTCGCCGTTGCGACAGGTGCGGCCTCTGGAACCTGTGCCACCGGCGACGGCGCATCCTGTGCCGGCTGCGGACGAGCCTCCGTCTTCGGCGCAGCCGCGCCGGTCTCGGTCTGCTCGATCCGGTCCTTGAGCAGATCGAACGCGGCCGTGAGCTCGGCGCGGGGGTCGATGGTCGAAACCTGTCCGCAGGCGCTCTCGATGGCTGCGAGCTGCGAATCGATCAGGTCGCAGATGCGCCCGTCGGCGCCGATCTCGCGCCAGCGCCAGGAGATCTCCTTGATGATGCGCACGCCGCGCTGGATCGGCGCAATGCCCTCTTCGATCGCGCCGGGATCGAAGGCCGCGATCGCGACCGTCTCGGCCTCCCGGATCGCGCGGCGGATCTCCACCAGCGCCTCGGGCAGGCGGTCCTCGACGACCGGTTGGCGCTGCGCCGCAAGGGTTTCCTCGATTTTCGCGACCGCATCGAGCACCATGCGCGTGTCGGCGTTGCGGTTGCGCTTGGCGAATTCGCCAAGGAACCAGCGGCCGCGCGCGGTCTCCATGAAAGCTTCGCTGATCGCGTCGTAGTCCTGCTCGTTCGGCTCCGCCGCGCGGGCAGACATGGGCGAGAGGGCGAATGCTTCGTTGGCCATGGCTATCTCGTCGCGCAAATCGCGCGTTAGAGTAACGATCACCACGATATCGACCGAATCGCAATTGGTTTGATGGCACCCGAATCACAATTCCCCACAGCTACGAGCGAGAAACGGCGATTCGTCGTGCACCTGGCGCTGTTCTACAGCACCTCGTTCGCCGTCTTCGGTACCCACCTGCCGTTCTTCACGGTGTGGCTGAAGGCCGTCGGCATCGAGCCGGGCTGGATCGGGGTCATCTGCGCGGTCCCCGCCGTCACGCGCTTCACGACGCTGCCCTTCGTGACCAGCCTCGCCGAACGCCGTTCCGCGGTGCGCGGCGCGATGATCCTGACGGCGTCAGCCGCCGCGCTCTGCTTTGCGCTTGTCGGTACCCAGCAACAGCCCGTCCCGGTGCTGCTGCTCTACATCGCGACCTGTTGCTGCTGGACTCCGTTGCTGCCGCTCACCGACGCCTATGCCTTGCGCGGCGTCAGCAGCTACAAATTCGACTACGGGCCAGTGCGGCTCTGGGGATCGGTCGCGTTCATCCTCGGTGCGCTCGCCTGCGGGCTCCTGATCGAAACGATCGAAGCGCGGCATCTGATCTGGATCATCGTCGCGGTGGCAACGCTCTCGGCCCTGGCCGGGCTTTCACTCCGGCCGCTGCAGGATGCGCCAAAAACCACCAGGGCGGCGCAGGACGGCAAGCGCCTGCTGCGCGACGCCGGCTTCCTTGCCATCATCCTTTCGTCGGCGCTGATCCAGTCCAGCCACGTCGCCTACTACACCTTTGCCTCGATCAACTGGCAAAGCCATGGTCTCGGCGGCTTGACGATCGCGGGGCTGTGGACGCTCGGCGTGCTCGCCGAGATCGTCGTGTTCGCGGTGTCGCCGCGCTTTTCGCTGCATCCCGCGCTGCTCGTGGTGATCGGAGGCTTGAGCGCCGTGGTGCGCTGGTCGATCACTGCGCAGGAGCCGCCGCTCGCCGTGCTCGCGATCGCCCAGCTCGGACATGGCCTGAGCTTCGGCCTGACCCAGATCGGCGTGATGAGCCTCATGGTGCATCACGTGCCGCCGCATCAGATGGCGCGCGGGCAGGGCTACTACGCGGCGACCGGCGGGCTGCTCAGTTCGGTCACATCGGTCGTCTCGGGCGCGATCTACGCGCGCTATGGCGACCACCTGTATTTCGTCATGGCGGCGATGGCCGCCGCCGGGGCGCTGCTGATCTGGTCGGCGCGGCACCGGCTCAGGGATCATCCCCAGAGCGAAGACTCCGGCGGATAGACCAGGCTGCCGTCGTAGCGCAGCGCGTGATCGCGGTCGCGCGCCAGCAGCAGGGGGCCGTCGAGGTCGACGAAGCGCGCCTGCGGCGTCACCAGCATCGCCGGGGCCATCGACAGCGAGGTCGCGACCATGCAGCCAATCATGATCTCGAAGCCGAGTGCCTGCGCTGCATCGGCCATGGCGAGCGCCTCGGTGAGGCCGCCGGTCTTGTCGAGCTTGATGTTCACGGCGTCATAGCGGTCTCGCAAGGGGGCGAGCGATGAGCGGTCATGCACGCTCTCGTCGGCGCAGACCGCGAGCGGCCGCCTGATCCGCGCCAGCGCCTCGTCGCGACCGGCCGGCAGCGGCTGCTCGACCAGGGTGACGCCGACGGCGGCGCAGGCGGCGAGGTTGTGCGCCAGGTTTTCTTCGGTCCAGGATTCGTTGGCATCGACGATCAGCTCGGATTCGGGGGCGGCCTTGCGCACCGCCGCGATCCGCTCGGGATCGCCGTCGCCGCCCAGCTTGATCTTGAGCAGTGGCCGGTGCGCCGCCCTGGCGGTCGCCGCCGCCATGGCCTCCGCGGTCCCCAGCGAGATGGTGTAGGCCGTGGTGCGCTCCCCCGGCACCGGACGGTCGAGCAGGGTCCAGGCCCGCACGCCCGCCGCCCTGGCCTCGAGGTCGATCAGGGCGCAGTCCAGCGCGTTGCGGGCTGCTCCCGGCGGCATGGCGGCCTGCAGGGCCCGCCGGGTGAGGCCGCCAGCCACGGAACCCTCCATGGCCTCGATGGCGGCCAGGGTCGCCTCGGGGGTCTCGCCATAGCGGGGATAGGGCACGCATTCGCCGCGGCCGGTCAGGCCGTCCCGGCTCACTTCGGCCACCACCGTGACCGCCTCGGTCTTGGCGCCCCGGCTGATGGTGAAGCTGCCGGCGATGGGAAAGCGCTCGATTCGCGCCAGAAGGGCTGGAACTTTGCTGGAAGTCATTTTGAACTCTGGCGAAATCTGAACCTGCTGGTTACCTCTAGCAACTAACATTAACCAGTTGGGGATACCTTTTCCGGGTAAGGGCGCGTGCACAACTACCTGATTTCCTCCGCCCCGGGACGGGAGCGGACATTTTGAGCGGCGATCCCAAGCTGGAACGGATTGCCAAGGGCAACGCGCTGGCCCTGTGCGCCACCGGAACCTGGACCGCGAGCTTCGCGCCGGTCCTGGAGCGGATGGTGGCGGATGCCGAGAAGCTCGCCGGCGGCTCGCAAAGCATCTTCATCGACGTCTCCGAGGTAGCCAAGCTCGACACTTTCGGGGCCTGGCTGATCGAGCGGCTGCGCCGCAGCCTGACGCAAGGGCCGGTCGAGGCGCAGATCGCCGGCCTGTCCGCCAATTATTCCAGCCTCGTCGACGAGGTGCGGCGGGTCAGGGCGGCGCCGGTCATCGACGGCGGCGCAATCACCATCTCCGGCATGCTGGAGCAGATCGGCCGTGCGGTCGCCGGCGTCGGCGGCACGCTGGCGGGCCTGATCGACATGCTCGGCGCTGTGCTCGCATCAGCCGCGCGCGTGCTGATCCACCCGCGCTCGTTCCGCCTGACCTCGACCGTGCATCACATGGAGCAGGTCTGCTGGCGCGCGGTGCCGATCATCGTGCTGATCACCTTCCTGATCGGCTGCATCATCGCGCAACAGGGCATCTTCCATTTCCGCAGGTTCGGCGCCGACATCTTCGTCGTCGACATGCTCGGCGTACTGGTGCTGCGCGAGATCGGCGTGCTGCTGGTCGCGATCATGGTCGCGGGCCGCTCGGGCAGCGCCTACACCGCCGAGCTCGGCTCGATGAAGATGCGCGAGGAGATCGACGCGCTGCGCACCATGGGTTTCGACCCGATCGAGGTCCTGGTGCTGCCGCGCATGCTGGCGCTGGTGCTGGCGCTGCCGATCCTCGCCTTCCTCGGCGCGATGGCTGCGCTCTATGGCGGCGGCTTGGTCGCCTGGCTCTATGGCGGCGTCGATCCCGAGGCGTTCCTGCTGCGCCTGCGCGACGCCATCTCGATCGACCATTTCATCGTCGGCATCGTCAAGGCGCCGGTGATGGCGGCCGTGATCGGCATCGTCGCCTGCGTCGAGGGGCTCGCTGTGCAGGGCAGCGCGGAATCGCTCGGCCAGCACACGACGTCGTCGGTGGTGAAGGGCATCTTCTTCGTCATCGTCATGGACGGCGTGTTCGCCATCTTCTTCGCATCGATCGGAATGTGACGATGGCAAGAGAAGTTCAAAGCGAAATTCAAGATCCCATCATCCGCGTCCGCGACATCACCGTGCAGTTCGGCGCGACGCGCGTGCTCGACGGGCTCAACCTCGACGTCAAGCGCGGCGAGATCCTCGGCTTCGTCGGCCCCTCCGGCGCGGGCAAGTCGGTGCTGACGCGCACCATCATCGGCCTCGTGCCGAAGGTCGCCGGCTCCATCGAGGTGTTCGGCGTCGACCTCGATGCCTCCAACAGCGCCGAGCGCCGCGGTGTCGAGCGGCGCTGGGGCGTGCTGTTTCAGCAGGGCGCGCTGTTCTCCTCGCTCACGGTCCGGCAGAACATCCAGTTCCCGATGCGCGAATATCTTCGCGTCTCGCAGCGGCTGATGGATGAGATCACCCTCGCCAAGCTCACCATGGTCGGCCTGAAGCCCGAGGTCGCCGAGCGCTTTCCGTCGGAACTGTCCGGCGGCATGATCAAGCGCGTCGCGCTCGCCCGCGCGCTGTCGCTCGATCCCGACCTCGTGTTCCTCGACGAGCCGACCTCGGGCCTCGATCCGATCGGCGCCGGCGACTTCGACGAGCTGGTCAGGACGCTGCAGCGTACTTTGGGGCTGACCGTTTTCATGGTAACCCACGACCTCGACAGCCTTTACACAGCATGTGACCGCATCGCCGTTTTAGGGAATGGCAAGATCATTGCGGCAGGGTCGATCGCCGACATGCAGGCCTCGCAGCATCCCTGGCTGAGGCAGTATTTCCATGGCAAGCGCGCCCGCGCGGTCATGGGTTGAGTAGCCGGAGTAGCACCTGATGGAAACGCGGGCGAATTACGTACTGATCGGATCGTTCACGCTGGCGGTGATCGCCGCGGCGATCGGCTTCGTGCTGTGGTTCCAGTCGCTGCACACCACCAAGCAGCGCAGTCCGCTGCGCGTCGTGTTCGAGGGCCCCGCGGCGGGCCTGCGCAACGGCGGCAGCGTCAATTTCAACGGTATCAGGGTAGGTGAGGTGGTCTCGGTGAAGCTGGACAACCCGCGGCGGGTTGTCGCACTCGCCATGATCGAGAACAACGCCCCGATCCGCAAGGACACCCTGGTCGGCCTCGAATTCCAGGGCCTGACCGGCGTCGCCGCGATCTCGCTCAAGGGTGGTGACGAGGCCGCGCCCCCGCCGCCACTCGACCAGGACGGCATCCCGACGCTGACGGCCGACCCGAACAAGCTGCAAGACGTCACCGAGGCGATCCGCGGCACGCTGCAGAACATCAACAAGATCGTCGCCGACAATCAGGAATCGGTGAAGAACTCGCTGAAGAACCTCGAGACCTTCACCAACTCGCTCGCCCGCAACTCCGAGAAGATCGACGGCGTGATGGCCAAGGTCGACGGCGTCATGCTGAAGGCGGACAACCTCATGCTCGGCCTCAACACGCTGGCCGGCGGCAAGGACGGCGGTGAATTGTTCCAGGCGGTGAAGTCGATCCGCGAACTGGCCGACGATTTCGACAAGCGCTCGGGCGCTCTGATGACGGACGGCCGCCGCACGCTCGGCGACATCAGCCGCGCCGTGAACAACTTTGACCGCAACCCGACCCGCGTGCTGTTCGGCGCCAGCAACAGCGCCCAGCCCGCCCCGCCGCCCGAGCCGCCGAAGCCGCCGGCGGCGCCCAGGCGGCAGTAGCCGGTATCTCCCCGACGTCGTCCTGGCGAAAGCCAGGACCCATACCGCGAGGTCCATCGATTGCGCTCGGCAGGCGTACCGAATGATCAATCTTCGCCAAATTTCTTTTTGGGGTAATGGGTCCTGGCTTTCGCCAGGACGACATTGGCGCTGTGGCCGATCGCATCGGTCCCAATGACTAGCTCAAAGCAAAAACGGAGGCCGTGAGGCCTCCGTTTATCATTCGCTACTCGCCATTCGCGAGCTTCGCTTACCCCAGCCGGCCCGCGCTGTGGGCCAGCAGCGTGTACACCAGGCCCGTCTCCGAGGTCAGGTGGCTGCGCAGCTCCTGCGGGCCGCGGCCGTCGCGGGCGACTTCGTCGAGCAGGCGTTCGAACTCGCCGATATAGCGGTCGACCGTGGCCTTGAAGTTGCGGTCGGCGCGGTACTTGCGGGCGACCTCGTCAAAGGCCTTCTGGCCGGCGGGCGTGTACAGGCGCTTGGTGAAGGCCTTGTTCTCGCCGCGCTGGTAGCGGTCCCACATCTCGGCCGCGAGGTTGCGGTCCATCAGCCGGCCGATGTCGAGCGACAGCGATTCCAGCGGATTGCCGCCGCCCTGCGGAGCCTGCGGCTGCGGCAGGGGAGCCGGGCGGCCGCGCGGAGCCTCGCGTCCGGCCGGAGCGCCCTGGTTGGCGTCGGTGCGGTTGAGCAGGTCCGACAGCCAGCCATCACGGCCCTGGTCGTTGCCGCCGGGGACGACTGGCGGCGCCTCGGTGCGGCGCGAGGCCGGCATGCCGAGGTCCGGCGGCGGCAGCGTCGAGGCGCTGCCCGTGTCGCGCATGCGCGGCTCGGGGCTGCGCGCGCCGACCGTTGCCAGCAGCGGCTCTTCATGGCGCGCCAGGGTGGCGCGGCCCGCCGAGGAGACGTCGAGGCCCCGGCCATGCTGGGCCACGATGCGGTTGAGCTCGGCGAGCGCCTCGATCTGGTCGACGATCACCTTGCGCATCTGCGCGGTGCTCTCGGCGGCCTCCTGCGGCATTTCGAGCACGCCGCGGCGCAGCTCGTTGCGGGTGGCTTCGAGCTCGTTGTGCATCTCGAACGCCATTTGCTTCATGCTGGTGACGAGGTTGGTGAACTTCTCGGTCGACTGCTTGAACATCGCATCCGCCTCGTCGGTGGTCTGGCGGTAGATGTCGTGCATGGCCTCGATGGTCTGCCGGTGCTCCTCTTCGGAGGCCGACCGCACCGCCTCGAACTGGCGGGTGATCGCGGCCGAGCCGGCGCCGGCGGTCTCCGCCACCACGCGGGCGATGTCGCGGGCACGCTCTTCGGCAGCGGCCAGCGATTCATCGAGCAGGCCGGTGAAGCGCGACAGGCGCTGGTCGAGATCGGTGGTGCGCAGGTCGATCGTGGTGACGAGCGACTCCAGCGCCTGCTTGCGATCGGCGAGCGAAGCGGTGGTGTTCTTGTTGCTCTGCTCGACCACGGAGGCGGCGTCGACCAGCGCCTTGCCATGGGCGTCGAACTGCGTCGACAGTTCGCCGAGGTCCTGCAGCGCCTTCGAGGTCTTGGTGTTGAAGACGTTGAGCTGCTCTTCGAGGTTCTGCGTCGCCGCCCCGTTGCGCGAGGTGACGTCGTTCATCGCCGACACGAAGTCGGCAACGCGCGTCACCAGCGCCCGCTCGAGCGAGTTGAGGTTGTCGTGCGCTCCGGTCAGCACCTCCTGGAGCAGGATGTTGCCCTCGCGCAGCCGCTCGAACAGGGCGACCGTGTCGGTGCGCAGGATCTTGCTGGTCTCCTGCATCTCGGTGACGGCCGCGATCGAGACCTGGCGCGACTGGTCGATCGCCGTGCGCGAGGCCTGCTCGAGTTCCTTGAGCGACCTGCCGACCGCACCGGTCGCCATCTCGCTCGCCGCGTTGATGTTGCGGGCGATGTCGTTGCCGTTGCCCATCATCGTCTGCGCGAACGCCTGGCCGCGCGTCTCGATCGCCTTCAGCGCGTCGGAGGTGACGCGGTCGACGTCGAGCGTGAGCTGGCTGGTCTTGGTGCCGATCGCATCGACCAGCGCGCCGCGCTTGGCGTCGATCATGCTCGAGAGACGATCGGCCTGCTGCTGCACATAGGTGACGATCTCGTCGGTCTTGCCGGTCATGGCGAGGCCGAAACTGGAGCTGGCGGCGAGCACCGAGCGCTCGACGTCGGCCGAGCTCGACTTGACCCGCGAGCTCGCCTCGTTGGAGGCGGAGATCAGCGCATTCTGCGCGTTGAGCGCGCTGGTCTGGATGTCGTTGGTGGCGTTCGTCGTCGCCGCGCCGAGCACGCGCTCGATCTCGGTCGAGATGGTGCGGATCTGGCTTGCGGCGTCCGCCGAGGTCGCGCTCAGCGAGGTCTGCGCCTCGCGTGCGCTGCTCAGGATCGCGGAGGCGGTGTCGGCGCCGACCGCGGTCAGGGTGCGCTCGATGTCCGTGGTCAGCGACTTGATCTGGCTCGCCGCGTCGGTCGAAGCGGAGATCAGCGTGCCCTGTGCCTCGCGCACGCCGCCGGTGAGCGCCTCGATGGTGGCGCCGCCGGCGGTCGCCAGCGCGCGCTGCATCTCGGCCGCCAGCGAACGGACCTGGCCGGTCTGTTCTGCGGAGACAGCAAGAAGGGTGCTCTGGGCGTCGCGGGCGCTGATCGTGATCGTCTCGGCGGTCGACTGGCCGGCCTGCGACAGCGAACGATGCACTTCGGCCGCGAGGGACTTGACCTGGCTCGCCGCATCCGAGGAGGCGTTGACGAGGGTGCTCTGGGCCTCGCGGGCCCCGGTCATGATGGTCTCGGCCGTCGAGGTGCCCGCCATCGTCAGCGAGCGCTGCACGTCCGAGGACAGCGCCTTGATCTGGTTGGCGGTCTCGGTCGAGGCCGCGATCAGCGCGCTCTGCGCATCGCGGGCGCCGGCGGTGATCGATTCCGCGGTGGAGGTGCCGGCCAGCGACAGCGAACGCTGCACGTCGGCGGTGAGCGTCTTGACGTGGTTGGCCGCGTCCGAGGAGGCGGTGACGAGCGTGGTCTGCACCTCGCGCGCGCCGGCCAGGATCGCGGCCGCAGTGGCCGATCCCGCCGCCGACAGCGTACGCTCGACGTCGGCCGACAGCGACTTGATCTGGTCCGACGTATCGCCCGATGCCGCAACCAGCGTCGACTGCGCCTCGCGGGCGCTGGTCAGGATCGCGGTTGCAGCGCCGGTACCGACAGCGGTCAGCACCGTCTCGACCTCGGCAGAGGTCATCTTGAGCTGGGCGTTGACGTCGGAGGAGGCCGTCATCAGCGACTGCTGGGCGGTGCGGGCGCCGGTCTGGATCGTCTCGCTGGTGTTGACGACGAGGTTGGTGAGCGAGCGCTCGGCGTCCTCGACATGCGAGCGGATCGTGGTCGAGATCATCTCGGCGCGAGACATCATGTCCTCGCTGGCCTGGCGTCCGCTGCTCTCGATGCGGCCGGCAACCGCCTCGACGCGCGAGCCGAGGAGGTCCTCGAACTGCGCCACGCGCACGTCGATGTCGCTGGCGACCGAGCCGACCTTGGTCTCGATGGCCTGGTGGATGTCCTGGAAGCGCGTCGTGATCGTGTCGGTCAGATGCGTGCTGCGGCCGTCGATGAGCTCGGCGACGCCGGTGATGCGGCGGTCGACCGCCTCGATCGCCTGCGCGGTGCCGTCGGTGAGCGTGGACGTCAGCATCCCGAGGCGGGCGTCGATCGACTGCAGGGCCTGCGTGGCGCCGTTCGTCAGCGTGGTGTTCAGGTAGGTCAGGCGGGAATCGATGGATTCGATCGCGTGCGCGGCGCCGCCGGTGAGTGTCACGGTGAGATGCGTCAGTCGGGTGTCGATCGACTGGATCGCCTGGGTGGCGCCCTCGGTCAGCGAGGTCGCGAGCGTGTTGAGACGGTCGTCGATGGTCTCGGTCACGGATTTCGCACGGGTGTCGAACGAGGCTTCGAGCGCGCCGACGCGGCCGCCGAGCTGGTCGTCGAAGGTCTTGATGTGGCTTCCGATCGTAGAGTCGAGGCTCGCGATCTTGTCGTTCAGCGACGAGTCGAAGTTGGTGACGCGCTCGCCGATGGTGGTCTCGAACTGCACCAGGCGCTGGTCGAGCGTCGCGGTAATGTCGCCGCCATTCGAGGTCATGCGGGTGTCGAAATTGTCGACATAGGTCTTCAGCGTGTCGGTGATGTCCTGGGTGCGCTGACCCATGCGCTCGACGATCTCGCCGCCGAAGGTCTTCACGGTGCGGTCGAATTCGGAGATGTGGCGCGTGATCAGGGCGCCCAGCGTGCCGGAGTCGCGGGCGAACTTCTCGACCAGCTCGGAGCCCTGGTTCCTCACCAGCTCGTCGAACGCGCTCATCTGCAGCGACAGCGAGTCGTGCGCGGTCTCGGTCTGGCTGACCACCTTGGCGACCAGCGTGTTGACGGTGGCGTCGAGCGCCTCGCTCGCGCGGTCTCCGGAGGTCAGGATCTGGCCGGCGAGCCGGTTGCCGGCGTCGTCGATCTTGGCGGAGATGTCGTTGGAGCGCAGCTCGAGCTCGAGCAGCAGCGAGTCCGACGAATTCTTCAGGCTGTCATGCACCTGCTCGGTGCGGTCGGATATGCCGTCGACGATCGCGGCCGAGCGCTGCTCGAACTCGCCGGTGATGCGGTCGATGCGCTCGTTGAGCATCTCGTGGACGCGGTCGGCGAGGTCGACGAACTCCTCGTGGACGTGGCCGGTCTTGAAGTTCAGGCTGGTGGTCAGCCGCTCGCTGGCGTCGAGCACGGCGCGGGTGGTCTCGTTGCTGGCCTCCTCGAGGCGGTCGAGCAGGTCGCCGCCGCGCTCGCCGAGCGCCAGGATCATGTTGTCGCCGGCGTTGCCCAGCGCCTGGGTGATGTGGGCGCCGCGCTCTTCGAGAGCGCCGGTAATGGACTTGGCGACCTCGTCGACGCGCGAGGCGATCGCATCCGAGATGAGCGCGATGTCGTGGCGCAAATCGATCTGCACGCCGGAAATGGCGCTGCGGACCTGCTCGGCCTGGCCGACCAGGTTGTCGCGCTGATGCGCGATGTCCTGCAGCAGGGCGCGGATGCGCACCTCGTTGTCGGAATAGGCGCGCTCGAGCGCGGCGACCTCGTTGGCGACGAGCGTCTCGAGCTCGCCGGCGCGTGCGATCGCGCGCTCGATGCCGTCGCCCATCGCCGCGACCTCGCGGCGGATGGCCTGACCGACCGTCACCATCGAGTCGGAGGCCGAGCCTTCCGGCTCGGAGAAGCGAATCGCCACCTGCGCCATGGCCTGCGCAATCATGCGCATTTCCTGGCCGCGCCAGACAAGGCTCGCGAGGAAGTAGAACAGCATCACCGGTGCGAAGAACAGCGCGACGAGGCCGGCCAGCACCAGCACGCCGCCGCTCTGGCCCATCGCGGCCTGGATCGAGGGCAGGAAGCCGACGGTCAGCGCGCCGCAGGCGACGAGCCAGATGGCCGCGAAGATCGTGGCGAAGGTATAGACGCTGCGCGCGGGCCGGCCCTTCTGCAGCGCCTGCAGCAACTGGCCGATGGTCTCGCGGTCGTCATTGGCGGGCCGGCGCGAGCGCGGCTCCTCGATCGGCTCGAAAACCGCGCGTTCGTTGGCGGCGGGGCGCGGCTCGAAAGACGGCTCGTCGAACACGGGAGGCGCGGGCGGCGCCACGGCGGGCGCCGGCTCGTTGCGCATCGATGCATTGCGGCTGGTGTCCGCCGCGGTGTCGCTGATGTTCAGGGCTTCCTGGATCGCAGAAAGCGCAACTTCCGTCGGATCTTTGACCTTTTTCGGAGTGTTCGCCATGTTCAGTCCGAGCCCTTGTTACTTGTACGCGTCCCCCGCGAGCCCTGCGCCCCATGCAAGCCCCACAGACCGGAATATGCCGCTTGCGCGGATTTCCGAGCCGTCCCCACCCGGACGGCTTTGTCCGCCAATTTCCGCAACATCCTATTGGCAGAGCGAAGCGAATGAAATGGCTGCGATTAAGACATTCTTAATCATCGTTAACAGGAACGCGCCCTAACACCTTCGCATCACATGGAATTCTCCACCGAACCGGGCCGAATACGGCAAGTTTTCGTCAATAAGCCGGCGGAATTGCGTAAAGCAGCCCAAACATTTCGTTAACCACTTTCGTGCTTGGGTGGGCGGAACTTTGCCGCCGGACCGGCGGACCATCGTGCGATGCCGGGGCCTGCGCCATGACGCCTGATCTGCAACGGATGGACTGGATGCCCTCGCCCCCGCTTGCGCCCATCGGCAGCCCGCTCGACCTCGACCACCTGTCGCGCATGACGCTCGGCGATGCCGAGTTGGAGCAGGAGGTGCTCGCGATGTTCGCCGAGCAGGCGGTCCGGCTGATGGCGACGATGACGGCGCTGCCGGCCGAGGCCGGCGCGATCGCGCACACGCTCAAGGGTTCGGCCCGCGGAATTGGCGCCTTTGCGGTCGCGGACGCAGCGGCAAGCCTGGAGACCGCGATCCGCACCGGCCACAACCGGCCCCACGCCCTTGCTGCCCTGAAAGAGGCAGTGGCCGAGGTCCGCGTCGCCATCGAGAAGATCCTGAAGCACTAGGCGAGCGCCCGCCGGGCGCGGATGGCCCTGCGCACCAGACGTTTGTTTTTATGCGCTTTCTTCGCGCGAAGGGGGCGCCACTTCGCCTCAAAACGCTATGGCGCTGGCCGGACCGACCCGTTATAGGACAGCCTGGACCCTTCTTTTTCCCAAGATCGCGGCAGTACGAGCACACATGGCCAAAATTCACTTTGTCAACCACAAGGGCGAAACCCGCACGGTGGAAGTCGAGAACGGCGCAACCGTGATGGAAGCCGCCATCCGCAACAGCATTCCCGGCATCGAGGCCGAATGCGGCGGCGCCTGCGCCTGCGCGACCTGCCATGTCTATGTCGACGAAGCCTGGCGCGAGAAGGTCGGCAGCCCGACGCCGATGGAAGAGGACATGCTCGATTTCGGCTTCGACGTGCGCCCGAGCTCGCGCCTGTCCTGCCAGATCAAGGTCACCGACGAACTCGACGGCCTCGTGGTGTCGACGCCGGAACGCCAGGCCTGACGCTGCCGGGACGCTAAGCGCGATGAGATTTGGATGAATCGTCATCGCGCTTTAGGTTGTTGTTTGAGCATGATCTTTTCGGAAAACCGCTGCGCACTTTTCCGGATCATGCATTAGTTGCCGGGCGGCGCGACCGTGATGCCGCGCTTGTGCCAGGGCTTCAATTTCTCGATTACCTCCGCAGTGAGCGGTGCCGGCCGCCGCGTCGCCTCGTCGAGCATGACGCCGACCGAATTCGCCGACGCAATGCATTTGCCTTGCGAGAACACGACCTGCTCGAAGGTCACCGAGGTTCGCCCGAGCCTGACGACGCCAAGGCCGAGCTCGATCGTGTTCGGCCAGTGCAGCTCGGCGCGGAAATGGATGTCCAGCCGCACCATGATCCAGGCGAGCCCCGGCGGCGTCAGCCCGTATTCCGGGCTCTTCATCAGCGTGACGCGACCGGTCTCGAAATAGGTGGCGTAGACCGCGTTGTTGACGTGCTGGTTGGGGTCGAGATCGCCGAAGCGGACATTGTCGCTGAGGCGGTAGGGGAAGTCCTCGAGGCGCGGCGTCGTATCGAGGGGGCTTGGCGCGTTCACCGATTGATCTCCGTCATATCCGTCCTCGTTACAGCCCAGTTATATTGGCCCGGCAAGTGGGCGCGGCTGCGGGGCGCTCCCGCTTTTATGCCTTCCCTGATCCATCCCCGTTGGCTAGACAGGCGGGGTTCCTCTGCCCGACGGGCGCCGTCCAACCGATAACGACCGATAAAGAGACGACATGAGCGACGCGATCAAAACCGATGTGTTGATTATTGGCGCCGGCCCCTGCGGTCTGTTCGCCGCCTTCGAACTCGGCCTTCTCGACATGAAGACGCATTTCGTCGACATCCTCGACAAGGTCGGCGGCCAGTGCGCCGAGCTCTATCCGGAAAAGCCGATCTACGACATTCCGGGCATTCCGCAGGTCTCGGGCCAGGGCCTCACCGATGCGCTGATGGAGCAGATCAAGCCGTTCCACCCGACCTTCCATCTCGGCGAGATGGTCGAGACCGTGGAGAAGATCGGCGATCCCGCATTTCGCTGCACCACTGACGCCGGCAAGGTGTTCGAATGCAAGGTGCTGGTGATCGCGGCCGGTGGCGGCTCGTTCCAGCCCAAGCGTCCGCCGGTGCCGGGCATCGAGGCCTATGAAGGCAGCTCGGTGCACTACGCCGTGCGCAAGATGGAGACGTTCCGCGACAAGAACGTGCTGATCGTCGGCGGCGGCGATTCCGCGCTCGACTGGACGCTGAATCTGCATCCGGTCGCCAGGCGCATCACGCTGCTGCACCGGCGCGACGAGTTTCGTGCCGCTCCCCACAGCGTCGAGCAGATGCGCGCGCTGGTGGCCGCCGGCAAGATGGATCTCCGGCTCGGCCAGGTCACCGCGCTCTCCGGCGCCGACGGCAAGCTGACCGGCGCGACCGTCAAGGGCAACGACAACAGCGTGAGCGAAATTTCCTGCGACACCATGCTGCCGTTCTTCGGGCTGACGATGAAGCTCGGTCCGGTCGCCAACTGGGGCATTGCGCTGGAGCACAATCTGGTGCCGGTCGAGACAAGCGCGTTCGAGACCAACGTGCCCGGCATCTTCGCCATCGGCGACATCAACACCTATCCCGGCAAGATCAAGCTGATCCTGTGCGGCTTCCACGAGGGCGCGCTGATGTCGCAAAAGGCCCACCGCTACGTCTATCCGGACAAGCGGCTGGTGTTCCAGTACACGACGTCGTCCTCCAGCCTGCAGAAGAAGCTCGGCGTCAGCTGACGGGGCCATCCCATGTTTCTGGTGCTGGAACCGCTCGTGAAATCGCCGTAGTCTGCGATCATTCCAGTCGTGGCTTTAGCAGGGTGATCATAATGCGGAATTCGTTTTCCAGCTTTCGGCTGTTTCCGTTCCTCGCGCTCGCGCTGATGGCGCTTGCAGCGGTGACACCGGCGTCGGCGCAAACCGCCGAGCCCACCGCCGCAGGGCTGTGGCAGAAGATCGAGGACGGCAAGCCGGTCGGGTGGTTCCTCTTCATCGACCACAACGGCATCTTCGAAGGCGTGATCGCGAAGACCTTTCCGCGTCCCACCGACGATCCGAACGAGATCTGCGCCAAATGCACCGACGAGCGCAAGAACGCGCCGGTGCTGGGCATCTCCTTCGTCCGCAACATGAAACGCGAGGGCCTGAAATACGAGGGCGGCAACGTGCTCAATCCGCGTGACGGCCAGATCTGGAAGGCCAACATGAAGGTGAGCCCGGACGGCCAGACGCTGACCCTGCGCGGCTATCTCGGCATTTCGCTGCTCGGCAAGGACGAATCCTGGAGCCGCCTGCCGGACACCAGCATTGCCGAGGTCGATCCCGCCATCGTCGCCAAATATCTCCCCGCGCAGGCCGCCGCGAACAAGCCGCCGCCACCTGCGGCGAAGAAGGGCGCCGCCCCGACCATGGCTCCGGTGAAGAAGCAGTAGGCCGGCGCGGCGCAGCGCTCGCTGCACACGCCGGCGTCAATCCTCGCGGGGGCGAGGATTCCGGACGCCGGCCACAAAACTCCCAGGATTTCATCACACCGCGCATACGTCGAAAGGCGAATGCGTGCGAATCCTGCCAGTAGTTCCCCGGAATGTGCGCTGGCGTCGGACTTGCATAGCCTCCGGCAAGAGCTGCTGGGGGAACGAGTCGCGCCTGCCGCCATCGCGCGGGCAGCGCGTGGCGATGTGTGCCCCCTGCGGCGCCGAGTTCGATCCGCGGGAAAACGACATGAGATTTTCAAGACGGTGTGCAGCCACGCTGCTGGGACTGACGACGATGCTGGCGACTTCGGCGCTCGCCCGCGACGACGGACGCTTCGCCAACTCGCCGCTGAAGCCCTGGTTCGAGAGCCTGCACAGCCAGTTCGGCCAATGCTGCTCGGACGCCGACGGCTACGTCGTCGCCGACGCCGACTGGGAGTCGGAGAAGGGACGCTACCGCGTGCAGCTCGACGGCGAGTGGGTGATCGTGCCGGAGGGCGCCGTCATCACCGAGCCGAACAAGATCGGCCGCACCATGGTGTGGAAGCACTATATCGACGGCCATCCGCGCGTGCGCTGCTTCATGCCGGGCAGCATGACGTAACGAAACCTCATTCCGGGTCGCGGCGATACCGTGCCCCGGAATGACGGAATTTCTAGCGCGCTGCGCTGTCCGTATTCACGCTCGCCAGTCGCCTGACGTGGGGCGACAGCACCAGCACCTGCGCGGGCGAGGCGGGCATGCCGGCGACGATCATCGCGGGCGTCGTCGTCTGCTCCTGAACGCCGGCGCCGCCGAGCACCTGGACCTGCGTCGTCGAGATCGGAAACGACGTCACCTCGTAAGTAGGAAGCTCGCCGGCGAAAGCGGTGGCCTCGCTTGCAATCATCACACCGGCAACGGCAAACATCGAAAGAACGCGCATGGAAAAATCTCCGTTGAAGACATCAATCGGAGGTTAGGTCGCGGAAATGCCGCGACAGGTTCGCTCGTGTGCGAACATTCGATTGTCGTCGCGGAGATATTTGGTTGCATGCCGTCGCCACGACGAAGCGGACACGAAACGCATCGCTCGTGTGTTTCAGGATGGTTTCGTTGCCGCCGCGGTGCTCACGTGACTGGCGCCGGATTGAACAGCGTCAAATCGTTGTGGATGCCCCAGCGGTCCGACCACGGCCTGGTGCGGCCCGAGGCGACATCAAGAATCAGGCGGAACAGGTCCCAGCCGGTTTCCTCGATGGTCTTCTCGCCGGTGGCGATGCGGCCTGCATCGAAATCGATCAAATCCTTCCAGCGCCGCGCCAGCTCGCTGCGGGTCGCGACCTTGATGACGGGTGCAGCCGCAAGACCATAGGGCGTGCCGCGGCCGGTGGTGAACACCTGCAGCGTCATGCCGGAGGCGAGCTGGAGCGTGCCGCAGATGAAGTCGCTTGCGGGTGTGGCCGCAAACAGCATGCCCTTCTGCGTCGCCTTCTCGCCGGGCGAGAGCACGCCGGTGATCGCGCTCGAGCCGGACTTCACGATCGAGCCAAGGGACTTCTCGACGATGTTGGCCAGCCCGCCCTTCTTGTTGCCGGGCGTGGTGTTGGCGCTGCGATCGGCGCCGCCGCGGGCGAGATAGGAATCGTACCACGCCATCTCGCGCACCAGCGCGCGGCCGACATCCTCGTTGACGGCGCGGCGGGTGAGCAGCTGGATGGCGTCGCGCACCTCGGTCACTTCCGAGAACATCACGGTGGCCCCGGCGCGCACCAGGAGGTCCGCGGCGAAGCCGACCGCCGGGTTCGCGGTGACGCCGGAGAAGGCGTCGCTGCCGCCGCATTGCAGGCCGATGACGAGGTCGGAGGCGGGGCAGGTCTCGCGCCTGCGGGTGTTGAGGATCTTCAGCCGCGCCTCAGCCTGTGTCATGATCGCGTCGACAATGGCGCCGAAGCCGTCGAAGGCCTCGTCCTGCATGCGCACGATGGCGTCGCTGACGCCCTCCGGCACCAGCCGCTCCGGCGCAAGTTTTTCGCAGCCGAGGCCAACGACGAGGATCTCGCCGCCGAAATTTGGATTGAGGGCGAGGTTCTGCAGCGTACGGATCGGCACCACGGCGTCGGGTGCGGTGATGGCGACGCCACAGCCATAGGCATGCGTCAGCGGCACCACGTCGTCCACGTTCGGGTACTTTGGCAGCAACTCGGCGCGGATGCGCTTGACCGCATATTCCATCGTGCCCTTGACGCATTGCACGGAGGAGGAGATGCCGAGGATGTTTTTCGTTCCGACCGAGTCGTCTGGATTGCGAAACCCCTCGAAGGTAAAGCCTTCCAGCGGCGGCAGCGGCGCCGGGACGGCGGTGGAAATCTCCAACTTGTCCAGAGCAGGGGCCTCCGGCATGCGGATGCGCGCCTCGTCCACCCATTCGCCGGCCTGGATCGGGGCGAGCGCGTAGCCGATGACCTCGCCATAGCGGACGATCGGCGCGCCTTCCGCGATGTCGACCAGCGCCGTCTTGTGTCCCTGCGGCACGAAGGCGCGCAGCGTCAGGCCGCAGGCAAAGCGGGAGCCGGCGGGAAGCCCGAAATCATTGACGACGATCGCGACATTGTCGCGCTCGTTGAGCTTGATGTAGCGGGGCTGCTCTTTCGCTGCGACTGACTGGTCCATGCGCCTTCCTCAAGAACGGAAAAAGCCGTGCATTCGATCACCTCTCCCCGGAGGGGAGAGGTGGGCACCTGCGCCGCAGCCCGATCACCGCCTCAGCCCGGATTGGTATAGGCAGTCTTCACTGTCGTATAGAACTCGCGCGCATAGGAGCCCTGCTCGCGGGCGCCGTAGCTCGAGCCTTTCCGGCCGCCGAACGGCACGTGATAGTCGACGCCGGCGGTCGGCAGGTTGACCATCACCATGCCGGACTCGCTGTTGCGCTTATAGTGCGAGGCGTATTTCAGGCTGGTGGTGCAAATTCCCGAGGCGAGGCCGAACTCGGTGTCGTTGGAGATCGCCAGCGCCTCTTCATAGTTCTTCGCACGAATGACGGCGGCGACCGGGCCAAAGATCTCCTCGCGCGCGATGCGCATGTTGTTGTTGGCTTCGGTGAACAGTGCCGGCTGCAGATAGTGGCCGGGCGTCTCGCGCTTGAGCAGCTCGCCGCCCCACGCAAGCTTTGCGCCCTCGTCCTGGCCGATCTTGAGATAGCGCAGGTCCTGGTCGAGCTGGCTCTGGTCGACCACGGGGCCGATATGGACGCCGGCCTTGAGCGCATCATCCACCGACAAGCCCTTCAGGCGCTCGGCCATCGCCGCGACGAAGCGGTCGTGGATGCCTTCGGTGACGATCAGGCGCGAGGACGCCGTGCAGCGCTGGCCGGTCGAGAAATAGGCGCCGTTGACGGCGACCTCGACCGCGGTCTTGAGGTCGGCGTCGTCGAGCACGACCAGCGGGTTCTTGCCGCCCATCTCGAGCTGGAACTTCTTCATCGGGTTCGACAGCACGCAGGCCTGCGCGATCTTGCGCCCCGTCTGCACCGAGCCGGTGAAGGAGATTGCCGCGACGTCCGGATGCTCGAGCAGGGTCTGGCCAACCTGGGAGCCGGGGCCGACCACGAGGTTGAACACGCCGGCGGGAAACCCGGAACGGGTGATGATCTCGGACAGCGCATGCGCCGAGCCCGGCACCAGCTCGGCCGGCTTGAACACCACGGTGTTGCCGTAGCAGAGCGCGGGCGCGATCTTCCAGGCCGGAATTGCAATCGGGAAATTCCAGGGCGTGATCATGCCGACGACGCCAACAGGCTCGCGCGTGAGTTCGACGTCGAGGCCGGGACGCACGGATGCGCCCTTCTCGCCGATCAGGCGCAGCGCCTCGCCGGCGAAGAACGCAAAGATCTGTCCGGCACGCGCGACCTCGCCGATGCCTTCGGGCAGCGTCTTGCCTTCCTCGCGGGCGAGCAGGCGGCCGAGCTCTTCCTTGCGGGAGAGGATCTCGATGGAAACCTTGTTCAGCGCGTCATAGCGCTCCTGCGGCGTCGAGCGCGACCAGGCGGGGAAGGCGGCCTTGGCGGCGGCGATCGCCTTCTCGGTTTGCGCCTTGTCGGCCCTGGCGTATTCGCCGACGAGGTCGTTGGTGTTGGAGGGGTTGATGTTCTTGGTGACGCCGGAGCCATCGACCCATTCGCCGCCGATGAAGTTCTTCAGGATCGCAGTCATCGTTTCCTCCAGAGTTTTAATTAGCGCACGAGGCAGGGACGCTTGTCGTCAAAGGTCCAGCCGGGGATCAAATCCTGCATGGCGATGGCGTCGTCGCGGGCGCCGAGTCCATGCTTCTTGTAGAGTTCATGCGCGGCGTCAATGGCGGCGCGGTCGATCTCGATGCCGAGGCCCGGGCGTTCCGGCACTGCGATCTTGCCGCCCCGGATCAGGAGCGGCTCCCTGGTCAGCGCCTGGCCGTCCTGCCAGATCCAGTGGGTGTCAATGGCGGTGACCTTGCCGGGAGCGGCCGCGCCGACATGGGTGAACATGGCGAGCGAGACGTCGAAATGGTTGTTGGAGTGCGAGCCCCAGGTCAGGCCGTTGTCACGGCAGGTCTGGGCCACGCGCACCGAGCCTTGCATGGTCCAGAAATGGGGATCGGCGAGCGGGATGTCCACCGCGCCGAGACGCAGCGCGTGCGAGAGTTGCCGCCAGTCGGTGGCGATCATGTTGGTTGCGGTCGGCAGCCCCGTGGCGCGGCGGAACTCGGCCATGATCTCGCGGCCGGAGAAGCCGGCCTCGGCACCGCAGGGGTCCTCGGCATAGGCGAGGATGCCGTGCATGTCCTTGCAGAGCCGGATCGCCTCATCCAGCGACCAGGCGCCATTGGGGTCCAGCGTGACGCGCGCGTCGGGAAAGCGTTTTGCAATCGCAGCGACGGCCTCGATCTCCTGCTCGCCGCGCAGGACGCCGCCCTTGAGCTTGAAATCGGCGAAGCCGTAATGATCGTGGGTGGCTTCCGCAAGGCGCACCACCGTCTCCGGCGTCATCGCTTCCTGGTGGCGGAGGTTGAACCACTCCGCCTTGCCGGTCTCGCCCTTGACGTAGTCGAGCCTGCTTTTCCTGATGTCGCCGACGAAGAAGAGATAGCCGAGCGTCTCGACGCTTCTGCGCTGCTGGCCTTCGCCGAGCAGGGCCGCGACGGGAAGCCCGAGATGCTGGCCGAGCAGGTCGAGCAACGCGGATTCGATCGCCGTGACCGCGTGGATCATGACGCGCAGATCGAACGTCTGCTTGCCGCGGCCGCCGGCATCGCGATCGGCGAAGGCGGTGCGGATATCGGCGAGGATGTTGTTCAGCGCGCCGACAGTCTTGCCGATCACGAGATCGCGGGCGTCCTCGAGCGTCCGGCGGATCTTTTCGCCGCCCGGCACCTCGCCGACGCCGGTGTGGCCGGCATTGTCGGTGAGGATAACGATGTTGCGGGTGAAGAACGGCGCGTGCGCGCCGCTCAAATTGAGGAGCATGCCGTCGCGGCCCGCGACCGGGATCACCTGCATCGATCTGACGACCGGTGCTCCGGAGATGTCGGTCTCGGTCATCGCGTGCTCCTCCCTGTTTCGGCTATTCTGCCGCCTGTTGCGCCGATGCGATAGCGGGCAAGTTTTGCACGAGCGCGGCCAGTTCCGCCATCTCCTGTTCGGCGAGATCGGTGAGTGGCGGGCGGACCGGGCCGGAATCGCGGCCGATCACCTTCATGCCGGCCTTGATGATGGAGACAGCGTAACCCTTCCTGCGGTTGCGGATCGCGATCAGCGGCAGGATGAAATGCTTCAGGCCGGCCTGGATCGTCGCATGGTCGCGCTTGCGCACGGCGGCGTAGAAGTTGGTGGCGAATTCCGGCACGAAGTTGAACACGGCCGAGGAATAGGTCGTCACGCCCATGTCGAGATAGGGCAGCGCGAAAGTCTCGGCCGTCGGCAAACCGCCGACATAGGTCAGGCGATCGCCGAGCCTGGCGTGGACGCGGGTCATCAGTTCGATGTCGCCGATGCCGTCCTTGTAGCCGACGAGGTTCGGGCAGCGCTCGGCGAGGCGGGCCAGCGTGTCGGGCTGCAGGATGGCATTGTCCCGGTTGTAGACGATGACGCCGATCTTCACGGAGGCGCAGACGGCCTCGACGTGGGCGGCAAGGCCGTCCTGCTCGGAATGAGTGAGATAGGGCGGCAGCAGCAAGAGGCCGTCAGCGCCGGCCTTCTCCGCGCCAACGGCGATCTCGCGCGCAATTGCGGTGCCGTAACCGGTGCCGGCGAGCACGGGCACGCGGCCCTTGGTTTCGTCGACGGCGACCTTGACCACCTCTGGAACTTCGGTCGGGGTCAGCGAGAAGAACTCGCCGGTGCCACCGGCGGCGAACAGGCCGGCGACGTCATGGCCGCACAGCCAGTCCATGTTGGCGCGATAGGTCGCCTCGTCGAAGGAATAGTCCGCCTTGAACGGCGTGACGGGGAAGGACAGCAGCCCCGATCCGATCTTCTGGGCCATTTCCTGCGGGGTCATCTTGCTCATGGGCGCGGCTCCCTGTTTCTCGTGTTGTGGAGGACGCAAGAAGGCAGCACGTCCATGCGCAGGTGTTTAGGAGACCGTTCGATGCGCGTCCAAGCCAAAGCCTATATCGACCGATGCGGATTGAGCATCAATCTTCCGCCAACTCCGCCGAGGACAATTCGCTGGCGATTTTGACCAGCGCCGACAGCAGCGGATTCTCATCGTCACGGCGCCACACCATGAAGAGCTCGGCCGGAACGCGCGTGCGCAGCTTCAGCGGGCGCAGGCGCACGTCGGAGATTTTCAGGCCGGCGGCTGCGGCCGGCACGATGGCAAGGCCAAGGCCGGCGCGCACCATGGCGAGGATCGAGTGGATCTGGCTGAGGTGCTGGACATAGCGCGGCAGAATGTCGGCGCGGGTGAACAGCGCCACCAGCAGGTCGTGGAAGTAGCGGCTCTCATAGGGTGAATACATCACGAAGGGCTGGTCGTCGAAATCCTTGATGGTGATGCTGTCCGCGTTCGCCAGCGGATGCTTCTTCGGGATCGCGGCGAGCAGGGGCTCGGCGACGACGCGGCGGCTCGCAAGCTCCGGCCGCGCGATCGGGGGCCTCAGCAGGCCGGCGTCGATCTGGCCCGAGGTCAGTGCTTCGAACTGGTCGCCGGAGACCATCTCCTTCAGCGAGAAATCGACCTCGGGCAGCCTGGCGCGGGAGGCGGCGACGAGCTCGGGGAGGAAGCCGTAGGCGGCCGCGGCCGTGAAGCCGATCTTGAGCGAGCCGGTCTTGCCGAGCGCGATGCGCCGGGCGACCTGGGACGCGCTTTCCGCAAGCTTCAGGATGCGCCGCGCCTCCGGCAGGAAACTGCGGCCGGCAGGCGTCAGGCGCACCGAGCGGCTGGTCCGGTCCAGCAGCGGCGCGTCGATGATGTGCTCGAGCACCTGGATCTGCCGGGACAGCGGCGGCTGGGTCATGTTCAGCCGGGTCGCGGCGCGGCCGAAGTGCAGTTCCTCCGCCACCGTGACGAAGCAGCGGAGCTGGTTGAGGTCGAACATCGATACATGCCTTAGATGGATAAGGCGTTTCCCTGGCACTTCTAGCATCGATCACCCCCGAAACAAAGACGGCGGCCGTTTCAAGCCGCCGTTGAGTTGCCTGTCCCGCTCCGCGTGGTCTCGGAGAGCCCAGGAGGAACGTTTGGGCGACACCTAGAGGCCGGGGCGGGAAACTGTCCAAGTTGAAGGGGGTATCGATCGATACCTTTTTTGGATGGATGGAAACGGCGGGGAGGGGATGTGTGCCACACACTCCGCCGTCATTCCCCGCGAAGGCGGGGAATCCAGTACGCCGCGGCGTCTCGATTCAATCACGCCTGTCACGGAGTGTTGGATCGTCCGCTTTCGCGCACGATGACAGCGAGAGCGCCGAGGCAGCGCGCCCTACTGCTGCGTCCCAGTCGACAGCGGTGCGAGCTGGCCGCGCGTGACACCCGGAGGCACGGCGTCGAGGCCGAGCACCACGCTTGCGGCCGGCAGCGCGGCATCCGCCATCGCGGCGTGGCCCTCGGCGGTGGGATGCACGGCGCCGCCATAGACGGCGGAGAGCACGCCCCAGGTCGCGTCGTGGATGTCGGTCGGCTGGCTCGCCGCCGGCAGGCCCTGCGGATAGGTCATCGCGGCGAAATAGCTGTCATTGGCGTCGCGGATCCAGCGCGCGCGGGGCAGATAGGCGCGATATTCGGACGCGCCGCGGCCGCACAGCATCGGCTGGCTCGCCGCGGTCACGATGTCCGGATTGAAGCTCTGGCCGTTCTCGGCGAAGCAGGCGCGGTCGAATTCGGGATCGCTGCCGGAATGGGCGCAGAAGCCGTGATCGGCGAAGGTGGCCTGATGCGCGTCGACGAAGGTCATGCGGTCGGCTTCGGGATCGCGGCACAGTGCGCCGCGCGTGCAGGTGGCGAGCCCCTTCAGTTGCGGCAGGAACTCGGTGTCGACGAAGGTCGAGACGCGCGCGAGCCGCTGCGGATCGGCGTTGAAGGACGGATGGATGTCGAAGCCGGCGCGGCCGCCGCGGCAAGGAACGCCGCCGTCGGCGAGCGCCGGATTGGCATAGGAGACGTAGACGACACGCGAAAGGTCGCCGCCGACCAGCGGCTTCAGCGCCTCGCGCAGCCGGACGAAATTCTGCGGCAGCTCGCGCCGCAGCGCATCGCGGGAATCGTCGACGCTCGCCATCACGCCGGAGCGGCGGAACAGCGCACGCTCGGTTGCGGTGTCGACGATGACGTCGGTGACGAGGCCGGAGAAATAGATGTCGTTGGCGCCGACGGAGAG
This sequence comes from Bradyrhizobium diazoefficiens, assembly GCF_018131015.1. Lineage (GTDB taxonomy): Bacteria > Pseudomonadota > Alphaproteobacteria > Rhizobiales > Xanthobacteraceae > Bradyrhizobium > Bradyrhizobium diazoefficiens_B. The sequence continues at coordinate 49,868 of NZ_JAFCJJ010000014.1, forward strand.
CAGCACGAGGTCGAGGTTGCGGTCGGGCTGGCGCTTCTTCACTGCTGTGAGCGCCTCGCGCAGCTCGGAGACCTGTGCATTCACGCTGGTGTTGCAGACCCCGCTCTTGCCGGGCGGGCATTCGCGGGCGCGCTGCGAGCCGAGCAACCCGTCGCCGATGCTGGCACCGGTGCAGGCGAGCGGCAGGAAGGTCACGGCGATGTGGGTGTAGCGTACCGCGAGCGCGAGCGCCGTGCGCGCCTGGTAGCTGTAGAGCGAGCGGTGGCAGGGCGCGTTGAACCAGAGCGCGCCGTAGCGCTGCCAGTTGGCGAGCGTATCCGGCGCCTCGCAGGCGCGGCCGCCCTTGTAGCCGGCGCGGCTCGGCCGGTAGTACTGCGCACCGGCGGTGCCGAGATAGGAGCGGAAGCAGAAGCCTTCGTCGGACAGCGCCAGCGGCCGGTCCGGATTGCCTTCGCCTGAAGCGATGCTGTCGCCGAGCCCGGCGACGAAGATGTCGCGGACTTGGATCTCGGTCTGGACGCGCTGGGTGGGATCGGAGCCGGAGGAGATGTCGGCGCTCGCGACCGTTGGCTTGCCGTAGCGGACGCGAAGGTTGACCGGCTCGGCGCAGTCGAAGGTCGATTGTTGCGGCCCGTCGCCGTCGTCGAACGTCCATGCACAGGTGGCGCCGACGGGCACCGCGCCGGTCAGGCGCACGGTGACGGGGTGATCGACCGGGGTGAGGTAGTTCTCTTTGACGTTGTCGCGGGTGCAGGGCTGGTTGACCCGGCCCTGCAGGTCGATGCAGAGGCGGTTGACCATGTTGCGGGCCCAGCCGCGCCCCTCGCTCTGCAACCCGAGCGACTGTTCGGCGGCGAGGATGCTGCGGTTGCGCGCGTTCTCGACATGGAGCAGGAAGTCGCGCTCCTCGCGGAACAGGCGGAAGCGGTTGCGCACCTCCCACGTAATCTGGAGTGCGCCGGTCGGCACAGCGCCGGCATCCTGGGCGGCCGCGCGCGGAACCGGCACCGAGGTCAGCAGCCCGGCAAGCAGCAGGGCGCCTGCGAAGAGGTTACGAAGGAAGACAGGGATCATGGCGCGCGTCTTCAACGGCAAAGTTGAGGCGGAAATAAGAGAGGAGGGCTCGCCCGGGCGCAACCCTCCGCCCGACGGATTTGCCGCCGCCGGGGGTTATCGCTTGTTGGCCTGCCGCAGCGAGCGCTCGCGCTCCATCGGCGTGACCTGCTTGGGCAGGTTGCCCTGGGTGTAGGCCTCCGCCACCCGGCGCCGTTCCTGCCACGGCTCGACCACGTTCATCCAGAGCTCGCGCGTGCCCATGATGGAGATCGCAAGACCGAACGGGATCACGAAATAGAGCAGGCGGAAGACCAGCAGGGTGGCCAGGAGCTGTTCGCGGCCGAATTCGGGAAGCGCCACCAGCATGGCGGCGTCGAACACGCCGATCGAGCCGGGGGCGTGGCTGGCAAAGCCCAGGAGCGTCGCCAGGATGAACACCACGGCAAGCGACAGGAAGTCGATCGGCGGGGTGGACGGCATCAACAGATACATCGCCGTGGCGCAGAAGCCGAGATCGACCACGCCGATCAGGATCTGCACCAGCGTCAGCCGCGCCGACGGCAGCACCACCTTCCAGCCCTTCTGGCCGAGTTCGCGCCGCTTCTCGCCCGTGCAGAGCCAGACCAGATAGGCGGCGATCGCGGCGAGACCGCCGAGCCCGATCAGCCGGTTGATCGCTGCAGGGAGCTGGTCCATCGCGGTCGCCGCGTCCGGATGAACGACCATGCCGATCGAGAGCACGAAGATGTTACCGAGCCAGAAGGTCAGGCCCGACAGGAAGCAGATTTTTGCGACATCGATCGCGTTCAGCCCGTAGTCCGAATAGATCCGGAAGCGGATCGCGCCGCCGGTAAAGACGGTGGCGCCGATATTGTGGCCGATCGAATAGGAGGTGAAGCTGGAGAGCGCTGCAATGCGGTAAGGAACGTGCTTCTTGCCGATCGTCCGCAGCGCGAAGAAGTCGTAGAAGGTCAGCGTGCAGAACGCGAAGAGGACACAGATCGCCGCGAGCCCGATATGGCCGCGCGGAATCTCGGTCAATGCGGTCAAGATCACCCCGGTGTCGATCCCCTTGAGGGTACGCACCAGCGTGGTGGCGGCGAAGGCGATGATCATGACGCTCGCAGCAATTCCGAGCCGTCGCCAGCCGATCCATTTCTTGAAGCCGCGTTTCAGCGCGGTCAGCAGTCCGTGCATTCATCCTCCCGGCGGGGGCAAGACCGACAAGGCCAGGCAATGGCCTATCGGGTGCGATCACAGTCAAAGGCAGGGGCGATCGCCAGATATGATCCAGCCCATTTAAGGCAAAAACAGCGGCTTGTGCAGCCCTTGACAAGGACGGGTTCTGCGTTCGGGCGCCCCTCCCGTCACACATGGTTCACATTGGACGCGCGTTAAGCATGCGAGTCGCGGCGCCTCGCGCCTCCGTATCTTGACGGGGTCTCAAATCCTGTCGCGGCAGGCATTGTTCCGGCGCAAACGGCGCGGGCTTTTTTGGAACGACGATGCCGCGCGCAGGTTAGCGCTCCATCAGCAATCGAACACGGCGAAACAGGCGGCTTCTCGTTCGGAGCCGCTGTCGCGTGTTCCCGAAACTTCAAAGGATCGGAACGATGGGACTGTTCACAAAAGACATCAAGACCATGAACGACCTGTTCGTGCATCAGCTTCAGGACATCTACTATGCCGAGCAGCAGCTCACCAAGGCTCTGCCGAAGATGGCGAGCAAGGCCACCGATCCGCAGCTCAAGCAGGGCTTTTTGACGCACCTCGAGGAGACCAAGCAGCACGTCGCGCGTCTCGAGGAAGTGTTCAGGATGCACGGCGCGCAGGTGAAGGCGGTCGATTGCCCGGCGATCGACGGCATCATCGAGGAAGCCGACGAGACCGCCGGCGAAGTCGCCGACAAGGCGGTGCTCGACGCCGCCCTGATCAATGCGGCGCAGGCCGCCGAGCATTACGAGATCGTCCGCTACGGCAGCCTGATCGCCTGGGCCAAGCAGCTCGGCCGCACCGATTGCGCGAGCGTGCTCGCCAAGACGCTCGAGGAGGAAAAGGCGACCGACAAGAAGCTGACCTCGATCGCCGAGAGCAAGGTCAATTTGCGCGCGGCGAGCTGAGCCGGGTGCAGCCAAAGGCGCCGCGCGGAACTCCGCGCGGCGCTCACCATCTTCATTCCTTCATTCGATCATTGTCGAAGCATGGAGGCAGGCTGAGAGCGTAGAGTCGCATGGGGCTGCAATAGAGGTGGCAGCATGCGAGCCAATATCGCCAAATATGACACCTTCGAGCATGCGAAGGTTGCCCCACGCGAGCAATCGCGCCTGACGACGTCGCTTACGCTCGCCGCCATGAGTCTCGGCTATGGCGTGGTGCAGCTCGACGTCACGATCGTCAACACCGCGCTCGACGCGATGGGCAAGACGCTCGGCGGCGGCGTCGCCGAGCTGCAATGGGTGGTCAATGCCTACACCATCGCGTTTGCCGCCTTCATCCTGACCGCCGGCGCGCTCGGCGACCGGATGGGCGCCAAGCGCGTCTTCATGGCGGGGTTCGCGATCTTCACCGCGGCCTCGCTGGCCTGTGCGCTGTCACCCAACGCAATCGTGCTGATCGCGGCACGGCTGGTGCAGGGGATGGCGGCGGCGATCCTGGTGCCGAACTCGCTGGCGCTGCTCAATCATGCCTTCGCGGACGAGCGCGCGCGCGGCCGCGCCGTCGCGGTCTGGGCCGCGGGCGCGAGCGGTGCGCTCACCGCCGGCCCCTTCGTCGGCGGCGCGCTGATCACGCTGGTCGGCTGGCGCGCGATTTTTCTGGTCAATTTGCCGATCGGCCTGATCGGCCTGTGGCTGAGCTTTCGCTATGCGACCGAGACGACGCGCGCGCCTTCGCGCGAGCTCGATCTTCCGGGCCAGCTCGCGGCGATCGGCGCGCTGGGCGCGCTGGCCGGGGCGATCATCGAAAGCGGCGCGCTCGGCTTGTGGCATCCGGTCGTGCTCGCGGCCTTCGTTGCCGCCGCCGTCTTCGCCGCGCTGTTCGTCTGGCGTGAGAGTCGCGCGGCGCAGCCGATGCTGCCGCTGTCGTTGTTCGGTCGGCGGCTGTTCACGCTGACGACCATCGTCGGCCTGCTCGTGAACATCGCCATCTACGGCCTGATCTTCGTGCTGAGCCTGTATTTCCAGCGGGTCAACGGGCTGTCGCCGTGGTGGACCGGGCTCGCCTTCGTGCCGATGATGGGCGTGGTGCTGCCGGTCAACCTGCTGGCGCCGCGTCTTGCCGAGCGCATCGGCGCCTGCCCGACCATCGTCATCGGCGCCTGCGTGTCGGCGCTCGGATGTCTTGGCCTGCTCGGGATCGAAGCCGGGACGAGCTATTGGGCGATCTGCGCGCAGCTGATCGCGATGAGCAGCGGGCTTGGCCTGCTGGTGCCGCCGCTGACCTCGACGCTGCTCGGCAGCGTCGAGAAGGCGCGCTCCGGCATCGCAGCGGGCGTGCTCAACGCGACGAGGCAGACCGGCAGCGTGCTCGGCGTCGCCCTGTTCGGCTCGCTGGTGGCGGCGAACGGGGCATTCCTGGCCGGGATGCATCTGGCGCTGGTTATTTCGGCCGGGGTCCTGATGCTCGCCGCGGCGGTGATCGGCCTCGGCGCGCGGACGCGCTGAAGGATCAGCCGCGGCGCAGCGCGAAATGCGCGCCGCAGAATGCCATCACCGCGCCGAGGCACAGCGCGGCGAGGCCCGCCAGCACGCCGGAGACGGTCGGGATCGGGCTCGGCGCCGAGGCCGCCTGACCGGCGCCGGCCAGCAGCAGCACGCCGACCGCGATCAGGAACTGGCGCATCCGCTGCGGGATCTGGCCGGAGACGGCGCTCTGCATCAGGCTCGCCGTGAAGTAGCCGCCGGAGAAGCCGACGGTCGCGATCAGCCACCAGGCGATCGCCGCGCCCGCCGGCATGAAATCATGGCTGTCGGAGCGCCAGAGGCCGCCGAGGTCGAGCCCGTAGCGCGCGCCCAGCATGTGCACGGCGAGCGCGAGCAGCACGCCGCAGATCATGGCGGCGCCGAGAATCAGGTAACGCGGAAAAAATGTCGTCTCAGCCATGCCCCGCTTGTAGGATCGGCGAGGGCGATCGCGCAAGCCGATCGCGAGCCGGATCGATTGATGTGATGCAGGTTTCCGACGCGCAAGACGTCTCAACGGGCGCCGCGAATCCGAGCTACGCCTACAAGGCGTCGTTGATCGGCTCGGCGCATCGCTTCGAGCTGACGGAGCAGGGGCTGTCCTGGCGCATCGCCGGCCGCGCCGGGGTGTGGCGCTACGACGAGATCAGCGCGATCCGCCTGTCGTTCCGCCCGGTGTCGATGCAGCAGCACCGCTTTCGCGCCGATGTCAGCCGCACCGGTGGCGGCCGCATCTCGATCCTGTCGACGAGCTGGCAGAGCGCGGCGCTGATGGCGCCGCAAGATGGCGGCTTTCGCGATTTCATCGTAGAGCTGCATGCCCGCATGGCAAGGGCCGGCAGCCGCGCCGAGCTGATCGCCGGCCTTGGCCGCACGACCTATGCGGCCGCGCTGGCGGTCCTGGCCGTTCTGGCCGTGGCGATGACGGGGCTGCTGCTCCGCGCGCTCATGATCGGCGAATTCGCCGGCGCGCTGTTCATCATCGGCTTTGCCGCGCTGTTCGTCTGGCAGATCGGCGGCTTCGTGCGGCGCAACCGGCCGAGAAGCTATAGCTTCGACAATCTACCGAAGTCGCTGCTGCCCTGATTTCGCAACCGGCCGCAATCAAACGTGACTTCGCCGCCCGGCGTCGGTGCCGCATCGTGCGGCCATGATAGTCATGGATCGCAGCACCCGCCTGCCGGCGGCGGATGAAATCGCCGAGATCAACCGGCGGCACCTGATCGATACGCCGCTCGCGCCGGCCGATCTGCTGTTCGTGTTCGGCACCCGCGAGGACGCCGTCTTGCGCGCCGAGACCGCCGCGCGGCTGTGGCACGAGGGCTATTTCCGCTGGTCGATTGTCAGCGGCGGGGTGACGCCGGGCTCGGAGCAATCCGAGTGCAGCATCATCAAGGCGGCGATGGAAGCGGCGGGCGTTCCGGCGGACCGAATCCTCGAGGAGCATCGCGCGATGAACACCGGCGAGAACGTGGTCTTCTCGCTGCCGATCATCGATGCGGCGCTTGGACTGCTCAACGTCCGCAGCGTGATCTGCCTCGGCAACACCTGGACGGCGCGGCGCTATCCGATGACGCTGCACCGCCATTGGCCGGACGTCACCAAGATGCTGCTTACCATCGACAGTTTTGCAACGCCGCGCACGCTCTGGCACACCGACGCCGAGTTTCGCCGCCGCGTCCTGCACGAGTGGGACAAGATCGGGCCGTACATGGCGAGAGGCTTCATCGCGGAATGGCCGGAAGGCTGACGGAAGGGCTACTCCGTCGAATCAAAATCCTCTTCCTTGGTGCCGAGCAGCGATACCAGCGTGCGCAGGGCGGAATCGAGCTGCTCGGGCGAGGGCGGGGCGAGCGCGAGCCGCACCGCATTCGGCGCGTGGCCGTTGGCGATCGCGAATGTCGAGGACGGCGTCAGCGCGATGCCGCGCCGCGCCGCGGCGGCGACGAAGGTCTGCGAGCGCCAGTGCGGCGGCAGCGTCAGCCAGAGATGATAGGAGCGCGGGTCGGCCGCGATCTGGTAGCCGGCGAGCAGCTTTGCCGCGGTCTGCTGCCGGCGGCTGGCGTCGATGCGTTTCAGCCGCGTCAGCTCGGCGACGGTGCCGTCGGCCATCAGCCGCTGCCCGGCGGCGAGCGCATGGCCCGAGGCAATCCAGCCGCCGGTGCGGACCGCGCTCATCACGCTCTCGCGCAGATGCGGCGGCGCGACGACGATGCCGAGCGCAAGGCCCGGCGCGACCTTCTTGGACAGGCTGTCGAGCACGATGCAGCGGTCCGGCCCGAGCGCCGCAAGCGGGGTGTCGTCGGCGAGGAAGCCGTAGACGGCGTCCTCGATGATGGTGAGGTCGAGCTTCTCGGCGACGCGCATGATGTCGGCGCGCCGTGTCGCGTTCATGGTGACGCCGAGCGGGTTCTGGATGATGGGCTGCAGGTACAGCGCGGTGAGGTGCGCCTCGCGATGCGCCTTCTGGATCGCGTCGGGCCGCGCGCCGAATTCGTCCATCGCGATCGGCACCAGCGTCACGCCGAGCCGCGCGGCGATGCTCTTGACGTAGGGGTAGGTCAAGGCCTCGACGCCGCAGCGCCCGCCGGTCGGAACGAGCGCGGCAATCGCGGCCGCGAGCGACTGCTTGCCGTTGGCGGTGAAGACGATCTGCTCGGCCTGCGGGGCAAAATTCTTGCGCGCGAGATAGGCGGCGGTGGCATTGCGCGCGCTCCTGGTGCCCGTGCTGGTGGAGACGCGTAGCGCAGCTTCCAGCGCGTCGACGCGCTCGAGCCCGGCGAGGCTCTTTGCGATCATCGCCCATTGCTGCGGCAGCAGCGGATAATTGACCTCGAGATTGATCCGCGCATCGGGCGGCTCGCTGATGGTCTCGACCTCGCGCTTGATGTCGCCGGAGATGAAGGTGCCGCGGCCGACCTCGCCGACGACGAGGCCGCGGCGCAAGAGCTCCGTATAAACCCGGCTCGCGGTCGAGACCGCGATGCCACGGTCATAGGCAAAATTGCGCTGCGGCGGCAGCCGGTCGCCGGGCCTTAACGTGCCGTTAGCGATATCGACGGCAATGGCATCGGCAAGCTTCACGTACTCGAACTTGGACATTATTGCACCGAGAGCAATGTTTTCCTTGCTCCGAGGATTGTACTGGAGCATTTAAGTTCCATCAAGTTCCGTGATTGAACCGAAGAGAGCGAGAGCAATCCGAGGCATATGAGGTGCAGGCGCTTTGCAGCGTTTGCGCCAACGGCATCGGCTTCGCCGCACGGGACAAAGGCCGGAGAAGAAACATGACCGCAATCTCGCAAACTGCCGGGCGGAGTTTGGGCCCGTCCTCCTCGCGCGGATTTTTTGCCGCGCTCGCCGCCGCCACCTATGCCCTGTTCGACCGCCTGGAGCGTCGTTCCGCCATCAAGACGCTGAACGAGCTCGACGACCGCGCGCTCCGCGACATCGGCATCACGCGTAGCCAGATCGAGGACGCGGTGACCGGCGAGCTCAAAACCGAGCTGATGCGGTATCTGTGAGCGCCTGTGTCCCGGACCCGCTGCAGTGTTATTGCTCTGCTGCGGAGGGTCGGGACCCAGGAAGTGGCCCGCAACGCTGCATGAGCCCCGGCTCTGCAGCGCACCGCCGAAGTGGCGCTACGCTGCGTCCGGGGCACCAGACCTTCCCCGCGATTGACACAATTGGTTATTTTCGCTCGTCGTTTGACGACGGAAGCGCCCGCCTGAAAACCGCTGGGCCCCAATAGGCTCTCGTTTCAAATGATGCGCTGAGCGGCCCACCCGGTGGCCCTGAGCTCGGGCGCGCCGTGCCGCCTTCCTGCGCGGCCTCTGATGCTGACCTTCCGGCCTTCCCGAGCGAGCGGTCCCGGATCGTGCTGTCGCCCGCTGGCAGCTCTGTCCCCGGCTTGCCGCTCCCCGTCCCGTGCCGCCTGTCGCCACCCGGTTGCGCCCAGCGATCGATGAGCCGCTATGGCGGCTTGCCAAAGCGCAGTATCCTGTCCGTACTGTAGTATTCCGTGCAAGAAGCGAGGCGGAGTATCCAAGCATGAAAAATGCCCTTGAGATCGCCCAAATACCCGCCGAGATCACTGAGAAATGGCAGGAAATTATTGATCTTCTTGCCGAGGTGTTACACGTCCCCTCCGCTTTGATTATGAAGGTGGAGCCTCCGAACATTAGAGTTTTCGTCTGCAGTGACTCGGAGGGAAATCCGTACGAGAGGGACGAACTCGCTTGCCTCAACACAGGTCTGTACTGCGAGACGGTGATGAAATCCCGTCAACTGTTGCTGGTGCCGGACGCGTTGGCGGATCAGGAATGGAATGCCAATCCCGATATTAAATTGGGAATGATCTCTTACATGGGATTTCCGGTGGCCTGGCCCAATGGTGACATCTTTGGGACCATATGTGTTCTGGACGCGAGGCCAAATGAGTACAGCGAACTTTACAGGAAAATACTGTTTCAGTGTCGCGAGGTTCTACAGACGGACCTGAAAGTGTTGCAAGCCAGTATTGACCTCGAACATAAGGTCCTGGAACGGACCGCGGAACTAAGGAGAAGCGGCGAGTTGCTTCAAAAAGCCCAGACCGAACTCGCGCATGCAACACGCGTGACGACTTTGGGCGAACTGACATCCTCGCTCGCGCACGAAGTCAGCCAACCGCTCGGCGCCATGTCCCTCAACGCCACGGCCGCCCTGTGCTCTCTCGACCTCGAAAATCCCGACCTGGGCGAAGCGCGCGATGCCCTGCGGGCGATCATCATGGACGGCGAGCGCGCGAATGACGTGATACGTCGCGTCCGTGCACTCACGAAAATGAACGACATCCAGAAGACGCCTCTCGATATCAATGATGTGATCAAAGACGTGATGCTCATTTTCCGGCAGGAAGCGCTCTCGCATGGTGTTTCGCTATCGCAGGAATCTGCATCCGCGTTACCGCAAGTGCTTGGTGATCGCGTCCAGCTGCAACAGGTTCTAGTGAATCTTCTGATGAACGGCATCCAGGCCATGAGTGCCGTGACAGGCCGCCGTCACGAGTTGCGGATACGATCACAAGAGCAGGGACCTGATCACATCCTTGTTGCGGTCGAGGACACCGGTACGGGAATCGACCCGCAAAATGCGGACAGGCTGTTCAGCGCCTTTTTCACGACAAAGCCGGATGGCCTGGGCCTGGGCCTATCGATCTGCCAGTCGATTGTCGAGCGGCACGGCGGCAAGATATGGGGGGCTTCGAATTCCGGAGTGGGCAGCACGTTTCAATTTACGTTGCTCGCACGTGGGCAGGTTCACTAGCTGACCTCAGCGCGCGCATTCGCCAGGATCAGGCCAACGCGACCGGACCCCACACGCCGCCATATGGCCGATCGTCCTCGGACCTCGCGGGTTTGCGGCGAGGCCTCGTCGTGGCGCTGTGTGCGCGCCGATGCCGGGCATCCAGGCGCTGCGCCCGCGCGGCGACGCTGGCGGCGAGCTCCGCGATACGCGCCGCCGTCTGCTTCACGACGAACAGGATCGTGGTGACGCGGCTCAGCATGCCGACCAGGAACACCACCGAGAAGATGTCGATATAGGCGAGGAAATCGCCGACCAGCATCAGCTCCGGCGGAATCGGGATCCTGTGGTAGTAGGCCCCGATCAGGATGACGACGGGGATGAAGGCGATGACCTTCCGCAGCGTGATCCGGTTCAGCAGCGCCGCCAGTTGCACGACCAGCACCTCCCACAGCGCATCCCCGATCGCGAGCGGGATTTCGTAGGTCCATCTCCGCCACCAATGCTTCACGACATTGCTCCGAGGTTAGTGTCTGACCACCAGCACCGAGCACTTGGCATAGCGCACCACGTGGCCGGCATTGGAGCCGAGGAAATAGGTGCGCATCGCCGGACGGTGCGAGGTCATCACGATCAGGTCGGCCTTGACGTGCGCGGCTTCCTCCAGAATCTCGTGATAGATGCCGCCCTGGCGCACCACGCTGGAGATGTGCGCGGCGTCGATGCCGGATTCGCGTGCGACGATGGCAAGCGCCTCTTCCGAGGTCTGGCGCTGCTGCTCGTCGAAATCCGCCGGCACGTATTCGGCGAGCATGACCGGGGTCATCGGCAGCACGTTGAGCAGCCGCACTGCGCCGTTCCAGGTCTGCGACAGCGTTGCCGCGGTCGCCAGTGCAGGCTTGGCGAGATCGGTATCGGCGAGGTCGATGGGCACGAGAATGGACTTGAACATCTGCGCCTCCAGTCAGCACGTATTCCGGTGCGTCGCGCGATCATCCCAGCCGAAGCAGCTTGGGGCTGACGAACAGCACCAGTTTGCCGCGGCGGTAGGCCACGTCACCCCAATCCTTCACGTCAAAGTCGAAGATCGCAAGCCCCGCCGTGGGCAGGTTGTCGGCGATCGCCCTGGCCCCGGCCGGATCGCCGCTGCCCATCAGCATCAAGGCGGCCTCGTGCATGCCGGGATTGTGCCCGACCAGCATCAGCCGCCGGGGATTGGCCGGAATGGTTGCGGTGCGAATTGTTTCCAGGATTTGTGCGGGGTCGGCGAGGTAGAGTTCCGGCAAAATCTCGACCTGCGGCGCGGCGACGCGGTCCTTCATCGTCTCCCAGGCGATGTCCCAGGTCTGCCGGGCCCGGACGGCGTGCGACACCAGCACGGCATCGGGGGAGGGAGGATGGGCGGCGATCCAGTCCCCGATCTCGGCGGCATCCCTGTGGCCGCGGTCGTCGAGCCGGCGATCCTCGTCACGGCCGCTCGGCGCGTCGGACTCGGTCTTGGCGTGACGCAGCAGCATCAAACGGCGCATGGCATTCTCGAATCGTTGCGCGTCCAGGGTAATCTAAAGGCGCCGGTTGAGGACGAGGTGGAAAACCGCTTCACACCTTTCCGGATCATGCTCTAAGAAAACGACATGAGCGAGACTTTCACAAGCGTGTCCCAAGAGGAAGCCAGCGGGGAAGCCAGCGAGGAAGCCGGCCTCGGCGCGCGTGCGCGGCTGTCATTCGACCTCGATGCCGACGTCTGCGTCATCGGGGCCGGCCTTGCGGGCCTGTCGGTGGCGCTCGAGGCGGCCCGGCTCGGGGCCAGCGTCGCGGTGCTCGAGGGCCGCCATGTCGGCTGGAACGCCTCGGGCAACCAGCTCGGCACGGTCATGCCGGGCTTTGCGCTGCCGCTGGCCGAGCTGATCGAGCGCATCGGCTTCGAGGACGCGCGCGAATTGTGGACGCTGTCGAAGGAGGGCGCCGAGTTCGTCCGCGCCAATGCCACGGAAGAGAACATGCCGGGCATCTGCCTCAGCGAGGGCGTGCTGGAAGTCTCCAATGTCGATGCCGGCGACCGGCTGATCAGCCGCTTGCAGATGCTGAATGAGGATTTCGACACCGAGGTCGAAGGCTGGCAGGCCGATCGTGTCCGCGCGGCGCTGAGGACCGATCGCTACTTCCACGGCGTGCATTATCCCAAGGCCTTCCAGGTCGACGGCCGCAAATATGTGCATGGCCTGGCGGCGCTGGCGCGGCGCGCGGGCGCTCGCATCTTCGAGGATACGCCGGTCGTCAGCATCGACCATTCCGGCATCCGCAAGCGTATCGTCACGCCCACGGCGCGGCTGCGCGCCACGCATATCGTGCTCGCCGGCAACATTCATCTCGGCGCGCCGTTGCGGCGCCTGTCGGAAACGCTGCTGCCGGTCTGGCGCTATGCCGGCGTCACCGCGCCGCTCGGCGAGCGCCTGCACGAGATCGTCGCCTTCAAGGGATCGGTGATGGATTCCGACGGTATCGACCATTTTCGTGTCGTCGACGGCGACCGGCTGATGTGGGAGAGCCCTGAGACCACCTGGGCCGCGCGCCCCCAGCGTTTCGCCGGCGCCATAAGGCGGCGAATCCGCAGCATCTTTCCCGAGCTCGGCAATGTCGGGATCGCCGACATGTTCGGTGGCGTCACCGGCCAGACGGTACACGGCATGCCGCAGATCGGGCAGTTGCGCAAAGGCCTGTGGGTGGCGAGCGGCTTCGGCCGCCAGGGCATGAACACCTCCGCCATGGCAGGGCAGTTGATCGCGCGCAGCATCCTGCAGGGCGATGAGCGCTGGAAGCTGTTCTCGCCGTTCGAGCTGGTCTGGGCCGGGGGCGCGACCGGGCGGGTGGCGGGCCAATTGGTCGGAATCTGGGGCCGGGCGAGTTCGGCGGCGGCCGGCTCGCTCGCCCGCTATCGCGAGCGGGTGCGGCTCAAGGACAGGGAGCGCGAGGCCCGGCTGGCCGCGGCCAACCGCGCTGCCGGATCGGGTCCGCGCCGGCCGGCAGGTCCTCGCCCCCGCCCGGCACCTGCGTCGGAGCCGGCTGCGCCGGGGAGCGCGGAACCCGCCGCCCATGACCACAGCGTCTCGCAATAAAGTGAGAAAAATCCGGCCTGGACGTGTAACGTCGGCCGTGTGAGCCCGTATCTCGGAGGGTGTGGATTCCCCCGCGCACGGAGACTGAGATGTTAGACCGCCGCATCCTCTTGACGACCGTCGCCGGCCTGTTCGGCCTTGCGGCTTTCCGCTGGCTGAGAGCAACGCCTGCCGAGGCGGGGCCTGCGCAAAAGTTCGAGATCGAGAAGACCGAGGCGGAGTGGCGTGCCCAGCTCACGCCCCAGCAATACGAGATCCTGCGCAACCATGGCACCGAGCGGCCGGGCTCGAGCCCGCTCTTGAAGGAGCATCGCAAGGGTGTCTTTGCCTGCGCCGGCTGTGACCTGCCGCTGTTCGCGTCCGACACCAAGTTCGAGAGCGGCACGGGATGGCCGAGCTTCTACCAGCCGATCGAGGGCAATGTCGGCAGGACCGAGGACCGCACCTACGGCATGGTCCGCACCGAGGTGCATTGCCGCCGCTGCGGCGGCCATCTCGGTCACGTCTTCGACGACGGCCCGAAGCCGACCGGATTGCGCTACTGCATCGACGGCTTTGGCCTCGTGTTCCACCCGGCTGCGGCGTCGGCGACGTAAGCCCGCGCGGACCGCCCCGGAACCCGATGTCCCGGCAATTGTTGCCGGCCCGGCAATTGTGCCCCGGTCTTTCGACCGGGGCTTTTCTTTTAAGTCATTGATTTCCTGAGAATACCTGCATTGGCACGGCCCTTGCGACGTCTCCTTTCGATTGCGGCCATGGGTCCGGCGGCCGCCGGGATCGGATTTGGAGACAAAGTTATGGGTATCTTCGATGCAATGAACACCTCGGTGGGTGGCCTGCAGGCGCAGTCCTACGCGCTGCAGAACATTTCCGGCAACATCGCGAACTCCTCCACCACTGGCTACAAGGGCATCGGCACCAGCTTCGAGGATCTGATCCCGGAGTCCGGTGTGCCGAGCAAGCAGGTCGCCGGCGGCGTCACCGCGCATGCGCAGGCGACGATCACGACGCAGGGCACGATCTCGTCCTCCACGGTCGCCACCAATATGGCGATCACCGGCGACGGCTTCTTTGCGGTCCAGAGGCCGAGCGGCGTCGTCGACAACGTGCCGGTGTTCGATGGCGTCACCTATTACACCCGCCGCGGCGACTTCCAGGTCAATGCCAACGGCAACCTCGTCAACGGTGCCGGCTACTATCTGATGGGTGTTGCGGTCGACCCCAAGACCGGAAATCCGACCGGCAGCGTGGCGAGCGTCCTGCAATTCCAGACCAACTTCGTCCCGGCGCAGGCGACCACCTCGATCCAGTATGCGGCGAACCTGCCGACCCAGCCCAAGACGGTGGCGAGTTCGACCGCCTCGAGCGGCACGCTCGTGGCCAATGGCGGTCTCGACCCGACCGACTTCCTCGCGACGAATCCGCTGCCGGTCGGCAGTCCGCCTCCGCGCACGGACGCCACCTTCACGACTGCGGGTGCCAACAACAGTGTGCCGGGGCCCATCACCGCTGCGACGAAATTGTCCGGTGCCGCGCCGAGCGACTCGCTGACGGCGGGCTTTACGGCCGGTGACACCATCACTGTCGGTGCTTCCCCTGCGACGACGATTACCATCACTGCGGCGGGCACCGGCCTGCAGGACGCCACGCACGTTCGCGCCGACGATACCGTCGGGGACCTGCTGACGGCGATCGGCGCCGCCACGGGCGTCGCGCCAAGCATCAACGCCGCGACCGGCGCCATCACCTTCCACACCGGCACGGCGCAGGACTTCAGCATCACGGCCTCAGCGCCTGGCGGGCAAGCCGCGTTGGGCGCGATGGGAATTACTGGCCCTTATCCAAAGACCCAGGCACGCGGCACCGGCATGACCGCGACCGGTGTGGTGATGGGCAGCGATATCGCCACCTTCACCAAGGAGTCGATCAGTGGCGGCGCTGTGACGGCCTACAATGCGGCCGGTACGCCCGTGAACCTGCAATTGCGCTGGGCCAAGACCGACAGCGCGGCGCTGGGCGCCGGACACTCCGATAGCTGGAACCTGTTCTACCAGACCGACCCCAGCGCGGTCGGCAGCACGCAGCCGGCCTGGGTGAACACTGGACAGACCTTTACCTTCGCCACTGATGGATCGCTCACCTCGCCGACCGGCTCCGGCATCACCATCAACAACGTCAACGTCGGCGGCCAGGCGCTTGGTTCGGTCGCCTTCAACATCTCCTCGGGCGGGCTGACGCAATTTGCGACCACCAGCGGCGCGGTGACCATCAACACCATCACGCAGAACGGCTACGCCGCCGGCCAGCTCCGCTCGGTCGCCGTCAGCAACAACGGCCTCGTGGTCGGCACCTTCTCCAACGGCCAGAACCTCGACCTCGCCCAGGTGACGCTGTCGCGCTTCAACGGCACCAACTATCTGAAGTCGATGGACGGCGGCGCCTATGCCGTCACCGACCAGTCCGGGCCGGCGATCGTGGGAGCCTCGGGCACCATCTCCGGCTCGTCGCTGGAGGGATCCAACACCGACATCGCCGACGAATTCACCAAGCTGATCGTGACCCAGCAGGCCTATTCGGCCAACACCAAGGTGATCACGACGGCGAATTCGATGGTGCAGGATCTTCTGAACGTGTTGCGCTGATTGGCGCGTGACGTAACCAAAGGCGGCTAGTCAACATGGGTTTGAGTTCAGCCCTCGCCACCGCGATGAGCGGCCTGCGTACCAACCAGGCCTCTCTCTCGATCGTCTCCTCGAACGTCGCCAACGCGCAGACGCCGGGCTACGTCGCCCAGACGCCAAACCAGATCGAGGTCGTCTCCGGCGCATACGGTGCGACGGTGATGACGACCGGCGTCAGCCGGGAGCTCGACACCTTCGTGCTGAACCAGCTGCGCACCGAGATCGGCGGCAGCGGTTATGCCGACCAGATGGCCAACATCCTGAAGCAGCTTCAGAGTGTCTATGGCACGCCCGGCAACGACGGCACGCTCGAAAACGCGCTGAACAACTTCACATCGTCCCTGCAGGCGCTCTCGACCAATGCAGGCTCGACGTCGGCCCAGACCGTGGCCCTCAGCGCGGCGCAGGCGCTGGCGCAGCAGCTCAACGCCACCACCAAGGGCATCCAGACGCTGCGCTCCAACGCCGACCAGGACATCGGCACCTCGGCGCAGCTGGCCAACGCGGCGATGCAGCAGGTCGCCGACATCAACACCAAGCTTCAGGGCCTCTCGCCGAACGATCCGACCGCCGCCACGTTGATGGACCAGCGCGACCAGGCGATCAACACGCTGGCGAAATATGTCGACATCCGCGTCGTCACCGACTCTTCGAACCAGGCCAACATCTACACCACCACCGGTATCCAGCTCGTCGGCGCCGGTCTTGCCTCGCAGTTCAACTACTCATCCGCCGGCGCGCTGACGGCGACCTCGCAGTACAATTCCGATCCGGCGAAGTCCGGCGTGAGCGCGTTCACCGTCCGCCTGCCGAACGGCTCGCAGATCGACGTCGTCGCCAACAACGTGCTCACGTCGGGACAGATCGCCGCCGACCTGAAGCTGCGCGACCAGACGCTGGTGCAGGCGCAGACACAGATCGACCAGCTCGCCGCGACGATGGCGAGCGCGCTGTCGGACAAGACCACGGCCGGCAGCACGGTGACGGGCCCGCCGGCCGGCTTCGACGTCGATCTCGCCGGGGCGAAGCCGGGCAACACCGTCGACATCAGCTATACCGACATTGCCACCAACACCCAGCGAAAGATCACGCTGGTCAACGTCACCGATCCGGCGGCGCTGCCGCTGCAGAACGCCACCAATGCCAATCCGGTGCGGGTGGGCGTCGATTTTTCCGGCGGCATGGGCGCGATCGTCACCGCGCTTAACAGCGCGCTCGCCGGCACGCATGTGCAATTCTCGGGCCCGCTGCCGGCACCGGCGACCGCCACGACGCTGCGAATCACCGACGACGGGAACGGCCTTGCCAAGGTCAATTCGTCCTCGGTCACCACCACGATCTCGTCGCTGACCTCGGGCAATCCGCAACTGCCGCTGTTCACCGACGGCGGGCAGGCGCTCTACACCGGTGCGATCACGGGATCGGGCTCGCAGATGACCGGGCTTGCCGGGCGCATCGGCGTGAACACGCAGCTGGTGAACGATCCGACCCGGATGTCGGTCTACAGCACCTCGCCGCTGACGCCCGCGGGCGATACCACGCGCTCGGACTATCTCTACTCACAGCTCACGACGGCACTGTACTCCTATTCGCCGGAGACCGGCCTCGGTTCGGCGAGCCAGCCGTTCACCGGCAACATTTCGAGCTACCTCCAGCAGTTCGTGAGCATCCAGAGCAGTGCCGCGACCCAGGCCTCCCAGCTCCAGCAGGGCCAGAGCGTCGTAGTCTCGACGCTGCAGGCCAAGTTCAATTCGACCGCCAGCGTCAATCTGGACTCGGAGATGTCGAACCTGATCCAGCTTCAGAATGCCTACGCCGCCAACGCGCATGTGATGTCGGTAGTGCAGAGCATGATGACCACGTTGCTCCAGGCTCAAGCGTAACCAGTAGAGGGCCCTGAACCATGTCGATCGCCAGCATCAACTACTCCTCGTCGGTTCTCGGTGCCCAGATCCGCAACCTCAACCAGCAGCTCACCGATTTGTCGACGCAGCTCTCGACCGGCAAGCTGTCGCAGAGCTATTCCGGAATGGGCACCAACGAGGGCTTTGCGATCGCCGGGCGCGCGCAGCTCTCGAACATCGCCGCCTACACCGACACGATCACCAACGTGAATGTCAGCATCAACCTTGCCAACACGGCCCTGCAGTCGCTGACCAGCATTCGCAACACCGTGCAGACGGGCGCCGCGAACAATTCGCGGGACCTGAACGTCGCCGGCCAGACGATTGCGCAGAACACGGCGGCGGCGCAGCTCGCCCTGATGGTCGGCGTCCTGAACACGCAGGCGGGCAGCCGCTATCTGTTTTCCGGGACCGCCTTCAACACCCCCTCGGTCGTCAATGCCGACGACATCATCAACGGCACCACCACGCAGGCCGGCCTGAAGACCGTCATGGCCGAGCGCCAGGCGGCCGATCTCGGCGACGGCCTCGGCCGTCTCGTGATGAGCCAGCCGTCTCTGACCTCGGTGAAGGTGATCGAGGACAATGCGACGTCGCCGTTCGGGCTGAAGATCTCCGCGGCATCCTCGACGCTGACCGGGGCCACGCTCACAGGACCGGCCGGCTCGCCGGTCTCGTTCTCGGTCGACTTCGGCGCCACGCCTCCCAACAACGGCGACAAGTTCAGCGTCCAGCTCACCCTGCCGGACGGGACGACCGAGCAGATCGACCTCACCGCGACCACGGCGTCGCCGGTGCCGGCCGGCAGCTTTGCGATCGACACGGGCAGCACGACACCGCCCGTTCCCCCCGATCCGACCATCACGGCGACCAACTTCAACAATGCGTTGAACGCCGCGATCAAGACGCTCGCCGGCACCGCGCTGGTGGCGGCGTCCGCGGTCACGGCCGGCGATAATTTCTTCAACACGGTGGGATCGGCGACCGCGAATTCGGCAGCCGTGAACCAGGCGCCGGCGCCGGTCACCGGCGCGACCACGCTGTCCGGCACGGCGCCTCCGGACACGCTGTCGACCGGCTTCGCCGCCGGCGACACCATCAACGTCAACGGCAGCACGCTCACCTTCGTCAATTCGGGTGCGACCGGCAACCAGCTCAACGTCGGTGACGATATCCAGACCTTGCTCGGCAAGATCGACCAGATCACCGGCACCTCGAAGCCGTCGACCATCCATGGCGGCGTGATCACGATCAACACCGATGATCCCGGCAGCCTCAACATCAGCTCGACCAGCGCGGGTTTCACGGCGCTCGGCTTCACGTCTCCGGTCACGGCGGCGAAAGCGCCGCTGCGCGTCGGCTCGTCGCCGGCGAGCACGGCAACTTCGCTGGTGAACGGCACGGCCAACACCATCAAATGGTACACCGGCAATGACGGGCCGGGCTCGGCGCGCTCCACCGCGATGGCCCGGGTCGACGATTCCGTCACGGTTCAATACGGCGCCCAGGCCGACGAGGATGCGATCCGCCGCCAGATCCAGTCGGTCGCCGTGTTCGGCACGTTCTCGACCTCGCCGACGGGGCAATATGCGGGCGGGCAGATCGCGGCGCTGAGCCTGCGCACGTCGCAGGCTTTGACGCAGCAGGTCGGGCAGCAGCGCATCGAGGACATCCAGACCGACATCGCGATGGCCCAGAACACGATGAAGGACGCCACCACGCGCCAGACCCAGGCCAAGACGCAGCTCCAGACCATCATCGACCAGGCGGAATCGGCCTCGCCGGATCAGGTGGCCAGCCAGATTCTGGCGCTGCAGAACGCGCTGCAGGCGTCCTACCAGACTACCGCGAACCTCGCGCAGCTCTCGCTCGTCAAGTTCCTGTAAGGAATCGTTAAGGCGCCGTTAACCATGCCTCTTTACCTCTTGGTGAGGATTGAGCGAGGCGGGGGCGTCGATGGCAGACAAGATCCAGCCAGTGGTGGTCACGCCGTGTTGCGGCGGGCAGGTCGCGCCCATCCATGCAAGCTCTGTCCGCGCGCGCCACGCCGCGCGCGCAAGCGCAGCGCAATCTTCAACAGGTAGTCAATTGGACCGCCCGTATTCCGGTCGCGTGCGATCCGCCGGTTGACTCCGCAACCGGCGCGGTCCTGCCGGATCCCTCGTCGAGGTCTGAGATGCATCATCAAAATTTGTCACCGATCGGCATGGAAGCGGCGAACCATTCGGATCGCATCGGGTTTGCGCAGCTGACGCGTCGCGCCTTCGACGGCGGCGATTTGCGGCCGCTGCGCGATCAGCTCGCCGCCAAGATCTCCGCAGGCCTGGCTCACGCCGGCGAGGGGCTCGATCTGTCGCTGGTCGTCCAGCTTCTCGGCGACAAGAAGCTCGGCCTCGACATCCAGGCGGAGGTGCTCGGCTTTCACCGGCTGTTTCGCGCGCCCTGCCGGGTCGAGAAGCCGCGCCTGCGCGTGCTCGCGCTTGCGGCTGCGATCGACATGGGCGGCAACACGCCGATCGAGTTCCTGCTCGAGGAATCCGACATCGAGCTGTTGACGCTCTATGTGATCGACGGCCTGCCGGAGCAATTGCCTGACCATGACGTCGCGATTGTCGTTGCGTCCGATTCCGAGGAATGCCGCAAGGCGCTTGCCGTCATCGACAAGGCCGCGCCGCGTTGGCCGCGGCCGCTGCTCAACCGCCCCGAGCTCATCGCCAACCTCGATCGCGACAAGCTGTATCGGCTGCTGGCGGGCATTCCTGGTCTCGAGATTCCCGCGACCGTGCATGCGACGCGTGCGCAAATGACGGATCTGTCGCAAGGGCGGATCGTCTGCGCGGACATCGTCGGCGAATTGCGCTTTCCGATGATCGTCCGGCCGCGCGGCACGCATGCCGGCGTCGGGCTCGCGAAGCTCGACGATGCGGCCGCACTCGCGGCCTATCTTGCCGAGCGGCAGGAGCAGGACTTCTTCGTCGCGCGTTTCGTCGACTATGCAAGCCGCGGCGGCTTGTACCGCAAATATCGCCTCGCCATTGTCGACGGCCAGCCTTACGCCTGTCACATGGCGATCGCCGAGCGCTGGGATATCTGGTACCTCAACGCCGACATGGCGGCCAGCGAGGCCAAGCGGGTCGAGGAAGCGAGCTTCATGATCGACTTCGACCGCGGCTTCGGCGCGCGCCACAAGAGCGCTCTCGACGAAATGAGCCGGCGCATCGGCCTCGATTATTTCATCGTCGATTGCGCCGAGAACCAGAACGGCGAGCTCCTGGTGTTCGAGGCCGACAACACCGCGGTCGTGCACAACATGGACCCGGTCGCCGTGTTTCCATACAAGCCGTCCCAGATGCGCAAGATCTTTGCCGCGTTCACCTCGATGCTGTCGCGGCATGCGAAGGCGAGCGAGGCGAGCGCAGCATGAACGAGATCATCCGCAACGCGCAAAGCCAACTCACGCAAACATCGCTCGATCCGCAGGACTGGAGCGAATTCCGCGCGCTCGCGCATCGCATGCTGGACGAGGCCATCGACGGGATCGCCAGCGTGCGCGCCCGTCCGGTGTGGCAGCCGATCCCCGACGAGGTACGTGCGGCATTCAAAGCCGACGTGCCGCGCGCGGGAAACGAGCTCGCCGATGTCTATCGCGAATTCGCCGAGCACGTCGCGCCTTACGCCACCGGCAACGTCCATCCCGCCTTCATGGGCTGGGTGCATGGCGGCGGTACCGCGGTCGGCATGGTTGCGGAGATGCTCGCGGCCGGCCTCAACGCCAATCTCGGCGGCCGCGATCACATGCCGATCGAGGTCGAGCGCCAGATCGTCGACTGGATGCGCCGCCTGTTCGCGTTTCCGGAAACTGCGAGCGGCATCTTCGTCACCGGCACGTCGATGGCCAATCTGATGGCGGTGCTGGTGGCGCGCGCGAGCGCGCTCGGCACGCTGGCCCGGCAGCACGGCATCGGCAATGACGGCGCGCTGCTCACGGCCTACACCTCGCAGGCCGCGCATGGCTGCGTCTCCAGGGCCATGGATATTGCCGGGCTCGGCATCGACGCGCTGCGCAAGATCGGTGTCGATGCCGATCATCGCATCGACGTCGCCGCGCTGCGCGCGCAGATCGCGATCGACCGCGAGGTCGGCTTCAAGCCGTTCCTCGTCGTCGCCTCCGCCGGCACGGTCGACATCGGTGCGATCGACGACCTCAGGGCGATCGCGGATCTGTGCCGCGAGGAGGGCATCTGGTTTCACGTCGACGGCGCCTTCGGCGCGCTGGCGATCCTGTCGCCCGAGCTCGCGCCGCTGCTCGGCGGCATCGAGCTCGCCGATTCCATCGCGCTCGACTTCCACAAATGGGGGCAGGTGCCCTACGACGCCGGTTTCCTGCTGGTGCGCGACGGCGAACGGCATCGGCAGGCTTTTGCGCAGCCGGCGGCCTATCTGAGCCGCGAGGCGAGGGGGCTTGCGGCCGGCGCGATCTGGCCCTGCGATCTCGGCCCTGACTTGTCGCGCGGCTTCCGCGCGCTGAAGACCTGGTTCACGCTGAAGACGTTCGGCACCGACCGCCTGGGCGCGGCCATCGCGCGAAGCTGTGCGCTGGCGAAATATCTGGAGGCGCGCGTTCTCGCCGAGCCGCGACTGGAATTGCTGGCGCCGGTCAACCTCAATATCGTCTGCTTCCGCTACCGCGGCGATGACGCGATCAACCGCGAGATCGTCGCCGACGTGCAGGAGTCCGGTATCGCGGCGCCGTCGAGCACGACGTTGAACGGCAAGTTCGCGATCCGCGCCGCGATCGTCAATCACCGTACCGAGGAGACCGACATCGACGCACTCGTGGCCGCGGTGCTGGCGTTCGGCACGCGGCGAAGCGAGGAGGGGTTGATCGAGGTCGAGGCGCCGTCGCTGGCTGCGCAGTGACGTCAGAGGCAGTTGAAACGAAAACGCCCCGGACCTGGTCCGGGGCGTTTTGCTTTCCGACGTGCGAAGCGCTCAGGCAGCCGAGCTGACGTCGCCCTTGGTCTTGGGATGGGTGGCCTCGAACTGCTCGCGCAGCTGGTCCTCATAGGCGATCAGCTTGCGGGCATCCTTCAGCGCCCGGTAGAGATCGCCGCTCATGATGTTGTTGTTGATGTCCTCGATGATCGGCCAGGCGCTGGGCACGGCGGTGACGATATCGCGCACCAGGTTGAAATAGGTGCCGTGCTGGCTCTGCGGATCGGGCGAGATGTACATGAGCTGGACCGCCAGGTAGACGAGCTTCGCCGGGGTGTCGGCGGTCTCCGGCGTGAGGATGTCGCGCTCGCGCAGGATCGGCACGTTGTCGCCGTCGATCAAAAGACGGGCGCGGGTGTCGGTGTTGGTGATGACGCTGTTGCCGACGATGATGCGCTCATGCGGCTTGAGTTCGACCTTGAGGGCCATGCCTGTTCTCCATCAATTCTTCTGTTCGCGAGCCCCGCGCACGTCCGTTCGATGACGCCTGCCGACTCTGATTTGGGGCCAATCCTTGCCGAACGTGGTTAACGGCTGGTAAACGGCGACCCTTGCGGCGAAAATCCAAGTAAATTCAATAATGTAATCGGCTTCGAGCTGGTTGCGAAAGCCTGCCGGCAGGCCGATTGGGGCCCGATGCGGACAATCCGGCGATTTCATTTCACGGATTGTTAGAGGCTTGGACGCACCGTCCGCCGGTCGCTTGGTCATGAAGGTCAAGCAGGACGCGTAGCTACCAGAAAGGTAACATTATGTCCAGTATCGTTCTCTCCGCTTCGGTTCGTCAGAACCTGCTCTCCCTCCAGTCCACCGCCGAATTGCTTTCGACCACCCAGGGCCGCCTCGCCACTGGCAAGAAGGTCAACTCTGCCCTGGACAACCCCACCAACTTCTTCACCGCGCAGTCGCTCGACAACCGTGCCGGCGACATCAACAACCTGCTCGACAGCATCGGTAACGGCGTGCAGGTGCTGCAGGCCGCCAACACCGGCATCACCTCGCTGCAGAAGCTGGTGGATAGCGCCAAGTCGGTCGCCAACCAGGCGCTGCAGACCACGGTCGGCTATTCGACCCGCGCCAACATCACCTCCGGTGCGATTACCCGTAACGGCGTTGCGGTTGACGGTTCGGACCTCCGCGGCCTCGGCACTGTCACCAACAACACCTACACCACGGGTGTCGTCGCCCTCGGCGCAGGCCCTGGTAACCTGACCGCCGGCGGTACCGACAACCTCGATGCGCTCGGCTCGGGCGGCACCGTGATCGCCGACGGCGAGACGCTGACCGTCAACGGCAAGACCATCACGTTCAACGTTGCCAACACGACGACGACTCAGACGAGCTCGACCGACGCTTCGGGCAACGTGACCCTGTACCTCAAGAGCGCAGGCACCAAGGCGAAGGTCAGCGACCTGCTCACCGCGATCGACGGCATCACCGGCGCCAGCGTGGCCTCGGTCGTCACCGGCGGCGGCACCGCCACCTCCAAGCTGCAGATCAGCACCGGCGTCAACTCCGACCTGACGCTCGGCGGAACCGTGATCGCCAAGCTCGGCATCACCGCCGGTACCACGAATCGCACCGGTGACACGCTGAGCTTCACGTCGCTCGGCGGCGGCCTTGCCACGACCATCACCTTCGGTGACGGCACCGGCGGCACGGTCAAGTCGCTGAACGACCTCAACACGGCGCTCGCCGGCAACAACATGTCGGCCTCGATCGACTCGACCGGCAAGCTGTCCATCTCGACCAACAACGACTACGCGTCGTATTCGTTGCCGACGGTCGCCGGAACGGGAACGACGGATGCTGCCGGTGCGTTCAAGGCCTCGAACGGCGCGGTGACGGTGACGAATCCGATCAAGGATGCGGCCGCGCAGGCGACCCGCCAGGCTCTGGTGTCGCAGTACAACGGCATCATGCAGCAGATCAACACCACGGCTGCGGACGCGTCGTTCAACGGCGTCAACCTGCTCAATGGTGATACGCTGAAGCTGGTGTTCAACGAAACCGGCAAGTCGACCCTGACCATCACCGGCGTGACTTTCAACTCCGGCGGTCTCGGCCTGTCGAACCTGACCCAGGGTACCGACTTCATCGACAACGCCTCGACCAACCGCGTGCTGACCACGCTGAACAACGCCAGCAGCACGCTGCGTTCGGAAGCCTCGACGCTCGGTTCGAACCTGTCGGTCGTGCAGATCCGTCAGGACTTCAACAAGAACCTGATCAACGTGCTGCAGACCGGCTCGTCCAACCTGACGCTGGCCGACACGAACGAGGAAGCGGCCAACAGCCAGGCGCTGTCGACCCGCCAGTCGATCGCGGTGTCCGCGCTGTCGCTGGCCAACCAGTCGCAGCAGAGCGTGTTGCAGCTGCTGCGCTGATATCGCAGGCGATTTACGACTATCGGACGGCGGGGCGAAAGCCCCGCCGTTCTCGTTTGCGCAGGCTTGATTCGGACATTTTTCGTCAACGCTTTGTTAACCTTACGGATTAAGTCGCGATTAACCATAATTTAAGCGCTGCCCCCTAGAGTCGCCCACAAGTGAAGCTGTTCCGCGCCGTGCGCGATCAGTCGATGTGACGGGTATCTAGGGAAAAACCTATGTCAAATATTGTGCTTACAGCGGCCGTTCGCCAGAACCTGCTCTCGCTGCAATCGACCGCGGAATTGCTCTCGACCACCCAGGGCCGTCTCGCCAGCGGCAAGAAGGTCAACACGGCCCTCGACAACCCGACGAACTTCTTCACCGCGGCGGGCCTCGATGCCCGGGCCAGCGACATCGGGAACCTGCTGGACAGCATCGGCAACGGCGTGCAGGTGCTGCAAGCCGCCAACACCGGCATCACCTCGCTGCAGAAGCTGGTGGACAGCGCCAAGTCGGTCGCCAGCCAGGCGCTGCAGACCACGGTCGGCTACTCGACCCGCGGCAACATCGCCTCCGGCGCCATTACCCGGAACGGGGTCAATATCGACGGCACTGACCTGCGCGGCCTCGGCACCATGAGCAACCGGATCTATACCGGCGGCGTCGTCAACAAGGGCGCCGCGGTGGGTACCATCGCCGGGACGGACCTGCTGACGGCCATCGGCACGGGCGGCACCGCGCTGTCCAACGGCGATGTGCTGACGGTGAACGGCAAGAACATCACATTCGACACCAGCACCGTCACGCCTCAGACCAGTTCCACCGACGCCTTCGGCAATGTCACGTTCTACCTTGGCACCAGCGGCACCGCCCCAACGGTTGCGAACCTGCTCAGCGCCATCGACACCGCGGCCGGCAATACCGGCACCGGCTCGGTTGCCTCGACGGTGGCAAACTCCGGTGCGGCGGGATCTGCCCTGCAGCTCAACACCGGCGTCAATTCCGACCTGACGCTCTCCGGCACCGCGGTCGCCAAGCTCGGCCTCACCGCCAACACTTACAACCGGACCGGCGACACCTTGAGCTTCGCCGCGCTCGGCGGCGGTCTGCCCACCACGGTTACCTTCGGCGACGGCACCGGCGGCACGGTCAAGACGCTGAACGACCTCAACACGCAGCTCGCCGGCGACAATCTCTCCGCCTCGATCGACTCGACCGGCCACCTGACGATCTCGACGAGCAATGATTTTGCGTCGTACACCTTCCCGGCGGTCAGCGGCACGGCGCAGAACGCGACCGACGCCAACGGTGCGTTTCAAATCACGAAGGGCGCGGTGCTGACTTCGACGCCGATCAAGGATCCGACCTCGCAGGCGATCCGCCAGAACCTCGTCATCCAGTACAACAACATCCTGTCGCAGATCAACACGACGGCCCAGGACGCCTCGTTCAACGGCGTCAACCTGCTCAATGGCGACACGCTGAAGCTGGTGTTCAACGAAACCGGCAAGTCGACGCTGACGATCACCGGCGTCACCTTCAACGCCGGCGGTCTCGGCCTGTCGACCCTGCTGCAGGGCACCGACTTCATCGACAACGCCGCGACCAACCGCGTGCTGACCACGCTCAACAACGCCAGCTCCACGCTGCGCTCGCAGGCCTCGGCGCTCGGTTCGAACCTGTCGATCGTGCAGGTGCGGCAGGACTTCAACAAAAACCTGATCAATGTGCTGCAGACCGGTTCGGCGAACCTGACGCTGGCCGACACCAACGAGGAAGCGGCCAACAGCCAGGCGCTGTCGACCCGCCAGTCGATCGCGGTCTCCGCGCTGTCGCTGGCCAACCAGTCGCAGCAGAGCGTGCTGCAGCTGCTGCGCTGATATCGCTCCGCAGCTCGAGATATGGCGGCGGGGCTAACGCTCCGCCGCTTTTTTAAGAGGAGCGGCTAAGACGTGATTAGCCGAGATCGATACGCGTTGTTTACAGCGTGCATGCCCACACTCTAGCTTTGCGGCGAAGGGCCCGTACTTGTCCGGGGTGCTTCCAAAGCAGCCACGTAAGCAAATCTTAAGCGCTACTGCCTAGGGTCGAAATAGGAATCCTCAAGCGCGTTCAACGGGCTAGGTAACCTCCAAGGTGATTGATGTCGAATTCCGCTGCCTCGGCCTACGCCCGTGTCGCAACGACTACCGCATCTCCCCGTGACATCGAGGCGCAGGCCCTGCTGAAAGCGGCCAACAAGCTTCAGGACGCCGTCAATAACGCCGACCCGCTCAGCGAGGAAACCACCAACGCGCTGATGTTCAATCGCAAGCTCTGGACGATCTTCCTGAGCGAGGCGATGCGCGACAGCAATCCGCAGCCGCTCGACGTTCGGCAGAAGATCGCCAACATCGGCGTGTTCGTGCTGGGCCAGACCGCCGCGCTGCAGGCGAGCCCGCAGTTCGACCACTTCCGGCCGCTGATCGAGATCAACCGGAATATTGCCGCCGGCCTGTCCGGCCGGCCCTGACGGAGGCGCGCCGTGGCCGACCTGATGAGCATCCTGTCGACCGCGTACAAGTCGGACGTGCTTTCGACCGCAAGGGGCTCGTCGAAATACGTTCCGGTCGATGCTTCGCTCTATGAGGGCAAGTGGAGCGGCGTCTATTCCGACGGCAAGAAATTCTCGCTGACGGTCTCGCAGGTCAGCGGGTTCCGCGCGCAGGTCCATTACGAGAGCGCCGGCTCGTCGCAGTTCCAGCAGGTCCTGATCAAGGACAACTCGTTCCGCTTCGCCAATACCAGGTTCACGCTGACGGCGGCCGGCAAGGCGCAGGTCAAGAACGTCGTCACCAACGAGGCGACCGGCTCGAGTTATCTCGACACCGCCATTGCCAAGCGTGCGACCTGATCGTCAGGCGCTGCGGTCCGTAGGCTGCGGGCGCGAGGGCTCGGACTTCAAATCCTGGGCGCGAAAATAGGCCCGCCGGCGCAGCATCGCATCGTCGGGGAACTGATCGACCACCGCGTCGGTCCTCGCGTTGACCACCTGAAACACGAACGACGCGGCCGCCTGGTCGAACACGACCTGGCGCGAGACGTTCTGGTTGTTGGGCGGATCATTGCGCACGGCCGTGCCGGTATCGCTCGCGGCAACCGCCTGGCTCACCGGCAAATCAGGTTGCACGGCTTCGCGCGCCGCCGAGTTCGACGTCGCTACGATCTGCACGGGGGCCGGTATCCCCACCGGCCTGATGCTGAAGTCTGTACTCATGGCAGCCTCCTGGTTGCCTGTCTTGAGTCAAACCCCAACCCCTCTCTGGTTGCAACCATGGAACACCAGGATTGAAGACCTGGTAAGCAAACGTGCCTAACCGCGCGGCGACATCGCCGCGCGGTTTTTCGTAAAATTGTCGCTGGTTCTCGCGTGCGCGCTCAGAGCGAGCGGCTGACCGCGAGCGGCGTGATGTGACGCGGGCCCGGCGTGGCGCGGCGGCCCGCCGCGGTATAGGTGTTCGGAACGTTCCGCTTCTGGATCTCGGCGTTGACGCCGCGCACGACGCTCTCGGACACGGCGTGTGCAGTGGCGAGCACGGTGAGATTGACCTGCAGCATCGCGCGGAACGCGTCGTGGTGGCGATGCAGCGTCGAGAGCAGCTCGGGCGCCGACTTCGCGAGCTCGGCCTGCTTCGCCTTCAACTGGCTGACGGCGCCGACATAGCGCCGCGACAATTCCTGCTTCTCGCCCTCGAATGCCATCGCCTCGCGGACCTGGCCGGCGCGCACGAGCTCGGTCTCGCGCTCGATCACCCCGAGCAGCGCGCTCATCGCGTCCATCAGGGCCTCGGCGAGCTTGCGCGCTTCGGCGCCGGCCGCGCTGGCGGGGCGAGGGGTGGGCATCGGCTGCCGCGCGGTGTTGAACTGGTTCATGTCGTTTGAGACCTTATGCCGTGCGGATGGTTCTGGCCTGCTGGAGGATCAGGGTGCGGTAGACGTCGCTGGCGATACCGACGCCGCCGGCGTTGGCGAAGTTCTTCGAATATTGCTCGGTCAACATCGAGCGCCACACGCCGGTTCCCGGCGTGCTGCCGAACGGGCCGTCGCCCTTCAGGCCCGACGTCATCTGCGCGAACATGCTGTTGAGGAACATCGCCTCGAAATCGGTGGCGGTCTTCTGCGCCCTGGTCTGCTGCTGCTGCGAGACCTTCTGCAGCGCGGCCGCAAGCTCGAAATCGGGCCGGCCGTTGCGGCTCTCCACCGCGAAGGCGGGGTTGGCGAAGGCGGAGGTCGCGACGTGCGCGGTGTTGATGCTGCTGCTTTGCATCACATCACCTCGATGTCGGCTTCGATCGCGCCGGCGGCCTTGATCGCCTGCAGGATGCTGATGAGATCGCGCGGGCCGATGCCGAGGCCGTTGAGGCCGTCGACGAGCTGCTGCAGCGAGACGCCGTCCTTGACCACGGCGAACTTCTTGCCGTCCTCGGCGACGCCGACGCTGGTGCGCGGCGTGACCACGGTGCGGCCGCGCGCCAGCGGGTTGGGCTGGCTGACCTGCGGGCTCTCGGAGATGGTGACGGTGAGGTTGCCCTGCGCCACCGCGACGGTGGCGACGCGGACGTCGCGGCCCATCACGATGATGCCGGAGCGCTCGTCGATGACGATCTTGGCGGCGAGATCCGGATCGACCTGGAGCTGCTCGATCTCGGTGAGGAAGGCGACGACGTTGCCCTTGAACTCCGACGGGACCGCAAGCTGCACCGTCGAGGGATCGATCGGCTCGGCGGTCTTGACGCCGAGATAGTCGTTGATCGCGGCGGCGATGCGCTTGGCGGTGGTGAAGTCGGCGTTGCGCAGCGCGAGCCGCACGTTCGGCAGCCGGTTGAGCGCGAACTCGATCTCGCGCTCGATGATGGCGCCGTTGGCGATGCGGCCGACGGTCGGAACGCCGCGCACGATCTTCGCCGCCTCGCCCTCGGCCTGGAAGCCGGAGATCGCGAGCGAGCCCTGTCCGACCGCGTAGACGTTGCCGTCGGCGCCGAGCAGGGGGGTGACCAGCAGGGTGCCGCCGCGCAGATCCTTGGCGTCGCCGAGCGCGGACACCGTGACGTCCATGCGCGTGCCCTGGGTGGCGAAAGCCGGCAGATTGCCGGTCACCATCACGGCGGCGACGTTGCCGGTGCGGATGGTGGCGCCGCGGATGTTGACGCCCATGCGCTCGAGCATCGCCTGCAGCGACTGCTTGGTGAAGGGGATGTTGTTCAGGGTGTCGCCGGTGCCGTTGAGGCCGACCACGAGGCCGTAGCCGATGAGCTGGTTCTGCCGGACGCCCTCGATGTTGGCGAGATCCTTGATGCGCGAGGTCGCAGCCGCCGGCGTGAGCGCGCACGCCAGCGCAGACAGCGCGGCGCAGGCCACCCCAACAAACCTCATCCAACGAACGCCTGGCATCCTCTGCTCCCCGAGGCTCCTCAAATCGACGGACCTGCCGCGACACTCCCATGACGAGCTGGTCCGACGCTTTCCTTGCGAGGGTTGTGCCAACCTTGAGCGATAGAGTTACGTGACTGAATGTATTGACTAAATGTCTTTTGACCGGCGCCAGAAGGCGTTCGCCCTAGGGCGCAAAACTGCCGCCTCCCGGCAGATTTTGCCGGGGCGTTTACGCATCATTAACCATAAAGCGGCCAATCTCGGGCAACGATCACGGATTCTTCGATGCGCATCTACGGACCGAACGGCACCACGCTAGGGACGCCGGCCAATCAGGCCAGGCGAACGGGCTCCGGCAGCTTCGTGCTGCCCGACAGCTCCCCGGCGCAGGAGACGCGGAGCGCCGCCGCACCGAAGGCCGCCGCCGGCATCGACGGGCTGCTCGCGCTGCAAGGCGTCGAGGAGGATCCGGTCGAGCGCCGCAAGCGTTCGGTCGCCCGCGGCCGGACCGCGCTCGACGTGCTCGAGGATCTGAAGATGGGGCTGCTGTCCGGCAAGCTCGACGGCGCCACGGTGATGCGGCTGCGGGACGCGGCGGCGAACCTGAAATCGTCCTCCGGCGACCCTGGCCTCGATGCGGTGCTGTCCGAGATCGAGCTGCGGGTCGAGGTCGAGCTCGCCAAGGCCGGACAGGCGTAGGCGCTCAATCGCTTCTAGCGAATTCGAAAATCTTCTCGTCGTCGCCCGGCCTTATGCGCAATTGCACATCAGGACCGGGCGACCCAGTATTCCAGAGACAGTCGTTGTTGAATCGAGGGGCCGCGGCGTACTGGATGCCCCGGTCAAGCCGGGGCATGACAGCGGCGGTTGCCTACGCCGCTTCAGCCTTCTGCTGCGCGTCATAGCGGCGCTGCGCGGCGAGGACGTCCTTCAGGTTCTGCTCGGCCCAGTCGCGCAAGGGATCGACGGCCGCGGCCAGCGTCAGGCCTAGCTGCGTGATCGAGTACTCCACCGTCACCGGCACCGTGGCGATGGCGCGGCGCCTGATCAGGCCGTCGCGTTCGAGCGACTTGAGAACCTGGCTCAGCATCTTCTGCGAGATGCCCTCGATCGTGCGGCGCAATTGATTGAAGCGCATCGGCTCCCCGCGCAGCAGCAGCAGGATCAGCACCGCCCATTTGTCGCCGATGCGGTCGAGGATCCGGCGCGTCGGGCAATCGGCGGAATAGACGTCGGGCTTCATCACTTGCTCCCTGCTTTCGGTCTCGCGGGGTTACCCCTGCGTAATCAGGTAAGCACAAAGTGCTCTCTTAACACCAGCGTCCTTTGTGATATCTAGTAACTATTAGTTACTAATGCAGCAAAGGAGCCCTCATGAAGATTGCAGTTGCCGGCGCCTCGGGCCGAGCCGGGTCGGAAATCGTCAAGGAACTGTCCCGTCGCGGCCACGACATCACTGCCATTGCCCGGAACCCCGGCAGGATTGCGGCCCTGTCGCATGTCACGCCAGCCAGAGGCGACGTGCTCGACCAGGCCGGCCTGACCAAGCTTTGGGCCGGCCACGACGTCGCGATCAGCGCCGTCCATTTCCTGGCGAGCGATCCCCACAAGCTGATCGGGGCCGCCAGGGAGGCGAGGATCGGGCGCTACCTCGTGGTCGGCGGTGCCGGCAGCCTGGAGGTCGCGGCGGGTATAAAACTGGTCACAACCCCCGGTTTTCCGGCCCAATACAGGGCCGAGGCGGAGGCGGGTTCTGCGTTCCTGGATCTGCTGCGGCAGGTGAGGGACCTCAACTGGAGCTTCCTCTCGCCCTCGGCGCTGTTCGTCGAGGGCGAGCGTACCGGCAGGTTCCGGCTCGGGACCGACCAGCTTCTCGCAGATGCGAACGGGAAGAGCTGGATCAGCTTCGCCGACTACGCCATTGCCCTCGCCGATGAGGTCGAGCGGCCGGCCCATGCAAGGCAGCGCTTCACGGTTGGTTACTAGGCGTCCGGCCGCCCCCGGGCCCTTACGGATAAACCTTCCTGTGCAAGGGCTTGGGGCCGGTAACCGCGCGCTTAAGGAAATATTGTCTGTCACAGGAGGCCGCTATATAAGGCCCGGCTCAACGGACCCCGTTTCCGTTCGCGAGTCGTTGCTTAAGAAGATAGGCCGCCCTTGGAAAAGTTGAAAAACTACCGACCGACCGAAAAAGAGCCTTTCATGAACGACCGGCAGAAGGAGTACTTCCGCGTGAAGCTCCTCTCCTGGAAGGATGAGATCCTCAAAGAGTCCAAGCTCACCCTGCAGGCCCTGCAGGAGGAGAATGTGAACCACCCCGATCTCGCCGATCGGGCTTCGTCCGAAACCGACCGTGCCATCGAGCTCCGTGCCCGCGACCGCCAGCGCAAGTTGATCGCCAAGATCGATGCCGCGCTGCAGCGCATCGAGGACAACACCTACGGCTATTGCGAGGAGACCGGCGAGCCGATCTCCCTGAAGCGGCTCGAGGCCCGGCCCATCGCGACGCTCTCGGTGGAGGCGCAGGAGCGCCACGAGAAACGCGAGAAGGTCTATCGCGACGAATAGAGTCCGAGCCGCAGCGATGCGGCTCTTTGTTTTTGGGCTCAGGGCGCAGCTTCGCGCCGCGCTTGGCATTTTGCCTGCCGTTTGCCGCCTCGCGCGCCGGTTGACGCGCGCGATCGCGAAAAGTGAATCGTGATCAATGCGCTAGCGCAAAATCCTCCGAGCTCACGTGAGTTCACATGAGAAACAGCCTTCACTTCAGGTGCGGGAGGTTTTCGGGAGTCGCATCAATGAGATCGACTCGAATGTTGAGGGGCTGATCGAGCAGCAGCAGATTTCGCTGCAATCATGTCTCGCACATCATCACGAAGTGCGCTCCGCCATAAAGCCTCGGCCACATCAATATTCCCTTAAAGGCCGGCCACGGATCAGCACGGCCTCGTCAAGGGGGAGGGCACGCGCCTCCCAGCGCTTGTCAGCCCCGGGCGGGGATGCTGAACTGCCGTCCTCAGTCGCGTAGCGTGGGAGGCGGCGCCGATGGACAACATTCTCGAAGCCGCAAAGGCGATTGCGCTCGCGCGCCGCAACCGGGCGCCGCTTGCGGCGCTCGAGGTCCCCCCGGCCGACGAGGCCGAGGGCTATCAGGTCCAGCGGGCGCTGCATGACCTCCTGCTGCCGCATGTCGGGCCGCTGGTCGGTTACAAGATCGGCTGCACCAGCCAGGTGATGCAGGACTATATCGGCATTCCGCACCCCTGCGGCGGCGGCGTGTTCCAGAAGGGTGTGCACGACAGCGGCGCAAGGCTTGCCGCTTCCGACTATGTCCGCGTCGGCGTCGAATGCGAGATCGCGGTGCGGCTGAAGCGCAGCCTTGCCGCCGGCGAGGCGCCGTTCACCGCCGAATGGGTCGGCGAGGCGGTCGAGGCCTATCATCCCGCGATCGAGATCGTGGATGACCGCTACGTCAAATGGGAGACGATGGGGGCGCCGACGCTGATCGCCGACGATTTCTTCGCTGCCGGCTGCGTGCTGGGCGAGGCGGTGCCGCGCTCGTCCGTGCCGGACCTGACGGCGATCAAGGGCCGCGCCATCGTCAATGGCGAGGAGGTCAGCCACGGCACCGGCGCCGACGTGCTCGGCCATCCCCACAACGCGCTCGCCTGGCTCGCAAACCACCTCGCCGCCGAGGGCAAGGGTCTGCACGCGGGACAACTCGTGCTGACGGGGAGCCTCGTGAAGACGCTGTGGCTCAAGGCCGGCGACAAGGTGCGGATGGAGCTGGACGGGCTCGGCGTGGTAGAGGCGGAGTTTACGTGATCTCGTGCCCCGGACGCAGCGCAGCGCTTCTTCAGCGGTGCGCTGCAGAGCCGGGGCCCATGCCTCAGCGTGTTGCGTGGCTTCCTGGGTCCCGGCTCTGCGTCGCAACGCTGACGCATTGCGCCGCGTCCGGGACACGCGAGAGGGAGATGGTGTCCTCGGAAATCGTCATTGGGAGGACCTGACTCGCCACCAGCCGCACCACCGCAAGAATACATGCGGCCCTCGCCAGGGGAGCTAGCGAGGGCCGCGTAGTACACCGTCGCTCGCGCCCAGGTTCGCGAACACGATGTGGGAGCTCGTGACGAAGGCTAGAAGGGCAGCAGCACGTCCATCACCTGCTGGCCGTAGCGCGGCTGCTGCACGTCCGTGATCTGGCCGCGGCCGCCATAGGCGATGCGGGCCTGCGCGATCTTGGTGGAGTCGATGGTGTTGTCGCTCTGGATGTCCTCCGGGCGAACGATGCCGGCGACCACGAGCTCGCGGATCTCGAAATTGACGCGGATCTCCTGCTTGCCCTCGACCACGAGATTGCCGTTCGGCAGCACCTGGGTGACGACGGCGGCGACGTTGGTCTGCAGCGCTTCCTTGCGCTCGACGCTGCCCTTGCCTTCGCTGGAGGAGGTCGAGTCGGCGGTGAGGATGCGGCCGGGCAGGATCTTGTTGGGCTGCGTGATGGTCTTGGCGCCGATGAAGTCGGTGATGCCCGAATCTTCCTTGTTGGTGCGGCTGCGCGAGGTGTCGTTCTCGATATTGGCCTTGTCGGTGATGTTGACGCTCACGGTCAGAAGGTCCCCGACCTGGTGGGCGCGCTGGTCCTTGAAGAAGGCGCGGCTGCCGTTGCGCCACAGCGAGTTCGGATTGTAGGAGGCGACCTCCGGCTTCGGCATCGGCATCTGCACCGGCTTGTAGCCGGGCTGCGCCGTCGGATTTTCGATCGCCGACAGCTTTGGCTGCTCGCCGATCTGCGACAGGCGGTCGATCGAGGAGCAGCCGCTCGCCAGCGCGCAAGTGGCGAGCAGCAGCGCGGAGACCGCGATGCGACGGAGACGGGAAGCCTGACTGAAACTGGACATGACTTTACTCTGACTTGGCTGAAGCTTGCGAGACGCGAACCGGCGGGATGGGAGCCTGCATGATCTGGGCCGGCGATGCGGGGGCCTGGACCAGGCCACGGACGATGGCGTCGGTGTTGACGGGAGCCGGCGTCTCGTCGCGTTTGAGCGAGGAGGTCTGCTCGACCGCCGGCGCCATCGGCGCGGACTGGCTCGCGCCCATGACCGTGACCTGGCCGCGGGCGGTGACCACGCCGGTCAGCGTGCGCTTGGTCTGCACGTTGAGCACGCTGACGGTGTCGCCCTCGGCGCCGCTGTCGAGCGCCTTGCCGCGGGTGGTGAGGTAGAGGCCGGGCACCTGGTAGATGATGGTGACGTTCTGGTCGCGCTGCACGAAGTCGGGCTTGATGACGTCGGCGACGCGGATCGGCGTGCCCGCCCGCATCGGCCGGCGCAGCTGCATGCCGATGGTGCGGTCGCGCGAGGCGGCCTCGCCGCTCACCTCCGCCTTCGGCCGGCGCTCCAGCGCGACGTCGGAGGCCTTCAGCGTCTCGGTACGCTCGATGTCGCGGGTCAGAACGGCGACCTCGACGGTCTCGACCGCGGTGCCGGTGAAGCGCAGCTTGGTCGGCGACGGATTGTTGCCGTTGCCGATCTCGAAGGAGACGTCGAAACGGCCGTTGCGCGCGTCGTAGCGGGTCGCGACCGGCTGGAGCGCGCCGGTGCTGGAGGCGTCGAGCCGCATGTCGGTGACGCCGCGGTCGAAGGTGACCGCGATGTTGGCGGCGTCGCCGAGGCCAAAGCGGCGCTCGAGCGCGGAGGCCACCGCGGTCTCGATGTCCTTGGTGGCGAGCGTGCGGGCGAGGCGGGTGACCTGGACTTCCCTGATGTCGCCGGTCATGACGCCGATCACCTGCTTGGCGCGCAACACCGAGAGCACGTGGGCGACCGGCAGCGCGCCGGTGGTGCCGAGATCGGGCGAGCGGTAGACCGCGACCAGCGCAGCCGGGCCGGCATTGTCGACGAGGTCGCCGACCCGCACCACGTCCGAGGTGACGGTGACGCTGGCGCGCAGCGTCGGCACCGCGATGTCGTCGGCGGCCTGCGCCGGCAGTGCCAGCGCGAACAGGGCGGAGACAATGGCGAGCGTGGTGCGGATCATCGTCATCACCTCAGCGGAACAGCGCCGTGGTCGATTGCATCATCTGGTCGGCGGCGCTGATGACCTTGGCGTTCATCTCGTAGGCGCGCTGCGCGGCGATCAGGTCGCTCATCTCGGAGACGACGTCGACATTGGCCTGCTCCAGGCTGCCCTGCGTGATCTTGCCGTAGCCCTCGGTGTTCGCGGTGCCGTCCTGCGGCGGGCCGGAGGAGGGCGTCTCGGTGAACTGGTTGCTGCCGACCGGCTGCAGGCCGGCCTTGTTGATGAAGCGGGTGACGTTGATCGTGCCGACGATGGTGGAGGCCGACGAGCCCGGCAGCGTCACCGAGACCTGGCCCTGCTCGTTCACGGTGATGCCCGAGGCGTTGTTCGGGATGGTGATGGTCGGCTGCACCGGGTTGCCCTGCGCGGTGACGACGCGGCCCTGATTGTCCATCTGGAAGGTGCCGTCGCGGGTGTACTGGTAGGTGCCGTCCGGCATCAGGATCTTGAAGAAGCCCTCGCCGGACATCGCAAGGTCGAGATCGTTGCCGGTCTGCGACAGCGTGCCCTGCGTCATGCTGCGCGGCGTGCCGACGGTCTTGACGCCGCCGCCGATGTCGACGCCGACCGGCAGGATGGTGCCCTGGTCGGAGGACTGGGCGCCGACGCGGCGGACGTGCTCGTAGATCAGGTCCTGGAACGAAGCGGTCTGCTTCTTGAAGCCGGTGGTGCGCAAATTGGCGATGTTGTTGGAGATCACCTGAACGTTGAGTTCCTGTGCCGCCATTCCGGTCGCTGCGGTGTGAAGCGCCTGCATGTCAGTTCTCCCTCAATCAGGCCGGAACGTCGGCGAGCTTCTCGATCGCCGATTTGTGGAGGTCGCTCTGCTGCTGCAGCAGGTTGGCGACGGCGGCGTAGCTGCGCATCACCTCGACCATGCGGCTCATCTCGCCGACCGCGTTCACGTTCGACTTCTCGATGTAGCCCTGGCGCACGCTGGATTTGGCGTCGGCGAGCGGCGTGGCGGAGCCGGTGGCATAGAGATTGGCGCCGAGCTTGGTCAGCCTGGCCGGATCGTCGAACGACACCATGCGGATCTTGCCGCGGATCGAATCGGTCTTGGCCGTGCCCTCGAGCACCGTGACGGTGCCGTCGGGCGCGATGTTGATGTCGTGGTCGGTCGGCTGGAAGGTGATCGGGCCGGCATTGCCGAGAACGGGGTTGCCGTCGGCGGTGACGAGCTGGCCGGTGCTGCTCAGCGAGAATTTGCCGTCGCGGGTGTAGCGCTCGCCGCCATTGGCCTGCACCGCGAAATAGGCGTTGCCGTCGATCGCCATGTCGAGCGGGTTGTTGGTCGGCTGCATCGGACCCTGGACCAGGTCGCGGAAGGTGCCGCGGTCCTGCACATAGGAGACCCGGCGGTCGGTGCCGGTGAAATTGTCCTCGCGCGCATTCGTGTTGAGGAACTCCTCGAACAGCGAATGGTCGGCCTTGAAGCCGTTGGTGTTGGCATTGGCGACGTTGTTGGCGATGACATCCATCTGCCGTTCCAGCGTCATCTGCCGTGACAAGCCGATCAGAAGCGCGTTCTGCATCGGAAATCTCCCCTGAGCGGGCCTGCCACTTCGCTCTCCCAAGCGCCGCAGTGGACCCCGTGAAAGAGGCCGTCAGGTTCTCCCAAACCGTTCGGTCTCGGTCCCCTCTCAGCGAAAGCCGTGCCAACCCGGAAAATTGAGCGATTTCAGCGTGTTGCCGTTTTTCGACCGGCGCCGCAGGGCGGCAGAAAGGTTCTGTTAGCCATCTCTGCCCGGCAGATTTTTCCTAGCCGGGGCGTCTTGGAAAGATTCCGTTAACCATTCTTACCTTAGCGTTGCACTTGAGAGGGGCGCGTTGCGCTGGGGCATTTGTATCGCGTCACTGTCTGCCGGCTGGCTTCGCTCTATCGACCCATTACGAGATGAGCGGCGCGATCGACCATGGCAGAGATTGAAGCGGAAGGCGGCCTGGCCGTCGAAGGCGCGGTAGCCGCCCCGCCCAGGAACAAGCTCAGGCTCATCATCATGGCCGTCGGCCTGCTCGCCGTCCTCGGCGTCGGTGCCGCGGCCTGGTTCGTCTTCTTCAGCCACGGCGACGAGGTGCGTCATGCCGAGGCCGCGCCGCCGGCCAAGCCGCCGGCCTTCCTCGACGTCCCCGACATGATGGTCAACCTCGCCGGCGCGCCGGGCGAGCGCGTGCAATATCTGCGGCTGAAGATCGTGCTGGAGCTGAAGGAAGAGAGGCAGGTCGAGGCGATCAAGCCGACGATGCCGCGCATCACCGACATCTTCCAGACCTATGTCCGGGAACTTCGCCCCTCCGACCTCAACGGCTCCGCCGGCCTCTTCCGCCTCAAGGAAGAGCTGACCAGGCGCGTCAACGCGGCGGTCGCGCCGATCCAGGTCAGCGCGGTGCTGTTCAGGGAAGTCGTGATCCAGTGAGCGGGATGGGCTAGGGATCATGGCGGGGAACGACCAGGTCGACCAGGATGCAATTGCCGCCCAATGGGAGGCCTCGCTTGATTCCGAGGATCCCGCGGAGGCCGCGAAGGCTGCTGCCGAGAACGAATTGTCCGAGACCATGGCCCTGCAATGGGCGGCCATGGTCGAGGACGGCAGCCGCGATCTCGGCTCCGGCAAGAACTCCGGCGAGCGGGTGCTGTCGCAGGAGGAGATCGACAATCTCCTCGGCTTCACCGTCGGCGACGTCACCGTCGACGACCATTCCGGCATTCGTGCCATCATCGATTCGGCGATGGTCTCCTACGAGCGTCTGCCGATGCTCGAAATCGTCTTCGACCGCCTGGTACGGTTGCTGACGACATCCTTGCGCAACTTCACCTCCGATAACGTCGAAGTCTCGCTCGACCGCATCACCTCGGTGCGCTTCGGCGACTACATGAATTCGATCCCGCTGCCGGCCGTGCTCTCGGTGTTCAAGGCCGAGGAGTGGGAAAACTTCGGCATGGCGACGGTCGATTCCAGCCTGATCTACTCGATGATCGACGTGCTGCTCGGCGGTCGGCGCGGCACGAGCCAGCTCCGCATCGAGGGCCGGCCCTACACCACGATCGAGACCGAGCTGGTCAAGCGGCTGGTCGAGGTGGTCCTGGCCGACGCCGAGCAGGCGTTCCGGCCGCTGTCGCCGGTGACCTTCACGATCGACCGGCTGGAGACCAACCCGCGCTTCGCCGCGATCAGCCGCCCGGCCAACGCCGCGATCCTGGTGCGCCTGCGCATCGACATGGAAGACCGCGGCGGCAACATCGAGCTCCTGCTGCCTTACGCGACCATCGAGCCGATCCGGGGCGTGCTGCTCCAGATGTTCATGGGCGAAAAGTTCGGCCGCGACACCATCTGGGAAGGCCATTTCGCCACCGAGATCGTGCAGGCCGAGGTCGCCGTCGACGCCGTGCTCTACGAGGCCGACATTCCCTTGAAGCAGCTGATGCGCCTGAAGGTCGGCGACACGTTGCCGCTCGACATGGGCGCCGATGCCAATGTGACGGTGCGCTGCGGCAGCGTCACGCTGACCGAAGGCCGGATGGGCCGGGTCGGCGACCGCGTCGCAATCCGCGTGACGAAACCCCTGCGCAAGCAAAGTACGACACTTGCGATGTTCGAGAAGGTTGACGAGCAGAACAAGATGATGGAGGCCCAATGAACCACGCCATGGGAATTGCGATCGAGATGCTGGTGGCAGTCCTGCTGATGCTGACGATCGGCTACTGCGTCCTGCTCAACAAGCGGCTGACCCGGCTGAAGGCGGACGAGCACTCGCTGAAGGCGGTGATCGCCGAGCTGATCACCGCGACCGAGATCGCCGAGCGCGCGATCGGCGGGCTGAAGCATGCGGTGCGCGACGTCAACGAGAACCTCGGCAGCCAGCTCGCCGCCGCGACCGAGATATCGGACCAGCTCCACAAGCAGCTCGGCGAGGCCGACACCGTGGTCCGCCGCCTCTCCAGGATCGCGATTGCCGCGCGCCCCGTGACGCATCCGGAACCGGCCACGCCGTCGACGGCGAAGTCGCTGGCGGCGGCGGCCGAAGCATTCTCCGAGCGCCGCAGGTCGAGCGGTCTTGCCGCATGATGTCAGGGCATGAAATCCTTCCGTAACATCCGCGTTATTCCGGTCGTCCTGGTTGCCGTCGCGGGG
Source organism: Bradyrhizobium diazoefficiens (assembly GCF_018131015.1). Taxonomy (GTDB): domain Bacteria; phylum Pseudomonadota; class Alphaproteobacteria; order Rhizobiales; family Xanthobacteraceae; genus Bradyrhizobium; species Bradyrhizobium diazoefficiens_B. Next base: position 90,584 of record NZ_JAFCJJ010000014.1, read on the forward strand.
CTCGCCACGCTGAAGGTTGCGGGCCTCGTGCTCAATGGCGGCTACGTCTTCGACTACCAGCCGAACACGCCCAGGAAGTCCTGGGCGCAGGAGAACCTGAACTTCCCGACCGGGCGGGAGGAGCCCGACATCACGGGATCGACCCAGAAGGAGGCCCCCAAGCCCGCCGCGCCCGAGACCAAGCCCGAGGGCGCGGTCAAGGCCGAGGAGGCCCAGCCGCAGATCCCGGCCGCGGAGCGCGCCATCCTGGAACGACTGCAGGCGCGCCGCCAGGAGATCGAGGCCCGCCAGCGCGAGATCGACATTCGCGAGAGCCTGCTGAAGTCGGCGGAGAAGCGCATCGAGAACAAGGTCGACGAGATGAAGGCGGTAGAATCCCGGATCTCCTCGACCCAGGCCGAGCACAAGGCCGCCGAAGCCCAGCGCATGAAGGGCCTCGTCACCATGTATGAAGGCATGAAGCCCAAGGACGCCGCACGGGTGTTCGACCGGCTGGAGATGGGCGTGCTGATCGAGATCGCCTCGCTGATCGCGCCGCGGAAGATGTCCGATATCCTCGGCCTGATGTCGCCGGAGGCCGCCGAGCGGCTGACGGTCGAGATGGCGCGCCGCGCCAGCGGCGGCGGCGATCAATCCGCCTCCGCGGGCGACCTGCCCAAGATCGACGGTAAACCGACGCAAAAGCCGAATTGAGAGCTCATACTTAAGAAGTCCTTAATTGGCAAAACCTACATTCGACGGCACGGGCCGGCACCAGTGCCGGCATCGAGCGTCGAACCGGAAGATATGTCGCCAATGGCGCGAGAGGCTGCCGCTGGAGTGTTGTCGCGAGCCCGCGCCCTGGCGCGGGGGCTGTCGCGTCATGTCCGCCTGGCATCCGCGCTCACGGCCTGTCTCCTGATCGGCATCAATGTGCCCGCCCGCGCGGCCGATCCGGTCCGGGGCGAGGCGACCTTCTCGGCCACCGGCGGCTTTGCCCGCCTCGTCATCAAGCTCGGCGAAGATGTTCCCTCCGAGGTGACGACGGCAGGCTCCATCCTGATCATCCGCTTCGACCGGCCGGTCGACGTTCCCGTCGACCGCGTTCCGGAAGGCGCGCCCGATTACATCAACTCCGCCCGGCGCGATCCCGATGGCGTCGCGATCCGGCTGTCGCTGGCGCGGCGCGTCACCGTCAATACCATGAATGCCGGCGAGCGCACCTTCATCGATCTGATGCCCGAGGGGTGGAAGGGGCCGCCGCCGAGCCTGCCGATGGACGTCGTCAAGGAACTGGCCGAGCGCGCGCGGGTTGCCGAGCGCGCGCTGCGCGTCCAGCGCGCCGCTGCCGAGACCAAGAAGCGCCCGCCGATCCGCGTGCGCGCCTCGGTGCAGCCGACTTTCGTCCGGTTCGTGTTCGAGATGCCTGACGGCGTCGGCATCTCCTCGGTGCTCAACGAGCAGAAGCTCACGCTCGCCTTCAACGCCAACCTCCACTTCGATCTGGCGGACGCGGTGGTTGCCGCGCCGCCGAACGTGGCCTCGATCAAGCAGAAGGCCGACATCGAGCAGACCACGGTGGAGATCGCGCTGATCGGCGATTCCGACGTGCACTCCTTCCGCGACGAGAAGAACTACGTCGTCGACGTTGCCTTCCAGGGCAAGGCGGCAACGAGCGCCGAGGCCGCGATCGCGCAAGTCCGGCCCGGAGGGCAGGGGCCAGCCCCGGCCGCGGAAAAGCCGGCGGCGGAGCGGAAGGATGCCCGTCGCGAAATCGCGCCGCCGAGCTCGGAGACGATCGCGCGCGAAGCCAACATCGAGGTCAAGCCGGAAGCGCCCGCAACCGCGCCGCCCGTCGAGGCGCCGAAGGTCGCTCCGGCTGCGACCATGACTGAGACGCCGCGCGCCGTGGAGGCGCCCAAGCCCGCGACGCCTGCGGTTGCCGAGGCTCCGAAGGAGGCCGTGAAGGAACCGGTCAAGCAGGCGCCTGCCGAGGCGCTGGCCCCGGCCGCGCCGCCTGCAATGGCGGGCGTCGATGCGCGCCGCGACAGCGACGGACTGCGCGTGACGTTCCCGCTCGAGGTCGCCACGGCGGCGGCGGCGTTCCGCCGCGGCGACACCGTGTGGCTGGTGTTCGACTCGCAGAAGCCGATCGACCTCGAGGCGATCCGCAGCAAGGGCGGGGCGATGATCGGCGACGTCACCCGCATGCCGCTCGACAAGGGACAGGCGGTGCGCATCCGTCTCACCCGTCCGCTGGTCTATTCGCTGACGAGCGAGGAGGTCGGCAAGGAGACGCACTGGCTGCTGACGCTTGCCGACAGGCTCCAGGCGACGCCGCTGCCGCTGATGATGTCGCGCAACATCACCGATCCCGCGCTCGCCAACATTGCGATCCCCTTCGCCAATCCGGGCCTGCTGCACAAGTTCACCGATCCCGACGCCGGCGACACGCTCTACGTCGTCACCGCGCAGCGGCCGCTGCGCGGCTTCATCAAGCGGCAGGATCTGGTCGATCTCTCGCTGTTCGAATCCGCCCATGGCATCGCCATCCGGCCGAACTCGGACGAGGTCGCCGTCGAGGTCGGGTCCGACAAGGTCATTCTCGGCAAGAAGGGCGGGCTGACGCTGTCGCCGGTCGACATCTCGGCCGAGCGCGCCCCGACCGCTGTGCGGCCGATCTTCAGTCCGGACGGCTGGCGCAGGGGCCAGTCCGAGGATTTCATGACGCGCCTGAGCCGCCTGATCACGGCGATCGCGTCCGTCGAACCGGCGCAGCGCTCGCTGCCGCGGCTCGATCTGGCGCAGTTCTACATGTCGCGCGCCATGTATCACGAGGCGAGGGCCGTCACCGAATTGATGTTGTCGGATCCCCTCAACAAGGAGGAAAGCGCGGCGCTGATCACGCACGCGATCGCGAGCATCCTGATCGGCCGGACGGCGGAGGGCCTGAAGGACCTCGCCAATCCCGTGATCGGCAACAGCCACGATTCCCAGCTCTGGAAGGCGCTCGCCTATGCGCGGCAGGGCAAATGGGCGGATGCGCGCGAGAAGTTCAAGAACGTCGAATTCGCCATCGCCTCGCTCCCGCTCGACATCCAGCGCGTCGTGACGATGGACGCAATGCGCGCCGCGCTCGAGGTCAAGGACTATGCCGGCGCCTCCAAGCGGCGCAGCGAGATCGAGGTGATCGGCGTTCCGCCCGAGGCCATGCCCGGCTTTGCCGTGCTGCGCGGCCGCCTCGCCGAGGCGCTGGGCCACGACAGGGACGCGCTCGACGACTACAGGCTCGCGGTCGCCTCGAACGATCGCCTCGCGGCGGCCGAGGCGAAGCAGCTCGAGATCGCGCTGCGGCAGCGGCGCGACGAGATCGGCAAAGACGATGCGCTGCGCGAGCTCGAGACGCTGTCCATGACCTGGCGCGGCGACGCGATCGAGGTCAAGACGCTGCAGATGCTGTCCCAGATCTATGCCGGGACCGGGCGCTATCGCGACGCCCTGACCGCGGCGCGCACCGCCACGAAACTCCAGCCGGATGCGGAGGCCTCGCGTCAGGCCCAGGATCTCGCCTCCGAGCTGTTCACGCAGATCTTCCTGGGGCCGAAGGGCGGCGAGCTGCCGCCGATCGAGGCGCTCGGGATGTTCTACGAATTCCGCGAGCTGACGCCGATCGGCCGCCGCGGCGACGAGCTGATCCGGCGCCTCGCCGATCGCCTCGCCTCCATCGACCTGCTCGACCAGGCCGCCGAGCTGCTGCAATACCAGGTCGACCACCGCATCGAGGGCGCGGCGCGCGCACAGGTCGCCGCGCGCCTTGCCATGATCTATCTCGCCAACCGCAAGCCCGACCTGGCGATCTCGGCGCTGCGCGCGAGCCGCATCAGCGATCTCTCCGGCGAGCTGCGGCAGCAGCGCCTGCTGCTGGAGGCAAGGGCGCAGAGCGACGTCGGCCGTCACGATCTGGCGCTCGACATCGTCTCCAATGTCTCGGGGCGCGAGGTGCTGCGCCTGCGCTCCGACATCTTCTGGGCGGCGCGGCGCTGGCGCGACGCCGCCGAGCAGATCGAGCTCTATTACGGCGAGCGCTTCCGCGACTTCAAGCCGCTCAACGCGGTGGAGAAGAGCGACATCATCCGCGCCGCCGTCGGCTATGCGCTCGCCGACGACACGATCGGCCTCGCGCGCTTCCGCGACAAATATGCGCCGCTGATGAGCGAGAGCGCCGACCGGCTCGCCTTCGACATCGCCAGCAAGCCGTCGGCGGCCTCCAGCGCCGAATTCGCCGAGATCGCCAAGCTCGCCGCCAGCGTCGACACGCTCGACGGTTTCCTGCGCGAGATGAAGCTGCGCTTCCCCGACGCCACCGCCCGCGCGCCCGCCGGGCCGCAGGGCCGGGACGAGGCCGAGCACACCGGCTCGCTGCCGACGATCCCGGTCGTGCGGCAGATCAAGGTGACGCGGTAAGATCGCTGCTACTTCAAGGCCTCTCGACAGGCGCCGCGCGAGGCGGCAACCTGTCAGCCTTCATGCCGGGAGAGCGTTGAAATGAGCAAGCCAGCCAGGACCGAAGCCGAACTCATCGCCATGGCGCGGGCCGAATTGAAGGTCCATGCCGACAGTTTCGACGGCATGGCCATCTCGATCATCCGGGACGGCGACAGCTGGGAGTTCCGCGCCGATGCCGACCAGGCGACCCGGGACAGGCCGGGCTTCCCCGAAAGCGTCGCCATGTTGGTCCAGATCGGCGACCACCTCAGCAAGCAGTATGACGTAAAGGGGTAGGGAGGCTACGACCCCCCGTAGCTCTGCACCAGGCTTCCCGCCACCAGCGACCAGCCGTCGACCAGCACGAAGAAGATCAGCTTGAACGGCAGCGAGATCGTCGCCGGCGGCAGCATCATCATGCCCATCGACATCAGCACCGAGGCGACGACGAGGTCGATGATCAGGAAGGGCAGGAACAGGAGGAAGCCGATCTCGAAGGCGCGCTTCAGCTCGGAGATCATGAAGGCGGGAACGAGGATGCGCAGCGCGAGCTCGTCCGGGGTAGCGGGCGGCGCCTCGCCGGAGAGATCGAGGAACAGCTTGAGGTCCTTCTCGCGCACGTTCTTCTGCATGAAGCCGCGCAAGGGGACGGAGGCGCGCTGCAGCCCGTCCTCGACGCCGAGCTGGTTGGCGACCAGCGGCCGGATGCCCTCGTCGTAGGATTTCTGCAGGACCGGCCCCATCACGAAGAAGGTGAGGAACATCGCGAGCGCGATGATCACCGAGTTCGGCGGGGCGGTCGCCGTTCCCATCGCGGTGCGCAGGAGCGACAGCACGACCACGATGCGCGTGAACGACGTCATCATGATCAGGATCGACGGCGCGATCGACAGCACCGTGAGCAGCGCAATGAGCTGGATCGCGCGCTCGGTGACGCCGCCGCCCTGGCCGCCGAGATTGATGCTGATGTCCTGCGCATGCGCAGCCGTTGCGAGAAACGTCGCGCCGGTCAGGACAGAAAGAACAAGAACTCTACGCGGGAGGGCCGATAGTCTCACGAAGACGGCTTCGGACGGCCAAGCAGCGAGGCCATCTCGTCTTCGAGATTCTCAAAGCTCGTCTTCTCGACCGCGGGACGTGCCGGCGGCGCGGCCGGAGGAGCCGGCGGCTCGCTGCGCGCGGCGCGCGGGGGCGCTGCCGGCGGTTCCGGCGCCACCGGAGGGGCGACCGTCTCGCCGGCCGGGCGGCGCAGCGCGGCCTCGAGGCGCTGGGCCATCTCGGCGAGATTTTGCTCGGCGCTGGAGGGGGCGGCAGGGGCCGGCGGTGGAACGGGCGGGGCCTGCGGCACGGGCGGAGGCGGCGGCGCGGCCGCGCGTTCGGCGCGCACCGGCGGTACCTTCACCGGCTCGCTCTGGCGCGGCGGGCGCGGCATCAGCGGCGGCTCGGTGCGGGCCACGCGCGGCGGCATCGGTTCGGGCCGCGGCTCGCGCTCGGGGCGCGGCGCGACAGGCTCCGGCGTGAAGCCGGCAAGGGGATCGCTGCGGCGCTCGGCCAGAGCGGGGGCGGGCCGGCGCACCTCGTCGGCAAAGGAGGGGCGCGACGGCCGCGGCGGCGGTTCCGGCATTTGCGGTTCCGGATGGTCCAGCACTTCAGGGCGCGGCGCCTCGTCGGCCCAGGCGGTGTCAGGCATCGGAGCCAGGCGCGGCGGCTCGGCCGGGCTCTGACGCTGCGGAAGCTGGTCGCGGCCGGGCGCGGCGCGCACGATGTTCGGCTCGACGACGATGTCGGTGGGGCCGCCGATCATCAGGAGATGCTCGACATTGTCCCGACGGACCAGCACCAGGCGCCGGCGGCCGTCGACCGCGGCCGCATCGATCACCGCGAGTCGGGGCATCCTGCCGCGCTGGGTGTTGGCGCCGAGCCGGCTGTTGGCGAATCGGCGAACCAGCCACGCAGCGACGCCGATCAACGCCAGAACGACGATGAACGCGACGATGAAGGTGATAGGGCTACCTTGCATATTTGTCCCCGAATGGCGCTGTTCTCGTGCCCATGGCCGGATACGCCGACCGCAGGCCTACGATGCCCCAAACTTCGATTTCTTAACGTCCCACGGCAAGTTTTGCCGTCCCCAACTCTTAATAACCCATGAATCGCCCGATCCAAAACGACTTATTGGCTCGGGCACGCGCCGCCAGGTGGTTGGGTTAATGCGGCTTTCGATAGGCGTGGAATCACGGCGCCGCAAGCGCGCCTGAAGGGCCGCCGCACGCCGGTCCCGCATCCTTAACCACCTGTTAACCATACACGCGGCAAATTCTGCCTAGCTTCGGACCTCGGGGTCCGCAAGAGGCGGAAGGAGCCGCAATCATGTCCATCAACGACCTTCCGGTGCTGTCGGCGCTTCGCACTAAGATGCAGTGGCACCAGGAGCGCCAGCGCGTCCTGTCCGAGAACGTCTCCAATTCCGATACCCCCAATTTCCGGCCGCGCGAGCTGGTCGAGCCGAAATTCGACAAGACCGGCGCGGTCACGGGCTCGATGGGGCCGCTCGCGATGACCGTCACCAGCGCCTCCCACCTGACGCCGTCCGGCGCGCCCTCGCGCTTCGACCAGAACAGGAATGCGGGTTTTGAGACCCGTCCCGCGGGCAACGCCGTCAATCTCGAGGAGGAGATGATGAAGTCCGCCAACAACCAGATGGATTACGCGGCCGCAACCTCGCTCTATTCGAAGAGCCTGCATCTGCTCAAGACCGCGATCGGCAAGGGTTAGAGCATGATCCGGAAAAGTGTGCAGCGGTTTTCCGACAAGATCATGCTCAAACAAAGAGCTTGAGGGAACCGTATCATCATGGCGAATGACAGCAGCGACTTTGCCCGTTCGATGGCGATTGCGACCTCCGGCCTGCGCGCGCAGGCCGGGCGCATGCGGGTGATCTCGGAAAACATCGCAAACGCCGATTCGACCTCGCAGACCGCCGGCGGCGATCCCTACCGGCGCAAGGTGCCGACCTTCTCCTCGGCGCTCGACCGCACGCTCGACGCGCAGGTCGTCACGCTCGGCCGGATCAAGCCCGACCAGTCGAATTTCCGCGTCAAGTACGAGCCGAACAACCCGGCGGCGGACGCCAGCGGCAACGTCAAATATCCCAACGTGAACTCGGTGGTCGAGATGACCGACATGCGCGACGCGCAGCGGTCCTACGAGGCCAATGTCAACATCATCAGTGCGACGCGCCGGATGATCCAGCGCACGCTCGACATCCTCAAGAGCTGAACAGGACCTTTGAGCCATGGCATCCCCGACAATCGCCGCCAATGCCTATGCCAACCTCGCGCGCGTGCTGGAGAACGGCGGCGGCGCCGCCGCCGGCAAGGGCAACGAGGCGGGCGGGCAATCCTTCGCCTCGCTGCTCAAAGACGCGGTCGGCAGCGTCATGGAGTCCGGCCGCAAGTCCGACGCGCAGACGGTGGCGATGGCCGCGGGCAAGGCCAACGTGATGGACGTGGTGACGGCGGTTGCCGACACCGACGTCGCGGTGTCGACCCTGGTCTCGGTCCGCGACCGCGTGATCGCCGCGTATGAAGACATCATGAAGATGCCGATCTGATTTGGGGCGAGTGGGGAGTGGCGAATAGCGAATAGGTGCGTTCCATTCGCCATTCACTACTCGCCATTCGCGCACTTCAAGATATCAAACAAGAAGAACTGGAAGCCTGCAATGACCGGACCTGAAACCCTCGACGTTGCGCGTGATGCGATCTGGACCATCGTCATCGTGTCGTCGCCGCCGCTGGTGGTGGGGCTCGTTGTCGGCGTCATCGTGTCGCTGTTCCAGGCGCTGACGCAGATCCAGGAGCAGACGCTGATCTACGTGCCGAAGATCCTGGCCATCTTCGCCACCATGCTGGTCGCGCTGCCGTTCATGGCCGATTCGCTCCATGCCCACATGATGCGGATATCGTCGCGAATCATCGGCGGCTGAGGCAAGATGCGTGAATTATGCGCATCGACGTCTCGCTGCTGCCGGCGCTCGCCGCGGCCTTCATGCTCGCCTTCGCAAGGGTCGGCGCGATGGTGATGCTGCTGCCGGGGCTCGGCGAGACCAACATCCCGACGCGGATCAAGCTGTCGATCGCGCTCCTGCTCACGCTGATCATCCTGCCGCTGCATCGCAGCGCCTACCACGTCGACATGGGCTCGATCGTCCCGCTGCTGGTCCTGATGCTGCATGAGATCGTGATCGGCATCGTGCTCGGCGCGACCGCGCGCGTGACGCTCGCCGCCCTCCAGGTCGCGGGATCCGTGATCGCCCAGCAGATGGGGCTCGGCTTCGTCACCTCGGTCGATCCGACGCAGGGGCAGCAGGGCGTGCTGGTCGGCAACTTCCTCACCATGCTCGGGGTGACGCTGCTGTTCGCCACCGACAGCCATCACCTGGTGATCGCGGCGCTGAACGACAGCTATGCGATCTTCTCGCCCGGCGAGACCGTGTCGAGCGGCGACGTCGCCTCGCTGGCGACGCGGGCCTTTTCCGCGGCATTCCGGCTCGGCCTGCAGCTCTCCGGGCCGTTCCTGGTGTTCGGCCTCGTCTTCAACATCGGGCTCGGGGTGCTGGCGCGGCTGATGCCGCAGATGCAGGTCTATTTCGTCGGCATGCCGCTGTCGATCTTCGCCGGCTTTCTCGTGCTCGCCGTCGTGATCGCGGCGATGATGGGCACGTTCCTCGACTACTTCATCGGTGTGATGCACCAGATGATGCCGCTGAAATAAGAGCGATCGATGGCGGACGACAACGATCCCGACAGCAAAACAGAAGACCCGACGCAAAAGCGCCTCGAGGAGGCGCTCGAGCGCGGCGACGTTGCCAAGAGCCAGGAGGTCAACACCTGGTTCATGATCGCGGGCGGCACGCTGGTGCTCTCGACCTTCTCGGGCTCGGTCGGCAGCGGGCTGGTGACGCCGATGCGCAACCTGCTCGCCAATTCCTGGATGATCAGGACCGACGGCGGGAACCTGATGGCGCTCTTGAAGCAGATCGAGGTCGCGGTGCTCGCGGCGGTCGGCGTGCCCCTCTTGATGCTGATGCTGGCGGCCATTGCCGGCAACATGCTGCAGCATCGCCTGGTGTGGTCAGGCGAGTCGCTCAAGCCCAAATTCAGCAAGCTCTCGCCCGCCGCCGGCTTCAAGCGCATCTTCGGCAAGCAGGCCGGGGCGAACTTCCTCAAGGGCGTCGGCAAGCTGATCGTGCTCGGCGCGGTCATGACCATGATCCTGTGGCCGGAACGGCACCGCATGGAGGCGATGGTCAGGCTCGACCCGGCCGCCATGCTGGGCGCCACCACCAGCATGACCGTCCATCTGCTCGGCGCGGTGGTCGCAGCGCTCGCGATCATCGCGATCGGCGACTATTTCTTCCAATATCGCAGCTGGTTCCAGCGGCAGAAGATGTCGCTGCAGGAGATCAAGGAAGAGTTCAAGCAGTCCGAGGGCGATCCGCACATCAAGGGCAAGATCAGGCAGTTGCGGCAGCAGCGCTCCAGAAAGCGCATGATGGCGGCGGTTCCCAAGGCCTCCGTGATCATCACCAACCCGACCCACTATTCGGTGGCGCTGTCCTATGAGCGTGGCATGTCGGCGCCGATCTGCGTCGCCAAGGGCGTCGACAATCTCGCCTTCAAGATCAGGGAGATCGCGCGCGAGCACGACATCCCGATCGTCGAGAACGTGCCGCTGGCCCGCGCGCTCTACGCCACCGTCGACATCGACCAGGAAATCCCGACCGAGCACTACCATGCGGTCGCCGAGGTCATCGGCTACGTCATGCGGCTGAAGCGCGGATTCGGCGCCGGACGGCAATAAAGTCCCCGAAAAGTACCGGAAATGGCTGTAAACTGGGAATCAACGTACGTTTCGCTTCTGCCGCCCTTGCGTCCGCGGGTCCGATTCAGGCAGGGAGGACCCGGCGCACCCAGGGGTGCGTTGATATTCTGCCGACATGCCGCGCCAGCTTGAGATGACCGCCGAGACCGACAACGACCTGTCACGCGAGCCCGTTGCGGCGGCCGAGCCGTCGCCGCGCTCGGGCAGCATTGCGCTGGTTCTGCTGGTGGCAGCCACCCTCGTCGCCGTCGCCGTCGGGCTGATGACGCTGGGGCGCGCGCAGGCGCAACCCTATATCCTCGGCATCCTCGCCGTGCTGGCGATGGTCGGCCTGTTCAGCCTGTTCGCCTTCGCCGCCGGCATCATCCGCTTCGTCGACCGCAATCTCGACGATCCCGTGATGGGCCGCATCGCCGACCATGCCTTCGACGGGCTGGCGGTGACCGATCCGCGCGGCCACGTCGTCTATTCCAACGCGGCCTATCTGACCATGACCGGCGCTGCCGGCCCGCAGGACGTGCGGCCGGTCGAGCGCGTCTTCATCGGCAACCCCGACGTCTCCGAGGCCGTGTTCCGCCTGCTCAAGGCCGCGCGCGAAGGCAAGCGGCAGCAGGAAGAGGTCCGCATCTCCGGCCATGACGGCAGCCAGGGCCGCTGGCTGCGCATGCGGGTGCGTCCGCTCGGCACCGGCAAGCGCGAGGCGAAATACGCGGTGTGGTCGATCGCCGACATCACCCGCGACCGCGAACGCCAGGAAGACGTGTTCCAGGAGCTGCAGCACGCGATCGAATATCTAGATCACGCGCCGTGCGGCTTCTTCTCGGTCAGTCCCGCCGGCGAGCTCGCCTATGTCAATGCGACGCTGGCGAACTGGCTCGATTACGACCTTGCCGAGATCGGCTCGGGCGGGCTGAAGCTCGCCGACATCGTCTCCGGCGACGGCGCCTCGCTGCTCAGCGCCATCGTCGCGGTGCCGGGCGAGGTGAAGACCGAGGTCTTCGACATCGACCTGCGCATGCGCACCGGCAAGACCATGCCGGTGCGGCTCTATCACAAGCTCGCCTTCGGCGCCGACGGCGCGCCGGGGCCCTCGCGCACGCTGGTCATCAGCCGCGCCCGCGACGAGCGCTCAGATCCGGACCGCGCCGCCGAGGTGCGCTTCATGCGCTTCTTCGACCACACGCCGATGGCGATCGCGACCGTCGACCGCGGCGGCAACGTGGTGCGCGCCAATGCCCGCTACGCCAAGCTCGCGCAGGGCCTCGGCCTGGACAGCGCCAGCAAGTCGATCTTCCGCGCGATCAACGCCCGCGACCGACACCTGCTGATCGCGGCGATCAACCATGCCGCCGAAGGGCAGGCCGACATCGCGCCGGTCGAGGTGGCGCTGGAAGGCACCAAGGAGCGCTGGGGCCAGTTCTTCGTCACGCCGGTTGACGCGGCCGAGAACGAGGCGGAAGCCGCCATCGTTCACATGCTCGAGACCACCGAGCGGCGCGCGCTGGAGAACCAGATCAACCAGTCGCAGAAGATGGAGACGGTCGGCCAGCTCGCCGGCGGCATCGCCCACGACTTCAACAACGTACTCTCCGCCATCATGATGGCGAACGACTTCCTGCTGAACGCGCACAAGCCGACCGATCCGTCGTTCCAGGACATCATGCAGATCAAGCAGAACGCGACGCGCGCCGCGACCCTGGTGCGGCAGCTGCTCGCGTTCTCGCGGCGGCAGACGCTGCGGCCGCAGGTGCTCGATCTCGGCGACGCGCTCTCCGATCTCACCATGCTGCTGCGCCGGCTGATCGGCGAGAAGGTCAAGCTCGACCTGGTCCACGGCCGCGACCTCTGGCCGGTCAAGGTCGACGTCTCCCAGTTCGAGCAGGTGATCGTCAATCTCGCGGTCAACGCGCGCGACGCCATGCCCGACGGCGGCAAGCTGATCATCCGCACCGCCAACGTCGCCAGCGAGGACGCGGGCAAGCTCGCCTACAAGGGCATGCCGGCGGCGGACTATGTGCGCATCGAGGTCGCCGATACCGGCACCGGCATTCCCGCCGACATCCGCGACAAGATCTTCGAGCCGTTCTTCTCGACCAAGGAGGTCGGCAAGGGCACCGGTCTTGGCCTGTCCACCGTCTACGGCATCGTCAAGCAGACCGGCGGCTTCATCTATGTCGATTCGACGCCGGGGCAGGGGACCTCGTTCCACATCTTCCTGCCGCGCCACCACGCCGAGCCCGAGGTGCAGGCCGAGCCGCCTGCGACTGCGGTCAGCGCGACCAATGGCGCAGCGAAGGACGCCGCGCCCGCGGAGGCCAAGCCCCGCACCGATCTCACCGGACAGGGCACGATCCTCCTGGTCGAAGACGAGGAGGGCCTGCGCGCCCTCAACGCCCGCGGCCTGCGCTCGCGCGGCTACACGGTGGTCGAGGCCGAGAACGGCGTCGAGGCCATGGAGGTGCTGGAGGAGCAGAGCGGCGCGATCGATCTCGTCGTCTCCGACGTCGTGATGCCGGAGATGGACGGTCCGACCCTCCTCAAGGCGATGCGGGAGAAGAATCCCGACATCAAGTTCATCTTCGTCTCCGGCTATGCCGAGGATGCTTTCGAGAAGAGCCTGCCCGAGGGCCAGCAGTTCGACTTCCTGCCAAAACCGTTCACGCTGAGCCAGCTCGTGGCGGCGGTGAAGGAGACGATGACGAAGGCCGGGTAAGGCCTCGTCCCGCGCGCTTTCCGACTTTGCGAGGAGCCAGCTGGTCGCGCCTTCGGCCGCCCCGGTGGCTGGCAACGACGAGGAAAAAGCGGAAAAAATCATCTGGAAACCGCCGGTATCCCGCGACCACGGTCCCAGCGCGATTCCAAGCCAACCCTCCGGTAAATATGGGCTTTTGCCACATCCCCGCGACCGAGGGCCGCAGCTACAAGTTCCAAAACCGACTTCACTTTTGGCGCGGGCTGCCCATCTTAAGGGCGCTTCCCCATGCCGGGGAATTTGGGAAACGCACATGAATTTCTCGCAACGGTCCCGCAGTCTCGTGAAGACGATTGCCGTCCTGCTGGCGCTCGCTCTGCCGACGGCGCTGGCGATCTCGTCCGCTGACGCCCGCGTCGGTGGCGGCATGTCGTCCGGTTCGCGCGGTTCGCGGACCTATTCGGCCCCGCCGTCGACCACGACTGCGCCGGGCTCGACCTCGCAGTTCAACCGTACCTACACCCAGCCCGGTGCAGGCATGAATTCGGCTGCCGCTGCCCCCGCGCGCGGCGGCCTATTCGGCCGCGCCGGCGGCTTCATGGGCGGCCTTGCGGCCGGCTTCCTTGGTGCCGGCCTGCTCGGCATGCTGTTTGGTGGCGGCCTGTTCGGCGGCCTCGGCGGCCTGTCGTCGATCATCGGCCTGATCATCCAGATCGTGCTCGTCGTGTTCGTGGTGCGGCTGGCAATGTCGTGGTGGCAGCGCCGCCACACGCCGCAGGCGGCCTATGCCAATGCTGATGCGTCATCCGCCGGTCAGGGACCGCAGCCGAACTATCGCAGCGGTCTCGGTGGTGGTCTCGGCGGCTTCGGCTTCGGCGCCAACAGCGCCCCGCTCGAGATCCGCCCCGACGACTACGAGGCGTTCGAGCGCCTGCTCGGCGAGGTCCAGACCGCCTGGTCGAACGAGGACGTGGCCAAGCTGCACACGCTCGCGACGCCGGAAATGGTCTCCTATTTCGAGCAGGACCTGGCCCAGAACCGCGCGCGCAACGCCGTCAACAAGGTCACCAATGTCAAGCTGCTGCAGGGCGACCTCGCGGAAGCCTGGCGCGAGGGCGAGACCGACTACGCGACGGTGGCGCTGCGCTTTTCGCTCACCGACAAGACGCTCGACCGCAACACCGGCGCGATCGTTGCCGGCAGCGAGCAGCCGGGCGAGGTCACCGAGGTCTGGACCTTTGCGCGCCGCCCCGGCGGCGGCTGGGAATTGTCGGCGATCCAGCAGACCAACTGATCGCCCGCGACATGAGGAACAGGGCGTCGTGCTTCCGGCACGACGCCTTTTTCTTTGCGCGTCCCGCATCGCGAAACCGGAATAAGCGGGCGCGCCTCGGGTTGAAGTCAGGCGGCCAACGACAAGCACAATTGGGAGGACAACATGATCCGCATCGACCGATCCGTGACGATTTCGGGCCTCGCGCTCGCCGCCGCTCTGCTTGCAGCACCCTCGGTGCTGGCCCAGTCCGCCGACATGACGTTCTTCGTGACCTCCAACGGCCCCGGCAAGGGCGCAGATCTCGGCGGCCTTGAGGGCGCCGACGCGCAATGCCAGAAGCTTGCACAGAGCGGCGCCGCCGGCACCAAGACGTGGCGCGCCTATCTTTCGACGCAGGCCGCCGACGGCAAGCCTGCGGTCAACGCGCGCGACCGCATCGGCAAGGGACCGTGGCAGAACGCCAAGGGCACGGTGATCGCCAAGGATGTCGCCGACCTGCACGGCGCGAGCAACAATCTCACCAAGCAGACCGCGCTCAGCGAGAAGGGCGAGGTCATCAACGGCCGCGGCGACACGCCGAACCGGCACGACGTCCTGACGGGATCGCAGGCGGACGGCACCGCGTTCGCTGCCGGCGACGACAAGACCTGCAAGAACTGGACGTCGAGCACGCAAGGCGCGGCGGTGGTCGGCCATGCCGATCGCCAGGGCCTGCGCGACGACGAGCCGTCGAAGTCCTGGAACAGCTCGCACCCCTCGCGCGGTCCCGACGGCGGCTGCTCGCAGGCCGATCTGAAGAGCACCGGCGGCGACGGCCTGTTCTATTGTTTTGCGGCGAATTGAGCGCGGAGCGTTCGCGGTGCTTGCAATGACGAGGGCGGGACGTTCGGTTCCGCCCTGCGCTGACGGAACCGCGAGCCGCGTGTTACATTGGTCCGGACCGTTCACGCTCACGGATCGCCTCCCATGAAATACGAGCTCTATTACTGGCCCGAAATCCAGGGCCGCGGCGAATATGTGCGGCTGGCGCTGGAGGAGGCGGGGGCGGCTTATGTCGACGTCGCGCGGGGGCCGCGCGGCAGTGGCGCGATGATGAAGATGATGGACGCGCACACGGGCATGCCGCCCTTTGCGCCGCCGTTCCTCAAGGCCGGAAAACTCGTCATCGGCCAGACCGCCAACATTCTGCTCTATCTCGGCGCCCGCCACGGGCTTGCGCCGAAGACGGAGGCCGGCCGGCTCTCGGTGCACCAGCTTCAACTCACCATCACCGACCTCGTGGCCGAGATCCACGACACCCATCATCCGCTCGGGCCATCGATGTACTACGAGGACCAGAAAGCGCCGGCGAAGAAGCGCACGGCCGAGTTCTGGGATGAGCGCGTGCCGAAATATCTCGGCTATTTCGAGCGGCTTCTCGCCGGCAATGGCGGCAGCTACGTCTCCGGCCGCAGGCTCACTTACGTCGACCTGTCGCTGTTCCAGATCGTCGCCGGCCTGCGCTATGCCTTTCCGAAGCGCATGAAGGCGTTCGAGGCTGACATCCCCGGCCTCGTCGGCCTGCACGACCGCGTCGCGGCGCGGCCGAACATCAGGGCCTATCTCGCAAGCGAGCGCCGCATCGCCTTCAACGAGCAGGGCATCTTCCGCCGCTACAAGGAGCTGGACGGCTAGCTCACCACACGCCCGGCAGCAGCCGGTAGCGCACCCGCCCGGCATAGTCAGCATAGCCGGGCAGGCCATCCCGCAGCGTGCGCTCCTCGATGCGGATGCGGATCGCAAACAGGGCGAGGAAGAGCGGCAGCATCGCGAGCCCCCACCACGAGCCCAGCAGCAGCGGCATGCCGGCGAAGAAGAGCATCATGCCGCTATACATGGGATGGCGGACATGCGCGTAGGGCCCCGTCGAGATCACGCGCTGGGCGCGCTCGGACTGCAGCTTCACCACCGGCGCGGCAAAGGAGTTCGCGCGGAACACCCGGAGTATCAGGATTGTCGCGGCCAGGAACAGCACGAAGCCAACTGCGTGCAACGTGACCGGCATGTCAGAAGCATGACGGCGCCGGTCAAGGCCCATCGCCGCCAGCCAGGCGAGCATCGCGGCGACGAAGACGACCATGAAGACCTTGTCGGCGCGGGGCTGATCCTTCTGCAGGAGAGGCCGCAGCCGCTCGGCGAGCAGCGCCGGATCGATCCGATAGAGCCACCAGCCGCAGAGCGGGCCGAGCAGGATGGAGCTGACGAGGAAGAGCCAGGCCGCCGGCCAATGCAGCGTCCCGGCGGACGCGAACAGCAACGCACCGATCGCGACGGTGACAATCGTGTTCTGCAGCAGCAGGTGTGTGATCATGCGCGGGTCTCCGGACGATCCCGCACAATAGTCGTCGCGCTATCCGGCGAAGATGCGGCCGGACATACGACAGGCCCGATCGACCCGATCGGGTGCGCCTGCGCCAAAAGGCCCGATCAGGCGAGCTGATCGATCCGCGTGCCCTGGCCCGGCGGCAGCGGCGCGGGCGGCGGCGGCTTGTAGGTCGGGTCGCTGTCCTGGGTCTTGGGCTGCTCGGCCGACGGCTTGGCCTCGTAGCTCGGGACCACCGGAGGCGCTGCGACGCTTGAAACGCTCATCGACGAATCCTCACGTTGGAACAATCGACCCTGCGCCGCGAAGCGCGAAACTTCCGTCAAGGCAATCGTTAAAATGTGAGGGATCCGCTGCGGCGAGACGGAGCCGCTCGTGCGCCCGCGAAAAAGCGCGTCCCGCCTATTCGTCCTTGCCGCGCGTGATCGCGATGGACGCGTCCGTCTTGGTACGGGTGCATTCCATGTTGAGCCGCCGGTAGCGCATGGTGACCTTGTCGCCGCGCAACAGGCCCATCCGCTTCAGGCAGCGCGTCGCGCCCGTCGTGGTGTCGTCCTTGGTCACGGTGAAGACGATCGCCGCCATCGATCCCACCAGCGCGAAGAACTCGGGCGTCGGCTTGCGATCGCCCTTGGCATAGAGCTCGATGGAATATTTGTCGCCGCGGCAAGCCACCGACAGCTCCTTGGCCGCGGGGTGCGTCAGGTAGACGACATTGCCGGCGCGGAAATTCACCTTGAGGCGATCGACCTGGCTCGCCAGCTCCTTGGCGCTGTCGTCGCAGCGGTCGGCGCGCGCGGGCGTGGCGAGGGTCACAAGGCCGGTGATGGCGGCGGCGACCAGGATCGCGCTGCGGACGTTCAAGTTCAATGTCATGGTGAAAAGCCTCTTGGGGCGCGCATTCAAGCGTCGGCGGGCGCCAAGCGCAAGGGGGCGGGTCCGGGTCTTCCCGGATACGGTCTTGGTTGCGGGAAAATGCGCCCGCCAGCCCGCCGAATCGGGATGGCCCGGCCGCACCGGGGCGCCTTCCCTTTGCGGCAAAAAAGCTTAGAAGGCTTCTACGCCGAGGGCCCGCACGAGGGCTCCAGAACCCGAGATTCGACCCATGAACGCTCCGACCGCCTTCCCCGACCAGTCAAAACCCGTCCCGCCCTACAAGCACACCCCACTGTTTCCGCTCGGCAAGGACGAGACGCCCTACAAGAAGGTCTCGAGCGAGGGCGTCCGGGTCGAGAAGGTCCTGGGCAAGGACATGCTGGTGGTGTCGCGCGAGGCGCTGCGGGCGCTGTCGGAGGCCGCCTTCGGCGACATCAACCACTATCTGCGTCCCGGCCATCTGAAGCAGCTCCGCGCCATCCTGGACGATGGCGAGGCGAGCCCGAACGACAAGTTCGTCGCGCTCGACTTTCTGAAGAACGCCAACATCGCCGCCGGCGGCGTGCTGCCGATGTGTCAGGATACCGGCACCGCCATCATCATGGGCAAGAAGGGCTGCAACGTCATCACCGACGGTGACGACGAGGCGGCGCTGTCGGAAGGCGCGCGCGATGCGTATCTCCGCCGCAACCTGCGCTACTCGCAGGTCGCCCCGCTGTCGATGTACGAGGAGAAGAACACCGCCAACAACATGCCGGCGCAGTGCGAGATCTACGCCGAGGGCGGATCTTCAGAAATAGATTCGGCCTACAAGTTCATGTTCATGGCCAAGGGCGGCGGCAGCGCCAACAAGAGCTTCCTGTTCCAGGCAACGCCGTCAGTGCTGACCAAGGACCGGCTGCTCGCGTTCCTGAAGGAAAAGATCCTGACGCTGGGCACCGCGGCGTGCCCGCCCTATCACCTCGCCATCGTCATCGGCGGCACCTCGGCCGAGCTCTGCATGAAGACGGTGAAGCTCGCCTCCGCCCGCTATCTCGACGCGCTGCCGACCCACGGCTCGCCCGACGGCAACGCCTTCCGCGACCTCGAGATGGAGCAGGAAATCCACAAGATGACGCAAAGCCTCGGCGTCGGCGCGCAGTTCGGCGGGAAATATTTCTGCCACGACGTGCGCGTGATCCGCATGCCGCGTCACGGCGCTTCGCTGCCGATCGGCCTCGGCGTGTCGTGCTCCGCCGACCGCCAGGTGCTGGGCAAGATCACCAAGGACGGCGTCTATCTCGAGGAGCTCGAGCATAACCCGGCGCAGTATCTGCCTGAGGTCGAGCAGGCGCTCGGCGGCGAGGTCGTGAAGATCGACCTCAACCAGCCGATGAAGGACATTCTGGCGACGTTCTCGAAGTACCCGATCAAGACCCGGGTCTCGATGACCGGCACCATGATCGTCGCGCGCGACTCTGCGCATGCCAAGCTGCGCGAGCGGCTGGAGCGGGGCGAGCCGCTGCCGGACTACTTCAAGAACCATCCGGTCTACTACGCCGGTCCCGCCAAGACGCCCGAGGGCTACGCCTCCGGCGCGTTCGGTCCGACCACCGCGGGCCGCATGGATTCCTTCGTCGACCAGTTCCAGGCCGCCGGCGGCTCCATGGTGATGGTGGCCAAGGGCAACCGCGCGCCAGCCGTGCGCGAGGCCTGCAAGAAATATGGCGGCTTCTATCTCGGCTCGATCGGCGGTGCGGCGGCGAACCTCGCCGAGCATTGCATCAAGAAGGTCGAGGTGCACGAATATCCCGAGCTCGGCATGGAAGCGATCTGGCGCATCGAGGTCGTGGACTTCCCCGCCTTCATCATCATCGACGACAAGGGGAATGATTTCTTCAAGGAATTGAATCTGGGCTGAGCTGCCTCGCCCGCACCTACGTGCAGACGATTGTACGTGTGCCGTTATTCAAGATCGTCATGCCCGGGCTTGTCCCGGGCATCCACGTTCTTGGTGCCGCGAAGCAGACGTGGATGGCCGGGACAAGCCCGGCCATGACGATACGGATGCCTCAGCGCTTCTAACTGCAATTCGTGACCTGGTTGGAGCACAGCGCGCGCCACCAGCCGCGGACGCCGTCGTGGCTCTCGACCAGGGCCCAGAAGCCACTGCAGGCAAAGATGCGCTTCGGGCCACCATCGGTGTCGATGGCGCCGCCGAGTTCGCGCTGGGCGGGCATCCATCTGGCATCGACGAAGGGGGCCTGGAACAGTCCGCCCATGCGGGTCGCGCCGTTGGCATAGTCGGCGCCGACCTTGTTGGATGCGACCCAGCCGCGTCCCGCATAGGGTTTTGGCGCGTTGCGCGGATATCGTTTCTCGTCCTCGTAGTCCTTGCCCGGCGGCGTGGCACCCTCGATCAGAAACCAGCCTTCGCGAAAGCCGACGATGCGGAATTCGGTGAGCCAGCCGCCGTCCGGCGTGTTCTCACTGCCGCCGAGCTTGAGCCGGTAGGGCGGTGGCAGCGTTCCGAGCACGCGCGCCTTGGCCGACGGTTCGGCACGCACGTTGAGGCCGCCGGGATCCTTGTCGATGGACCAGGCGCCGAGATCGCAGGGCTCGGTGCCCTCGGGCAGCGCTGCGCGCCTGGCGGCGAGATCGGCGTGCAGCTTTGCGAAATCGTTGTCGTCGTTGTCCGGATCCGGCCCGGTGCGCAGCTGCAACACTGCTGAGACCGCTCGGGCGGCATCCTGCGTGAGCGTGACCACCAGGGCCTGGCGCTCTGCGAACACGCTCGCCGGTCGTTTCGGATCGTTCGAGGTCGCCGGATAGACGGCGAGATAGCCCGTCGAACCCTCGGTTCGCCAGGCGGTGCCGGCCACGTAGCCTTCGGGCACCATGGCGAGCGCGCTTGCGCGCCACGCCGGTTCGTTGTCATCCGCGCGCACCGCTTGTGCCGCGACACAGAGGACCATTGCCGCGAAGAGAAGGAGCCTGCGCACGGTTCGCAAGCGCAGTCTTTACGCCCGCGCGCCGGTGAACGGGAAGCTGCCCATCGGGCCGATGCCCATCTCGCCGTTCATGCTGTCTCCGGAGACGCTGCCGGTGAACTCGAGGGTGAGCGGCATCGGGTTGGTGATCGAGACCTTCCAGGACACGTTGTTGCCGTTGACGGTGCCGTCGAAGATCTCGCCGGTATTGCCGTCGGCGCCCTGCGTGCCGGTCAGCGTCGAGCCGGAGCTCTTCAGGCTCAGCGTCGCCTGGCGCTCGCCCATCGGCGTCGTCATGGTCAGATTCCAGTTGCCGTCCACGGCCATTCGTATCTCCCAAGCTATTTCGGCGGACCGCGACCATCCGCGGCCGGCCCAGTGCGCAAGCCTATAGCGCAACTTGCCGTGGCTGCCTAACGCCAAGGTGAGCGGCAATCAGGCGCGGGCGGCCGCGCGAATGCGGCTGCCGACGAGCAGGCGGAAGGCAACATACTGGATGGCAAAAGCGGCGACCTTCGCGCCGACCAGCACCACCGACACGTAGAAGGCCCACAGCTTCATGTCACCGGTCATGGCGACCGCGACGGTCCCGGCGGCCAGCACGAACATCAGCGCCGCCCAAGCGTAGCCTGCGAACGTGGCATATTCCGGAATGGTCTCGGTCACGATCGGGGGCAGGTATCGCAGCATCCAGCCGCGCTTGAGCATGATAATGCCGATGGCGATGTGTCCGATCGCGGGCTTTGCCAGCACGAAGCGCGGGTCGTTGGTCAGAAGCGTCGCGCCGCCGAGCACGATGACGAGACCCAGGCTCGCCCAGGTCATGTAGCCCAGCTCCTGGCCTTTGATCCGCGCCCAGGCCACCTGGCCGATGGCGCCGAGGATCGCGACCGCGGTTGCGAGGATGACGTTGTCGGTCGCGAGGTAGATCACCAGGAAGACGATGGTGGAGAGGAAGTCGGAGGCGAGCCGGCGGAATACGTCTTTCATCGTCTGTCCTGTTTTCAATGCCGGTGGGGCAGTGCGCCTTTTGGCGTACCGTACTTGATCTGGCGGTATTCAGGATACCATTTTGTAAAATAGATCGCGCTGTTGCGGGCGGCGAAGGCCACCGCGAGGCTCGACCAGAGCGGCAGGCCTGGGAAGTAGAGCAGGGCGATGTTGGCGGCCATCATCAACAGCGCGGCCGCGGTCCAGGCGCCGGTGATGACGTAATTGGCGGTGAGGAAGCCCGGTATCGCCGCGATTTCGGCCGGAACGGATTCGACGGCATATTGCAGCGTGAAGGGCCGGCGCGCGAGCATCGAGCCGAGCGCGATGACGAAGATGCCGGCATCGACCGAGAGCTTGACGCCGAGCGTACCGAGCGGCGGATCGAACAGCGCGAGGGTAAGGCCGATGGCGGCAAACAGGATCGCCGAGCCGATGGCCAGGATCTTCACCGAGCGGCCGCGCGCAACGTCGATCGCAACGGTGAGAAGGCAGATCGCGGAGGCCGCGAACACGCTCGCCGTCGCCGACGTCACCAGCATCAGGACCGTGTAGACGCCGTAGGGCGCGAGGATCAGGAAGATCGTCATGGGTCGTCCCGGTCTTGCAATCTTTCCAATGTAAAGATTGATAGTTCGGTGCGGGGCCGCGGTCAAGCCAAATCTTTACAGTGTCAAAATGATGTGAACGACCTGCAAGAACTGGATGGCCGCAACCGTCTGCTCGGAGATTTCGGCGGCGGCAACGGTCCAGGGCAGGCGCGCCAGGATCGCCACCGCGCAAGCGATCAGCAGCAGGATCGTGATGGTCATGCCCCCGACGCGGCCGATGCGGAATTGCAGCGAGTTCGGCGCGGCGTACATGCCGAACGGGTGCAGCAGCCGCGATAGCAGCAGCGCGCCCATCAGCAGGTGGGTGCGCAGGGGCGGTGCGCCCGACATTTCGAGGAAGGCCACCATCAGCGTGATGATGGGCACGTATTCGACGAAATTGCCGTGGGCGCGGATGGCGCTGCGCAGGGCCAGATTGCCGGCGTCGTTGAAGGCAGCCTTGTTGCTCTGCCGCAGCCGGATCACCTGGAGCGCAAGCGCGGCGTAGACCAGCGCGAGGACGGCAAGATAGTTGGCGGTAATCGTGGGCATGTGCATGCGAGACCTCCCTGTGATGCAGCGACGCCGTCGCGTCGGGGAATGACGAGTTACGCCGCTCCGACCCAATTGCCGTGAAATCCGTCGGGCACGCGGTGGCCGAGCTGCACCAGCGCGACGGGACCGGCTTCGACATCGGTGGCATTGAACACGGCGAGGTCGCTGCGGTTCTCCCGCGCGCGCCAGACCACCGCGAGCAGCCAGCCGTCGCCCTCGGGTGCATCCTTCGATCGTTCGACGAACACCGGCTCGGAGATGCTGTCGCCGGCGGGCAGCAGATAATGGCCGAGCCGCTTGCCGTCGCCGTCGACATGGACGAGGCCGGAGAGCGCGGCGAACATCGGCAGTCTTGGATTGGCGCAGGCGTACCAACCATGGCGGCTCTTCTGCCCGGCGCGGCGGTCGTCGATGCGGGGGAATTCGCCGGTGAGATCGTCGAGATAGCTCTGCTGGAAGCGATCGGTGTTGCCGGCGAGATCGAAGCTCCAGCGGCAGTGGCGGGCGCGCGACTTCTCCGGATCCGTCGGCCGGCCGTCGGGATGCGGAAACAGCGGCGCCTCCTCGAACTGCATGACGTCGGCGATGATGCGGCCATCGTCCTCCCATGCATTCATGACGTGGAAGACGTAGCAGGCTTCGCCGCGGAACCAGACGATGTCCCTGGCCGTGCCGTTGCGTTTCATCACCCCGACATAGGCGCCCTTGTCGGGCTCCCAGGCATAGGGCGGCCGCCCGCTCATCGCGCGCTCCAGGCTGCCGGCGATAGGCAGGATCGGAAATAGCACATGGTTCTCGGTGACGATGAAGTCGTGCACCATGCTGGCGTAGGGCGCCTCGAAGCGCTCGAACCGCGTGGCCTTGCCGGATCCGTCGATCGACCCAAAGGAGAGGGCGGGCGTCAGCGGGCCCGTCGCGTTGTAGCCGAAGAACACCAGCTCGCCGGTGACCGGGTCGATCTTCGGATGCGCCGTGAAGCTGCCGGCGACGCGACCCCCGTAATTGTGGTAGCCGCGCGTGGCGAGCGTCGCCGGCTCGATCTCGGTCGGCAGATGGGCTTCCTCCAGCGCCAGCAGCTTGCCGGCATGGAAGATGATGTTGGTGTTGGCGACGCCGCCGTCGGTGAGGCCCGCCGGTGCATCCGGCAGCTTGCGGCCGAAGCCGCCGAACAGCGCCCGGCCGGCGTCGTGCTCCGCAAGCCATTTCGGCGTGCGGATCCAGCGGTTGCGATAGCTGGCGCGGCCGTTCTCGATGTGGAAGGCATGCAGCATGCCGTCACCGACGAACCAGTGCGCGCCCGGCGCCTCGAATTGCGGATTGGGACCGTTGCGATAGAGCGTGCCGTTCAGCTCGCGCGGCAGTTCGCCAACGATAGGGAGAAACGGCGCGTCGGCCTCGAACGGGATCGGCCCGCGATTGCTCAATGGCCGGCTGAACGCGTCCTGCTGCACGGCGACCTCCCTTTATCTTTACATCGTAAAGATAAGCTAGGGCCGGCCCGGGCGGCCGTCAAGCGAAATCTTTACACTGTCAAAATGACGTCATATAACAACTTCATGGCCAAGACAGAAACCGCCCGCCGCTCCCGTCCCCGGAAAACG
Organism: Bradyrhizobium diazoefficiens; assembly: GCF_018131015.1. Taxonomy (GTDB): domain Bacteria; phylum Pseudomonadota; class Alphaproteobacteria; order Rhizobiales; family Xanthobacteraceae; genus Bradyrhizobium; species Bradyrhizobium diazoefficiens_B. Next base: position 114,845 of record NZ_JAFCJJ010000014.1, read on the forward strand.
TCGTCATCGACCCCAGCCGCCCGGCCTCGGCCGGCGCGGGCCGCTGGCCGCGCCAAGGCGGAGGCGCCCTACCACCACGGCGCCTTGCGCGAGGCGCTGCTCGTGGCCGCCGAGACCGTGCTGGAGCGCGACGGACTCGCCGGCCTGACGCTCCGCGCCGTGGCGCGCGAGGCCGGGGTGTCGCATGCCGCGCCAACCCATCATTTCGGCGACCTGACCGGGCTCGTCAGCGAGCTCGCCGCGATCGGCTTCCGCCAGTTCAACGCGGCGATGGCGGCGTCCTGCAATGCCGCCATGACGCCGCTGGAGCGCGCACTGGCACGGCCCAAGGCGTACGTTGCCTATGCCCAGGCCCATCCCGGGATGTATGGATTGATGTTCCGCACCGAGCGCCTCGATTATTCCAGGCCGTCGCTCCACGAGGCGGCGGAAGCCTCCTTTTCCGGTCTTGCCAATGCCATCGGTGCGATGCGGCGGGAGCCGATCAGCGGCAAGGCCCTGACGCTCGAGCAGGCCGCCGCGATCGCCCGCGCCTGGTCGATGGTGCACGGCTTCACCATGCTGCTGCTGGACGGGCGGCTCGGGGACATCCTGGAGCGGCTGCCGGAGGGCACGACGGCCGAGCAGCTCCTGGAAGGGATGCTGAAGTCGATGGCGACCGCGAAATTCCCGGGCTGAAGCGCCAACTAGCGCATCGTCGCGAGATCGACCGCGCGGCCGCTCGTGCCCATGATTTTCACCTCGTCCTTGCCGCATTGGAAGCTGCGGGCAAGATCGTCCGCGGCCTTGCGGGCGAGTTCATTGGCATTCGGATTGGCGATCGCGTCGACATAGGCGACATGGCAGACCGGGCCCGGCGGCAGCCTTGTCACGACCAGCATCGCCTTTGTGTTCGGCCGCCCCTGCTTGTCGAGGTCACTGCCGTCGGCGATGTGCCAGCGCTGGATGATTGCGAACGGTCTTGCGCCGGCCGCACGCCATTCGACGGTGGTCTCGGATGAATTGAACGGGCCGAACCAGACCTTTGCCGCGGGCTCCTCGGCGGCAGCCTTGCGGTTGCGGCCGACCGAGACCACTTCGCGCAGATCATCCTCGGCGATCAGCACGACCAGCCCGGCCTTGCCGCGGCAGGCGCGCGTGGTGCTGCCGTCGAGCTCGCTCGGCTTGCCGATCTGCCGGCAATCCTTCGGCGCAGTGGAGGTGTAGGCGCTGCTCACGGATTGGGCGGCGGCGACGTCGATGCCGGCGCACAACAGCAACATTGCAAGGCAAGGGGTGGTGATACGGCGGATCATGGCACCTTGATGCAGCGGAACTCTCTCATTCAGACGTCTTGATTGTGGGCAAGGTTCAAAACCGGCTCGGGATTTACCTGACAGCGGCGCGGAATCGTTCTAGAAGGGCGCCTTCCGCCCGCGCTCACGTCAGCGTCGTTCGCGTTTCTCTCAGCACTCGATCATGCCCGCCATAGCCTCGAAGAAATCCTATCGTGTTGGCCGCTCCAAAACCGGACTCGGCCTGTTCGCCACCCTGCCGATCAAGAAGGGGACCCGGATCATCCGTTATTTCGGACCGATCCTGGATTCGCGGATCCCCGAGCAGGACGACATCGAGAACAAGTACCTCTTCGAGCTCAACGGCCGCTGGACCATCGATGGCTCCGTGCGCAAGAACGTCGCCCGCTACATCAACCATTCCTGCCGCCCCAATGCGGAATCGGACGTCCGCCCGCGCGAGCGCAAGGTGTTCATCCGCGCCATCAGGAACATCGAGCCGGGCGACGAGATCAACTACGACTACGGCACCGACTATTTCAAAGCCTATCTGAAGCCGATCGGCTGCAAGTGCGCCTCCTGCGAGGCCAAGCGCAAGAAGCTTCGCGCCGAGGCCCGCGCCGAACGCGCCAGGGTGAAGGCACGTGCGGAGCGCAAGGCCGACAAGGCAGGCGCGAAGGGCGCGGCGAAAAAGAAGAAGCTGAACGGCAAGCACTTCAACGGCAAGCTGGTCAGCGCAGTTCGCTGATCCGCCTGAGCCGATCTCCTAGCCGCCTGGTCGGCGAACCGATCCCGGCAAAGACGAGCCCTCGAAGGCGATCGACGAGCGCTGGATGATCTCGCCGGTCCTGTCGTCGATGATGACGCGGAATCGCCGATCCTGCGACAGGAAGCTCAGCCGATGCCGTCCAGCGTCAGCGCCGGTCCCCCGTTCGACGAAGCCGGTAATTCTGCCCGCGCGCATTCCCTCGCGGAGCGAATGCGGTGAAACCTGCAGGCCCTCGGCGACGATCGTTGCGTCGATCTGAAAGGTTCCGTTCTCGAGTTCGATGGATGTCACGATTGCACCTCCTGCCTGCCGGACCGGATCATGCCGGCGCGGGACTGCGTCTTGGCCGTGCGGGATAGGCGCACTCCGCCAGCGTCGTGCCGTCGAGCTCGCGCATGAAGGCTTCGCGCGCAGCCGCGAGTTTCGGCTTCAACCGGCAGCGCGGGGTGAGTACGCAGGCGCCACCACCTTCGGCAAAGCATTCGACCAGAGCATGGGGGCCTTCCAGCGCACGCACGACCTCGCCCAGCGTGATCGTTTCGGCTGATCGGGCGAGGGTGAAGCCGCCGCCCGCGCCGCGCTGGGTGGCAATGAAGCCGAAGCCTGCAAGATCGCGCACCACCTTGGCGAGGTGATTGCGGGAAATGCCGAACTCGGCGGCGATCTCGTTGGTCGCGAATGATCGCGTGGGCTCGCCTGCGAGGCGCATGAGCGCGCGCAGTCCAAAATCCGTGAACGATGTCAGGCGCATGAGGACCTCAAGCCAGGATTCGCTTGCAGATTCTCTATAGCGCTCTAAATAGGTATTTCAAATGCATATTTAAGGAGCGGGTCGTGACCGGAGCAGAGCGACGCGAGCAGATCACGGCGGAGATCTCGGAACGGACCGGAATCACCGAGGCGATGATCGAGCGCGTGGTCCGCACCTTCTATGACCGGGTCCGCGAGGACGCCGTGCTGGCGCCGATCTTCGAGGCCCGCATTCACGACTGGGAACCGCATCTGCGGCAAATGTGCGCGTTCTGGTCCTCGGTCGCGCTGATGTCGGGCCGCTATCAGGGAACGCCGATGGTCAAGCACATGAAGCTGCCGGTCGATGCCGAGCATTTCGACCGGTGGCTTGCCTTGTTCGAGGCGACCGCCCGCGACCTGTGCCCGCCCGAAGCCGAGGCGCATTTCGTCGAACGGGCGCGGCGGATTGCGGTGAGCCTCGAGCTCGGCATCGCCAGCGGGGCGGGCGTCCTCCTGGGACGCGGCGAAAGGTTTCGACGACAGCAGGCGGGAGGCCAGCAATGATCCAGCGGACGCACGACGTGACGAGCCAGGACGCAGCCAACCCTTATTCCGGCAGCAGCCTTGTGCCGATGCTGATCGTCGGACTTGTGCTCACGCTGGCCGGCATGATTGGCGCGCTGGTGCTGAGCTGACGCCATCCCGCCCGGCCGGGGCCGGGCGGTCATTTCCGTCAAGAAGCGGGCGGTCGTTGCTAGGCGGCAACCACGCTCCCGCTCTTGCGCAATCCCACATACTGCAACTCCGCGAACACGCCGGTGGCGATCGCCTGGGCGACGACCATCAGCTCGCCCGCAAGGTTCGGCGACACCGCGCCCGAGAACAGCAGCGCGATGCTGCCGACCGTCCAGGCGGCGTTGCCGATGACGACCAGCAGGACAAGCGGTTTTGGCACGGCGGCGCGCGAGGCGAGCCAGCCGACCAGCGCGGTATAGGCGATCAGGAACAGGCCGGTCTCGCGCAGCAGCGCCTCGGGCAGGTGGAACAGCGTCGCGAACGCGCTTGCGCCAAATGTGAAGCCGAGTGCGGCGACGCCGCTGAAGATGGCGTCGGCGAGCAGGGCGCGGCGCAGGAAGGTGGATGCATCGATCATCGTCGTTCTCCTTGGTTGGACGTCAGGGGATCAGGGTGCGCCACCAGGCGCGGATGAGGCGCGCGAGGCGGAACGGGCAGAGAGTCTTGCCGACGCTGTGCTCGAAGGTGACGACCTGCGCGACCACATAGTCGCCGGTCGAATGCACCAGCGGCTCGGGCATGTTGAGGCTGCGCGCCAGCATGCGGGTTGCGAATGCCATCGCCCAGGACAGAACCCGCGGAACGACGTGGTCTGCGACGGTCCGGTAGAGCAGCAGCGCGATCATGGTCATCTCCTGTTGCGAAGGAGATTGCGCTGGTGCGGGGCGCGATTCCATTACCTCGGAGGTAACAGGGTTGCCTTGACGCGATCGGGCATCTTGGCTTGATTGGACGCCCCGGCCTCGCCACGCCGTCCGGCGTCAGCAAGTGGACGCATCCATGTATCTCGGCATCGATCTCGGCACCTCGGCGGTCAAGACCGTCCTCGTCGACGGCGCGCAGCGCGTCATTGCAAGCGCGAGCCGGCCGTTGACGACGGCCTCGCCACGGCCCGGCTATTCCGAGCAGGATCCCGCGCAGTGGATCGATGCGGCCTTTGCCACGCTGGATGAATTGAAGGCGACGCATGCAAGCGAGCTCGCCGCGGTCGAGGGCATCGGGCTGTCCGGCCAGATGCATGGCGCCACGCTGCTCGACGCCAACGCAAAGCCGTTGCGGCCCTGCATCCTCTGGAACGACGGACGGTCCGCCGCCGAGTGCCGCATTCTCGAACAGCGCTGGCCCGCCTTGCGCGCGGTCTCGGGCAACAAGGCGATGCCCGGATTCACGGCGCCAAAACTGCTCTGGATCGCGGCGCACGAGCCGGAGATCTTTGCCGCGATCAGGCTCGTGTTGCTGCCCAAGGCCTATTTGCGCCTGGTCCTGACGGGGGAAGCGATCGAGGACGTCTCTGACGCCTCGGGAACGCTGTGGCTCGACGTCGCGCGCAGGGATTGGTCCGATGCCGCGCTGGCTGTGACCGGGCTGTCGCGCGCGTACATGCCGTCGTTGGTCGAGGGCTGCGCGCCCGCAGCCACGCTGCGCGGCGAGCTCGCGCGGCGTTGGGGCATGGTGAGGCGGCCGACCCTTGCAGGCGGCGCCGGCGACAATCCGGCGGGCGCCGTCGGCATCGGCGCGATCAGGCCGGGAACCGCGTTCATCTCGCTGGGAACTTCGGGCGCCTTGCTGGCGCCGACCGACAGGATCGCCGCCAACCCGGACCGCGTGGTGCACACGTTCTGCCACGCCATCCCCGACACGTGGATTCAGGCCGGCGCGATCCTCTCGGCGGCCTCCTGCCTCGCCTGGCTCGCGCGTCTGTTCGGCGTTGCCGAGGCGGAGCTGCTGGCCCCGCTCGGGTCGCGGCCGCAGGCGCCTTCGCCGGTGAGCTTCCTGCCTTATCTCGCCGGTGAGCGGACACCGCATGACGATCCCCTCGTGCGCGGCATGCTCGATGGCTTGAGCCACGGCACCGATCGCGAGGCGATCGTGCAGGCGGTGCTCGAAGGCGTTGCGTTTGCCCTCGTCGATTGCCGCGACGCGCTCGCCGATGCCGGTATCGTCGTGACGGAAGCCGATGTCATCGGCGGCGGATCGCGTTCCCCGTTCTGGCTGGCGGTGCTGGCGAGCGCGCTAAACATTCCGATCCACCGCTTCGCCGGCGGCGAAACCGGCGCGGCGTTCGGTGCGGCGAGATTGGGGCGGCTTGCGGTCACGGGGGAGGCGATCGATGTCGTGTGCACGCCGCCGCGGCGCGTCGAGACATTCGAACCCGACCGCTGCCTCGTCGGTGCCTATGCCAAGCGGCTTCCCGCCTGGCGCGAACTGTACCGGCCTCGCCACTAGCCACTTTTCGATTTTCGCGTTCCCGCCTGTTCGGTATTGCCCTGTGCCGCGGCGTTTTGTTTAATGCGGCAACCGCGCCGGCAAAAACAGGTGCGTGCAGGAAACGCATTGTGCGCCGGGAGGCACGATGAACGATCCGATCCTCGAGATGCGTGGGGTTTCAAAGACCTTCTTCGGGATCAAGGCGCTGCGTTCCGTCGATCTCACCGTCTATGCCGGTGAAATCCATGCCTTGATGGGCGAGAACGGCGCCGGCAAATCGACCTTGATGAAGATATTGTCGGGCGCCTACAGGCCCGATCCCGGCGGCGAGATCCGCATCGAAGGCAGGCCGGTGCGGATCGAAGGCCCGCTCGGCGGCCGCGCCGCGGGCATCTCCATCATCTATCAGGAGCTGTCTTTAGCCCCCAATCTCAGTGTTGCGGAGAATATTTATCTCGGCCGCGAGCTGTCGCGCTCGGGCCTGCTGGCGCGGGGCACCATGCGCGAGGGCGTCGGCCCGATCCTGAAGAGGCTGGGCGCGGACTTCCTGCCCTCGACGCTGGTGGCCCATCTGTCGATGGGCCAGCGCCAGCTCGTCGAGATCGCGCGTGCGCTGCACGCGCGATCGAAGATCCTGATCATGGACGAGCCGACCACGGCGCTGTCGGCCGGCGAGAGCGAACGGCTGTTCGCGTTGATCCGCCAGCTCCGCGCCGAGGGGCTTGCCATCATCTACATCTCGCACCGCATGGACGAGGTCTACGCGCTCGGCGACCGCGTCACCGTGCTGCGCGACGGCCGCTTCGTCGGCTCGCTCGACAAGCCGGAGATCCGCGCCGACACCATCGTGCGAATGATGGTGGGGCGCGACGTCTCCTCCTTCTACAAGAAGGAGCATGATCCCGATGCGGGGCGGGGGCATCCGGTGCTTGCGGTGTACGACATGGCTGACGGGCAACGTGTCAAGGGCTGTTCGCTCACCGTGCATGCGGGCGAGGTGGTCGGCCTCGCCGGCCTGATCGGTGCCGGCCGCACCGAGCTTGCGCATCTCATCATTGGCGCCGGGACCAGGGCCACCGGTCGCGTCGAGCTCGAAGGCCAGGAGGTCAATATTCGCACGCCCGGCGAGGCGCTCGAGGCCGGCGTCGCCTATCTCACCGAGGACCGGAAAGCGCTCGGCTTGTTCCTGGACATGTCGTGCCTCGACAACATCAACCTCGCGGTGCTCGGGCGTGACGCCAGGCTCGGCTATGTCCTCGATCGCGACAAGGCCCGTGACCGCGCCAACAAGGCGTTTGCGTCCCTCAGCATCCGCGCCGCCAATGTCGGGGTCAACGCCGGCGGACTTTCTGGCGGCAATCAGCAGAAGGTGCTGCTGTCCCGGCTGCTCGCGATCGCGCCAAAAGTGCTGATTCTCGACGAGCCGACCCGCGGCGTCGATGTCGGCGCGAAATCCGAGATCTATTCGATCATCGACAATCTCGCGAAATCCGGCACCGCGATTCTCGTCATCTCGTCGGACCTGCCGGAGATCATCGGCATCTGCGACCGCGTCGTCGTGATGCGCGTCGGTCGTATCGCCGGTGAGATTGCGCGCGGGCCGGATTCGCCGCTGACGCAAGAGGACATCATGGCGCTTGCCACTGGAACGGAGCATCTCGATGCCTGACAACGGGGCTTCGCAGGCCAAGGTCGCGCCCACTGCAGCGAACGGCGCGGCCGCAGAGACCCGGCGCCAGCGGATGCGGATGCTGATCAGCGCGCTCGGCATGTTGCCGGTCCTGCTTGTTCTCTGCATCGGCTTTCACGTGCTGTCCGAGGGTCGCTTCTTCACCGGCCAAAACCTCGGCATCGTGTTGCAGCAGGCTGCCGTCAACACCGTGCTCGCCGCGGGCATGACTTTTGTCATCCTCACCGGAGGCATTGATCTGTCGGTCGGCTCAATTCTGGCGGCCTCCGCCATGGCAGGATTGACGCTCTCAAAACTGCCCGAGCTCGGCGCGCTGTGGCTGCCGGTCTCCGTCCTCACCGGGCTCGGCTTCGGTATCGTCAACGGCGCGCTGATCGCGCTGCTGCGGCTGCCGCCTTTCATCGTGACGCTGGGCTCGCTCACCGCCGTGCGCGGGCTGGCGCGCCTGCTCGGCGCCGACACCACCGTGTTCAACCCGGCCATACCCTATGCGTTCATCGGCAACGGCTCGCTGACGCTTATTCCGGGCGTGGCGTCGATCCCGTGGCTGTCCGTGATCGCCTTGCTTGTCATTCTCGTGTCCTGGCTGGTGCTGCGCCGGACCGTGCTCGGCGTGCACATCTATGCCGTCGGCGGCAACGAGAGCGCGGCGCGTCTCGCCGGCATCAAGGTCTGGGCCGTGCTGATCTTCGTCTACGGCGTGTCGGGGCTTTTGGCCGGGCTCGGGGGCGCGATGCAGGCGGCGCGGCTCTATGCCGCCAACGGATTGCAACTCGGCCAGTCCTACGAGCTCGACGCCATCACCGCCGTGATCCTCGGCGGCACCTCCTTCGTCGGCGGCATCGGCTCGATCTGGGGCACGCTGGTTGGCGCGCTGATCATCGCCGTGCTGTCGAATGGCCTCATTCTCGTCGGAGTGTCCGACATCTGGCAATACGTCATCAAGGGCCTGGTGATCATCGGCGCCGTCGCGCTCGACCGGTACCGGCTGCAAGGCTCGGCTAGAACTTAAGGGCCTCCGTTCGGCCCAATGCGACGTTCCGCACGGCAACTGGTCAGCCGCGCCGGACATCAGAACAGACCAGGGAGGAAGCCAATGTTGAAGACGATCACGCTCGCCGGCGCCGCGACCGCGCTTGCCCTGAGCACCGCGCCGACCTTCGCCAAGGAGCTCAAGTCGATCGGCGTTTCGCTGGGATCGATGGGCAACCCGTTCTTCGTCGCGCTGTCGAAGGGCGCCGAGTTCGAGGCGAAGAAGACCAATCCGAACGTGAAGGTCACCGCGGTCGGCTTCGAATACGACCTCGGCAAGCAGGTCACCCAGATCGACAATTTCATCGCCGCCGGCGTCGATCTGATCCTGCTCAACCCCGGCGATCCCAAGGCGATCGGGCCGGCGATCAAGAAGGCGCAAGCCGCGGGCATCGTCGTCGTCGCGGTCGACACCGCGGCCGAAGGCGCCGACGCCACGGTGACCACGAACAACGTTCAGGCCGGCGAGATTTCCTGCCAGTACATCGTCGACAAGCTGGGCGGCAAGGGCGACGTCGTCATCGAGAACGGGCCGCAGGTCTCCGCCGTCATCGACCGCGTCGTCGGCTGCAAGAACGTGTTCTCGAAGAACGCCGGCATCAAGGTGCTGTCGAGCGACCAGGACGGCAAGGGCTCGCGCGAAGGCGGCCTCACCGTCGCGCAGGGCTATCTGACCCGCTTCCCCAAGATCGACGCCATCTTCGCCATCAACGATCCGCAGGCGATCGGCACCGATCTTGCGGCACGCCAGCAGAACCGCAGCGGCATCGTCATCACCGCGGTGGATGGCGCGCCCGACATCGAGGCTGCGCTCAAGGATCCCAACTCGCCGCAGATCCAGGCGTCCGCCTCGCAGGACCCGTTCTTCATGGCGCGGCGCGCCGTGCAGGTCGGCGTCGGCATTCTCAACGGCCAGAAGCCGGCCTCGACCGTCGAGCTGTTGCCGTCGAAGCTCGTGACGCGGGACAATGTCAAGGACTACAAGGGGTGGACCTCGGATCGCTCGCAATAGCCGCGCCGCGTTCCGGTGGCACCGGGCGTACCAATTCGATTACCTCGGGGGTAATGGAAGGGGCGAAAACCGCATGCTAGGTTTTCGCCCATGCCCATGCATGCATCCACGGCACGCGCCGAACCCACACCCCCCGTCCATATCGGCGACCACTTGCGCGAATGGCGGCAGCGCCGCCGCATGAGCCAGCTCGATCTCGCGGGCGAGGCCGAGATTTCGGCGCGGCATTTGAGCTTCGTCGAGACCGGCCGTGCCGCGCCCTCGCGCGATATGGTGCTGAGACTTGCCGATCGCCTCGACGTGCCCCTGCGCGAGCGCAACGTGCTGCTGGTCGCCGCCGGCTACGCGCCGGCGTTTCCGCAGCGCCCGCTGGAGGATCCCGCCTTGAAATCAGCCCGCCAGGCGATCGACCTCGTGCTGAGGGCGCACGAGCCCAACCCTGCGCTCGCGGTCGACCGGCATTGGAACCTGGTCACCGCCAACCGCATGGTGGCGCCGCTGCTCGAGGGCATCCCGCCGCGTCTGCTCGGCCAGCCCCTCAACGTGATGCGGCTCGCCTTTCATCCGGAGGGGCTCGCGCCGCGCACGGTCAATCTGGCGGAATGGTGCGGGCATCTGCTGGAGCGGCTGCACCGGCAATGCGAGGCCACCGCCGATCCGGAGCTGATCAGGCTCCATGGCGAGCTGAAGGGCTTTCCGATTCCGGCGCGTTCGGCGCCGCTGTCGGGCGACAATGTCGCGATCCCCTTCAAGCTGCGCCACCAGGGCGAGATCCTGAGCTTCTTCTCCACCACCATGGTGTTCGGCACGCCCGTGGACATCACGCTGTCGGAGCTCGCGCTGGAGACGTTCTTTCCGGCTGACGAGCGCACCGCCGAGCGGCTCAGGCAGATGGCGGCAGCCATGTCCTAGCGCCCTTGCCCCGGAGCGGGTTCGGCTTATCTTGGGGCCACCCGAATTGCCTGAAGGAGGCGCTCATGAGCACGCTGAAACCGCTCCAGATCGACGTCGTCTCCGACGTGGTGTGCCCGTGGTGCTATATCGGCAAGCACCGCATCGAGAGCGCGCTCGCGCTCGTCCCCGATGTTCCGGTGAAGCTGCAATTCCGTCCTTTCTTCCTCAATCCCTGGGTGCCGCGCGAGGGCATCAGCCGCGAGGATTACCTCACCACCAAGTTCGGCTCGGTCGAGGCCTACAAGGGCATCGCGGGGCGCGTCGTCGCCGCCGCGAGCGAGGAGGGCCTGCTCTACCGGCCGGAGCTCGTCGCGCGCCAGCCCAACACGACCGACTGCCATCGCCTGATCCTCTGGGCCGAGGCGATCGGCAAGGCGCCCGAGATGAAGCAGCGCCTGATGGAGTTGTACTTCCGCGACGGCGGCGATCTCACCGACGTCAACGTGCTGGTGCAGGCGGCCGCCGATGTCGGCCTCGACGCCGATGACGTGCGCAAGCGCCTCGCCACCGACCAGGACGTCGCGCGCGTTTCGGGCGACGCCCAGGAAGCCGCCGACAAGGGCATCTCCGGCGTGCCGACCTACGTATTCGCGCAGAAATACGCCGTCTCCGGCGCGCAGGATCCGAACCTGCTCGCCCGCGCCATCCGCCAGGTGTCCGCGGAGATCAACGCCGAGGCGGCGGAGTAGGCTTCGCTTATTTGCGGAGGCGGCGGATCACCTGCCGTGCAGCTTCGTGCGCCGTGTTGAGGCCGGCGAGCGCCGCGTGAATCAGCGCCACCACCGGATCGTTCCGCCGCAGCGGGATCAGCACGTCGCCAATTGCAAAACGGCCGCGCCAGATCGGGTTGATCATGGGATGGTCGGCGCTGGCGGTTGAATCCGCACTGGCAATGGCGGGATCGGCGCAGAGATGGCGGGTGAGGTCGAGCGTGAGCTGCACGCCCGGCGAATATTTTGCAAAATTCTCGTCGATGCCGAGCTTGAAGAAGAAGGCGCGGTCCTGGTGGCGCAGCACGATGCCGGCGGCAGCCGGTATCGCGCCGGCGCGCAGCGTGACGATCTCGCATTGCGCGGTCTCGGCGAGTGCCAGAACCGCGCGGCGGACGAAGGCCGCGTCCCCCGCATGTTGGACCAGCGCCGTGCCACGCGCACCCTTCCAGCCGCTCGCTTCGAGCTGCAAAAATGTTTCGAGTGCGGGCCCGATCTCTTCCGGCTTGCGCGCCACCTCGAATGTGACCGGTCCATGCTGCTCGAGACGATGGCGCTGGCGGCGCAGCTCCTTGAGCTTCTTGGCACCAAGCGCTTCGCGCAGCAACGTCTCGCCGTCGGCCGTCGCATCGAGGCTGGCGCGGATGTAGGAGGTGAGGACGCGCGGCTTCAGGCCGTCGCGGTCGAGGACCTGGTTGAGCGAATTCATTGCGTCGCCGTCGAGCGCGACGTCGCGCAGGATCAGCGCCTGCGCGCCGGCCTCGCGCGCTCGCTGCAACAGGCGCGACGACGCCTCGACCGCGCTTTCGCGGTCGAGCAGCGGGCTGCACAGCGTGCCATAGGGATGCGCGCTCACCAGCGCGGGCAGGGGGATCTTCCAGGCCTGGCGGAGCGAGACCACCGGCATCAGCCCGATCAGGCGGGCTCCGTCGAAGGCGGCGAGCGCGGAAGCATCGGTACGGCCGCGCGCGGTCGCGCTGACGGCCAGCTCCCAGCCCGGCAGGTAATAGCCGTTGGGCTCGACCGCCCGCGCTGCCAGCGCCTGCCATTGCCTGACGTCGATGGATTCAACGGGAATAAGCGGCGCGGCATGGAGCCCGCGCGCAGCCGTGGCATCGTTCGTCGATGCAGGATTGATCGCAGTCCGATGTGCGATATCGACCACGTCCCGTGTTCCCCGTCTACGTCGGCGGCATTCGCCGGACCCGCGTCACGTGGCGACATTAGCGCAAAGATTGGAAAATACCGTTGGCGCGCGGCTTCAATTCGATCGGTAGTGTTAACTGGCCGTTGACCGTACACTCCCTTCGAGACGGTCCAGCGCCGCATAGGAAATGCCGAGCAACACGCTGTAGGCCAGCACCATGGCGAGCGAGAACGCGGCGGGACGCAGTCCAAGGCCGGCGCCGGTTGCGAATACACCGCGGCCAAGCATCGGAAAGAAGGCGAGGCCCATCGACAGCCATCCGATCAAGCCGAGGACACATCCCTTCGCGGCGCCGCTGCGACCCGGCAAGCGGTGGTAGATCAACGAGAATACGAGGCCAATGACCAGCGTGCCATTGATGAATGACAACATCCAGGGCACAGCCGGCTGAATGGTGCTGCCGAAAATTCCGCTCAAGGCGAGCTGCAGGTCCTGATAGGGCTGAAAGGTCGGAAGCCAGCCCATCCGGTCCTTGAGGAACATGAGGCTGCCGTGCGCTACGCTGCCGCAGAGGCCGGCCGCGATCGATTTCCAGATCCTGTCGGCACCTATGCGAAACATCACACCGCGGTCTCCGTCATTGGTCGGCCGGCACGAAATGGTCGCGAGCGGAGGCGGATTGGCCCGTGGCGACGTCGGTCAGGTCGATCGTGATATTTGCGGCCTTCTTCGGCAGGTTCGCCGGCGCGACCTGAACGGACATCCTGATTTCGCGGGTCTGGTCCTGCCCGACCTCGACGATCAGCCTGCCATCGGCGGCGCGCTCGATGCCAGCGATGCGCAAGGAAGCGCCGGGCAGGCCGGACACATCGAGCGCGAAGGAACGTTCAGCGCCCTTGTTGAGCAGGCGAACCGTATAATCGTTGCGGACGCCGCCGTCGGCGAGTTGCACGAACAGCGGATTGCGTTCGTGCAAGACGTTGATGCTCATCGTGCCGCGCGTGGCGAGTGCGTAGAGCATGATGCCGCCGACGATCGCGATCGCCGCGGCGTAGACCAAGGTGCGCGGGCGGACGATGCGGTAGATCGGCGGCTTGCCCTCGCGCCGGCGCTCCATGTTGATGTCGGTGTCGTAGCCGATCAGCCCGGCCGGGCGGCCGATCTCCTTCATGATGGTGTCGCAGGCGTCGATGCAGAGGCCGCACTGGATGCAGCCGAGCTGAACGCCGTGGCGGATGTCGACGCCGGTCGGACAGACGTTGATGCATTGGCGGCAGTCGACGCAATCGCCGGCGACCCCGCCATGGATGCGGGCGGCTTCTGCCTTCTTCACCGACATGCGCGGCTCGCCGCGGTCGCGGCGATAGGTCACGTTGAGCGCCCATTCGTCGGTCAACGCCGCCTGGATGCGCGGCCAGGGGCACAAATAGATGCATGTCTGCTCGCGGGCGTGTCCGGCGAAGAGGTAGGTCGTCGCGGTCAGAATGCCGATCCAGAGATAGGCGATGAAGGGCGCCTGGAACGTCGCGAGCTCATTTACCAGCGTCGGCGCATCGGCGAAATAGAGCACCCAGGCGCCGCCTGTCCACCAGGCAATCATGATCCAGAGGAAATGCTTCAGCGCCACTTTTCGGATGTGATCGAAGGTCCAGTAGCGCTTGTCGGCGAGCATGCGCTCGCGGCGGTCGCCCTCGACCCAGCGCTCCACGGCGTAGAACAGGTCCGTCCACACCGTCTGCGGACACATATAGCCGCACCAGATCCGCCCGGCCACCGCGTTCATCAGGAACAGCGCCATGGCTGCGATGATCAGGAGACCCGTGAAGTAGTAGACTTCCTGCGGCCACAGTTCGATGAAGAAGAAGTAGAAGCGGCGATGCGGGAAATCGACGAGCACGGCCTGACTTGGCAGGCCGGGCCCGCGATTCCAGCGGACGAAGGGCAGAAAGTAGTAGATCGCGAGCGTGACGCAGAGGATCGTCCACTTGATGCGGCGGAACCGTCCGTGAACCGACTGCGGGTAGACCTTCTTGCGCTTCTCGTAGAGCGGGCCTTCGATCAGTGTGTCGTCGGTCATGGACTGAAATTCCTAGCAATCGGCCCCGGCGTGCTCAGGCGATCTCGGCAACGACCTGCTTGAGCATCTCACGCACCTGGTTCGCCACCGCGCCAAGTTGCGGGTTTTCGATCGCGGCCATGGAGGCCACGGGATCGACCGCCGAGATCTCGACCTTGCCGCCGTCGCGCTGCTGGACCACGACGTTGCACGGCAGCATCGTTCCGATCTTGTCCTCCAGCGTCAGGGCCTGGTAGGCGAGTTTCGGATTGCAGGCGCCGAGGATCAGATAGGGCCGGAAGTCGGCGCCGATCTTCTTCTGCAGCGTATCCTTGACGTCGATCTGGGTCAGCACGCCGAAGCCGTGGTTCTTCAAGGCCGCGGTGGTGGCCGCGACAGCCGCGTCGAACGGCAGGTCGACGGTCTTCGAGAAATGATAGGTCATGGTCTGTCTCCCTTGGAGCGCGTTCAGGAGAACGCGCAACCGTCCCTCAGGCCCAGCTTCTTGAACACGATCGCAGCCGGGCAGAAGCTGGTGAACGAGGCCTGCAGCATGTTCAATCCGGCGAACGCCGTCAGCAGGTACCAATAGGCATTGACGTAGGTGCCGAGCGCCAGTCCGAGCAGGACGACGAAACCGGCGAAGGCGAGAACGGCTTTATCGACATTCATGGTAGGCTCCTTGTGAAGTCATCGTGGTTCTAGGAACGGGTGAGGCCAGCCTCGGTCCAGGCGACGATGCTGCGCGCATCCATCGCGCCGGCGTGGCGAGCAATCTCGCGGCCGCCGCGCATCAACAGAAGCGTTGGAATGCCGCTGATGTTGAGGCGCGACGAGACCTCGGGTGCATTGTCGGAATTGAGCTTCAGCAGCCGCACCTTCGGCTCGAGCTGTTGCGCGGCGCGCTCGAACATCGGCGCCATGGCACGGCACGGTCCGCACCAGGGCGCCCAGACGTCGACGAGCACGGGGATGTCGTTATTGGCGACATGGCGCCCAAACCCTTGCTCGTCGACCTCGATGGGATGACCGGTGAACATCGGCTGGTGGCAGGCGCCGCAACGCGCGCTGTCCGGCGCGCGCCCCAGCGGCAGGCGGTTGGTCCGCCCGCAATGGCCACAGACGATCTGGCGTGTCTCGCTCATGCGTCGATCTTGACCTCCTTGATCTTGGCGATGTTGAGCTTCTCGAGCGCGAAGCGCTCGTAGAACGGCTCGCTCTCGCCGCGCCGCATCTTGCGCAGGAAGTACTTTTCGAAGGCCACCTTGGCGTAGTGCACCCATTCGCCCTTGGACGACCAGTTGACGTTGCGCGGCGGGATCTGCGGCTGTGCCAGGAAGGCCACGCCGGAGTCGCCGAAATCGGCGAGACAGATCGCGTTCCAGGTCGGCTGCGCCGTCGGCGCCTTGCCGCGGAGCAGGGCGCCGATGTTCAGCGCCGTCGCGGTCACCATGGACTCGATCATGAAGCCGGTCTTGGGAACGCCCACCGGCACCGGCGTTGCGCCGACCGGCGGGATCGCCACGCAGACGCCGATTGCGAACAAGTTGGGGAAGGTCGGATTTTGCTGGTGCTTGTCGACGATGATGAAGCCGCGCGGGTTGGTCAGCTTCTCGATGCCGCGAACGGCCTCGACGCCGCGGAACGCCGGCAGCATCATCGAATAGGCGAACGGCAGTTCGTGGGTCTTGCGCACTGCGCCGTCCTCGCCGACCTCCTCGACGATCATCTTGCCGGCCTCGACGCCCTTCACGCGCGCATTGGTGATCCATTTGACGTGCTTCTCGCGCATCTCGCTCTCGAGCAGCCCCTTGGTGTCGCCGACGCCGTCGAGGCCGAGATGGCCGATATAGGGCTCCGAGGTCACGAAGGTCATCGGCACCCGATCGCGCAGCTTGCGGCGGCGCAGCTCGGTCTCCAGGATGAACAGGAATTCGTAGGCGGGGCCGAAGCAGGAGGCGCCCTGGACCGCGCCGATCACGACGGGGCCGGGATTGGCGGCGAGCTTCTCGAACGCGTCCTTTGCGTGCGATGCGTGGTCGACGTGGCAGAGCGATTGGGTGTGGCCTTGCGGTCCGAGCCCGGGGATTTCGTCGAAGGCAAGCTCGGGACCGGTCGCGACGACCAGATAGTCGTAGTTGACGGAGGTGCCATCGCCGAGTTCGACGCGGTTCTCGGTCGGGTGCACGCGCCTGGCGCCCTGCGTCAGCAGGCGAACGCCCTTGCGCTTCATGATGTCGGCCAGATCGATCTCGATTTCGGTGCGCTTGCGCCAGCCGACCGCGACCCAGGGATTCGACGGCACGAAATGGTAGACCGCGCCCTGCGAGATCACGCTCAGGCGATCGTCCTTTCTCAACTGGGGCAGCAATTCATAGGCCATCAGTGTTCCGCTCAGGCCGGCTCCGATTACAACGACTTCCGCCATGGGTACCTCCGTTGGGTTTGATGCTCCGCCGGTTAGCCCGGCTGTCTTGCTGCTTGACTATATATTCGTATATGCGTATATACGCAAGTATGAAAATAAATAGCGGCATGATGGAGCGGGCGGCGGACCAGGCGAGCGACCTCTTGAAGGCGCTTTCCAACCGGCACCGGCTCCTGATCATCTGCCAGCTGATCGACGGAGAGCGATCCGTCGGAGAGTTGGCCGAGTTTCTGGACCTGCGCGACTCGACGGTCTCCCAGCATCTTGCGCTCCTTCGCAAGGATAACCTGGTCTCCGCGCGTCGCGACGCGCAGACCATCTTCTATTCGATCGCGAGCGAGCCGGCGCGCGAGGTGCTGAAGACGCTCTATCAGATCTATTGTGCGCCCAAGCAGGCAAGAACCAGATAGAGCTTATGCGGGTTCGAATTGCGGGGCGTTGAGCGAGATCAACGTCCGCCGCTGAAATAGCGATGAAATGAGAGCACACCGCGGCGCGGTGTGATGGTGCCATGATCACACGGATACGCCCTATGCGCCTTTTGAGGATGTTGGCGGTCTTGGCTTGCGGCGTAGCCGCAGGCGCCGCGCGCGCAGAGACGCTCACCGTCGCGCAGCAGTCCGTCGCCGACGAGAAGGCCGTATTTGCGACGGTGGAGAGCATCAGCGTCGTGCCCGCGCGCAGCCGCATCGGCGGCACGGTGGCCCAGCTCAACGTCAGGGAAGGGGATCGCATCACCTCCGGCCAGGCGGTCGCGACGATCGGCGACGAGAAGCTCGTCCTGCAGATGAAGTCGCTGGATGCGCAGATCGAAGCGCTGCAGGCGCAGGCCAAGCAGGCCCAGATCGACTTCACCCGAACGGAGGGACTGGTCGAGCGCGGTATCGTGCCGCGGGTCAAGCTCGACGAGCAGCGCACGGCGCTCAACGTGGCGGACAACGCCTTGCGCGCCAAAACCGCCGAGCGAGCCGTGATCAACGAGCAGCTCAACCAGGGCCAGGTGCTGGCGCCGG
Source organism: Bradyrhizobium diazoefficiens (assembly GCF_018131015.1). GTDB lineage: Bacteria > Pseudomonadota > Alphaproteobacteria > Rhizobiales > Xanthobacteraceae > Bradyrhizobium > Bradyrhizobium diazoefficiens_B. The sequence continues at coordinate 132,665 of NZ_JAFCJJ010000014.1, forward strand.
TGGAAGGACGCGTGCTGAAGCGGCTCATCACGGTCGGCTCCGTTGTCTTGCCGGGCGATCCCATCGTCACCGTCGCGCAGCAGAATTTCAAATTGCGCCTGCGGGTGCCGGAGCGGCATGCACGCTTCCTCAAGGCCGGAGACAAGATCCGCGTCGATGGCGCCGAGCTGGTCGGAGAAGCTTCCAAATGGGGCGTCATCGATCTCGTCTATCCGCAGATCGAGGAGGGCCGCGTCATTGCCGATGCCACGGTCGAGGGGCTCGGCGAATATTTCGTCGGCGACCGGCTGCGGGTGTGGATCTCCGGCGGCATGCGGCCGGCTTTCGTGATTCCCGCGGGCTATGTGACGACCCGGTTCGGTATCGACCACGTCAGGCTGCAGAGGGCCGGCGGAGTGGTCGATGTGCCGGTGCAGCGGGGCCGCGAATTGCCGACGCCCGCGGTTCCCGACGGACTTGAAATCCTGTCCGGCGTTCGCGCCGGCGACCAATTGGTGCGGCCGTGAATCTCGGACTCTCGGGCCGGCTCACCAAGGGGACGATCGGATCTCCGCTGACGCCGTTGTTCCTGCTCGCCGCGCTCGTCGTCGGCCTGATCGCTGTCGTCGTGATCCCGCGCGAGGAAGAGCCGCAGATCAGCGTGCCGATGGTCGATATCCGGGTCAACGCCGACGGTCTGCGCGGACCGGACGCCGTGGAACTCGTCACCAAGCCGCTGGAGGCTATCGTCAAGGGCATCGACGGCATCGAGCACGTCTACAGCCAGACCGAGGACGACCGCGTGATGGTCACCGCGCGATTCCTGGTCGGCACCAAGGCGGAGGATGCGATCCTCCGCGTCCATGAGAAGATCCGCGCCAATCTCGACCGCATCCCGGTTGGTATCGCCGAGCCGCTGATCGTCGGCCGCGGCATCAATGATGTCGCGGTGACGGTTCTGACGCTGTCGCCGAAGCCGGATGCCGCCGAACGCTGGACCGACAAGGACCTGTTCGAGCTGGCCGACAAGCTTCGCTCCGAGCTCGTCAAGGTCGACAGCATCGGGCTGACCTACATCTCCGGCGGCGCGGCGCAGCAGATCAGGGTCGAACCCGATCCGGAAAAGCTGTCGCTGTTCGGCGTCACGCTGCAGCAGCTCGTGGCCAAGGTGAAGGACGCCAACCGCTCGTTCCTGGCCGGTCAGGTCCGCGATGCCGGCATCGTACGCAATGTCGCAGCCGGGCAGACGCTCGCCGGCATTCCCGACATCGGACTTCTCCTGATCTCGACCCGCGACGGACGGCCGGTCTATGTCAAGGACGTCGCGCGCGTCATCATCGGGCCGAACACGATCGAGCACCGGGTCTGGAACGATGCCCGCGACGCAAAGGGGCAATGGGCACGGGTGCCCGCGGTCAGCCTTGCGCTCGCCAAGCGCGCCGGCGCCAACGCGGTGGTGGTCTCGGGCGATATCGCCCACCGCCTCGAAGGCTTGAAGGGTCGCCTCATTCCCGCGGACGTCGAGGTGACGGTGACCCGTGACTACGGCGAGACCGCCAACGAGAAGGCCAACGAGCTTCTCTTTCACCTCGGCCTTGCCACCATCTCCATCGTCGTGCTGATCGCCATCGCGATCGGCTGGCGCGAGGCGCTCGTCACCTTCGTCGTGATTCCGACCACGATCCTGCTGACGATGTTCGCGGCCAATCTGATGGGCTACACCATCAACCGCGTCAGCCTGTTCGCGCTGATCTTCTCGATCGGCATTCTGGTCGACGACGCCATCGTCGTGGTCGAGAACATCGCGCGGCACTGGGGCATGCGCGACGGCAGGCCGCGGCTGCAGGCGACCATCGAGGCGGTCGCGGAGGTCGGCAATCCCACCATCGTCGCCACCCTCACGGTGGTTGCGGCCCTGCTGCCGATGCTGTTCGTGTCGGGCCTGATGGGCCCCTATATGGCGCCGATCCCGGCCAACGCCTCGGCGGCCATGCTGTTCTCCTTCTTCGTCGCCATGGTGGTCGCGCCCTGGCTGATGCTGAAGCTGGCGCCGAAAGGCGAGGCGGCGGCTCATGCCGCGCATGACGAGGGCAGGCTCGGACGGCTGTACCGGCGCTTCGCAACGCCGATCGTCAGGAGCAGGCGCTCGGCCTGGATATTCCTGCTCGGCGTCGGCATCGCGACGCTGTTGTCGATGACGCTGTTTGCGACCAAGTCGGTGACGGTCAAGCTCCTGCCCTTCGACAACAAGTCGGAAATCGCCGTCGTCGTCGACCTGCCGGAAGGCGCGAGCCTGGAGGCGACCGAGCGCACGCTGTTCGGGGCTGCCGATATCGCGCGGCAATTGCCCGAGGCGACCTCGCTGCAATCTTATGCCGGTACGCCGGCGCCGTTCAATTTCAACGGCTTGGTGCGCCACTATTATCTGCGCGAGAAGCCCGAAATGGGCGAGCTCCAGGTCAATTTGGTCGCGCGCGGCGACCGCAAGCGGGCAAGCCATGACATCGCGCTCGAGCTGCGCGAGAGGCTGAAGGCGCTGGATATCCCCAAGGGCACCAGCATCAAGGTGGTCGAGGTGCCACCGGGACCGCCGGTGCTGGCGACGCTGCTGGCCGAGATCTACGGTCCGGACGCCGCGACGCGCCGCGCGGTCACCGCCGAGATGAAGAAGATCTTTGCAGAAGTGCCCTTCATCGTCGACGTCGACGATTCCATCGGCGAGAAGCGGCCGCGGCTGCGGCTGTCGATCGACCAGGACAGGCTGGAATTCTTCGGCGTCGAGCAGCGCGACGTCTACGACACCATCCAGGCGCTGTTCGGCGGCATCCCGGTCGGCTACTCGCACCGCGGCGAGGACCGCAATCCGATCGAGATCGCGGTGCATCTCGCCAAGCGCGGGCTGGTGTGGGACGAGGCGCTGGCCTCGACGCCGGTGCCGGCCAACACGCTGCCCGGCAGCAAGACGGTGGTCGAGCTCGGCCAGGTCGTGAAGGCGACCATGGAGGAAGGCTCGCCTGCGATCTTCCGCCGCGACGGCCGCTTCGCCGACATGGTGATGGCCGAACTCGCCGGCCGCTTCGAGGCGCCGCTGTACGGCATGCTGGAAGTCGCCGGCCGTGTGGATGCGCATGACTGGGGCAAGCTGCCGAAGCCCGCGATCAGCCTGCACGGCCAGCCGGCGGATGAGTCGAAGCCGACGCTGCTGTGGGACGGCGAATGGGAGATCACCTGGGTGACGTTCCGCGACATGGGGGCGGCCTTCGGCGCGGCGATCCTCGGCATCTACGTGCTGGTCGTTGCCCAGTTCAGAAGCTTCCGTCTGCCGCTCGTGATCCTGACACCGATCCCGCTGACGCTGATCGGCATTCTGATCGGGCACTGGCTGCTGGGCGCGCCGTTCACCGCGACCTCGATGATCGGATTCATCGCGCTCGCCGGCATCATCGTGCGAAATTCGATCCTGCTTGTGGACTTCATTCGTCACAGCGGAGGGGAGGACAAGTCGCTGCGCGAGGTCGTGCTGGAAGCCGGCACCGTCCGCTTCAAGCCGATCCTGCTCACCGCGCTCGCGGCGATGATCGGCGCTGCGACCATCTTGCTCGACCCGATCTTCCAGGGGCTCGCGATCTCGCTGCTGTTCGGTCTGGCGTCGTCGACGCTGCTCACGGTTCTTGTGATCCCCGCGATCTACATCGCGCTGCGCGATGTGCCGGCCGAAACCGTCAAACCCAACTAGCGAGGACACGATGGAAAAGAACTATCTCGAAATCACCAGGGCGATATCCGCCAATCTCAAAAAGCTGCGCAAGGATATCCCCGACACCATGCAGGGTTTTTCGGCGATGGCGCGGGCCGCGACGAGCGACGGCGCGCTGGACAAGAAGACCAAGGAGCTGATGGCGCTCGCGCTCGGCGTCGCCGCGCATTGCGACGGCTGCATCGGCTTCCACACCGAAGCGCTCGTCAAGCTCGGTGCAACGCGGGAGGAGATCGAGGAGACGCTCGGCATGGCCGTCTACATGGGCGGCGGGCCGTCGCTGATGTATGCAGCGGATGCGATCGCGGCCTTCGAGCAGTTCCAGCAGCAGGCGGCCGCCGCCTGACGCGGGTTCACCGCCGCAGTCGTGCGGACGGAACCGGGCGAGTTGCCTCGCCCGGTCCATGTGTCATCGATTACCAGCGGTCGCCGACACCGACGCCCACGCTGACGCCGGGCGCACGAATGCCGACGCCCCCGCGCGGGCCATCGTCCCAGTCGCGATAGGTGCGGCGCTCATAATAGCGCTCGCGCGGCATCCGCGCATAGGAATCGCGCACGATTACGCGCGCGCCGCCATGGGTGCGATAGCAGTTGCCGGCATCATCGCAAACGAGCCGCACTTCCTGAATGAGATCGGGGCTGGTGAATTCGCTGGTCGTATAGATGTCGGCAGCCTTCGCGCTGCCTGCCGCCGCCAGGGCTCCGACGCCAGCCAGCAGTGCAATCGTGAAAATCCTCATCATGTCCTCCTCCAAAGCTGCCCTTGGCGGTAACAAGAATGAGAGGCCGCGATCGTTCCGGCCCGTTGCAGGATTTTCCCTCGGCCGGATTTCGTGAAGAGGGCGAATTGTTCCTAGATCGGCTCGTAGGTTTCCGAGCCGCAGATGTCGTCCGCCTCCGCGCGCCGCCGGTCGACCACTTTGCCGCCGGTGATCTTCACGATGTAGGTCTGGGCGCCGAGCGCCGAGCCGGTCGCCGAGGTGAGCTGGGCGCGGACGCAGGCGGTCCAGCCCGGTCCGCGCGCCTCGTGATGGGGCGGGGCGACGTGTACCTCGCGGGGATTGGACGTGTTGAGGAAGACAAGCTCGAGCTGCTCGCGCACCACGCGCTTGACGTCGGGCGGCGGCTCGGGCGGTGGTTGCTCGGCTTCCTTGAGGCGCATGAACTCGGGCACGGGCGCGCGGCTGTCGGTGAAGCCGCAAGACGCCAGCGCAAGCGCGCCGGCGATCAGTGCCGTGTGAGCAACAATCCGCAACATCCGGGAAGGTCCCCTGCGCGCCAACAGATAGGCGCGAATGCGAACGAGCGGAGTCCCGTCCGATCAACATTTGCTGAAGGGGCGGCAGCCGCGGCATTTCCTATTCCGGGATTGCAGGCTAGTTTGTACCCCAGACGAGGGGGATTGCACCAATGAGGATTTTGGTCATAGCGGTCGCGGCCTTGGTCGTGGTCTCGGCGCTGACAGCGGCCACGGCGCAGGCGCAGATGGGGGGCGGCCGTCGCTCGCCCAACGAGGCCGGGGCCAAGGCCGACCAGAAGCCCAAGGTCGACGAGAAGGCTTACAAGGCCGCGCTCGATCGCATTCCCGAGTCCAAGGAGAAATACGATCCGTGGAGCGGGGCACGCCCGAGCGAGCCAGCCAAGAAGCCGAAATAACGGGGCGGACAGTGCTGACCCGCCTGAGCTATTCGGTCGGTGTCGTTGCGCTCCTGCTGCTTGCGGCGGGACCGTCCATTGCGTGGGAGAGCTGGGGTGGCGATCCCGGCGGTTCGCGCTTCTCGCCCTTGCGCCAGATCACGCCCGATAATGTCGGCGATCTGGTTCCGGCCTTCGAATTTCACACCGGGGATCTCGCCAAGCGTCCGCCGGAGGCGATGCGGCGAACCAAGTTCCAGGCAACGCCCCTGTTCGTCGAGGACAGCCTGGTATTCTGCTCGCCGTTCAACGAGGTGATCGCGCTCGATCCCGGCACCGGCGCGCCGAAGTGGCGCTTTGACCCGAACATCGCCACCAACCAGCGTCCGGCCAATCGCTACAACTGCCGCGGCGTCACCTGGTGGGTCGACGACCAGGCTGCTCCGGACGCCGCCTGCCGGTCGCGCATCTTCATGGGCACGAACGATGTCCGCCTGATCGCGCTCGATGCAAGGACGGGACGTCCCTGCACAGGGTTCGGCAAGGGCGGGGAGGTCAGGCCCGATATCGGCATGCCGCTCGAATGGCCGGGCGAATTCCAGATCACCTCGCCGCCTGTGGTCGGGCGCGGCGTCGTCGTGGTCGGCTCGGCGATCGGCGACAACCGCCGCGTCGACGCGCCGAGCGGCGTGGTGCGCGCGTTCGATGCCCGAACGGGAGCGCCGCGCTGGACTTTTGAGCCGCTCAAGCGCGACGGCATCGAGGCCGGCCACGCCAATGTCTGGGCGCCGATGTCGGTCGACGAGGCGCGCGGGCTGGTGTTTTTGCCGACATCCTCGCCCTCGCCGGACTTTTGGGGCGGCAAGCGCCCGGGCAACAACGAGCATGCCAATTCCGTGGTGGCGCTGCGCATCGAGACCGGCGAGCTCGCCTGGGCGTTCCAGACCGTGCATCACGACGTCTGGGATTACGACCTGCCTGCGCAGCCGACGCTGGCGCGCATCGACACCGACAACGGGCCGCGCGACGTCGTGATCCAGCCGACCAAGCACGGCTTCGTCTTCGTGCTCGACCGCGACACCGGCAAGCCGGTGTGGCCGGTCGAGGAGCGCGCGGTGCCGCAAGGCGGCGCGGAGGGCGAGATTTTATCGCCGACGCAGCCGTTCCCGACGCATGTGCCGGCGCTGACGTCGCAAAAAATTTCCACCGGGGACGCGCTCTCGCTCGTGCCGGGTCTCGGCGGCTCATGCGAGCGGCAGTTCGCCGAGGCGCGCAACGAAGGGCTGTTCACGCCGCCTTCGGTGCAGGGCTCGCTGGTGTTTCCCTTCACCGGCGGCGGCGTGAACTGGGGCAGCGCCGCCTTCGATCCGGTCAACCAGGTGCTCTACGCCAACACCGGCCGAGCGGTGCATCTGATCAAGCTGATCCCGCGCGCGCAGACCACCGGATTCAGTCCGCCGCCCGGCCATGATTTCGGCCAGCAGCGTGGCGCTCCGTTCGCGATGACGCGCGCAGTGGTGATGTCGCCGCTCGGCCTGCTCTGCAACAAGCCGCCCTGGGGCGAGATGGTCGCGGTCGACCTGAAGGCCGGAAAGATTCTCTGGCGTTCGACCGTCGGCACCACCGAGGATCTGGCCCCGCTCGGCCTGCCGCTGCCCTGGGGCGCGCCGCTGGTCAACGGGCTCGCGGTCACCGCCGGCGGTCTCGTCTTCACCGGCGCTATGGACGCCTACTTGCGCGCCTTCGATGCCCGCAGCGGCAGGGAGCTGTGGCAGGGGCGGCTGCCGGTGCCCGGCGTTGCCAATCCCATGACCTATGTCTGGAAGGGCGAGCAGTATGTCGCGATCGGCGCCGGCGGCCATTCCGAAGCCGGCACCTCGATCGGCGATGCCGTGGTCGCGTTTCGCCTGGCGCGGCCGGGCGAGGCGCCGTCGCTGTGGTCGCGGACGATCGATCGTCCCGGCGGGCGATTCTTCGCGGGGGTCTCGGCGACCGTGCTCGCGATCGTCGCGCTTGCGATCACGGGCGCGCGTTGGCGCCGCCGGCGCCGCATCGTGCGCGCATGATGCTGCGCTTGTGCATGTGATGCGAACTGTCGTTCACATCGTGCACGTCATTGCACGAAGGCGAGGCCGATGCGCCTGTCGCTTCGCCACACGGTGCGGCAACTCCGCACGAAATTGTCGCGCGAAATCGACAATGTGAACGATTGCGGCAGCGCGACGGGGCCGTCGAGATCGATGGCAGCACCGCCCGCCGACATGTTTCTGACCGTGCACGCGACGCCGCTGCCTTCAAAGGTGATCATTGCACCCTTGAAAACACGGTGACGCTGCTCTGTCCGTTTCTCGATCATTGTCGTCAATCCAGGATGACGATTGTGAAGTAGTGCATAGAAATTACCTTGAACTGAACTCAATACTGGCGCTACTTGCACGCCGCTTCAGACTTCGTTTACCAAACCGGAAGCGGACAGCACACTCCGCCGAGTTTCCCCAGAGATCTTGTCCTTGATGGCGTCATGCGCCGATGGAGATTTTGATGAAGACCACGCTTTCGATCCTGTTCGCCGTCGCCTTCTCGCTGTCGTCGATGCCCGCCCACGCCGTGAAGTGGGACCTCTCGACCATGACCTGCAAGCAGTTCCTTGAGAGCGGCGAAGACAACATCCAGGTCGTGCTGACCTGGATGGACGGCTGGTACAAGGGCGACGAGGACAACGCCATCATCGACACCGACGTGTTCATCTCGAACGCCAAGAAGTTCGGCGCCTATTGCGGAAAGAATCCGACCGTCAGCATCGTCACCGCGGCCGACGAGATCCTCGGCAAGTGATCCGGGGCGAGGCGACCGGGCTGCGATTGTCCGCCGTCATGACGTCATCGAGAGCCGCGCCGCGCGCCTGGCGCCCGCGCGGCTCTCTTATTTTTGGGATGATGCTCAGCCCGGCAGCATCGCAAACGCGCCCGACACCATCGCCACCGGCTTGTTGTCGCTGGCCGAAAGCAGCGTGACGCGGCCGAAGCTCATGGTGCGTCCGAGCCGCACCACGCGGGCATCCGCAAGCACGTCCGAGGCGGAGACCGCGCGCATGAAATGCGTGGTCTGGTCGACCGTGGTCATCGGGCGGTAGCCGCGGTTGGCGACGAGGTTGGCGATCACCATCGCGGTGTCGGCGAACGCCATCAGCGCCTGACCGCACACCACGCCGCCGTTGCGGCACAGCCGTTCCGAGAACGGCATGCGCAGCAGCGCGCCCGGCTGCCAGTCCGGCGCATCGGGGGGAGGCAGGTGATCGATGCTTTCCACCGACAGGTTGAGATCCTGGACCCAGGGCGCGAAGACTTCGCCGAGTATGCGTCTGGCGTCGGCGAGGCCGAACTCGGCTTCTGGCTGCGATGGCATCGATCTCGTTCCCTTTCTGTTGCCGGATGTTTCAGTCTGACCGGATTGGCGCGGCAAAGTCACCCCTCGCTCGGCGGTCCCGTCGGCTTGAAAATGCCTGACTTGGCCCGATATGATGCCACGCTTGGGAGCGGGTGGACGATGTTGCGTCGGTGTGTCCTCGTGTTTTGCCTGGTCGCGCTCGGCCTCGCGCTGAACGGATGCACCAAGTGCGGCCCGATCTGGGACGACTGGCTGCATTCGCCGAAATCGTGCAAATCGGATCGGCTCTGACGGGCCGGGACCGGCGCCCGGGCAGTGAAGAACGACACGGGATCCGCTCCCGATCGACAATCAAGGAGCAAGTGATGAAGCTTTTCCGTATGGCGGCGGTGCTGGCGGTGCTGACCACGCCGGTCTTCGCGCAGGACGCGCCCCATATCAATCTGCTGGCGGATCAACCCAGCAAGACGGATGAAGAGAAGGAGAGGGATGCCGCGCGCGACAAGGCCTACAAGGAAACCTTGAAGAAGATTCCGGACGCCAAGGCGTCCAACGATCCCTGGGGCGGCATGCGCACCGAGCCGTCGAAGCCGGCTGCGCCGCCGAAGGCGTCCGCGACGAACACGGCCAAGAAGCCCAAGGCCGGCACCGCCGCCAATTGATCGTGCTTCCGGCCGGAAGCGGCAGCTGCCGCCGGCCGGGACTCCTCTTTGCCGGTCCGCTTCCTACATTCCGCCGGGAGGGCGTAGGGTTAGAGGAGGCGCAGGCATGGTGGATCGTCCGCGGGATCTCGCCGAACGCATGGCGCGCCGGCGCAAGGCGGCTGCCGAAGCGGGCGAGGGGGCCGGTGACGGCTATCTGCGCGAGACCTTCACCTTGCCGCGCACGGCGGCGCGGGAGAGGGCGCAGGCCTTCTTCGCCCGCTATCCCAAGGCCGGCTATATGAGCGAAGTCGAGCACTGGCGCGAACTGCCCGGCGGCGACATCCAATTCACCATGCGCCGGCTGCGCAGCGCCGACTAGTTCTTCGCATTGCCCGATGTGGTGCGGGAACACCCGCGCTGCGGCGCACCAGGGCGCGGTGGACCCGCCGATCCCGGGCCAGCCCGGTCAGGCCGATTTGCGCGCGGCCTTCAGTTCCCGATCGATGCGCAGCTGCACGCGACGGATCGCCAGGAGATCGATCTTGGTCTCCGTCTTTCCTGTCTTGAGCTGGTCGCCGATCCGGAACTGCCACTGCCAGACTCCGGGTAACGCCGTCTTTGCGACCGTGTACTCGATGCCCCGGTGATTCATCGCCGCCTCCGCAAATTCACGCCTTCCACCACAGTTAACATGTTGGTCATCATAATATTCCGGCGGGAAGCGAATACTGACCTTTGGTGCGGTATCCCCATCGGAATCCGGCAGGCGGCACAATTTTAAAAAAGCGAAATCCGGTGGTCGGAGCGAAGTTGCCGGCGAGGGGCGCAGCACGCTTTCGGAACTCTGTTCACGGCAGGAGAACCACGGGCAATGCCGCCGTTTCCGGGGCGGAAGGAAAGCCGTGAGCCGCTGCCGCCGCGCATGAAAAAAGCCCCGCCCGGGAGAGCCAGGCGGGGTGAGAGGCTATTGGAGGCTGAGGTGCTGGGCTGCAACACCATAGCCACATGACCCTAGTCCCTTGAGCTTACGGCAGCCTGACAAGCGAGGAGGTCGGGACGCCTTTCGATTCGCGCGGGCCCCGCTGGAGACTTCTGTCAGCGTCCCAATTAGGCCATCCGCTCGCACAACTTAGGACACAACCATCGACGACACTTTCGCCCGCACGGCGAAGCCATGGGGGATACGTGGCGCGCCGATAACGGGGTGGCATCATGGACAACGTGGAGCGGTCGTTCGCCGCCGCGACGGCGGCCGGCCTGGTCGTGTTGATCATCGGCATCGTGCTGCTGGCGCTGATGTAGGGCGGCGTAACGATGGATGCGGGACCCCGCCGTTCAGGCGCTCCCGCGCCCTCGACAACAAAAAATCGAAAACAACCCCATGCACTGGTGGGGCGTGGGCGATTTCGCTGTTCCGTCAATGACTTGATAGAGGTATTTAGACACCTTGACCGCGCATGGCTCGGCTTTCCGGGCCGCCGGCCTTCCCAGGAGGCCGGCGGCCGAGTCGGTCTCTCACCGTTCCCTTGGCGGAGTCTGGGCACTCAGTCCAATAAAAGAACATATTGCGAACTGAGAACAAATAGGGTACAGTGTTTTTATCGCCGAACCGGCCCGCCAACGTTTGTCCCCCGCGCGAATCCTCGCCATAAGGAGCACGACCCAATGTCCGCCACTGCCCTGCGTATCGTCGAAGGATCTTCCATGGACAAGAGTAAAGCCCTGGCTGCCGCGCTCTCGCAGATCGAGCGCCAGTTCGGCAAGGGCTCGGTGATGAAGCTCGGCAAGAACGACCGCTCCATGGACATCGAGGCGGTGTCCTCCGGCTCGCTCGGGCTCGATATCGCGCTCGGCATCGGCGGCCTGCCCAAGGGCCGCATCGTCGAGATCTACGGGCCGGAATCGTCGGGCAAGACCACGCTGGCGCTGCACACGGTTGCGGAAGCGCAGAAGAAGGGCGGCATCTGCGCCTTCATCGACGCCGAGCACGCGCTCGACCCGGTCTATGCCCGCAAGCTCGGCGTCAACATCGACGAGCTCCTGATCTCGCAGCCCGATACCGGCGAGCAGGCGCTGGAGATCTGCGACACGCTGGTGCGCTCGGGTGCGGTGGACGTGCTGGTGGTCGATTCGGTCGCGGCGCTGGTGCCGAAGGCCGAGCTCGAGGGCGAGATGGGCGATGCGCTGCCGGGCCTGCAGGCGCGTCTGATGAGCCAGGCGCTGCGCAAGCTGACCGCCTCCATCAACAAGTCCAACACCATGGTGATCTTCATCAACCAGATCCGCATGAAGATCGGTGTGATGTACGGCTCGCCCGAGACCACGACCGGCGGCAACGCGCTGAAGTTCTACGCCTCCGTCCGCCTCGACATCCGCCGCATCGGCGCGATCAAGGAGCGCGACGAGGTGGTCGGCAACACCACGCGCGTCAAGGTGGTGAAGAACAAGCTGGCCCCGCCCTTCAAGCAGGTCGAGTTCGACATCATGTACGGCGAGGGCGTCTCCAAGATGGGCGAGATCCTCGATCTCGGCGTCAAGGCCGGCATCGTCGAGAAGTCCGGCGCCTGGTTCTCCTATGACAGCCAGCGTCTCGGCCAGGGCCGCGAGAACTCGAAAGCGTTCCTGAAGGCCAACCCCGACATCACCGCCAAGATCGAGACCGCGATCCGCCAGAACTCCGGCCTGATTTCCGAGCAGATCCTGGCCGGCACGCCGGAGAGCGACGCCGACGGCGAGGAGCCTTCTGACGAGTAAGGGTTAAGACAGTGAAGCGTAACGCGTAGAGTTTTACGCGAGAGGCGGGCGCTGAGGACGTTGAGTTGCCGACGTCGTCAGCGCCCGTTTTCTTTTTGTGGGCACGAGCGAGCGCGGGTGATCCCGGTGAAGCGTCTGATTCTGACAACAGATTCGTCCGCCGCCGGGTGCCTCCAACGTGCAGGCATCGGCGACCTCGCGATTGCGATCGAGCGTCGGCTCGTCTGGGGACAGCTGCCGTCTGACGCCGAACTCGAAGCATTCTTCGCACCCCGCGCGATGCAGCCGCACGGACTTCATTGGCTCGACGATACGCCGCACTGGCGCCTCGAAAAATGGGGGGTGAAGGGGCGTGGATTGGCCGAGCTGTTGTCGGAATTTGGCTCAGGCGAACTGTGGATGGGTCCGCAGCCAAATGCGCAGTTGATCTTGACTTGGCTGCTCGACCATTGCGGCAATGAGAAAGCGACGGTCTCCAAACTTGCGATGCGTCACCTGGACGTTGCCGTTGGCGACCTTGATCCGGGGCAACTTGCGCAGCTGAGTCCGCCTGTTGTCGCACTCACGCAAAACCACGTTGAACTCGCAGGTCATGCGTGGCGAGCCTGGCGCGCGCCGACGCCGCAGGCCTGGTTCGATCTTCTTAAGGTGGATTTGAGCCCGCTTCCTCAACTTGAGGAGGGCGCTACGGAGCTCCTCGAGGAGCTTCCGGATATCGCCACCGGTCTTGGAGCCACGGAGACGCGGATAATGGAGCTGATCGCGCCAGGCAACGTCCAACCCTTCGACGTCTTCCCGGGATATCAGAAGCGCAACGAGCGGCGCGTCTTCAACTACTGGGAAGTGGGGGCGCTGCTTGATGGTCTCGCGCGATGTCCGGTGCCGGCCGTATCGGGGCTAAATGAAGGCCCGTTTTCGCTCGATATGCATGACGATTCTCTCCGCCACGCGCGGTACAAGCAATCTCGTTTGTCGCTCACCGAGCTCGGGAAGGCGGTGCTGGCAGGAGAAGAGGATTTCCTCCACCATAATCCGATCCATCGCTGGTGGGGTGGTACCGAACTGACCAACGAACGGTTATGGCGATGGGATCTCCAAAGCCGTTCGCTGGTCGCGCCTTAAGCTTACTCCGCGGCCTCCGCATAATCGCTCACCGGCGGGCAGGAACACACCAGGTTGCGGTCGCCATAGACGTTGTCGACGCGGCCGACCGGGCACCAGTATTTGTCGGTGCGCGAGGAGCCCTCCGGGAAGCAGCCCTCGGCGCGGGTGTAGGCGCGAGCCCACGCGTCATCGGCGATGTCGTGCACGGTGTGCGGGGCGTGGCGCAGCGGCGATGCCTCGATCTTGAACCGGCCGGCCTCGACCTCCGAAATCTCCTTCCGGATCGCGATCATGGCGTCGCAGAAGCGATCCAGTTCGGCCTTCGATTCCGATTCGGTCGGCTCGATCATCAGCGTGCCCGGCACCGGAAAACTCATGGTCGGGGCGTGGAAGCCGTAATCGATCAGGCGTTTTGCGATGTCGTCCACCGTGACGCCGCTGGTCGCCTTCAGCGGCCGCGGGTCGACGATGCACTCATGCGCGACGCGGCCCCTGGCGTTCCTGTACAGTACCGGGAAGTGCGGATCTAACCTTGCCGCGATGTAGTTCGCGTTGAGGATCGCGATCTCGGTCGCGCGCTTCAAGCCTTCGCCACCCATCATCAAAATGTAGATGTAGGAGATGGTCAGGATCGAGGCGGAACCGAACGGTGCCGCCGAGACCGGACCCACTGGAGCGTCGGCCTGCGTTGCCGGGTGGCCGGGCAGGAACGGCGCGAGATGCGCCTTCACGCCGATCGGGCCCATGCCGGGGCCGCCGCCGCCATGCGGGATGCAGAAGGTCTTGTGCAGATTGAGATGGCTGACGTCGGCGCCGTAGTCGCCGGGGCGCGAAAGGCCGACCTGCGCATTGAGGTTGGCGCCGTCGAGATACACCTGGCCGCCATGGCCATGCACGATGTCGCAGATCTCGCGGATGTGCTCCTCGAACACGCCATGCGTCGAGGGATAGGTGATCATGACCGCGGCAAGATCGTTCGCATGCTTCTCGGCCTTGGCGCGGAGATCATTGACGTCGACGTCGCCGTTCTTCTCGCAGGCGACCACCACGACGTCCATGCCGACCATCGCGGCCGAGGCCGGGTTGGTGCCATGGGCCGAGGAGGGGATCAGGCAGATCTTGCGGTGGCCTTGCCCACGCGCCGCATGATAGCCGCGGATCGCCAGCAGCCCGGCATATTCGCCTTGCGCGCCGGAATTCGGCTGCAGCGAGATCGCGTCATAGCCGGTGATGTCGCACAGCCATTTTTCGAGCCGGGCGAACAGCGCGTGGTAGCCCTTGGCCTGCTCGCGCGGCACGAACGGGTGCAGCGACGCGAATTCCGGCCAGGTCAGCGGCATCATCTCGGTGGTCGCGTTCAGCTTCATGGTGCAGGATCCCAACGGGATCATGGCGCGGTCGAGCGCGAGGTCGCGGTCGCTGAGCTTGCGCATGTAGCGCAGCATCTCGGTTTCCGAGCGATGGGCATGGAACACGGGATGGGTGAGGAAGGGCGTCGTTCGCTTCAGTTCGTCCGGCAGCGCCTCGCGTGTCGCGGCGTCGACCTCGGCATAGGCGAGCGTGCCGCCGAAGGCGCGCCAGACCGCTTCCACCACCGAAGGCGTCGTGGTCTCGTCGAGCGCGATACGCAACGCCGCGTCGCCAACGCCGAGATTGATCTTCCCGGCGGCCGCGCGCGCGACGATCTCGTCGCGCTTGCCGCCGGCATCCACGCTGAGCGTGTCGAAGAAGGTCTCGGCTTGCGGCGCAAAGCCGAGCTTGCGCAGCCCGGCAGCGAGCACGGCCGCGCGGCGATGCACATTGCGCGCGATCTGCGTCAGGCCCTCGGGGCCGTGATAGACCGCATACATCGAGGCGATCACGGCGAGCAGCACCTGCGCGGTGCAGATGTTGGAGGTCGCCTTCTCGCGGCGGATGTGCTGCTCGCGGGTCTGCAGCGCGAGGCGATAGGCCGGCATCCCCCGCGAATCCACGGAGAGGCCGACGAGGCGGCCGGGCAGGGAGCGCTTCAGCGCATCGCGCACCGCCATATAGGCCGCGTGCGGCCCGCCATAGCCCATCGGTACGCCAAAGCGCTGCGCAGAGCCGATGGCGATGTCGGCGCCGAGTTCGCCGGGCGAAGCAAGCAGCGTCAGGGCCAGCAGGTCGGCGGCGACGATCGCGAGCGCGCCCTTGGCCTTCAGCGCCGAGATCGCGGGCCTGAGGTCGCGTACCGCGCCCGACGAGCCCGGATATTGCAGCAGCGCGCCGAGCATGTCGGCGTTATCGAGATCGGTGAGGGGATCGCCGACGACCAGGGTCCAGCCCAGCGGCTCGGCGCGGGTGCGCATCACGGCAAGCGTCTGCGGATGCACGTCGCGATCGACGAAGAAGGCCTTGGCCTTGACCTGCGAGTGCCGCTCCGCCAGCGCCATGGCTTCAGCGGCCGCAGTCGCCTCGTCGAGCAGCGAAGCGTTGGCGACGTCGAGCCCGGTGAGGTCACAGATCATGGTCTGGAAGTTGAACAGCGCCTCCAGCCGGCCCTGGCTGATCTCGGGCTGGTAGGGCGTGTACGCCGTGTACCAGGCCGGGTTCTCCAGGATGTTGCGCTGGATCACCGCCGGCAGGATCGTGCCGGAATAGCCTTGGCCGATCAGCGAGGTGAAGACCTGGTTCTGGCGCGCGAGCTCGGCCATATGCGCGATGGCCTCGGTTTCGCTGAGCGGCTTGCCGAGATCGAGCGGGGCGGCCTGCCGGATCGAGGCCGGCAGCGTCTCAGCCATCAGCGCATCGACGCTTCTGGCGCCGACGGCCTCCAGCATCGCGCTCACATCGCGCGCAGAGGGGCCGATATGGCGGCGGACGAAATTGGCGGCGGCCTCGCCGTTGGACTTGCGGTGCGCGGTCATCATGGGTCCTCGCTTCAGGAATTGCTGTCATCGCCCGCCTAGTGCGCACTTGCGCACAGGGGCGGGCGATCCAGTACGCCGCGGCCCATCGGCCCTAGCCGAACCGGCTGCGTTTACTGGATGCCCCGCCTTCGCGGGGCATGACAGTGAGTGTGTGGTGACGGCTCGGATCATCTTCATCACGCCGTGTGGGCCTTGTAGGCGGCTTCATCCATGAGGCCGCCGAGCTCGCTCTTGTCGGCGATCCTGATCTTGAAGAACCAGCCCTTGCCCATGGGGTCCGCATTCACCAGCGCCGGCTCCTCGACCACCAGCGGGTTGGTTTCGACCACCTCGCCCGTAACAGGTGCGTAGACATCGGAGGCGGCCTTGACCGACTCGACCACGGCGGCGGCTTCCCCCTTCTTCAGCACCCGGCCGTCGCCGGGCAGTTCGACGAACACGACGTCGCCGAGCTGGGACTGCGCGTAGTCGGTGATGCCGACGGTGGCGACGTCACCGATGATCGCCAGCCATTCGTGGTCGGAGGTGTACAGCGTCGTGGTCATTGGTCGGATCCTCAGCGTTTGTAGGTGTTTTTCACGAAGGGCATGGCGGCGACGGCAAGCGGCAGGCGCTGCCCGCGCACCTCGGCGAAGAGTCTTGTGCCGAGCGCGCTTTGGCCCGTAGGGACGTAGCCCATCGCGACCGGTGCGTTCAGGCTCGGGCCGAAACCGCCCGAGGTGACCTTTCCGATTGGCTCGCCGCCCGCGCTGTCGGCGAACAGCAGCGCGCCCTCGCGCACCGGCGCGCGGCCATCAGGGCGCAGGCCGACGCGGCGGCGGGACGCGCCGTTGTCGAAGTGTGCGAGAATCCTGTCGGCTCCGGGAAAGCCGCCAGCGCGGGTGCCGCCGGTGCGGCGGCTCTTCTGCACCGACCATTCCAGCGCAGCCTCGACCGGCGTGGTCGTGGTGTCGATGTCGTGGCCGAAGAGGCAGAGCCCGGCCTCCAGCCGCAGGCTGTCGCGGGCTCCCAGGCCGATCGGCAGCACGTCTGGATTTTCGAGCAGCGTCTTCGCGAGCCGCTCGGCGTCCCCTGCGGGAACCGAAATTTCAAAGCCGTCTTCGCCGGTGTAACCGGAGCGCGAGACGAAGCAGTCGAGGCCGGCGGCCCGGTGCGGACCGGCGTCCATGAACTTCATCGACGGCGCCTCTGCACACAATTTCGCCAGCGCCGATTCGGCCCCAGGGCCCTGCAGCGCAATCAGTGCGCGGTCAGACAGCAAATCGATGATGCAGTCGTCCGAGAGAGCAGCGCGCAGATGCGCCTCGTCCGCGTCCTTGCAGGCGGCGTTGACGACCAGGAACAGGTGATCGCCGAAATTGGCGACCATCAGATCGTCGAGAATCCCGCCATCCGCATTGGTGAACTGGGCGTAGCGCTGCCGTCCCGGTGCAACCGAAACGATATCCTGCGGCACCAGGCGCTCCAGCGCGCGGGCGGCGTCCTCGATTCTCCCGGATTTCGGGCGAAGGGCGATCTGGCCCATGTGGGAGACATCGAACAGGCCGGCTGCCCCGCGGGTATGCAGGTGTTCCTTCAGGACCCCGGCCGGATATTGCACGGGCATGTCATAGCCCGCGAACGGCACCATCTTGCCGCCCAGGGAGACGTGAAGGTCGTAAAGGGGGGTACGCTTGAGGGATTCTCGGTCGTCGCGCGCCAGCATCACAGGGCCCTCGGTGGTTCCCCGGGGACGATTCCCCGGAAGCAACCAGTCGAAGCCCCATCTGTCGCTGTGCCTGAGAGTATTATCCCGTCGGCGGGCGCGATCCGGGTCTTAAGGCCCGTCGGCGCCTCTTTCCAGATGTCGTCAAAGCCACGCGGTCCTTTTGCCTGAGAGTTTCCGGGGCGGTTGCTCCTTCGGCGCCGGCTAGCTGAAGCCGGTCTCTCCCGACGTGGCCGTACGATACAGATGGGTACAGACCACAGGGCGGCCAAGCCTGTCAACGCGGCATCAAGGCCTTTCAACGGGGATTGCAGCGGGATTGCGCGCCTGCGGCAACCCACTGATCTCTCTACACAGTTTCTGGACAGCGAAGCTTGCCTTGTCTAAAAGCGCTATCACCCGCAGATATCAGCCTTAATTCGAGGTTCGGGCGGGGCCAAGCACACCCGATTGGATGAACATGAGCGGCAACGAAACCAGGTCGAACATGAGCGGCGTCAACGAGATCAGGTCGACCTTTCTGAACTTCTTCGCCGAGAACGGCCACGAGATCGTGTCGTCCTCGCCACTCGTGCCGCGCAACGATCCGACGTTGATGTTCACCAATGCCGGCATGGTGCAGTTCAAGAACGTCTTCACCGGCGTCGAGAAGCGGCCCTATCAGCGCGCCACCACCTCGCAGAAATGCGTGCGCGCCGGCGGCAAGCACAACGACCTCGACAATGTCGGCTACACCGCGCGCCATCTCACCTTCTTCGAGATGCTCGGCAACTTCTCCTTCGGCGATTATTTCAAGGAGCGCGCGATCGAGCTCGCCTGGAAACTCATCACGCGGGAGTTCGGGCTGAGCAAGGACAAGCTGCTCGTCACCGTCTACCACACCGACGACGAGGCGGCCGGCCTGTGGAAGAAGATCGCCGGCTTCTCCGAGGACCGCATCATCCGCATCCCGACCTCGGACAATTTCTGGGCGATGGGCGACACCGGACCGTGCGGCCCGTGCTCGGAAATCTTCATCGATCGCGGCGACCACATCTGGGGCGGACCGCCCGGTTCTCCCGAAGAGGACGGCGACCGCTTCCTCGAATTCTGGAATCTCGTGTTCATGCAATACGAGCAGGTGACGAAGGAGGAGCGGGTGGATCTGCCGCATCCCTCGATCGACACCGGCATGGGCCTGGAACGCATGGCCTCGATCATGCAGGGCGTTGACAGCATCTTCGAGACCGACCTGTTCCGTCACCTGATCGACGCGACGTCGTCCGCGCTCGGCAGCGGACCGACCGAGCAGACCATGGCGTCGTTCCGCGTCATCGCCGACCATCTGCGCTCCTCGGCCTTCCTGGTCGCGGACGGCGTGCTGCCCTCGAACGAGGGCCGCGGCTATGTGCTGCGCCGGATCATGCGCCGCGCGATGCGCCATGCGCAGCTGCTCGGCGCCAAGGAGCCGCTGATGCATCGCCTGGTCTGGGCGCTGGTGCGCGAGATGGGCCAGGCCTATCCCGACCTGATGCGCGCGGAAAACCTGATCGAGGAAACGCTGCGGCTGGAAGAGACCCGCTTCCGCAAGACGCTGTCGCGCGGCCTCGCCATCCTCGACGAGAAGAGCGCGCGTCTGAACAAGGGCGACATGTTCGACGGCGACGTCGCCTTCACGCTGTACGACACCTATGGCTTCCCGCTGGATCTCACCCAGGACGCGCTGAAATCGCGCGGCATCGGCGTCGACCAGGCCGCCTTCACCGATGCGATGGAGCGCCAGAAGGCCAAGGCGCGCGAGTCCTGGAAGGGCTCGGGTGAAGCTGCGTCCGAAGCGATCTGGTTCCCGCTGCGCGAGAAGCTCGGGGCCACCGAATTCCTCGGCTACGAGACCGAGAGCGCCGAGGGCGTCGTCTCCGCGCTGGTGAAGGACGGCAAGGAGGCGGACAGCCTCAAGGCCGGCGAGCAGGGCGCGATCGTCCTGAACCAGACGCCGTTCTACGCGGAGTCCGGCGGCCAGGTCGGCGACATCGGCGTGCTGACGGGCGAGGGCGGCATCAAGTTCCGCGTCACCGACACGCAGAAGAAGCTCGGCGATTTCTTCGTGCATGTCGGCACGGTCGAGAGCGGCGAAGTGAAGCTCGGCACCGCGCTGCAGCTCGAGGTCGATCACATCAGGCGGTCCTCGATCCGCGCCCATCACTCGGCGACCCACCTCATCCACGAGGCGCTGCGCCAGGTGCTCGGCGACCACATCGCCCAGCGCGGCTCGATGGTGGCGCCGGACCGCCTGCGCTTCGACTTCGTGCATCCGAAGCCGATCACCGCGGAGGAGCTTGCCCGCGTCGAGGACATCGCCAACGACGTGGTGCTGGAGAACGACGAGGTCACCACGCGTGTGATGGGCGTCGACGAGGCCCGCGAGGCCGGCGCGCGCGCCCTGTTCGGCGAGAAATATGGCGAGGAGGTCCGCGTCGTCTCGATGGGCAGGACCGCGCGCGAGCGCGGCGCCAACGCGCTCGGCTGGTCGGTCGAGCTTTGCGGCGGCACCCACGTCAGGCGCACCGGCGATATCGGCCTGATCACGCTGACGAGCGAGAGTGCGGTCGCCTCGGGCGTGCGCCGCATCGAGGCGCTGACCGGCAATTACGCGCGCCGGCACGCCAACCAGACCATGGCGCTGGCGAAGACCGCGGCGAACGAGCTGCGCACCTCCATCGACGACGTCCCGGCGCGCATCGCCGCGCTGATGGAGCAGAGCAAGAAGCTCGAGCGCGAGCTGTCCGATGCCCGCAAGAAGCTCGCGATGGGCGGCGGCGCGGCGGCCGGCAATGGCGCAGCTTCCGGCGTGCGCGAGGCCGGCGGCGTCAAGCTGATGGCGCGCGCGGTCGAAGGCATCGAGATGAAGGATCTCAAGAGCCTTGCCGACGACGGCAAGAAGCAGATCGGCTCCGGCGTGGTCGCCATCGTCGGCGTCACCGGCGACGGCAAGGCCGGCATCGTGGTCGGCGTCACCGCGGACCTCACCGCGCGCTTCAATGCCGTGAACCTGGTGCGCGTCGCCTCCGAGGCGCTCGGCGGCAAGGGCGGCGGCGGCCGGCCCGACATGGCGCAGGCCGGCGGTCCCGACGGCGCCAGGGCGTCCGAGGCGCTAGCTGCGATCGAAAAAGCCATGGAGGCAGCGTAAGAGCCCATGCGCCTCGTTCCGCGCGGACGTGGCCTGCGCGATCCCGATCTGAGGGATCGCCTCTACGAATTGCTGGAGCACGATCCGCTGGCCTATTCGGTCGGATCGCGCTTCATCCAGCTCATCATCGGCGTCATCGTGCTCAACGTGACCGCGATGATCCTTGCCTCGGTGCCGGAGCTGGACGCGCGGTTCGACACGCTGTTCTCGGCCATCAGCATCCTGGCCGTCACCGTGTTCGCGCTGGAATATGCCGCGCGGCTGTGGACGGTTGCGGGCCATACGCAGCGCCAAGGCTCCGTGCAGGGCTCGGCGCTCGCCGACCGGCTCTCCTACGCCTTCTCCGCGCTCGGCATCATCGACCTCCTGGCCTTCCTGCCGGCGGCGATCGTGCTGGCCACGGACCGGCACGCGACGCTGGCCGGGCTCGGCGTGCTGCCGTTCTTCAAGCTGGTCCGTTACTCGCCGGCGATGCGCTCGCTGCTCGCGGCCGTGCATGCCGAGCGGCGGGCGCTGATCGGCTGTGTCGTCATCCTGGCCGGCGTGGTCCTGACCTTCGCCTCGCTGCTCTACGCCGTCGAGCGTGACGTGCAGCCGAGCAAGCTCGGCACCATCCCGGACGCGATGTGGTGGGCGATCGTGACGCTCGGCACCGTCGGCTATGGCGACGTCGTGCCGGTGACGCCGCTCGGCAAAACCATCTCGGTGTTCGCGATCATCTCGGGCTTTGCCATGATCGCGCTGCCGGTCGCCATCATCTCCTCGGCGTTCGCGGAGGAGGTGAAGCGACGCGACTTCGTCGTGACCTGGGGCATGCTGGCGCGGGTGCCGCTGTTCTCGCATCTGTCGGCGTCCGAGATCGCCGACATCATGCGGCTCTTGCGCGCCCGCACGATCGAGCAGGGCGAGATCCTGGTGCGGCGCGGGGACGTCGCCTCGTCGATGTATTTCATCACTGCCGGCGAGGTCGAGATCGCGCTGCCGAGCCAGCAGGTGCGGCTCGGCGACGGCACCTTCTTCGGCGAGATCGCGCTGCTGCACAAGACAAAGCGCAGCGGCACGGTGACCGCGACGCGCAAGACGCGTCTGTTGCTGCTCGACGCCCAGGACTTTCACGCCCTGATCGCGCGCATGCCGACGCTCGCCGCGCATGTCCACCAGACCGCGAAAGCGCGGCTGGGTGAGACCGGCGATCTTGCGGCGGCCGAGCTCGAGCAAGCCGAGCAGGACGGCACCGACCGCTGAGCGGTCAGCTCTTCTTCAGGAAAACATAATCCGCGGAGTAGGGCGCGCTTTTGAACTCCCCCGCCTTGTTGCAGGCGCCGTCGAGCTTGCCGCCATTTGTGTTGATGCGCTGGACCGTGGTGACCGGCGTCAGCACGCCGCTGCCGCGGCGGGAGACCACATCCAGCTTGAGCCAGGGGATATCGGCACCCGTCGCGCCCGGCGCGTTGCCGATGGCCTTGCCGGTGATGGCGCTGCCGTCGGCGAGCTCCCAGTTCGGGCCGGCATAGTGCCGGCCGATTGTTTTGCCCTCGGACAGCAGTGTCGCGATCGGTTCGCGGAAGGCCCAGGCGAGCTTGCCGTCGGCGGCGAACTTGCACTCATAGACCTGCGCGCCCTCGGCGTGGACGCTGAGCACGAAAGCCTCGCCCGGTGCGGCAACGGCGTCGGGGAGTGGGTCTGCAGCGACAGCGGACCCGGCCATTGCGGCGAGCAGGAACAGGCAGGGGACGGCAGGCTTGATGAACATCATGGTCTCCGCAAAGGCTTCAAAAAGAAACGGGCCGCGCTGGTCGCGCGGCCCGTGATGATGTCTGGCCCAGTCGGGCGAAATTGCGGACGGCTCAGGCCGCCAACGCCTTCGTGAGATTCTCCGCGACCTTGTCCAGGAAGCCGGTGGTTGAGAGCCAGCGCTGGTCGGCGCCGACCAGGAGCGCGAGGTCCTTGGTCATGTAGCCGGCCTCGACGGTGTCGACGCAGACCTTCTCCAGCGTGGAGGCGAATTTGGCGAGTTCTGCGTTGTTGTCCAGCTTGGCGCGGTGGGCAAGGCCACGCGTCCAGGCGAAGATCGACGCGATCGAGTTGGTCGAGGTCTCCTTGCCCTTCTGGTGCTCGCGGTAGTGGCGGGTCACCGTGCCGTGGGCGGCTTCCGCCTCGACGGTCTTGCCGTCCGGGGTCAGCAGCACCGAGGTCATCAGGCCGAGCGAGCCGTAGCCCTGCGCCACCGTGTCGGACTGCACGTCGCCGTCGTAGTTCTTGCAGGCCCAGACATAGCCGCCGGACCATTTCAGCGCCGAGGCCACCATGTCGTCGATCAGGCGGTGCTCGTAAGTGAGGCCCTTGGCGTCGAACTCCTTCTTGAACTCCTTGTCGAAGATCTCCTGGAAGATGTCCTTGAAGCGGCCGTCATACACCTTCAGGATCGTGTTCTTGGTCGAGAGGTAGACCGGGTAGTTGCGCAGCAGGCCGTAGTTGAAGGAGGCGCGGGCGAAGTCGATGATGGAGTCGTCGAGATTGTACATCTCCATGGCGACGCCGGCGCCCGGCGCCTTGAACACTTCCTTCTCGATCACGGTGCCGTCCTCGCCGACGAACTTCAGCGACAGCGTGCCCTTGCCCGGGAACTTGATGTCGGTGGCGCGGTACTGGTCGCCATAGGCGTGGCGGCCGATGATGATCGGCTTGGTCCAGCCGGGAACCAGGCGCGGCACGTTCTTGCAGATGATCGGCTCGCGGAAGATGCAGCCGCCGAGGATGTTGCGGATGGTGCCGTTCGGCGACTTCCACATCTGCTTGAGGTTGAACTCCTTCACCCGGGCCTCGTCCGGGGTGATGGTGGCGCACTTGACGCCGACGCCGACCTTCTTGATCGCTTCCGCCGCGTCGATGGTGACCTGATCGTTGGTGTGGTCGCGGTACTCCATGCCCAGGTCGAAATACATCAGCTCGACATCGAGGTAGGGGTTGATCAGCTTGTCCTTGATGTACTGCCAGATGATCCGGGTCATCTCGTCGCCATCGAGTTCGACGACGGGATTGGATACCTTGATTTTTGCCATGATCGGAGAAGCCCTCTTGCGAACGGCGCCGCCGGCGCCAACTGGAATATCCGCCGCCTCTTAGCACCTGATAGCAGCGGGCGAAAGCCAAGGGATTATGCACTTTTAGCCCATCCCGCTTGCGCAGACGGGGAGCCGCGCCGGCCGCCGCCGCCGGGTGGCCCTAAGGTTTCCAGCGGGTTTCAAAAGCCGAATCCAAGCCGTTATTTCCCTTGAGAATTTCGTCAGGACAGGCAAACGAGGCGCGCAGGGCGGCCGGCGGCCGGTCTTTTGAATCAATTCCTAACGGGGCCTTACCGGACCCTGCGAGCGAGCTTGAAAGCGAATCCAGATGTCGGGGACTGACAAGAGCAAGGCCGGCCTTTCCCTCGACGGTCCCATCGTCGTCCTGGTCGAGCCGCAGCTCGGCGAGAACATCGGCATGGCCGCGCGCGCCATGGGCAATTTTGCGCTTGGCGCCTTGCGCATCGTCAACCCGCGCGACGGCTGGCCCAACATCGCCGCCCAGCGTGCCGCTGCCGGTGCCGACCACATCCTGGAAAAGGCCGAACTGTTCGATACCGTCGGTGAGGCCGTCGCCGACCTCGACCTGCTGTTCGCGACCACCGCCCGCGCCCATGACCAGGCCAAACCCGTGGTCGGGCCGGAGGCGGCCGCGCGCGAGATCTCGGGTCACATCGCCGCGGGCGGCAGGGCCGGTATTCTGTTCGGCCGGGAGCGCTGGGGGCTGACCAACGAGGAGGTCGGGCTCTCCAACCGAATCATCACCTTCCCGGTCAATCCGGGCTTTGCCTCGCTCAATCTCGCCCAGGCCGTGCTGCTGGTCGGCTATGAGTGGTTCAAGCTGATGACATCGGGCGAGCTGCCGCATGGCATGCCGGAGCGCTCCGAGCGCGCCTCGCAGCACCAGATGCAGGCCTTCTTCGACAACCTCATCCGCGAGCTCGACCGCGTCGAATTCCTGCGGCCCGCCGAGAAGCGGGACACCATGCTGGTGAACCTGCGCAACATCTTCTCCCGGATGGAGCCGACCAAGCAGGACATGCACACCCTGCACGGGGTCATCATGGCGATCGCCGAGGGGCGCAAGGGCCCGGCCAAGGGCGGCGTGCTCGACGGCGCGCAGGCCACGCGCCTGCGCGCGCTGCTCGCCGAGCACGGCCAGGCCGGTGGGGCGCCCGACAGCGGCTCGACGGTGCGCGGGCTCGCGCGCCTGCTCCGCCGCAATCCGACCGACGCCGAGCGCCTGCTTTGGCAGGCGCTGACCCGCGACCGCCGCTTTGCCGGAAGCTTCAAGCGCCAGACCCCGGTCGGCCGCCACATCCCGGACTTCGTCTCGTTCCCGCACCGGATCGCGATCGAGCTGGTGAACCCCGGCGAGGGCGACACGATTGCCGCCGACCGTGCCTCGCGGCGGACCTGGCTCGAGGCGCGGGACTACCGCGTGCTGGACATAAGGGCGGCGGACGTGGAGCGGGATCTGGAGGCGGATCTGGCGCGGCTGCAGGGGATGATGGCGGAGGGCGCGTAGCTTGGGGCAGGTTAGCGAAGCCGAAGTGGCCGCGCAGGGAAATGCCGCAATGGGCCAAGGGCCGGCGTTGTTGGCCCTCGCGACGTCGGACGGACACCAACTCAATCTCAATGAGCATCATTCCGCGGCTTTGCCTTGCATTGTGGCGGTATATGTCAGGCGGCGGCGAACGATTTCGATATGACCCCGCAGGTCATAGACTTGGTTTGCGAATGCGAGCGGAAACCGAATGCGGCTGACGGCCTCTTCAATACGATCAACCGCCGCCTGTCTTTGCACAAAATCGTTTGAGTCTGTCTCGACAGAACTCTCCAGAGATTTGAGTTGGCTATACCAATAAAGTAGGCGTCGTCGTATGTGCCATGCATATATTGCAGGGAGATATCGAAAGAGTGGCAGGCCAACCGCAATCGCCGTCACCAGCACGGCAATCGCCCTTTGCGCATGGACGGTCAACCACAAAGGCAAGTGCTTTTGCAGAAATGAGGCGCCGTTCTTGTAGTAGTCGATCGCGCTCGCTGCGACTGTATAGTCGGGGTCGCTCGGGCTGGGAAATTCACCAGCCCGCTGAAAGACTC
Organism: Bradyrhizobium diazoefficiens; assembly: GCF_018131015.1. Classification (GTDB taxonomy): domain Bacteria; phylum Pseudomonadota; class Alphaproteobacteria; order Rhizobiales; family Xanthobacteraceae; genus Bradyrhizobium; species Bradyrhizobium diazoefficiens_B. The sequence goes on from NZ_JAFCJJ010000014.1 coordinate 158,861, forward strand.
CGGGCGCCTTATGTATCTCCTGCATCGTTTGAAGGAGAAGATGTACGATTTCCGGGTGGGCATCGCTACGAACAAGTACACTGCTCGTCGTCGCGATCAGCGACACGTCTTGCGGCGGAATATTTTGGGCGATATCGATGACGCCTTGCGGCAGTGTCAGCCTAGCAAGACTTGGAAAAACGCGTGTATAGGCTTCGGCGGTCGGGAAGCTCATGAGGCGAATTTTCGAATCCCGAAGCATGGATTGGACGGCGGACGTGTCAGGAGCTCCGAGTATCCAGACGACGTCAATCTCTCCGTCGTGCAACGCTTGGGCAGCCCTGTTTCCCGCCAGCGGCATGAAGTCTGCATTTTCAGACGTCAGGCCGCCCTTACCAAGTATCTTCTCAGCACTGAATCTTGTGCCACTCCCAACCGGCCCGACAGCAATTCGCTTTCCCTTGAGCTGAGACAGCCGATCGATCGGCTCGACGGACGTGTAGAATATCCAGATCGGAAGATAATCGATCGTCCCGAGCGAAAGTATTCCGGGGGATTGCCTGGAATCGGATACGCCCCCTGTGACAAACGCGATGTCGACTCCTGAAGCTGGATCCTGCAGAAGCTTGAGGTTTTCCAACGCTCCCTCAGTCGCTCGCAGTTTCAAATCCACGTTGGCGCGTGCAAATCTCTCCCGGTAGCGTTGTCCAAAATGATCGAAGCTGGCTCCCTTGAACGCTGTCGCAATTGTAACGGAGCTGGGCGGTGCTGGGAAAAGATACGTCAGAGCCCAGGATACGAGAGCAAAAATCAAACCTGCCAAGACGAGTACATTAAGACGATTAAAAGCGAACATCGGCTTCCCCTGACGTTCGGTCTAGTTAAGTCAGTATCTGCTCGAACGAATAGCTTTACCGCACTTGCTGGCAACCGTGGTGCGACGGGTCGCCCCAAGCGATACAATCGGAAGCAAGCGTTGCGGGCAACAATCCCCACAGAATGGATTGGCGGCGCCATGAGGTCAAATGGCCGTTACGGGTAGGCCGCAGCCAACGACAAGCCGGTCATGTCTGCGACGCCGTCGAAAGCGGAAGTGATTTCAGAATATTAGCCGCACCCATCATCGCCCCCGCGCGCCTGCGACAAGATCGCGGGCCGTGTCGAAATCGCGCGGCAGCAGACATGGCCGGCGCAACCGAACCTATCGCCCGAGTTGCACCTCGCGCTCAACCGCAATCCATGTCGCTTTCGCCACCGCCAGCAATCTCCCGCCGTCATCATGCAGCGCGGCTTCGGCGGTGCGCTTGCGGCCGTCGCGGCTGGTTGGCCAGGCGGTGACGATGCAGCGTTCGCCGGGCTGCGGGCGGGCCTCGATCCGTGCCGCCATTCGTCCGAGCAGGAGCGGCGTCTTGTCGAAGCTGTCGCTCTCTTGATCGCAATTGCAGGCAAAGCCGGTGGGGCAATCGAGTGCCGACCAGAGGAATTCGGACCCGACCCGGCCGTCCCCGGCGGCGAGATTCGGATCCGGCGTCCAGCTCGCCGCGAGAACGGGGGTCTGCCCCTGACGCCTGAGCGGTCCGACGGAAATGCGCAGGCCGTCGCCTTTGGCCCGTGCCGGCCCGCACACGAAGCAGGTCGGCAGCGGATGCTCGTGCGGCTTGACCGGCGTTAGCAATTCGGCGGCACGGGCCTCTTCGAAACTAACTCGCTCGAGGCGCGAAAGCTCGACACTCACCGCGCGCCCGGTCGCGACAACGGATGCGCCATCGCGCAGCTCCCATGTGCCGTCGTCGGTGGCGACCGCGTCGAGCGCCTTGCCCAGCGGAGGCGGCGCGCGCAGCGTCACCTCCGCAGCCCCGGGAATGTGCCGGGCCAGCCGGCCGCAGACATAGCCGCCATTGCCGGAGTTCGGAGGGCCGCAATAGCGCTTGTCGATCATGATCTGTGTCATTGGTCTCTCTTCCTTCGGCGAACGCTACCTGATCTTGAGCACGATCCGGCCCTGAACCGTCCGGCTCGCCACGGCGTGCATGGCCTCGCTCGCCTGCTCCAATGGCAGGACCCGATCGACATGCGGGCGGATTTGTCCCTCGGCCAGCAATTGCATCAGCGTGTCATTGGCGCGCGCGGCCTCGCCCGGAAACTTTTCCGCCCAGGCGCCGGCAAAGACGCCGACGATGGAATAGTTCTTGAGCAGTGGGAGATTCATCGGCACCGATGGAATCGTGCCGCCGGTGAAGCCGATCGGCATCAGCCGTCCGCTCCACTTCATCAGTCGCGCCATCTGCTCGAAAATGGCGCCGCCGACATTGTCGAAGCCGATATCGATGCCTTCGCCGCTTGTGATCGACTTGATGCGGTCGCGCAAATCCTCGCTGCGATAATTGACGACGTCGCTCGCGCCGTAACCGCGCACCAAGGCAGCCTTGTCGTCGGAGCCGACGCCGGCGATGACGCGCAGGCCCAGATGACGGCCGAGGTCGACGGCGGCAAGCCCGATTCCGCCGGCCGCGCCGGTGACGAACAATGTTTCGCCGCGCTGCGCCCGTGCCCGCTCGACCAGCGCATACCAGGCCGTGCCGTAATTGTGCAGCACCGACGCCCCGGTCTCGAACGCGACGCCGTCGGGCAGCCGCACGCTCTTTGATTCCTTCGCGGTCATCCGCTCGGCGTAGCCGCCGATCCAGTTGCTGCATGCGACGCGATCGCCGGGAGCGAATTTCGTGACCTTGTCCCCGACCGCGGCGACGATCCCCGACGCCTCCGTGCCGGGCACGAAGGGCGTCTGCGGCCGCATCTGGTAGAGGCCGGACACGAGCAATTGATCCATGAAGCTCACGGAGGCGGCATGGACGTCGATGAGGATTTCGTCGCCGCCAAGCTTCGGCTCGTCGATCTCGGCGACGCGCAGGTCTGCGGGGCCCGTGAACGAGCTGCATACAACCGCCTTCATCGTCGTGCTCCCGTCTTGCGACAGGCGAAAACGTGCGGCCCTGGACGTGCGAACATGATTGATTTCCCTTATGGTGGCGAATGCAGGCCCCTTCGCTGGCGAGCGGCCTTGAAAACGGCCCGACTGTTATCGCTGGACCGTCCCCTGCGCGTCCCCCGAGCCGGGAAGGAAGGATTGTCATGACGGCCGTCTCACTCGGGACGTTCGGCTTTCCCGAGGTCCACGCCGGCGATCGCCCGATCAAGCTCAATTTGCGCAAGGGTCTTGCGCTCCTGGTCTATCTCGCGGAGGCCAGGGGTGCCGTCGCGCGCGATGTCATCGCCACGCTGCTGTGGCCCGAGACGCCCAGCGATACCGCGCGGACGCGATTGCGGCGCCTGCTGCATCGCGTCGAGGGCACGGTTGGCCACACCATCTTCGAGACCGACCGCACCAGCGTGCGCTGGTCTCCGGCGATCGAGCTGAAGCTGGATACGCACCTGTTCGAGAGCGCCTGCGACCGCGGCGACTTCCAGGAGGCCTGCCGGATTTATCGCGCCGACTTCCTTGCGGGCTTTTCGCTGGACGACTGCGCCGAGTTCGACGATTGGGTCTTCTTTCGCCGCGAGGCGCTGAGGGGACGGCTCATGCATGCGCTCGAGCGTCTGGTGCAGGACAGGAACGCCGCGGGCGACCATTTTGCTGCGACCGCGCATGCCGGGCGTCTGGTCGAGCTCGATCCGCTCAGCGAAGTCTATGGCCGGCACCTGATCCGCAGCCTGCTGCTGGCCGGCGACCGGACCGCGGCAGAGCGACATCACGCGGCCCTGACACAGCGCCTGCGCGACGATCTTGGTGTCGCGCCGGAAGCCGAGACCGAGGCGCTGATGCGTGCGCCGGTGCGCGATGCCATTCCGGCGACGCGCTACGTCAAGGGCGCCGGCGTGCATCTGGCCTATCAGACCTATGGCAGCGGCCCGCTCGATATCCTGGTCATGCCGGGCTTCGTCTCGCACGTCGAACGCGCGTGGGAGCAGCCCGCGTGCCGGAGCTTCATGGAGTCCTTGATGAAGCTCGGGCGCCTGATCGTGTTCGATCGTCGCGGCATCGGACTGTCCGACCGGGTCGGCTCGGCTCCCGGGATCGACGTCACCGCCGGGGATATCGGCACGGTGCTGCGAGCCGCGGAGTCGCACCGCGTCGTGCTGTTCGGCGCCTCCGAATGCGGGCCGGCCTGCATCAAGTTTGCGGTCGACCAACCCGGCCGCGTGGCCGGGCTCATTCTGTTTGGCGCGCTCGCCAAGGGTTCCTGGGCGCCGGACTATCCGCATGCGCTGCGCGCGGCCCAATACGACGCCTGGCAGAAGCAGCTCGTCGCGCAATGGGGCGGCCCGGCCGGGATCGAGACTTTCGCGCCGAGCCTTGCCGGTGATCCGCAGGCCCGGGCCTGGTGGGCGGGTCTGTTGCGCGCGGCCTCCAGTCCCGGCGGCATCTCAGCCGTGCTGGAGGCGTTTCGCGACGCCGACGTGCGGCACCTGCTGGCGCAAATTGCCGTGCCGACGCTGCTGCTGCACCGGCGCGACGACCAGGCGGTGCGCATCGCGGCCGGCCGCGACATGGCAAAGCAGATCACCGGCGCGCAATTCGTCGAGCTCGACGGCAATGATCACTGGTTCTTTGCCGGCGATCAGCAGCCGGTGCTCGCAGCGATCAGGCGATTCATGGAGGGGTTGCCGAAGCCTACACCGCCATGAGCTGTTCGGCGCGCTTCTTCCTCGGCTTCGACTGGCTGAGCAGAGGGCTTGCGGCGAGCGCGGCCGTATCCGCAACGCCGGGATCGCGCGAGACCATGGCGGCAACGATCGCGCCGTCGATCAACAGGCCGAGCTGGTGCGCAAGCACGACGGGCTCGTTGCAGCCGAGCTCGCCGGCGAGCTTCTCGATGTGGCCGAGCACGATCTTCTTGTGCTTCAGCGCGATGTTGCGGAACTGCCTGGCGTCCTTGTCGTGCTCGCCGACGGCGTTGATGAAGGGGCAGCCATAGAAGCGCTCCTCCGCAAACCAGCTCTTCAGCGCGGGGAAGATGCGCGTGAGCTTTGCCTGCGCATCGCCGCCGCCGTCTTCCATCGCGCCGATGAACCATTCGCGCCACTGCCTGCCTTCGCTCTCCAGCACCGCATTGACGAGGTTGGTCTTGGAGCCGAACAGCTTGTAGAGCGTGGTCTTGGCGGTGCCGGCTTCCTCGATGATCGCGTCGATGCCGGTGGCGTTGATGCCGTTCTTGCAGAACAGATGCGTCGCCGCGCTCAGCAGGCGTCCGCGCGCGGATTCATCGTCGCCGGCGGCGTGGGGCGAATTCGCAGTCTTCTTCGTTGAAGGCTTTGCCATGTCTCCGAACTTATCCGCAGCCGCGCCGCATCAGCAAGCCGCATCTTTTCTGCGCTGAAAGGATTTGCATGCGAACGTGCATCTGCATCGTCCTTGGGCAAGCGAAGGCAGTTCAATCCGCGGGCAGCGATCGCTAAGCGGCTTTTAACGCTTGGCATTTTGCTTTTGGCCGGCGCTGGCACGCTCCATGCAAGGAAACAGACCGTTCGGTATCCTGCCGGATTTCTTGATTCCCAGGGAGAAAACTGATGACCGCCGTCGTTCAGAAGACAGTGCTGACGGGTTGCCTTGCGCCCATCGACAAGAATGGCCTCGAGCAACTGATCGCCAACGGCAAGGCCAATCCGAAGGTCATCAAGACCTTGAAGTGCAAGACGGTCGCGGAGGGAAAATTCCGCCACGCCAACTTCATCCGCAATTTGCCGCCCTACATCGTCGACGAGCCCCCGGGGCTTCTGGGCGACGACACCGCGCCCAATCCGTCCGAAGCCTCGCTCGCCGCGCTCGGCTCGTGCCTTGCAGTCGGGCTGCACGCCAACGCCGTGCATCGCGGCTGGATCGTCAACAAGCTCGAGCTCGAGCTCGAAGGCGACCTCAACATCACCGCGGTCTGGGGCACCGGCGACACCTCGGACAAGCCGGTTGGATTTACGGATGTCCGCGTCAAGGTCGACATGGAGTGCGAGGGCATCTCGCAAGACGAGATCAGCGCGCTGGTCACCCATGTGAAGAAGTGGTCGCCGGTGGCCAACACCTTCACCCGCCCGGTCAATCTCGAGGTCGGCGTCTGAGCCGGCAGCAACTGGGACAAGGGTGCGGGAGACGATCATGGGTTCACTGGCAGTATCGCGGGTCGAAGCTGTGGATCAGCCCGCACCGTCCATTGCAGGCGAGGTGGCGCGGATCGCGCGGGATCAGCTCGCGCCGCTCGCGAGCGACATCGATGCCGGCGCGGTCTATCCGGCCGAGCTGCTGCGCCAGTTCGGTGCGGTCGGCGCCTGGGGCAGTCACGTGCCCCATGAGGGGCCGGCCGATCTGCGCTGCGCCATCCAGGCCATGGCGGCGATCGGCGAGGTCTGCGGTGCCACGTCCTTCATGGCCTGGTGCCAGAACACGCTGGTCTGGTACTCCGCCAACTCGACCAATCTGAAATTGGCAAAACGCTTCGGCGATGCGTTCTCGACCGGGCGGGTGCTGGGCGGCACCGGGCTCTCCAATCCGATGAAGAGCTTTTTCGGCATCGAGAAACTGAAGCTGAAAGGGCGCAAGGTCGAGGGCGGCTACATCGTGCGCGGCGCGCTGCCCTGGGTCTCCAATCTCGGCCCCGACCATTTTTTCGGCACCATCTTCGAGCGCGAGGACGAGCCGGGGACGGTCATGTTCCTGGCCGATTGCTCCGATCCCGCGATCACGCTGACGCCGTGCAAGCCGTTCCTCGCCATGGACGGCACCGGCACCTATGGCGTGCAGTTTCGCGACGTCTTCGTGCCGGACGAGCTGGTCCTCGCCGATCCCGCCGGACCCTTCGTCAAGAAGATCCGCGCAGGCTTCATCCTGCTGCAGGCCGGCATGGCGCTGGGTGTGATCCGGGACTGCATCAACATCATGGAGGAGGTCGGCGGCCCGCTCGGCCACATCAACCGCTATCTGCCGCAGCAGCCGGTGCATGTCCGCGATCTCGCCGCCGAGCTCGAGGCGGAGACGATGGCGCTGGCGCGCGATCCCTACAACGAGGAGGAAACCTACTGGCGCAAGGTGATCGCGCTCAGGCTGCGTGCCGGCGAGGCCAGCGTCGCGGCGGCGCATGCGGCAATGCTGCATTGTGGCGCCCGCGGCTATCTCAAGAGCCACCGCGCGCAGCGGCGCCTGCGCGAGGCCTATTTCGTCGCGATCGTCACGCCTGCAACGAAGCAGCTGCGCAAGATGCTCGCCGACGGCTGACTTTCAAGAGTCCACCCGAAGACCCCAACCTCAACGGAGAGGCTGCCATGACTGACGTTCTGATCACTGCCGTCGAACTCGCTGATCTCTTGAAGACCGAGCCCTGTGTCATCGTCGACACCCGCAATCCCGACGCCTATGCCGCCGGGCACCTGCCCAACGCCGTCAACGTGCATGAGATCTTCACCTTTCTCGCGACCTCGACGCCGGAAGGCATGGCCGAGCTCAAGACCAAATTCGCCGACGCCTTCGGCGGCGCCGGGCTCTCCGGCAAGGAGACGGCCGTGATCTACGAGCAGTCGATGAATTCCGGCTTCGGCCAGTCCTGCCGCGGCTACTACCTGCTCACCATGCTCGGCTATCCCAAGGTCAAGGTGCTGCATGGCGGCTTCGATGCCTGGTCGGCCGCGGGCTTCCCGGTGACGACGGACGTCCCGGCGCCGGAAAAAGCCTCGTTCGCGGTCGTGCCGGAAGCCGGCGACATCCTGATCGACGCCAAGACCATGCTGGCGGCCGTCGGCAAGCCCGGCATCGCCATCCTCGACGTCCGCGACGTCGACGAATGGATCGGCGACAGCTCTTCGCCCTACGGCAAGGATTTCTGCCCGCGCAAGGGCCGCATCCCCGGCGCGGTGTGGCTGGAATGGTACCGCATGATGAAGCCGACCGCCGAGGGCCCGCGCTTCAAGTCCAAGGACGAGATTCTGGCCGAATGCGCCACCGTCGGCATCTCGCAGACCACGCCGGTCTACCTCTACTGCTTCAAGGGGGCGCGGGCCTCGAACACCTTCCTGGCGCTCAAGAACGCAGGGGTGACCGATGTCCGGATGTATTTCGGCTCCTGGAACGAATGGTCGCGCGATCCGTCGCTGCCGATTGAGCAGGGGCTGCCCGGCGCTGCCCAGGTAACAGGCAAGGCGGCATAGAACCTGCATGTTTCCAATGGCCCGGCTGCGCAAGGCGTAGCCGGGCCGCGATGGAATTTTGACCCGATGCGGTGGACGAGGGCGTCCGCCGCGCGGTGTGACAAAGGGGCGCAGCAGCATGTCCACGTTCGATGATCCGTTTGATGCCGACCGCAATCTCAGGTCCGGCTGCGTCTGCGGCCGGCACCGTTCGGCCTCCGAGCACGAGCAGGCGGCGCTGCGCTGCGAGCCCGTCGAGAGCGTGGAAAAGCGCTATGAGGGCGTGGTGGCCTCAGCCGTGATGCGGACGATGTTTCCGCAGGATGCGGCGCGGCGCGCCTTCCTGAAATCGGTCGGGGCCTCCACGGCGCTCGCCGCGGTGTCGCAATTCTTTCCGCTCAAGACTGCGACCGAGGTGTTCGCCGAGACGGGCAGCCCGGAGAAGAAGGACCTCAAGGTCGGCTTCATTCCGATCACCTGCGCCACCCCGATCATCATGGCGGCGCCGATGGGGTTCTATGCCAAGCACGGCCTCAACGTCGAAGTGGTCAAGACCGCCGGCTGGGCCGTGATCCGCGACAAGACCATCAACAAGGAATATGACGCCGCGCATATGCTGGCCCCGATGCCGATCGCGATCTCGCTCGGCCTTGGCGCCAACGCCATTCCCTTTGCGGTCCCTGCGATCGAGAACATCAACGGGCAGGGCATCGTGCTGGCGACCAAGCACAAGGACAAGCGCGATCCGAAGGACTGGAAGGGCCTGAAATTCGCGATCCCGTTCGACTATTCCATGCACAATTATTTGCTGCGGTACTATCTCGCCGAGCACGGGCTCGACCCCGACACCGACGTGCAATTGCGTTCGGTGCCGCCGCCCGAGATGGTGGCGAACCTGCGCGCCGACAACATCGACGGCTTCCTCGCGCCCGACAACATCTGCCAGCGCGCGATCTATGACGGCGTCGGCTTCATGCATTTGTTGTCGAAGGAGATCTGGGACGGCCATCCCTGCTGCAGCTTTGCCGCCAGCCGCGAATTCATCACATCAGCGCCGAACAGCTTTGCGGCGCTGACGCGCGCCATCGTCGACGCCACCGCCTATGCGTCGAAGGCGGAGAACCGCAAGCAGATCGCCGAAGCGATCGCGCCGGCCAATTACATCAACGCGCCGGTGACGGTGCTGGAGCAGGTGCTGACCGGCACCTATGCCGACGGCCTCGGCGGCGTGAAGACCGACGCCAAGCGGGTCGATTTCGATCCGTTCCCCTGGCAGTCCTTTGCGGTGTGGATGCTGACCCAGATGAAGCGCTGGGGCCAGATCAAGGGCGAGGTCGACTACAAGGCGGTCGCCGAGCAGGTGTACCTGGCGACCGACACCGGCAAGCTGATGACCGAGATGGGCCTTGCGCCGCCCGCCAGCCCCTACAAATCGTTCGCGGTGATGGGCAAGACGTTCGATCCTGCCAAGCCGGATGAGTACGTCGCGAGCTTCAAGATCAGGAAGCAGTCGTGAGGGGCTCCGCTCGCTTGTCCCGGACGCGATGCAGCACGAAGTGCTGCTTCGCTGAGCCGGGACCCAGTCGTGCCGCATGGGTCCCGGTTCTGCAGTGCGTCACTACGTGCCGCACTGCGCCCGGGACACGATACCTGGTGTATGCGCGATGACACCCTCCCTCCGTCTCCGCGCTGCGATCGTCTCCATCGTGCTGCTCGCCGCCTTCCTCGGCATCTGGCATCTCGCCACCCGCTCGACGGCGCCCGTTGCCACGATGAGCCCGGAATACGCCAAGCTGATGGGGCTGACGGCGACGCAGGGCAAATCGGCGATGCCAGGGCCGCTCGACGTCGGCGCAAAGCTCTGGGAGCATTTCAAGCGGCCGTTCTATGACAACGGGCCGAACGACAAGGGGCTCGGCATCCAGCTCGCCTATTCGATCGCGCGGGTCGGCACCGGCTACCTGCTGGCCGTGCTGGTCGCCATCCCGCTCGGCTTCCTGATCGGCATGTCGCCGCTCTTGAGCAAGGCGCTCGATCCCTTCATCCAGGTGCTCAAGCCGATCTCGCCATTGGCCTGGATGCCGCTCGCGCTCTACACCATCAAGGACTCCAGCGTCTCCGCGATCTTCGTCATCTTCATCTGCTCGATCTGGCCGATGCTGCTCAACACCGTCTTTGGCGTGGCGAGCGTGCGCAAGGAATGGATCAATGTCGCGCGCACGCTGGAGGTCGGCACCGTCAGGCGCGCCTTCACCGTGATCCTCCCCGCAGCGGCGCCGACGATTTTGACCGGCATGCGCATCTCGATCGGCATCGCCTGGCTCGTGATCGTCGCCGCCGAGATGCTCGTCGGCGGCACCGGCATCGGCTACTTCGTCTGGAACGAGTGGAACAACCTCTCGATCACCAACGTGATCATCGCGATCCTCCTGATCGGGATCGTCGGCATGCTGCTCGACCAGATTCTCGCGCGCTTCACGCGCATGGTCACGTTTCCGGAGTAGGGGTGGTGCTGATGATGTCCACGAGCGCTGCCGCGAGTTCACCTCGCCCCGCTTGCGGGGAGAGGTCGGATCGCATCGTTAGATGCGATCCGGGTGAGGGGGACTCTCCGCGAGTCCAACTGTCACCGTCCCAGCGGAGAGCCCCCCTCACCCCAACCCTCTCCCCGCAAGCGGGGCGAGGGGGCGCAGCACGCTTGCGGAGCTGCTTATGACCGGCAAGTTCATCTCCATCGAGGGCATCGCAAAACGCTATCCGGGCGCGGCTGGCGGCACGACCGCCGTATTCGAGAATTTGTGGCTGTCGATGGCGCGGGGCGAGTTTTGTTGCGTGATCGGCCATTCCGGCTGCGGCAAGACCACCGTGCTCAACATCCTCGCCGGCCTCGATGCGCCGAGCGAGGGGGCGGTCATCGTCGACGGGCAGGCAATTTCGGGCACCAGCCTCGACCGCGCCGTGATCTTCCAGAGCCACGCGCTGCTGCCCTGGCGCACCGTGCTCGGCAACGTCGCCTATGCCGTGACGTCGAAATGGCGGAGCTGGGACCGCGCCAGGGTCAAGGCGCATGCGCAGAGCTTCATCGATCTCGTCGGGTTGACCGGTTCGGAGCACAAGCGCCCCTCCGAGCTTTCCGGCGGCATGAAGCAGCGCGTCGGCATCGCACGTGCGCTGTCGATCACGCCAAAGATCATGCTGATGGACGAGCCTTTCTCGGCGCTGGACGCGCTGACGCGCGGCACGCTGCAGGACGAGGTGCGGCGCATCTGCCTGGAAACCGGGCAGACCGCCTTCATGATCACCCATGACGTCGACGAGGCGATCTATCTCGCCGACAAGATCTTTCTGATGACCAACGGCCCGGGCGCGGTGCTTGCGGAAGTCGTCGAAAATCCGCTGCCGAAGGACCGCGGCCGCACCGATCTGCATCGCCATCCGCTGTATTACGCGCTGCGCAACCACATCATCGATTTCCTGGTGACGCGCAGCAAGACCTTCGTCGCCGAGAAACCCGATCACGACCCGCGCAACGTGCCTTTGGTGCATATCGGCAAGCCCGGACTGACCATCGCGTCCGGCGGCGAAGAAGCACGACAGACCTGGATTCCCGGGACCAGTCCCGGATTGAGTGCCTAAGAGGGAGACCCCAAGATGAAACGCGAAGACCTCACCGAAAAGCTGCTCGACATCAAGCGCGAGAAGGGCTGGAGCTGGAAATACATCTGCGACAAGATCGGCGGCTATTCGGAGGTGCTGATAACAGGCGCGATCCTCGGCCAGATGAAGCTGACCAAGCCGCAGGCCGCGAACGCCGCCGAGCTGTTCGGCCTGTCCAAGGCCGAGACCGCGATGCTCAACGAGACGCCGATGCGGGGCATGCCGATGCCGCCGACCGATCCGCTGATCTACCGCTTCTACGAGCTGGTGATGGTCAACGGCCCGGCCTGGAAGGCGTTGATCGAGGAGGAGTACGGTGACGGCATCATGTCGGCGATTGATTTCGACATGGTGATGGAACGCCTGCCGAACCCGAAGGGCGATCGCGTCAAGATCACCATGAGCGGAAAATTCCTGCCGTACAAATATTACGGCGCCAGCGGCAACGTGCCGGAATACGGTTTCAAGGAGGGGTGAGGAGGGCGAGTGGCGAATCGCGAGTAGCGAATGGGACCCATTCGCTATTCGCCGCTCACGATTGCCTATTTCCCCGCTTTCACCTGGGCCGCGGCCAGCGCGCCGAGTTCGTCCATCCTGACGCGAATCGCCTGCTCGGTGACGACGACGTCCCTGGCGGCGAAATCGGCCATCAGCTTGCGCAGGACGCCGTCGGCGGCCTCGAAGTCGGCCGCGACGACCTCTTTGGCGTAGGCGGTGGCGGCATCGCCGGCAATGCCGAGCCTTTCGGCAGCCCACAGCCCGAGCAGCCGGTTGCGGCGGGCCTGGGCCTTGAACTTCTGCTCCTCGTCGAGGGCGAATTTCTTCTCAAAAGCTTCCTCGCGCTTGTCGAACTCGTTCATGTAGCTTCCAATTCCCTCCTGATGGACCCCGGCGGCCCTCGTTGCGAGGGGCCCTCTCCATGCCTAGATAGGGTGCCGGAATCGGTAAAAACAACGGGCCGTTAAGCCGCAGGCAAGGCGGTATAAGTCAGCCCAAGACAAGCCGGATCGATTGTGCTGTGACAGCCAATCGGATAGGTTGCCTGAAGGCATGGTTCCCGTTCTGTTTCCTTGGCGTTTCCTTGGGTTCCAGACGGGTTCCAAGCCCTTCACGGCAGCTCCGCTGTGGGTCGTAATCCTGGTAACCGGAGCACACCAAATACATGGATTTCAACAAAACACGGTACATCCCCATGAGCCGTCGGCGTCGCATTTATGAAGGCAAGGCGAAGGTCCTGTACGAAGGTCCGGAGCCGGGTACCCTGATCCAGCACTTCAAGGACGACGCCACCGCGTTCAATGCGAAAAAGCATCAGGTGATCGAGGGCAAGGGTGTCCTCAACAACCGGATCTCGGAGTACCTGTTTCAGCACCTCAACGACATCGGGGTGCCGACCCACTTCATCCGCCGCCTCAACATGCGCGAGCAGTTGATCCGCGAGGTCGAGATCGTGCCGCTGGAAGTGGTGGTGCGCAACGTCGCCGCCGGCTCGCTGTCGCAGCGCCTCGGCATCGAGGAGGGCACGCAGCTCCCCCGCTCGATCATCGAGTTCTACTACAAGAACGACCAGCTCAACGACCCCATGGTGTCGGAAGAGCACATCACCGCCTTCGGCTGGGCGACGCCGCAGGAGATCGACGACATCATGGCGCTCGCCATCCGCGTCAACGACTTCCTCACCGGCCTCTTCCTCGGCATCGGCATCCGCCTCGTCGACTTCAAGATGGAGTGCGGCCGCCTGTTCGAGAACGAGATGATGCGGATCATCGTCGCCGACGAGATCTCGCCGGACAGCTGCCGGTTGTGGGACATCAAGTCGAACGAGAAGCTCGACAAGGACCGTTTCCGCCGCGACCTCGGCGGCCTGCTCGAGGCCTACACGGAAGTTGCAAAACGCCTCGGCATCCTCATGGAGAACGAGCGTCCGCAGGGCACGGGCCCGGTGCTGGTGAAGAGCTGAAGAGGATTTTGACGTGAAGGCACGTGTCACCGTTACCCTGAAGACGGGCATCCTCGATCCGCAGGGCAAGGCCATCGAAGGCGCGCTGAAGTCGCTCGGCGTCGACGGCGTCGCCAGCGTCCGCCAGGGCAAGGTGTTCGACATCGAGCTCGCCGGCGCCGACAAGGCCAAGGCCGAGGCCGCGCTGAAAGAGGCTGCCGACAAGCTGCTCGCCAACACCGTGATCGAGAACTACCGGGTGGAGTTGCTGGGATGATACGCGGGGGCGTTTGGGTTGCCGCGGGGGCGGCTTCGCTGCTGGTCCTTGGAATTCAGTCCGCAATCGCCCAGGCCCCCGGAACGACCCACGTCACGATTCGAAATCCCGATCCGGCCAAATGGGCCGGAAAAAGCAATTTCTTCGGCAGGAGCACGGGCGAATTCGTCTGCCGCCCGCTGGCTTGTCCCGACTCGGCCAGGGTCAGCGCGACCATTGCCAACAGTCCGACCCGCAGTCCCGACCCGCAGGCGCTGGCAAAACTCGCCGGCCGTATTCCTGAATCGGTCGAGCGCGCCAATCAGGGTGTCGGCGTGGGCCGGAAGATCGAGCGGGTGTCCAGCGGCACCGCGACGTTGCGCGGCTACCCGGCGATCGTGCAGGACCTGCGCATGGTCGGCGAGAAGGGCTCGATGTATCTGAGCAAGGCGACCATGTTCGTCAAATCGGCGATGGTCAGCATTTCCTCGTTTTCGCCCTCGCACGACCTTGCGCGGCGCAACCGCGATCTCTTCATCAAGGCGATGGACGTGACGGACACGCCGATCCGGTGAGGGTCAAGGCGTCGGAAGTTTGCCGGCGACAATAGTTTATTGACACTAAAGGTTGTATGCTCTCCGGACGGGCGGGGGTTCGGGGCGGGCTATGGGGGCCATTTCAGGCGTTTTTCGGTGCGCGGTCATGGCCGCGGTCGCGCTGTCGCTGACGGCCTGTGTCACGGCGGCCGTTGGCCCGGACCATCCAGGGACCAGGGTGACCTTCAAGTCGCCGGACACGGAAAAATGGATCGGGACGCGGGCCTATGGCCAAAGGCGCTCGATCTTCCGCTGCAGGCCGCTTGCCTGTCCGGAGAATTCGATCGTCACCATCAGCACCGCCGCCAGTCCGACCCGCAGCCCCGATCCCGTGGCCCTGCAGAAATTCGCCGAGGCGGATGCCCAGCGCGAGATGGCCCGGACCGAGCAGGCGTCGACCGAGGCGGTCGGACGCCTGAGAGACCTGACGCTGATATCCTCGCGCGTCGCCAAGATGAAGGAATTCCCGGCGGTTCACTGGGAGTATCGGGCGACCGATCCCAACGACAAGACGATCTACATCGTCCGCGACATGGTATTCGCGGGCAATACCATGATCGACGTCATTTCCATGTCGCTCGGCGTTGAGATCGCGCGCCGCAACGGCAGCGATTTTGTCGCGGTGCTGCAGATCGAGGACTTTGCGCCCCCTGCGCGGCAGTGAGACGAGGGCCGGCGCGGTCGGTCCCCGTCGCCATGGGCTGGGCACAACGCCGCCCGGCGCGCCCGACACTGGTAAAATCCCCGCCAAATGGCTATGTCTGCTCGCGAATTGGCCGCATCGCGCCAACCCGATTCCAGCCATTGTCGGAACCTGAGCCATGAGAGCCGCCGTCCTCGTTTTTCCCGGAATCAACCGCGAGCGCGACATGGCGCGGGCGCTGAAGCTGATCTCGGGCCACGAGCCGGCGATGGTCTGGCACGCCGAGACCGCGCTGCCCGCGGGCACCGATCTCGTGGTTGTGCCGGGCGGCTTCTCCTACGGCGACTATCTGCGCTGCGGCGCGATCGCGGCGCGGGCGCCGGTGATGGACGCGGTGCGCGACTATGCGGCCAAGGGCGGGCTCGTGCTCGGCGTCTGCAACGGCTTCCAGATCCTCTGCGAATCCGGCCTGCTTCCGGGCGTGCTGATGCGCAATGCGCGGCTGAAATTCATCTGCCACGACGTGCATCTGCGCGTCGAGCGCTCCGACACGCCGTTCACCCGCGGCTACAATGCCGGCCAGGTGATCCGCGTCCCGGTCGCCCATGGCGAGGGCAATTACGAGGCGGATGAGGAGACCATCAAGCGGCTCGAAGGCGAGGGGCGCGTGCTCTACCGCTACTGCTCCGCCGACGGCGTCGTGGACGAAGCGCACAACATCAACGGCGCGGCGCATTCCATCGCCGGCATCGTCAACGATGGGGGTAACGTGCTCGGCATGATGCCGCATCCGGAAAACCACGTCGAAGACATCATGGGCTGCACCGACGGCCGCGGTCTTTTCGCCGGCCTCACCGCCCATCTGGAAAAGGCGGCGTGATTGCGTCCGCACTGAAGCATAGCCTCGCCGCGCTCGCGGCGCTGTCGCTTGCGTCGGTCGCCTCCGCCCAGGATTATCCAAAGCGTCCGATCACCATGATCGTGCCGTTCGCGGCCGGCGGCACCTCCGACGTGATCGCGCGCACGGTCGCCGAGCAAATGGCAATCGCGCTCGGCCAGGCCGTCGTGATCGAGAATGTGGCGGGTGCCGGCGGTTCGACCGCGCTGGCGCGCGCGTCCCGCGCCGAGCCGGACGGCTACACCATCGCGATCGGCAATGCCGGCACCAATGCGGCGACCTACACCATCTATCCAAAGCTGCCGTTCACGCCGGACTCCTTCGCGCCGATCGCCATGGTGGCGAAGACCTTCGGCATCATCGCCCTGCGCAAGGATTTTCCGGCGAAGGACCTCAAGGAGTTCATCGCCTACGCCAAGGCCAATCCGGGCAAGATCAATCTCGGCCATGCCGGCGTCGGCTCGTCGAACTACCTGATCTGCAAGAGCTTCGTCACGGCCGCCGGGATCGACGCGACGCTGATCGGCTATCGTGGCGCTGCGCCCGCGCTGACGGATGCGGTCGGCAGCCAGATCGACGGCGTCTGCGATGCGGCCGCTTCCGTCTCGCAGTCGATCAACGAGAAGCTGGTGAAGGGGCTCGTGGTCGGCTCGACCGTGCGGCTCGCCACGCTCCCTGGCCTGCCGACCTCGGCGGAAGCTGGCCTGCCCGAGTTCGAGGCACAGGGCTGGAACGGGCTGTTCGCGCCGAAGGGCACGCCGCCCGCCGTCATCGCCCGGCTGAATGCCGCCGCGCGCACGGCGGTGGAGACCGACGCGGTGAAGAAGCGCTTTGCGGACCTGTCGACTGTCGCGCCCGATGCCGACGAGCACACGCCCGAAGTGCTCGGGAAACTCGTGACGCGCGACGTCGAAAAGTACCGGAAGATGCTGGCGGACGACGCCAAGCAATAGCTCTTTGCGCTAGCGGAGCTTGAACTTCTCCGCCGGCACCGTCATCGCCGCGACGCCGGCCATGACCAGCACCAGTCCCAGCAACAGGTTCGACGGCACGCTCTCGCCGAGTAGCAGCACGGACAATCCGACGCCAATCGGAATGCGCAAATAGCCTTGCGCGTTCGTGGTCAACGTGCCGAGCCGGCCGAGGCACATGTAGAACAGCATCAAACCCAGCGCGCTGGAGACGATACCCATGACGATTGTGGCGACGATCGCCGTCGGCGTCGGGTGCAGCGTCCAGGGCTGGTCGATGACGAGCGAGGGCGGCAGCAGCAGGAGGCCGCCGAACAGCAGCGAGCCGGCCGCCACCACCATAGGGTCGTAATCGGAGAGCCGCAGGCCGAAGATGGTGGCGCAGGCAAAGGAGATGGTGGCCAGCAGGATCGCGATCTCGGCCACGATCTCGCTGCCGAAGCCGCGCAGCGCATCGAGGCCGACGATGGCGATGGTACCGGCAAGGCCGAGGATCGCGCCGGCGAGCTTCAATAGCGTTGCCGGTTCGTGGCGCGTGATCAGCGAGGTGATCAGGAAGGCGAAGATCGGTGTGGTGGAGGCCAGCACAACCGTGTTCGACGCCGGCACGTAGAGTTGCGACCAGGTGATGATCAGGAACGGGACCGTCGAATTGATCAGCTGCTGGGCCGCGAACAGTTTCCAGGCCTTCAGGTCGGTCGGGACCCTGATGTCGCGCATCCACAGGATCGCGAACAGGAAGGCGGCCGCGATCAGCGAGCGCGCCGAGATGAAGGTGATCGGCGGGATCGTGGGAAGCGCGAGCTTGGCCAGCGGATAGGTCGAGCTCCAGCAGCAGGCCAGCGCCAGCAGCAGCGCATAGTCGCGCCAGTCGCGCGCGCCGGTGGCGGGCATGGACGGCAATGGCACTGAAGCGGAGGCTGTCGCCCGGCCTGCCCGTGATGTGCTCTGCGGCACCCTTGTCTTGCTCCCCGGCGCGAGAAACGCCCTGCACGAACTGTGGGCGAGGGCGCTCGAAAAGGGAAGCTGCCGAGCTATGCGTTTGGCTGCAGTGGCGTCTTCCGCTTCACCCGCTTGATCGTACCGGAGAAGGTGAACAGCGGCCGCTCGCACGAGATCAGCTTGCCGCGCAGGAAGATCAGCGAGCCGCCGGCCCGGGTGACTTCGCCGACGCATTCGATCAGCTCGCCCTCGCGTGCCGCGTCGAGGAAATCGCAGGAGAAATTGGTCGTCACCGCCGGCCCGTCCAGCTCATGGGTCGCGATCGCGAACAGGCAGTAGTCGGCGAAGGCCATGAAGCAGCCGCCATGGACGTTCCCGGCGCCGTTGAGGTGCTTTTTCTCGACCCGAAAGGCCGAGCGGACGCTGCCGCCGTCCTCGATTCGGTGCCAGAACGGGCCGATATGGCTCTCAAAACTGTCGCGAATCCAAGTCCGCCAGCCCTTGAACTCGCCCTCGGTGGCGATGTGCAGGTCGGGGCGGCGGGTCGGGGTCGGTTTGGTCAATTCGTGCAAGGAAATGGGCCTTCAATTACGGGTGTTTTGCCCTTAAATCCGATCCGTCGGCGCGTTGCAATTCCCGTTCCCGCCGACCCCGCCTGCAAAACGTGGGACAGCGGGAAAATGCGTCATAAAGGGCTTTCCGGGAGCCCCTGATGTTCCTAAACAACGGCCCAAACCCCGCCGAAAGCCGCCAATCCATGAAGAACGAACCCAAGATCACCCCTGAACTGGTTGCCGCCCACGGGCTCAAGCCCGACGAGTATGAGCGCATCCTGAAGCTGATCGGGCGCGAGCCGACCTTCACCGAACTCGGCATCTTCTCGGCGATGTGGAACGAGCATTGCTCATACAAATCCTCGCGCATCCATCTGCGCGGGCTGCCGACCAAGGCGCCCTGGGTGATCCAGGGCCCCGGCGAGAATGCCGGCGTGATCGACATCGGCGACGGCCAGGCCGTGGTCTTCAAGATGGAGAGCCACAATCACCCGAGCTACATCGAGCCCTACCAGGGTGCGACCACCGGCGTCGGCGGCATCCTGCGCGACGTCTTCACGATGGGCGCGCGCCCGATCGCCTGCCTGAATGCGCTGAGCTTCGGCGCGCCCGAGCATGCCAGGACGCGCCATCTCGTCTCCGGCGTCGTCGCCGGTGTCGGCGGCTACGGCAATTCCTTCGGCGTGCCGACGGTCGGCGGCCAGGTGCGTTTCCACACCCGCTATGACGGCAACATCCTCGTCAACGCGATGGCGGTCGGCCTCGCCGATGCCGACAAGATCTTCTATGCGGCCGCCTCCGGCGTGAACATGCCGATCGTCTATCTCGGCTCCAAGACGGGGCGCGACGGCATCCACGGCGCCTCGATGGCGTCGGCCGAGTTCGACGACAAGTCCGAGGAGAAGCGCCCGACGGTGCAGGTCGGCGATCCCTTCGCCGAGAAGCTCTTGCTCGAAGCCTGCCTCGAGATCATGGAGAAGGGCTGCGTCATCGCGATCCAGGACATGGGCGCGGCAGGCCTGACCTGCTCGGCGGTCGAGATGGGCGCCAAGGGGGACCTCGGGGTCGACCTCGATCTCGACGCGGTGCCGACCCGCGAGACCGGCATGAGCGCCTATGAGATGATGCTCTCGGAGAGCCAGGAGCGCATGCTCATGGTGCTCAAGCCCGAGAAGGAGAAGGAAGCCGAGGCGATCTTCACGAAGTGGGGCCTCGACTTCGCGATCGTCGGCTACACCACGCCGAGCAAGCGCTTCGTGGTCAAGCATGGCGGCGACGTCATGGCCGACCTGCCGATCAAGGAGCTTGGTGACGAGGCGCCGGTCTATGACCGTCCGCACGTTGCCTCCGCCGCACTGCCGGTCGTGCATGCGCGCGAAGTGGTGGCGCCGATGGGCCTCGGTACCGCGCTGGAGAAGCTGATCGGCACGCCGGAGCTTTGCAGCAAGCGCTGGGTCTGGGAGCAATACGACCACGTCATCCTCGGCAACACCCTGCAGCGGCCCGGCGGCGATGCCGCCGTCGTGCGCGTGCAGGACGGGCCGAAGGGCCTGGCGCTGACCGTCGACGTCACGCCGCGCTATTGCGAGGCCGATCCGTATCAAGGCGGCAAGCAGGCGGTGGCGGAAGCCTGGCGCAACATCACCGCGGTCGGCGGCAAGCCGCTCGCGATCACCGACAATCTCAATTTCGGCAATCCGGAGCGGCCCGAGATCATGGGCCAGTTCGTCGGCTGCCTGAAGGGCATCTCGGAAGCCTGCCGCACGCTCGACTTCCCCGTCGTCTCCGGCAACGTCTCGCTCTACAACGAGACCAACGGCCGCGCGATCCTGCCGACGCCATCCATCGGCGGTGTCGGCCTGCTCGACGATTTCACCAAGTCCGCTTCGCTCGCCTTCAAGGCCGAGGGCGAGGCGATCCTGCTGGTCGGCGAGACCCATGGCTGGCTCGGCCAGTCGGTGTACCTGCGCGACATCTGCGGTCGCGAGGAGGGCGCGCCGCCGCCAGTCGATCTCGCCGCCGAGAAGCGCAATGGCGACTGCGTGCGCGGCATGATCCATGCGGGCACCGCCACCGCCGTGCACGACCTCTCCGACGGCGGCCTCCTGATCGCGCTGGCCGAGATGGCAATCGCGAGCGGCATCGGCGCAAGGCTGCTGGCGGCGCCGGCCGCGCTCGTCCCGCACGCCTACTGGTTCGGCGAGGACCAGGCGCGCTATCTCGTAACGGTGCCGGAAACCGAAGCCGGCCGCGTGCTCGCAAAAATGCGCGGCTGCGAGGTGCCCTGCGTGCGCATCGGCACCACCGGCGGCGACGCGATCGCGATCTCGGGCGAGGCGCCGGTTGCGATCGACAGCTTGCGCGCCGCGTTCGAGCGCTGGCTGCCGGAGTACATGGGCGGGAAGGCAGCGTAAGGTCTAAACCTGTAGCCCGGATGAGCGAAGCGACATCCGGGTTCTTTCGCGAGGGGGTCCCGGATATCGCTGCGCTCATCCGGGCTTCTGTAACGGGCCTTGGTTAGTCAATCCCTTTTTGCGTCGTCCACTCGCTGGGCACTTGCTTCTGTACGG
>NZ_JAFCJJ010000015.1 GCF_018131015.1 Bradyrhizobium diazoefficiens
AGGCCAGATGGAACAACGACTTCCTTCTCTCCGCACTGGCCCATCTGCGATAGCCCTACCCCACAAGGGGGGAGGGAGCGCAGTTATGCGCTTGGTGGAAGTGTTCCGATGCGTAGGGTGGGCAAAGGCGCCAAGCGCCGTGGAGGGAGCGCAGTGTGCGCGCGGTGGGAGCGTTCAGCTCAAAAGGAGTGATCGCCCCTCAGTAACACCGCGACGCGGCGATGGCGTGGACGCGGCGGTCGCCGAGCAGATGGGCGACAAAACCATTGGTCGGAAAGATCCTTGCAAAGGCGGCGTCGCGGATGCTGAGGCCGCCGGCATAGGCGCCGAAGGCGGGCATCACGGCGCGCATGCCGTCGGAGGCAAAGCAGCGGCGCTCCATCGAGCGGCCGCGCGCGGAGACGCGTGCCTTCGGATGCAGATGGCCGGCGATCTCTCCCTGCGCGCCGGTCGGCTCGTGGCGGAAGGTGATCGGGCCGATCGCGACCTCGTCAGCGACGGTGCCGCCGAGATCGCGCGGCAGCGCGGGATCGTGATTGCCGGAGATCCAGATCCAGTCGCGGCCCGACTGCAGCGCGGCCATGGTGTCGCGATCCTCCGCCGACAGCCGCTCATGCGCGGTGCGGTCGTGAAAGCTGTCGCCGAGCGCGATAACCATTCGGGGATCATGGCGGGAGATGACAGCAGCGAGCCGGCTCAGCGTCGCCAGCGTGTCGTAAGGCGGCAGCAGCACGCCGCGGGTGGCGAAGCTGGACCCCTTTTCCAGATGCAGGTCGGAGACGACGAGCAGGCGCTGCTCGTCCCAGTACAGCGCGCCGGAGAGGTCGGCGTGGAGCGATATGCCCGCGACGTCCACGTGCCGTGTTGTAGTCACCGAAAATACGGCTTGCTCCGTCATGGCCGGGCCTGTCCCGGCCATCCACGTTCTTGCGGCGACAAGAAAGACGTGGATGCCCGTGTCAAGCCCGGGCATGACGATGTGGATGGGGTTGCGCGCCTCACTGGAAAAATTCTCTACGACATCGCCTCTTTGACGAGCTCCTCGGCGGCTTCGGCCAAGAGCTCGTCTGCAGCTTCGCCATAGACTGACTCGCGGCCGATTTCCAGCATGACGGGGACGGCGAGCGGAGAGACGTGATCGAGTTCCCGGTGGGTGATGCGGCCCTGGATGCGCCCCAGCATGTCGCCGAGGCGCCGCAAATCGAGCAGCCCGGTCGCGGCATCGGCGCGCGCGGCGCGCAGCAGCACGTGGTCGGCCTGGTGCTTGCGCAGCACGTCGTAGACGAGATCGGTCGAGAACAGCACCTGGCGGCGGCTTTTCTCCTCGCCGGTATGCCGGCGCGCGATCAGGCCGGAGATGATCGCGCAGTTGCGGAAGGTGCGCTTCATCAGCGCGGATTCGGCGAGCCAGGCCTCAAGGTCGTCCCCGAGCATGTCGGGGTCGAACAGCGCATCGAGGTCGATCCGGCCGTCCCGGATCATGAAGGAGAGGTCGCCCAGCGCCCAGATCGCCACCGCATATTCGTTGGCGACGAAGCCGAGCGGGCGCGCACGCGCGCGCTCCAGCCGCCGCGTCAGCAGCATGCCGAGGGTCTGGTGCGCAAGGCGCCCCTCGAAGGGGTAGCAGACGATGTAGTGCTTGTTGGCGCGCGGAAAGCTCTCGACCAGGAGCTCGCGCACCGCGGGCACGCGGGAGACATCCTTCTGCAGCGACAACCAGTCGCGCACCTGCTCGGGCAGACCTTTCCACGCCCGGCCGTCGTCGAGCAGCCGGCGCACGCGCTCGGCGAGATAGGTGGAGAGCGGAAACTTGCCGCCCATGTAGGACGGCACCTTCGGGTCCTTGTCGTGCGCGCGCGAGACATAGACCTGGTCCTCGACCAGCGTTTCATAGCGCACCACCTCGCCGCTGAACACGAAGGTGTCGCCCGGACTGAGGCCCTCGATGAAGGCTTCCTCGATCTCGCCGAGCAACCTGCCGCCGCGCGCGATCACGCCGGTCGATCCGCCGGTCTTTCCGTGGCCGCCGCCGCGCGAGCGCACCAGGCGCACCTTCAGCATGTCGTCCTCGACGATGGTGCCGACATTCATCCGGTAGCTCTGCCGCACCTTCGGATTGGCGACGCGCCAGCGACCCTCCTTGTCCTGCTTGATGCGGGCGAAGCGCTCATAGGTCTTCAGCGCGTAGCCGCCGGAGGCGACGAAATCGACGACGTCGTCGAAATCGACGCGCGCCAGATTTGCGTAAGGCGCGGCGGTCCGCACCTCGTCATAGAGCTCGCCGGAGAGGAACGGCTCGCCGCAGGCACATCCCAGCACGTGCTGGGCCAGCACGTCGAGCGCGCCGGTGCGCAGCGGCGGGGTGTCCTGCGCGTTCTCGGCGATGGCGTCGATCGCGACGCTGCACTCCAGCACCTCGAAGCGGTTCGCGGGCACCAGCACCGCGCGCGAGGCCTCGTCGAGGCGGTGGTTGGCGCGGCCGATGCGCTGCATCAGGCGCGAGGCGCCTTTTGGCGCGCCGATATTGACAACGAGATCGACGTCGCCCCAGTCGACACCGAGGTCGAGCGAGGAGGTGCAGACCACGCCGCGCAGGCGTCCTGCCGACATGGCGTCCTCGACCTTGCGGCGCTGGGCGACGTCGAGCGAGCCGTGATGCAGCGCGATCGCAAGGCCGTCGTCGTTCATGCTCCAGAGATTTTGGAACAGCATCTCGGCCTGGCTTCTCGTGTTGACGAAGACCAGCGTGGTCTTGTTCGCCTTGATCAGCTCATAGATTTCAGGAAGCGCATGGCGGGCGCTGTGGCCGGCCCAGGGCAGGCGCTCGCGCGTGTCCAGCATTTCGACCAGCGGCGGCGCCGCGCCGCCGGCAACGACGATGTCGGCGGCCTGCTCCCTGCCGCCGGGCTGCGGCACCAGGAAGCGCGCGAGCTGGTCCGGCTCGGCCACCGTCGCCGACAGGCCGATCGCGCGCATTTGCGGCGCGAGCCGCCACAGCCGGGCAAGGCCGAGCGAGAGCAGGTCGCCGCGCTTGGAGGTCACCAGCGCGTGCAGCTCGTCGAGCACGATGCGCTTCAGCGACGAGAACAGGAACGGCGCGTCGTCGGAGGAGAGCAGCAGCGCAAGCTGCTCGGGCGTCGTCAGGAGGATGTCCGGCGGATAGCGCCGCTGCCGCTGCCGCCGCGACACCGGCGTGTCGCCGGTGCGGGTCTCGACCTTGACCGGCAGGCCCATCTCGGCGATCGGCCGCTCCAGGTTGCGCGCGATATCGACTGCAAGCGCCTTGAGCGGCGAGATGTAGAGAGTGTGGAGACCGGCGCTGCGCGCAACGCTTCGGCCGGTGGAGACGACGGACGTCGTTGCAGGCGCCGAACTCAGCTCCACCAGCGTCGGCAAGAATCCCGCCAGCGTCTTGCCGGCGCCGGTCGGCGCGATCAGGAGCGCGGATCGATCCTCGCGCGCCTTCTCCAGCAGCGCCAGTTGATGCGCGCGCGGCGACCAGCCGCGGGCCGCGAACCACGCGTTGAAGCGGTCGGGCAGCAGCGTGGTCGGCTCGGCCGGGATTTTGAGGATGCGGGGCGGCACAGCATAAGAAGTAAGCCGTGGGCGCGGGTTCGTCGAGGGGTGGATGCCTTCAAGAGCAGGGGCACCGCCTTCCCCTCTCCCCTTGTGGGAGAGGGTGGATCGCCGCGCAGCTGCGAGACGGGTGAGGGGTATCTATCCACGCGTCATTCTTTCGAACACGCAGAGAGAACCCCTCATCCGGCGCTTTGCGCCACCTTCTCCCACAAGGGGAGAAGGAAGAGAGCACCCTATTCCGTCACCGGCCGGTCGGACACGTCCCAGTCCTTGCCGTTGAAGACGGAGATGAACAGCGTCTTCATCGGCGTGTAGTCGTCGGGCGTGTAGCTGTAGTCGACACCGTCGAGGAAGAACGGCGAGTGGAAGCCATTGAGGCGGGAGGCCTGCTTCAGCACGTTGTCGCGGGTCAGCTCGTCGCCGCAGCGGCGCAGGATTTCGCCCATGGTGACCGCCTGGCCGTAGCCCGCATAGGCGATGGTATTATCGGGGTCGACGGTGGGCAGATATTTCTTGCGCAGCTCCTCGAACGCCGCGGGGCCCGGATCCTTTTCCCATCGGCCGGGACCGGCGTCCTTCGAATAGCGGATCGCGACGATGTCCTTTGCATTCTCGAGGCCCGCGGCACTGAGAATGGATTTTCCGGTCGAGCCGGCCGACAAGAGCTGCAGCGGCTTCCAGCCGAGCTCGGCCACTTTCCGGATCGACTGCGACGACGCCTTGCCGGTGGAGATGTTGTAGAAGACGTCGGCGCCCGACTTCGAGAGATTGATGAGCTGGGAATCGACGGTCGGATCGGTCAGATCGTAGGTCTGCTCCATGATTACCTGCGCGGTGCCGCCGGCATCGGCCAGCACCTTCTTGAACGGACCGAGGAAGTCGCGGCCGAAATCGTCATTCTGGTAGAGGATGCCGACCTTGGCGTTCGGCTTCACCGCCACGACATGCTTGGCCAGAATCCGCGCCTCCGTCGGATAAAGCGGCAGGCCCGCCATCGTCCACTTGAATTCCTTGGGATTGTTCCACTTCGACGCGCCGGTATTGAGCAGGAGTTGCGGCACGCCCTTGGAGTTCAGGTATTTGTGCACGGCGGTCTGCGGCGCGGTGCCGAGCGAGCCGTAGAGCCCCAGCACCTCCTCCTGCTCGACCAGGCGCCGCGTCGCCTCGACGCATTTCGGCGCGCTGTAGGCATCGTCGAGCGTGAGGAACTTGACCTTGCGCCCGTTGATGCCACCCTGATCGTTCAGCATCTGGAAATAGGCTTCGCCGACGCGCCCCAACACGCCGTAGAGCGAGCCGGGGCCGGAATGCGGCACGGTCTGCCCGATCTTGATCTCGGTGTCGCTGGCGCCGGCGTCGTATTTCTTCTCGGCGGCCCAGACGTAAGGCGCGGGCAATGTGGAGGCTGCAATAGCTGCGAGCGCACCGGCGCTGAAATCGCGCCGCGATGGATTCCTGGTCATTATTTGTCTCTCCCTGGTGCGCGCATTGTGCTGGCATCGCCGCACGGCTCGCAAGTGGGAAGTCGTCGCTTTGCGACGCAATGACGCTCAAAACGCAGCGTGTTTAGCGTCTAGACTCAAGTTTCTCCGCGACCACGACGAGGCCGCGCACCGGCTCGTTGTTCTCGTTGCGCGGCGAGGCCGGCTCCAGTGTCGAGAGCTTGAGCCCGGCCCTGGCGATGGCGCCGCGCACATAGTCCGCGGAATGGGCATAGCGCAGGCCTTCACCGAGAACGACGCCATCGCCGTCATGCGTCTCCAGCGTGAATGCGATCACGCCGCCGGTGACGAGCACACGCTTCGCCTCGGTCAGCACCGGCACGAGATCGGCGAGATAGACGAAGGCATCCGCCGCGACGACGAGATTGACGCTCGCCTCGGCCTTGCCGCGCAGGCCCTCGATCATGTCGGCGACTTCGAGCTCGGCATAGAGACTAGTCGCGCGCGCTTCCTTGATCATGCCGGGCGACAGGTCGATGCCGGTGAAATGATCGACCTGTCTTGCGAAGGCCGCCGCCGCAAGGCCGGTGCCGCAACCGAGGTCGATGGCGCGCTTGAAGAAGGTCGGCTTCTTCGCGGCGACGCGCGCGGCCAGCACCGCCTTGAAGATCAGCGCGGGCGCGCGATAGTCGAGATCGTTGAGCAGCGCGTGCTCGAAGCGCGGCGCGTACTGGTCGAACAGCGCCTGGACATAGGCCTTGGGCATCTCCGCCATCTCGGCGTCGCCGAGCCGCATCAGGTGCAGGCCGGCGCCATGCTGGTCCTCGGGGTCACTTCGCCGCGCTTCGCGCAGCGCCGCGATGGCCTTGTCGCGCTCGCCGAGCTGGAGACGGATTTCGCCGAGCGTGAACCAGGCCGAGGTGAAGTTCGGCGCGAGCTCGATCGCCTGCTCGATCAGGTCGGCCGCGGCCGGCAGGTCGCCCTTGAGCTGGAGGTCGCGCGCGAATTCGAAGCGGCGGTCGGCCATGAGATCGCCGGAGGAGAGGAACAGGCGCAGGGGCATTTTGGAACCGGACTGTCATTGCCGGGCTCGACCCGGCAATCCATCAAAAAGGAACTGTTTAAGAAGATGGATGCGCGGGTCAAGCCCGCGCATGACAGGTGAATATCAGAACACCGCTGCCTATATGACCAGCATGCGCCCGCAAGACATCCTGCTGCCAGTCGCGAGCGGCCTGTGCTGCAAGCCCGGCGGTTTCCACATCGATCCCGTCCGTCCCGTGGAGCGGGCCGTGATCACCCACGGCCATTCCGACCATGCCCGCGCCGGCCACGGCGCGGTGCTGGCGACGCAGGAAACGCTCGACATGATGCGGCTGCGCTATGGCGAGAATTTTGCCGGCACCACGCAAGCGATTCGTTACGGCGAGGAGATCCGGCTCGGCGACGTCAGCGTCAGGTTTCATCCCGCCGGCCATGTGCTCGGCTCGGCCCAGATCGCGGTGACATGCAAGGACACCTGCATCGTCGCCTCGGGCGACTACAAGGACGCGCCCGACCCGACCTGCACGCCGTTCGAGCTCGTGCCGTGCGACGTCTTCATCACCGAAGCCACCTTCGGCCTGCCGGTGTTCCGGCATGGCGATGCCGGCGACGAGGTGAAGAAGCTGCTGGCCTCGGTCGCGTTGTTTCCCGAGCGCGCGCATCTCGTCGGCGCCTATTCGCTCGGCAAGGCCCAGCGCGTGATCGCGCTGCTCCGCGAGGCCGGCTACGATGCGCCGATCTACCTGCATGGCGCGATGGAGAAGATCACCGAATATTATCAGAGCCGCGGCATCGACCTCGGCGAGCTCCGGCCGGTGAAGGGCGTGAAGAAGGCGGCGCTCGCCGGCACCATCACGCTGGCGCCGCCGTCGGCGACCTCCGATCTCTGGACGCGGCGTTTTCCCGATCCCGTCACCGCCTTCGCCTCGGGATGGATGCGGGTGCGCGCCCGCGCGCGGCAACGTGGCGTCGAATTGCCGCTGGTGATCTCCGACCATGCCGATTGGGACGGCCTCACCGCCACCGTCGCGGCGACCGGCGCCGGCGAGATCTGGGTCACCCACGGCCAGGAAGACGCGCTGGTGCATTGGTGCAAGTCGCAAGGCCTGCGGGCGCAGCCGCTCGATCTCGTCGGTTACGGCGACGAGGAGGAGAGCGAGACCCCGCTTCCCGATGAGGCCGAGGCATGAACCGCTTCGCCGAACTTCTCGACCGCCTCGCCTACGAGCCCGGCCGCAACAACAAGCTGCGGCTGATCACCGGCTATTTCCGCGAGGTCGGCGACCCCGATCGCGGCTATGCGCTGGCGGCGCTGACCGGCGCGCTCAGCTTCAAGCATGCCAAGCCGGCGCTGATCCGCGACCTGATCGCATCGCGCACCGATCCGGTGCTGTTCGGATTGAGTTACGACTATGTCGGCGATCTCTCCGAGACGGTGGCGCTGATGTGGCCGAAGCGGGTGCCTAGTCATGACGAATCTTTTCCGGGCTACCCCCCTCCCCAGCCCTCCCCCACAAGGGGGGAGGGAGCGCAGTTGCGCGCGCGGCGACAGACGAGTGCTACGACTGATCGTAATTCAGCAAGTGATAGAGGCACTGCTCCCACCGTTCCCTCCCCCCTTGTGGGGGAGGGGCAGGGAGGGGGGTACTCCGGGCGAGATGCCGGCGATGCGCTCCACCCGAGCAATCACAACACCCCGCCGCCCCCGACGCTGACCGAGGTCGTCACCACGCTGCGCACGCTTGGGAAGACCGAGCTGCCAAAACAACTCGAACGCTGGCTCGACGAGCTCGACGAGACCGGCCGCTGGGCGCTGCTCAAGCTCGTTACCGGCGCCTTGCGGATCGGCATCTCCGCGCGGCTGGCCAAGACCGCGGCCGCGGCCCTCGGCGACAAGGACCCACATGACATCGAGCTGATCTGGCCCGGACTTTCGCCACCCTATCTCGACCTGTTCGCCTGGCTGGAGGGCCGGGCCGAAAAACCCGTCAATCGCGATCCGGCGCCGTTCCGGCCCGTGATGCTGGCGCATGCGATCGAGGATGCCGATTTCGCCGCGCTAGATGCCGCCGATTATGTCGCCGAGTGGAAATGGGACGGCATCCGCGTGCAGGCGGTAGCCGGCCGCGACGATCGCGGCCACGTCACAGCGCGGCTCTATTCGCGCACCGGCGAGGACATCACGGGCAGCTTTCCGGATCTCGTGCCCTCGCTGCGCCTGCCCGGCGCGATCGACGGCGAGCTGCTGGTCCTGCGCGAGGGACGGGTGCAGAGCTTCAACGTTCTCCAGCAGCGACTCAACCGCAAGGTGGTCTCGCCCAAGCTGATCAAGGAATTTCCGATCCACCTGCGCGCCTACGATCTGCTCGGCGACGACGCCAACGATCTGCGCGAGCTGCCGTTCGCGGAACGGCGCGAGCGGCTGGAAACCTTCATCAGGAAGCTCGACGATCCCCGCATCGACCTGTCGCCCACCGTGCCCTTCGCAAGCTGGGAGGCGCTGACCGCCGCGCGCGCCGATCCCGCCGGCGCCGGCGCGGGCGAGGACGCGGACGCCGTCGAAGGCGTGATGCTGAAGCGGCGCGATGCGCCTTACCTTCCGGGGCGGCCGAAGGGGCAATGGTGGAAGTGGAAGCGCGATCCGCACATCGTCGATGCCGTGCTGATGTATGCGCAGCGCGGCCACGGCAAGCGCTCGTCCTATTACTCCGACTACACCTTTGGCGTCTGGACCGAGGGTGACGGTGGGGACGAACTGGTGCCGGTCGGAAAAGCCTATTTCGGCTTCACCGACGAGGAGCTGCTGCAGATCGACCGTTTCGTCCGCCGCAACACCACGGAAAAATTCGGCCCCGTCCGTCATGTCGTGCACGAGCCCGACAAGGGACTGGTGCTCGAGGTCGCCTTCGAGGGCCTGCAACGCTCGCCGCGGCACAAGTCCGGCGTTGCCATGCGCTTTCCCCGCATCAGCCGGCTGCGTTGGGACAAGCCGCCGCGGGAAGCCGACCGGCTGGAAACGCTGGAGAAGATGCTGAAAGCGGAGCCGGCGGAGATTGAGGTGGGAGGTGCGCAGGGATGACACCCGCAGCCGCCGGTCACCTCTGCCGCTTGCGGGAGAGGGAGCGCACCTCCGCCGGGACGACAATTGAGGCTGTCGTTCAATCCGGACTTCTTCGGGTCCTGCCCGGATTAAACTCCGGTAAGCCGATTGACGCGCCGTTGCGGGTTCCCCATCTGCCTCGCCGTGCCCTATAATGG
This sequence comes from Bradyrhizobium diazoefficiens, assembly GCF_018131015.1. Lineage (GTDB taxonomy): Bacteria > Pseudomonadota > Alphaproteobacteria > Rhizobiales > Xanthobacteraceae > Bradyrhizobium > Bradyrhizobium diazoefficiens_B. The sequence goes on from NZ_JAFCJJ010000015.1 coordinate 9,324, forward strand.
GGTCGAATCCGCCCGAGGAGCTTGCGATGGTCCAAGACGTCAGAGATTTGCCGGCCGGCCACAGCGATGGCCTGAACCGCTTTCTCGGCGGCTCGCCGCTGGCGGTCGCGTTCCGCCTGATCATGCTGTCGATCCTGGTCGGCGTCGTGCTGGCCGCGATCGGCTTCGATCCCTGGAACATTCTCACCAGCATCCGCCTGCTGTTTCAGCGTCTCTGGGATTTCGGCTTCGATGCCGTCAACTATCTGTGGCGCTACTTCCTGCTCGGCGCGGTCATCGTGATCCCGGTCTGGCTGCTGTCGCGCATCTTCGGGACGCCGCGCGGCCGGTAAGGCCTTTGGACGTGCGTAGGCAGTGCAAGCAGGCCATGCCGGCCGCATGGGTGCATTCGGCCAAGCCGTCAGGTACACGTACCTGACATGAACGCACCCCTTCATCCCAAGGTCGGCAGCCGGCAGGTGTTCGCCATCGCCGGTCCCGCGATGGTCGCGAACCTCACCACGCCGCTGATCGGCGTGGTCTCGACCACAGCGATCGGACGGCTGGACGATGCCGCCCTGCTCGGCGGCGTCGCGATGGCGTCGGTGATCTTCGACTGCCTGTTCTGGCTGTTCGGCTTCCTGCGCATGAGCACGCTCGCCTTCACCGCGCAGGCGCTTGGCCGCGGCGAGACGCAGGAGATGCGCGCCATTCTCGTCCGCGGCTTCATCGTCGCCAGCCTGATCGGGGCCGCGCTGATCGTGCTGCAGTTGCCGTTGTCCGCCGTGCTGTTCGACCTGATGGGCGGCAGCGAAGGCGTGACGCGCGCCGCGAAAACCTACTTCATGATCCGGATCTGGTCCTCGCCCTTCGCCTTCGCCAACTATGTCGTGCTCGGCTGGCTGGTGGGACAGGCCCGCGCCAATCCGGCGCTGCTGCTGCAGATCATCATCAACCTCATCAACATGGTGGCGACGATCCTCCTGGTGCTGGTCTACGACACCGGCATCGCGGGCGCGGCGATCGCAGCACTGCTGGCGGAGACGGTCGGCTTCGTGCTCGGCGTGATCGTCTGCCGGCGCCATGCGGGAGGCGGCTTTGCCGTACCCCGTACGCGCCTGTTCGACCGGGCCAAGCTGATGCGCATGCTGTCGGTCAATTCCGACATCATGATCCGCACCACGGCACTGATCACCGTGTTCCTGTTCTTCACCGCCAAGGGCGCGCGCGCCGGCGACGTCACGCTGGCGGCGAACTCCGTGCTCAACAACTTCCTGCTGGTCAGCGCCTTCTTCCTCGACGGCCTGTCGAATGCGGCCCAGCAGCTTTGCGGCCGCACTTTCGGCGCACGCGACGCCCGGGGCTTTGCGGACTCGACCCGGCTGGTGCTGCTCTGGGGCCTCGGCTTTGCGCTGCTGGTTGCGGTGTTCTTCGCCCTGCTCGGCCCGGCGCTGATCGATGTCATGACCGCAAGCGACGACGTCCGGCGCGCCGCGCGCGAGTTTTTGCCGTTCATCGTGCTTGCGCCGTTGCCCGGCCTGTTCGCCTTCGGCTTCGACGGCATCTATGTCGGCGCGACCTGGGCGCGCGAGATGCGCAATTTGATGCTGGCGTCGCTTGCGATCTTCCTCGCCACCTGGTGGGCGCTGCAATCGTTCGGCAATGCCGGGCTGTGGTGCGCGATGATCGCGTTCTACATCGCCCGCGGCGGATTGCAGGGCGCGCGCTATCCGGTGCTGTATCGGGCGGCGTTCAGGAAACCATAGCTCTCGTGTCCCGGACGCGCTGCAGCGTGCCAAGAGCGCGCTCACGCGCGTCTTCGACGCGCTACGGCTGCTGCGCAGAGCCGGGACCCAGCTTGCTACACGCCGGATATCGCGCGATGGGCCCCGGCTCTGCAGCGCACCGTCAAAGGGACGCTGCGCTGCGTCCGGGGCACGAGACCGTCTACATCCCCGGCCAGTCTTCCGCCGTGAGTGTCGCGGCGTCGGCGCCGACGATCTCGGACAGCGTGTCGCGTCCGGTGCGCAGCAGCGTCGAGGCGAGGTCACGCTTGATCTCGTCGACGAGGCCGAGGCCCTTGTAGATCAGCGACGAATAGAGCTGGATCAGGCTGGCGCCGGCGCGGATCTTGGTCAGCGCGGCGCCGCCGGAATCGACGCCGCCGACGCCGATCAGCGGGAACGCGCCCTCGACGCGGACATAGGTCTCCGCGACCATGCGCGTCGACAGGCGGAACAGCGGCCTGCCGGACAGGCCGCCCTGCTCCCTGGCGCGCAGCTCTTCCCGCAGCGTGCTCGGCCGCGCGATCGTCGTGTTCGACACGATCATGCCGTCGACCCGGCGCGACCGCGCGACGTGCACGACATCGTCGAGCTGGGCAAGGCTCAAATCCGGCGCGATCTTGAGCAGCACCGGCGTGTCGCCGGCGCTCGAGCGCACCCGCTCGCGGGCGTCGATCACGCGCGCGAGCAGATCGTCGAGCAGCGCGCCCTCCTGCAGATTGCGCAGGCCCGGCGTGTTCGGCGAGGAGACGTTGACGGTGAAATAGCTCGCGACCGGCGCGAAGGTCTCGATCAGCTTGACGTAGTCGGCGCTGCGGTCCGGCGAATCCTTGTTGGCGCCGACATTGACGCCGACGATGCCGCCGTTCTGCGCGCGCGCGGCGAGCCGGCGCAGCGCGACGTCCGCGCCGTCATTGTTGAAGCCCATGCGGTTGATGACGGCCTCGTCGCGCTCGAGGCGGAACAGCCGTGGCCGCGGGTTGCCGGCCTGCGGCTTCGGCGTCACCGAGCCGATCTCGACGAAGCCGAAGCCAAGCCGCAACAGCGCATCCGGCACCTCGGCGCTCTTGTCGAAGCCGGCGGCCATGCCGACCGGGTTGGGAAAGTTGAGCCCGAAGGCACGCACCGCAAGCTTGGGATCGTCGGGGCGCGGCTTGACCGGCGGCAGGAAGCGCAGGCCCTGGATCGCGAGGCGATGGGCGTCTTCCGGGTCGAGCCAGCGCAGCACCGGCAGCGACAATGCATCGAAGGCGCGGATCACGGGGCGAGCTCCGGAATGTCGTGCCCGCCATCCGAGCGCATGTTGAGGTTCACGACCGAGATGACGGCGCCAAGATCGAGCTCGCCATAGAGATGCGGGAACAGTTCCTCGTTGCGCGAGCGCTCCCAGCGCAGCTCAGGGCCGAGCGCGTCGCCGTCGACCTCGACCAGGAACAGAGCGCGCTGCCCGACATAATGCTTGCGCAGGGTCTCGGGGACCTGGGCAGCGGTGGATAAATGGATGTAACCGTCGCGCGCGTCGTCCGCGCTGCCGAGGTACACGCCCTGCCGCTCCGCCTCGCGCCAGGCCGAAGCCGGACAGATTTTGTAGATCTTGACCACCGCTTGCCGGAGCCCTGTTTGCTCAATGAGTCAGCGCATTGACTCTCTTGGGGTTTTTCGCCCTTCGCGGGTTTTCAAACCCGGCGCGACCGTAAAGGCCACCTCCTCCGAACTCAAGACTTAGCCTCAGCCTCTTGCACGAAAATCGGAAACCCGGTTGATTTAAGGACAGTTTTCCTGAGTTGCGACGGGCTGGACCTTCCATGGTCAGGCAGGCCAAAGCACAGAGGATGCTGACCCACGACCAGATCTGGGCCGCGCTGGATCTGCTGGCGGCGCGCGCCGGGCTGTCGCCGTCGGGCCTTGCCAAGCGGGCCGGGCTCGATCCGACCACCTTCAACAAGTCCAAGCGCGTCACCCCTGATGGCCGCGAGCGCTGGCCCTCGACCGAATCGATCGCAAAGGCGCTCGCGGCCGCGGATGCCTCGATCGAGACGTTCGCCAAGCTGATCGATGGCGGCTCCGGTAATGGCCGCTGGGTCCCGCTGATCGGCCTTGCGGAGGCCGGCGCCGCTTTCGACGAGTCCGGTTGTCCATCCGGCAAGGGCTGGAGCGAAATCGCGCTGCCGGCCGCCGATGACCGCCATGCCTTCGCGCTCGAAATCTCCGGCGATGCGCTGGCGCCTGCCTATCGCGACGGCGATGTCATCCTGGTCTCGCCCGGCGCGCCGATCCGCAAGGGCGATCGCGTGGTTGTGAAAACCAGGGCAGGCGAGCTGACGGTCGCCACGCTGAAGCGCCGTAGCGCCAAGGCTCTGGAATTGCAGCCGCTCGATGCAACGCAGGTCGAACGGACCATGGCGGTGAGCGATCTGGCGTGGATCGCGCGGATCGTGTGGGCGAGCCAGTAATCGCGTCGTGACCGCTGCGCCACCTTGGCGCGACGGCAATACATACTCGGTGTCGTCCCGGCCTAGTGCGCAATTGCGCACGGGGGGCCGGGACCCATAGCCACGGGGAGAAGTTTGGCGAAGGGTAGGAGTTGCGCTTTCTTCGGGACGAAGACCGCCATGCCTCGATAGATCACGCGGTATGGGTCCCGGCCTTCGCCGGGACGACATTGAGGAGAGGGCCTGCGCTGACAACTCGGTCCGTGATCACGCGCTCCTTGCCAGCGCGCCGTCGATCATGTTGACCGCGTTCTGCACGCCATAGACCGCGACGAAGGAGCCGAAGCGCGGGCCCTTCTCCTGGCCGAGCAGCACCTGGTAGAGCATGTTGAACCAGTCGAGCGTCACGCCGGGGCGGCCGTCCTTGCCCTTCTTGACCTGGTCGAGGAACGGCTCGCGGCGACCGATCTCGTAGACGACGTTCTGGATGTCCTCGGCCGAGGCGTCCTGCGGAAGCTGCGACAGCGCTTCGCGCAGATCCTGCAGCGCGGCGCGCTCGGTGTCGTTCGGTACGCGGAACTGCTTCGTCGGCGCGACGAAGTCGCGATAATAATTGATGGCATAGCCGACCATCGCATCCAGCTTCGGATGCGTCTGCGCGCTCACGCCGGGACGGTAGCGGCCAATGAAGCCCCACAGCGTCTCGGCGTTTTCCGCATTCGACGATGACACCAGCGTCAAGAGAAGCTGGAACGTGACCGGCATGTCGGCTTTCGGCGGATTGCCGTTGTGGATGTGCCAGACCGGGTTACCGAGCTGCTGCTTGTCGTCCTGCCTGGCAAAGCCGTCGCTGAACTGCTGGTAGTCATCGACGTTGCGCGGGATGACGTCGAAATACAGCCGCTTCGCCGCCTTCGGCTCGCGATACATGAACAGCGACAGCGATTCCGGCGAGGCATAGCGCAGCCATTCGTCGATGGTGAGGCCATTGCCCTTCGACTTCGAGATCTTCTGGCCCTTCTCGTCGAGGAAGAGCTCGTAGTTGAAGCCTTCGGGCGGCGTGGCGCCGAGCGCGCGCGCGATCTGGCCCGACAGCTTGACCGAGTCGATCAGGTCCTTGCCGGCCATCTCGTAATCGACGCCGAGCGCGACCCAGCGCATGGCCCAGTCGGCCTTCCACTGGCACTTGACGTTGCCACCGGTCACCGGCGTCTCGACTTCCTGGCTGGTGTCCGGATCGACATAGGTCACGGTGCCGGCTGCGACGTCGCGGCGAATCATCGGCACCTGCAGCACGACACCCGTGGTCTTGCTGATGGGCAGGAACGGCGAATAGGTCGCGCGGCGGTCGGGCCCGAGCGTCGGCAGGATGATCGCCATGATCTTGTCGTAGGCCGCCAGCATCTTCACAAGCGTCGCGTCGAAACGGCCGGACGTGTAGTAGTCGGTCGAGCTGGCGAATTCGTAGTCGAAGCCGAAATGATCCAGAAACGCGCGCAGGCGCGCGTTGTTGTGCGCGCCAAAACTGTCATGGGTGCCGAACGGATCGGGCACGCGCGTCAGCGGCTTGCCGAGATTGGCTTCGAGAGGCGCCTTGTTCGAGACGTTGTCCGGCACCTTGCGCAGGCCGTCCATGTCGTCGGAGAAGGCGAGCAGGCGCGTCCTGATCTTGTCCTCGGTCAGCACGCGGAAGGCGTGCCGCACCATCGAGGTGCGCGCGACCTCGCCGAAGGTGCCGATATGCGGCAGGCCGGACGGGCCGTAGCCGGTCTCGAACAGCACCTCGTCCTTCGGACTCTTCTTCAGCCGCGCGACAATGGCCTTCGCCTGCTCGAACGGCCAGGCGTTGGATTGTTCGGCGAGCGCGCGAAGATCGCTCGGGGTCATGCTGGGATCGATAACGGACATCAAGGGGCCTCCGGGCCGCGGAAAATAGCGATTTTTGCGCGGAATGCAAAAGTTGCTGCGACTGTCGCCGCTCTTGCTCCCTCTCCCCGTTGTTACGGGGCCGGGACGAGCTTCGCTCGCCCTGTGAGGGTCGGGGTGAGGGGCAGCTTCCGCAATGACGGTGAGAGCGGGCCTCGCGGAGAGTCCCCCTCACCCGGAATTTGCTCTCGCAAATTCCGGCCTCTCCCCCACGCGGGGAGAGGCGAAGAAGCTAAAACGGGCTCACCGAGAAATACCGCAGCCACAGGTCGGTGTAGCGGCCTTTTTCCCAGATGCGGAACAGGGCCCAGTTCAGGGCCTGGCGCAGCACATCGTTGCCCTTGCGCACGGCGATGCCGACGCCCTCGCCGAAGAAGCGGCTTTCGACGAAGGGGCCGCCCGAGAAGGCGCAGCAATCGCCCGAATCCGTGCCGTTGATCCAGAACGCGAGCGAGATGGCGTCGCCGAAGATGAAATCGACCTCGCCCTTGCGAAGCGCGGCGCGAAGGGCCTCGTCGTTGGGATAGCCGTGCAGCTCGGCGTCGGTGAACATCGCCTTGAGGTAGGCCTCATGCGCGGAGCCCGCGATCGCCCCGACCTTCTTGCCTTCGAGATATTCGGGCCGGATCTCCTGCATCACCGCGTCCTTGCGCGAGGCGAAGCGCGCCGGGACGCGGTAATAGGGGTCGGTGAAGTCGACGCGGGCGCGAAGCTGCGGGCTGACCGCCATCGAGGCGATGATGGCATCGCCCCGGTTGGAGGAGAGCGCGTCGACCAGCGTCTCGAAGCGGCGCATCTGCACCGTGCAGGAGACCTTGATCTCCTCGCACAGGGCGCGGGCGAGATCGACGTTGAAGCCGGCCGGATTGCCGTCGGCGCCGGTATAGTTGAACGGCGGATAGTCGGTCTCGGTCAGGAAACGGATCACGGTCAGGCGCGACAGGTCGGGCCGTTCGGGACGCCGGCGCGGGTCCCAGAAGCCGGGCACGGCCTGGGGAGCCGCGGCCTGGGGCGGACCAGCCTGAGGCGCGGACTGGGGCGCAGCTTGCGGCGCCGCTGGAACCGGCTTGCCGGGGGCCTGCGCCAGAGCGGGGCCGCTCCACAGGGCGCCCGTCAGCAAGGCGGCAAGGACCGGCACGGCCAATCCCATGCGGCCGGCGCAAAACGGGAAGAGGTGAGGTAGCAAGCGGGTCGAGACCTGAAATTTCCGGAAAATTTGGCCCCCTTATAGACCATTCGCGGGCGGATGCGAGGGGTCGAGATCTCGCCGGGACATGCCCGGCCCCAGGCCTGGCGCTCAGAACGGGTTCGTGACGATCAGGGTGGCGGGGTCCTTCAGCAGGGACTTGTACCGAGGGTACCGATCGATCGCGTGGCCCCGCAGGATCGCAGCATAGATCGCAAGGCGATCGGCCTGCACCAGCACATTGTCGGCGCGGAGCCGCGCGTCGCGATAGCGATGCGCGTGAGCGAAGGCCTGCGCCAATGCGCCGATCCCGCTCGACCGGTCGCTCTCGCCTTCGATGCCGGCGATTTCTGTCTCGGCCTCGGCCAGGACCTGCTGCGCCATCACCCCGTCCTGCGCATCGGCGAAGGCGACGCTCACGACCGGCAGAAACGCGGCTCGCTGCTCGCCTGTGGGAAAGGAGCGCACATAGGCATAGGCGCCCTTCACGTCCCCAACACCGATCAAGCGATAGACGGCGCGGCCCAGGACTTCGGTATCGCCGCTCCCGTATTTCTTCACGCTGGCGGCAAACAGCTTTGATCTTGCCGCGCTGACCTCGGCGGCAATCCCGGCATCGGCGAGGTCGCGCTGGTTATCGATGATCTGCTGCGCGTCCCACCAGGGATTATCGTCACTTTGGTCCTGAAGCGCCTTCAATGCGAGCGTCTTCGCGTCGGCGGCGCGACCCGCCTTGGCGAGGGCCGCCGCGGTTTGTGCGGCATCCCGAAACACATAGGTCCAAGAATTGACGCGGGCTGCCGCCGCAAGGCATTTTGCGAGATCGCCCGCCTTGATCCAGAGCAGCGCCAGCCGCGCGAAGGCCCTTGTACGTGTAGTCTCGTCCTGGATGGCGGCCGCCACCGTCTCCGCGCCGGCCAAATCGCCGCTGGCGGCGTAGACCTCCATCACGACGGGGGCCGTGAAGAAGGAACTGTCCATCGCGACCTTTCGGGCCAGATCCATCGCCTCGGCCGTTCTACCCTTGTCGAGCAGAGCCTTCAGGACCGGGGCGATCGCCTCGGCGTAAGCCCGCGCATCGAGACCTCGGGGCAGGATCTTGAGGGCCTGATCCGGGTAGCCTGCTGCAGCGAAGCGCTTCGCGAGCGTGGCGAGCACGCTCGCAGGCGAAAAACTCAGCAGATCCGGCTGCAACAGGTCCTCTCGCAGGATTCCGTTGGACGCGAGCTCCCCGGCGAGCGCGGCGATGCCGCGGGTCTTCGCCTGGCTGTCGGTCACCTCTCGCGCCGCCGCGACCGCTTCCTCTTCAATGGTTGCGGCCGTCGCCGCGTCACCGATCGCGCGCAGGGTGGCAGCGATCACCGCGAGGCTCTCGACCTTCTCGCCATCATTGATCCCGCTCAGCCCCGCAGCATCGTGCCTGGCACGATCCAGCTCGCCGGCCGCCGCCAGCGCCTGCAGCCAGCCGAAGGCGCTCGAGTAAAAGACCGAAGGCACGATGTCCCGGCTTCGCGTCATGACGACATCGACCTGGTAGCGATCGGTCAGCACGTCCAGCGACGCGCGCGATATTCCTAGCAGCGCGGTCCAGATCACGAGGACCATGGCAGCGAGGCCAATCCCTTCAATGCGGGTCAGCGTTCGGATTTTGGACGAAACGGCAGGCGAAGGCGGCGAGGTACCAGCCGGGCGGCCGATCGCCCGCGGCAAATTCTCGAAATACCAGTCCCGGAGCTCGGACAAAGCGGCCGGCGTCTGCGCAGCACTGTCGCGCGGCGAAGCCTTCGCGCGCACATGACAGGCGAGCAGATCCTGGATCGGCTCCGAGGTGTAGTAGGAGGTATGGACGAGGTCGCGAAGATTGATCTGCGCGGCCATGCCGGTGATGATGTTCGGCGAGCCGGCGCCGGCCGTCACGGACATGCCGAGCGCGGTGCGAAGGGACGCAAGGATCGTCGCCGCGCCTTCATTGGCCTTGGCAACCAGCAGACGATCCAGCTCGTCCGGGATCGCAGGCCAGCCGACGCTGATCGAGCTCGGGCTGCGTGACACGAAGCCGAGCTCCAGGCCCGATGTGTCGTTGCCCTGGAGATGCGTCGCCACCTGGCTCCAGATCAGCTCGTCGGCAGCCCGCGCGAAGATCGCATTGTAGAGACCGCGAACCGGCCAGGTGACCGCGTCGAGCACGCGCCGAAACAGGCCACGGCGGGCATCCGGCTGCCATTTCGGCGCCACCTCCCCCGCCAGCAGCAGCGTCGCGGTCAGGCCGTTGATCGCTTCGTCGTTCGGCGACCATACCCCGAGATAGCCTCGCGAATAGGTCTCGAAGGCGCGCAGTTTCAGCGCCTCACTGGACCTGTTGGCGCGACGCGAGCGAATGAGGACGAATGCATAGGCGGCGCAGCGCAACAGCACCGCCAGCAGCACCAGCCAGAGCAGCGGGAACAGCACCAGCACGGCATATTCCCCCGATCGCCAGAGCTCGGGCAGGAGCGGCAACATGTCTCCGACGCTCCAGGGCGACAGGATATGCGAGCCACGGCGCAGTGCGATGAAATCGACCACAAGGCCGAACATCGCCAGCGCCGGCAGAAAGCGCGACCACGCGACCGGCTGCGGTCGAAAATTGAGGAACGGCGTGCCGAGCGTGGCCCAGCTCCGCAAATGGTCCAATCGCTTCCCGCTCGCGGTCGCCTCCTGCAGTGCGAGCCAGATGACCGATCCGCCGTGGCTATGCCCGATCAAGTGATAAGGCCGTTGCGCCGCTTCCTGCTGAACGAGCAGATCGAGCAGCGACAACGCCGCCTGGCGCCGGTCGTACTCGCTGTTCTTGCCCGACCAATGGAAGATCTTGGTGCTGAGCGCGGCGCCGGCGCCGAAACGGTCCCTCAGCGCGAGCGAAACGGGGCTTCCCGCCTGCCACCACGCCGCGCCGGTGTCGGCCACGTTCGCCGCGCCCGTGCCGTGGATCAGAAGCACCAGGTCGGGATCGCTCGCGGATGCCAACTCTTCCCCCTGCCTGCGACCATGGGCCCGCATAAATGCGCGCCCCGACGGCATCAAAGCACGGCGAACCGATATTCGGCTAGGGTTGTGAGCCGGCCCGATGCACGCCGAGGCAGCCGGCGGGCGGGCTGATCAGAGATACCGCTTCAGCTCCGCCGCGGCCTCTTCAGGCGTCCGCTTCAGGTTGAACGGCGAGACGAACTGGCCATTGCGGTCCATCAGGTAGATCAGCGCGGTGTGGTCCATGGTGTAGTCGCCGTCCTTGGCCGGGACCTTCTTGGCATAGACCCGGTAGGAGGTGATGACCCTGGCGATCTCGGCGGGATCGCCGCTCAGGCCCTCCAGGTGCGGATCGAAGCTGGAGAGGTAGTCCTTCATCGCGGCCTGCGTATCGCGCTCCGGATCGACCGAGATGAAGACGGCGTTGACCTTGTCGGCATCCTTGCCCATCGCGCGCAGCACCTCACTCATCTCGAACAGCGAGGTCGGGCAGACGTCGGGACAGTGGGTGTAGCCGAAGAAGATCAGGGTCGGCTTGCCCTTCAGGCTCTTGTCGGTCACGGTCTTGCCATGCTGGTCGGTGAGCTGGAACGGGCCGCCGATCGCGGCCGGCTGCGCCACCTTGCTGACCCCTCCCATCATCCAGAACATCACGAGCAGCCCGACGATGAGGCTTGCGGCGAAGGCGGTCGCGATCACCAGCGGACGGGCGGCTGAATTCATGAGCGGAAAACTTCCCTCGGGGTCAGAAGCAGGCGGCCAGGCCGGTCCTGATCATTTCGAAGAACACCTGGGTGCCATAGTGGAACCAGAGCGCGAGCGCGCCGATCACCGCGAGGCCGCCGACACCGACGCCGGCCAACAGCAGCACGGTCGGCGTCCGTCCGGCAGTGGGCGAATTGTCCTGTATCGGATGGGCCGGGTGGAGTGGTTGAGCCATGACAACGATCGGGGCGAAGGCCCCGGTTCCCTGTCCCTCAAATAGGCGTCAGGGCGCCGGCCGGCAAGCGCGGCGGGCAAGGAATACCCCGGGGATGAGATCGCTGACGATATCAGCGAGGCAACTGGCCCCGGGCGGACTCCAGCTTTTCCGCTTGGGGGAGAGCCCGGCGCGACGGTTGGCTCGCCGAGGCCTGCGCGTCGAGGTAGCAGGGCTTGTACATGGCCTGGAGCTGCCGGCCCTTCAGGAAGAGCATGTGCGGGGTGAGGCCGCCGCGCTGCGAGATCCAGCGCTTCACCTGCGAGGGATACATCGCATAGAGCATCTGGGTGGCTTCGGGATTGGTCACGGCGCGGCCGTTGCTTCCGAAATCCCAGGCGGCGTGGAAGCCGAGCGTCGCATGCGAGGTGACGCAGATCCGGTCAGGCGGGATGGCGCCGAGGACGATGGTGCAGGCGGATGCACAGAGGCCATCGATGATGACGGTTTCACCGGATTGCCGCAGGTCCTGGTACTTGTCGACGTAGGTTCCGATCCGGCCGCCGCGATCATCTGCAATTCGGACCACCGCGTGAGAAGTCCCCATACACGCGATCAAAACAACCGCCGCGAGCAACCCCGTCAGAAACTTCATTGTCCCCCGCCCCAGTCGAATTCGAATCTGCGTGTCAGGTGGTGATGCACGAGTAGCGTCTGTCGTAACCGCGGTTTTGTCTAGGCACGCGAGCTCGATCAAAAGAAATTCAAATCCAGTGTTGCGCCCGCGCTGCAGGTCCGCCCGGAACGGTCCCAAAGTGGAACAGGTTGACGAAGTCTTAAGCGCCGGCCCTTGATCTCAGGCGCAACCGCTGGCTTCAATCCCGGGCAACTACAGGGGGGAACTCGTGATGAGTGAGCAGGCGGACGTCATCGTCGTCGGCGCGGGATTGTCGGGACTGGTGGCCGCGACGGAAATCGCCGATGCCGGCAAGCGCGTGATCGTGGTGGATCAGGAGGGCGAGCAGTCGCTCGGCGGCCAGGCATTCTGGTCGTTCGGCGGATTATTCCTGGTCGATTCGCCGGAGCAGCGCCGGCTCGGCATCAAGGATTCCTTCGAGCTCGCGATGCAGGACTGGCTCGGCACCGCCGGCTTCGACCGCAACGAGGATCTGTGGCCGCGCAAATGGGCCGAGGCCTATGTCGCATTCGCGGCCGGCGAGAAGCGCAACTGGCTGCGCGAGATGGGGCACCGCATCTTCCCCGTGGTCGGCTGGGCCGAGCGCGGCGGCTATGACGCGATGGGCCACGGCAATTCGGTGCCGCGCTTCCACGTCACCTGGGGCACCGGCCCCGGCATCGTCGAGCCGTTCGAACGCCGCGCGCGCGAGGCGGCAAAGAGCGGCCGGCTGGTGTTCAAGTTCCGCCACCGCGTCGATGCGCTCTCCATCACCAACGGCACGGTGGACGGCGTCAGCGGCGCCGTTCTCGCGCCGGACAGTGTCGAGCGCGGCAAGAGCTCCTCGCGCAATGTCGTCGGCGAATTCGCGCTGAAGGCGCAGGCCGTGATCGTTGCCTCCGGCGGCATCGGCGGCAATCATGATCTGGTGCGGCAGAACTGGCCGGAGCGGCTCGGCAAGCCGCCGAAATTCATGATCTCCGGCGTGCCGGAACATGTCGACGGCCGCATGATCGGCATCACCGAGAACGCCGGCGCGCGGCTGATCAACCGCGACCGCATGTGGCATTACGTGGAGGGCATCCAGAACTGGAACCCGATCTGGCCGCGTCACGGCATCCGCATCCTGCCCGGGCCGTCCTCGATGTGGTTCGACGCCACCGGCACGCGGCTGCCGGCGCCGCTGTTCCCCGGCTCCGACACGCTCGGCCAGCTCAAATACATCATGTCCACCGGCCATGATTATTCCTGGTTCATCCTGACCCAGAGCATCATCAAGAAGGAGTTCGCGCTGTCGGGGTCGGAGCAGAATCCCGACCTGACCGGCAAGAGCTGGCGCATGACCCTGCGCCGCGCCACCAACAAGGGTGCCCCCGCGCCGGTGGAAGCGTTCAAGAGCCATGGTGTCGACTTCATCGTGCGCGACAAGCTCGATGATCTCGTTGCGGCGATGAACCAGCTCGCCGGCAGCGACCTGCTGCGGCTCGACCATGTGAAGGCGCAGATCGAGGCACGCGACCGCGAGATCGCCAACCCCTACGTGAAGGATGCGCAGGTGATGAACATCCACAACGCGCGGCGCTATATCGGCGACAAGCTGATCCGGACCGCCTCGCCGCACCGGATCCTCGATCCCGCGCAGGGGCCGCTGATCGCGGTCAAGCTCAACATCCTCACCCGCAAGACGCTGGGCGGCTTCGAGACCGACCTCGACTCGCGGGTGTTCGGCGCAAGCGGACAGATCATCCCCGGACTCTATGCCGTCGGCGAAGCCGCCGGCTTCGGCGGCGGCGGCGTGCATGGCTATCGCTCGCTGGAGGGCACCTTCCTCGGCGGCTGCCTGTTCTCGGGCCGCAATGCGGGCCGCGCGGCGGCGAAGGCGGCGGGTTAGACGATGCGATGGCGGGCGCATATCGGGGCGCTCGTCGCATGCTTCGCCTTTGCGTCGACGGCGCCGGCCGACACGATCGACGTCAATGGCGTGATGCGCTCCTACACCGCGCAAGTGCCGGCAACCCGGCCCGCGCCGCTCGTGGTCGCGCTGCACGGCAAGACCCAGCGCGGCGCCGACATGATCACGCGGACGGCGTGGCCGCAGGTCGCCAGGCGTGAGGGTTTTGCCGTGGTGTTCCCGGACGGGCTCAACCATGCCTGGGCCGATGCGCGAACCAAGGCGGGGCCGACGCTCCGGGGCCCGCCCGAGGGCACCGACGACGTCGCCTTCATCGCAAGGCTCGTCGAGAAGCTGGTCAAGGACGGCACGGCCGATGCGAAGCACGTCTATGTAACGGGCGTATCCAATGGTGGCGCCATGACGATGACGATGATCTGCGCCCGTGCCGACCTGTTCGCGGCCGGCGCAAGCGTGATCATGAACCTCACCGACGAAGGCGCGGTCACGTGCCATCCGTCGCGGCCGCTGCCGATGCTGCTCATGAACGGCACCGCCGATCCACTGGTCCCCTACGAGGGCGGGCGCGGATCGAGCTATTTTGCCGCAGACGGGTTCTGGTCGACCGAGGAGACGTTTGCCTTCTGGCGCAAGCTCAATGGCTGCGACACCGGCGACGCCAGTGTCACGGATTTGCCCGACAAGGCGCCCGCAGACCAATCGACGGTGACACGACTCACCTCGCGTTGCCCGAAGGGCCATGACGTCGTGCTCTATCGCGTCAACCATGGCGGGCACCGCATGCCGGGCTTCGCCCCGGATGCCCGCTTCCCGAAGGTCGCGGCGCGCCTGCTCGGGCCGCAGAACGCCGATATCGACGGTGCCGAGACCATCTGGGCGTTCTTCAACCAATTTCGCTGATCGGTGCATGCATCGCCGGTGGCGCATGCGCCGCCGGGGTGGCACGCCGCAAGCGGCTGGGCTAGACAGGGCCGCCATTCCCTCAAGGAGATCCCCAATGAGCATCCAGCGTTTCGAAACCGGCCCGCGCATGAGCCAGGTCGTCGTGCACGGCAACACCGTCTATCTCGCCGGTGTCGTCGCCAACAAGGCCGCGGGCGAAAGCGTGACGAAGCAGACCCAGGACATCCTGGCGACCATCGACTCTCATCTCGCCAAGGCCGGCACCGACAAGTCGAAGCTGCTCTCGGCCACGATCTACATCACCGACATGAAGACCTTCGCCGAGATGAACGCGGTGTGGGACGGCTGGGTCTCGCCCGGTAACACGCCGGCGCGCGCCACCGTCGAGGCCAAGCTCGCGGCGCCGCAATACACCGTCGAGATCATGGTCACGGCGGCGAAGTAAATTCGCTGCACGAGCGGGTAGTTTTTCTGAAGCGCGATGAGCATGTCTCATCGCGCTTCTTTTCTGCGCAAGGATGACCTCCGAGGTCATCGATCCGCGCACGCGAACCTTCGATAGGATTTCTGGACCAGGTGCCCGCAGGGGTGTGAGCAGGCGAAGGCGCTTCCTCAAACTCGGTGTCGTCCCGGCGAAGGCCGGGACCCATACCGCGTGATTTATCGATGTGGGCGGTGGGAGTACGAAACGACTAGTCTTCGTCAAACTCCTCCCTGTGGTTATGGGTCCCGGCCTTCGCCGGGACGACACCTATGTTTAGGTGCGAGCCTTGCTCATGCCACCGCCAGTCGATACGCAGCCTTCGCATTCACGCCGAACGCCTTCTCGCGCACGCGGGGCCCGAGTCTCGCCAGGCATGCCTCCAGCGCGCCCTTGATCTCGCCATAGCTTCCCGCAAGCAGGCAGACCGGCCAGTCGGAGCCGAAGATCAGGCGGTCCTCGCCGAAACATGCCGCGGCGTGTGCGACGAACGGGAAGAGCCGCTCCGCATCCCAGTCGTCCCATGCGGCTTCCGTCGCCAGCCCTGAGATTTTGCACCAGACATTGCCGCAGGCCGCGAGCGCGGCAATCCGGTCGGACCAGTCGGCGCTGCCGCCGTCGGCGATCGGCGGTTTTGCGGCGTGGTCGAGCACGAAGCGCCCCTGCGGAAAAGCCTGCGCGGTCGCGATCGCCGCGGGCAGCTCGCGGGTGCGGACCAGGAGGTCATAGGCGAGATCGCGGGCGAACACCGCGGTCAGGCCGCGCTGGACATCCTCGCGCAGCAGCCAGTCCGGATCCGGTTCGTCGTGGACCTGGTGACGGATGCCGACCAGCTTGTCGCCGCCGGGCGCGGTGCGCAGCCGGTCGAGCGTGTCGCCGAGCGAGGGGTCGGTCAGATCGGCCCAGCCGACCACGCCGACGACGAACGGAGTGGCGGCCGCGATCCGCAGGAACTCCTCGGTCTCCTCCAGCGCGGAGCGGCATTGCACCAAAATGCTCGCGTCGATGCCGTTCGCCTTCAACAGCGACGCGAGATCGGCCGGGCCGAAGGCGCGGCGGATCGGCGTGAGTTCGGCGGCGTCCATCCAGGGATAGTCGGCGCGCGCGGGATCCCAGAAATGCTGGTGGCCGTCGATGATCATGCGCTTCACGCTCCACCCGGCAGCGGCGCCCGCGCGTCGACGAGTTTTCGGGCGCGCAGCTCCTGCCAGAAGGCAGCAGGTACCGGCGCCTCCGACATCGCGATGTTGTCGGCGACTTCCGCGGCATTGCGCGCGCCCATCACGGCGACGGTCACCGCCGGATGGGCCATGCAGAACTGCAGCGCAGCGGCCTTCAACTCGGTGCCGTGTTTGCGGCAGAGCTCGTCCAGCTCGAGCGCCCGCGCGACGAGGGACGCGTCGGCATCCTGATAGTTGAACTTCGCGCCTGTCTGCGGATTGGCCAGGATGCCGCTGTTGTAGATGCCGCCGAGCAGGATGCAGATGTTCTTCTCGCGGCAGACCGGAAACAGCGCATCCAGCGCGCCCTGGTCGAGCAGCGTGTAGCGGCCGGCGAGCAGGAAGCAGTCGACCGGCACGGCCTGCGCGAAACGGACCAGCATCTCCGACTGGTTCATGCCGGCGCCGATCGCCTTGACCGTGCCGTCAGACCGCAGGCGCTGCAGCGCGCGGAAGGCGCCGGCGACGGCCTCGTCATAGTGATCGTCGGGATCGTGCACGAGCAGGACGTCAACGCGGTCGAGCCCGAGACGGAGAAGACTCTCCTCGACCGAGCGCATCACGCCGTCATGGGAGAAATCGAACACGGGGCGCTCGCGCTGCCCGCTCTTGTAATGCTCGTCCTCCGCGGCGCCCCCCTCGGGCACGCGCAGCAGGCGGCCGACCTTGGTCGAGATGGCGTAGGACTCGCGCTTCTGCTGCCGCAGGAACGCCCCGAGCCGCCGTTCCCCGAGGCCAAAGCCGTAGAGCGGCGCGGTGTCGAAGAAGCGAACGCCCGCCGACCAGGCGCGTTCGATGGTCGCTTCCGCATCGGCATCGCTGACGGGCGTGAACAGTCCGCCG
This sequence comes from Bradyrhizobium diazoefficiens, assembly GCF_018131015.1. Lineage (GTDB taxonomy): Bacteria > Pseudomonadota > Alphaproteobacteria > Rhizobiales > Xanthobacteraceae > Bradyrhizobium > Bradyrhizobium diazoefficiens_B. The sequence continues at coordinate 26,591 of NZ_JAFCJJ010000015.1, forward strand.
AGCGGGGCGGAACCGAGGCCGATTGAGGTGACGTCGAGCGAGCCGAGCCGCGACCGTTTCATTCCCATATCTTCCAACCCTACATACCCAGAGTCCAAAATCATCTCTCCCGCTTGCGCCAAACGCAAGCGGGAGAGGCACGCAGGAGCACGGGGCTGGCTGTGCGCTCCTACTTTAACAGTTGCGCGACGTTGTCCTTGGTGACGAGATCGAGGCCGGTGTAGACGATCTCCGGCACCTTCTCGCCCTTCTTGATGGCGAGCAGGACGTCCATCGACTTCTCGCCCATCTCGAACGGGCGCTGGCCGGTGAGCGCGTTGGAATAGCCGTCGCGCAGCAATTCGAGCTGCATCTTCAGCGTATCGGCGACCACCAGGGTGAACTTGCCGGCGTCGATGTCCTTCTTGTTCTTGTTGACGAAGGCCTTGTAGCCCTCGGGCGCGAACATCGGCCAGCCGCCGACCGGCACGATGGCGCCGAGATCCGGCGTCGCCGTGCGCAGGTCAGCCATCTGCTGGACCGCAAGCGCGGGGTCGTCGTTGCAGAAGGTCGGCGAGCCCGCGACCTCGACCCATTTCGAGCCCTTCAGCGCCTCGCGCACGCCGTCGACGCGCTCGGCGAGGTTCTTGGCGCCGGGACCGCCGGAGACCATGGCATACTTGCCGCCCTCGGGCTTGAGCTGCAGCAATTGCTTGCCGAGCGCCAAGCCAAAGTCCTTGTTGTTGGTGCCGATATAGGCGATGCGCTTGGAGCCCGGTGCGTCGGCATCGAAAGTGATGACGGGGATGCCGGCCGCAGTCGCGGCTTCAATCGACTTGGTCATCGCCGCAACGTCGGCGACCGAGATCGCAAGGCCGTCGACCTTCTGGGTGACGAAGTCCTGGATGATCTGCGCCTGCGTCGCCGGCTCATGCTCGACCGGGCCCTTGTAGATGCACTGGACGTTGCCGAGCTCCTTGGCCCGCTTCATGCAGCCGTCGCGCGCCACGTCGAAGAACGGATTGTTCATCGCCTTGGGCACGATGGCGAACTTGTAGGTCTGGGCGAATGCCGGGGTCGCCATCATCGCCACGGCGATGCCGGCAAGAAGTAACTTCCTCATTGGTTCCCTCCACACTTTCTCTTGCCTATCCTTTTCGAATTCTGCTCCGGAAGGCGGATAGACGGCATGGTCTTCCGGAGTAACTTTCAGGTCACGCGCGAGCGGATGCGGTCGACCAGCACGGCCAGGATGATGATCACGCCCACCAGCGTCTGCTGCCAGTAGGAGTTGACCTGCGCGAGCACGAGGCCGTTGCGGATTACTTCCAGCAGCACGCATCCGACGATGGCGCCGAGCGGGCCGCCGACGCCGCCAGCGAGATTGGCGCCGCCGATGACGGCGGCGGCGATCACGTTGAGCTCGTAGGACGTCGCCATGTTGGCGGGCGCCGATCCGAGCCAGCCCGAGATGATGATGCCCTGCAGGCCGGCGGCGAGCGCGCAGATCACGTAGACCTCGATCTTGACGCGCACGACCGGGATGCCGGTCAGCTCCGCCGCCTTCTCGTTGCCGCCCAGCGCGAAGACGTGACGGCCGAAGCTGGTATGATGCAGCACCACCGCCATCACGGCGGCGAGGATCACGAGATAGATGAAGGGCGCGGGCACGCCGAACAGGTCGCCCGAGGTCAGCGCGTAAAAGTAGTCGGCGTCCGGCCCGCCCGGAAAGCTGCCGCGTCCGTTGGAGACGACATAGCCCAGCCCGCGCACGATCGAGAGCATGCCGAGCGTGGTGACGAAGGGCGACAGGCCGAGCACGGCGATGCAGAAGCCGTTGACGAGGCCGACAATCAGGGCCGTGACGAGGCCCGCAAGCACCGACACGATGAGGATCAGCCCCGGCACGTTGGCGACCACGGTCTTGCCGTCGGCGGCCAGATGCACGAACATCTCGGCGCCCGGCATGCCCGGCGTCGACAGGCCGGACATCACCATGGAGGTGATCATCGCGGAGAAGCACATCATCGATCCCACGGAAAGGTCGATGCCGCCGGTGATGATGACGAAGGTGACGCCGAGGGTTGCGATGGCGATGAAGGAAAAGTTCTTCGCCACGTTCTGCATGTTGCCCTCGGTGAAGAAGTAAGGGCTCGCGAAATGCATCACGACGAGCAGCATCAGAAGCGCCAGCAGGACGTAGCCGGTCTGGGACGCGAAGATGCCGCGCTGCCACCATTTGACGCGGCCGACATTGGTGAAGGAGATCGGGGCTTCCATGGGCACGGACATCACGCCGCCTCCTTCGCGCCGGTGATGAGAGCGGTGACTTCCTCAGGGCTGGTCTCGGCGATCACCTTGTCCGCGCGCTTCTCGCCGCGGCGCATGACGATGACGCGATCGCAGACCGCAAAGACGTCGGGCATGCGGTGCGAGATCAGCATCACGGCGACGCCCTGCTCCTTCAGCCGGTGGATCAGGCCGAGCACCTGCTCGACCTGGCGCACCGAAATCGCGGCCGTCGGCTCGTCCATCATCACGAGCTTCGCGTTGGAAAGCCGCGTGCGCGCGATCGCGACGGCCTGGCGCTGGCCGCCCGACATCTGCTTGACGAGATCGTCGGGCCGCGTCTCCGAGCGCAGCTCGCCGAACAGCTCGAGCGCGCGCGAGGCCATCGCCTTGTGGTCGAGAAGCGCGAGCGGGCCGAACCTGCGCTTCAGCTCGCGGCCGAGGAACACGTTAGCCGCGGCAGTCAGATTGTCGGCGAGTGCGAGGTCCTGATAGACGACCTCGATGCCGACGGCGCGGGCATCGATCGGCCGGGTGAAATGCACGGCGCTGCCGTCGAATCGGATCTCGCCATGGCTGGGACGAAAATTTCCGGCGATGATCTTCACCAGCGTCGACTTGCCGGCGCCGTTGTCGCCCATCAGGCCGACCACCTCGCCGGGGAAGACCTGCATGTCGACGCCATGCAGCGCGCGGATCGCGCCGAACTCCTTGCCGATGCCGGTGAGTTCGAGGACCGGCTGCCGTGCGGTTGCATCTGTCATGGACGGCCTTGCTCAGACGTAACGGTTGACCAGGGATTCCAGGTATTCCTGCCGGCCGGAGCGCGGCAGCGGGTCGAAGCCGGGGCTGAGCGCACGGTCGGCGAGATCGGCGAGCGAGCGCTCACCCGCGAGAATGGCGCGCCCCTCAGGGCTGGTCCATCCGGCGTAGCGCTCGGCGAGCGGCGTAGCGAGCACGCCGGCGTCACGCATATCGGCGGCGGCGAGGAACGCCCGCGCGCAGGCATCCATCGAGCCGACATGGGCATGGATCAGATCGTCGGGATCGATCGACTGGCGGCGGATCTTGGCGTCGAAATTCAGCCCGCCCGAGCCGAAGCCGCCGCGGTTGATGATCTCGTGGAACACCAGGGCGAGCTCGCCCACGTTCATCGCGAACTGGTCGGTGTCCCAGCCGAGCAGATCGTCGCCGCGGTTGATGTCGAGCGAGCCGAACACGCCGAGCGCCTCGGCGAGCGCGACCTCGTGATGGAAGGAATGACCGGCGAGGATGGCGTGGTTCTGCTCGATGTTGAGCTTGACGTCGTTGAGCAGGTCGTAGCGCGCGAGGAAGCCGTAGCAGGTGGCGACGTCGAAATCATATTGATGCTTGGTCGGCTCCTTCGGCTTGGGCTCGATCAGGATCGGGCCCTTGAAGCCGATCTTGTGCTTGTGCTCGACAACCAGCGACACGAAGCGGCCGAGCTGGTCGAGCTCGCGCTTCAGATCCGTGTTGAGCAGGGTCTCGTAGCCCTCGCGGCCGCCCCAGAGCACGTAGTTCTGGCCGCCGAGCCGTTGCGTCACCTCCAGCGCGGCACGGACCTGTCCGGCGGCGTAGGTGAAGATCTCGGGATCGGGATTGGTCGCGGCGCCCGCCATGTAGCGGCGATGCGTGAACAGGTTTGCGGTGCCCCAGAGCAGGCGAACCTTGGCCTGCGCCATCTTCTTTTCGAACAGATCCGCGATCGCGTTGAGATTGGCGACGGACTCGGCGAGCGAATTGCCTTCCGGCGCGGCATCGACGTCGTGGAAGGTGAAGAAGGGCACGTCCAGCAGGCGGAACAGCTCGAAGGCGACATCGGCCTTGGCCCGCGCCATGGCCATCGCATCGCTGCCATGGTGCCACGGCCGCAGGAAGGTCTCGCCGCCGAAGGGATCGCCGCCCGGCCAGCACAGCGAATGCCAGTAGCAGACGGCAAAGCGGAGATGGTCCTCGAGCCGCCGGCCCTGGACGATGCGGTCCTTGTCGTACCAGCGGAACGCGGGCGTCTGTCCAGCATCCTTGCCGGCAAAGGCGACCGGTGCTGCGACCTCGAAGAATTTGGCTGGGGCGTTCACTTAAGGAGACTCCTTCAACGCGGGATAAAGCCGGCGCCAGCGGCGATAGGCATCGTCATAGGCGGACGCTGCGGATGCGCGGGGCAGAAAGCTCGCGAGCCGCCGCGGGCGCGTGCAGACTTGCGCCGCCGCCTCGCCGGTGGCGGCGAGCCGGCCGAGGCGCGCGGCACCGAGCGCCGCCCCCACCTCGCCTTCCTCGACGCGGTGGACGGGAATGCCGAGCACGTCGGCGCAGATCTGGGCCCAGAGCGGCGAGCGCGAGCCGCCGCCGACGAGATCGACTTCGGTAAGCGGCCCGCCCGCTAAACTCAGCGCCGCAAAATTGTCGCGCGCGGCAAAGGCGACGCCCTCGAGCACGGCCTGCACCATCTCCGCGCGCCCGGTGGCGCCGCGCAGGCCAACGAAAGCGCCGCTGGCGGCAGCGTCGTTGTGCGGCGTGCGCTCGCCATCGAGATAGGGCAGGAATTTGATCGGGCTCGGTCCGTCGACGCGATCGCCGAGCGGCGCCAGCAGTGCCGCCGCCGGTGTCTCCATCACGCCTGCGAGCCAGGCGAGCGAGGCGGCGGCCGACAGCATCACACCCATCTGGTGCCACATGCCGGGCAGCGCGTGACAGAACGCGTGCACGGCCGAGGCCGGCGCCGGGGCAAACCGGTCGGTGACGCGGAACAGGACGCCGGAGGTGCCGAGCGAGAGGAAGGCATCGCCGGGCGCGATCGCGCCGAGCCCGATCGCGCTCGCGGCGTTGTCCCCGGCACCGCCCGCGACCACGACATCTTTCGCCATGCCCCAGCGTTGCGCCAAGGCCGGCGCAAGCACCGCGCTTACTGCGCTGCCTTCGACGAGGCGCGGCATGTGATTGAGATCGAGACCGGTGGCCTTGAGCAGCTCGGCCGACCAGGCGCGCCGGCCGACATCGAGCCACAGCGTGCCGGCGGCATCCGACATGTCCTCGACCATCTCGCCGGTGAGGCGATAGCGGACATAGGCTTTTGGCAGCAGCACTTTTGCGACGCGTTCAAAAATGTGGGGCTCGTGCCTGAAGACCCAGAGCAGCTTTGGCGCGGTGAAGCCGGGCATCGCCAGATTGCCGGCGATGGAGTGCAGCATCGGGCAGCGCCGTTCCAGCTCGGCGCATTCGGCATGCGAGCGGCCGTCATTCCAGAGGATCGCAGGCCGCAGCGGCCGCCCGTCCGCGCCGAGCAGGGTCGCGCCATGCATCTGCCCGGACAGGCCGATGCCGCGCACCGCTGCGACCTCGCGCGGATGAGGCCTTGCGAGATCGTCGACGGCGCCGATCGCCGCATCGACCCAGGAATCGGGATCCTGCTCGGACCACAGCGGCGCGGGATGCGACAGCGCGAGCTCGCGCGCGGCCGTCGCGACGATCGCGCCGGCTTCGCTCACGAGCACCGCCTTCACACCGGACGTGCCGATGTCCAGTCCGAGATACACGCCATCCTCCCTTTCAGCCTCGTCGCGCGCTATGCGAACTTTCGCCGCCTTCTCCGCAACGGTCTTCCAATCTTGTCCCGCCGCGACTTACGGCAGGTTGTCCCGCATCACGATGTCGATCCTGATCTTCTCCTGTTCGCTCAGGATCGGCTCGCCGCGGGCGAGCGCAAGCAGCACGCGCACGGCGGCACGCGCCTCATGTCCCGGGTTCTGCGAGATCGCAGCATCCATCACGCCCTGCAGCAGCAGCCGCCGCGTCAGCACGGTGACATCGTGGCCGACGAACACGACTTGCCTGTCGCGGCCGGCTTCGCTCAACGCATTGGCGACACCTTGCGTGCCGGCCCCGACATTATAAAGGCCGACAATGTCAGCATGTTTGTCGAACAGCCGTGCCAGGACCTGTTCCGAGCGGTCGTCCTCGTCGCGTCCCTCCAGCACGGGCAGGACGCCAAGCCCTGGAAATTCCGAGGCCATCACCTGGCTGAAGCCGAAAATGCGCTCGGCATGGTCGCGCAGACCCTGCGAACCCGCCAGGATCGCGACCTTGCCGGACTTCTGGCCGACCAGCCGCCCGACCAGCGCGCCGGCGGTGCGGCCGGCGGCGATGTTGTCGATGCCGATATAGTGGTGGCGCCGGGACGACGGCACGTCCGAGACCAGCGTCACCACCCTGGTGCCGGCATCGACGAGGTCGTTGATCCCTGCGCGAACGCGGGGATGGTCGAGCGCCACCACCGCCACGCCGTCGTAGTCACCCGCCAGCGCCTCCAGCGACGCCGCGAGCACGGACGCGTCGAAGACGTCGGTTGCGATCAGTTCGACCGCAAGGCGGCGGGCCGCGAGCCAGGCCGACATCTCGCCGAGATAGGCCTCGATCTGCTGCATGAACGGGTTCGGCCCCGACGGCATCACGAAGGCGAAGCGACGGGGACGGCCACGGGCGAGCTCCGCGGCGGCCACATGCGGCTGGAAGGCATTGCGCGCGATCGTCTCCTTGACGCGCCGCACCGTGTCCGGCCGCACCCCCGGACGGTTGTGCAGGACGCGGTCGACCGTCGCCAGGCTGACGCCCGCCTGGCGGGCGATGTCCTTCAGCGTCAGCGCGGCGCCGGCGATCGTGTCGGTATCCTCGGCCATGGCTGAAGGCTAGCAGAGGTGTTTTGAGGTACGCAACTCATTTTGAGGGGCGCGCCGCTGTTTTCGAGTGCCGGTTGTGCCAACGAACGTCTAATGTCCGCTCAGATCGAGCGTCAGGAACAGGCTGTTGGGATCCTCGACATAGCCCTCGAACGGGCCGCAAGGGACAAAGCCGTGCGCCCCGTAGAGCGCATGCGCCGGCTTGAAATAGTCCCATGAGCCGGTCTCGAGGCTGAGCCGCGTCAAGCCGCGCGCACGGCCCGCCGCGATGATGTGGCTGAGCATTATTGCGCCAAAGCCTCGCCGCCGCGCGGTTTGCAGCGTGTGCATCGATTTCACCTCGCCATGGGCGGGCGAAAGCGTCTTCAGCGCCCCGGTGGCGACCAGCGTCTCGCCGTCCCAGCCGGTCCAGAACGCGACGTCGCTCGCGCGCAAGCCCGCCAGATCGAGCGCATGCGCGCTTCCCGGCGCGGTCTGCGCCCGCGCGGCCGTGACGTGATAATCGAGCAGCGCGATGACGCGCGGATCGAAGGTGTCGCCGGTACGGATCTCAATCGTCAGGGTCTCACTCCATTCGCGAGCCGCTTCTGCATCAGGACGAGGTCGAGCCAGCGGCCGAACTTGCAGCCGACCTCCGGCATGCGGCCGACCTCGGCGAAGCCGAGCGAGGCATGCAGGCCGATCGAGGCGGCGTTGGCGGCCTCGATGCCGGCGATCATGGCGTGCTTGTTCAGCGCGGTGGCGCGCTCGATCAGCGCGGCCATCAGGCTGCGGCCGACGCCGTGCCGGTGATGCCGCTCGCCGACATAGACCGAATTCTCCACGGTGTGGCGATAGCCGGGCCAGGGGCGGAAATCGCCGAACGAGGCGAACCCGACGACGTCGCAGCCGCGCATCGCCACCAGCACGGGATAGCCGGCCTGCTGCCGCGCCAAAATCCAGTCGCGGCGGGAGGCGAGATCGGCCGGGCCGTCACTCCAGACCGCCGTGGTGTTGAGCGCGGCATGGTTGTAGATCGCGAGGATATCGGCGGCATCTTCCAGCGTGGCGTCCCGAACGATCAGCGACATCACATTTTCCCGTAAGATGTGCCGCGCCGCGTGATGATGACGTAGCGGGCGTCCTGCCTGGTTTCGTTCTCGAAGGTCACCGCGCGCATGACGTCGAAGTCGAGACAGTCGCCGTCGCGCAGGCGTACCGTCTTGGCGTCGATGTGAACGCAGACCGCGCCCTCCAGCATCAGGAGCTGCTGGGTGAAGGCGTTGCGGCCCCAGGGGCTGTAGGACACCCGCGCGCCGGCCGGCAGGTCGACGACGATGATTTCGATGCCGCTGGCGGCATCCGCAGGCGAGGCATGGCGCCGCCGGTAACCGCTGTCGGGATCGCGCCATTGCGGCTGGTCGGCAAGCCGCGTCAGCCGCTCCGGCGGCTTCTCCACCAGCGCGACGACGTCGCTGAGCGTGACGTCGAGCGCGGCACAGAGCTTGTTGAGCAGCGCCGCGGTGGCGCTGCTCTGCGCCCGCTCCACCCGCCCGATCATGGCCCGGCTGACGCCGGAGCGGCTAGCGAGTTCGTTCAGGGTCATGCCGGACTGCGTCCTCAGCGTCTTCAATCGGCGACCGATCGCCCTGTCGAGTTTCTGCTGGTCCATCCTGGCCTTCTTTTCCAAGCAAGCCGGCCGCGGGACCGCCCGCCAAGGCAGAGGTGAGATTAGCGGAGCGGGACGCGAACGCCGGACGCGATAGTCTAATATATTAGAATCTTTGCGGTGCCATGAGCGCCAACTAGGATGCGTCCAAATACATTGAGTGGGAGACGAGGAATGGGCGCGCCGACGCAGCGGATCATCAAGACCAACGGCATCAGTCTCAACGTCGCCGAGCAGGGCGAGGGCCCGATGGTGCTGCTCTGCCACGGCTTTCCGGAGGGCTGGTACTCCTGGCGCCACCAGATGGAGGCGCTGGCCGCCGCCGGCTATCACGCCGTTGCGCCCGACATGCGCGGCTATGGCAAGAGTGACCGGCCCGAGGCAATCGACCAGTACACGATCTTCCACATGGTCGGCGATCTCGTCGGCGTGCTCGATGCCTTCGACACGAAACAGGCCGTCATCGTCGGCCATGACTGGGGCGCGCTGATCGCCTGGCACACGGCACGCCTGCGCCCCGACCGCTTCCGCGCCGCCGCCATCCTCAGCGTGCCCTTCCACCCGCGCAGCGAGGCGCGGCCGACCAGCGTCATGCCGCAGAATGCGGATGCCCAGTTCTACCAACTGTACTTCCAGCAGCCCGGCGTCGCCGAGGCCGAGTTCGAGCGGGATCCGCGGGCCACGCTCGGCGCGATGCTGTTTGGCGGCTCGGGCGAAGGAACGGTGGCGATCCGCGCCAGCGCCGAGCGCGCCGGCAGGACAGTCGGCGTCGGCATGATCTCCCGCAAGGACGGCATGCTGCCGAAGATACAGGTGCCGCTGCCGTCATGGCTGAGCGCCGCCGACCTCGATTATTACGCCGCCGAATTTGCCCGCAGCGGCTTTCGCGGGCCGCTCAACTACTACCGCAACGTCGATCGCAACTGGGAGCTGATGGGCGCCTTCGAGGGCGTGAAGGTGGTCGTGCCGACGCTCTTCGTCGCCGGCGACCACGACATGGTGCTCGCCTTCCCCGGCGCCGCCGAGCACCTCGCCGGCATGAAGCAATGGGTGCCGCAGCTCCGCGAGATCAGGCTGCTGCCGGGTTGCGGTCACTGGACGCAGCAGGAGCGGCCGGCGGAAGTGAACGCCGCGATCGCAGAGTTTCTGCAAAGCTTGCCGAACTGATCAGCTGGCTTGTTCCGTCTGCTGCTGACTGAGCTTGTACAGCTGCGAATGCGTGGTGTCTGGAGATGTCGACGACGTGTCGAAGGTGATCTTGGTGAAATTGAGCGACATGCTTTCGATTGGCCTCGTCGAGCCATCGCCACCCGAGCCACTGAGCTGATAGGACCCGATCAGCGTGTCCTGCAACACCATCGTCATGGTGGTCACGCCATCGCTCACGAAGGCAATCACGACGAGCTTCCCCTCGCCGTTGAGAGATTCCTTGAAAAGCTTGGGGGAGGCCGAGTCCTGCACCTTGGAGACCACGATCTCCTGGACGCTCGGACGGCCGGTGCCACCGCGGCGGGATTGGCCGAGCTGCGCGCTCTGCAGTTCGATCCAGCCCTCGAAACCGTGGGCGGTCACTTCGCCCATCAATCTCTTGTCCAGTACACCCGGCTTTGAGAAAATTCCCATATAAATTGGCATCGAGCCCTCCTCGAAACGTCAAAAATCAAACGTCCCCAAGTCACGCCCCACGCGCCGTCCGGCAGGATAGCGGATCGCCGCGGGGAAAACCCGGTCCTTGGGCGGGTTGAGACCGTCAACTTCGGGTGATCTCGCCGATCGAGGCCTTCCGGACGGCGATCCCGACCGTGACCTGTTTGTCACTCATGGGGGGATCCTCGCCCTCGAACAGCACCTCACCAGGACGAAGTGCGGCCGAATCGACACAGCATGATTTCCGGGGAAATGGTTCGTACGACTGTTTTGCGACATCCCGTCGAAGCGGTGGAGTCGCCGTCACGACGGTGGAGGGGTCGCGACGCCTTGCCTTCAGTCGCCCAGCGGCCCGCTCGGATTCCCATCCGAGCCCTTCAACAACTCGTACTTGATCCGCCGCATCCGGGCCTGGGCCTCCAGAGGCTTGCAGTAGGCGGTCGAGGCCGCGAGCAGATCGATCGCGGCGAGAAGGGCATAGCGTGACGCGGTCGGCTTGAGCGCATCGGGAGCCTCGGGCACGTGCACACCCAGCACGATATCGGCCATCGAGGCGAGCCGGCTTTGCGGCTTGGTGATCGCAACGATGAGGGCGCCGTATTGCCTGGCGATCCCGGCAGCCTCGATCACCTCGCTGGCCGCGCCCGTGGTCGATATGGCCACGACGACATCGTTCCGGCCGAGCGTCGCCGCGATCATCCGCATCAACCTCGGATCGGAGGCGTGAGAGACGGCAATGCCGAGGCGAAAAAAACGGTTCTGAACCTCCGCGGCCGCAAGGGTCGAGCCTCCGCCGATGCCGAATGCGGCAAGCTTCGAACATGCCGAGATTGCCTCCGCAGCCTTCTCGACATCCTCCTTCCGCAATCCCTCCTCGGCAGCGGCAATCGCGCGGCGGATCTCCTGAAACACCGACCGCCAGAGAGCGGGGCGCGCCAGATCCGTCCCGACATGCGGGGGCAGCTCGACGTAGATCCGTCCGACCGCCATGGCCTGAGCCAGCCTCACCTTGAGGTCCCGGACCCCGCGACAGCCGACCGAACGGCTGAACCGGGTCACGGTCGGCTCGCTGACGCGGGCGCGGCGGGCGAGCTCGGTGTTGCTCGCATGAATCGCAAACTCGACATCGGCGACCACCGCCGTGGCAACGCGCTGCTCCGAGGGGCTGAGGCCGGGCGCGCACTGCCTGATGAGAGAGATGATGTCGCCAGCCACCACGATGTCGTGGCTCGGGGCCTTGGAAGCCGCAGCGCCGGCGCCTTTCACCGGATGAATTCGCTTCGCACGGGGCATCGCTCGCCGTTCCCTCAGGTCACGTCACCTTGCATGTCCAGGCCCGGAGGTCGCTGTAAGAAACCTTCAGACTTGACCCAGCACCTAACGCCGGACGCGCCATACATGGCAATTTTGTGCTTGAAAACTAGCACGATCCCTATGTAACTTTCAAACAGTGTAACGGGCCAAAACGCTCGATGGCACATCCCCTGCGCCAAAGCAGGCGGCTCAGGCAGGATGGGAGGGCGATCATGAGATGCGGTCTCGGTGTCTTGATGCGTGGCGCCGCAGGGCTGGCCATCGCGTTGTTTCTGAACGCGCAAGCCGGCGCAGCCACAATTCTGCGCGAAGCCACGGTCGGCGAGCCGCCACCCCTCGATGTCATGCTGACGACGGCCGACGTCGCATCGGTCATCGGACGCCACATCTTCGAAACGCTCTATGCGCTGGACTCGACCTATACGCCGCGCCCGCTGCTGGCGGAGAGCGAGCGCGAGGACGATGGCGGAAAGACCATCGTCATCAAGCTCCGCGAGGGCGTGACCTTCCACAACGGCAAGGAGATGACCGCCAAGGACGTGGCCGCCTCGATGAAGCGATGGGGCAATTTCGGCGCACGCGGCAAGCTGCTGATGGCCGCGGCGACGTCGGTCGAGGCGACCGGAAAGTATGAAGTCACGCTGCAACTGTCGGCGCCGAATGGCGCCTGGAAGAATCTGATCGCGGACGTCAATGGCGGCCTTGCGATCTATCCGGAAGACATCGCCGCCAATGCCGGAAACAAGCCGATCGAGCAGAAGGACTATATCGGCACCGGCCCCTACAAGTTCGTGGAGTGGCGGCCGAACCGCTATGTCGAGGTGGAAAGATTCGATGGCTACAAGCCAGTGAAGGACAAGGGTGACGGCTTCGCCGGGGCCCGCGTCGCCAACTTCGACAAGATCAGGTTCATTCCGGTGCCGGACGTCGGCACGCGGGTCAGCGGCGTGCAGGCCGGCGACTATGACTACGCGGAGATGATCTCCGGCGATCTCTACGAGTCCCTCAGCAAGGACCCGTCGGTTCAGGTGCAGCGTACCAATGCACCGATCTTCGGCCTGTTCTTCATGAACTCGAAGCAGGGAATCCTGAAGGACAATTACAAGCTCCGCCGCGCCATCCAGACCGCACTGGACAAGTCGCAGGCCCTGCGCGTTGCGTTCGGCCCCAAGGACCTCTGGAATGCCGAAGGATCGATCTTTCCCAAGGGCACGCCCTGGTACTCGGCCGAAGGCGTGTCGGGCTACAGCGCGCACGATCCGAAGAAGGCGAAGGAGCTCGCCAAGGAGGCGGACTACACGGGAACCCCGATCCGCCTTCTGGTCTCGACCAACTACCAGGCCCATTATGACGAGGCCTCCGTATTCACGCGCCAGCTCGCCGATGCCGGGATCAACGTTCAGATGCTCGTCGTCGACTGGGCAACCCTGCTGAAGATGCGCGGCCAGCCGGAACAGTGGGACATCTTCGTCACCCACCATTCGTTCTCGCCCGACCCGCTGCTCCTCACCTTCCTCAACGCGAGCTATCCCGGCTGGTGGGACAGCCCGGAGATATCAGCGCTTCGGACCGAACTGATCAAATCGACCGATCCGGCCGCGCGCAAGGCGACATGGGACAAGGTGCAGGCGCTGATCTACGAGCAGGTGCCGGTCATGAAAGTGGGCGATGCATACACCTATGACATCGCATCTCCGAAGCTGAAGGGACTCAACCCGAACGGTCCCGTATTCTGGAACGTGTCCGCGAAGTAAGGGACGGGCGATGAGGCCGCGAGAAATTCGAGCGCCGGCACCGGCCCGTCATTGCCGCTGATCAGCCGCACAATCACATGTGGTCATATGCACTGAAGCGCGCGGGAACGACGGCGGTGACCCTGCTGGCGGCGTCCGTCATCATCTTTGCCTTCATCCATGTCGTTCCCGGCGATCCCATCTATGTTCTGCTCGGCGACACCGCGACCCCCGACCAGATCGATGCCTTGCGGCACCAGCTCGGTCTCGATCAACCGATCATCCTGCAATATCTGAATTGGGCCGGCCATGTGCTCGAGGGCGACCTCGGGCGGTCAATCTTCTTCCAGGCGCCGGTGCTGTCGGTGATCGCCGATGGCGCCGAAACCAGCGTGCTGCTCGCCACCATGACGATGATCTGGGTTGCGATCATCGGCGTTCCGATCGGCATGATCGCGGCGGTCCGGCACGGCACATGGCTCGACCAGGGACTGTCCGGCGCGGCGATGCTGATGGCCTCGATCCCGACGTTCTGGGTCGGTCTCTACCTGATCCTGATCTTTGCCGCCTGGCTCGGCTGGTTTCCGAGCTCCGGCTATCCCTCGGTGTTCGAAGGCGGCCTCGGCAATCTGCGCTACCTCATCCTGCCGAGCCTTGCGCTTGCGGCGCCGAATGCCGCGCTGATCCTGCGGCTGACCCGCGCCAGCATGCTCGACGTCGCACGCGAGGATTACGTGCGGACGGCGCGCGCAAAGGGCATCCGCCCGTGGCAGGTGGTACGCCGGCACATCCTGCGCAACGCGCTGCTGGCGGTGGTGTCGGCCTTCGGCTTCACTTTCGCGGCGCTGCTGTCCGAAGCGGTGGTCACCGAAACGGTGTTTGCCCTGCCCGGGATCGGCCGCCTCGTCGTCCAGTCGATCCTTCGCCGCGACTATCCGGTGATCCAGGGCGTCATCCTCGTCATCGTCGTCGTGTATCTCCTGATTAATCTGGTCGTCGATCTTAGCTACCGGCTGCTCGATCCGCGGGTTGAACTGCAATGAGCCGGGTGGGCGCGACCTTGTGGCTGCAGCCGTTCATGGCCCGTCCGATCGCGCTGGCGGGGCTGGGCGTCCTCTTGGTGACCGTGCTTGCCGCCGCCTTCGCGCCCTGGCTTGCGCCCTTCGATCCCTATGCGATCGATCCGATGATCCGCCTGACACCACCGAACGCAGCCCATTGGTTCGGCACCGACCAGTTTGGCAGGGACACCCTGTCACGCGTCATCCACTCCGCGCGCATGGCGCTGCTGATCGGCTCGGGCGTGGTGGTCTTCGCCCTTGCGACGGGAGTGCCGATCGGCGTCCTCTCGGCCTTGTTCCCGAGGCTCGGTCACCTCTTGATGCGCATGGTCGACGTGCTGATGGCCTTCCCGGCGCTGCTGCTCGCGCTCGGGCTGATCGTCATCCTGGGCCCGAGCGTGGCCAATGCCATTCTGGCGATCGGGGTCGGCTACATGACGACGACGACACGCATCGTTTACGGCCTGACGCTGCGCCTGCGCGCGGAAACCTATGTGGAGGCGTCCCGCAGCATGGGCGCCGGAACGGTATGGCTTATCGGCAAGCACATCCTGCCGAACCTGGTCTCACCGCTGCTGGTGCAGGCGAGCTTCGTCTTCGCTTTTGCGCAGCTTGGCGCAGCCTCGCTCGATTTCCTTGGCCTCGGCGCGCCGCCGGAGATTCCGAGCTGGGGCAACATGCTGGCGGAATCGCGCACCTTCATCACGCGCGCGCCATGGCTGCTGTTCTTCCCGGGCATGATGATCGTGGCGACGGCATTTTCGCTGAACCTGGTCGGCGATGCCTTGCGCGACCGGCTCGATCCGCGATTTCGTCAAGTCTTCGGCGAGAAAGGCTAGGCCGTGCTTTCCGTTCGCGATCTCACGGTGTCATTGGGTCCGGAGCGCGCGCCGGTCGACATCGTCGCCGGCGTGTCCTTCGGCCTCGCCAGGGGCGAGATACTCGGGCTCGTCGGCGAATCCGGCTGCGGCAAGAGCATGACCTCGCTCGCCGTCATGGGCTTGCTGCCGCAGCCGGGTCCCCGGGTCCGGGCCGGGCAGGTCCTGCTGGACGGCAGCGACGTGACGCAGTTGCAGCCTTGGCAACGCGTCGAAGCGGGTCATGGCCGCATGGCGATGATCTTTCAGGAGCCGATGACGTCGCTCAACCCGGTTCGCCGCATCGGCGACCAGATCACCGAGGCCGTGCAGGTGCATGAGCGCCTGGCAGGCGCCGCCGCGCTGGCCCGCGCGCGCGAGCTGCTCGAGCTGGTGCGCATGCCTGATCCCGGAATGCAGCTGTCGGCGTATCCGCATCAACTGTCGGGCGGCCAGCGCCAGCGGGTCATGATCGCGATCGCGCTGGCGTGCAGGCCACAGGTCCTGATCGCCGACGAGCCGACCACGGCGCTCGATGTGACCATCCAGGTGCAGATTCTCGGGCTCCTGCGCGAGCTCTGCAACCGCCTCGACATGGCGATCCTGTTCATCACCCACGACATGGGCGTGATTGCCCAGCTCGCCGATCGGGTCGCCGTCATGTATGCGGGCCGGATCGTGGAAACCGCTCCGGTCGGCGCGCTGTTCGAGGCGCCGCGCCACCCCTACACAAGCGGATTGATGGATTGCATGCCGTCGCGAAACTCCGGCGCGCGCCGCCTGCCGACCATAGCGGGCCAGCCGCCGAAGCCCAGCAGGGTGGCCGCGGGCTGCGTCTTCGCCCCGCGCTGCGCCAGCGTGCGCGAGGCGTGCCGCCTGGCGACCCCGCCTCGCGCAGAGGTGGCGCAAGGGCACGAGGTGCTCTGCGCGTTCCCCCTGAACGGCGGTGGGCTGCCATGAGCGGCGATGTCATTCTCGACATTCGGGACCTGAAGGTCTCCTTCACGGCCAGGCGAGCGGGCCGGAAACGCCGGGTGCAGGCGGTCGACGGTGTGTCGCTGTCGCTCGCTGAGGGCGAGGTGCTCGGGATCGTCGGTGAATCCGGCTGCGGCAAGACGACGGTCGGCCGATCGATCGTCGGACTGGCCCGGCCCGACAGCGGCTCCGTCGCCTTCAGGGGAGCCGAGATGATCGGAGCCGCTCGCAGCAGTCTCCGCGAGATGCGCCTGAACGTGCGGATGGTCTTCCAGGATCCCTATGCCTCGCTCAATCCGCGGCGGACGATTGGAGACGCCGTGGCGGAGGCCGGCGACATCAACGGCTTCTTTAAGAGCCGCGCCGAGCGCAGCGCGGCGATCGCCGCCACTCTGACCGCCGTCGGACTGGATCCGTCTTTCGCCGCCCGCTTTCCCTACGAACTCAGCGGCGGGCAGCGGCAGCGCGTCGGTATCGCGCGCGCCATTCTTCCCACGCCATCGATCGTCATCGCCGACGAGCCGGTTTCGGCGCTCGACGTGTCCGTGCAGGCCCAGGTGCTCAACCTGATGATGGATTTGCGCGAGGAATTGCGCCTGTCGATGCTCTTCATCTCGCACGATCTCGCCGTGATCGGGCAGATCAGCAGCCGCGTCGCCGTGATGTATATGGGCCGGATCATGGAGCAGGCTCCGACGCGGACGATTCTGGATCACCCGCTCCATCCCTACACGATTTCGCTGATGGCAGCCGTGCCCAAACCCGATCCGTCGAAACGGATCCTTGGCGCGATCGAAACAGGCGAACCGCCGAGCCAGTTCAATCGGCCGGCCGGTTGCGTGTTTGCTCCCCGTTGCCCCCTCGCCAGCAATCGCTGCCGGGGCGACGTCCCGGAGCTACGGCCTGTCGGCGACGGCAGAGTGGTCGCCTGTCACAACATCTAGCCGGTCAGCAGCGTCCACACGATTTTCGCCCGCCGTGCTGCTGAAAAATCAAAGTCCTGCGAAGCGCCCTGGCGCGAAGCAGGATGGAGCGGGCGAAGGGAATCGAACCCTCGTATGCAGCTTGGGAAGCTGGGCGGTTGTCAACCATTACAATGACTTGGCTGCAAAACCGGCGCTAACCGTGCTCAACGGTGCCAATAGGTTAGAGGCGCAATGCAAAACGAGCTGGCGTTGCGACCGACGCTAATTAGCTCTCAAGAATCGCGTTCGCAGCGCGCAACAAAGGAGACCGCCATGTCGCCCCACCAGCGTAGGAAGGAAAAACCGCCGTGCCGAGAAAACGAAAGGGCCCCGACGGTCACCACACCGTCGAAGCCCTCAAACCAATGCACCAACCTCGCCAGAGATCAGTATCGGAAGACATAAGCGTCCCTACCGAGCCGGTCAACACCGGAAGCATTTTGGACGCTGATATCGTCGACAGCCTGATCGATCGAGAAGCGCGGCAATGACGACGGCGAGATTGCCGCGCCGCGCGCGTAAGAAGCGAGTCGAGATCGACCCGACGCGCATCGGCCGTCTCCTCCGCTTGGCGCTGTCGAGCGACCAGGACGGCGAGGTCATCGCTGCAGTAGGCGCGCTTAAGCGCGCCATGAGCTCGGCAGGGATCGACCTAGACGACGTCGCCGCGTGCGCGAAAATCGTTACGCAGGACGTAGGATTTGTGTGCCGAACCCGGCAGGAATACCTGCATGCGATCCCAGGGGTGAATTCGATCCCGCCGGACCGGTGCCGCGCCAAAGCGATGAACGAGCTCCAGTACACAAGAATGGCGGCCGACTACGCACGAGAATACAATGAAGAGATTGCATCGGCCACGTCTTCACAGCGAAAGCGTAAACACAATGCCTGATCGATGCGCAATTCCCGAAATCTTCGAAAGCGGGTGGCGGCTGCCGGAAAAGGTCTGCATTGTAGCTCCGGGATCGAATGGCCGGGGGCTCTATCAAGAGATCCCGCCGGATTACTACACGATCGCGGTCAGCAAGGCCGCACTAATTCCCGAGATTCGAGCCTCAGTGTGGATTACGCTCCACGCGCAACAGGATTGGTACCCTGAAGCCAGCGCGTCTTTTACGGGCATTCGCATCTACGGCGATGCGGCCGCACGAGTTGCGGAATCCGAACTTCTGGCGCTTGGTTGCGAGTGCTATTGCTTTTATGCGCCGCCCGACGCGCTGTCACCGGAGGTGCGCCCGGTGGATGGCTTCATCCGGATTGGCGGTTCGGTTTCGGGATGCGCTCTTCAGATTGCGTATAACTTTGGTGCCTCTGATATTCTGCTCTGCGGCGTGGACATGAGCGGCGATGGATATTTCGATGGAACGACGAACGTCCAGCCCACGCACGGGGATACGTGGGGAGTGGTCAAGAACCTAAATCCCCTGATCCGCTGGATGATGGAGAAACGAGGTCTGCGAATTCACACGCTGAGCCCGACCCGACTGGATGTGCCCTTCCTTGGCAAGGCAGCGCGCCATGACCCATGAGTATCGCATTCCTGGCCTGCGTCGAGGCTGGTAGACTCGAAGAGCCGTTCGTTGCGGCGATTCGGCGGCGGCTATCGCGATGCACCAATGTGGGCTTCGCTCCCGTGGCTCGCATCCTCGGCAGAATCACTCGATGGGAGTTGGTCTAGAAGCTTGGAGCGGGCGAAGGGAATCGAACCCTCGTATGCAGCTTGGGAAGCCGAATCTTCAGGCCGAGCCGCCGCTGTTAGCGCACCGTTAACCAATTGAAAATACTACATATTACTGCTATTATGCGCCTTTCGAGATCGACGTCAGAACGTTCGAATTCGGAAGCTGTTTTGTACGAGTGTTGTACGAGGGTTCGATGCCGGTCACCTACGAACGAGAAGTAAAATCGCTGACCGACAACGACGTCGACAGCGCAATATCGTACAGTCAGAGCCGCGCGATCGCGGGAAAGATCGCGGAATGGCGGGATCGGAAGACGGTCGGATTGACGATCCGCATCACGCCGGGAAAGGCCGTCTGGTACGTACGGCGTCGCGAGGTGACGCTTCGACTGGCTTTTCTCCTACCTGGCAACCAATTCGCGCCCGTCCCGGAAAAGCTCAATCTTGAACAAGCGAGGTACGTCGCCGAGCAAATTCGTCTGGCCGGGAAGCGAAAGCGCAACTTGCGGGAATTTGCCGAGGCCTTGGTGAAGTTCGAGACCACAAAGGCAGAATACTACGATCGTATGGGAGAAGCGAAGTGGGCCGACGAGTTGGCCAACGAGGCATCGCTCCTCGCCCAACGAAAACGTATCGGCGACACCGGCTCGACCTGGACATGGAAGGCGCTGACCGCGAAATTCCTCGCCTATCAACTGCCTAAGCTCAAAGCCAAGTACCGCAAACAATACGAGCACTACCTCAAACTACCCGAGTTCGACCCAATCAACGAGAAGCTCGTCAGCCAGGTAAAGTTGAGCGACTTGGAACGCTTGCGCGACGCGATCCATCTGAATCATGCACCTTCTGCAGTCCATCGCGCGCTCACGCAATCCAAGACGATGATGAGTTGGGCCTGGAAGTATCACGCGACCGCCGCCGGTCTCGAGGAGGTCCAGGCCGAATGGTGGACGCGGTGGTCCTTCGAGTACAAGACTAAGACGCGCACGCACGCTCCGACGATCGAAGAGATCGCCCGCACGATCGTGCTCGCCGAGAAATTCCGACACCTGGCCGACGGCGAACACGAGACCTACCCCGGGACCATCGGAGCGTTGTGGGGCGTGGCCCTTACCGCGCAGCGGACCGGCGGCTTCCTCCAGTTGCGTCCGGACCGACTGTTCGCGCCGCCGAAGGGCGAACGGCATCTTAAAGGATGGAAGGTCGCCAACTGGACCGAAGAAGAGATGAAGGGAGGGCGCGACGGCGGCAGACCTCATTCGCTGCCCTTGCCTCCGGAGGCGCTCAATATCCTCAACGCCTTCCATGCGGAATCCGGTGGAAAGTCCGACTGGATGTTCAGCGGCCGCGACCCCAAGAAGCATATCACGCAGGCTGCGCTGAACCTGCTGATGTACCGGCTCCAGGGCCGCGTCTACGACCACACGGTGAAACAGAGGCCTGCTCGAAAGGGGAAGCCCGGTCCTAAACCGCGCCCCAAGAAAGAGAGACCCGATCTCTTCGAGCTCTACGGCATCGCTCCGTGGACACTGCACGATGTCCGCAGAACGATGACCACCCTGCTCGACGACAAGCGACTCGGCGGGGCCGCAACGGCCATTCTCGGCCACAAGACCGATCATGATCGCGTCGACGAACGCGAACGCATGGCGTCGGTGACCGAGCAGCACTACAACCGCAGTCAACGGATCGGCCTGAAGGCCGAAGGCATGGCGCTCTGGGTCAAGGCGCTTCTCGCCGCCTATGCGAAGGAGATCCGGAAGTTTCGGGACATTCGGTCGACCCAGCTCGCGGCTTGAAAAATCCAATGCAGGGACTTTTCCTCTTTGGCGGAGAGAGGTGGGACTCTCACCCCCTTCGCCGCGAGCCCGCAAAAACAGCCGAAAAACAAGGATTCCGATCAGGTCCGGTCGAAGTTTGTGACCACCGCTGTGTACCACCGATTCGGTCCGCGGGGTCGTCAATCTCGGCCGATTTCGGGGAGTTTCCGGAAACGGTCTTCGGATCTGGGAGCCCCCTTACTCGTCCAAGTTCGAAACGTGCGCTCGGCGGACTGAGCTGCGTGGAGCCAGCGGTCGGCCCCGCGAGTCGTCCTCCGGCGGCGGCCCGGCCCGTCCCACCGGACGCCAAGGTGCCTCCCCGCCGGGTGCGCCGCGGCCCCGGCGGAGTACCTCGACCGCGGTCGGGCTGCGGTCTTCACCAACGAATCCTAGAGATCGAGCCCTTGGAAAGTCCGGCGCCCGACCCGCGCCGGGCCCGTCCGATCCGCCCGCACACCTGGCGGCACGGAGCCCCCGATTTGAAGAGGTACGGGCTGGTGACAAATCCCGCCCGCGTTGTGTGGCAAGCCACACCGAAATTGCGCAGCCTGGCCGCCCAGCTTGGGCGTCGTCTCACTGTTCAAGATCTGGCGAAACTACGCCCACCATAGCCGTTCATCCGATCGCGCCGGACATATTGCGGGCGAATCCTAAGGTGGAATTGCGGTTCGCCCTCGGCCTGTGGGCAATGCTGCGTGAGGAGTTGGCCGAGGGACGAACCACCCGCTCGATCGGCGGATCGGGCAGGCCCCGCAATCCAAGCATTTCACGCGACTCGCGCAATTGGCCTTGCGGGCATTAATCTTTGGAACAGGTGCCTGTCGCGTGTGTTCGACTTTGCCACAGTGCAGTCCGCCCTTGGCTCTGGGCTGGGGCTGAAATTCGAGCCAAGGGCGGTGCCTGCGTCCCCCGCACTGGTGTCGATCGACAGGCATAGCGATTCAAACACTTTGCAATGTCAGAATGTATTGGCCCTTTGGACAGATCTCGGAATCCCCAGCCGTCCGTGGGTCTGTACTCACGACCAGCCGAATGACCTGACGCTTCTCAGCGCCACTCCTGCCTAAGCTAGAGAGATGAGATCAATTTCTGCAGCGTCTTCATTCAAGATCACGATAAATCTTGATCGCGAGCATGAGCAGCGACGCCGCCGCAAGCACTAGAGGGCAGATCAGTGGCAGCCTCTCCAGCACGGCGATGACGGCCGGCCGCCCGACTATATTCTTCTTCACGCGCGCTAAGCGCCAGCTGCAACACCCATCCGGTCAACTCCGGTTGGCCCCCAGGAGCGGCGGTCCCCTAACTATCAGCGCGAACGCGTTCGCGCGCCATCGGCCGGCGGATCGGAACCTGGATGAAGGTTAAGAACGTCTTTCAACTTTGCTTTCGGGAATTAGCCGGACATTCACGTGTTTGCGAAGGAAATGCCATCAATGAGGAACGTGGCTTTGGTCAAACCGGTTTTGTAGGCGTACTCAGCCGCGATGAGCGCGAGGGCAATCCGTAGCAGTAATAGAGGCCGCCATGGCGTTGCTGGAATTCCTAACCGTTTCACCGACTGCAGGGCTTTTTCTCGTGATTGTAGGGACCTTAATGATCGTCATCGGAATGATCGGCCTGGCCCGCCGAAGGAGGCCGCCGTCGGGCGAAAACCATGCAGCGCAGCAAGCGCCAGCACTGCAGCCGTGGAAACGGGAGCAGGCTCCGATGCCGGAGCCATCGAGCGCAGCGCAGAAAAACGGTGCCTGATTTCCCTCCGCAGAGCGGCCACGTCTGGCGCGCCCGCGCAGCGGGCATTGGAAGGGTTGGTCTTGCGCAGCGAGAGCGGCAGCGAGCGCAGATCGTCACCGCCCAGCGCGAGCACATTGAAGGCGTAGAGCTGCACCTCGTGGTAGTCGCACTTGCGCGAGTGCGGCGCGTTCAAGTCCGATACGTCATCGACGCCGAGCACGCCGCCTCGACGTATCAAGTGAACAGACGCCGGTTGCGGACACCAGGTAGTCTCTTGGGGGGCCGATGGGAAACTCCGCAATGACACGTCCATCTGATCCTCACACCCGGGCAGCCGAGCAACTTCTGATCTGGGCCTTAGAGGAGATTGAAAAGGCCGACAATGTGGAAGCCGCGCAGCACGCGCGCCAAGCATTGGACGCACTGCGAAAGAGCCAAAAGCCCGTGTTCACCTGATCGCGGGATGAGGCATGTTGGCCGTGGATTAACGTTAGCGTGGTAATCCGTGATGCAACGGATTGCTGTGTCGCTTCGGCCTGTCCTAAGCCGCGCCCATGCCATCGTCACGCAGCGAGCCACCACTAAATTGTGAGAAGTGCCAACGCGAACTGATTTTCGTTGGCAACCTGCCTCCAATCGGAAACCGAGAAACGATACGGGTCTGCCGCTGCGACCCTTGCAAACTGATCGTTTCGATCCCTCCGGTTCGGTAGCCGGACGCCCCCAAGCTCCTTGTCAATTGGCGCGCAAAGCGCCCTCTTCAGCGCGGGTCTGGCTCCTCGCACCTCACACATATCGGACCAGGCTTCCTGCTCAATGGAGGGAAGCTCATCGGTTTTTTGCACTTCGGGCAGGTCGGCCAATCGGGAAGCTTACGCATGGTCGGATACTAAACGCCATGACTTGTGCTGGGATTTGACTTCGCTCAAGTTTGCGGAACGTAAAACTACTCGCCGGTCGGCGGCCTCGATAGCCATTTCCCGTCCTCACTCGCAGCCGCGATCTGCACCGAGTGCTCGCGCATCCATTTCGGTAACGTCCGCGTCGCCAGGGTCGATGCAATGCGCAGCGCCGACACTCTGGACACGGGAAGGCCTGGCCGCGAAGGCTCCCAAGACTTCAGCCGTCTGGGTATCGGAGGTCTTGAAGGGCTTCAGCGTCCGTCCGGTTCTCCGCCACGACCTCGTTGAACTCTGCGGGCGAGCACTAGCAGACGTTGCGTGTCCTTACCCGGCGCTGTTCTATTGAATGCCCGCAACCAGTACATACGCCAGAATTGTCGCAAAGACGCCCAATCCAATGGTGGTAATCTTGAACAAGAGGACTGCCATCAGCTGTACCTCCACATCGCAAATCAGCTGAATCCTACGCGCTCACCTTACAGCCGCAAGCAACCGTGGATTGGTGAAGCGCACAACCATCTTCGTAAGTTGGACGAGCAATCGCTGAGCGTGCCAGAATAGGATCAAGGCTCAACGTTTGCGTGACGGCGCTCGCGCCTGCGCTAACGGCAGGGGCAGGATGATCGACAAGAGCGGGCTGGAGTCCTCAGGCAGTGCAGAGCCATGCCTCTCTGGTCGTCGCGCCTCCCGAGTCGTCTCATGCCGACCGACGTTCGCGCGCGGTACGCCGCATTCTCCCGCGACGCACCTTGCCATCATCCAAGCGGCGGTGCGGAGCGCTGGGAGGCAGGCGTTCGCTCATCGACTGCCGCTCGCTCGGTTCATCAAACGTACTTTCAGGAACGGCTGTCGCAAGACGTTCCAAGCCAGCCAAGAAGGCTCTTCCCGCCTCGGTGATGCACCACTCGCCCGGCTCTCGCGTCACCAGCTTCTGACCGAATATGTCGATGCTTGAAGGTGCCCGCTCCGCCAGCCGCTTCATTCGTTGCGACCATTCCGAGCCGCTCGAATAGAACACGGCCAAATGCCGTTTCACGACGTCGAGGGTAGCTCGACCATCGGGCTGACCATCCAAAATCTTGAGGATCGATACCGCAAAACTCACAGCACGCCCTGCCCCAAACGCAACAGACTAGAAGTATGGCGCTTACAGTACGTCTCGGTCGGGAGGTGTCCAGAGGAAACTCTTCCACGCCGGATATGCACGTTGATGTGCACAAAAGTCGAGTTCGCGCGACTCGTCAATCTTCTCTGCACGCTGCGGTGCATACGGGTCCAGCATCTTGTTACAGTTTCTTGTATTCGATCAAAGCTCGCGCATCACGATAGGATCGCTTTCACTTTATTTACCAGACCACTTTTTCCGCCACGACAAGCCACGACAGCGACTTTTCAAGACCGGCGCGAGTACGCACAATTTGCCACGAACACCGACTCGCCGTGGCGGTGTGCCGAGACTATGCCATCGCAAGCTAATTTATGAGTGTTCTGGCATGATCGAACGTCGTGTACTCGAGCGCATACCGCTCGACCAGTTGGCCTTGGTGGCTTCCGATGAAATACGAGGGGCTCATCCAGCATTCGTGCGCAACATCAGCCCCGCAGGTGCTTGCATATCTTTGCCGGCCCACTTTTGTGCAAACGTGTTCAAGTTGTCGTTCGACGGTTTTCGTCGAAGCGTCACCTGCCGTATTGTCTGGAAAACGGGAGAATTGTGCGGTGTTTCCTTTGTCTCGGACTGGTGCGGGTCCCAAGCAGCCACGCTCGGCGAGCACAAGTGATTCCCATTCTGCGGCTCGGGAAAAAGCGCTGCCCCCACATGCAAATGGGGCGCAGCCGCGACCCGCTCCGGGTCAGGTCTTTCCTTGCCGGCGGCTTAGTCAGGTCTGAAACCAGACCATCACCACACGCCTCAGATTTACAACTTGGCGTGCCGAAGCCTCGGTGAAGGATCCTCCTGTGCGACCGCCTCCCGGAGCGCGGCGGTGTCAACATGTCGCTGGTGGATAACCACGCAAAAGCCTGCCCGCGGATATCGTATAGCCAAGTTTGGGCGATCAAATTGACTTGGTACCATACGGGCCGCGCATAGGTCCGCCAGCGCAGGGCCGTCAGCGGGTTTAGGTGATGCATCCCCTGACGGCCCTTCTTCTGACGACCGCGCGAAAGGGCGTTATGAGCGAAGATCACCTGCCGACCTTATTGGGTTGGGCCTTGGCCCTCATAGCCTGGCAGGGTTCGTCGCAGTCTACTTGCCCTGGTAGTGCTATGTATATGCAGAGTCGGTCACGCCAGGGACTGCAGTCAACTTGGCTAACTAGCCGACCTCATAGAGGCCGACCGTCGAACTGCGGTCCCCATCAGAGCGCAAACAGGATGACCCCGATCAACGCGGTTGAAAACAAGCCTGACAGGACGACAAGCGTTGCGAAGAGACGGTCGAACAGCATGGCACGCGCCTTTGACCAATTGACGCACATATTGTGGTTGAATTTCTTATGACTAACAATTGCTCCAGTGAGGCCGTCGGCGGCAAAGGGCTTTCCGTTTATGGCATCACCAAATGGCAAGAAGCTACATTGCGGAAGCCGATAGGTTCAGGCAGCATCGATAGTCTGACACTGGCGGATGTCCTACCTCCAATAGCTCCGTTCGCCAGCGCACCTCCGGCAGCGGCTTCACCATCAATGCCCCAACCGGCGTCGTCACCGTCGCGGATCTCACCAAGCACGACTACGAGGGCGCGGCGCACGGCCATGCCCACGCCATCACGGCGCAGCCCAGCGACGGCACGCTGACCAGCTCCAACACCTTCACGATCAACGTGGCGGACGTCGCTCCGTCGGTGCCACTCGATGCCGACGCCAACACGAACACCATTGCCGAAGGCGCCGCCAACGGCTCAACTGTGGGCATCACGGGGTCCGCGACCGACGTCAACGGCCCCGCCGTCACCTATTCGCTGATCGGCGACACTTCCGGCGGCGGTTTCACCATCAACCCAACGACCGGTGTGATCAAACGTCGCCGATTCCACCAAAGCGTAGGCTAAATTGCGATCCAGCGTCAGCGGTGCAGCCGGGCTTGCGCCGGCCTCGCATGGTCCAACTCACCGAGCCGAGCCAAGGCCGAGTGAACTGGCCGCGATGAAAAGGTCAAGCGGCGCGGATGTTGCTCAAGAATTGCCGCGTCTCACCTTTCAGAAGCTCCGACTGCTGACTTAGCTGTTCAGCAGCGTGCAGCACCGAACTGGATGCGTCACCAACCTTCCCTGATGCTTCTCGCACGCCGACGATGTTGAGCAGCACGTTCTGCGTCCCTTGAGACGCCTTTTGGACGCTCCGGGCAATTTCCTGGGTAGCCGCGCCTTGCTCTTCGACGGCGGCGGCGATCGCGCCGGCGATCTCGTTCATCTGCCCGATTGTCGTTCCGATTTCCCTGATCGCTCCGGCGGTCAAGCCGGTCGCGTCACGGATTGCGTCTATCTGGCTCGTTATCTCCTCCGTGGCCTTCGCAGTCTGTGCCGACAGCGCCTTGACCTCGTTTGCGACCACCGCAAAACCTTTACCTGCCTCTCCTGCGCGTGCAGATTCGATCGTGGCATTCAGCGCGAGCAGGTTCGTCTGACCGGCAATCGTCTGAATGAGCGACATGACTTCGCCAATCTTCTGCGTCGATTCGACTAGCTTGGACACCATGGATTCCGTTTTGCTGGCCTGCTGCGCGGCACTTTGCGCGATCGATGAAGACTGCGTAACTTGGCGACCGATCTCCTTGATCGAGGACGAGAGTTCCTCGGCCGAAGCGGCGACGGCTTGGACGTTCGTGGCCGTCTGCTCTGCCGCCGCAGCAACGATCGCACTTTGGCTTGTGGTACCCTCTGCGACGATCGACATCGACGACGCAGAGTTCTGAAGCTCTCCCGCCGCTTCCGCGGTTCCACGAATGACTCCACCTACACTCCGCTCGAATTCGTCGGCGATCTGGGCCAGAACGGTACGGCGTTCAGCGGCAGCCCGCGCCTTACCTTCCTCTTGTTCAGCTCTGAGCCTATCGGTCTCGATGAGATGATCCTTGAAGAAGCGAAGACTTCGCGCGATGCGACCGATTTCGTTCTTGCGATCAACGAATGGCACGTCAAAAGCGAGGTTGCCCCTCGTCAGTTCGTCCATCGCCGCGCAGGTCCTCGCGAGCGGCACGACCAGACCCCGGCCGAGCCAGAATGCAGCCAGACCCGCGATCAGAAGACCAACCAGTCCCCCACCCGCCGCCCATATCGCCCGATGAAAGATGACTGCGTCGATGTCGTCGACATACGCGCCAGCTTGGATCGCGAGGAGCCCGTCGCCCGAACCGAATGCGCCCACGTAGGAGAGCTTCTGGAGTTCGGCGCCTCCTGCCGAGCGAGGCACGAAATACTCGACGAATCCACCGCCGGAGCGTGCCGTCCGCACGATGTCTTGGATAAGGAGGCGGCCGCGGCTATCCTTGTAGTCCCAGCGATTGACGTTGATGTACTTGGGATTCGCATGGACGTAGGTGACGCCAGCGTCGGAACCTCCCCCGCCATATACGCCGATGTAGTCGGAAAATTCCCCCCAGCGGATAGCGCCGATCGCCGCGAAAGCCGCTTGCCTCGCCTCATCAGGCGTCCTCTTGCCGGTTTTGGCCTCGGCGTCGTAGTGCGCGAGTATCTTCGTCGCGGCGTCGACGAGATCTCGTACGGTCGTTCGACGCTCGTCGAGGACGGTCTCGCGCAGGACGAGTATCTGCATCGCAGATACCGCGAAGAACGCGATCGAAAGCACGGCGATGATCATCGCCAGGCGTTGGTACACAGTGAGATGACGCATCATTCCGGCCCCCAGTAAAGATCGACGGTATCGGCAGAAAATTAAGCTACGGTAAGAGGAAGGCGCAGCTGGATGGCCGCCGGCGGTGAGACCACGTAGTTTTACGGGTGCACGCGACCCGCAGTCGCTGTCGTTTTCGCTACTGGCCCGCGAGCGTCCCTGCGCCAGATCAGGCTATGCAGGCCCTATCTATAAACAGTGGACCCCAGGCCGACGCCCACGACGTGTCCGGTGTTTCGGCGATTGATGCATTTCGTTCAAATTGAAGTAAAGGAAGCGGCTTTCCGAAATGTTTTCGAGTCTACAAACTCCGCGCCCAGGGCGGACATTTTGGAGATTTCTATGAACGCCATTTGAAACGTTTACATGCGCACCATTTCTGAAACGCACCCCAGCTCTCATCCCCTCAAGGTCGTCGCGCTGTTTTGCGGGGGTTTTGCCGCCACTCTTTGCATTGCATCTTACGGTCTTGATATCGGTGCCGGATTTTTCTGACCATACCGTCACCCTGGTCACGGATGTTCCCGCCCGCCAAGGAAAATCCGTGCGATGGGATCAAATGGGGGCGCCAGATCGACGGCGCTTCGTATTCTGACTTTCGGGAGCCGACCATGCCCCAATTAAGCCCGCTCAACGTCGATTACCATTCAGATGCTTCGCGACCGACGGCGGAGTACGGGAAGCATCTTTCACGACTAGCTATTGACGAAAAACGTACTTATCAAAAATGGAAGAGAGCTACGTTTATCGTATACGGCTCCGTCGCGGTCTTCATCATGGCGTGGTCGATCGCAATCCATCCCACCGACCGGAACGGCGCTTCTTTCGCCCTAGACTAGTTTCCGCGAAAGAGCATCAGCTGGCAGACTACTGAACCCGCGGAGGCCAGCGCAAGGGGCCGCCGTGGAAGCCGGAGCCGGTCACGCAGGTCGTCGCCGGCATCATGCTCGCGATCTTCGGACTGGCACAGCGCTTCCACTGACGGCCCCCCTTCGGTCACGGCTTCGGGCCGCCGCCGTCGAGCTCGGCCGCTGCGGCCTGACCCAAGCGAGCCCGCTACCGACAAAAGGATTTGACGATGAAGACCGACAAGGCAGCCCTGTTGTTCTGCGCTCTCCTGGCTTTCGGCCCTCCCGGCGGCCAGGCGCATGCCGCCACTCCCAGCAGCAGGCAATCCTGCGAAGGCGTCATCGCCCTCGACGCGGATGGCCAGATGTTGCTCACGGAGATCAAGAAGGGCGCGTCGGCATGGTGCGACGCCTATATCGGCAACGACCCGAAATCGGCGATCGCCGAACAGGTCCTCGCCCAATGCCGGATGGGCTCCCGCTGCCTCATCGACGGTCTCTACGCCGGTCACGGCGTCTTCTACTGGACCAAGATCATCTCCGCCAAACGGAGGTGAGGCCACGCGTCACCGCCTCGTTCGGGACCTTCGCGGACGCGGCGGCTCCATTCCCGTGATCGCCCTCCAGGCGTCGAACCGCAACCGCTGGGGCCATCGCGACATCACCATGATCCTTGTGGCATGGCGGCACGGCCTGCGGGTGTCCGAGCTGGTGGACCTGCGCTGGGATCAGATCGACTTTGCCAGCGCCACCCTGCACGTCAGCAGGGTCAAGCAGGGCACACCCAGCACCCATCCCATCATGGGCGACGAACTGCGAGCCTTACGGAGGCTCCAGAGGGAGCAGGAGCCGAAGTCGCCGTTTGTGTTCACCAGCGAGCGGGCTGGCCCGTTCACCACCGCTGGCTTTGCACGGATGATGGAAAGGGCTGGGGTCGAAGCGGGACTGCCGTTCAAGGTCCACCCCGCACATGCTGCGTCATGCTTGCGGGTTCGCTCTCGCCAACAAGGGTCACGACACGCGAGCCTTGCAAGCCTATCTCGGCCATAAGAACTTCCAGCATACGGTGAGGTATACGGAGTTGTCACCGACAAGGTTTAAGGACTTCTGGAGGAAGTGAGCAGCGCAAGTCGTAAAGGAACCTATACCAATTCACTTTCCAGGCCGTTGAAGGGGCATACTCGCGATTTGCGGCAGTTCATCTTGCCTTGGCCAGCGAAACCAATGGCAGAGTGACTTCGAATGCCGAACCCTGAGCGCTGGAACTGGCGAGAACCAATTTGCCATGATGCCTTTCGACAATTGTGCGGCAGATTGCCAGACCCAGTCCCATGCCTGAACGCTTTGTCGTGAAGAACGCCTCGAAGATACGTTCCTGGTCTTCAGGGCGCACTCCAGCGCCTGTATCCTGAACGAACAGTACAACAGACGAACTTCCTTCGAGCCGCGTACCAATGTTCAATCGACGGCGATCAGGCGGAGTGTCTTTCGTCGCCTCGATTGCGTTCATGACAAGGTTCAACATTACCTGCTGCAATTGGGCGAGATCGGCATGTACAGCAGACTTATCGTCCCGGAACTCGGTCACGACAGAGATTTCGTTGGTCCGCAATTCGTGCTGTACCAACCGCAAAACGCGCTTAGCAACGTCCTCGACATTGATCGTTGTAGATTGATCGGCTGCGTCCTTGAACATCCCGCGAACGCTGGCAATAACGGCCTCCGCCCTCAGGCTTGCGTCTTCGATGTCCTTGAGAATGACATCCATATCCAGAAGATTGGGTGGCCGCTCGAGAACTTGCTCCCGAGCGACCCTTGAATTCAACGTGATAGACGCCAACGGGGACCGGATCTCATGAGCGATTGCCGCGGTGGCGGCGTCGATGCTCACAAGGCGATTGGAGCGCTCCCGCCGTTGCATCGTTAGGGCACTGGCTAACCGCGAGTAAAGCAAGATCATCTCGGTCAGTAACACCGACAGCAAAAGGCAGCTTGCGATCAGGGCAAATCCGCGAGTTGAGTACCAACCCAGGGTAAATCTCCCACCTGCGAGGAACACCGACAGAAAGCCCGGGATCCACGCAAGCAAAGTGACCATCAGCCACAGATCGAGTATCGTACGTCGACGAAGATAGAGAACCAGCAACACGAACGAGGTCAACAGCGCCAAAGCGGCGTTGGCATGATAGCCGACTGACGTCGGCTGCGCGATGCTTGCTAAAAAGAAGTTCGGTAAAAGATCGCTCTTGTTTGTAACGAACCACGAGAACGTAGCAATTATCCCGACGGCGCAGGTCAGCGTGATCCCTATACTTGCCGTCGTCGATCCGCGAGAAAGCTTTCCTCTGTCCTTCAGCAGGACATATGCAAGCACACTCAAGGGAAATGTGCCGAACCAAAGCACGGCAAGCCAAGCCGGTGTATTGTAAACGTCACCAAACAAACCATCTGGCGCATAACTGCCCGGAAAACTCAAAGTTTGAAGAAAGGCAAACGAGCCACTCAAGACGTAGCCGCTCGCGACGGCCAGCAACGCTCGATGTGGATAGACCGAGAATTGAACGAACAAGAGGGTCGCTGTAAACAAGTCGGCTGCGCTCAGCACCGTCTGAACAACAGGAAGAAAGCTATCTATCCTGCCAATTTGCATCCCTGCGAACGGCGCAACGATCGCCGAAAGAAGGACAATAACGACCACGACGCCAATCGCCAGCGCTCGCAGTCGAGGCGTGTAAGGCATCAAAGCGACCACGAGGTAGTTTTCTGCGGTGGCGCCATTCTGGTCGTTGTTAGCTTGCGGGAACTTCATAACCAGCACCTGGGGTGCGCGTGGAGGCGTGGTTTAGTGTTGCTTCTTTGCAGAGCTGATAGCCGCCATCAGCGCCTCGGCGCTCAGCGGCTTCGACAGGAATGCCGCCGCACCAAGCGATTTTGCTTCGGTCACGACCCTCTCGTCCTCGACTGCGCTGATGACGATGGTTGGAATGTGAACACCGAGCTTCACAAGTTCGCGCTGCAAATCGAGACCGGACATTTCGGGCATGTTTACATCGACTATGAGGCAGCCTGGCACGGCAGACGGAAGTGCAGACAGGAAGGCACGGGCCAAGGGATAGGTTCGGCATTCGATCTTGTAAACCCCGAGCATTCGCGCCAAAGCCACGCGCAGGGACGTATCGTCGTCCACGATTGCAATGTGCCCTGAATGCTTCTGCATTGAACCGCCGCCTGTGCCGGTTTCCACACGGTCTTGGAGGATGCACGGCGTTGTGAACAGACCTCATGATCTGGATCAACACCCAACCAAAAATCCTTCGGAGCGGCGAGGCGGCGACCGCGGACGGGCACGCTTTTATGGCGGGAGCATCTCGGGAATGCCGAAATAATAGAGCCTCGACCCCCTCCAATCGATGCCACGAACGGTCCCGCTGCCGGATGTAAGCACTGGGCCGTTTTTCTACGGATCTTTCCTGTTGGCTCCATCGCGAGGCGGTACCACCGGCCCAATACCAGACAACAGGCGACATCAAAACGCCACTCTGACGTGGTCTAGTCTAATACTCTCCATTGAGACGGTTAGCTGCATCATCGCGATGCTTTTGTAGAGCCGTTCGCCCCTGCAAAAATTCAATGCCTCTCGACCCGGCCTTTGTCGGGCTTTCCCTGCGCGTCCGTCTTGGTCGCAGAGAGACGCTTACACATCATAATCGAAAGATCATTTTCCCATGTACCAACTGACTACACCCACGACCCTCCCCACCGCCCAACGCAACGCCCTTGTCGTCGCGGCGAACATCCGCTGCACCGCCGACGGCTGCGAGCGGCAGGCAAGCCGGTGGAGCAATTTGTGTGGCTTGTGCGAACGACAGTGGCTCGAGGACCATCGCCCGGTCTGGGGCAAGCCGACCAAGCAACAACTCGCTGCGGCTCAAGCCGTGGTGCGGGATCAGTTTGCGAAGGAGATAGGCAACGGTGTGTTCAACGATTGGTCGGCGCAGATAGGTAGGACGCTCTCAAGGCCGCTGTCGATGCTGGTGCCACCGCTCGCCATGAAGCGGCATAGGACACCGCGAGAACGGTTCACGCCACTGCTCGCCCTGCGCACCCGAGATCGAGGTGAGTTGACCCGACGAGGGGTCATCAACCTCCTCTCGTTTGCCCTGGCCGTGGATGCGCTGATCACTCCGACCATCCCCGCGCCAGTCAGGAACGAGTACATGATCGCCATGCTGGGTGGGACGTTTCATGGGTCGTGCGGTTGTCAATCGGCGTTCAAATTTGACCCCGCATTGCCTCACCGAGAATGTTTCTGGACAACTTCTCGCCGATGATTGGGTCGGTGCCATCGAATTGGTTCGGTGGCGTCTATGGCGGGAAAGATCAGCATGGGCGCGCGGCGCGAGGTGGTGTCGGCGGTAACGGAGCGTTACCGGTCGGCCAAACGAGCGGAGAAGGGACAGATCCTCGACGAGCTGTGCGCGATGACGGGCTGGCATCGTAAACATGCAGTGCGCGCGCTCCGGCGACGCGAGACGGTTGGACCGGAAGAGGTCGAGGCAACAAGAAAGCGAAGACGCAGATATGGCGCGACGATCAAGGACGCGCTGACGGCGCTGTGGGAGGCATCGGATCGGGTGTGCGGCAAGCGGCTCAAGGTGATGATCCCGACCTTGCTACCTGCCCTTGAGCAACATGGCCGATTGCAGCTTGGCCAGTTGGACCGTGATCGTGTCCTGGCTATCAGCGCTGCCACCATCGATCGCCTGCTCGTCGATGTGAAGATCGCGGCGAGCGGCGGCAGGCGGCGCCGTGCCGGGTTCTATTCGGCAATCCGGCGCGAGGTTCCGATCCGCACGTTCAATGACTGGAACAGCCCGGTGCCCGGCTTCTGCGAGGTCGACATGGTCGCCCATGGCGGCACGTCGGTGGCTGGCTCGTTCATCCAAACCCTCACGATGGTCGATGTCGCCACCGGCTGGACGGAGTGCCTGCCGTTGCTGACGCGGGAAGGTTCGCTCGTCGTCGAGGGATCAACCGCGCACAGAGCCTGTTCCCCTGGCTGTTGCGCGGCGTGGACTTCGACAACGATAGCGCCTTCATGAACGATGTCGTCGTGCCATAGTGTCGCGAACAGAAGCTCGAAGTCACTCGCTCGCGCGCCTACAAGAAGAACGATCAGGCGTTTGTCGAGCAGAAGAATGGTGCCGTCGTCCGCCGCCTCATGGGCTATGGCCGCTTCGATGGTGTCGAGACGGCGCGTATGATGGGCCGCCTCTATGCGGCGGCACGGCTCTACGTCAACTTCTTCCAGCCGTCGTTCAAGCTGAAGGAGAAGCGTCGCGAAGGGGCTAAAGTGATCAAGCGCTATCATCCCCCATCGACGCCCTATGAGCGTGCCTTGGCGCATCCCAAGGTGACCGCGGCCGTGAAGAAAAGGCTACGCGATCAGTATCGCTCGCTCGATCCGGTCGGGCTGTTGGGGGAGATTCGCGCAACGCAAGAGGAATTAGGCAATCGCGTCGATCGTCGTGCCGGACAGGCGCGCGGCTTGCAACCCGCTCACACTAGCATCCTGCAAGCGACCGGCGCGACGTTCGCGAAGACGCTCGGCAAGACCGCGACGGCCGGCGAGCCGCGTGCCACGCACCGGCGAACTCGTCGGCCCTATAAGACCAGAGTTCGCATGCCGTCCAAGCTCGACCCGCATATTGCCGCGATCGAAGCGTGGCTCGCGGAGCAGCCGCAGCTGACGGCGCTCGCAATTGTCGGCCGGCTGCGCGAGAAATACCCCGAGGAGTTCGGAAAGAGACAGCATTCGATTGTGCAACGTCTGCTTAGGGCGCTCAGACGGATGGCTGCCGAACGGTCGGTCGCCCAAGGCCCTCTCGATGACGCCAGGACCGCTGCCCCATTGGCCGGGGTTGTGGACGGCTCGGGCTATGTAGGGCCCGACCCGACCACAGCCCCTCCCGTCGAGCAAGGCGGGAAAGCCATCTGGCGCGACCGATCAATCGACATCGGATCGTCATCGGCAATGGCGCCATCACGGTAACATTCGCAGATGCGGCAATACGGGGGTCAATATTGCAGGCCGAATGACAGTCTGGCAATTTGCGGTTTTACCGAGAGCCGACGCGTATTGAGCCGCAACGCCGACCGAGCGCTCACCTTTCTTGGGTAGTGAAGTGGTCATCAATAACGAGCACCGCGTCCCTGCCGCCGACAAGTCGGTCCGCCTGGTTGAGCAGCTCTGTCTCCAGGGGCGTCGCGTCCCAGACGCCGTCCGTAATGAAATGGTGCAACTGGTCGTAGTTGCTCATGGCAAGGCGTTCCGCCATCGGCTGAACGCTCTTGCGATCGCCAGGACCGATCAAACCCGCAACATACAGAGGACACATCCGCTGCCGGGTCTTATGACCCAGCCGGTCCAAGAACGGCACCAGCCAGCGTTCGAGTTCGTCTTCCCATCCCGGCATGGTCAGCCCTCCAAGAGCCGACCACCCATGAATCATTGAAAAATTGATTCGGGAATCCTATAAAACGCGGCAAAATCAACGATCTGCCAAAGTAGTGCTAGTACAATATACGATTGCAATCCATTTGCGGGAGGGCACTGTCGAAGCCACGGCCGAGCGCATTAAATTGGGATCAACACGATCGGTACATTGAGTGCAATGGCTTGCCTGTTAAAAAGATGATGTGTTTTTTCAATCCCCCATGGTTTGCGATCCATCGACGTACCGGGCTCGGGTAACCCGAATAAAGCATCAATGTAGCTTCTTGGTCGGTAAATGTCCGGCCGCCGGGGCCGTAGTTCCAAGCGGCGTGAAAGCCTAGCGTTGCGCGGGAGGTGACGCAAATTCTTTCCGGTGGCATCTCACTCAGGACGATAGTACATGCCGAGGCACACAGACCATCAATGACTACTGATTCGCCAGCAGAGGCGATCTGCTGATACTTGTCGACGTACGTCCCGATCATGCCGCCAGGATCATGCGTAATGCGAACGGTGGAACTTGCGTCCGAGACGCTGATAAGCATTAGTAAAGCTGACAGGCAGCCCGTGATGCTGTTCATGTGCAAACCCCAACTGCCGTCCCTTCCCCGACTCTGAACATTTATTCAGATTGATGGCATCTTGGAGGCGTAGTCTATGGAAGCAAAGCCAGCGTATGCGATACGGATCGGACCAAGCGCCCTGCCCGTGGAAGGCTGAGCGCCGGTTTGGAAGCTGACTTAAGGCGGCAAGTGAATTCATTCTCCGCGAAGCGCAGCGTCAGCTCGCAGTCGGTCACCCGACGATAGGTCTCCGGTCCGAGCTCTTCATGTCGAGCAGGACGAGATCGACCTTCGACAGGAAGCCGTAGGCGCAGGCGCCCAGAAGTCCGGGGTCTGGATCGCGTTGTGCAAGCCACTTCGCTGGCGCGACCAGGATTTGCCGGTTGAAGGCGAGAGGACCATGGGCTGGCTGACCGACGCCGTCGGTCGGCCCCCCAGGCGACGTCGGCGATGCGTCCGAGCACGCGCTCGACTGGCACGCCGGTGACGAGATCCTCCGACAGCGCGTCGGGCGACTTGCCGATGCGGAGGTCGTGCTGGATGCCCGCCTCCAGCTCCTACGCCTCCGCCCTCACCGGCCGCTCAGATCTGGCCATGGAAGGTGCGGCTGATAACGTCGCGCTGCTGCTCTGGCGTCAAGCGGACGAAGTTCACCGCGTAACCCGATACCCTGATGGTGAGCTGTGGGTACTTGTCCGGGTTCTTCATGGCGTCCTCGAGCGTCTCCTTGTCGATCACGTTGAGGTTCATATGGAAGCCGCCGCGGTCGAAATAGACGTCGAAAGCCTTGACCGCCTCGTCGATCAGCTGGGTCTCGGACAGATGCGCCTTCTGCGGCGCGACCGACACGGTGTAGCTGATGCCGTCCTGGGAATCTTTGTAGGGCAGCTTGGCCACCGATAGGCAGGAGGCCAGCCAGCCGTGGCTGTCGCGGCCGTGCATCGGGTTGGCGCCCGGCCCGAACGGCTCGCCCTTGCGCCGTCCGTCCGGCGTGTTGCCCGTCGCCTTGCCGTAGACCACGTTCGAAGTGATCGTCAGCACGCTCTGGGTATGGGTCGCGTTGCGGTAGGTCGGGTGCTTGCGGATCTTCTCCATGAAGCCTGTGACGAGGTCCGAGGCGATGCCGTCGACCCGGTCGTCGTTGTTGCCGAACTGCGGCGTCGCCTTGTTGCCCTCGTTCTGGTAGTCGACCACAAGCCCCTTGTCGTCGCGCACGAGGCGGATCTTGCCGTACTTGATGGCGGCGAGGCTGTCGGCGACCACCGACAGGCCGGCGATGCCGAACGCCATCGTGCGCAGCACGTCGCGGTCGTGCAGCGCCATCTCCAGCCGTTCGTAGAAATACTTGTCGTGCATGTAGTGGATGCAGTTCATGGCGTGCACGTAGGTCTTGGCCAGCCACTCCATGGTGACGTCGAACTTCGCCATGACGTCGTCGTAGTCGAGGAAGTCGCCGGTGACCGGCATCGTCTGCGGCGCGATCTGCTCCCCCGACACCTCATCGCGGCCGCCGTTGATTGCGTAGAGCAGGGCCTTGGCGAGATTGACGCGGGCGCCGAAAAACTGCATCTGCTTGCCGAGCCTCATCGCCGAGACACAGCAGGCGATGCCGTAGTCGTCGCCCCAGATCGGGCGCATCAGGTCGTCGTTCTCGTACTGCAGCGAAGAGGTGTCCTTGCTGACCTTGATGCAGTAGCGCTTGAACGGCGCCGGCATGTGGGTCGACCACAGCACGGTGATGTTCGGCTCCGGCGCCGGCCCCAGATTGTAGAGGGTATGCAGCATCCGGTAGCTGCTCTTGGTCACGAGCGCGCGGCCATCCAGGTCCATGCCGCCGACGCACTCGGTCGCCCAGTAGGGATCGCCCGAGAACAGCGCGTCGTATTCCGGCGTTCGCAGGAAGCGGACGATGCGCAGCTTCTGGACCAGCTGGTCCCACAGCTCCTGGGCACGCGCCTCGTCGATGACGTTCGCCTTCAGGTCGCGCTCGATGTAAACGTCCAGGAAGCTTGAGATGCGGCCGATCGACATCGCCGCCCCGTTCGCCTCCTTGATCGCGCCGAGATAGGCGAAGTAGGTCCACTGGACCGCCTCCTGGGCGTTCGCAGCAGGCCGGGAGATGTCGTGGTCGTAGCGCTTCGCCATCTCGACGAGGTCCTCGAGCGCGCGCATCTGCTCCGACAGCTCCTCGCGGGTCCGGATGACCTCGTCAGCCGGCCACATGTCGTCGATCTGGGCCCGTTCGGCCCGCTTGGCCTCCAGCAGCCGGCCGACCCCGTAAAGGGCCACGCGGCGGTAGTCGCCGATGATGCGGCCGCGACCATAGGCGTCCGGAAGGCCGGTGATGATGCCCGAGCGGCGGCAGTTCATGATCTCGGGGGTGTAGGCGTCGAACACGCCGTCATTGTGCGACTTCCGGTACTTGGTGAAGGTCTCGTGCACCGCAGGATCAGCCTCGATCCCCGCCGCCTTGAGGCCCGCCTCGACCATCCGCAGACCTCCGTAGGGGAAGATCGCCCGCTTGAACGGCTGGTCCGTCTGCAGCCCGACAACGACCTCGTTGTCTCGGTCGATGTAGCCGGCCTCGTGCGCGAGCATGGAGGAGGGGCGCTTCACGTCCACCGCGAGCACGCCCTTCTTGCGCTCGTCGGCGAAATAGGGCTGCAGCTTGGTCCAGACGGCCTTGGTGCGCTGCGACGGCCCGGCGAGGAAGGCCTCGTCGCCCGTGTAGGGGCTGACGTTGCGGACGATGAAGTCCCGGACGTCGATCGACCTCTGCCATTCTCCGGACCGGAACCCGCTCCAGCAATCTCCGGAGCCGTCTTCTCTTGTGAGCGCGGCACTTGCCTTCATTGGTACGTCTCCATCACCATGTCTTAGGGTGGCGCCCGGCCGAGCGAGTGCGGGCGATTTGCGGAAATGGTCATTTGGTCGAGCTACCGGTGGTTTGATCTAGATCAAGCGGGGCCGTTCGACCCCCATCTCAGCTTCCCAGCGGTGGTGAGCGCCAAGCGGATCGAGAAAGTTCCCGGCCGTCCGTCGCCGGCCCGCCTCCCTTTCTTCGCTAGGCACCTCGCCGAGCTTGGTGCGCAGGAAGCTGCTGGTTGTAGCGGCCAACACTCCACCCTTCCGCTATAAAAGCACGGCGCAGCAGAATCTCGGTGGCACCCAGCACAAGTCTCCTCGCTGCGGGGGGACAAGTTCGGCCATAGCCACGCAGTCGACCGCCATCAGGTCTCAACCTGCTTGCCCGCGGCTGCCATGCAGGCTCGCCTCGCGAAGCCACATGCGCATCCGCGCCTTGCCTCGCCAAACAGCCGACCTCCGCCGTCCGCGAAGCCGATTAGCCCGCGGCCACGGTCGCCGATCCGCTTCCCGAGAACAGCAGGGAGTAGCTGCGAGAGAGCCGCGCGGCGGCATCCTCCACTATGCCGCCCTGCAGTTGGCAATGATGCGGCATGCGCAGCAGTGACCCACCATGCAACGGCGGGTGCCACCCTGCCCGTCCTCCATGGGACATGGGCGATAGCGCGGCGACAAGCTGTTCCGCATCGCCGACGGAAGGACGACGGCCGAGAAAACGATTGGGGGTCGGAGCTTGATCTACATCAATCGTGCCTCCTGGGCGTCATGAGAGCGCTCGTTGAGAAGTAGTGAAGCCATTGAGGAGAGCAGTTCATGCCCGCCGCCTTTTTCGAGACTCAGCCTCGCACCTTCGATCCAATAGCCGCCGCTGGAATATCAAAAGATGCTCTGGAAGCGGCGAATGCAGCCTTGAAGTCGTTGGCCACTTGGCGAAACGAGATTGCCAGTACGAACCAGAAAAATGGAGAGCGTGTCCTCGATCAGATGGCTGCCGCTGCGAAGACACTTGGGTGGCCATCTCAAGTCGTTGATGCCGCCCGCACTCAATTGAAAAACGCCGCTGACATCCAGGTTAAGACCATGGACCTGATGATTGACGCGTGGGAAGAGCAGCTCAAATTGCCCAACCCGGCTACTGCGTCATCATCGTCGATGCTGTCCAAACTATCCACGCTGCCGGGCAGCACATCAACCTCCGCCGTCGTGAACCCAATCGAAGTGTGGTTGAAATTCGTGGAGCAGTGGCAACAGACTTGGATCGGTTTAATTGAAGGAGCGGGCAAGCGCCAATAATTGGCCGAGCGCCGGGCACGCATTCCTCGGCTGCCCGCGCAGCATCCACGCAATCTGTAGTGGCTTGCTCGCCGTGTACGGCGCGACGGTCCTTTGTATCAGAATGGGCACCAAGTTTCCCGATAGGGCGACTCATTGCTCGCGCTGCTGAGCAGATCGCGGAGGCGCAAAAGCGAGCGACCGGCTCTACTGAGATTCTGTCGGTCGTCGGGAAACTCGGGACAAACTTTCGGGCCGCACCGCACGTTTAACTCCCGGGTATCCCGCGCTGCTCAACGGTGCGCTGCTCCCGAAGCTCGTCGCTGAGCTGAGAACGCCTTGGCCTCCGCTGCTCGCTGCTGCAGCGCCAAAAGCTGCGCCACAGCGCATCGAGCGGCTCGCCTGTGTCGCAAACCCATGAATGAGCGGGTAACGGCGCGTTCAGCTACGCGAAATCTTTCGGAATTATCCGTTCCTCCTGAAGTCTCCCGGTCTCAAGAACTGCGGTCGGAATGCCATGATCCGCTGATCCGCGTCGTCTTGTGCGGTTTACAACGCTCGAAGCGACTCGCGGGCATTGGCTTATCGAAGCCGATGGGGCGCATAGTATGGTCTCATGGGCAACGCTTCCGCTTCCCGCTTTGCCTATATAAGTTTGAGTGGCGACATCGTAGGTGCGGAATCGCTGTGCGCAATACGCAACAGCGTCGGATTGAACCTCAGGCTCTTGATTGTAGTATGAATAGTCATAGCAGTTGTTGTAGTAAGGGTCGCACCAGTTGGAATACGCTAGGCCGGCGCCTAGACCTGCTGCGACGCCCCATCCATATCCAGGCCGATAGCCGCCTCCATAGCCGGGACCTCCCCAACCGGGCCGGCCAGGAATACCGGGGCGGCCAGGCAGGCCCGCGATGGGATGAGATGGCCGAACCGGGCGCCCCGCGATCGGATGCGATGGCCGCGGCCCGCCTCCGATCGAGCCTATACGAGCAGCTCCGCCAAATCCGCCCGCGCCGATCCCCCCACTGCCGCCACGAAGTCCGCCGCCAAACCCTGCGCCACCACCGCCGCGAAAGCCCCGCCGCCGCCGCGACGAGCATCCGCAGATTCGATTGCAAAGGCACTGACGAACAGAACGGCAACCAATACATAACTGGCGTTCTTGACAGCCGGCATGGGTCTCTCCTCTCGTCCGAATTCCGCCGCTATGATTTGGTCGGCCACTGCTTCCAGCCGTTGATCTAAATCAACGACCAATCGTGGCGACCTTCCTGCGGTCTGAGCTGCCGCTAGTTTGATGGACACCGGGTTAAGCTAGTCCCGACCTTGCGCTCGAATTCAACCAGGGCTGAGATAGCCGATGGCCGAGTGCCTGCGGATCGTGTTTAGTCTTCGATGTAGTCGAACAAATCAGCTCGTGTCATCGTCTTGCAACAGCAGGGTCACGCGGGGCAGCTGCTTTCCTCGATGGTAGGAACGCGCATGAACGACGGCCTCGCTGTCTGCCAGATTGAGGCGCTCCATCCCGCGCTGCAATTCGTGCCAGTCTCGGATGACAAATGTTTCCACCCAGTGGGAAGGATCGCTGACATCACGCGACAAAGCCCATCCCACCGCGCCGTCGCGATAGCGAGACTGCCGAACTTTCGCCATGGCCCCGCGAAACGCCGCGGCCTCCGACGGATCGACCTGGTAGCTGACGGCGGCTCGCAGTCGATGCCGAGCGCTTTGCAGAAGCGGCGTCATCTCCTCGGCAATCAGCAAGTCAGGCGGAACCGTTAAGGCCGAGGCCGATGGATCATCTATCTTGGCCGGCAATTGGATGGCCCGCGCGAGTACCGCAATCGCACAGCCAGCAAGGCCCGCGGCGAGGATCGTTCCCTTCAGACCCGCGTAGTCGCCGAGCCAGCCCCAAAGGATCGCGCCAAGGCCCATCGCTCCATTGAATACAGCCTGGTACAACGCCAGCGCGCGAGCGCGCACCCAAGGCGCGGCTGCCAATTGCACCGTCGCTTGCAGGTTCGAGGCGCCAACGATCCATCCGATGCCGAACACGAGCAGGGCTCCATAGGCGATCGTGGCACTGGGAAAGACAGCGAGAGGCACTAAGGCAAGGCCGCATGCCACGCCAGCCAGAAGGATCATGTTGTTGCGCGGAAAGAATCTGTTCAGGGTAGGCATGATCATGCCGCCCAACACTGCACCGGCGCCGATGACACCCATCATCAGACCGAACGACGCGGATGAAAGCTCCAGGACCTGACGCACATACAACGGCAACAATGCCCAGATCGCACTTCCGGAGCCAAAGAAGGCCCCCGAACGGACAAGCGCGGTGCGTACCACAGGCTCATGCAGCGCATAGGCGAGGCCAACGCGCATCGCCGACTGCAGCGGCTCAGGCGGAAGATTGTTCTTCGCCTGCCTGCGCGGGAACTTCAGAAAAACACCGACGACGAGTGCAACGAAAGCGAAGGACGCTGCGTTCGCTGCGAACGCGACGGTCGCGCCGGCGACCGCAAGGATTACCCCACCCGTCGCGGGACCTATGGCCCGGGCTATGTTGAAACCAACCGCGTTGAGCACCAACGCTTGCGCCAGGAAATGGCGTGGCACGGTCAGGGGAACAGAAGCTGCCCATGCCGGGCCGTTCAACGCGGCACCGACAGCGAGCAGGACTGTCAGTCCCAACAACATCGCAGGATCAACATGTCCAATTCCCGCAACGACTGCGAGTATAGCAGACGCGATCAGCATCAGCATGTTGGTTAGGATCAGCAGCCGGTTGCGGTCCACCAGATCGGCAACTGCTCCTGCCGGCAGGGCGAGAAGGAGCACCGGCAACTGCGCGGCCGTCTGGACCAGGCTGACCATCATGGGATTCGGCGCCAGATCCGTCATGATCCATGCACTGGCGGCATTCTGAATCCAGGTGCCCAGCGCCGAGACCGTGTTAGCGAGCCACAGCCAGACAAAGGGGCGACTTGCAAACGGCGCCCATCCTGAACGCTTACAGTCAGGCGTATCTGCGGCGACTTCATCCTCGGTAGACATCTAACGACCTGACAAGCCCGTCGTTAAGCTGGCACCATCAAACGCCCAAAGCCTGCCAGCCGGTTCAGCAGTTGCCTATCAAAAAGATCAACGCGAACTCCGTGGCCGAATTTGAATACGGACAGCGAGGCAATCGGTTCCGCGAGACGTTGCCTCGCTCTTAGATGCATTCTGAAGAGGACAAGAATGGGGACGAATACAGCCGGGTATGCTCCACTTCTGCCTTTATCCAGGCGAGCGGGAGTGTCGGAACCGGCCGCGGACCTCCATGGCGTCTTGAAGCGGCAAAGGGAGAAAGCGGCAAAGGGAGAACAGGCTCGGTAACTGTAAGTCCACCTACAGCGAGCGCGGAGTCATGATCTCGCTGCGGTCAGGTCTTCTTGACCCTGCTGTTACCGCGGCCACCGGCCTACACGCTGTCACGGACCTTGAGACCACTCTCTAGACCTATCTTGCAGGCGAGCTCAAAAACCCCGCGGCCTTGGATCTCGACGTCGAAAACTGTCATCCCGAGATCAAATCGCCCTTACTGCCTTTTGCGCGCCAGTAGCGCTGACGGAGTCGCGGTGCGATCAACCATGCGATCGCCGCTGATGCTAGAAAGCTGACCGCGATCATCACAGGGATTGCGGTCATTGCGTCCGATCGCGCAGATGTGAGCAGAATAGCGATCAATCCAAGTCCGAAGAGGACGGCTTGAACCATCATGAAGACCATCGCGGCAATCTGAAGTCTCACCGACATGTAAGGGCTCCTGGGTCTATAGGACAACGCAGATCGAACTGCGCCGGTTCCAACGCGCTACGGAGCGCTTGTACTCGAGGGCTTGCCATACGAGGTCGTCCCCGGCAGCCGTGTGCCGGGGACGACCGCGCTCTCAAAACTTTATGCTTCCGCCGCTCTAGCCACAGTCCCGGGATTTTTGTTCCCAAGGGCCTGCCCGCGCGGCTCTCCAACTGACGTCGTGTCTGCGGTCGCAAATTAGGAGCGGAGCCCGGAGTGACTAGGAGTGCGGAACTCCGCAACTGCCGCAGGACCAAAGCGCATACTCGCCTCTCGGTAAGAGCCCGCAAAAGGCATCTGCAGCAGCCTCTTGGAAAGGACGAGGGCGGCCGCGGCATCGGACGGCGCAGTTCAGTAGTGCCGTCATGACCGAATAAATTCCTTCCATCACTCCCCTCAATTTGATTGACGTTGGTGTTGT
This sequence comes from Bradyrhizobium diazoefficiens, assembly GCF_018131015.1. Taxonomy (GTDB): domain Bacteria; phylum Pseudomonadota; class Alphaproteobacteria; order Rhizobiales; family Xanthobacteraceae; genus Bradyrhizobium; species Bradyrhizobium diazoefficiens_B. The sequence goes on from NZ_JAFCJJ010000015.1 coordinate 71,042, forward strand.
CCACCAGAAATGATCTGACCTTAAAGTTATGGAAGCTGAGCATCTGTTTGAGGTAACGCGATGAGCGAGGTCATCACGGAAGTCCGCGACACCGCGGGGCTGATTACGCTGAACCGTCCGCGCGCCATGAATGCGTTGTCCCTCGACATGATCCGTGCCCTCACGGCCGCGTTGCTAACGTGGGAGGACGATCCGCGCGTGCAGCGCGTTACGGTCCGGGGAATGGGGCCGGAAGGCCCCAATCTTCGACGTCGTGCTGAACGCTAAAACCATCCGCGGCTCAATCGTCGGCACGCGCATGGACCTGCAGGAAGCCCTTGCCTTCGCCGGGGAAGGCAAGGTGCATACTGTCTACACCGAAGATACGCTGGAGAATATCAACGACATCTTCGATCGCATGCGCCAGGGTGCCATCGAGGGCCGTGTTGTGATGAAGCTGGCCGAAACGAAGTAGCGCGCGCCTGGTGGTGCAACAGGTCAAAGACCTTATGTACGACGGCGTCGATCTTGGGCCGCACCATCAGATCGTTGGAGCATCGCGCCGCGATGCCGGATAGATGCGTCGGGTCGAGCCGGAGGGTTCATCGAGCAGCCGTTCACATCATCCCGCCGCACCAGTTCGCGCTTCAACTTCAGCGTGAGAGAACGTCGTTCACATAGATGAACGGTCGTTTGATCTTCGTCAGGCGTTTGACTTAGATCAAGGGCGCGAAGCTCCTGCGCGCGAGGCTTCGGACAGGTCCGCGGTTCGGTGCGATATACAGGTGTCCGCGGCTTTCCTATCTCGAAGAAGGAGTACGCGAATGTTGCGTCCAGTTCTCATCGCTTTGGCAGCCGCGGCCATGCTCCTGGTCACCACCTTCCCCGATGACGCATTCGCCCGCGGCGGAGCGCGCGCTGGAGGTTATCACGGCGGCGCTGTGCGAGCGGGAGGCTATCGCGGCGGCGCGGTCGCAGCTCGGGGATACCGGGGCGGTGCCGTCGCTGTACGCGGCGGGCGCTATGCCTACCGGGGTGGCGCCTACCGCAGCTATGGAGCCTATCGCGGCTACCGCTATGGTGTCGGTGCAGCCGCGGTTGGCGCCGCTGCAGTCGGTGCCGCTGCAGCGGGGGCCTACTATCGTGGCGGATGCGGGTACGACGCCTACGGCCGCTGGGTTTGCCCGGGCGGGTACTATCCGTACTGAACGCGCGAGGCCGTTGACCACGACGCTCGAAGCCGATGATGAAGCGCTGCGCCTGCGGACCTTGGTCGCTTTGGGAGCACAGCGGACCATGCCCGGACTTACCGCTGGCCAACCCGGTCGCGCATGACCATAGCCGACATCGATGACATCGCAAGAAGATCGCCATGATTAATCGTAATTTCTGACGCAAGGAGAGACCAATGCCGGCTATCAAAAATGTCAGTTGTGCACTGCTTGCTGTTCTGTGCGTCAGTGCGCTTGCAGTGGACTCTGCGGATGCTCGTCGTGGCGGTGGCGGTGGGGGCTTTCGCGGCGGCGGTGGCGGTGGATTTCGCGGCGGCGGCGGCGGTATCGGCGCGGGCGGAGTTGGCGGAGGCGCTCGGATAGGCGCGATCGGCGGCGGACCGCGGCCAGCGCACCCGATCGCGGGGCGCCCTGGTCGACCCGCTCATCCGATCGCGGGCCTGCCCGGCCGTCCTGGTGTACCTGGACGGCCGGGTTGGGGACGTCCTGGCTATCCTGGCTATGGAGGCGGCTATCGGCCGGGATATGGCTGGGGGGTGGCAGCAGGTGTCGGCGCCGGCCTGGCGTATTCCAACTGGTGCGATCCCTACTACAACAACTGCTATGATTATTCGTACTACAATCAGGAGCCTGAGGTTCAATCAGACGCTGTCGCATATTGCGCACAGCGATTCCGCACCTACGATGTCGCCACGCAAACTTACATTGCCAAAGGCGGGAAACGGAAGCGTTGCCCGTAGGACTTGTTGATGTGTCACAGAAGGACCTTCGACTCGATCAGCCAAACGGCTACCCGCGAAATGCGCTACCTGAGGCGCATTTGCCAACGCCGGATTTGCAGTCTCAACGTCCGCGCTCAACGATGCTGCCACAGCCTTGCGGCCTGCCCACGGTTGCAATTCGGCTGCCGCGTCTATTCTATCGTTGCGTTCACGGTCATGACCGATCTGCCTGAGCCGTGCGGACCCTTTCCTTCACCATAAATAGCGAATGTATCGTTGCCCTTGTATCCGGACACCGCAGTGTACCTGAACGTCGTTACGTTAAGCTGTCTGAGCGTCCCGTGCGATGGCTTCTGCGAAACGCCCGAGCTATTCATCACGCCCGGAATTCGGATCGGGAAATTACACGTTTCGCCCGACCTGACCGTGACGTAGGCAATCATGTCAACGCCAAACACGGATGGATTACCGGTGACCCGACAGTCGGAGACGGCGAATGCCGAAACGGGCGTCAGGCTGAGTAGAGCAGCTATCGCCAACAACCGCATGCATGTCTCCCGTGAGGATGAAGCGGGGATCCCCGGAAATTGAATTCGAAGCATTGGAACTACCATTGATTTGAATCAACATGCCGACCCGAGCCGACGAAGTGATCAAATAGACGGGCCGGCGATTTCTGGCGCGGCCTGCAACTGCAACCACGGATTTTCTCGCGCCAGAGATATCCTCGATAGCTGCCATCGCGCGTACCCCGCTTCTCTCGCGCGTCCCAGAGGACCCGGACGACCTATCATCATCTTTGCGGGGGCCGCCATCGTTCGACGGCTCGAGGACCGACGATCACCTAAAACGTCCAGAGAGAACGCCACAAATTGTCTTGAGCACCGTCGAGCCGATGCCCGATAGCACGGTCAGACTGTAAACAAACAGTGGCACTCCTCCATCCGCTTAAGCGAGCGCGCCCCGACACCCCTTGCGTGAGATTCCTGCACTGTCATAAAACTGGGGCACGATTGTCAGATTTCGCACCCAATATGAAGCAGGTATTCCTCAGTCCCTATGAGAAGCGGTTTCTGAGGCGCTTGGCCGCCGGAAAAACGGACGCCGAGATCGCTGCGCACCTTGGGGGGAGTATCAAGCGGGTCTCGGAACAGCGAGTCCGGTTACTTCGGAAACTAGGGATCAGCGAGGCGCCACAAATCGCCGAGGCAGCCGATCGGCTTGCAAGATATGGCACATACCGAGGCGTCACATAGCAGACCGCAAGGGCCTACGGCTCTCTCGATGCGCTGTATCTGGTCGACTGGTCGCTGCGCGCAAAGACCTGGGCGTCGCGCCGTTATCGCGCGCGGGACATCACGCGCATCAACATGCGCAATACTCGTTGAGACGAGCGACGATTAGGCCGGTCAGGGATTTGTAACTGCGTACTGCCGCGCGCCACCACCCTCACCACGGTGCTCGCCACTAGGACTCAACTTTCTGCCCCAACGAAGATGCATCCGACCGCTCACAGCTATGCAACAACTCCTGGCGGTGGGTGGGCTAAAACCCTTTGCTTTGGGAAGCTCGGAGGCGATCGTGTGAATCCTCATCGAATAGTGACCCTATCGGCGTCGTCGGCCCCCTATGAAGCCATCGATTTCGCTAAATGGGATGATGGGACCCCCGCGTCTATCATAGTTGAGACCCCATGCCGAAACACACCGATGGGCTCTCGCCGAATTGCTGTCGATATTTAACGGAGAACCGGCCAAGCTCACGAAAATCGAAACTGGTCGCGACTTTGATTACGCTTGTCGTTGCGGCGCTTTGCGGAGAGGCTCGTCTGGCTTCGCTCAACCGCAATGCATGCGCGCGTAGGCGTTGTTCCATGTATTGCCTCAAATACTCGCACAAGCGTGCGCGGCTCAACCCTCGACAAGGATAAAACGGTGTCCATCGACCGGATCGTAAACCTCCTCGCTGCTGTCACCCTGTTCGAGATGATGGTAACCATCGGACTCGGAGTGAAGGTTGCAGACATTGCCGGCCTGGCCCGGGATCGGCGGACGGTGGCGCGGGCGCTGGTGGCAAACTACCTGCTCGTTCCCGCCGCGGCCGTCGGTCTGCTGCTACTCTTTCACGCCGCTCCACTAGTGGGCGCGGCCTTTCTCATCGCCGCGGTCTGTCCCGGCGCGCCATACAGTCCGCCGTTCACGGGGATCGCCAAGGGTAACGTGCCGCTCGCGGTCGGCTTGATGCTAGTTCTCGCGGGATCGTCCGCCGTCGCTGCGCCACTGCTGCTCAGCCTTCTGTTACCGCTCGTCTCGGGCGACCAGCAACTGGAGATCGATACGGCGAAAATGGTCGAGACTTTACTCGAGGACCAATTGCTGCCGCTGTGCGCCGGCCTCTTCCTGCGCCATCGGTTGCCGGTCTTTGCCGATCGGTTGGTGCGCCCGGCGCGCGCGCTTAGCCTCATCCTCAATGTCGCACTGCTCGTCACCATTCTGACGGACCAGTTCGGCCTGCTGGTAGCAATCCCCCCACGCGCCTTTGGTGGTATGTTTCTGTTGGTTCTCGCGGCGCTCGCGGCCGGCTGGCTGTTGGGCGGTCCGGGCCACGCCGACCGCACGGCCATGGTAATGGCGGCATCGGTGCGCAACGTGGCGGTCAGCCTAGTCATCGCCATGTCGAGCTTTCCCGGCACGCCTGCGATCCTCGCGACGACGGTGTTCGGGCTGTTTCAGACGATCGCAATGGCGCTGATAGCCCTCGGATGGGGGCGCCTGGCGCGATCCCGTTTGGAGCATGATCCCGAAAAGTAGGTGCCGTACACCGGTCGAGAACAAACGATCAGGCTAACAATTTCAGCGGGCCGATTATCAATAGCCAACGAGGTGATCGAATAAGATTCAAATGCCGCGGTGCATGAGTCAGTTTCTGGCCCCTAACCCCGACCTTCTGCAAGTCCGCTTTCGCGCCGCTATTGAGGGCATAGCCGACAGAGCGCACTTATCCGCAAAGTCACTTTCATGAGTGCGGCTCGGTGCCTGTTTCCAAGCCGCATCAGGGCCGCTGATGCGTTTGCACGAAGCCCTCGACCTCCTCTTGCCCAGTCGGGAAACGAATTTGCGGAGCAGCCGCTGCGGCCCCGAAGTACGCCTACGTGAACCCCAAGTCGGGGGAGCCACGATGTCCTCATGCCGCTGCACCTTTTCCATTCCGTGCATGTCACGATCTCGGGTGATCATTGCCCGAAAGTACACTGGTCCCGAGTGCGGTTATGTTTTGAGATAAGATCGCAACACCTTGGCTGGCGTGAGTAATGGCAGGGACACAGGGCTTTCTTTCCGAGATCGCAGAGTTATTCGAGGCTGCGGCAAGACCATTTTTGGGCAAGGAACGCGATGACTTGCTTTGGGAAGCGTTGGATATGGAAACTAGATTGAAAGCGGAACGCTGGGTCAGTTCGATCGGGCTGCGGCCACCGCGCGAGGATTGATGGCTGCTTTGTCGCTTAGTCGACGCCCCAATTTCAATGTTGGGTATTGCGGTTAGACCTTTGTGACCGAAGAGGGCGGGATATGGATGCGGACCTTCACTTCAAGATTGCCGTAATCGGGTGCGGGGTCCTGTCCACGATCTTTGCGTCTCTGGCGGTATTCAGCCGATAGGCGCATACGCGTTCATTTGCTTAGGAGTGGACCATATTTGTGCGCAGGGCCATGGACCGGACGCCTCGTCCTTCTACGCTTAGTGATTTCGGTATGACGAGCGGCTTAGACCTTGTCGTCAATCTGAGTGAATTCACCTACAAGCAAAGGAAGGAAATCTACGGCGAGAAAGAGCCTGCCGCGTACGTGTATCAAGTTACGAAAGGTGCAGTTCGAACGTACAAGCTCCTATCGGACGGCAGGCGGCAGATCGGCGCGTTTCACCTGGCAGGAGACATCTTTGGATTGGAAAACGGCGAGACCCATCGGTTTACGGCAGAAGCGGTCGTAGACACCACCGTTCGGCTGATCCGACGCGAAAGCCTTGAAAATGCGGCCAACAAGGACGCCGTGGTCTTTCTCGATCTCCTCAGCAAGACGACCAGAAACCTTGAGCAAGTAGAAAATCATTTGCTGTTGCTAGGACGCAAAACGTCTCTAGAAAGGGTCGCGGCGTTCTTACTTGAGATGGATCAGCGGTCGGCCGCCGCAGGCGTGTTGTCGCTGCCAATGTCTCGCCGCGACATCGCGGACTACCTTGGCTTGACCATGGAAACTGTGTCCCGTTCGGTGTCGCGACTCCGTCAAGCAGGCGTTCTCGATTTCATCGGCAATACCCATCGCGAGATCGTAATTCACGACCGACGACAGCTCGCAGGCTTTGACTAGCCAAGGGGGTGTGAACGGAGATTGCGGTCCATTTACAACCGGCCTATCGGCGCTTTGTTTGTCGGGGGCCGGTGAGACCCACCGCCTCGTCGCCGGGCGCAACGGCAGACCTACCCAGGCGATTAGGGACTTCTTGAGCGATGGAGCGGCAGAGGGTGCGACTGGCTGCTGGTCGGGCCATTCATGTTTCTATCCGCGCTATCGACGCAGAGTTGTTTTTGGCATAACCTGCCAACCTGCGTTTGAGTGACCTAATCGGGAGTAAGCCTATGCAACGTCTCCTGGGGCAAGCAGGTATCAGCTCCAAATGGTTTAACATGGAGCATATCGACTATTGCAAAGGCGCGATTGTTTTCCGACAGGCCCAACCGTGTGAGTACGTCTATCAAGTGATCGCAGGGGCCGTACGCGCCCAAAAGCTCTTACCTGATGGTCGCCGTCAGATCGCGGGGTTTCACCTAGTGGGAGACATCTTCGGGTTGGAGACTGTCGCAACTCATCGGTTTGAAGCGGTTGCGATTGTGCAGACCACCCTGCGTCTCATGAGCCGCAGGGCCTTGGACGACCGTGTTGTCAGCGAACCGACGGCATTCCGCGCTCTTCTCGGCGTGATCACGAAAAGTCTAATTCATGCCGAGAACCATATGCTGCTCCTGGGATGTCAAGACTCCGACGAAAGAGTCGCTACCTTTCTGATGGAGATGCACTCTCGTTCGACATCAGGACGGGTGACGCATCTCCCGATGTCCCGTCGCGACATAGCAGACTATCTCGGGTTGACGCTGGAAACCGTATCCCGCGCGATGGCAAAGTTCCGTAGGGACGGCTTGCTCAAGTTCGTAGACGCGCAAAGAAGGGCAGTTATTCTAGACAGGCAGGCTTTGGCCGCGATGGCCGATGAAGCCAGGTTAGCCTCATAGCTTTCGCCCGACTGTCATTCGAAGGTGGTCTCCACCGGCCCCGGACGGATATCCAGAACACATCTGAGCGGATAATGAACAGCCGCACGGCTGCAGACAGGTGCTGCTCTACTTGCCGGCTTGCATAGGATTTCGGACGCTCGCGTTCAGGGTGGCGTCTATCGCTTCCATCAGGTTCATGTCGGGATTATAGCGGCAATGCTGCGCTCCTCATTGCGCGCGCGCGTCCAGAATTTCGAAGCTTCGAACCTGATCGCAAGTGAGCTTCGACACGTCGATCGTGACATGCGCCTGGCCCGCCGAGGCGTCGAGAACCAGAAAACCAAGGATTAGGCTGATAGTCGTCATCATCGTCCTGTCTTCTCCTCGAATTGCAATGGGCAGTCGTCCGCAGGAGGTACTCGGTGCGCCAACCAAGGACCTCGCGTCGGGACCCGGCACGGAGAACACAGTGACGGCCGGCGTTGAGCCGGCGAACTTCTGCGCTTCCGCCATGATGGTTTGAACAGTATTGCCCCGGGGCAGCTTGGATGTGCCGAGATCTACCGACACGACGTTGACGTCGCAATCGGGGAGCTGAGGTCCGTGCGACGTAGGTCATCTTTAACGGAGACCGCAAAGCTTCAACAGCCGTATGAACAGGGTAGCGAACTTTTGGCGCCCGAAGCCCAGGCTGGCGACTTGGTACAATCAACTGTGTCTGGGCCCAGCCAACCATCCCTACTCGCACTCTTGTAGCATCGCGGTCTTAGCGTTCCTGTTGTAAGGATGCTTCGAGCCCGAGGATTGGTTAATTCTCTGGGCCCCCATCAGGTACGGGTCATTCTCGACCGGTCGGCGGCCGGCATGATCCGCTATGCCGCCATAGCGACCACAACTCGCCTGCTCACCGAAATAACCCGACGCACCAACTCCAGAAGTCTAATGCGGCTGCTTCTGGCGTTCGGACGGATGCCGGCCGTACAACTGATTACTAAACGTGGAGGGGAACGAAGGCCGCCGAATAACAATGAAGGAGCGGTCGGCCGCTTCATGACAGCGATTGCATCCTGCGTTCATTTCGTCGAAGGCTCGATCGAACTCCGCCACGTCCTTTCCCTGTACGGCTTCGCCGAGTGAAGTTGCTATTCTATCGGCACCAATCATGGGGGGTGTGGTTTTGGGATAATAGCGCTCCGCCTCCTTGAGGCTTGAGACGAGTTGCTCCAGTTCATAATTCGCTAGAGGCCAATTCCCGCGCCTGACGGCATAGAAAAGTTTCGCATGCCGTATTTGGATGACGACCATGAGGTCGCTAAGGCGGGGGACGTAACCCGCGACCCGCCCCGAGTTTTCCTCCGCCGCCGAAATGGCACGAGCAAAAAACAGCGCGGTTAGCATTGTGGCCAGGAATATTCGCAATGCGCGCATCGAAGCCGCCGGGGTGAGCCAGATGGGAGACGTGCGTAAGGAACAAACGTCGGATTCCTCCAGTTCTCGTTGACATAGATCAATTAATTTCCGGCGAGGCCACAGGGTGTGCGTCTAACAACCATCAAACCGACCGCAGCTTCACCGACATACAAGGACCGGGATTTTCGCCTGGGCCAGCACTCGGTTCGTCACACTACCCATGAGAACCATGGAAAATCCGCTGAGACCATGCGATGACATGACGATGAGATCGCAGCCCTTTTCCTCGGCTGCCGCTATGATAGCTTCATGGGGTGGTATGCTCTCCACCTGAAACGTCTCGCAGGGAACGCGGGCCTCGTTGGCTGCGCTTGCGACTCTATCCAGCACGCTGGCAAAATCACCGGTCACGGCAAACAGCGGCTCCACGACAAAGATCGTAGAGACTCTGGCTCCAACGCATTTCGCCAAATCCATCCCATGCGCCACCCCGCGCCACGCCAACTCCGAGCCGTCCGTCGGAATGAGAATGTGCCGGTACATGCCTCGCCTCCTGATTGAGCTCGCCGGATCGCCGCCGCGCAATTTCAGGCTGGCCCAACGGTCCCAATCCAGTTTTGCGCTAGATCAACGTATTGCCTCCCACATTGGCCATCCAGGTCCGCAGGAGGCGGAATGTGAATAAGCAACGAAGAAAGCGACGAAGAAGACAAATAGCGATGACCAAGTCCCTGCCCCTCATGCTCGCGCTCGCGGCCAATGGTGCCAGCGGAAACCTACTAAGGCTCTGTATTATGTTGCAGGCGCTCTGGACGCTCTGATGCTGGCCACCAATGATGTGACGCGCAATAGGCTCGTGTGCATCCCCGCCGAAGCCACCTTGGAACACGCGCGTGACGTAGTGTGAAAGTACCTCGGAGCCAACCCGGCGAAGCGTCAATACAATACAGCCACGCTGGTATGGACCTCCCAATCGCAGGGTTTGCACTGCAAGAGCCAGTGAACTCCACCGCAGTAGGCCTTCGCCTGATCGTCCCGCGCGCCTATTCTGTTCACGAGGACGGCCAGCAGATCGGCCGCATCCGGTACGCCATCTAGCGCGGTCCGGGCACGTGGCTGAGGCACGTCACGGTCCACATTGGCCCGCACGCTCCCGCAGGAGCCTGTCGCACGATGAACGCGCGGAAGGAGTAGGCGCGATGACGACGTACACCACCGGGTTGCCCAAAGACGCTGAGAAGGCCGCCGGTACTGCGGCGATGGCGGCTGCCTGTTGGCTCAAGCACCGACAGCGGTGAGCAACACGACGAGCCCAACAAGGCAGGCACTGATGACGGGACCGGCGAGAACGCTGGCGATAGTGCTGATGATGCCGTCCATCGGGCGCGACGCCTATTGTTGTCGCACCGCGAGTGCGTGGTGATGCAGGCAATAGGGCCTTCCCGGCTCTACCGCGTCGGCGCAAAAGTGAAACCCTTCCTTTCCCGGCTCGCCAACGGGCCAGCGGCAGCTGTTGGCCCGCAGCGCGAGCACCGGGTGCAGATCGTCACGGACTGCCGGGTGCCGATGGTTCGGCGCGATGATGGATGTCACGGTGCTCGTTTCCCTTTGCTGGCTTGCCAGGTGGCAGGCGACCCTATTGAAAGCGTTTCCGCCTGGACTTTGCTTGCCCGATCTGGTCCTTGACCATCAGCTTCCGGCGCTTCAGTTCAACAACTTGCAGGTCGTCCGTTGAAATATGCGCGAGCGCTTCGTGCAATTCATTTTCGAGAATCCTGTGCTTCCGCTCCAGCTCAACCAGATGCGCCTGGATCGTCATTAGAACCTCCTCCACGTTCGGGACTACATCCCAAGAAACATCAAGAACGCCGTCGCCAAAAGGCTGAGCAACGAGCCTACCACCCAAGCCAACCAATCGGATCGCGTCATAGCGTTGGTGCTAAGGCACAATGCCGATTACGTCCTGTCTTCACGTGCCAAAAAGGTGTCTTTTTAAGCCAGAGCCAAAGCAATCGTTCGCCGCCACGTCGCCCACCGCGCCGCGCACTCGCGCGCGAGAGGAGACCGCGCGCGGGGTAGCCCTTGGCGGCTGTGCGGTGGCGGCAAATGGTGGCCCCTACGAACAGGCATTTGGCAGAAGATAACAAGCGGCCCGATCGTCGAGCCTGTACCTGTGCGCCAAAGGTTTCAGTGAATGAAAAGGAGCCGTACAGTGCCCGAACTGTTGTCGACCGTCGCACCCCACCGCGATCCGCGTGGCAGCGCGTTGCGCGCCTGTCCAGTCTGCGCCGACGCCATGTTCGCCGCCCAAGCCGCTTACGCCTCGGACCATGGGGTCAGCTATCTCTGGATCTGCGATATCTGCCGCCCCGGGCTCGTGACCAAGCTCGCCGTCAAGCAACGGTTCGCCTGCAATTGATAGTAAAATTTCGCGCAATGTTCCTGATCGCGCTGCTGATCATTGTCGCCTTCGCCGTCTACGCGGTGCACCATTCGGCAGGCGGGTCGCCGATGAAAGTCGGAGAAGCCGACCAGCTTCGCTTCTGATGTCCGAACGATCTTGTGCGGGCCGACACAGACCCGACCCGCACGGTCGGCGCAACCCAGCCAGCCCACCAGTGCGTCACTCCGGTCGACGCCACCTGTGATGGGCGTACACATTGACCCCATAGTCGCGAGATCAATCAACCATTAGGACGCCAATCGGCGCTCGGGCCCCGCCGAATAACAGTCCGAATATGCAGAGGAACGGCCGTTGCCGCGCGTGCGCTGTGGGCGGCGCTTCGCCGGACAGAGTTCCTCCATCGCCCGGAGCCGCGCAAGCCGCCGCCGCCAACCTGAAGATCTGGACGGCCTGCGCGTCAGCTTCGTGGAGGCGGATTTGCAATGGAGCCTGTCAGGAAAGACCCTGGCCGGCCGTCGAACACGCGATCCGCAATCGGGCAAAGAACCGGCAGACCCGATTGGAACAAATAGCCGAATTGCACGATGATGTTGTCGAGCCGGGTCCGGCTGGCCTCATGCGGCGGAGGGCGGACCTGCTGGTTCAGCGCTGCACCGCTCAGTCTGTGGAGGTTCATCATGCTGCGATACATTCTCACCGTCTTTGCGGCGATCGTTCTGGTTACCGCCACTCTCATCCCCGATGACGCACTGGCTCGCCGTGGCGGTGGCGGCGGTGGGTTTCGAGGCGGTGGGGGTATGCGGGCTGGCGGCTTCCATGGTGGCGGCATGCGCGCCGGAGGCTTTCATGGGGGCGGCATGCGCGCGGCCCATGTGCGGGGCGGTCGCGTTCACGCCGGACGTGGCTACGGCGGTCGTGGTTACCGCGTCGCCGGAGGTCCTCGACCCTCGCATCCGATAGCCGGCCGTCCGGGCCGCCCGGGTTATCCGGGCCGTCCAATCGCCGGCCGGCCCGGGCGGCCGATCGCGGGATACCCGGGTTACGGGGGCGGCTACTATCGTCCGGGCTGGGGGTACGGTGCTGCTGCCGTAGGGGCCGCCGCTGCCGCAGGGGCCTACGGCTACTACAACAATCAGTGCTACTACGACACATACGGCAACTATGTTTGCCCCGGCCAATATCCGTATTGGTAGTGTGAGGTAAGCAACGCGATCGGCGGCTGCCCGAGCCGCCGCTTGCCTCCTCGGTGGTGTCCTCACACCTCAGCAGGGAGGCGGTGGTGGATCGATAGCAGGCGGTGAAGCTCTTCGTTGGTTTTGCGATGTGTCCGCGCGCTGACGAGACCGCTGGTTGCCTGATTGATGCTGCTGGGCCGATTGGTCGGCTCTCCCCCTCTTTCCTCTGAACCGAACAACCATGCGGTGATCAGGTTGCCGGGGAAGAGCTGTTGCGTGTGTCGAGGTGAATTTCTCTATTTGAGAAATGAGCCAGCGGAGCCCATCGCGTCGCGACCTGAGTTCGCCGGAGTTTTGAACGAACGGGAAGTTCGGGCGGAAGTTGCGGTCGCTGCTGCTGCAGAGGTCCGGATGACAAACACCCTTTTGATCGGCCTGATTGTTTTCGCCATCATCGTGGCAGGCGCTTTCGCGGGCGCGGAGGTTCAGCGACGCCTGCCCAAACATGAGCTCAAGGAGGACACCAGAAGCCTGGTGAACGTTTCCACGGCGGTGGTGGCCACCGTATCGGCCCTTGTACTCGGCTTGCTGATCTCCAACGCGAACACGTCATTCACGCGCCTTGGGGGAGAAGTCACCACGCTGTCTGCGGAAATCCTGCGGCTCGACCACCTGCTCAGTCGCTATGGACCAAGTGCGGAGCCAGCACGACAATTGTTGCTCAACTTCGCCGAGCGCAAGGAAGCGGATTTGTTTCCAGAACATCATGGGCTTGTACACCTTCGTAATCCCTCGACCTACGAACAGCTCCAGCGGCTCGAGGACACCCTGCTTACTCTAAAGCCGGCAAATTCGCGGGACCAGTGGTGGCTTAGCCAGGCGTTGATCCTCGCCTCAAAGATCGGGGACGCAACCTGGCTGCTGGCTCAGCAAGTAGGGGAAGGCACTCCGAAGGCGTTCGTTGCGCTTCTTGTCTTCTGGCTGGCTCTTCTATTCGCCAGCTTTGGTCTCTTCGCGCCTCCCAATCTGATATCAGCGGCGACGCTGACCTTGTGTGCACTGGCAGTCGCCGGTGCAGTCGCGATGTTTCTCGAATTGGAGCAGGGCTTTGGCGCCATCATCCACATCTCGCAGCTTCCGATGCATCAAGCCATTGAGACATTGAAAATCGAGTCACGCAGCGAGAACGCGCCGTGATCGCGCTCGTGGCCCCTGGGAATGCGGAGAACATGCTTGGAACAATGTAGGTTCGAACTGCCATGCGTGATGCGCTCTGTCCAAAGCGGTGTGGTGGGCGGCTGATGGTTCGTGACGGACACTCCTCTGCGCTGCGGCCCGCTCATAATTTGGCGACCTGGGCAAGAGCGCTCCGACGAGGCGCTCCCTCGCCCGCGATGACTGCGAGGAAGCCATGCGGAACAGGTCCCGCCGCTGGATTGCGACGCCGCCCTTTATCGCGATGCTGGTCACCTGCCAACAACCGGTCAGCACGGGCAATACATTGTCTGGAGGGTGTTCCCGCGTAGAAATATGATATGCCGTCTCAGCCCGCCACGGCCGGCGATCCACCGCCGCACGTTCTGCGGATAGCTGGAGTAAAGCAGCCACGTAGCTTCAGGGTCGGTGAAGGTGCGGGCCCCCCGGGCCATAATTCCAGGCCGCATGGAAACCGACCAGTGCCCGAGAAGTGACGCAAATTTTCTGCGGCGGCAGCTCACTGAGTGCAATAGTACATGCGGAGGCGCACAGCCCGTCAATGATTACCGACTCGCCCGCAGAGGCAAGCTGGTGATATTTCTTGACGTAGTCTGCGATTAAACCCCCGCGATCATGCGTTATGCGCACCGCCGAGCTTGCCGGCGGTGCGGTGACGATCAGTAGTACAGCGGACAACCACGGCGTCACGCGGTTCATCTTATCCCCGAACCGCGCCCAGTTACCCCAAGCAGCGCACCTTAGGCTCATCAGATTGATGGCAGCTTGTCGGCAGCGGAAAGCATGAGATGAATTCAGAGGAACGGCCCTTGTAGAAGGCTGTTGAGGGATTCGCAGGGGACATGAGGAGGACCGATCATGAAGTTTCGTATCACGACGGCAGCAGCAGCCGGCCTTCTGGCTGCGAGCATGATGGTTGTCCCCGCCGAAGCCCGGGGCTTTGGAATGCACGGTGGCTTCGGCCACGTAGGCGGCGGTTGGGGTCAGGGTGGTTGGGGTCATGGCGGTTGGGGGTGGGGAGGCGTCGGCCTGGGCTTGGCGGCAGGGGCAGTTGTCGGGGCTGCTCTCGCAGCGCCGTACTATTACGGAGATCCATACGCCTATGACTACGGTTACCCCGTCGATTACGACTATGGGTACTACGGGTATGCTCCCGCCGTAAGCGTCGGCTTCGTAGGGCCCTATTGGGGTTATCGCAGGCATTATTGGGCTCATCGGCACTATGGCTACGGCCTAGGCTATCGCGGCTCTGGCGCGCGCGTCGCCTACGGCGGATACCGGGGCGGCTTTGCTCACGCTACGTACCGTAGCAATGCCCGTATGGGATTCGCGGGTGCTCATGGCGGCCGGTTCCGCTGAGCCTGTGACGTAGCTACGACGAGGCGTACCCGGGGCCCAAGCTCCGGGCTCATCCTGTCGCTGCGGTTTGGTATGGTGGCGGGCTAAGGGGTGACGAGCGGAATAGTTCGTTGATCGCCGGCCAGTTTGCGGGGATAGAATTAGAGATTGCACATTGTCAGGCCTCAGGGGCCGGGCACGGATGCTGTCCTCGCGAGGAGATGTGCTCTCTGGACGGCCATTGGGATCGAATACCGTTGCTTTGCGCGCCTGGTGATTATGACCATCGGCGTCAGCGGCAGGGTGTTCTACCATCATGGTTGCTGGTCAAACGCGGCGAGTCGTTTCCTGTCGAGTATGACAATCTCTCGCTGAGTGCTGCCAACGAAATCAATAACTCCTTCACAATGCAATTTGGCAACCGCACGGGAAACTGTTTCGATGGTGAGGCCAAGATAGTCCGCGATGTCACGACGCGACATGGGAAGCGATAGAACATCGGTCGCTGCCGCGCGCTCGTCCATTTCATGCAAGAATGCTGCTGTGCGCTCCAGCGCCGTCTTGCGCCCAAGCAAGAGCATGTGGTTCTCGGCGTGCTGCAAACTCCGAGTTGTCATCCTGAGAAGGTTCTGAAGAACGACAGGATCGCTCTCTGCCACCATGTTGAAACTGCCGTGGCTGACAAGGCGAACGGTGGTCTGCACGATCGCTTCCGCCGTGAACCGGTGGAATTTTTCGTTATCGACCCCGAAGACGTCTCCTTGCAAATGAAATGCGTTGATCTGTCGCCGGCCGTCGGGGAGCGACTTGTAAGTTCGAACCGCGCCGCTCTTGATTTCATACACGTATTTCGCGGGATCATCTTGAAGGAAGATGGTCTTGCCCTTTTTGTAGGTGAAGTCACTGGGAGCAATCGCGCGATCTGAACCAAAACCTTGGAGAGAGTCCGTGCCTGGCTTCGTGCTGGGTACGTACATGGTCATACTCCCGAAAGCGCAACTGCTAATCTAGTTCGATGCCGTCCCGTTCTTCCCGCAACAACCGAAAGGTTTAATGGCGTAACATTTCTAGCCCGACACCTTGACGAAAGTCACGCCGCATCATCTGGTTCCTGTCGCCATTTCCGTCTAAGGCCGCTTAGGTTCCTATGTTCAAAAGTGCGAACAATGGGCTCGCTTTTGCGACGCACAGAATTGCTCCGTGTCATGCATGGGCTTCCTCCGAGAAGTTCAAGAATGGATGTGAATCGGCGTGTGCCGGCGGATCTGTAGTGGGCCGCGCGGCCGGTTGGCCACGCCTGCATGTCGAGTGACGTCAGGCGGAAAGCCCGAAGGCCGCAAAAGGCCAACGCTGGCGAATGCAGTCCGAGCCAAGAGGCCAGTAGCGAGGCGTTTGTCATTCTTAGCCCGACCTGCTGCACGATCAGCCAAGCGTGGGTCGACAATAGGCTTCCCTCGTCGACGCCATCGGGGCATCAGGTTGCGAGACAGAGGGCGTTCGGTCCGCTAATTAACGCGCCAGTTCTTTGATCGCCTTGACGATGTCGTCGGGGTGGTATGGCTTGGTCAAATACGCGCTTCCCGGAACGGGTCGGGGCGACACGGGTGAAAAGCCGGTTGCGTAGATCACGGGGAGGCCGGGGTAGCGCTCTCGGTAGCGCTCGGCAATCTGCCAGCCGTCCATTTTTCCGGGAAGTTTTACGTCGGTCACCAGCACGTCCGCCGCGCCTCTCGCGCACCAGGCCATCGCCTGGTCGCCGTTCGCGGCATGGATGACCTCATAGCCCTCCTCACGCAGGGCTTCGACGACGAATTCTCGGATGAGAGGGTCATCTTCGACCAAGAGGACGCGCATGGGACAAACCTTTGATGTGCTTTCACCTTTCCGAACTGTCTGCAATGGGGTCCGTTCCCCCCAGTTGAGAATCTGCTCTCTGGGCCCGGTCTTTTCTTTGTCTCAGCCCACAGTGCGACCTCGCAGCGGGCGCGCCATCATTCGTCCGGCGGAGCCAAGGCCGCGTCGATCGTCAGTTCGGAATTGGTCCGCTCACTCAGAAGCAAGGCGAGGGCTCTCCGTCCTGCCCGGTTGATCGAGATTTCCCGCGCAAGTAGAACGGGAGCGTCGGAACCTCTTGCCTGATTTTCCCATTTCCATCTTTTCGACCGGTCACTCGGATCGATCCACGTCCATGCCGCACCGCGACGAACTCGACTATTGTCCGCCTGCGCCGGTGCCGCCGCCGAGCCGATTGAGGCTGCTCGACATCATCATAAGGCTGAGGCGAAATCCGCTCGAATGCTGGAGCGAAGACTTTTTCCGCGATCCTATTTCCAAGCTTAGACTTCCCTTCATGGACGCCTTCCTTGTCCACGACCCGCAAGCCATTAAACGCGTCCTGCTGGACAATGCGAAAAACTATCCCAAAGACCCGATCCAGCGTCGCATTCTCTCCTCCGGCCTAGCCGACGGGCTGCTGAGCGTCGATGGAGAGCGATGGGAAGTTCAACGAAGGGCCCTGGCCCCGTTGTTTGCGCTGCGCACAGTGAACTCGTTTTCGGCCGCGATGCTGACGGCAGCGGACGAATTGGTGGCGAAATGGTCGAAGCTGGGGGCGGCCACGATAGACGTCGCTGCGGATATGACGTTGATCACTCTGAGGGTGCTCACGCTGACGATCTTTTCCGACGGTATCGGCGGCGACCTGGACGAATTCAGTTCGGCGATGACTGCTTACTTCAACGTGGTCGGCCGCATCGGGGCGCTGGATCTCCTCGGAGTGCCGCCATCGGTGCCCCGCCCCGGGCACCGGCGCCTGCGACGCACGATGGCTTATTTCGAGGGGATCATCGACAGGATCGTTGGAATGAGGCGCGAACGCCTTGCTCGAGCAGACGTCCCCAGCGATCTCTTGACGCTTTTGCTGAAAGCGCTCGATCCGGCAACGGGCCTGCGTCTCGATATGACGGAGGTCCGATCCAACATCCTGACGTTTCTTTCGGCCGGCCATGAGACCACGGCGAATACGCTCACCTGGTCGCTCTTTCTTCTTTCTCAATCGCCGGAATGGTGTGCGCGGGTGCGCGAGGAGGCCGAACGCGAACTCTCTTCGTCCGACGGCTTGGCCGATCGGCTGATCGTAGCGAGAGCGGTCGTCGAGGAAGCGCTTCGCCTGTACCCCCCGATCGCGGCGCTCAGTCGTTCTGCCGTCGAGGGCGATCTGCTCGGCGAAGTCGCCGTGGGACCACGCTCCCTGATCGTGATCGCGCCTTACGTGCTCCATCGGCACAGGACGTTGTGGGAGCGTCCCAATGTCTTCGATCCTTCGCGATTCCTACCGGACGCAAGGGCCGCCATTCCAAGGTTCAGCTATCTGCCCTTCGGGATCGGTCCGCGTACATGCATTGGTTCATCGTTCGCGCTGCAGGAGGCCACGATTATCCTCGCGGTCCTGATCCTGAACTTCGATATGCGGTTGTCCGAGCCCGCAGACGTCTGGCCGGTTCAGCGGATCACGCTTCGGATGGCGAAGGGCCTGCCCATGCAACTACGCATCCGCAAAAGCACAGACGGGGCTACTGCATGTCCTCCCACAGTCCCTTGAAGAACGGGTGCCGAACCTTTCCTTCGGCCGACTTGGCACGGTACTCGACCTCGGCGAGCAGCTTCGGCTTCACCCAGACGCCCTTGTGGGCGATCCGCTTCGCATACGGCTGCGTTTTCCGGATCAGCGGCTTCAGTCGCCGTTGCAGGTCGGCCGCGGAGACCTTTATCGGAAGCCGTGGTCGACCTTACCGGCGTAGACCAGGTCGTCCCCCTTGCGTCGGCCGAGATCGAAGGCGACCAGTAAAACGCTGGCGGACCGCCCCGAACAAGGTGGCGATTGGAGGTCAGGCCGCGAGTTGCTTTAGCGGAACGCTGAGGGTCAGCAGCAGACCGTCGCGCCGCCAATCGTGCTCGATTTTGCCGCCAAGCTCGGAAGCAACGCTGCGCTCTGTAAGGATCGTGCCGAAGCCTCTGGCCTGCGGCGCTGCTTCAATAACGGGGCCGCCAGCTTCATCCCATTCAAGATGGAATTCATCCTGGTTGGCGTCCCAGGTGACATGAATCGAGCCGTTTGGCTGGGAGAGCGCGCCGTACTTCACGGCGTTTGTCGCGGTCTCATGCAGCGCGAGCGCTAGACCCGTCACTGACTTGGCTCCGACGGGCACATTGGGTCCCCTCAAGACGATACGACCGGGTGAGCCATCTTCGTACGGCTGCAGCACGGTACGGACCAACGCGTCTACTGTCGTGCGCTCACTCTCATGCTCCGTGCCCATGATGCCTGGCCGGACG
This sequence comes from Bradyrhizobium diazoefficiens, assembly GCF_018131015.1. Classification (GTDB taxonomy): domain Bacteria; phylum Pseudomonadota; class Alphaproteobacteria; order Rhizobiales; family Xanthobacteraceae; genus Bradyrhizobium; species Bradyrhizobium diazoefficiens_B. The sequence continues at coordinate 90,121 of NZ_JAFCJJ010000015.1, forward strand.
AGGTCTTTTGCGCGCAGCAAAGCATCCATACGGCCACGGAGCGCCTGAGCCATCTCCTGAGGCGTACGGGAAGACCGAGCACTGAGGCTGATGAGTGAGTGGAAATTGGCAAAAATGTTCTTCACGCGATGGTCCGCCTCGCGTGCCAGCAACCGCTGGCGCTCTTGCGCGTTCTTCTGGCTGGTCACATCCACCACCACGCCGACGAAACGATCAGGCTTGCCATCCGTGTCATAAAGGCACTCGCCGCGCGCCTCGACCCAGCGGATGTCTCCGCCCTTCTTCAACCGGTATTCCTGGACGTACCGTTCCCGGGTTGCCACGGCGTGATCGACTGCCGTGGCGATCCGGTCAACGTCCTCCGGATAGATCCCGGCAAGGTATTCCGCCAGCGGAGCTCCTTTCTCGCCCTTGTCGGGATCGACCGAGAACATTTCTGCAAATCGGGCGTCGGAATAGAAAGTGTCAGACTGCACGTGCCAATCGAAGGTGCCCACCATCCCAGAGGCACTGAGAGCCAAGGTCAGCCGTTCCTGCGCCCGGGCCAGCTCGGCTTGGGCGACCACCCTTTCGGTCGTTTCGCTGACGATACACAAGACGCCGTCGATCTCACCTGTGTCACTGCGGACCGGAGAGTAGGAGATGTCGAAATAGACGTTCTCCGGATAGCCATGTCGCTCGATGTAGAAGGGACGATCCTTAGCGGATACGGTTTCGCCCGTCTCCAGGACGCGCCGCAGGAGGGGCCCCAAGTCGTCCCATAGTTCAGACCAGCTTTCCCGGGCCGGTCGTCCAAGCGCCTTTGGATGCTTCTCGCCGATGGTGGGGGCATAAGCATCGTTATACAGCGCCACGAACTCGGCGCCCCAGAACAGCACGATCTGTGCCTGGGCGGGCAGCATGATGTTGACGGCCGACTTCAGGTGCGGAGGCCAACCGGCGATCGGACCCAGGCTCGTCGTAGACCAATCAAGCGAGCCAATCAGGCCGGCCAATTCGCCCCCGGCAGGAGGGAACGTGCCTTTGCTTTTGCTATGGTCGGCACCAATGCCCATCATTGAACGGAAACCGATTTTCTCATCCCGCGCAAGTCTCGATGGCGAACCCCAGCCGGGACGGTGGAATTCACCTCGCCTTGGGAACTTATTCGCAAGCACTCCGTTAAGGGAGGTTTTCTCCGGGGCTTCAGTTAAGGATTCGGATCGCCGGCTCTGCCCGGGTGGCCAGGGGTGTAGGGATGAGTATTACGGCCGACCGAACTGTTTCCGCTGCACAACAAAGATCCGATTCCGAGATAGTCGGAGAGCCCGAGCCAGCCATGCTTTCGGCAATCCTGACTGGCTCGCCCGACGCGATCTGGTGCTGGCGCACCGACGGCATCATCACACAGTGGAATCCCGCGGCAGAACAGCTGCTGGGCTTTCAGGCTTCGGAGATCGCCGGTCACTCCGTGTTGGACTTGGTCACGCAAGGTGAGCGCTCAGCCGTCGAGAACATGATCGCCCGCGTGAGCGCCGGCGAATCCTTCGGCCCCTTCGAAGCTGTCAGGGTGGCCAAGGATGGCAGAGCCCTGGCCGTAGAGATTACGGTCGTCCCGCTGCGCGATCAGAAGGGATCGATCGCGGGCGGAGCATCGTTTTGCCGTGATATCCGCGAACGCAAAATCGCTGCAGAATTCCTCTCGCGGACTGTTGGCGAGCTTGGAACGCTCTTCCACCTGACCGAGCGTCTGCAGGTCGCGAGATCTGCCCAAGAGGTCTACGCGGCGGCGCTCGAGGCGATCACCGATGCGCTTGAGTGCGAGCGCGCATCGATCCTACTGTTCGATTCGGCTTCCGTCATGCGCTTTGTCGCTTGGAAGGGGATCAGCGAGCAATACCGCCAAGCCGTAGACGGCCACTCGCCGTGGACACCCAAGACGACCGATGCGGTTCCGATCTTCGTTGCCGACATTCGGGATGCTGACGAACCTGAGGCGCTAAAGCAGGTCATCGAGGGCGAAGGGATACGCGGCCTTGCCTTCATTCCGCTGGTCCGCAACGGACACGTCATCGGCAAATTCATGACTTACTACAGGCGCCCTCATCAATTTAGCGAGGCAGAGACCCGCCTAGCGAGCACCATTGCGCGCCAGTTGAGTTTGTCACTCGACAGGATAATGGCGGAAGAGCAATTGAGGGAATCCGAACTGCGCTTTCGTCTCATGTCGGAACACGCTCCGGTCATGATCTGGATAAGCGACGCCGCGGGAAAATGCCTTCACCTTAATCGGCTGCTGCGTAGCTTCTGGGGAGTGGAGGAAGCAGCGATTCCCGACTTCGACTGGTCGTTGACGATACATCCCGACGACGCCGCAGCGGTCGGCGAACAGGTTGGGGGCGCGATCGCGAAACGGGCTCCGGTAGAGGTAAAAGGGCGATACCGCAACGCTTCAGGAGCATACCGGGTACTGGAAACCGTAGCCCATCCTCGCTTTGGGCCTTCCGGTGAATTCCTCGGGATGATCGGCGTCAACGTCGATATCACGCAGAGAGAGGAGGCGGAAGCCGAACGTCGCCGTGCCGACGAGGCACTGCAGGCGATGAACATCGCCTTGCGGGAGAACGAAGAACGGCTGCGCTTGGCTACAGCCAACGCGGACGTCGGCTTCTGGGATGTGGACGAGGTCAATCAAGTCCTGCATTGGCCGCCGCTGGTAAAGGCAATGTTCGGCATCTCGCCGGATGTAGCCGTGTCGATGCTGGACTTCTACTCGGGCCTTCACCCCGAGGACCGGGAGTTCGTCAGCGCAGCTTATGCGGCCGCGGCAGATCCCGAGAAGCGAGCCCTCTATGACGTCGAGTATCGAACCGTCGGCAAGGAAGACGGTCGGGTTCGCTGGGTCGCTGCGAAAGGACGAGGCGTGTTCGATGCCGGGGGCCGCTGTGTCCGGGTGACCGGCACCGCAATCGACGTCACCAATCGCAAGGCGGACGAGGCAAAGCTAAAAGAGCTGAACGAGACGTTGGAGCGCCGCATCTCGGAGGTTCTGGCTGAAAGGAAGGTATTGGCTGACATTGTGGAAGGGACGGACGCCTTTGTGCAGGTCGTAGACCTTGAATTTCGCTGGCTCGCCATCAACAGGGCCGCGGCTAACGAATTCGCGAAGATATTCGGGATTCGACCGCAGGCCGGGCAATGCATGCTCGATCTATTGATGCATCTGCCTGCCGAGCGCGAAGCCGTACGCGCGGTTTGGGCCCGCGCACTTTCCGGAGAGGAATTCACCGAAATCGCGGCTTTCGGCGACATTGAACGTCGCCACTACGAAATGAAGTACAACACTCTGCGGAATAGCCAAGGGGACCGGATCGGTGCCTATCAGTTCGTCTATGACGTTACGGACCGTATTCGGGAGCAGGAGCGGCTTGCGAGGGCGGAGGAGCAGCTACGTCAGGGGCAGAAAATGGAGGCGATGGGCCAACTTACCGGTGGCGTCGCCCACGACTTCAACAATTTGTTGACGCCGATCGTCGGAGCCCTTGATGCCTTGCAGCGCAGAGGCGTAGGCGGCGAGCGCGAGCGGCGATTGATCGCCGGAGCGATGCAGTCCGCAGACAGGGCCAAGACGCTTGTGCAGCGGTTGCTCGCATTCGCGCGGCGGCAACCACTCCAGGCCAGAGCGACCCAAGTGGGGGACCTGATCCACGGAATGGGCGAGTTGATCGCCAGTACGTCCGGACCGCAGGTCAAGGTCTCCGTCGAGATTGCGCAAGACCTGCCGGCCGCAAAGGTCGATGAAAACCAGCTCGAGATGGCTCTCCTCAATCTCGCGGTCAATGCGCGCGACGCGATGCCCGACGGCGGTACGCTGCGCATTACCGCCGATGCCCAGCAAGTTGAGACGGGGCATCGGACCAACCTGCAGTCCGGACGCTATGTCAGGCTATCCGTTGCGGACAGCGGAGTCGGCATGGACGAATCCGTGATGGCCCGAGCGATCGAGCCCTTCTTCTCGACCAAAGGCGTCGGAAAGGGCACGGGTCTCGGTCTGTCCATGGCCCATGGCCTGGCCTCGCAGCTTGGCGGCGCATTAACCATTCAAAGCCGACCTGGCCTGGGTACGAACGTCGAAATGTGGCTTCCTTCGACCGATGAGCCTGTGGCGTGCGAACACCAGCAACCGGCGTCGGTGGCCAGCGGCGGGGCTCTTGGGACCGCGCTTCTCGTCGATGACGAGCCCCTGGTGCGCGCAGCGGCCGCGGACATGCTCACGGATCTCGGATACGCGGTTCTTGAAGCTGGCTCGGCGGAAGAGGCAATCCGGCTGATCGGCGGCGGCGTCAAACCCCAGCTGCTTATTACCGATCATCTTATGACAGGAATGAACGGTACGGACTTGGCCCGGCGTGTTCGGTCGGAACTGCCGGCGACGCAGGTGCTACTGATGTCGGGTTATGCCGAAGGCGAGGGCGTCGCGCCCGATCTTCCACGAATGGTCAAGCCATTCAGCAGCAACGAACTCGCTGCCAAATTAGCCAGCCTATCGAGCAGCGGATGAGTGGACTTGCTCTCCTAGGAGAAGTTCAGAAGAAACGGACAAGTCGGGTAATAGGTCTCTTCAGCCCCGGTTCTACAGCGTGGGGACGGAGACGCCCGCTTCGATCAGGCCTTCACTCTTCAGATCGTCCCAGAACGGGGGGCGGAATCTTGGCGCCTCGAAGATTTTGGAGGCGGCCACCAGAGGCGAGATTTCTCCGGAAGCTCTTAAGCAGGTCGGCCGCGATGCCCTCTCGCACGCGCCTACGATGTGGCGCTGATCTGGAGGCCGGGCGTGAACTTCCAGATCACTGTTTTGAAGATCTTGGCGGCATACCCGGACGGGTTTGCCGTGTTGGACGGCCTCAAGCGTGACATGGCTATCCTGGCAACGAGTGGCCGCGACTGGGCGGACCGAACCAGGCGGCTCGCGGCCAAGGCGCCCGGCCTGGACATCTGGTCACAAGGACTGGTCGAGCGCCTAACCGGGGGATGGAGGATCACAGCCAGAGGACGCGCAGTGCTCAACCACATGGAGTCCCGCCCAGCGGCGTCCGAGGCTGTCCAAGTGCTCGCGGTTGACGATTCCATTGCGGCGTCCAAGTCGCCCGTTCCACCGCTCCCGCAGCCCGCTGATCGAGCCAAGCGGCGGCGCGAGCGCCGGGAGCGTCGCCGTGAGGCCAGTGAACGAGCAAAGGCGAACGCCTCCTGAGGGAGGTTGAACGAAAAAAAGCCGCCAGCGGAGCTGGGCGGCTTGATAGTCTCGGACCGTCGGTTGCCTCCCCAGCCCCAAAGCGTACCGCCGTTACCTTGTTTGCGGCCATGCCGCTCCGAACTATCGAATGCGCTTCGATTCGGCTATTTGGCCGCCGATTTATGCACGCCGCATAGCTGACAAGGGGCGGGATGAGGATGGAAGCCGACCCAGTATGGCCAGCCGCCGCCGTCCCGTTCACCGGAACACGCCCAGCACCCCGATTCGAAGGCCAGGGCTCGCTTCTGCCGACGAGAGCGCGTGCCGTTAAGGCCAGCTTGCAACCGATCGCGGTGTACGCCTTCTAAGAACCGATAGCGGGACTAGACGGGGGCCTTCAGAGAATCGAGACGCTTGCGGAGAAATGCGAGCACCATGATCTCGTCGGAAGTGAGCTTGGCGTACTGGCGCTTAAACTTCTGCGCGATCTTGGCTTCGATCATCTTGACGAGGTCACCGGACATGTAGGCGTTCAAGACTTCAGGGTGCACGTAGCACTTGCGGCAGATTGCGGGCGTGTTTCCGAGCTGCTTCGAGACGCTCTCGATCGCGGCGACGACGTTGCGCTTCGCCTCGGCCTGGCTGTCGTACTTCTTGAACTCGGTCAGCGCCAACGCCGCCAGAACCGTCCCCGCCCAAGTCCGGAAATCCTTTGCGCTGAACTCCTCGCCTGTGATGTCCTTGATGTAAGTATTGACGTCGCCAGAAGCGACGGTCCGCGGCTGCCCGTCGTCGTCTAGGTACTTGAAGAGCTCATGTCCTGGGATCTCCGCGCAGCGCTTCACGATGGCGGCAATCCGCTTGTCCTCGACGCGAAGTTTCCACTGTTTGCCCGACTTGCCCGTGAAGTCGAACCGAAGAACGCCGCGGCCCACCGCAACGTGCTTTCTTCGCATCGTGGTGAGCCTGTAGGATTTGTTTTTCTCGGCATACTCGGCGTTGCCGACCCGGATCAGAGTTTTCTCCAGAAGACTGACGATCGTGGCCAGAACCTTCTCGCGAGGTAGCCCTTCCAGCTTCATGTCGGCCGCCACACGGTCGCGCAGCGCGGGCAGCGCGGCCGCGAACTGGATGATGTGTTCGTACTTGTTCTGGTCGCGCAGCTCGCGCCATTTCGCGTGGTAGCGGTACTGCTTGCGTCCCCGAGCATCGAGCCCGGTCGCCTGGATGTGGCCGTTCGCCGAGGGGCAGATCCAGACGGATTCATAGGCCGGCGGGATACCGATGGACTTGATGCGTCGGATGACGGCCGCATCGGTGATGCGCTTCCCGACCTGGTCGTAATAGCTGAAGGTAGTCCCCGTCCGCTTGCGGGTGTAACCGGGCGCGGAATCGCTGACGTAGCGAAGGCCTTCTTCCGCAATGGTGGCTGCAACCTCGGCGGTGCGGTCCAGAACCTGTTCTTCGTTGCGAGTCTCTCGGAGCATGGGCCTGTCCCTCGGAAGCACCCTGGGATCGAGGCTCCACTCATTTCTAAAGGAATGAAGGCAGCGGTTGGTTCCGTTCGGAGACCGGCGGTTCGTAGATCAGATCAGTAGCCGCGCAGAATACCTGCCCCCAGCTAGAGCCGGCGGTTCCTCTCGACGGGGCACTGCGCAGGTGACGATGGCGGCAAGGCCCAACTTCAGACAATCGCCACAAAGTTTACGGACACGCTTCGCAATTAGTCTGTGCGAAGGCCGCTATGTCCCAATATTCGCTCGATGTGTTGCGTCAGCGCTATGTCGTCGAGAAAAGACCGCTCGAGGCCAGCGTGGAGCAGATCTTGCGCGCCGACAGCCGCGCTGGAGCGCGTGCCATCCTGGCCGCAATCGATAAACGCCGCTTTGAAAATCGGTCCGAAGGACAGCGCCTCCGCAAGATGCTCCGCTTCGAGACCTCTATCTGGGGGCCCGGCCATCGTGCCGTGGCAGGCGTGGACGAGGCCGGAATGAGCCCTCTCGCCGGGCCGGTCTCCGCTGGCGCCGTGATCCTGAAACCCGGCACGCGGATACTCGGGATCGACGACTCGAAAAAGCTCGACGCTTCGGCTCGCGAAGAACTCGCGCGGGAGATCAAGGCAAAGGCAGAGAGTTGGTGTGTGGCGTTCGTCGAAGTTGAGGAGATCGACACGATCAATATCTACTGGGCCGGCATCCAGGCCATGCAGCGTGCGGTCCGGGGACTGGGATTGACACCGCAGCATCTGCTGATCGACGCGAAGCGATTGAAGGAAATTGACATCCCCCAGCAGGCCATCATCAAGGGCGACGCCAAGTCCGCCAGCATCGCTGCTGCGTCGATTTTGGCGAAGGTCGAGCGCGACGCGGTCATGCGGACTCTTGACGTCCGCCACCCCGGCTACGGCTTCGCGGATCATAAGGGCTACCCGGTGCCTGCGCACTATGAGGCACTCGCCAGGCTTGGCGCATGCGCAGCTCACCGGCGCTCGTTTGGACCCGTACGCAAGGTTCTCGGGTTGCCGGCCCTGCCGCCGTGGCCTTCTGCATCCGAGCGAGCCGCCGGTTGACCGGGGCGGACGTCTCTTCTCAGCGGCGCTATTTTCGCGGCCAGCTCTTTTCGCGAACGACGTCCTTGGCCTTTTTGTCGGATCGCAGGCCGAGATAGACTGGCTGGCGCAGCTCTCCCTTGCTGGTCCACTCCGCGAACTTCACTTCCGCGACCAGCGTGGGACGCACCCAGGTCGTGACCTGCTCGTCCTTCACCTTGGCAGTAAAGGGCGACTTGGGAGTCTTGAGTTTCATGAGCTTGCCGTGAAGCTCTTCGAGAACCTGGCGGCTGAAACCGGTGCCGACATGGCCGATGTACCGCCATGCATCGTCCTCGCGTACTGCCAGAACGAGGGCGCCGAAGAAAGGCCGGGTTCGCCTCGGCGCCGTGAAGCCGGCGATCACGACCTCCTGCCGCTGCGCGGTCTTCACCTTCAGCCAATCGGCGGTCCGGCGTCCGGACGCGTACGGACTGTCGGCGCGCTTGGCCATGATACCTTCGAGATGTCTCCGCTCGGCTTCTGCGAAGAACGTCGTTCCCTTGCCTTTGCGGTGGTTGCTGAACGCGATCAGCTTGTGGCGCGGCAGGATGGCCTTGAGCCGCTTCTTGCGCTCCAAGAGCGGCAGCGCGCGTAGGTCCTCGCCGTCCGCGAACATAAGGTCGAACGCGCAGTACAAGAGCTTGGCCTCATGGCGCAGGGCGTTCTGGAGCAATTGGAAATGGGATGCGCCGTCCTTGCCGATCGCGACGAGCTCGCCATCGATCACGGCATCCGCCTTCACGCCCTCTAGCGCTTTCGCGACCTCGACGTAGGAGTGGCTGATGATCTTCCCATTGCGGCTGTAGAGCGCGACGCGACCACGCCGGATCTCCGCGATCATTCGAAAGCCGTCGAGTTTGTCCTCGAAGACCCAGTCGGGATCGTCGAACGGTGCATCCGTCAACGTGGCCAGCATGGGCTGGAGACGATGAGGGAGGGTCGATTTTCGGGCCATGGTAGGGTCTTTCTACACGGCCGGCAGCGGCCGAAAGGAGGAAGACGGAAGACGAACACGCGCAGCGTCACCAGCGGCGACCGTCCCGCCGGTCCGTACCACGCCCAGCACCCCGCATTTGAATGGAGGGCCCGTTTCCGCCGACGAGAGCACCTGCCGCTTGAGGCCGGCTCGGAAGCGGTCGATCAGGACGCACGGCGTCCGGAGGCCCGTCAGCTCGACGACCGCGGACGGACCGAGCTCGATCAGGGTTCCGAGCGACATCCGTTCGAGCTCCAATCCGGCGGTGGTGACGTTCTCGACGAGGTCGCCGGCGCCGACCTCGAAACCAGCTTCGAGGAGAGACGGGAAGAGTTCGGATGCGATCAGGTGGACCTGCCGGAGATTGGGCAGACGGGGCCGGCGGCGTGCCAAATAGCGGTGCCGGACAAACGGGCCGGCGTGAGCGTCGCCTTCGACGCCGTGGCCTTCCACCAGGATTATGCTGTCCCGAGTTCGTTTGCTGAAGTGGTGCCCGCGATCGGTAGCGACCGCTACCACCCCTTCCCTGCAGCGAGAGATCTTGCTTCTGCGGCATCAAGCGGCGCGGGCGAGCGAGCGCCGCTTCTGGCGAAGGTAACGCGTGATCTGGGCAAGCGTCATCGCATTCAGGACCCGGTCGGCAGGGACACCGCCCTTGCGGGCCATCTGGACGCCCCAGTGCATGTGGTCGAGTTCGGAGATCGAGTGGGCGTCCGGATTGATGCTCAGCATGCAACCGAAGTCGAGGGCCGCCTTGTGCCAGCGCCAGTCCAGGTCGAGCCGCCATGGGTGGGCGTTAATCTCGACCACAACGTCGTGCTTGGCGCACGCCCGCAGCACCTTTTCGACATCGATTTCGTAACCAGGCCGCCGCTGGAGCTGTCGCCCCGTCATATGGCCGATGATGGTGGTGTGAGGATCGGAAATAGCCCGAAGCAGGCGCTGCGTCTGCGCCTTGCGATCCAGCTTGAAGCGCCCATGGATGCTGCGACCACGAAATCGAACCGCTCCAGAACGTCGTCGTCATAGTCGAGCGACCCGTCCGCCAGGATGTCAGACTCGATACCTTTGAGGATCCGGAAGTCCTTACCGAAGCGCTTGTTCAGACGGTCGGCTTCCCGGTGCTGCTGCGCGATCTCCTCCACGGAGAGACCGCCGGCATAGTGGGCAGACTTGGAATGGTCCGCTACGCCGAAATACTCGAAGCCCCGCTGGCGCGTGGCCTTAGCCATGCTCTCCAGGGTCTCGGTGCCGTCAGAAGCATCGGTGTGGCAGTGAAGGATGCCGCGCAGGTCCTGGTCGGTGACGAGCTTCGGGACCTTGCCTTTCAGAGCCGCCTCGATCTCGCCGCGCCCCTCCCGGAGCTCAGGGTCGATGAAGGGCAGACCGAGGGCGCGGTAGATCTCGGCCTCCTCGCCGGCGACCAGCGTGCGGCCCTTGTGCAAGCCGCCGGAGCCTAACCGCAGTCCCTTCTCGGCGGCCAAGGCTTGAAGCTGCTCGATGTGGCCGGCGGAGCCGGTGGCAAAGAGAAGGGCGGCGCCGAAGTGCTTGCGGTCGGATACTCGGATTTGCAGCCCGTCGGCCGATGACGTCGATGTCTTGTCCGGCTTGGCAGCCTCCGCAACGATCGCGAGATCGCCGACGAGTTCGCAGCCGCGGCGAAAATCGCCGGCGATCGTCACACGCTTGAGTTCGGGGCGGGACTTGCGGATCGAGTCCTTCGCATGGGCGAGCAGCGCGGCGGCGCGGTGCAGGTGGAGGCGGCCTTCACCGCTCTTCGCGATCGGCAGATTCTGCAGGATCTTGGTTTGCAAGGCGGCCCCGAGGCCTTTGGCCTTCCTGATGCGGTCGTCCTTCGCCGCGGCCTCCAATTCCGCGAGCGATGCGATGCCGAGATCCTTGTACAGGCGCAGCACCTTCTCCGGACGAAGGCCGGGCACGGTGAGCATCTCGAGCACGCCGGCGGGAATCTCCTTCCGCAGCTTTTCAAGGCTGGGATGACTGCCCGTTTTGTGAAGCTTGGTGATGATGTCGGCTATCGCGTCGCCGACCCCCGGGATCTCGGTAAGCCGGTCTTCGGCGATGAGCTCGTCCAGAGGGACGGCAAGGGCCGCCAGGCTGTCGGCGGCCCGAGAGTAGGCTTTCGCCCGGTAGGGATTTCCGCCTCGCAAGGCGGTGCTGCAGGTGCTTCATCCGGCCCTTCGGCATCGCTCGCGCCTTGCAAAGAGCCCGGACTGCGTAGGCGCGGAAATAGTCGAAAGCGTCTGACATGATCTCGGTAAACGCCGGCTACCCCTCATGGTTCGATCATCAGCCATGGGTCTCATTCTCCGACGTCGGCGCCGCGGCGGCCTCGCGGCGCCGGCGCCCGGCCTGAGTGCTGCGTCAATCCGAACCGGGAAAACTTGGAACCTCTGGGCGCAGCACATGTTGTGCCCGGCCAATACTGGAGGACGACATGAACAAGAAACTTCTTCTGCTGCTGACGGCCGCTTCGCTTCTGACGGGTCCGTCGTTCGCGCAAAATCCGCCGGCGACCGACCGTCCGAACAACAATGCGGTCAATAGTTCCGGCCAGAACAATTCCGACAAGCCGGTCTCCGGCGCCAACAGTTTTACCGAAGGCCAGGCCAAATCGAAGATTGAGCAGGCCGGGTACACCGACGTCTCGGGCCTGAAGAAGGACGACAACGGCGTGTGGCGCGGCAAGGCCAGCAAGGGCGGCACATCGACGAACGTCAGCCTGGATTTTCAGGGCAACGTCAACGCAGCCAAGTAACCGGGCGCAGTAGCGAACGCAGACAAGGATTCAAAATGACCGTTACGATTTCACGTCTCTACGACAACTATTCCGACGCGCAGCGCGCGGTGACGAGCCTCGAAGCGGCAGGTCTGCCGCATTCGGACTTGAGCATCGTCGCGAACAATTCCGACAACTGGTACAGCAGCGACAAGAGAGTCGATCGCGACCGAGACGGTGTCGACGATCGTGCCGAAGGTGCTGCCACGGGGGCCGGCGTCGGCGCGGGTCTCGGCGGCGCAGCCGGTCTGCTCGCGGGCCTCGGACTGCTGGCCATTCCGGGCTTGGGTCCGGTGGTCGCGGCCGGCTGGCTCGCCTCGACGGCGCTGGGCGCGGTCGCCGGCGGCGCCACGGGCGGAGTCGTGGGAGCGCTGACGCAAGCCGGCGTTTCCGAGGAAGAAGCACCTCTCTATGCCGAAGGCGTAAGGCGCGGCGGCACGATGGTTTCGGCCCGCGTTCCTGACGGCGACCGTGCGCGGTACGAAGCAATCCTCGACCAATCCGCCGTCAATCTGCGCGACCGCAGCGCGGCTTGGCAAAAGTCGGGGTGGAAAAGTTACGATCCGGCGGCGCAACCTTACGGCGCGGACGAGGTCCGCCGCGAGCGCCAACTCTACGGCACCGGCGTACGGTAAATCGGTTGGCGGCCCGCCTCCAAGGCGGGCCGCCTTTTTTGCACGCGACAATGATCGAATACAGGAGCGGAAAATGAGCCGCGGAATGCCATCGATGACCGCCCTCTTGGGCATGCTCGCTCTCGCCGGTTACCAGAATCGGGACAAGCTGGCGGAGATGTTTCGCAACGCGACCTCCGGGCAGCCGGCGGCAGGCAACAAGGACTCGCTAAGCGGCATGCTCGGCAACTTGGGCGGCCTCGTCGGCGGCGGTGGCGTGGGTTCGCTGCTCAACGGCGGGATCGGCGAACTTCTCGAGCACTTCAAACAGAACGGTCAGGGTGACGCCGCGCAGTCCTGGGTCGATCACGGGCCGAACCGGGAGGTCACGCCGCCCGAACTTAAGCAGGCGATCGGTCCGGATGTCCTGCAGAAGCTGGAACAGCAGACCGGACTGTCGCAGCAGGAGATACTCGACCGCTTGTCCCGCGAGCTGCCGACAGCCGTGGACAAATACACGCCCGACGGACGGCTTCCTTCTTCGTCGGCTGGCTAACGCGTTCTTGGAGGAAAACATGGGCATCATCTGGACGATCATCATCGGTTTTATCGCAGGGGTCATCGCGAAATTCATCATGCCCGGCGACAACGAGCCGACTGGTTTCATTCTGACCACGATCCTCGGAATCGTAGGAGCGTTCGTGGCGACCTATCTCGGTCAGGCGCTCGGCTGGTATCGGCCCGGCGAAGGAGCGGGGCTAGTCGGCGCCGTCGTCGGTGCGATTATCGTACTGTTCGTTTACGGGCTGGTCGCAGGCAGAAGCCGTCGGGCTATCTAGTTCACGGCGTGTCGCCCGTGCGTGGAAAAACCGTCCGCAAGCGCGAACGATGCTACTGCATGTCTTCCCGCAGTCCCTTGAAGAACGGATGCCGGACCTTCCCTTCCGCAGACTTCGCCCGGTACTCGACCTCGGCAAGTAGCTTCGGCTCGACCCAGATGCCCTTATGAGCGATCCGTTTCGCGTAGGGCTGCGTCTTCCGGATCAAGGGCCTCAACCGCTTCTGGAGGTCGTCTGCGGAGACCTTATTAAAGCCGTGGTCGACCTTGCCGGCGTAGACCAGGTCGTCCCCCTTGCGCCTACCGAGATAGATGCCGTCCCACTTGCCTTCGTCGAGCGCGAAGCCGGCGATCGTCAGCGTCTCGCGCTGCGCGCATGTCTTCTTCACCCAGTTGTTGCCGCGGCCACTGGCGTACGCGCTGTCGCGTACCTTCGAGACGACGCCCTCCAACCCGATCTTGCAGGCGTGCGCGAACATCTCGCGGCCCTCTATCTCGAAGCTTTCGCTGAATTGAACCTCGGTGCCGTGGATGATCTTCTTCAGTTCGGTCTTGCGCTGGAAGAGCGGCAGCTTCCGGAGGTCGCGGCCGTTCAGGTACAGGAGATCGAAGGCGACCAGGACGATGCTGGTCGACCTGCCTTTCAGTTCGTTCTGAAGGACCGAGAAGTCCGTCGTGCCGTCCGCAGCGGGGACCACGACTTCGCCGTCCACGATCGCCGACCCCGCCTTGATGTGCCAGGCGTCGTCGGCGACCTTCTTGAAGCGGTTGGTCCAGTCGTGACCGCGACGGGTGAAGACCTTCACGGCTTCGTTCGCCAGATGGACCTGGACGCGGTAGCCGTCGAACTTGATTTCGTGAATCCATCGCGCTCCGGACGGCACCTTCTCGATCGACGATGCCAAAGCCGGTTCTACGAAGCCCGGGAACGGCGCCTTCGCGCCGACTGCCGCCGGTTTACGCCGCTGAAACGCCACGCAACGAACTCCAACGCAACAACCGGTGGACTCAAGCCGGGACGGCGGAATTCGTTTCCGGAACCCGCGAATCCTTGCGGCGTTGCCCCGTCATCAATTCGCAAGAGGAGGAGCCGATGGCGGCAGCGAAGAAGAAGACCGCGCGTGGACGCAAGCAGGACCGGGCTCGCGTCGCCAAGGGGCAAGACTACTAAGTCCGGTACGAAGCGAAGAAGACCGGCCGCTCCGCATCATCCGTGAAGAAGGCAGTCAAGAAGGTCGGCAACAGCCGCAAGCGCGTCGAGAAGCGTCTCGGCCGCTAGGCCGCTTCAAATCCGGCCGGAGAACCTTGTGAACGCGGTCAGCCTCTGCACTATTGGCTCGACGTCCTGCATGTATATCTGGGTCCGCAGGAACGCGAGCTCGTCGTCGAGGGCGGTCTCGCCGATGTCTACGAACCAGGACTTGGGTCGCCCGCCGCTGCCGTCGTTCCACCGGTAGCCCCTGAGCTTCAACGAGTCCTTGAGTTCGAATGCGGTCTGCTCCGCCCAGACCCGCAGCGTCGGCTTGCGGGCGGTCTCGAGCAGGAGCGCGAGTGCCGACGCACCGGTCGCTGGCAGTACGAAGTCCAGGATCTCCAACAAAGCGTGGCAGTCGTCTACTGCCCGGTGCGGTGGAAGTAGCCGACTCCGTTCAGGAGATACCCGAGCTGCGAGCCCGCGAAGCCGTGTTTGCGCCAGTCGATCTCGCTCATGCTGCAGCCCCAGGCCTTGTGCTCGAACACGGGCCAGTATCGCTCGACGAACCTCCGGTCGAAACCACTATTGTGTGCGATTGTGATGACTGAGCCCCCGACGAAGTCCGTGACGGCCGCATCGTCGATGCGGTGGCCCGCGACCATCTCGTCAGTTATTCCGGTGAGCGCCGTGACCTCCGCGGAAATCGCCACACTCGGCTCGTTGAAGGCTGAGAACGTGTCACGGACGCCGACGATACGGCCATCAGCCAAGTAGTCGAATTTGACCATCCCGAGCTCGATGATCTCGTCCTTGGCATGATCGAGGCCGGTCGTCTCGGTATCCAGCAGGACGCCGGTCCTGACGTCCTGCCCGAGCGTCGGCACGTACCTGGAGCTGGCGACCAGACGCCGCAGGACCCGGTAGTCGGGCGACCGGCTCAAGGTCTCGGCCATGGCAGCCAGATCGGTCGTGTCCTGTAACATCTCTGCTCGAAAAGGCTGCCAGAACCGGTCGGCTGGCTCACCGCAGAATATCCGCAGCCCCCCGCGATAAGGTACCTGAAAAACAAGCGATTCACGGGCTTTTCGGTCGTTGTGGATTCGACAGAGGGCGCCCGGTCGCAGCCGCGGCTGATCGTCAGCGCGGGCGGCGATTAGGACATGCATGGCCGCGCGTCCGACCTGCCGCCAAGAGCCGACATTGCAATGCCCCAGCTTTGCTCGGCCAAGGGCTCGTTCAGAGTGTTCGTTGAAAACACCGTGCTTTGTTCTGCGAGGAACCCCTGCGCAACACTTTCGTTGTGCTGATCTTCCGGACAGCAAAGGATACGATTATGGACCGCGAACATGTGAAGGGCGCCGCCGACAAGGCAAAAGGCGCGATCAAAGAAGGTGCCGGCAAGCTCACCGGCGACAAGGACATGGAAGCCGAAGGCAAGATCGATAAGGCCAAGGGATCCGCCCACAACGCCGCGGGCGACGTGAAAGATGCGGCGCGGGACGCCGCTGACGCCCTCAAGAAGTAAGCAGAAGAAGCGAAGATCAAAAACTGGCCGCCTCCGGGCGGCCTTTTTCGCGCCATTTGAGATGGCGCGGGCTTTCAGCCGGAGATCAGAGGAACGAAGCGGACCTCCTCTATCCTTTCCTCGACGAACCTACCGTCCGGCTCGCGTGTCAGCTTCGTCAGCCACTGCACACCGTCAGGATCGCCGAGCGGGATGAGCAGTCGTCCCGACGGAGCTAGTTGAGCCTTCAGGACCGCGGGCGTCTGCGCACCGGCGGCCGACACCAGGATCACGTCGAACTCGCTGCCTTCCGGCCATCCTGCGGTCCCGTCGCCATGACGCACATCTACGTTGCGGCAGCCGAGATGCCGAAGGCGCGACCGGGCGCGCTGCACCAATGCCTCATGGCGCTCGAGCGCGCAAACCTCCCGCCCGAGCTTGGCGGCGAGCGCCGCCAGGTAACCCGAACCCGCGCCGATCTCCAGAACCCGGTCCGATTTGGCGATCGCGGCAGCCTCGAGCATCTTGGCGGCGATGTAGGGCTGAGAGATGGTCTGCCCTTTCGGAATCGGTACGGCAATGTCTTCGTACGCGGCTTCCGCGAGCCGCCGATCAAGGAAAATTTCGCGGGGGACCTGCCGCATCGCCAGCAGGACCCGCCTGCTGCGAATGCCGCGGCTGGCAATCTGCACGTCGACCATCGCGTCGCGGAGGAAGCGGGACCTCTTCGACCGTTTGCTCTCCCTGACCGCGCGCATGACCTCTCCAGGCATGGACGATTTCGCTCCAACAGATGGAAAACTCGGAAGCCCGCGACTTGCTCCTCGACGAGACGGCTGGGTCGCTCTCGCCGACGAGACCGAGTTCGCTGCCGATGAGTGAATCGCGGAGCTGCGGTCAGGAACGTGCCCGCAACGGGAACGACCGCCTCCGGATCGAATTGATTTCGCGGAAACCGAGCCCGGAGAACGCTCATGAAATGGATCTTCAAGGCGGCATGCGTGGCCGCAATGGCGCTGGCATCGGCCTCCGGCGCGGACGCCAAGGGCTGCATCAAGGGCGCGATCGTCGGCGGCGTCGCCGGCCACATGGCCGGTCATGGCAAGCTCGGCGCGGCGACCGGCTGCGCGATCGGCCATCATGAGGCTAACAAGCAGAACCCGGACAATTCGAATGCCCAGGCGCCGTCGGGCCAGAAGTGATTTCCGGATCGGGCCTCCATAGTGTTGGAGAGACGCGATGAAATCGACGGTGTCGGCGCTCGTTCTTGGACTTGCCGTCACGATCTCCATGGTCTCGGCTCAACCGGCGAGATGGACCACCTACTCCATCCCGCAGACAGGTACCTCGGTCGATTTTCCGGCCTCGATCTTTACCGAAGAGGCGGGACGGCCGGCCGGACGGCTACGGACAGCGATTTCGGACTGCTGATGGCCGAGCCGACCTTACGATACAGGCCACGTCCAACGTCTCGAACGATTCACCAGCTGCATTTCTCGCAAAGAAGCATCCGCCCGCGCGCATTCAGTACAAGCGAACGACGCCTCGGTTTTTCGCGGTGTCCAGTTATAAGGGCGACAAGGTCTGGTACGACCGGTGCAACTTCTCAAGTGGATTGATTCACTGCGTCCTGATCAACTACCCGGCGAACGAAGAGCGCGACTGGGACGACATCGTAACGCGGATCAGCCTCTCGCTGAGGGGCAGATAAGGAGGGTGCGGGTGGACCTCGCGCGGGCTGCGCGGGTGCCTATGCCCGTGGCTTCGAGAACACGGAAGTCCGAGAGGCCGCCGCCTTTGGCTATCCTCGCGAGCGCTGGTTCTGATAGCGGGTCGTGAAACCTTTGGCTATCCGCGACAGGCGCCGTAGTTCAACGGCGGGCGACGGTCCCTGCACTTCAATAGGGCGGCAAGGCTATCGTTCCTCCGATCTGCCCGCGGCTCGCCGATCTGTGGTTCACGCGGTAGCCGCCGCCCGTCCGGCCTCGGTGATGCGATACTCGATATCTCCAGATGGAAGCGGTTCGGTTTCCACGAGACCAAGCTCCACGAGCCGCGCCACGATTTCATGGTCGAATGTCGGCGGGCTGACCCAGGATTCGCCGAGGAGCTTCCTCAGAAAATCGCGCTCCAGATCGGTCAGGTCCATGCTCAAACTCCGCTCGCCGACTTCGTCCGGCACATTGCGGCGCGTCATCCGATCCGGCCGCTTCATCCCTGGGAAATCAACATTTCGCCCCGGATTGTGCCAGGAACAGAGGCATCGTGGCCCCGTTGATTCCCGAAGACAACACCCAGGAGGTCAACATGACCATGGAAGATCGCGAGACGTTCAGTCTGATCGGCAGCGACAAGGTCGAGGGCACGAACGCGTACGACGCGAAGGGCGAAAAGGTCGGCTACATCGAGCGCGTCATGATCGACAAGATCAGCGGCAAGGTGTCGTACGCGGTGCTCAGCTTCGGCGGCCTGCTCGGCATCGGCGACGATCACTATCCGCTGCCATGGCAGACGCTGAAATACGACACCAACCTCGGCGGCTATGTAGTCACCGGCATTTCCCAGGACCAGCTCCGCAGCGCCCCCAAATACGCCGACGAGAGCAGTTGGAATTGGAGCGACCCGGCGACGACGCGCTCGGTGAACGCCTATTACGGTGTGCCGGTGGCTTGACACGGCTCATTACGTTGCCTGGCTGGCTGACGGCGGAGGTCGCTCTTCCGCCGGACTGCGACTAGCGCACTGCCGCACGCGAGACGACCCGGGTCGGTCGCCGAGGAGATTTGAAAGTGAGTGATGCCGTTCGTGTTCTGGTCGTGGAGGATGAAGCTCTCATCGCAAGCTTCGTCGAGGACGCCTTGTCCGACGGCGGTTTCGAGGCCTGTTCGGTCCATTCGGGGGAGGAGGCCATGTGCACCTTTTGCGATGGCCGCGAGGGATGTCGGGTCCTGCTGACGGACATCAACCTAGGTGACGGCATCAGCGGCTGGGAGCTGGCGCGGCAGATCAGGGAAATCACGCCTGGCTTTCCTGTGGTATATATGACGAGCGCCAGCGCGCCTGACTGGCAATCGCAGGGCGTCGACGGCAGCGTCTTGATCCAGAAGCCCTTTGCGCCGGCGCAATTGGCCGCCGCCGTCTCGCAGCTACTCGAGAGCGGGGCCTCACCGGCTTGAACCGGGATCGTCATGAGTTTGCGTTCATCCGATCAGTGGCGGCCGATCGTCGCTTGCCCGCGCTTTCCTTTAGCCGCGCATTGCGGCCGCGGCGCGAGCCGCCGCGAGGGCCATCCAGTCCCGCAGCAGGCCTCTGTCCTCTCTGGAAAAGGACGCTCGCCGCTTGAGATCGTCCAGCGTCTCGCCGGGATGACATCGCGCGAAATCCTCACGGATCAGTGACTCGAGGTAGGTCCGGTCCCGGGCGCCGGCTGGATCGAGATGCTGGTGCGAGTAGGTCTTCATTGGGTGTGGTTTCGGTGCACGCGGCCGAGGGCGATCCGGATGCCGGCACAAAGGCAATAGCGCTTGTTGGTTCACGAATGGATCTGTCCGTCGAGACGGTTTCGCCGACAGGTTTGAGGGAGAGGCGCTGCGGCGGGAACCTGTGCAAGTCCAGCCCGTTCGCAACCACGGGGGCTGGCCCTGAAGGGGCCGCCACGATAATCGAAACCGAAACCCTCTTGGAAAAATGCCCCCGCTGCGGCGCCTGGCCGATGGCCGCGAGCCTGCAGCGGACGTCATCCGCGCAGTCGGATGTTCGGTTCAGGTGTCCAAGGTGTCACGGTGACGAGGCGGGCCGGCTCCGGCGCCCGTTCGTGCCGCGCGACCCGCCTCGGACTCTTGATGCGGCCTGAGATGAAGATCCGCTCCCATTCCGAAAGCCACATCGTCGAGTTCGAAGACGGCTCGCGCTGGCAGATCTTTCCGGGCGATCTCGACCTGACGCTCGACTGGAGGCCCTAGACCGATCTGACGGTCGTCGAGGCAGAAGACGAGGTCGCCACCCACGCTCTGCTCGGCGGCGGTGGGAAGGTGCGTGTCAGGCCAGCCGGCAACAGGTGGCCTGCGAAGGATACCAAGGATGCGCTGAAGGGCGGATGACGCGCATGCGGCTGCGGAGGACGCCGTGACCCGCCTGGAAGCGGGCTGAAATTGCCATGGTAGACAAGAAGACCCAATTCCTTGCCGAAGCTCAGAGGTGCAGGCGCCTGGCTGCTTCCATCACCGACCCGGAGGTGATCGAGCGGCTCACCGCCCTGGCGGAAGAATACGAACGCCGCGCCAATGCTTCGCCGGACCCCAGCGACGGGGAGCACTGATGCCCTCAGGCCTCTCCGGAGCCGGAGAAGAGCACTGTCGGCGGCGTTGCACGCGGCGCTGGCATCCGTGAATAGCTCGATCCACGACCCTTGAGATCGTACTGTTTGGCTAGGTCGAGCAGGCGCCGTTTGGTGAACGGGTCCGCCTTCTCCGCTAGGTCCCGCGCCCGCTGCGCGAAGCTTCCATAAAACTCTTCCACGACGCCACCCCCGCAACATCACTGAAAGCTCAATTTGACCGGCGGCGCGCGAAGAGGTCAAGAGCCGAGGAGGTCGCCGACGAATATCCGCATCCAGTTCGTTCGCTCGCGCCGGACCGGCACTGGCAAGTCGCTCCGCGACGTACCAATTCGTCTGTAGACGTCCAATACACGGTGAGGTGCGATGTCGACCTTGGCAAAGCTGCTTGCGCGCAAGCAGGCGCTCCTGGAGCGGCTGGAGAGCCATCCCGGACCGAACGAACGCGAGGAAATCGAGCGGCTGCTGGCGCAGATCGAGACGGCGCTCAGCCTGCTCGCGCCGCGAGATCCAGCCGCGCCCGCCACGGAATGATTCCCCCTGGCCTGTGTCGCTCGAGTGGATGTGGATCGGCCCCGACAGCCGTATCGCTGGCGGGCCGATCGCCGTCTCAAAACTCTTCAATACTTTCGATTTCCAACCTGCAGGTCCGGGCTTGGTCCATTGAACCTGCTCGCGGGTCCGGAGCCGACGCCCTATCGCGGTTGCGAAGCTGGAGCGGAGCCTGGAATGCCTAGGAGTCCTAGCCTCCCCACCGTCCTAGTTTCGCTCCCGGAACTGTTTGTACATCTCTCCGTTTAGGAGTCCGTCGTTAACAGCTCAGGAGCGCCGATATGAGCGAGCGCCGAAGAGTGAAGCAGACGCGGTCACTTGACGAACGGATGGCTGAGCAGGCTGCCAAACTCAAAGAGCAGGCCAGCCAGCTTCCAGCCGGGAAGGAACGGGACGATCTGCTTAGGCGCGCCAGGATCGCGGAGACGGGATCTCACATCAATGACTGGCTAAATTCCCCGGGATTGCAGGCCCCGGAATAGTTTAGAGTCTGCCTAGTTAGCCTAACTTGAGTGAAGGCAACTCTTCCCAGTCTGCCGTATTCTCTCGTCATGACTGATGTTCTACTCGCTCGCGCCCAACTGGCGATGGAAGAAAATCGCAAGGTCCGCCTAGAGCGGCTGGCGCTTCGGGCTGAGCACGACCAGGCCTCAAGTGAGTTGCACCGCAACCTTTTGGAGAGTGCCTCTTTGCGAATCGAAATCGAGGCGGTTCGGCGGTCCCGGGAATGTTAAGGTCGCCTCAGTTGGCGGCCAAGTTTCCTTCGGCGGTCCGGGTCAAGGGCCTCCCCGAACTCCCATGGTGCGGCGCCCAGCATTGCGGATGAATCTTGGGGGATCGGCCGCCGGCCTGTCGGAACCGGCAGGCTCCGTTCGTCTTGAATCCAGGCCCCCGACGGAGTTCTGCGTACATGGCCCCGCGTGCCAACTGGAAAGGCTTCCTACGTCTGTCACTGGTGACCTGTCCGGTCGCGCTCTATCCGGCCACCTCCGAGAGCGAGAAGATCTCGTTCAATCAGCTCAACCGGCAGACCGGCCACCGCATCAAGTATCTGAAGGTCGACGCCGATACCGGCGACGAGGTGCCGAACGAGGACATCGTCAAGGGCTATGAGCTCGAGGAGGGCAGTACATCGAGGTCTCAAAAGAGGAACTCGAGGAGATCGCACTAGAGTCCACGCGCACCATCGAGATCGACGAGTTCGTCGACAAATCGGACATCGACCCGCGCTACCTGATCCGCCCCTACTACATTCGCCCGGACGGCAAGGTCGGCCACGACGCCTTCGCCGTGATCCGCGAGACCATCCGCGAGATGGACAAGGTCGCGATCGGTCGCGTGGTGCTGACCAACCGCGAGCACATCATCGCGCTGGAGCCCATGGATAAGGGCCTCGTCGGTACGCTGCTGCGCTACCCCTACGAAGTCCGTAGCGAGCAGGAGTATTTTGACGAGATTCAGGACGTGAAGGTCACGAAGGACATGCTGGATCTCGCCAAGCACATCGTGAATCAGAAGGCCGGGCGGTTCGAGCCCGAGAAGTTCGAGGACCACTATGAGACCGCGCTGATCGACCTCATCAACAAGAAGCGCGCCGGCAAGCCGATCACGCCGAAGGAGCGCCCAGCATCGACCAACGTCGTCGATCTGATGGAGGCGCTGCGGCGGTCCGTCGGCAACGAGGCCGCGCCGGCGAAGGCCGCAAAGCCCACCAAGAAGCCGCGAAAGGCGGCCGCGGGCCAGAAGGAAATGCTGATGCCGATCGAGGGCAAGAAGGCGGCGAAGGAAGCCACGGCGAAAAGGCCGGCCAAACCGCAGCGGAAGTCGGCGTAATCTTCTGAGACACCAAGCGGATTGGAACGAAATGGGGTCGCGAAGCGTCGAATCCCCGCCCCCGGCCCCCCAAAAGCCCCGCCGGGGGAAAACCTACCCCAAGGTTGGCGGTCCGAATGCGCAACATAGCGCAAGGACCGTTTGCGCCCGAAGGAGGGAGCAATGAACAATCGCACCTCAAACCGGAGGATGCCCACCGCGGCCCAACGGGAAGCCCAGAAGGTGTTTCGCGACACGCGCGCGGAGGCACCGGTCTCCGAGCATGAGCGCGACCAACAGGCATTCCATGCGAACCGGGAGCGCCTGAAGGCGGAGCGGCTGGCTCGCGAAGCGGCCGTCGAACACAAGTCCAAGACCTGATCGTTGCGTCCGCAGTGACGCTAGTTTCGTCTCTGCTGCAGCGAATGTTCGAGAAAGAAACGCAGCATCTCCCTCGTCGCATCCGGTCCGTCCGGATCGGTGTAGGATCCGGTGGGGCTGCCTCCCGACCATGCGTGTCCGGCTCCGTGGATTTCCCAGTGTTCGAGGATTCCGCGCCCGCCGGAGTCGGCGTGGACCGTGCGAGTGTAGGCATGCCCTCCTGGTACCCGCCCGCGATGCACCTTCGCCTTCGTGCGGGATTTGCCGAGCGACTGTCGGACGATCCGAGTGCCGTTCTTGGAATGCACCGTGGTGTCACGATCGCCGTGGAAGACGATTGTGGGCACGGGCGGGCCGTCGCCCGGCATTGCCTCAGGCCCGCCGCCTTGCTTCATGGCCATCAGCGCGGAGGGTAGGTCGCTGGCTGCTCCGCAGGCCAGTCCGGAATGAATACCGATCGCCGCGTAGAGGTCGCCGTACGTCGATCCCATGACGGCCGCGGCCGCGGCCCCGGCGGACAGTCCGGCGACGTAGACGCGTTCTGGATCGACCGAATAGTCGCGCATGATCTGGCGGGTGATACCGGCGATGAGCGAGGGCTCGCCTCTGTCGCGCTGCTGATCGGCCGGCCGAAACCAGTTCCAGCATTTCGACTGGTTCGCGTCCGCCCGCTGGGCGGGATAGGCGACGAAGCAGGTCTGTTCTTCGGCGATGAAGTTCATCCGCGTGCCGGCGGCGAAATCCTCCGGCGACTGCGTGCAGCCGTGGAGCATGACCACCAGTGGAATGGGCTGGCCATGATATCCGCTCGGGATGAAGAGCCGGTAGGCGCGGCTTCCCGCGGGATTTGCGTAGACTCCTTCGACGAACCTGGCGCCGTCCGGCACGATGTCCGCCATGGAAGGCGGCGCACGCCTCAGGGCTCCTCCGGGTCCGAGCCCGTGGAGGTTTTTGGCGATATCCACTGCCGGCTGGGCCCCCCGACGCGGACGCCTCGTCTCGGCGGCGTTCGCCTTGGCGTCGAGGGTCAGCGGCTCTCTTCCTGCAGCAAGGGAAGGGTGGCCGGTCCTCGGTGCGGTAGCGCCCCGCTCTTTCTCGCCCCGAAGCATACGCTGAAGCAGCGCGGTTGCCTCGACGAGTTGGCCCGAGCGTGTGAGGCGTGTGGCTTCGCGAATGATGTCCTGGTTCAACATGACCTTACCTCGTCCTGTCAGCGAGAGCGGACTTGACCGCCGGACTGGCATGCAGGGCCCCCAGCACAGAGACCGATGCAATCGTCGCGCGGGCAAGCTCGGGCGTGACGTCCTGCGCGATGGTGGCGAGACCCAGAACATTGATGTGCAGCATCTCGCTCGCCCTCCGCGCCGCCTCGAGATCCTCGCGGCTGTAGTGTCGCAAGCCTAGGTCCAGGCTCTTTCGCGCCGTGGACTGCTTGACCACGTCGGCATGGCGTTCGAGCTGGTTGCGGATGGCGGTCCGTATGAAATCCGTGCGGTTGGAGTAAAAGCCTTCCTGCACCATCAAATCGACCTGACCGAGATCGACAAAACCAAGATTGATCGTGATTTTTTCCGTGTCGGACGGCTTTTGTCGAATTTCGTGAACGTTGCTCGGCATCACATCACCATCCGGATAGCATCCATTTGGATGGTATATGGATGGAACAGTTGGGCCGTCAAGGGGCGTGCCCACACGCGATCGCGGCAGGCGGTTGCGAGATATCTGGGATCCAGAGCGCTCTGGCGAGGCTCACGCGTCTGCGGGCGGCTGCCGCCATGAGGACGGCCGGACGGGCAAGCCGTCTAGTCGGACTCAATCGGGCACTCCGGGCAGGTGTCGCCGATCGATTCCAGGACATCGCGGACCTCGGCTACGGCTGCTTCCGGCGAAATGCCCGGCGGCGGATTACGGCGTGCGATGTCGAAGGCGCGATCGCGCGCATGAGGATCGGCCCTGTCCTGCATCCAGCCGTGCTCCTCGCATTCGTGAAGCGCGCCGGCCTCCTGCAGCACGCTGATGGCCCAGCCCTGCAGCGTCCGGATCGCCGGCCGTCGTTCCTTCGTCATCAGCATCGAGATCGCTCCTGCCTGGACGAATCCTTCCGCCCGCCAGCTCGTTCCGGCCGGTCAGCACGGGTCAGGGATTCGCAATCGGCAGAGCTTCAGCTTGTCCACGTGTTCCCGCGGCGCTGTGCACAACCGGGCGCAGCGCCCGCCCAAGGGCCGGATCTCGGCAGTCCGGACCGGGATTGCCATCCTAAACGCAGAGGGTGTATTGGCTGACACGGGTACCTCTTAGTAGCGGGAGAGGTGCATGGGTAACTGGCTTGTTGTCCCCAAAGGGACAAGCTTGGCGAAGCGGACCCGAACGCGCCGGGCAGCGCAGTACGTCCGAATGTCGAGGGAGCTTCAGCGCTACTCGATCAAGAACCAGCTCGCAGCCATCGCCGCCTATGCCGAGGCGAACACTCTCACGATCGTCCGCACCTATGCCGACGAAGGCCGCAGCGGCCTTCGGATCAAGGGGCGGCCTGGTCTCATCGAGCTGATCGACGACGTTCAGTCGGGACAGGCCGACTTCGATCACATTCTCGTCTACGACGTCAGTCGCTGGGGCCGCTTCCAGGACGTCGACGAGAGCGCGTACTACGAATTCCTTTGCAAGCGGAGCGGCGTCCAGGTCGAATACTGCGCGGAGCTGTTCAAGAACGACGGCACCTTCGTCTCGGGCATCGCCAAGAGTCTGAAGCGCGGCATGGCCGCGGAGTGGAGCCGGGAACTCTCGGTCAAAGTGCACGCGGGACACTGCCGGGTCGCGAGCCTCGGTTACCGGGTCGGCGCTCCTGTGGGTTACGGCCTTCGACGCCTGATGGTCGACGAAAGCGAGCACCCCAAGGGCTTGCTCGCAAAGGGCCAGTTCAAGGCTCTGCAATCGGACCGCGTTCGTTTGCAGCACGGCTCCGCTGAGGAGGTGGCCGTGGTCCGATCCATTTTCGATCAGTTCGTCAACGGCCGAAGAACGTACAGCGACATCAGGCGCCAACTGAACGATGCGGGCATCGCCAATCACAACGGCCGCCCATGGACCGACGGCATGATTCCGACCATCCTCGCGAACGAGAACTACATCGGCAAGACCATCTACAATCGCACCTCGCGACGGTTGGGGCAGAAGCTGGTCAAGAATCCGGATCACACTTGGGTCCGAGGCGCTGCGCAGATCAAGCCTATCGTGGATCCAGGCATCTTCGCACGCGCGCAAAAGCTGCTGGCCGAGCGACGCGTGGAGATCCCCGAAAATGAGATGTTGTTGCGACTGCGTCTGGCGCTGCGCCGGCGCGGAAAGCTCAACTCGCACATCATCAACACCGCGCTCGGTCTCAATCACGTCTCGTCGTACGTCAAGCATTTCGGGTCGCTGCGGAAGGCGTATGCGCTGATCGGATACGAGTCGCCGCGCGACTGCGACTGGATCGACACCCGGGAGCTTTGGGCTGCCGAACAGGCGAGGCTGGCAATCGAGCTCGCGGAGGTGTTGCGAAACGACCTGGGTCTTCAGCCGGAGCTCGTTCCGGAAGGCATCGGCGTCAATGTCGAAGGCAAGCGGCTGGTCTCGTTTCTTGTCGCGCGGCGGCTGACGCGTCGGGGAGAGGACCACGCTGCGCAATGGAAAGCCTATCGAAGGCAAATTTCATCCGGCCTCCTTGCCGTGATGCGGCTGGATGCGGCAAATCGGGAGATCGAGGACTACGTTCTACTGCCTGCCTCGTTGAGGTCGGGACGCTACGTCTGGCTCTCATCAGGCTCCCTTCGTCGCCATCGCGGGGCGCTTTACCGGGAAAGGGGGGCGCTGTTCGCGGCCATCAAAGCGACCCTGGCAAAAACCATCCGTGCCGCCCCAACCAGCTCAGTACCGCCGAAAAAGCGATCGAAATCAGCCCAGCCCAAATCCAAGGGCTTCGGCGGGCGGCGCTCACGGTGCGGAGATACAAAATCGCTCCGATGAGAGTGCCGTAGTTCCTTCGAAAGTCAGCGTTCAGTTTCGCAAACAAGACAGTTCCGAGGAGGTGTCGACGTCATTTGCCATCGGGCTGGCTCCGATCTCTGCGAGGACCAGCGCCTTATGAACCACTGTTTCGCCCGACGGAGCAAGCTAAATTCGAGTTATCAGAATTATTTAATTAGGCCGAGGAGTGCCATCTCGCCTGAGTACGGAGATGCGAATACGTCTTTGCGACCTTTTCGGATCACTGAATGGAAAATCTTTTATTCGTCGGATTGCGCCTGGGAAACAGGAACCCCCCGGTGGTCTGCCCGGTTTGACTGCGATGACAAAGCGTGACATCGACAACATTCGCTCGTCCCTGACCCGTCGCGGCGCACTCGGACTTTCGGCAGCCACTCTATTGGCGGTGAATGCGTCGCAGACGGGCTTCGCCCAAGCCGCTCCTGTAGACAGTGGGTTTAGTAAAGACGGCCAGGTCAGCTTCCCATCCATCGTAAGATCCAATGAGGCGAGTGAGGGAAACGCAGAAGGACCGTTGCCGGCCAACGAACGGGTCGGCTTCGCCGTCGTCGCACTTGGCCGACTTTCCGTCGAGCAGATCCTTCCTGCCTTCGGGCAAGCCAAGAAGAGCAGACTGGTCGCGCTGGTTTCGGGATCGCCGGACAAGCTGACAGTGCTCGGCCGCCAATATGGCGTTCGGCCGGAGGCTCTGCTCGGTTACGACAAGTTCGAGCGACTGCGCGAAATGGAAGACGTGAACGTCGTTTACGTCGTTCTGCCCAACTCGATGCACAAGGAGTACGTCCTCCGGTCGGCGGCGATCGGAAAGCACGTGCTCTGTGAAAAGCCTATGGCGACGAACTCGGAAGGCGCTCGAGCGATGATCGACGCTTGCTCCACGGCGGGGGTCAAGTTGATGATCGCCTATCGCTGCCGCTACCAGCCCCACCACCTCGAGGTGATCCGTCGCGCCCAAAGCGGAGACCTGGGCCCGGTCAAGCTGATCGAGTCGATCAACGGCCAGAATCAGGGAGATCCCGAGCAGTGGCGCCTCCGCAAGGTAATGGCAGGGGGCGGGTCGCTGCCGGACGTCGGTATCTACTGCCTCAACGCTGCGCGAGCCGTGACCGGCGAAGAGCCGGTTGAGATCGAGGCCCGCATCAACTCTCCTGCGGGCGACCCGCGCTTCCGGGAAGTGGAAGAGAGCGTCGCCTGGATCATGCGCTTCCCGTCCGGTGCCATGGCCAATCTTTCGAGCAGCTATGGCGTCCATAGGGCATCGCGCTTGGCGGTCCACCTGGATGGCGGCAATCTGCTGTTGGACAATGCCTATCCGTACAAAGGACAGCGGTTGACGGTCCGCCATGCAACCGAAGGCCGCGAAACCGAAACCTTGGTGGAGGTCCCAGCGAAGGACCATTTCGCCCTGGAACTTGATCACATGGCCGAGTGCGTGCTGACTGGAAGGCAGCCGAACACGCCGGGCGAGGAAGGCTTGCGCGACATGAAACTCATGGAAGCGATCTACAGAGCGGCGGACCAGCGGACCGTCGTCAGAATGGACTAAAGTTCACCGACAGCGCTTCGGGCTTGCCATTGGAGAGGTCTACGCAGCTTCGGCATCAAGCTCTTCCTCGTTCCGCTTTCGATTTATGAGGTTCAGCAGATGCGCCGAGGCTCGCGCGTCGCAAAGGGCTCGATGATGATTCTCGAGTTCGATCCCGTAGGTCTCGCAGAGCTTCCCCAGCCCGTACGATTCGTGCCCTGGATAGCGACGCCGCATTCCTGCGCACGTGCACAGCTTCGGAAACCTGAAGCGCCGTCCGATCCGCTCGAATTCATAGGCTATGAAACCGTAGTCGAAGCTGACGTTGTGAGCGACGAATATGCCGTCCCCCATGAACTCCATGAAACGGTCCGCCACTTCGGCGAACACCGGTGCGTCCCGCACCATTTCGTTGGTGATGCCTGTCAGCTGGACGATCTTTGCCGGAATGGGACGTTGCGGGTTGAGGAGAGAGTGCCACTCGTCCACGACGCGGTGGTTGCGCACCTTCACCGCGCCGATCTCGGTGATCCGGTCGCCGTTCGACCATGCGCCGGTGGTCTCGATGTCGACCACCACGTAATCCTGCTCGGGGTCGAACCGGTAGTCGACGCGGCCGATTTCGGCCGTGATGCCGGCGGCGCCGAGTTGGCGAAGCCGGATCAGTTGGTTGCGCCGGATCACGTCCCCTTCCGCCTTGACCTCCATGAAGGACGCCTTGCCGTCACGCACCAGCATCAGGTCCGGAAAGCCGTCCCGCATGCCGCGGAAGTCGTCGCACATGTTGCCGACGATGCTGGCGACGCCCGACGGATCGGATCCCTCGAGCAGCGCGCGCAGCGCCTCTACTTGCACATGTTCCCAGCTGAAGATCCCGTTCGGGCGGCCCCATTTGGCTGCGAAGGTGCGGAATATCAACGGTAGGGAGGATCCAGATGCGACGGCCTCCAGCTTTTCGTCGATCGTCGCGGCGTACAGCCCACGGAAACTGCGGTCCTTCAAGCAGTGGGGCAGCCAGTCGAAGCCACTGGCCATCCGGGTATTTTCGAAGAGCTCGTCCCAGAAGAGCAGGCCGAACAAGCTCTGCCATAAGACGTTTTCGGTGAAGAAGACCTGGGTCCCCTGACGCCGCAGCACGCCAGCGACGCCCGCTTCTGGATTGCCGCGATAAGTGTCGTCGACGGTGATCGTGCGGCCGGACCGCAGAAGTTCGGTGTAGAGCCCTGTACGTCTGCCGCCGAGCTTACGGGCGTAGAAGTCCGTGGCGAAGAGGTGTTCGCCATCGCTTGAGGGATCATCGATCATCCGCTGCAGCAGCGCTTCGGCCTCGGCCTTGTCTCCAGTGTTGTAAAGCAGACGAACCAAGCGCTCGTTGCAGTCGGGGCAAGGCCCGGCACGATAGAGCTGCCGGGCGAGATCGCTCTCGCCCGCTTTCTCGAAGAAAAGCCCGGTTTGATGCGCGGCTTGGCTGCGGAGATCAGCGGCGAACTCGGTCGTGCAGGCGGGTCCGGCCAGCACGTTGATGGCGGCCACTCTGTGAACAGCCTCCGATCCGTCCTCCAGGCTATCCAGGACCCGGCTGTAGTGGAACGAGGCGAGCGCCTCCTCGGCATCGGTGAAGCGCGCGCTGAACGAGGTCTCGCGGTTGGTGCGGAGAATTCCCAGGTCGCGCAGCGCGAAGTTCTTCAGATCTACCTCGGTCTTGCCGAAGTAGAGGTAGAGCAGAAACTCGATCGGACGCGTACCATCGAGGGCGATGAAGTTGCGGGCGCCGCAGTGCTGCGCGGCGACCGAAAATGGGATGCGCTCAAGGTAGTAGTCGATGAACTTCGGCTTCGACCAGGACTTCCGGACGTCTCCTCGCCCTGCCGCCTGCGCACCAGTCACAAGGACGTCCTTCGGCAGGCATGAGACGAAGGCCGCATAGTCCGCCTCGCTGAGCTCGCGTGCGTGACCGGCCGCAGTCAGATCGGATGCCGCCCGCTCGACGTCATCGATCTCGGGGTAGCTGAACAGGGATCGGTTGAATATGGCACCGCGCCTGTTGATCATCCGGACCAGCAGGCATCGCGCATCTCTCGGAAGCGCCTCGAACCGCGCTATGAAGGCGTGATGCTCCGGACCAAGCACGGGGGCGTAAGTCCGCTGAACGAAGCCGAGCATTTCGGCGAAGTGGTCGAGATAATAGTAGACGGGCAGTTGAGGCAATTTGGCCAAGCGGACCTTCGCGGCAGGAATCGTTTGTTCTATTTTTGTTCGAACGCCGTCCTTAGAGTCAAGCGCCTCGACGGGCTACAGGTGACCAGAGCCGCGGACTTGGGCTGTCGCCGGCGCGGCGTCTTCCTTTACGCCCCGCGCCACGATCCGGAGCCTACCGTCCGGTAGGGGGCGCTGCAGCTTGAGCGCCTCCTCCGCCGGCGCGGTCATCCAGGTCTCTACCTCCTCGGGCTTCGTCAGGATCACCGGCATCGCCTTCGGGTGGATGGCACCGACCTCAGCGTTCGGCTCCGTCGTCAGGAACGCGTAAAGGTCGTTGGTGGTCTCGCCTTCCTTGACCTTCCGGACCGAGGTCCAGTTGGTCCAGATGCCGGCGAAGCAGACAAGCGGGCGGCTCTCGTCTAAAGCGAACCAGATGTCGCCGCCTTCGGCCTTGTTGAACTCGCTGAACGAGTTGAACGGCACCACGCAGCGGTGCTCCGGACCCAGCCATCGCGTCCAGTGCTTGCTCTTCACGTTTCGGATGTTGGTGGTGCCGCCGTCCGGCTCCATGCGAAGCAGTTCCTTGAAGTCGACCGTCTTGCCTTTCGCCTGCAGTTTCTCGGCGCGTTTCTTCGTGGCCTGCAGGAGGGCTTGGCTCGAGGACGGCATGCCCCACCGCGCGGTCGCGAGCTCCCGGCCATCGGCCCCATTGCGCACGATTGGCGCCTTGTAGTCGGGAAAGACGCCGGGCATCGGCGCGAGGTTGCCTACGTAACGGTTGACGACGCGGAACAGCGCACCGATGGCGGCCTGGTTGGTGGTGATCGAGTAGAGATTACACAAGCTTAGGTCTCCCGATCCGGATGCCGGGCGCGCTGGGCGAGCTGCAGCAGGGTCGCGGCCGGGCGCTTACCGGCTTTGGCGCATTTCCTGCAACGAAGCCGGCTGGCCAGGTCGTGCACGAAGGTCGTCGATGGGTGAGCAAGCGAGGCCAGATCGACGTCGCGAGCGGCCTTGCAGCGAGAGCATTCGATCTGCAGCCAGCTATAGCCGCCGTTGATTGCCTGGTCGACGGTCGGCGACGGATCGATCGGCTCGCCATCAGCCCACATGCGCTCGTTCCAGCTTTCCGCGAGCAGCTTGTCGGCCGTCCGGATCAGCGCCTCTCCCTTGGCCCGGGCCTCGGCAGCTTGGGCGGCGAGGAGGCCCGTCATGGCGCGGGCCCGGCCGAGCTCCTTCTGCAGGGCCTTGCGGTCGTCGCCGCTAAGCGGGGTGGGATGGTGCTTCGGCGCCACGGCCGGCTGCCGTCAGTCGTATGACGGCCAGCAGCCGTCTTCCTCATGGCGCCCGGTCCGGATCGTGCACGTGTTGTCCAGCAGCCGCTGGCCTACGTCGTTCCAGACCGCGTCCGGACCGTACAGCCGGACGGCGTCGGCCTTCTGAACCTCGACGGTTCGGCCGCAGCGGCGACAGCCCACCCTCAGCAGAGGCTTAGGAATTTGGTCCAGCCGCAGCGAGCGTTCGGGCTGGCGGCCTAGCAAATGGGCCTCGTCGGCGCGAGCGTCGGCTAGGAGCGCCTGCCAATATTCGAGCGGGAGGTCGTCGTTCGGCGCCAGCCCACGCGCAGGAGGCATCTTTCTGCCGACGGCAGCAGCCATTAATTCCATTTCCTTTCGGGTCGGCATGCGCCACCTCGCGGGACGATCAGCCATGACCGATTAGAACATATCAAGAACATTGAGTCGATTCGGGAGTTGTCCGGAAAAGCGGATACTACGTACGAAGTACCAACCCGATGTTTGCCACTCAGTCGCAATCAGGGCGATGCGATCGACGCCGATCGCGATCTCGAGGTATCCGACGTTCGACGGCGGCAATTCGCACCGAAGGCAGAGCGAGACTGGCCCGCTTTTGATCGCTTCGACCCGTCTGAGCGGCCGGACGCAAGGCAGCCGATCCCAGCGACCGGATTATTTTCACGACATTCGGTAATCTTCACCGGAATCGCCTGAGGGAAAATGTTCTCTGCTATAATGTGATTTATCACATTGACGCAAATGTCAGGAGGACGGTTGCGGTACCGCAAGTACATCGAAAGCGACGCCTGGCGTTCGAACCCGGCCAGACTGGCCGAACTCGCCGCCTCGCGCGGACGTTGCCGGCTCTGCTCGGCTCGGTCCTCGCGCGGCTGGCGTCTCGAGGTGCACCATTCGACCTACCGCCGGTTCGGCCGCGAACGCCGCGGCGATCTGATCGCGCTCTGCAGCATGTGTCATCGCGACGTCGAATGCTTCCTGCGCCGGCGCCGCTACGCCAACCGCCGCCCCGTGCGCCGGGACGTCGTCCGCCTGCACGATTTTCGCCGCCCGCTCATCGACCCTACCCGCTAGATTGGAACCAGCTTTCATGGAATGCGAGACAATCAAACTGCGCCTAATCGGCACGAAGAGACTGATCATGCACAACGGCCAATTGGCGGATCCGCTGTCGGACGCGACCAAGGCGCTCGCTCGCCTCACCTCCAAGCGCGTCAAAACTGAAGCCGATCACCTCGAGATCGGGCGCATCGAGTGGAACGGCAGCCTCTGGCTCGACAGCGGCCGCCCGTGCGTCCCGGCGGAAGCCTTGATCGCGACCTTCGTGGCCGCTGCCAAGACCCGCAAGCGCGGCGACGAAGCTCGCGCTGGACTCGTCGTAATGGAGAATGCGCCGCTCGACTATCCTGGCTCGAAGGATCTGGACCATCTCTGGCTGGACCAGGCGTACCGCCTGCGCACGTCCGTGAGAGTGAGGGGCGCGCGCACCATGCGCACCAGACCCCGCTTCGACGACTGGAGCCTGAAATTCGTAGCGAGGTACCTGCCCACGGTGCTCGACCGCGACGAAGTGATCGAGCTCTACCGCATTGCCGGTTTCATGAAGGGGCTCGGAGACTGGCGCCCGCTCAACGGCACATTCGAGGTCGAGGTAATCGCATGAAGGATTCACGGGCGGGGTGTGCTCCGGCGAGCCATGGTGTGCTCCGGCGTGGCGAGGAGGGAGGCGTCGTCAGGCGGCGCCTCCCGGCTCGACGCAAGGATTCGTGGCTGGAGACGGTGATGATGGCGTGGACGCCGGTCGCAGTCGTGCGCCGGCATCCGGTGCGCTACTGGCGGCACCATCTCGCGCAAGACTACGACGTACGCACCATCCGACGCATGCGCGGCTGTCTCGCCAAGATCAACCTACCAGCGGAGACGCGCTGGCGCGACGCCGCCACGGGGGACGCGGCCGCCGCGATCGGCGTCGCTATCGGGGTGGCTATCCGCATGCGCGAGGTGGATACGGATCCTTTCGAACTCGACGCCGCAATGACCGCACTGGCCATCTGCTCGTTCGCAGGCAGCGAGGCCGCACGCGTCGTGATGGCGAATATGCTGCGCCGGCTGCCGAGCGGCGGTGAGGTGGAGGTCCGCATTGCCGATTCGTGGCTCGATCGGGAAGTGTCCCATGGCTAAAGCCCGCGCGGCGCGGAAAGCCGTTCAGCCGAAGAAGCCGGGGAAGAAATCCGTGCCGTTGGCGAAGGCGCCGGAGGATTTCGTCGGCCCCTTGGAACGCGAACAGCGCAAGGCCGAGACGATCCGCTGGCAGGCATTGCGTCGGCGCTTCCGCAACGGTGCTCTCGGCGCGGCGGCGGCGCGCGGATTCCGCTCCGACGACGAACGCGAGTTCTCGATAGACATCAAATCTTTTGACGGCGACCAGGACCGCTTCGCCCGCCGGGCCGATGCCCGAGGACGCGGTATGTCCGGCGCCCACGACGTAGCCGCCAGGCTGATGCTGGCGGCCGCGATCGACGGAAGCGAGGGCTTGGTCGGCGAACTGCGCTTTGGCGGGCCGGTCGTTGCCTTCGACGTCGCCGATCCGTTCGACCTAGAGACGGTCGAAGCGTGCTGGCAGGAAGTGATCTTCGGCGAGGACGCCGGAAAGACATCGTCGGTCGGATCGAAGAAGACACTCTACCCGGTACAGGACCCGCGGGGGTTCCACATTGTCATCAAGGAATTGCCGAAGACGATCTCCGGCATCACGCGCCAGAAAGAGGCGTTGGCCGCGCTCGCGGCGGCGCGCCCCATCATCGCGCTCTCGCCGGACGCCGCGACCCATCTTCCGGACGCGCTGCTGCGCGCCGGCGTGACGCGCCTGACGCTCGGACCGCTCGCGCCGCGCACGATCGCGGAGACGATCCGGATCGTGACCGGCGAGAAGGCGCGCACGGCGATCGAGCCCGAGGTCGCCGCGCGCACGGGTCTCGCCGAGATCGGCATCGCGGTGCGGTTCGACCGCTCGGCCGCCGAATGCGTCTCGCGGCTGCGTCGCCTGGCCTCGGCGAAGGTGCGCGACAGCGACAGCCGGGATCTGACGCTCGACCAGATCCACGGATTGCCCGAAGACGCGCTCGAGTGGACCCGGGGATTCTTGCGCGATATCGAATCGTTCAGGAACGGTGGCCCTTGGCTCGCGGATACCGGCGTCGTGTGGAACGGCCCCAGCGGCGTCGGTAAAACCACGCTGGTTCGCTGTTTGGCACGCGAAGCGAAGTGCGAGCTCCTTGTCACTGGGCACACGCGCTGGCAGTCGCATGCCGACGGCCATCTTGGCCACTTTTTGAGACTGATGACCGCCGATTTCGCGGAAGCGAAAAGACGCTCAGAAATTGCATCAACCAGAGGAGGGAGTGGCTGCGTCATACTATTTGTGGATGAATTAGACAGCTTCTCCGATCGCGCGTCGCTCACCCATTCTCACCGGTCGTACGAAACTGCGACGATCAACGGCTTCATTGCCTGCTGCGATGGCCTGGGCGGTGCCGACGGGAATATCGGACTTTCCGACGGCCGCGACTATCGCAAGCCGCGGATCGTGCTGATGGGCGCGACCAACGACTACCGCCGCTGCGATCCGGCGGTGCTGAGGTCGGGCCGCTTCAACAGAGTGATCACGATTCCGCTGCCCGATGCCGATGCGCTCGAAGCCATGATGCGCGTGCGGCTCGGCCGCGATCTCGAGGACGAGGATCTCACGGATCTCGCGCTGATGGCGGCGGGATTCACCGGCGCCGACATCGAACGCGTGGTGAACGACGCGCGCCGTCTGGCGCGCCATGCGAACGTCCCGCTCGAGCTGGAGCATCTCAAGCGGGCGTTCGGCGATCGCGAGCTCTCCGCCGCACGCCGCGAACGCGTGGCGGTGCACGAAGGCGCGCACATCCTCGTCGACGTCATGCTGCACGGCCCCGAGGGTGCGTACGCGACGATGACGACCGTGGGCAACCGCCTCGCCGGCGCATTCAGGCTGAAGAACGAAGACGCGCACGGCACGTTCGGCGATCACTTCCGCACCCTGATGGTCCTGCTCGCCGGCCGCGCGGGAGAGGCCGCCAAATTCGGGGCGCCGAGCGATGGCGGAGGCGGAAGCCTCGGTAGCGATCTGCAGCAAGCGACCAGCGAGGCATGCGCCATGGCGGCATCGTTCGGCATCGCGGGTCCGCCGATATTCCTGGATTCGGCCGAGAATACGCAGCGGCTACTGTCCTTTCCCGAAGTCAGGACCGCGGTGGTCCGACTGCTGTCGCAGGCCGAACAGGCCAGCGCCAAACTGATCGCGGGAAATCGCGCGGCGCTGGACGAGATCGCCGCGCGGCTGGGCGCCGACGGCCGCATCGACGGCGCGAGCGTCGCTTCCATCCTCGCCGCGCACGGCACAAAGGCACCACTCGCCCTTTCGGAATTCGCCACGCTCGCCGGAAAGGACCAGACATGACCGCGCTTCCTCCGCTCCCGCCCGCCCGCCGCAAAAGCCTCGCGCCGCGCGATCCTGGCCGCCGCAACGACATCCTTCGCCGCGGCGTGCTCGACGCGCTGAACCGGTCCGGCCGCTACCGGGTCGTCGTCAACGCGCGCGTTCCGGTCTCCTCCGCCGCGCGCACCGCCGTTCGCCGCTCGGGCGGCCGCTACCTCGCCGCGTCGCTGCCCGCCGAAGGCGCGGGCGAGACCGTGGTCGTCGATCTGGTCGTCGACGCCGCCGGGCGCTGGGCCGGCGCATTCGCGTTCGCCGGCCGCGGCGCGGTGTCGTCGCTGGCGCGCAGGAAGATCGAGGACGACCTGCGCGCCGCCGAGCTCCTCCTGCGCTCGCATCTCGCCGCGACGCTCGACGTAGCGGTCGATACGGTGACGGTCGGCATCATCGACCACGCGGCCGACCCGGAAGCGTGCGACGACATCACCATCGCCGCGGCGGAGATCGAGGACAGCTTCGGCATCGTCTTCCCCGTCCTCGAGTCCTTCGGCTTGTCCGGCGGCTGACGGGCCGGCCGCCGCCGCCCAAGCGTATGCGCACACCCCGAACCGATCCTTGAACGCGAGCCCTGCGCGTCCGGATGCCTCCGGCGGCGCCGGCGCGCGGCACGACGAAGGACGCCACCATGGACGACCACCTGCGCGAAATCCTGCGCCAAGGATTCGGAAATCGGCCGACTGTCCGATTCGCCGAAGCCGCCAAGATGCTGAATTTAGACACAAAATCTCTCAGGAGACTGGTAGAAGCAGGCCACGTTCCGTTTCGGGTGACCGGAAACGGGCTCCGCCGGATACGGCGGGAATTCACGGTCTCGGACCTCGAAAACTTCTACGCCGGCGCGGCGACGCGGACGGCGCACGCCACCGGCGTGCGCCGAGCCGGGAACGTGCGCGTCCGTCCTCGTGGCGCCGGCAACGGGAGCTTCCTGGTCAGCTTCGAGAAAGAAACCACACAGGAGAAGGCATAGCCATGAACGCGATGAACCACGACTTCGCCGCCACCGGGGCACTGAACACGCTGCTGCGGGGACGCTTTTACCACTACGATATCATGGTCGACGGCGTGAGGTGGCGCGGGTCCACC
Source organism: Bradyrhizobium diazoefficiens (assembly GCF_018131015.1). GTDB lineage: Bacteria > Pseudomonadota > Alphaproteobacteria > Rhizobiales > Xanthobacteraceae > Bradyrhizobium > Bradyrhizobium diazoefficiens_B. Next base: position 127,602 of record NZ_JAFCJJ010000015.1, read on the forward strand.
AAGTGCACCGTTTTCGCCGAAGCTCTCATCGTGACGCAGCGGATCAAGGACCGCCTGCTCCGCGAGGCGGCCGCCCGCCGCGAGGCCGGGCCCCCGGTCGACGCCACCTTCGACGCCATCGCGGACGCGTGCTGGAAGTCGATCAAGTGCGCCCTGCGTACCTCCGGCGAGCGCCCCTCGATGCGCGCCCGCCGCCGCGAATTCCTGCGCGTGGTGCTGGCGTTCGGCCCGCAGACCATGGGCTCGCAGCTCGACTATCACGCTTTCGTCGAGGTCCGCGACAGGCTCCTGACAGAGCCGGCGCCGGCGCGCAAGCGCGGCCGCCCGCGCAAGAGCGGCGGCAAGGGCATGACGCCGAAGAGCGTCGGCAATCTGATGAAGACGGCGATGAGGATCCTGGCCTTCGGCGCCACGCGCATGGGCCTGTCGCTGCCGAACCGCCCGCTGCCGCCCTACACCGACCTGCTTCCCGTGGTGACGCCGCGCTCGCGCTACCTGCGCGAGGGTTCGGAGCAGCAAAGGCTGCTGGCGCTGCTCGACCCCGACCTCGCCGAAATCGTCCTCTTCGCGCTCGAGACCGGTTTGCGCTGGAACGAGCTCGCCGGGCTCACCTGGGACGACGTCGACATGGTCGAGGAATCGATCCGGGTTTACCTGAAGGGCCGCGGCCACGACGAGGTCCCCCACACCGTTTTCTTGTCGGAGACGGCACTCCAGATCCTGGATCGGCGGCGCGCCGGCGCCCAGAGCCAGCACGTGTTCACCACGAAGGCCGAAGGCGACTGTCGCTTCGACGACATCTTCTATGCGAAGGGCTCGCAGGTGCCCTACACGTACAATCGCATGCACAGGTCGCTCTCGGCTGCGCTTCGGCAGGCGGGGATCGAGGATTTCGGGTTTCACGATCTGCGCCGGACCGCGGCCCGCCGACTCTGGCTCGACTCCAACATCGAGGTCGCGGCCGCCTTCCTGGGTCACAAGGATACGTCGACCACCCTCAAATATCTGGGTCTGACGCCGTCCGACGTGCATGCCGCCCAGCGCCAGCGCGCGCTGCAGCAGGCCCGCCGCCAGGCGGAGATCCGCAAGGCCATCGACGAGGGCCGGCCGGTGCCGGAGCTCGAGGACAAGCGCATCGTGCGCATCCGCGAGCAGTTCTTGCTGGAGGAGAAGCTGGCGCAGGCCCGCAAGGCGCGCCGCGCGATGGAGCGTCGGCGGCCGCCGGGCAAGGGCAGTGCGCTGGACGTCTGATGTCAGCGCTGGCGGCGGGCGTGCACCCAGCGGTACAGCTCGCCGACCTTCTCGATCCCGCCGTCCTCCGGGACCGCCGCGACCGCGGCGGTCCCTTTTTTCTTGCCCGGTCCGAACCTCTCCGCGGCGTAGCGGGCCGCCTCCCGCCGAAGCGCGTCGGCCAGAAATCGCTTGCGCACGGCCAGGTGCGCGTCGCCGTGCAGGGCCTCGATCTCGGGCGCCGACAGCTCTTTTCCCGCCGCCTCGCGCAGGGTCTCCTTGGCGGCCTCCAGGAAGAGCTCCTCGAAGCGGTCGCCGCCGACGCGGCGCGGCTTCTCCTCGCCCTCGAACCACCACGTCCCGCCCGTCATGAAGATCCTACTGCCCTTCAGCGCGGCGACGACGAGCGCATGCGCCGCCTTCTCCGACAGGGGATAGGTGGTCGGTGTATGGAAGCGGGCGAAGATCTCGCGCGAGCGCGCAGGGCGGCCGCGGTCGCACAGAAAGACCGCCACCGCGCGGGCGAAGCGCGGGTTCGCGGCGCCGGCGTGGTCCGCCGGCCGGACCCGTCTGCGCACCGGGGCCCCGGGCCGCGCGGTGCCGTCGAGAGCCGCCTGCAGGCGGCCGGCGGCGGTCGAAAGATTTGGTGCGGCGTCGGCCCTCGCGGCTGCTTCGGCAGACCTCCGCAGACCGTGGGCGTGGGCCTGGCCGAGGCGCTTCGCCACGCGGCCCAGCCTCTCCTCGGCGACCTCCCGGGCGCCGCTGGCGACCATGCTTGCCGCCGGACCGGGCGGCGCCTTGCGCGGCCGGCCGCGCGGGGCGGGCGGCGGTCCTAGGGCAATCGGCTTCGTAACCGCCGGCGACGGCGGAGCCGGCTTCGGCCGGGCCTGCTGGGCCAGCGGCTGGGCGCCGGCGGTGCGCGCCGCCTGCCAATCGGCGAAGAACCGGCCGAGCCGGCCGAAGGTGTCGGAGAGGCGCGCGCGCAGGTCCGCCACGGTGACGAGGTGCGCGCTGCCGCGCTCGTCCGCGAGCATGTCGGCGACCGCGTCGACGCGCGCGCGCGTCGCCTCCGGCAGTGCGGCGCTGTTTCCCGGCAACCTGGCTGGCATGGCCAAGGAGCATGCCGGCGAAAGGTTGGCGTCCGGTTGACGCCGCGTCTGCAGGCTTCGCCGATGCCGGCCGTTCGCCCCGCCCTGCCAGCGCGCCGCGCGTTTCACCCACAGCATCGGCGCGGGCACCGGATTCCCTTGCGCGGAAGGCGCTGGCGCTCGCGCGCACTTGACGGTTAACTGACGAGGTCCGTTAACCGCGCGCGCGCGCGAGCGCGATTCTGCTTTTCTCCCCCAAAAATAGCGTTTCCCGCCAGCGCCTTGCCGGACCGGCCCCAAGACGGCCCAAAGGACCAATTCGGGAACGAAGGGGAGGAAGCGGAATCTAGGGGAAATTAATCCGCCGCGAAATCCCCCGCAGCGGCCACGGGGGGACCGCGTCGGGCCGGCCCACCCGCGGCATCGGGGTGGGCGCCCCCGCACGCTCTCCAAATTGCACACAAAGCCTTCCTCGGCGCTCGAAGAGAAAAATATTCTCTTTTTGCGGTTCGGCTGCTCGGCGCGAATCGGCCTTCCGAGCCCGCTCTTTCTTCGGCATCAACGTCCCTCCGAAGCGTACGGCGCCAAGGATTCGTAATTGCAGCAGATCCGCCACGCACGGTCACAAGTCCGAGTCATCGCCCCGTCGCCTCCGGCGCGACGGTGGAAATCTCCGGACGAATATCGAATCCTTGCTCCGCTGGATGGTAGGTTGGGCATGCCAGTCCGCCAGTCCGCCGTCCGGGACGCGACGCGCCCTCATGCAGGGACCCGACCAATTGAAGAAGCCAACTAAGACCGCCGTGACAAGGAAGGCCGGACCGAAGCGCGCGCCGGGCAGGAACATCGGCGCCATGCCGAAGGCCGAGGACGCCGAGAGGACCAACAAGCCGTTCGCGGAGAGATTCAGGGAGGGCCGGCTATCGACCGCCGAGATCCTCGGCGAGAACGTCAAGCGGCTCCGGACCGGACTCGAGCTTAGCCAGGCCGATCTCGCCCGGGCGATCAGGAGCGACCAGTCGGCGATCGGGCTGATCGAGATCAAGCGCGCCAACCCGACGCTGCGGACGATGGAAAAGCTCGCGGCGGTGCTGAAGACCACCGTCGTGGATCTTCTGAGCAAGCCGAGCCGGCGGCGGACCCGCACCTAGTCGGTCGTCCGGGAAGCATCGCGCAGCCGCGGTTCACAGGCACGTTGGCGCTTGTCGGAAGGTCCGCACATTCTCCTCGTCGACGCCGAGGAAGTAGGCCTTAGCATCCGAACCGCAGTCCATGAACGCTAAGACTGTCTACGGGTCCCCGGCACGCCCTCAGTCTTCACGGATCTTGGGCCGGCAGCATCCAAACGCTTCGGTAACGTCGTTGCGGCCGGCATGCGATTGCGCCATCAACGAACTTTCTGTTGCCATTTCGGCGGGTTTGTCCGCGGCAAGATGATACGATGGTCGGCGGCAACCCTGAAAGGCGGCTCGACCTCACGATGGTCCAATTACGAACCTCGATAGTCGGTAGCGCGCTGGCGTTCCGGATGCGCCGCGCCGCCGCAGCCCGAGCTAACGAAAGCGGTCTGCAGATCCTGACCCTTCCCAATCTCGGGGCGCGCTTGGTCGGGGGCTTCAGGTCGCCCGTACCATCGGAGCAACTCGATCGCGCTATCCAGCTGGCTCTCGCGGCGGGCGGTTTCCAGGATATCGAGAAAGTACGCCACCTCCCAGGCATGACGCGAGCGCTCTCCCGCGCCCTGCGCAAGGTCTGGGACGCCGACTTCTCGCTTAGGGCGGACGCGACGAATGCACGCCTCGCCGATCTGGCTTTGATCGAAAACCGCGTGCGACGCGAACTGCCGCTCGCGGCGGCGCTTCCGATCGATCTGCGGGATGCTGCTCTGTCGCGGGTGCGGCACGCGGCCCGTACGATCGGACCGCTGACGATCGATCGCCTTTCCTGGATTCCCCCGCTTTGGCGACCACTGATCAACGCGTTGGCGAAGGAGGTCCCGGTCGAATGGATCGTGTCACCTCACGCGGAAACCGCCTGGTTCGCGGGAAGGATCGTGCGGCCGCCGGAGGTCGACCGTCCGGCGCCCGCCGCCGTGTCCTGCGCGGATCCGCACCACGAGGTTATCGAAAGTCTGCGGTGGTCGCGCCATCTGATCGCCTCCGGCATTGCCCGGCCGGACCAGATCGCGATCGTGTCTGCGGGAACGACGCCGTGGGACGATCACTTCCGCGCCCTTGCACCGGACGCCGGCTTCGGATTGGCCTTCCCGCACGGGATTCCCGCGCTTTCAACCCGGGACGGTCAGCGGTGCGCCGCGCTGGCGGACGTGCTCCAACACGGTCTGAACCAGCAACGCTTGCGACGTCTTGTTTTCCTTTGTCGGGGCGAGCGCAGCGCATTCGAAAGCCTGCCCGCGAATTGGCTCGCCGCGCTGCCACGCGGCGCGACCTTGTCGCGCCCGGAAGAGTGGCGACGCGCGATCTCGGCGGCCGCGGCGAACGACCCGTCGCTGTCGGGCGCAATGGGCGCATTGCCAATCGTGGATATGCTCGGGCGGGGCATCTCGGCGGCGGCCGAAGCCGCAATCCTCGTTCTGTCCGGTAGCGCGCTGCAGCTATGGCAGGGTGCGTTGCGCAGCGCCCCTCCGGAAGCTATCGAGCTCTCCTTGAGGTCGTCGCGTTTCGAATCCGATCACGACCCGGCCGATTCTGTGGTTTGGTGCTCGGCACGGGAGCTCGCCACCGCGCCGCGCCCGCATGTCCGGCTTCTCGGGCTGACGGACCGGCACTGGCCCCGCCGGGAAGGCAACGACTCCATCGTTCCGGATCACGTGCTATCGAGCGTGACCGTCGATGTCGATCCGGTTGCCGAAGCCGACCGTCGGCATTTCCGCATCGTCCTCGACGCGGCGACGGGAGGAGCCGTGCTTTCTCGGGGGCGCCGGAGCGCTCAGGGAAGCCGTATCGGCCGAAGCCCGCTTGCGGAAGGTCGGCCGGAAATGCAGCTCTCAAGAGCGCGCGTTCCCGAGCACGCTTGGAATGAAGCCGATCGCATCATGGCCCGCCCGCAGGACGCGGCTCAGGTCGAGCGAGTGCGATCGGCCGAGGCCTGCTGGCGCGATTGGCATCTCGAGCGGTTCACGCCGCACGACGGGCAGTTCGGCGCCGATCATCCGGTCGTCTTGAGGTCGATCGAACGCGTGCAGTCGGCGACATCCCTGCGAAGGATGCTGCGGGATCCGCTCGGCTTCGTGTGGCGCTACGCGCTCGACTGGGATGCGCCACGTGATCGCGAACAGCCGCTGACGATCGCGCCCGACGACTTCGGCAAGCTGGTCCACGAGCTTCTTCGGCGCGCTGTGGATGCGCTCGAGCCGGTGCCCGGATATGCACGCGCGTCGGACGCGGAGATCGAAAACGCTCTGGCGGACGCCTCGTCGGCCGTGAGGGACACGTGGCCCCTGCGGGGGCAGACGCCGCCAGCGCTGCTATGGCGCAACACCGTGGATTTCGCGGCATCGTTGGCTCTCGTGGGATTGCTGCGGAAGGAGATAACGGACGCGGGCACTCGAAGCTGGGCGGAAGTACCTTTCGGCCAACCGAACGCTTTCGCCACGGAGCGGCAACTACCATGGGATCCGACCATTCCGGTCGCGATACCCGGGACGCCCATCACGCTGGGTGGCTCCATCGATCGGCTGGATCTCAACAGCTCAGGCGCCGCCGTCCGGGTCTGGGATTACAAGACGGGCGAGGCGCCCAGGAACGCGAACCGCATCGTGATCGACGGCGGCTCCGAACTGCAGCGGGCGCTGTACGGGCTCGCCTGCCGACAACTCCTCGAGGGCGAACCGACGGTCGTCGCCCGGCTGCTCTATCTTCGCGGCGATACTCTCTCCGTCAGGCTTCCCGATCTCGATGCCGCCGTCGAGCAGATCGCCGCCTTCGTCAACGTCGCGGTCTCGATGATGCGCAAGGGCGTCGTCACCTCGGGCCGGCTCTCGTTCGACAGGTCGAACGAACTTCGCTTGGCGCTCCCGGCGTCGCCTGGCTACGAAAGGCGCAAGCTGGCCGCAAGCAACAAGATCAATGCAGCCATCTCGCGATATTGGAGCGCGCCGTGACGGAGATGGTCGACGGGGCCGAACGCCTCAGGGCGTTGACCGAACTGGAGTCCTGCCTGTTGGTCGAAGCCGCGGCGGGCACCGGCAAGACGTCCCTGCTCGCCGGTCGCGTGGTGATGCTGCTCGCGCGCGGGGTCGATCCGCGGTCGATCGCGGCCATCACGTTCACCGAGTTCGCGGCGGGCGAACTGCGTCAGCGCATCGCCTCCTACCTCCATCGCATACTCGAGGGCCGGATTCCGGACGAGCTCCGGCCGGCCCTGCCCTCCGGTCCCGACGCCGCCCAGACCGCGATGCTGCGTGCCGCCGCGAAGCGACTCGACGAATTGACCTGCGGAACGATCCATTCATTCTGCCACGACCTCCTGAAGACGTATTCCGTCGAGGCCGCGATCGATCCCGGCGCGGATGTCCTGGACGCCGATCAGGCCGACTTCGCGTTCGACGCGATCTTCGACAGGTGGTGGCGCGGCAGGCTCGACCGGACCGCACCAGCGGCCGGCGACCCGATCGCATCCGTGGCGCGCCGCGATCCGATCGACGCCGAAGGACTCCTGCGCAGCTTCGCCAAATTTCGCCGGCGCCACCGGGCGGCGCGGCCGTTGCCCGCCGATCTCGATGCGAAGGCCGACCTGGAGTTCGCGGAGAGCGTGCGGGAATTCCGGCGCTGGTGCGACAAAGTCGACGTGCCTCCTGAAGCCGACCCGGACATCGTTGCGCTCGAGACATTGGTCTCTCATTTTCGGGGACGCTTCGATCCGATGCCCGACTTCGAAGGCCTGCTCGAGCTCGCGAATCCCCCATGGCTGCCTATCATGCGCAAGGACACGTCTGACTTTCGGGAATACAGACGCCGAACGATATGGCGAAAGGCCGGCGGTGCGGACGGAGAGCGGCTTGCCGACCAGGCGGAAGAACATTTCGGCCGATGTCGCCAGGCATACGGCACGTTGATGGGACGTATTGCGACGGCCATCATCGGGATCTTCTCGGGCGAGCTCGACCAAGTGATGACGGAGTACGAGACGTTCAAGAGGCGTGCCGCCGTCCTCGACTTCGACGACCTTCTGTTCACGTGCCGTGACGTGCTGCGCGACCATCCTTCCGTCCGGACGACAGCCGCCGAGCGCTTCTCGCGCCTTCTGGTGGACGAATTCCAGGACACCGATCCCGTGCAGGCGGAGGTCATCTTCCTGCTGTGCGGAACGGCGGAAGACGCCCGCGCCTGGCACGCGCGATCGCTCAGGCCGGGCCACCTATTCGTTGTCGGTGATCCGAAGCAGGCGATCTATCGATTTCGCGGTGCGGACCTGGCGACGTATCTCAGGGTGCGCGAGACGATCGAGGCGCAATTCCCCAACAATATCCTCAGGGTCACCGCGAACTTCCGGTCTCGCGGCCAGATCTTGGACCACGTGAACCGTTGCTTCGAGGAACGGCTGTCGTCGCAGCAGGCCGGTTACGTGGCCTTGCAGACCACGAGGGCGGCAGGCGAGCACTGCTTGCCGTGCGTGGCCAAGGTTTCCGTGGAGCTTCCTCCGCTGACGAGGGTGGACAGTGCCCGCGACGAGGAAGCCCAGGCCGTCGCCGAAGTATGCTCGCGCCTCATCGGCAATGTCGAAATCACCCTCAACGACGGCGAGAACAGGCGCCTGTGTCCGGGCGACATCGCCCTGCTCGCACCTGTTTCCACGGACCTCTGGCGGTACGAACGCGCCCTCGAGGAGGCGGGACTCCCGTTCGCCTCGCAGGCGGGCAAGAACCTCTACAAGCGGCAGGAGGCGCAGGATCTGGTGGCACTAATCCGCGCCTTGGCCGACACTCGCGACACGGTGGCGCTGGGAGCGCTCATGCGCGGTCCGCTCGTGGGCCTGACGGAGCAGGAGCTGCTGGACATCACCGGCGATCTTCCCGTCGAAGACAATCGGATCACAGGTCTGTCCCTACGGACCGCCCCGGCGGCAGTGCGGAATCCGGTCGCGCGGGAAGTACTGACTATCCTGGCGGACCTGCGCCGCCGCGTCAACGGAACGGCGCCCGCCTTCATTCTCGCCGAGGCAATCGAGCGTCTGCGCATCCGTGCCATCGTGGCGGCCCGCAGCGGCGATCAGGCGGCACGGGCGCTCGCAAATGTTGACGGCTTTGTCGAACGGGCCCGAAGCTACGACGTCCGAGGCTTCGTCCAGTTCGCCAGGGACATCGACGACGAATGGTCGAGCGGATCGGCGGCGCCGGAAGGCATGATGGAGGCCGACGGACAGTCGATCGAGATCGTCACCGTGCATACGTCGAAGGGACTGGAGTGGCCAGTCGTGATTCCGATCAACCGCTCGTCCATGCCGCGGCGGGCGGAGGCCTTCGTCCACCGAAGACGGGACGAAAGCCTCCATTGGGCACTGGGCCAGGTGGTGCCGCCGGGACTGGGCGACGCGCTGCGCACGGAAGAGGCGGAGAAGCGAGACGAGAACGTGCGGCTCCTCTACGTCGCATGCACGCGGGCGATGGAACTCTTGATCATTCCGGACTTCTCCTGGAGCAACGACGCTTCCTGGGCGAAGCTTCTCGACTTCAAATTGGACACCGTTCCCGAACTCGACATCGGAAGTCTCCCCCGCACGCCCGTCGCCCTGCGCGTTCCTGTGGCGAACGGGCAGACCGCGCACGTCTTCGCTCAAGAGCGATCGCGCATCGAAGCTGCGCCGCGCATTCGTTGGATCAAGCCCAGCGACGGCGATCCTGACTCGGTGACGAAACACTTTCCTGCGGAGGCCGCCGAAGAGGGGCCACTCCACCCGGTGCCCGTTTTGGAGGGCGGGCGGATTCGCGGCATTCTTCTGCACAAATTGATGGAAGAGCTAATCACTGGCGAGCTGGAGGAGAATCCGGATGCCGCGGTGTCGCGGGCAGCGATATTGCGGAACCAACTGTTTTCAACATCGCAACCGGACGCCTCTCTCGATATATCCGAACTCGCCGGCACGGCCCTGAGGATTTTCCAGCTCCCTGAGATAAATCCTTTTCGGAGCAGCCTCATAGCGGAGGTCCCGATCCATGCCGTAGCCACCACGGGTCCTGATCATCTGGTTTCCGGCCGGGCAGACGCAGTCGCACAGGACGAAGACGGCAGCATCGTCGTCTTCGATTGGAAGAGCGATATCGCACCGAAACAGGCCGATCGAACAACCTACAGACAGCAACTCTGCAGCTATCCGGAGGCGATTGGCTCGCGCCGCGGCGCCATCGTCTACATGACGTCCGGCCGCGTTGATTGGGTCTATCTATAAACCATCGACGCCGTCCTATGGTTTGACCGTCTCACTAGGCGATAATTGCCACTAACCGTCGCAGCTTTCCAGCTTCCCCGCTCTCGTTGAGCGCTAATCCTTCAGTACTGTGTAACCCCACGCGTGGTTCGTATGGATGAACTCCTTGCCTCCCTCTCGGTCGGACAGCTTTCCAGCAAGCCGAAATCGTGTGCCCACAGGGTGAGCGTCGCGCACCTTGCGAGGAAATCTCACGCGAAGGTGTTGAGGGAAAATTTGGTTTGCTGCTGGGCGAACGTGAATGTCCCATGAAGCCCTGCGCCGTTCTCTCGATAAGTCTCAACAATTAGCTCTGCATACGGCTCTTTGGGTTTTGCCAATGGTTCCACTCGGCGCATTTACCATACCCGCCGCCCACACGTATGCACGATCAAATGAGGATACGGTATTGGAGCCTTGGGTAAGAGAGACATCACAAACTGATAGCCTAAGGCGGCGTACCTCGCTTTTCTCGCGTCGAGCCAACGAATGATCGGCGAGCGCGCGGCGGTGGTCGAGAGACCGTAGCGACGCGTGCATGGCCGCAAACCATCAACTCTCTCTGAGTGAAGAACCCCAAGCAGTGAAAACAACTGTCTCCGGGCAAAGCACCCTTTCCCCTTCGGTCCTGTGCGTCTGGAGCCGCGTCAGCACTCGCTGCTCCATCTCGTAGGCGCCGACCGAAGATTGCCACTCTTGCTGCATGACGATGCTCCACTTTTCGCCGAGAACCTCGTGCGGAACGTGCTTGTTGATGTCGTGAAGCCTTGTGGCGAGGTCCTGCGTGTGGCCAATTTTCCAGAGATCGCGCTTGCCGAAGCGCATCGCATATGTATAGGCCGTCTCGGTGACTCTTCTGCAGACCTCCCCTACCCAGTCCGACGGACGAGGACCGGTAGTCGGCTGTGTCATGGCTGCGACGAGACGTAGGAACTTTCGACGCGCCTCGGAATACGGAAGAACGACCTCAGTTTTCGGCAATGCCAGCACCGCCGCCGAGTCGTCTGCATCGAGGAGCACGGCGCGTGCCGTCGCCTCGTAGGTAAGCTGCTCCTTTAGTACGTCGATAAGCTTGAAGCGCGGGTCGTCAAAGCGCCACGCGCGCAGGATCGGCAGCGCCTTCGGCCAAACGAGAGTACCGTCGAGGTTCAAGTCGTGGGCACGCAACGCGGTCCGATCGACGAAGTCCTCGGTTGCCACCGGGATCGGGGCGAACTCGGCGAGCCCCAGAAGTCGGCCACGTTCCCCGACGGGCGTTGGCTCGTCCACCGTGCCCACGAAGACCAGGAGGTCTCCCGGTCCGGACATGGAGATGAGCGCGTCGCGATTTCCCTCGATTCCGAAGGCCGCGACGGGATACCCGATGGGGTCGAAATCGTAGGATCGCTTCGCGAAGACCTGCATCGCTAGGCTGTCCGCCTGACGTCGTCGAAGACCTCGTCGAGATCGGCATCGGAGACCGGAGGAGCCAGCAGGCCTTTAGACATCTCGCGTTTCTTGGCGAGAAGTCGATCCAGCGACATGTCAAATGACTTGTCCCCCCATTTCGGGTGGCGCGCCAGGGGCACGTGGATGCTCACCGGCCTGGTCTGTCCGATGCGGTAGACGCGATCGTTGCACTGATCCTCGACGGCCGGATTCCACCATCGACTGAGATGTATGACATGGTTCGCAGACAGGATTGTCAACCCAACGCCGGCAGCTTTTGGCGACAGGATCATGACGTCGAACGCTTCTCGCCCCTCCTCGAAATCGTCGACGAAAGCCTGTCGTCTGGCCCCTGGCGTGCTGCCATTGATGATAATCGGACGGGGAATGCGCATCTCTGTTGCGATCGCCTCGGCCAGCATGGCCTGCATCGCGCGATGCTCGACGAAGACAAGAGCGCGCTCGCCGCGACGCTGGACGTTGCGAAGTATCTCGAAGGTTTTTCCGAGCCTCGCCGACTGACCGATCCAGGCGACGCAGTCGCCGCGCTTCGTCAGATCGAGCTTGCCGGGTTCTCCAGGAAATAGGCTGATTCCTCGCAACCGCTGGACCGTTTCCAGCATAGCACCTCGATGGCGCTCGCCGGGCGCTAACGCCCTCTCGACCACTTCGTCGTAGCACCTTGCTTGCAGCAAGGGCATCTCGACCGGATAAGGGATGACCGTCTTGCTCGGGAGCGAAACCTTCACGTCCTCCTTCATGCGGCGAAGGATGATCGGCGGCGCGTTCGCGCTTGCCTTCAGGAGGAGGTCGGATAGGCTGCGGTAGCGATCGATGTCGGCGTCTCGATAAGTTCTAGAAAATGTCTGCAGGTCTCCAAGAAAGCCCGGCGACACGCGGTCCATGATCGACCACAGATCCTCGATGCGATTCTCGATCGGGGTGCCGCTCAGACCGAGCACGAAGTCCGCATTCATTGCCTTCGACGCCCATGTGTTCAGGGTGCCTGGCTCCTTTATCTTCTGGATCTCGTCGAAGACCGCGATGGAGAACTTGATCTTCGCGAATGCCACGTGGTTGTCCGCGAGCGTTTCGTAGGTGGTCAGCACCCAGTCGTGGTCGGCAATCTTGCGCCAGTCCAGTGGCTCGATGGCCGCAGTGGCTGGCTCCGTGTTCTTGAACTTACGGATACCCGATCCGAAGACGTCGGCGCGGTTCGGACCGAGGGCGTCCGGCGCGAGATGCAGTCCCGCCTCCTTGATCCAATTCTGGAGCAGTGCGGTGGGAGCCACGACGAGGATCGGAAGAGGCCGCCCGCCCTTCCCGCGCGCCAGGGTTTCGGAATTTTTGCGAATCCACGCGAGGAAGGCCAGTGACTGGAAACTTTTACCGAGCCCCATGTCGTCGGCGAGAAGGACGCCTCGCCAGCCGACAAGCCATGAGCGAATCAGCCACTCGAAGCCTTCCGACTGGTGCGGTTTGAAAGCATTTCGGCCTAGGCGTTCGGCGGGCGCTGTCGTGGCGACGACGGCGCGCCGCGGAACCAGCGTAGCTTCGTAGCTGACGTCCTTGAAGTTGGTCTTGATCTGGACGACGAACGGCCCCTTGGACTCCCGCGGCTTCGATTCGTCCGCGTCGGAGCGTTCTTCGGCGTCGGGCGGAGTCGCCGGAGCTGCATCGGCGACGACGCTCCCGACCACCTGTCCGAGTATCTCCCGAGCCTGCTCCACGCGAATCTCGCCGCCCTTGAAAGCGACCTTGCCCCTCTTCTCCTCATCGGCCCGACGGCACTCATCGTGCAGCTCTTCGACTTCCTTTCGCGTGATCTCTATGTCGGAGTCACCAAGGCGCACCGGAAAACGCTCGGGCAGCCATTGCGTGGAAGAGTTCGACAGCCACGAAAGCTCCGGCCGCTCCCAGAGTCCCAGTCCGGTCACCCGGTCGGAGTACTGGCGAGTCTCCACGAAGAGCGCACTGGTGAGGCCGTCGGATGCTCCGAGCCCGAGTTCCTTTGCGATGGCGGCGCGAGGATTCTTGACGAACTCCCGTTTTTCGACATCCGATGCCGCGCGAGCATTCTTGACGACCTTCAACGCGCCCTTCAGATCCGGATCGATCAGCACGTATGTGGTGCGACGTAAGCGATACGCGCGGCTGACTTCGTGCTCGCCCTCGAAGGCGCGCTGGAAAGCCGACTGGTCGGTTGCAGCGAGAAGTCGGTCGGCCTCCTCGTCGATCAGTTCGTCGAATGGGTTCTGGTCTGCTTCTCCGTCCGTTTCCAGGGCCGGGGCGTTGTCGTCCAGGGATCTGGCCTTGCTTCGGCTCATGAGCACGGGAACGAAGTCTAGCGCGCCCGGCGTGTCTCGAACATCGAGCGAGAACGAGCCGGCCTGCAAGACAGTAAAGCTCTTCGTGAATTCGTCAGCCTCGACGATGGCCGGGTCGACGCGTGCGAGCGCTGCCGTGACAGCCGCCCACTTCTCCACCCTTTGCTCGATTGGCATCTGCGCAACCGCGTTGAACGCCTCGGCTGCGACAACGAGTTGGAGGAGCGCCCCTTGAAGAACGCCAGACCTGCCGCCCCATTGCAACAGAACGCCTGTCCGCTGCGGATCGATGATCAAATAGCTCGTGTCTTTCCAGACGACTTGAACGAAAGGATCGCTGCTGAGAGTTCCCTTGAAGGAGACGTCCACCATGACCGGCGCGGGACCGGGCAGTCCAATCGTATTGGCAAAGGAGGCAGTGAATTCGGCCGCGGTCTGGTTGGGGATCAGAAGTCTGCTTCCCGCCCAAGTCGCGCCCCGGTCTCGCGCGAGCGCGACCAACCGGCGGGCGACGGGCTGCAAGTGATCCTCAACGGATGTCCACGACTCTCGGCCAAGCTCCTTCGGAGCGCCGATACCGAGAAGTCGCGGTTCGACGAGCCGCACCACGACATGTTCGTTCTCGCAGGTCGAAAGAAACTTCGCGCCCATGCCTATCTCACCGTGTACTCGTTCTGCATGATCCGCGTGTTTGTCAGGGCGAAGATTTCGTCAGCCACCTTGCTTTGCCAACTGTAGCCGTCCGGCGGCACGTGGTTGTACGCCCGTCTCGTCCAGCGGCGATCGGAATCCGGGACCATAACATCGCTGGACATATACGTTTCCGCGTGGAGTTCCGGCGCGCTCGGGTCAAGGGCGTCATGCCAAATGTTGCATCGGCCGTTGTGGCTCCACTCGGCGACCAACCCGTTGCCGATGCGCAGGAGTAGGCATGAGTGGCCGCGCTCGATCTGCTTGCTTCCGCCCCTGATCCATTTCGAAAAAGGCGTCTCGCCATCGAACATCCGACGGGCACGTCCTTCGCCGACCTTGTCGAAGATCACGCATGCATCGGAGATAAGGTTTCTGTTGTAGACGGCGGTCCAGAAGGCTCTCCGGTATTTCCAGTGACGTTCCAGTGCGATCTCGTCAACGACGTCAAGGAACTGCCGCAGGGACTGCTCGATGAGCCAACGCTTAACGACAGCGGTGCATTTCATCGGCGACCACTTCGCCTCGCGAGTCCTTGGGTCGCCGAATTTGCCGAGGAGAAACGAGAGCATGTGGTCGCGGGCCGGCTTTTCCGGCATTTTGTCCGCATAAGGCAGGACGAGAGCGTCGGCGACCAGTCCGCGATGCTTCTCGAACGACGCGCCCTTTCTCTTGCCGCACCACGACCGTACTGCGTCGAGCCTATGGCCTGGTTCCATCTCGGCTACCGCGATCTGGCGAAGCCCCTCCGCAAATGCCGCTTCGGCAAGGCCAGCCTCCGCCGCCAAGTTTCCGATGCCTTCATCTGACAGGAGTTCCGATGGCGAAAGGCGTCGGACGATGGCGGCCGAGGCTATCCGAACAGGCGCTTCGGCGACGTCAAAGATGCGCAACGAATCGTGCGCGGCAGACCAGGCGCCGGTGAACTTTGGAGCGAGTCGGGCGAGGCTTGCGGCGACGGGTCGGAGCGCTTTCGAATTCTCCGGAAACCGCACCGCGTAAGCAGCTGCAAGCCTGCGGAAGTGCGACTTGCGCGAGAGCGCCTCGACGAGGCGCAGGTAACTATCAAGCAGCGCAGGCTCCTCGGCCAACGGACGCACGCCGTCCCAGATACACCATGGCGCGCGGAGCAGGTCCGACGAGGTCGGCGGCACTCCCGTACCGAGCGCGCGCCGGACACGAACTGCGACCTCATCGAGATCGAGCGGAGGGTGGGATTCGACTGACTCCGTCGGCGGGCGGATGGCGTTTGCCGCCGCCTCTGTGGCGAGTTGCCTAGGGGCGTCGAAGCGGAAGCTGCGGAACGTTCGTAGGTCCTCCAGAGCGGCCCTCAGCGGCATCGCGAGGTCCCTTCCTGGTTGAGCTGCGCCATACGCTCGATCTGTTGTCGAATCTCGTCGTTAAGCATCTTGATCGCGCGGATGTCATCGATGCCGTACTTGGTCTCCGCGTCCATCACGAACCGGAGATCGATGCGCCGATTTCTGGCCCAGGAGCCTCTGTCATCGACAAACGCAATCGGACGTGTGGACGAGTACCCGGCGACGGAGAGTATCTGCTCGCCGCGCCGGTTTCGAAACTGTCTAAGTCCCGGCTGGTCGGCGAGAATTTCACGATACGTGTTGGTCGCGCGTTCCGTCGAGAGTTGCCAATTGTTGCGATCGCGCTGGACAGGGTCGGCCACTCCCGTGGAGTCGGTGTGGCCTTCCAGGAAGACCGTCTCAAGCACCGCGCCGCGATGGCCGGCGCAATGGTCTGTCGCATTATCCTGGCAGGCGGAGTAGCGCTGGATGATCGGTTCGAGTACGCGCGCTATCCGGCCGACGTTTTCCCGCGCGGCCGGATCCAGATCGGATTTGTTTGGATCGAACCGGATGGCCCGCTCAGACAGCCGGACCACACCATTTTGCTCGTCGATTTCGACCTGCTGGATGCCTTGCGCTTCGAGTTGCGACTTGATGTCAGTGAGCAGCTTCTGGCGCTGGTCGGCCGCGACCTGCAGGGCCTCGATCGGCCCGCGGATCGTTTGCTGGACCGACGCGATCTTTGTGTTGACGTCGGCGCTCAGTGTGGCGTTTTCGTTGACAACCGCCTGGAGGCAGTTGCGGATACGTTCCGCGTCCTCGTCGCCCTTTCTGAAATTGAGAGCGAACATCATCAGCATGATGATGAACAGAAACAACATTCCGACCATCATGTCCGTCATGGAGATAAAGTAGTTCTCGTCCTCCGTTTCGTGGCCCCCTTCCGCGGCCAATTCCATCTCGCTCATCGAGAATTACTCCGCTGCCTCTCGCTGCGCGATCCTGCCCAGAAAGTCCTGCAGGGCCTCCGCAATGTCCGCGGTGTTTTCCTCCAGCGCCGCCGCTGCTCCCGACAGACCGGTGATCGCCCGCCCGCAGTTGGTGTCGATCTGACCTACGAATTCCTTGATGGACTCCTGGTACCTATTCGATTCCTCGATGATCGCCGCAACCGCTGCTGCCAAAGACGCGTCGACGCGCTCGAACTTGGCGGAATATTCGCTCCAGAGCTCCTGGAGTGCCTGGTGTTGGACGAGGAGCGTTTCTGCGAGCTGCCGCGCGGCGCCCTGGCTTTCGTGCAACTCGACGACAGAGGCGCGCAGCGACTGCGACATCTCTTGGGCCGATGTTGCGATCTGCGACGAGGCGTGCACAAGCGGCTGGGTCGCCGTCCCGACGGCCTCCGCGGCCTTTCCGAACGAGAGAGCCACACTCTCCGAACGTTCAGCGCTCTGGCGGACGCTTTCGGCCTGGCGGCCCATGGCGGATTCTGCTTCCTTAAACACGATAGACAGTCGCTCCACGTCGGAGCGCATCGTGGAGAGGACTTCTCCCAGCCCTGTGCGCAGCGCCTCGGCCGTCTGCGAGGCGGCTTTGGAGGCCGCCTCGACGACCCCATCGACGGCAGCGCGCGAGCGGTCCACGGACGCGTTCGCCTCGGACGCGGCCACCTCGGTGACCTTGCGCATGTGCACCTGGAGGAGGTCCATCTGTTCCCGCGATCGCCGGCTCATCGCCTCTTCGGCCGCACGGAAGCCCTCCGCCGCGCGCGCGACTTCGGTCCGGACCCCGTCGAGCATCTCCCCGACGCCCGAGCGGATCGCGCCGGCGCCGTCCTCCGAAGCCTTCGCCGTCGCGTTCGTCAGCTTCTCGATCACCTCTCGAGATCGGGCGGCAGCCTCGGCCGATTCGCGCGTCATCACCTCCTGGAGGCCAGACATGGCCTGCTTGAAGCCATCCATCTGATTGCCGACCTTCGCCAGTACGTCCCGCAGGCCCTCCTCCATCATCCCGGCGGCATTTCTCGACGCGGCTTCCGTGCTGGCCTGGACAAGATTCCGAGCCTCCTGAGCGGCAGACGTGAGGGTCTGGACCGCGTGCTCGACCGCCTCCTTTCCGCCGGCGCTGGACTGCGAGAGTTTCTCGGTGGCGTCTGCTACCAGACGCGCAAAGTTGTCCGTCGCGCTTTCGATCTTTGTCGCGAACGTGTCGCCTGTCGAAGCGAGCTTCTCCTGCATCGCGCGAATAACTTCGGCACTTTGTGCTAAAACGACCGATATCTCGCGCAACTCCCGCCCCGCGCCGCCCTGGACCACTTCGCTGAACTGCTCCAGCAACCCTTCCGTGCCGGTCTTGGTCGCGTTCTCCATCTGAGAGGCAGTCGCTTCGAGCGTCCGCGACAGTGGCTCGACCGCTTCGGCGACTGCCGTTCCAATCGTTGGAGCGATCGCCGCTCCCAGCTTCTGGAAGTATTGGTCGGTGTTCATTTCGCGGAGCTGGAGAAGCTGCTGCTGGCCGAGGTCCAGATTCTTGATCGCCAGCGCTTGGGCCGATAGAGCAGTTGTGCGCGCCTCCAAAGCCCGGCAGAACCGCTCAAATCCCATGTCGATAAGTATGCCGTACGACCGAAAGAAGATGCTCAGCGCGATGGATGAGAAGAGCCCGGCGATGGACGTCGAGAACTTGAAGGTCGCGGCGTTCAGAAGCTCGCGCAAAGACTGCGTCATGTCATTGGCGGATGCGCCCGTGCCGTGGGAAGCCTTCGAGAGTGCGATTACCAGACCGATGAAGGTCAGAAGCAGACCGAGCCCGACGAAGTAGCCTGGAATGCTCGGCATCAGCCGCAGACTGAACATATGCTCACGCGCCAGTCCGGAATTAAAGAAATTCTGAGGACGGACTGTCGCGAACCGAATAACTCGGCCGTTCACTTTCTCGCTGACGTAAGTCTTTGAATAGGCGAACCACGCGGCGCCGATGAGCGGATCGCTCACAAGCGACTGGTTCAGCCCATCGTAGTTGACCTCGAATTCCTTCTCGTTCTTTAGCTTCTCAACCTTGCGACGAGCCAACCATAAGATTGATCGGATCGGAAGCACGTCGCCCAGGAGGAAAGCAAGCGACATGGCGACGGCGCAGCGCACAATCTCCGAGGCGAGCGCGTAGGCGAACTCGGGCCGGCTTACGTTGTCGATGTTGCTTCGAGCGACTTCCGCCAAGACCTCGCGAACAAAGCTAGAATTGGCATGTTCGACGATTAGTGGCAGATGGCCCGCCACCATGTAGCCGACCGCGAAGACGCCGACGAGCATGGGCGCCCTAATGAATGGCGACCAAAGTACTTTTGCACTGAATATCAAGGATTCACGCCCCCGGAACTTCCACGCGAACGGATTAAAGCATCGATCGATTCAGGATCAACGCGCCGAAAGTCGAATCAAGTCCCCGCTGACGATCTTGGGACCGTTGGGGCCGACATCTACAGCGGGCGAAATATTCCGGACATTCCGGAACACCCGAAGGCCAATAACCCCTTGTTATCAAGCATTAGCTGGATAGCAAGGCGTGGTTTTCCCGGATGTTTAACGGCAGGCACCAAGGTCCCAGAGGCGACAGCGGGCGGGCGGGCTGTTTTTGCTCCGAGCAAATCAACTGCTTGAGCTGCCGCTCTTGCGCCGGCGATAACTTGTGCCCCAATCGCACCGCAAGCGCTTGGCCAATGCGACAGCCGTCCTCTCAGCGTCTGCAGCGTTATCGTGCAGACTGTGGGCGGTCTGTTCGAGGCTGCCATCGAGGATCACCACGTAGAACTCGTGCTTGCCTTCGCGATCAACCCGCACGTATTCGGGATCGTCGATTTGAAGCTGACCGAGGTCGGCGTGGTCTATAAGGTGAACGACGGACATCAACTCCATCTTCTTCGGGATGGTGCGGCGCGGACGGCTAGTGCGCTCCCTCTCGCCACACAGGAAAACGTCGCCCGATCAGGTTGCCACGGGTCAGCTGATAGCACCGACCATGGTGGAGACGCGATTGTTGATCTGCTCCATCCGATGGTCGGAAGCATCGCCCCAAAACGGCACCGAAACAACCCGTGCAAACACGTAAGTGCGCCATGGATGAGACGAGGTCCTGCTTGTCCATATTGAGCGCCTCGGCAAAAATACCGTTCGAATCTCGTGCAGGGTCGCGCAGCAGAACGCCTGGTATTGGAGAATCCCGCACAGTTTTGTCGAAAGCGCCTGCGCAGCAGGCACTTCCCGAAACCAACCGCCCGCCACGGCGGAGGCGTTTTGACGGTCGCCGGCGGCGTGAGGCGTTCCGCGACGTCACCGGACCGCAACCGCGGCGCCGGCGCGGCCGGCCGCCGAGGGTGCCGTCGGCGTCTTTCACCGGCGTCACGATCGCCAGCGAAGGCGCCGGGGCCGGTCTCTTCGGAAGAGCGTCGACGCCGAGCATGCCAGGAAACGGTACCGCCGCCTTTCCGAAACCGGCCGGGTCCCATGACGCGGACCTCCTCCCGGGCCACCACGACCGGCGGGCCTCCGGCACCGGCGCGATCGTCAGACCGTTCGGGCGGGGGCAGGCGCGAACGGGTCGCTCCGACTTCCGTCGGGATCGACGGACTGCACCGCCAGCTTCATGAGCCGTCGTTCCTGAAGCGGGCGATGCACTTTCGCTTGAGCTCACCCAACTCGGGCCGATCGGGCGCCATCACGAACTCGGCGCAGGCGAGCAGCCGGTCCAGAATCGGCCCCGACCTGCACGGTCGCGGGACGGGTCCCCATTCCGCGATGCGCTGCTCAACGGCCGCGAGGTCGCGTTTCCGGTCCTCGAAGTCCACGGTGCCGACGATGCCCTCTTCGCCGATCCCAGCGATCTCGCGCAGTTCGTCCTGCTCGCACCAGCGCGCCTGCTTGTCGCGACCGGCCGACCGGCGCCCGTACGTCCAGGTGGCCGAGACGATGCGACGCTCGCCGAAGGTCAGCGAGATGAAGCGCTGCGGGAATTTCACGTAGAACCGGAAGTAGATCTCCGCGTCCGGCCGCCCGGACCGCTCGAGGTTCAGCCGGTAGGCCTTCTCGCGGTCGAAGAATTCCAGGACGCGCTCCAACGCCTCGATGGCGCTTTCGGGGCTAATTCCGATCTCGAACTCCGGGTCGACCCATCCGTAATGCCCATTCCAACGATAGCCGTGAAACGCCGGTTCCAGCTCCCGCACCCACTCGACGGTCCGGACGCTGTCCTGCACAGCCTCCGAGCCCAGAACGGCGCAGATCAAGGTCGCGGCGTCCCGACGCGACATCGTCGGCGCATTACGCCCGCCGCCGCCCGCCGTGACGAGCGGCTTTCCGTCCAGCGCACCCTTGGCCTACTCTTCTCGATCGCAGGCAGTATGAGGCTAATGCTCTGCTTCCAGGTCAAGGCCGAGCGACAGACGTTGGCGTTGAGTACGTCAGGGAACGCGGGCCCTGCGAGGGCCACAATCGATATGCCGTTGAGACTATCGTGATCGCGGTGGTGGCCAAGACCGCCGAGCGCGATCCGAAAGGCTGGGTGGTCGTTGGCGCGGCTTTGAGGCCGTGGCGCGGCGTGAGGGATAGCCTTTCCGGATATCGGCGCCGCGGCGTTCGACGTCACCAGCACACCACACGCGACTGATGCAGATCCCAGCGCAACTCCGTCACCTCCGCTTTTGAGCGTCAAAATCGACCTTGTTGGGCAAGTCGCCGCGAGCGAGCGTAGCGCCCGATTCCTGCTGCTGCACCCTCATCAGACCGGTGCCGGTACGCGGGAGCTTGAAATCATCTATCAATCTTAGAGTCAGTCAAGTATGGCCCATCTGTGTGTGTCACTCGGCTTTCCCAACCCTCAACAATCCGAGCCAGCCGCTTCATTCTAACGTAATTATCGCAAATACGACAATGCGATTAAACCAGTTCGGAATCGATCGGCCAATTGAACGTACCGAGCACCGCTTCCACCGCAAAAATGCTGGCACCATGCGGTAAGAAATCGCTTCTCTAAACCTAACTTCTTTTCGCGCCGCAGAATGATGGCAATGCGCCAGGGATAATACGGTGCCGGCACTTCACCGACCTTCAGACATCTGGCGAAGGATTCGGCAACGATGGCCGTCTGCTCTTCGAGATCATTATCAATGGCCTTCAAATGCTTGCGGAAGTCGCCTTCATCCAATGAAAGGAAGCCAGATCCGGATGACGCCTTATTCCAGATTTCGCCGGTCGCAAGCATTCGCTCGACTGCAGCACGCTGTTTGGCGGACAAACAAGTGATTTCGTCACGGGTCAGTGGAGTGTCTGCTCCATGCACTCAATCGGTACGGCCAGCGCATCGTAGTCGATTTCACTTGCTCTAATCTCAGACACATGGGAGCACTCTGCCCATGCCATTTTATCAGCGCGCTTACGCTTCAAGCGCATTGATGACCCTCAGCGTCCGCCGCACATAGCCCTTGAGTTCGGTGTCGTCGATCTGGTCGGGCGTGGCGTCGTTATTATCTTCGCCGTGGTGATACTCTGCCGAATAATCGTTGATTTGGTCGAGCTCGTCATAAAGTCCAGCAGCCGGATGGGTTACGCCGCCTTCCCGTATCCTTCGCACCATGTCACCCAGCCAGTCGTTATCAAGAAAAGAGGTGGGGAACGTGGTCCGACAATAGGCCTCCAGCACCACCCGCATTTTGCGCACTATATCCAGCAGATTGCCGGATCCGTTTGACACGAAGCTGCGTAGGTCGTCGGTATCTGTGAGAGTTCGGCCTTGGCACGCCCTCTCTATGTCGACCTCCGCCAGCTTCGTTCCGAGCGCTCGGTGATCCGACAACATGAAGCAGATGCGTTCGGACGAGGGCGCCTTCAACCAGAGTTGCTTGAGGAACGTGGGGTCGTGCGAGAGGACAATCAGCTGCTTGCAGGCGCGTGCCACCCGCATGATTTCATGGCCTGTTTGACGGCGTCGGTACACGTCCTGGCTAGTGAAAGGATCATCGAAGACGACGATTTTGTTAGCCAAGTCGGCATCCTGCTCCAGACCGGCCAGGAAGAATGACAGAGCCAAGGTCATCTTGTCCCCGGCACTGAGCGTGTTTTTGAAGCTAGGTTGCGTTTCCGGGGTACGGCTTCCGCCAACGTCAACGGGGGTGCCGTTGATAACGAGCTGATACGATGTGCTCGCGATACCCCCTGGATAGCTGTGGGTGGTTTGCGCGATTCTGAAACCGGCGTTGAACAGGTCGAGAAGCTCGTTGATGCGGTTCTGGTAAGGCGCAACGACAGTCCTTGTATGCTCGTTGAGTTCAGCCCGGATCGCACCTCGTTCTTCATCGATGGCTGCCTTTTCTGCCACCAACCTGTTGTGTTCGTCACACAGTGTCGAAACGGTCGGCGTATGGCGGGCCTTCACAGCCTCAAGGTGGCTTAAACGCCGCTTCACCCCTTCGAGATCAGCCGTGCCAAGCTCCTGTTTCTTGGCGGCGATCGCAGCGTTTACCCGCGCGACTCTTGCATTAAGTTCGGCCAGGTCTTCAAAAGCCTTGCGATAGGCTTCGACGGCGGCTTCGCAAGTGGGAGGAATGTCAACCACCTCCAAGGGAGCGCGCGTTTTCCGATCAAGCAGGTCAAGCAGCTCTTGGCGAAGGTTTCGGACCGCGTCCTCAAATGACGGCAGCAGCTTGAGGCTGTCCCAGTCAAACGCAATGTACTTCTTCCAAAATTCGCCGCCTGAACTGTTGCGCTCGGCCTTTGCGGCCTGGGTCGCGATGAAGCCTTCCCCAAAATCCGACGCAGTACGCTCCCGCAGAGCCGATACGTCGTTGTGCAGCCGAGCGTATTCGTCGCTGAAAACGGCGCGAAAAGCTTTTACAAGCGGTAGCCCCGCGATCCCCTGCCCGCAAAAGGGACAGTCATCATTGGCGAAATTCAAGCCGGTCGACACCCAATTGCCGCCACCGTTCTTCATATCGTGAGAGGCGAAGTGCTTTTCGATCATCCGCTCCGCATCATCGGCAATTCCATCAAGCGTTCGCCGCAACGTTTCCCGTATTTCCGACGGGATCGTGTGAAGGTCGAATGTCGACAATTCCTGGCGCGCAAGGATCGTGTCAATTTGGGAGAGGGCTGCCACTTCGACTTCTTGCCTTTCGATCTCGGCGTCGATATCGGCCTGAGCCTCTAGGTTCATAAACGTTTCAATTGACATTCCCGTGCCGAGATGGGGCTGTAAGCTCCTTGTTGAAGCAGAAATCTCGGTGGTCTTGACGCGACTGTCTGTGGCAAGTTGGGAATCGCGTTCGGCAAGCCCGACCCCAGTGCTTCCTACGATGATCCGGTAGAGGTTGCGCTTCTGGGCAACATCAACGACTTCACCGGCGTGAACGTTCTCTGCGACAAAGACGCCATCAAAGATGCTGAAGGAGGGTTTGGCTTCGCTCCAGCGCTCCCCATCGAACCGGATGACCCCGGTATCAAACAGAAGTTCGACCTTGCTGGCCTCCGTGATCCCGAGCGATTTTCGACCGATGAGTTGCTCGGGCTGCCCGGTGTGAAGGGAGCGCAGGACGGCACACAACGTGCTCTTGCCAAACCCATTGGCGCCCGAAATGAAGGTATGCTTGCGCAGTTGCGGGTTCGGAGTGCCCGCGGAATTGCGCAGTCGCCCGATATTCTTGATGACAATAAGCTTCGTAAGCATTCGCGCCCCCTTGAATGCCTGTGACTCTAGGTTGCAACCAAGCTTGGATAAAGCTGGGCTGTAACCTGCTCAACAATTTCGTTGAAGGGAATGGAGGGGCTGAGCTCCTACTGATCCATACGTCCTGATCGGACGGCGGTTTCTGCTCATCAGAGCTGTGACCGCCTTTCGATCAAAGAGCCTAGGCTTGCTCGGAAGACCTTCCCCGCCTCGCCGGCCAAGAGACTTCTGAACTGCTTTATGACCTTGCGTGTCGTTGTTTGAGCCCATCGGGCGGAAGGAGCTCTTTCGCTCACGTCTCAACACATTCCGTAGTTCAGCTGAACGGATATTGCTCGCTATTAGCAGGACTGCCGTAGCACTTAGGTGTGTGTTGTAGAAGTGTTGTAGAGCGGCAAGTGCGGCGAGGTGCTTTATAAAGGCTTCTGACAAATAAGCCTTTGTCTCGACTTAAGAAATTTAGTGGAGCGGGCGAAGGGAATCGAACCCTCGTATGCAGCTTGGGAAGCTGCCGTTCTACCATTGAACTACGCCCGCGGATGTGTGTGTCCCGCGCCCGTCCTGATTAGCCGAGACCGCGCCTCGCGCCAAGCGGTTTGGCGCAGCCGGCCGGGCGCCTGTTGATGTTTCGTCAAGATTCCAGGTGCGTCGGATTGTGGCAGTGTTATGATCGCCCGCCGGGGACTGGCGTACTCTGGGTGGGGCGTGCGCATGGTGGGGCGTGGTTACGCGATATTCGACACGGCGATCGGACGGTGCGGCATCGTCTGGAGCAGCAGCGGCGTCGTTGCCGTGCAATTGCCCGAGGCGCGGGAGATCGATACCCGCCGCCGGATTTTCCTCTCCCATCCCGAGGCGCGCGAGCAGCGCCCGCCGCTCAATGCCGGGCTTGCGATCGAGGGCATCGTCACGCTGCTGCAGGGCAACGATCCGGATTTTTCCGACGTCAGCCTGGACGCCGGCGACGTGCCGGCCTTCAACCGGCGGGTCTATGAACACGCCTGCACCATCCCGCGCGGGGAGACCCGCACCTATCACGAGATCGCCAAGGCGCTGGGCGCCTCCGGCGCCGCCTATTCGGTGGCACAGGCGATCGCCAAGAATCCCTACATGATCATCGTGCCGTGCCACCGGGTGCTGGAGGCCGGCAATTACGCCGACCGGATCTCGCCCTACGGCGGAATGATCTCGAAGCGACGCCTGCTGTCGCTGGAGGGTACCCATCCGATCGCCAGCAAGACGCTGTTCGATGTGCTGCTGCCCGTTGCCCCGCCGCGCTCGCCTACTTAGATAGGCGGAATGGAATCCAAGCGGCTGCTGACGACACAATCGATAACCGCCTCCGAGTTTCGCTGCGATGCGGGACCGGACGACACCCCGTTCGCGGAATGCCGCGACGGCCATTCCATCGCCTATGTGCGCTCGGGCAGTTTCGGCTGCCATTGCCGGGCCGGCTTCTTCGAGCTGGTGGCGGGCTCGATGCTGGTCGGCGCCCCCGGCGACGAATACACCTGCACGCATGAGCATGTCTCCGGCGACGTCTGCCTGTCGTTCTTCTTCAGCGAGGACCTCGTCGATGCGCTCGGGGGACGCCGCGAGGTGTGGCAGGTGGGCGCGACGCCGCCGCTGCCTGAATTGATGGTGCTGGGCGAACTCGCCCAATCGGCAGCAGATGGCAGCAGCGACCTCGGTCTCGACGAGGTCGGCCAGATTCTGGCCGGCCGCTTCGTCGACATCGTCTCGGGCACGACGCGCAAGCAGGCAACGCCGAATTCGCGCGACCGCCGCCGCGCGGTGGAAGCCGCATTGTGGATCGACGACAATTCGCATGCCGAGGTCGATCTCGAACAGGCCGCGCGCCATGCAGGTCTCAGCCCGTTCCATTTCCTGCGGCTGTTCTCGTCCGTGCTCGGCGTCACCCCGCATCAATACCTCGTGCGCTCGCGGCTGCGGCACGCGGCGCGCCTGCTCAGCGAGGACGATATCGCGGTCACCGACATCGCCTATGACGTCGGCTTCGGCGATCTCTCCAACTTCGTCCGCACCTTCCATCGCGCCGCCGGCGTGTCGCCGACCAGGTTCCGCCAGGCCTCGCGCGGGCAGCGCAAGATTCTCCAAGAATCGCTCACCCTCAACTGACTAGGTTCGTCTCCGGCGCGCGCCAGTCGCGGCGCGCTTTCTCAATGGAGACGACCATGTATGACCACATCGGACTGCGCGTTGCCGACCTCGATGCCGCCACGCGCTTCTACACGGCGGCGCTGGCGCCGCTCGGCTATGTCCTGTGCTCCAGCGGCGACGGCTATGCCGGCTTCGGGCCGAAGGACGCGCCGGCGCTGTGGCTGCATCTGAACAAGGGGCGCAAGGCCGACGGCGCGCATATCGCGTTTCGCGCCACCGACCACGACGCGGTCAAGTCATTCCACAGCGAAGGCCTGAAGAGCGGCGGCCGCGACAATGGCGGCGCCGGCCCGCGCAAGGATTACGGACCGACCTATTATGCGGCGTTCTTGACCGATCCGGACGGCAACAATGTCGAGGCGGTTTGCACGTGAGCCTTCGTAGGGTGGGCAAAGCGTAGCGTGCCCACCAATTGCACACGACGACGCCGATGAACGGTGGGCACGGCGCTATGCGCCTTTGTCCACCCTACTCCCCCTAATCAAGGACACCCCAATGGCCTCCATCTACAATGACGTTCCCCTCTCCGCCCCTGCCCGCGACGTCTGGGACGCGGTACGCGATTTCGGCGCGCTGCATCAGCGGCTGGTGCCGGGCTTCGTGACCGCCTGCACGCTGGACGGCGATGCCCGCATCGTCACCTTCGCCAACGGCTCCGTCGCACGCGAGGTGCTGGTCGATTGCGACGACGCGCGGCAACGGCTGGTCTATGCCATCAGCAATGAGCGGCTGAAGCATTACAGCGCCTCGGTGCAGGTCATCGCCGACGGCGAGAGGCAATGCCACTTGGTCTGGACCATCGACATGCTGCCGAACCAACTTGCCCCTTATGTCCAGGGCCAGACCCGGGAGGCGGTGCCCGCGCTGCACAGGGCGTTTCCGGCTCCTGCTGCGTGATCTCTCGCACAGAGCCGTCTCCTCCCCGGCCCTAACCATGGCGACGTGCGTCCGTCCGGCTTCGCGCTTCCCGCGAAGCCACGCACGCGAGGAGCAAGCCATGAGAGGTGCTGACAAGGTGATATGCCAGGCGGCCGCCGTGCTGCTGCTGTTTTCGATCGCGAGCTCGCCGGCGAAGGCGCAGTTCCTCGGCACCGGCGGCGGCGCCGGCGGCGAGGACATGATGACCCAGATGGCGCCAATGCTGGAGATGATGAAGGCGAAGATGGGCAAGCGCCGCTTCGCCATGCTGATGCAGACCATGGGCCCGATGATGAGCCGCATGATGGAGAACGGCGGCGGCGGGTTCGGCGCGCCGATGGGCGGCGGTGGCTTTGACGGTGGCTTTGGCGGTGGCTTGGGCTTTGGCAGTGGCGACATCATGGGCATGCTGGGCGGCACCAGTGGCGGCAACATGATGGCGATGATCCCGCAGATGATGCGGCTCGCCAATGTCGGCGGCGGCCATCGCCGTCACCGGCATCGCTAACAGCACGCCGGGGGACCGCCGGCGCGCCTGGCTTCTCTGTCGTCAGATCCGATCGTTGATGAGGAGGCCGGACAGCGACGAGGCGCCTGCTGTCGTCGCGTCGCTCGATCCCGTTGCGTCGTAGGTCGAATCCGTGACCACGCTCTTGAGCGAATCGAGGAATTGCCGAAGCAGATCCGCCGCTGAACTGCCGCTTGACGTAGCATCAGGACCATTGGCGGGCGGCGGCCCGCCTGCGCCCGGTCCGTGAGCGAACGCCGCCTTGAAGATACCCTGCAGCTCGGTGGCCTGCTGGTCGGTCAGCTTGCCGGACGAAACTTCCTGATCGCTCACACGGCTCGATTGCAGGGCGGAGTCGATGTCGCCGAGCGCGGACGACAGCGCCGACTGGTCGGACGCATTGATTGCGCCGGAACTGACTTCCGACCGCAACTCGTCCTGTAGTCGCTGCAACGGGGATGCGTGGTGGTGGTGAGAGGAGAGCGACGAAATCGAGGTCATGTGGTTTTCCGTGCTTGTGGTGAGCTCGAGGGGAACGGTGTCCCCAGGAGCTGGCGCGGAGCCTTCGGCACGGAGCAGCCTGGTTGCTGGAGTTGCCGGTGACCGGCGGGAAACATTCAGCAACAAGAATCTCGCGGTCCAGTCTCAGCCGGACTGGTCCGTCGCAGCGGAAAGAGACGTCTCGATCGCGGGCTTGCGATCGCGCGGCGCCCAGCGCGTCAGCACCACGCTGGAGCACGACAACAGGCCGAGCAGGACCATCGAGCTCGCCGCCAGCCAGAAGAAGCTCTGCGCGGTGGCCTCGTGGGTCGACAGCCACCAGCCGAGAACCGCGATGTAGACCAGCCGCGCGGTCTGCGCCAGCACCGGGCCGAGCACCTTGGCGGCGCCTTGCGACGAGAAATACATCGTCGTGGCGAGACCGAGGAAGGCGTAGAACGGCGCTACCGTTGACAGATATTGGTGGCTCGTCGCGTGCACCGTCGTGCTGTCGGTGAAGATGTTGACCCACAGGTCGGGGAAGAACGCGACGAGGCACGCCGGCGCGCCGACGCCGGCGAAGGCGCTCACGCCCGCGATCCAGGCGATGCGACGGGCGCGCGCGATGCGGCCGGCCCCGACCGCCATGCCCACCATCGGCACGGACGCGATGCCGAACGCGAACGCGATCGACGTCAGCATGAATTCCAGCCGCGCGCCGATACCGTAGCCGGCGAGGATCGCGGTGCCGAATGTCGCCAGCAGGTGGGTGAAGATCGAGATCGTCAGCACCGATTGCAGCGGCGAGAAGCAGGCAATCGCGCCCACCTTCAGGATGTCGAAGAACATCGCCCATCGAATCCGAAGCCCGCGCAGCTTTGGCACGACACGGGCGCGGCCGGAGAACAAATACCAGCTCATGACGCAGATGTTCATGGAATAGGCGATCAGCGCACCGGCCGCGACACCGCGCATGCCGAGCTGCGGCACCGGCCCGAGCCCGAGGCCGAGGGTGCCGCCGAGCACGATTTGCCAGACGGCGGAGTTGAAGATCAGGAACGACGGAAGCTTCATGTTGCCGGTGCCGCGCAACACGCCTGCCATGGTGTTGAGCAGCCAGGGCAGCACGGCGCCGCCGAAAAACACCTCGGTGTAGGCGATCGCATGGTTGAGCACATCGCCGCGGCCGCCGAGCATCTGAAGGACACGCGGCCCGAAGATCAGCATGCCGAGCATGAAGACGAGGCCGAAGGTGATGCCGATCAGGAGCGCATGCGCAGCCAGGATGCCGGCACGCTCGCGGTCGCCGGCTCCGAGCGCGCGTGCGATCGACGACGCCACCGCGCCACCCATGGCGCCGCCCGACATGGTCATGGTCAGGATCACTGTCGGAAACACCAGCGCCATCGCGGCCAGCGCCTCGACGCCGAGCCGGCCGATATAGGAGGTCTCCGCGATCACGACGCACGTGCCGGCCGACAGCGCGATCACGTTCGGCCAGGCCAGCCCGAGCAGCGTGCGCAGGATCGGACCGTCCGTCAGCGCGCTCTTCACCGGAAGCGGGGGCGGCGGCAGCGGGCGCTCTTGCTCATCGACCGGGATCTCGGCGATGTCGGTCATTTCCTCTCCCGGGACGAACGCCATTTGCGGCGCGGCAATGATTGAGTTGTGCCAATGAATTCATTCGCGCCAGGCGGCGCGGTGCGGGGCTTGTTAGCACGGCCTGCAGCGATTCCACCTGCGCCCGGCGCAGCCGTGCCCTGCGGCGGCGCATTTCAACCCGTGGAATTACCCGATCGTCCAGACCAGCGGCGGGCGGCCGCTTCCCGTTGGCCGCAAATGGACGCCGATATGCCGGCCGCAGCCGGCGGCCAGTCCCTCGAACAGGCCCTCCAGCACCCTGGCGCCCGCGCGGTGATGGTCGGCGACGTCGTCCATCAGTTTCCAGCTCTGCTGGCGGATTTCGACTGTGCCTTCCGACGTCGCCGTCTCGGCGGCATCGTCCTGCGCGGCCAGCAGCGCGCTGAGGAAGGCTGCAAACTCGCTCGCGCCGCCGCGGCCCATCGACAACGCCGCCGCGACCTCGTCGAAATACTGCATGCCGATCAGCTTGCCGGTCAGGTGCAGGAGGTAGCCGGCATCCTCCGGCCCGAACAGCTGCACCATCACGGGCGCGGCGGTGCGCACATATTCCATGGCGTAGTTGCGATAGGCCTTTTCGAGGCGCGGTTTCGGCCAGCTCGAGACCGGAAGCGCCGGCGCGGTGCCGGCGTCGAACAACGGTGCTTCCAGATGCCGCGCGAACACCAGGCGCTGGTCGAGCTCGAGCGGATGGTCGTACTGGTAGTAAAAGCCTTCGAGCCCGTCCTGGCCGTCGACGCTCTGCTTGGTGCAGACGAAACCGAGCCTGGTGTCGCCGAGCGCGACGCCGTTGTTGGCGTGCCAGCCGCGCAGCATCGCGCGCGAGACTTCGCCGGGCACGCCGCAGATCGCGGTGCCCTTCCAGATCCAGCGCGGCGGCGGATAGCGGATCCAGGCCTTGACGTCGCTCTCATACATGTATTCGACGTGCACGCCGCCGATCCAGTTGGAGAGGTAGTGATATTGCGCGGCCGCGACCGCCGGCGGCAGATGCCTGAGGCCGAGCTTGTCCAGCCCCGGCAGGAAACGCTCCTGCTGCTGGCGGCGAAACACGCGGAAGACGAATTCGGCGGCATCGGCCGTGCCGCGCCGCGTGACGACCGTGAGGATGAGACCGGTGAAATAAGCGTGGTAGAGGTCGGCGACGGCGCGCCAGCGCTTCCACTGGGCTTCCTGCGCGAGGTCGGCTGTCGCGGTCATGTTCGCTCCCGATCGTTGCCTTGATCGAGTGTGTCACTGCCGCCGATGGCAGGCAACCGACGCACATGCAGGACGCCCTGCATACGACGTCAATTCCGCATCACGAATTTTGCGCGAACCTGGCGGCGCGCTCGCGCTCGACCCGTTCGGTGACGTCGCGCGCCATCGCAACCGATCCCTGCACCGCGCCGCTCGTATCGCGCACCAGCGCGAAGGTCATTTCGATGTAGAGCTTGCGCCCGCTCTTGTGCAGCGCGCGGGTCAGCGTCGGCCGGCCCGCGAGCTTCATCGCGCCGCTGGTGATGGCGGCCTCAAATCCCTTCCAGTGCGCAGCCCGCAGATGTTCGGGAATGATCAGGTCGAGATTCTGGCCGAGCGCCTCGTCCGCGGAGAAGCCGAACAGCGCGGTCGAGGCGCCGTTCCAGCGCAGGATGGTGCCGGAACGATCCGAGTAGATCAGCGCATCCGCGACGCCTTCGAGGATCCTTGCGTCGAGTCCGGATTGATCGGTCATCTCATCACCTCGCGCCAGACTTGGATTTCGCTTTGCATCCTGCCACACATTCAGTGTCATCGCCCGACTTGATCGGGCGATCCAGTATCCAGAGGCGGCTGTTGTCGAATCGATAGGCTGCGGCGTACTGGATTCCCCGCCTTCGCGGGGAATGACAGCGAGGGTGCGGCCGGCACTACACCCGAAAGTGCTTGCTCAGTTTGAGGCCCTGCGCCTGGTAGTTCGAGCCGATGCGCTGGCCGTACATGGCGTCGGGGCGGGACAGCATCTTCTCATAGACGAGGCGGCCGACGATCTGGCCGTGCTCGAGGATGAACGGCACTTCGCGCGAGCGCACCTCGAGCACCGCGCGGGCGCCCTGGCCGCCGGCGCCGGCATAGCCGAAGCCGGGATCGAAGAAGCCGGCATAGTGCACGCGGAACTCACCGACCAGGGGATCGAACGGCACCATCTCGGCGGCGTAGTCGGGCGGTACCTGCACCGCCTCTTTGGAGGCGAGGATGTAGAATTCGCCGGGATCGAGGATCAGGCTGCCGTCGGGGCGGGCCGAGATCGGCTCCCAGAAATCATCGACCGCATAGCCGGCACGGCGATCGACGTCGACGACGCCGGTGTGGCGCTTGGCGCGGTAGCCAACGAAGCCGTTGGCCTTCTCGCCCGACAGGTCGACGGAGACGGCGACGCCCCCGGAGAGATCGGCGTCATCGATGTCGACCAGGCGCTCCGAGGCATGCAGCGCATCGAGCTCGTCGGCGTTGAGGATGGCGTCGCCGGTGCGGAAGCGCACCTGCGACAGCCGCGAGCCTTCGCGCACGAGCACCGGAAACGTCTTCGGGCTGATCTCTGCATAGAGCGGGCCATGATAGCCGGCGCCGATCATGTCGAAGCGGCGGGTGCCATCGGCGATCACCCGGGTGAAGACGTCGAGCCGGCCGGTCGAGCTTTTCGGGTTGGCCGCCGCGACGATCTCCGGCGGCAGCGCGAGGCTTTCCAGCAGCGGCACGATGTAGACGCAGTTGGTCTCGAGCACTGCGCCGTCGGCAAGGCTGAACTCGTGCAGCTTCAATTCGTCGATGCGCTCGGCGACGGTGGCGCCGGGCCCGGGCAGGAAGCTCGCGCGGACGCGATAGGCGATGTCGCCGAGACGAAGGTCGAGGCTTGCCGGCTGGATCTGGCTTTCGACGAAGTCGTAGGCGGGCAGGATCAGCCCCGCTTCCGCCATCGCCGCGATCATGCGGTCGGGCAGGATACCATTGGCGTCGGCAGCGACCGTGAACGTCAAAAGGTGGTCCTCTTCGGGGTCAAAGGCGCGGAATAATGAACCTTTTACGGCTAGCCGATGCACGTCTTGACGGAAAGGGCAATGCGGAATATGAGCATCACTTATCCCGTGGTGATTTGAGCCGGCCGGCTTGCAGCCACGTTAAATAAGTCGCTAAACAGGCCGGGGACCTCTGTGATCCCGGCCAGTGGAGATTTCCAGGCCGGTTTTTTTGTGACCGTTTTCGCATCAACGGTCATGTCGGAGGTACCTATGACGAAGTCGCCTGCTGCCACTTACCGTCCCGAAACCCGCCTCGTCCATTCCGGCACGCTGCGCTCGCAATATGGCGAGACGTCGGAGTCGCTGTTCCTGACCCAGGGCTATGTCTACGGCAGTGCCGAGGAGTGCGAGGCGCGGTTCAAGGGCGAGGACCCCGGCTTCATCTATTCGCGCTACTCCAACCCGACCATCGCGATGTTCGAGCGCCGCATGATCGAGCTCGAGGGCGCGGAGGCCGCCCGCTCGGCCGCGACCGGCATGGCCGCAGTGACGACCGCCATCCTGGCCCCGCTGAAAGCCGGCGATCACGTGGTGGCATCCCGCGCCCTGTTCGGCTCGTGCCTTTACGTCGTGCAGGACCTGCTGCCCCGCTACGGCATCGAGACCACGCTGGTCGACGGCGCCAATCTCGATGAATGGCAGCGCGCGGTGAAGCCCAACACCAGGACGTTCTTCCTGGAGAGCCCGACCAACCCGACGCTCGACGTGCTCGACATTCCCGCCATCGCCGAGATCGCGCACAAGGGCGGCGCGCGGCTCGTCGTCGACAACGTGTTCGCGACCCCGATCTGGCAGAGCCCGCTCGCGCTCGGCGCCGACGTGGTGGTCTATTCCGCGACCAAGCACATCGACGGCCAGGGCCGGTGT
This sequence comes from Bradyrhizobium diazoefficiens, assembly GCF_018131015.1. Classification (GTDB taxonomy): domain Bacteria; phylum Pseudomonadota; class Alphaproteobacteria; order Rhizobiales; family Xanthobacteraceae; genus Bradyrhizobium; species Bradyrhizobium diazoefficiens_B. The sequence continues at coordinate 161,439 of NZ_JAFCJJ010000015.1, forward strand.
CTGGGCGGCATCATCCTGTCGTCGGAAGCCTTCATCGCCGAGCACATCCACAATTTCATGCGCCAGACCGGCCCGTCGATCTCGCCGTTCAACGCCTGGGTCCTGCTCAAGGGCCTGGAGACGCTGGGCGTGCGCGTGCGCGCGCAGACCGACACGGCGGCGCGCATTGCCGAGGTGCTGGCGAGCCATCCCAAGATTTCGCGGCTGGTCTATCCCGGTCGCGCCGATCATCCGCAGGCGGCTCTCGTGAAGAAGCAGATGCGCGGCGGCTCGACGCTGGTCGGCTTCGAGGTCAAGGGCGGCAAGGCGGCGGCGTTCCGCGTGCTCAACGAGCTCAAGCTTGCAAAGATCTCGAACAATCTCGGCGATGCCAAGAGCCTCGTGACGCATCCGGCCACCACGACGCATCAGCGCCTGAAGCCGGAGGATCGCGCCGCGCTCGGCATCAGCGAGGGTTTTATCCGCTTCTCCGCGGGACTCGAGCACGCCGACGATCTGATCGAGGATCTCACCGCGGCGCTGGAGAAGGCGTGAGGTTGTCGTCCCGGCCTAGCGCGCAATTGCGCGCTAGGCCGGGACGACAACCTACATCGGCCGATATGCGCGCACGTCGGCCGGCACGTTGACGCCGAGCTTGATCTGGCCGACCGAGCGAATGATGTCGTCGCCGAGCAGCTGGGCGAAGCAGGCATAGCCCCAGTCGTTCATGTGCAGGCCATCGGCGATCACGAAGCTCTCGACCGGGATCGCCTGCTTCTCGTGCCAGTCGCGCATCACCTCGAAGCGCGGAAAGATGCCGACGTGACGGAGTTCGGCGACCTTGCCGAGCAGCTTCACCATCCTGCCGGCGCTCTCCGGACGCTGGTTCACCGCCGGCGAATATTGCGGATCGACCAGCACGATGTCGGCGCTGCCGGCGGCCTGGATCATGGCGATGCCGTCCTCGACGAGCTTGGCGGTGTCGCCGGGATCGAGATTGCGCAGCACCGCGTTGGTGCCGACCTGCCAGATCACCAGATCCGGATGCACGTCGATCACCTCCTTCTGGAGGCGCTTCATCATCTCGGGCGCGTCCTCGCCGCCGACGCCGGCGTTGATGACGGTGATGTCGGCGGTCGGATAGTGCCGGCGAAGCTGCGCGGCAAGGCGGTTCGGATAGTTGAACTCGGGCGAGCTCGCGCCATAGCCGGCGGTCGAGGACGATCCGAACGCGACGATCACGACCGGCTTGCCGGCGACGAGCCGCGCTGCGACATGCGGCAGCGAGCCCATCGTCTTCGCGCCGCCCTTCGGCGGCAGGCAGGGCACGCGGCTGAAGATATCGCCCGCGGATTTCGCCACCTGCTTCACCTTGTCGATCGCACGCGCGGTGATGCCGCGCTGCTCGGTGGATGACGGTTGGCTCGTGGTCGCGATCGCGGTCTGGGAGGGCGAGGCGGGAGCGGGACTAGCGGCCTGCTGCGGAGCAACCGCAGCCTGCACAGTCTGCGCCTGCGCGCGCGCCTGCGAGACAGGCACCAGCAGCAGAAGGGCCGCCGCTGCGGGCGCGGCCAGCCATGCCATCAGACGAAAAGGGTGGAGAGAACTCATTAACGCTAGACCTCAATTTTGCGGCTGGGCCGGCCCGAGATGGGCAGCATCCATCACGAACTGCGCCAGGGCCCGGCCCAGACAGTCATGAACCTGCTTCGCCATTTCCGGACCGCGGGACGAGTTGAACAGGTCGAACTGCCCCTGATCATTCCATTGCCGCATGATCGCGAAACGGTCGAACAGGGGAATGTCGTGCTCCTGTGCAACCACGCGCATGTTGTCGAGATAGGGCGGCACAGAGATCATGGTCTCGGTCCGCGGGCTGTACTGCAAGTTCATCAAGACGACGTCTGCCCCTGCGTTCTGCAGCGCAGCAACCCCTTCGGTTACGGCGCCTCTAAAATCGTCGGGATCGATGGATCGGATAGCATCCACCGTCCCGGTCTGCCAGATGACCAAAGTAGGCGCTTTTGCTTCCATGAGCTTAACGAAGGTCGCGGCGGTCTCCTCGGCCGTCTTCTTGCTCTGTATTTCTACGGAGACGTGCACGGGCTCGGCGGGCGGCAGCTTGTCCTTCAAGATGGTCTGCATCCGCGCCGGATACGAACTCTCCTCGGAGGCCGGAATCCGGGTCGAGCCGCTGCCGATGACCAGGATTTCAAGCGGCTTGCCGGCCTTGACGGCATCGGCGACCTTGGGAAGCTGGCTTTCGGTTGCGAGCAGATAGGACGGCACGTCACAGGCCGCGGGCGCTTGCAGCGCAGCATCTCCCGCGCGCGCCGGAGGCGCGGCAAGTCCGCCGCATAGCAGGATCAGGCTCAGGAAAACCTTCGCCTTCATCAGCCCCCTCCCGCCAGATCGGCGTTGCCGGCGGCGTTTTTGGTTTTCGCACCGCTCTTGTCAGCCACCTGCTTGTACCACGAAATCACCCAGGCCATGCCCCACATGACCAGGATTCCGCAGAGACTAATCAGCGCATGCATGCCCGGGCCGCCGGAGACCTCGGCCAGGATGAAGTGGCCGGCGAAGGCCAGGAAGACGCCGAGGCAGAATATCTCGAGGGAATGCTGGCCGCACAGGATCAATGGCCGCAGCCAGGGCGATTTGAGGCCCGGCCAGTCCCGCGGCAGGAAGCGCACGGTGAGTGCGGCCAGCGCCAGGAAGTGCGTGAAGCGCAGCACGTCGAGATTGGCCTTGTCGATCGGATACATCCACTGCTCGATCCGCTTCGGCATGAAGTGGGAGAGCTGCGGCACGTACCAGGTCAGCGTCACGTAGAACGCCGCGACGAGATAGGCGATCGAGATCCACATCGTCACGCGTGACGCCAGGATGCGCGACATGCGTCGCGCACCGCCGAGCGCGCACCAGGCGCCGAACACGAAGAGCAATTGCCAGGCGAAGGGGTTGAAGGCCCAGAAGCCGTTGGGATAGGCCGTGAGGTAGAGGTCGTATTGCCAGGTCGCGGCGTAGAGCAGGACCGAGAGGCCGAGCGTCACGTCGGGCCGCCATTTCATCAGCCACAGGATCAGGGGTAGTGCCAGCATGAGAATGATGTAGAGCGGCAGCACGTCCATGTTGACCGGGCGGAAGCGCAAGAGCAGCGCCTGCACGATGGTGACGTCGGGCTGCTTGAGGAAATCCATGATGCCCATCTCTTCGGTGTAGAGCGGGTTCTCGAAGCTGGTCGCGACGTAGGAGATTTCGGCGAGGAAGATCGTGAACAGGAAGACGTGCGCGACGTAGATCTGCCAGACCCGGCGCAGGATGCGCGCGGTGGCGATGACGAAGCCGCTTTCCAGCATCGCGCGGCCGTAGACGAAGGCGGCGGTGTAGCCGGAGATGAAGATGAAGATCTCGGTGGCGTCGCTGAAGCCGTAATTGCGGATCGTGAGCCAGGTCAGCAGGCTCGGCGGCAAATGGTCGACGAAGATCAGCCACAGCGCGAGCCCCCGGAACAGATCGAGCCGCAGCTCGCGCTCGCCGATGGACGGCAGCGTGATGGCCGGCGATACGGCGCGCGGCTTCGCCTCCACGGGCGGCGCGCCCACGGTTCCCGCAATCGTCGATCCCGTCACTTGGTCGGCAATGGTCATCGGGGTGCAAAAACCCTTGAATCGCGACATGTGTATGAGTTTACCGGTCCGGCCGCCACCTCGCAAAGGCCGGATCACGTCCGGATTTCATTCCGCGCGAATTCTGGCGGCACGATGTCGCGAAAGCCGGAGCTCGGGCGTTTGGTTCCCGGGCGGATTTCGCTATGATGACCAACCATGTACCGCGCCGTAACCCGCCAGATCGAAGTCACCGTCGAGCCGAACTTTGTCCCGGAGCAGTCTTCCGCCGAGCGCTCGCGCTATTTCTGGTCCTATAGCATCGTCATCACCAATTCCGGCGCCGAGACCGTGCAGCTCAAGACGCGGCACTGGATCATCACCGACGCCTCCGGCCGGCAGCAGGAGGTGAAGGGCGAGGGCGTGGTCGGCGAACAGCCGATCCTGGCGCCCGGCGAGCGCTTCGAATACACCTCCGGCGTCAACCTCACGACCGCCTCCGGCTTCATGACCGGCCGCTACCAGATGGTCAGCGAAAGCGGCGAGCGTTTCGAGATCGACGTGCCGACCTTCTCGCTCGATAGCCCGGACAGCAAGCGGGTGCTGAACTAGGCTGGATGTCATTCCCCGCGAAAGCGGGGAATCCAGTACGCCGCGCGCCCTCGATTGAATCACCGCCGTCTCGGAGTACTGGATCGCCCGGTCGAGGCCGGGCGATGACACCGAATTTGTGGTACGTACCGTGACGCCTTACGCGCCCTCCACGCCCGCCTCGTGCGGGGTGAACTGGTACACCGACGAGCAGAACTCGCAGGTGACGACGACCTTGTCATCCTTGACCATCGCGGCGCGGTCGTCGGGCGAAAAACTCTTCAGCATGGAGGCGACCGCATCGCGCGAGCAGGAGCATTGCGCCTTCAGCACCAGCGGATTGAACACGCGCACGCCGCGCTCGTGGAACAGGCGGTAGAGCAGCCGCTCGCCTGAGAGATCGGGATCGATCAGTTCGACATCCTCGACGGTCTCGATCAGCGAGCGCGCCTCGACCCAGGCGTCATCTTCGGTCACGCTGTGCAGTTCGGTGCCCTCGGGCACGTCGCCCGGATGCAGATCGGCCTGCCGCGCGCGCTCCGGCGCGCTGGGCAGGAACTGCATCAGCATGCCGCCGGCGCGCCAGCGATGCCGGCCGCCGTCGCTCGAGCGCCATTCCTCGCCGACCGCGAGGCGGACGCGCGTGGGGATCTGCTCGGAGCGCAGGAAATATTCGTGTGCGGCGTCCTCCAGGCTGCCACCATCGAGCGCAACCAGTCCCTGATAGCGGCTCATGTCGGGCCCCTGATCGATGGTCATGGCGAGATGGCCCCGACCGAGCAGCGTGCCGGAATCCCTGGCTTCGCCAAGCCGCGCTGCATCGTAACGGGCATAGGCGCGCAGGCGATCCGGCGCCATGTAGTCCACGACCAGGAACGACACCGGACCATCGGTCTGTGCCTGAAGGATGAAGCGTCCCTCGAATTTCAGGGCCGATCCGAGCAGCGTCGTCAGCACGATGGCCTCGCCCAGCAGCTTGCCGACGGGGGCGGGGTAGTCGTGCTTGGTCAGGATGTCGTCGAGCGCGGGACCGAGGCGCACCAGGCGCCCGCGCACGTCGAGCGCGCCGACCTCGTAGGGCAGCACGGCGTCATCGATGGGAACCGCTGATGGCGCGCGAACCGGGCCTTCGGGCCCGGTTTTCATGTCGGGGGATTGGGAAACCATGGCGCTCTATCTGGGGTCGGAGGAGTGGAAATGGAAGGGGCGGCGTGTTGCGGTCGCGCGCTAGAACACGGGAATTGGATACGGGTTCGATGTCGTCCTGGCGAAAGCCAGGACGACAATCCACAGTTCAGCGCCGTTACTTCACCGCGTCAAAACACCAGGCCAAAATGCCCTTCTGCGCGTGCAGTCGGTTTTCGGCCTCGTCGAACACCACCGATTGCGGGCCGTCGATCACCTCGTCGGTGACCTCCTCGCCGCGATGGGCGGGCAGGCAGTGCATGAACAGCGCGTCGGGCTTGGCCAGCGACATCAGCTTGGCGTTGACCTGATAGGGCTTGAGCACGTTGTGACGGTGCTCGCCTTCCTTGTCGCCCATCGACACCCAGGTGTCGGTGACGACGCAATCGGCGCCCTTCACGGCCGCTTCGGGATCAGTGCCGAGCACGATCGGAGCATTGGTCGTCTTGATCCAGTCGCGCATCACCTTCTTCGGCGCGAGCTCAGGCGGAGTTGCGACATTGAGCTGGAACTTGAAGCGTTCGGCCGCATGCGCCCAGGACGCCAGCACGTTGTTGTCGTCGCCGGTCCAGGCCACCGTCTTGCCCTCGATCGGGCCGCGATGTTCCTCGTAGGTCATGAGGTCGGCCATCACCTGGCAGGGATGCGAGCGCCGCGTCAGCCCGTTGATGACGGGCACGGTCGCGTTCGCCGCAAGCTCCAGCAGCGCATCGTGGTTGAGGATGCGGATCATGATGGCGTCGACGTAGCGCGACAGCACGCGCGCGGTGTCGGCGATGGTCTCGCCGCGGCCGAGCTGCATCTCGGCGCCGGTGAGCATGATCGCCTCGCCGCCGAGCTGGCGCATGCCGACGTCAAACGACACGCGGGTGCGGGTCGAGGGACGCTCGAAGATCATCGCGAGCGTCTTGCCCTCGAGCGGCCTGACCGGTTGATGCGCCTTCTGCTTCGCCTTCATGGCCGAGGAGGCGGCGAGCATGCGCTTGAGCTCCGACAATGGCAGCTCGTTGATGTCGAGGAAATGTTTGGGCGGCGTGCTCATCAGCTTGCCGCCCGCTTGTTGCCGGAAATCGCAGCGCAGGCGCGCTCGAGGCGCGCGACACTGTCCTCGATCTCGGCTTCGGTGACGATCAGCGGCGGCAGGAAGCGCACGACGTTGTCGCCGGCACCGACGGTGAGGAGCTTTTCGTTCCGCAGCGCCGCGACCAGGTCGCCGGAAGGCACCACCGCCTTGATGCCGATCAGGAGGCCCTCGCCGCGAACCTCGCTGACGACATCGGGATGGCGGTCGATCACAGAGGCGAGCTTCTGCTTGAGCAGGAGCGACATCCGCTGCACTTGGTCGAAGAAGCCGGGCTTGAGCATGACGTCGAGCACGGCGTTGGCCGCCGAGATCGCGAGCGGATTGCCGCCGAAGGTCGACCCGTGCGAGCCCGGCCCCATGCCGGCGGCCGCTTCCGCCGTCGCCAGCACCGCGCCGATCGGGAAGCCGCCGCCGAGCGCTTTCGCCAGCGACATCACGTCGGGCGTGACGCCGGTGCGCCGATGGGCGAAGAGGTCGCCGGTGCGCCCCATGCCGGTCTGCACCTCGTCGAAGGCGAGCAGCAGGCCCTTCTCGTCGCAGAGCTGGCGCAGCGCCTTGAGGAAGGCGGGCGTCGACGAGCGCACGCCGCCCTCGCCCTGGATCGGCTCGATCAGGATGCCGGCGGTCTGCGGGCCGATCGCCTTCTTCACGGCCTCGATGTCGCCATGCGGGACCTGGTCGAAACCGTCCATCGCAGGACCGAAACCTTCGAGATATTTTGCCGAGCCGGTCGCAGCCAGCGTCGCGAGCGTGCGGCCGTGGAAGGCGCCTTCGAAGGTGATGATGCGATATCGTTCCGGATGGCCCTTGGAGAAGTGATGATGGCGGACCAGCTTGATCACACCCTCCAGCGCCTCGGCGCCGGAATTGCAGAAGAACACGAAGTCCGCGAAGCTTTCGTTGCACAGGCGCGCCGCGAGCTTCTCGCCGTCCGGGCTCTGAAACAGGTTCGACATGTGCCAGAGTTTTGTAGCCTGCACCTGCAGCGCCTTGACCAGCGCGGGGTGCGCATGTCCGAGCGCATTCACCGCGACGCCCGAGGTGAAATCGAGATAGCGATCGCCGTTGGTGGCGATGAGCCAGCAGCCCTCGCCGCGCTCGAAACCGACGTCGACCCTGGCGAAAACGGGAAGCAGATGCGGCGCGGCGCTGTTCGTCATGACGGTCACTTGAATGTTGCGGACGGCTGAAGCGTGCATTGCGCAACGCACCATTGACCGGCCCGGAAAACGAAACGTGCCGCCTTTTAAGGGCGGCACGCGACACCATCTTATGCCTGGCACTCCGGGTGTCAATGCCGCCGAAAGCCTCGCGCAACGCTGACTCCGTAGTCTTTCGGTGCCGGATTTGCGGGCTTTTTGCCCCGGAACATGTGGAAGCGAGTCGGCGGACTCTTGCGCGTGAGTCACGCCATATTGTAGCGTTTGGCTTGTCAGATACGACATCTCGTGCAGCGGTTCTGATCCTCTAAGTCCTCTTGTACCGGCGTAAACGCCCGGGCGCTCATCGCGTGTCCGGCGAGCTTTAAGGGATTCTGGCGGCACGGGTTTTTCGAGGCTTAGGCATTCGCCGCGCGGCGCCAGGACGGCAGGCGCGCGACGAAGGAAAGGGTGCAATGACGGTTTTGACCTGGTCCGACGATCGCGTCGAGCAATTGAAAAAGCTCTGGGAAGCAGGACTTTCGGCCAGCCAAATCGCGGCCGAGCTCGGTAACGTGACCCGCAACGCCGTGATCGGCAAGGTGCACAGGCTCGGGCTGTCCGGCCGCGCCAAGAGCCCCTCGTCGGCGGTGCCGCGGCCGCGCAAGGCACGCCCCGCGCAGCACATGATGCGGGTGACCCGCCCGATTGCGCGCGGCAACACCGCGCTGGCGCAGGCCTTCGAGGTCGAGGTGGAGCCCGATCCGGTCACCTATGACAACGTGGTGCCGATGAGCCAGCGGCTGTCGCTGCTGGAGCTGAACGAGGCGACCTGCCACTGGCCGGTCGGCGATCCCTCGAGCCCGGACTTCTTCTTCTGCGGCGGCAAGGCGCTGTCCGGCCTGCCCTACTGCGCCCAGCACTCGCGCGTCGCCTATCAGCCGGCGGCCGACCGCCGCCGCGCCCCGGCGAAGCCGGGCGTGCGCTAAGCTCGTCAGCACGCGCGGCCAGTGGTCGCGCGAAGGCGTCTCAACAAACTTGATGTCGTCCCGGCGAAAGCCCTAGGGCATGCACATATCTCTGAGGGTCCACCCTGCTGCGACGGCGAAGAAGTATTCGAGGCCGTTTTTGAACG
>NZ_JAFCJJ010000016.1 GCF_018131015.1 Bradyrhizobium diazoefficiens
CCGAAGGCGGGGGCGCGTCGCGCCAGCCTTGAGCCCGGCCGAACACCGGTCTACTCAACACAGTTGCTCTCCCGCAAAGCGGGAGAGGTTAAGCAAGCCCGCCTAGTCCACCGACACGCCTGCGAACTCCACCACCTTGCGCCACTTCTCGGTCTCATCAGTGACCAGCTTGCCGAACTCGGCCGGCGTCATGGCCCTTGGGATGCCGCCGGTTTCAGTGAGGCGGGCGATCAGCTTCGGGTCCTTCAGCGCCTCGCCGACCGCCTTGTTGAGGATCTCGACGACCTCGGGCGGCGTGCCCTTCGGCGCGGAGATGCCGTAGAAGCCGACGGATTCGAAGCCCGGCACGGTCTCGGCGATCGCGGGCACGTCCGGCACGCTCGGCCAGCGCTGCGGCGAGGTCACGCCGAGCGCGCGGACATTGCCGCCCTTCGCCTGCTCCATTGCGGTCGGCAAATTGTCGAAGATCAGCTGCACCTTGTTGGAGATGATGTCGGGGAAGGCGATGGCAGAGCCCCGATAGGGCACGTGCACCATGTCGCACTTGGTCATCACCTTGAACAGCTCGGCCGACATGTGCACCGAGGTGCCGTTGCCGGATGAGGCATAGGAGATCTTTCCGGGATTGGCCTTGCAGTAGTCGATGAACTCCTGGACGGTCTTGGCCGGAAACGCGTTGGAGACGACCAGCATGTTGGTGAGCTGCATGATGCTGGCGACCGGCGTGGTGTCGCGCAAAAAGTCGAACGGCAGCTTCTTGTAGAGCGAGGTCGAGATCGCGTTGTTGGGCGCGACGAACAAGAGCGTATAGCCGTCCGGCGCCGCGGTGGCCGCAGCTGCGGCCGCGATGTTGCCGCCGCTTCCGGTGCGGTTCTCGACGATGAACTGCTGGCCGAGGCGGTCCGAGAGCCATTGCGCCATGATCCGCGCCACGATGTCGACCGGGCCGCCGGCGGCAAAGCCGATCAGCCAGTGCACCGGACGGTCGGGATAGGCGGCGGAAGCGGGAGGCGCGGCGCTGCAAAGAGTAGATACAAAAACCAGCCCGAAAACAGCGTTACGCAAAATTCGCAACATGACGGCTCCCATTGTTCTATTGTCGTTGGGGACCATGCTTTCACAAAAACCGCGCCCTGCCTATATCGTCGCAAGTCGCTGTTGACGCAGGTTCGGAGTGCCCATGAGATTCGCATCTATCGTCCTGCTCGGCGCGGCGCTGCTCGCAAGCTCCGCCGGCGCCCAAACCGGAGACAAGGCCATTTCCTCCACCACGATCAGTTTGGGCACCGCCACCCCCGGCGGCGGCTTCCCCCTCTATGGCAACGCTTTTGCCGAGGTGATGAACGCGGCGGAGCCGCAGATCACCATCGTCCCGCGCAACACCAAGGGCAGCAACGAGAACATTCCGCTCCTGGAGAAGGGCGAGCTCGATCTCGCGCTGGTCGCGGGCGAGCCAGCCTACGAGGCCTTTGCCGGCATCGGCCGCGCACCGGTGCGCTTGAAAATCCTCACCGCGATCTATTCCAATCCCGGCATGTTCGTGGTGCGGGCGGACAGTCCCTACAAGACCATCCGCGATCTCGTCGGCCAGAAGGTCGCGTTCGGCGCCAGGGGCTCCGGCCTGCCGATCCTGTCGCGCTACGTGCTGGACGGCCTTGGCCTCAAGCAGGACGAGGATTTTGCGGCGATCTATCTCGACCGCGCCGGCGACGGCCCCGCGATGGTCGAGGACGGCCGCGCCGCCGCGCTCTGGGGCGCCGGCATCGGCTGGCCCGGCTTTGCCGCGGTGGCCTCGAGCCCGGCGGGCGCGCGCTTCATCGCCCCCGATACCGAGGAGATCGCGCGCATCCGCGCCAAGCATGCCTTCCTGAAGCCCCTGACCGTGCCGGCCGGCAGCTATCCGAAACAGTCGGAGCCGATCGCCTCGCTTGGCTCCTGGAGCTTTGTGCTGACGCGCGAGGATTTGCCCGACGACGTCGCTTATCGCCTGGCGAAGACCCTGCACGGCGTCGAGGCGACGTTCTGCAAGCAGCTCGCGCAGGCCTGCGAGACGACGGCGGCCAACACGGTCGCCGCCGCGCCGAAGGTGGAGCTGATCCATCCGGGGGTCGCAAAGTACTTCCGAGAGATTGGCGTGATGAAGTAGTCCGCGAAGCTAGCCACAATCGTCATGCCCGGGCTTGTCCCGGGCATCCACGTTCTTGGTGCCGTACGAAAGATCGTGGATGGCCGGGACAAGCCCGGCCATGACGATCTCTTTCGCGGATCGCTACGTCCTCACTTCTTCACCATCCCACACGCCGGGTCCGGCGGGCCAAAGGCCTTGTCGCCGGAAATGGTGGTGAGGATCTTGTAATAGTCCCACGGATATTTGCTCTCCTCCGGCGTCTTCACCTGCACCAGCCAGAGGTCGTGCACCATCAGATTGTCATCGCGTAAGCGACCGTTGCGGGCGAAGAAATCCTCGATCGGCTTCTCGCGCATCTTCGCGGCAACCTTGAGTGGCTCGTCGGTGCCGGTCTCCTTGATGGCGTTGAGATAGTGCATCACGCTCGAATAGACGCCGGCCTGCCACATCGTCGGCATCTTGTTCATCTTGGCGAAGTAGCGCTTGGACCATTCGCGGGTCTTGTCGTCCATGTCCCAGTAGAACGAGGTGGTCAGCAGCAGCCCCTGCGCGGCCGGGAGCCCCAGGCCGTGGATGTCGGTGATCAGCGCGAGCAGCGCCGCCATCTGCTGGCCGCCCTTGAACACGCCGAACTCCGAGCCGGTCTTGATCTCGTTCATGTTGTTGGGGGGACCTGCGGCGATGCCGATGATCTTGGCCTTTGAGGCCTGCGCCTGCAGCACGAAGGAGGAGAGGTCGGGCGTTGCCAGCGGCGGCTTCACCGAGCCCAGCACCTTGCCGCCATTGGCGGTGATGACGGCCGAGGCGTCGCGCTCCAGCGAATGGCCGAAGGCGTAGTCGTCGGTGATGAAGAACCAGCTGTCGCCGCCGCGCTTGACCACCGCATCCGCGGTGCCGACCGCGAGCGCGCGGGTGTCGAACACCCACTGGATGGCGTAGGGCGAGCAGAATTTTCCGTGGAAGTCCGCGGTGCCGGTCGAATGCGTGATGAACAGCCGCTTCTTCTCGTTGGCGATGTTCTGCACCGCAAGGCCGACCGCGGAGACCGGCACGTCGACGATGAGGTCGACCTGGTCGACGTCGTACCAGCGCCGCGCGAGCCCTGCGCCGATGTCGGCCTTGAGCTGGTGGTCGCCGATCACGACGCTGATCGGCTTGCCGAGCACGGTGCCGCCGAAATCGTCGATCGCCATCTGCGCCGCCGTCACCGAGCCCTGGCCGGTCGGCGCCGAGGCCGGGCCGTTCATGTCGGTGAGCACGCCGATCTTGACCACATCGTCGGAAACCTGCGCCGATGCCGCACCCGACATCAGCGCCGCCGCCATTGCGGCCGCGACCGGCAGTCCAAATCTCGCTGGATTCACGCTTATCCTCCCTCGACGGCTCGTTGGCCGCTTCCGTTGCCTGCCGGGTATGGCCCGGCCGGATGAGCTATTTTTCCAACTATTTTGGGGCGGGCGTCAACGTCAGGCGGCGAAGCGGATCTGCCCGGCCGGCGAGGGATCGTAGCCGGTCAGCTCCTCGGCGCGCTGTCGCAGCCGCCGTTCGCTGAGGAACCGGACCAGGGCCTGCATGGCCGGGCGGAAATAGCTGCGCTGCCGCATTGCGAGGTCAAAATTCTCCCAGATCAGCGGCACGAAATCGAGCCCCGCCGAGCGCGCGGTCGCGCGTGTCGCCACGCCGCAATCGGCCTGGCCCGCGCGGATCACCTCGGCGAGATCCGTACCGGTCAGGCTCGGCGTCTCCACCCGGCGCAGATCGCGCGTGGTGGCGCCGGCCCGCTTCAACAGCACGTCGAGCAGCATCTGCGCGCCTGTGCCCTGTTGTCGCATCGCCATGCTGGCGCCGAGCGAGAGCACGTCGGAAAGGCTATGCAGCCGCTTCGGATTGCCCTGCGGCAGCACGAGGCCCTGCTCGCGGCGCACGAACGCCACCAGCACGGCGTCATGCAGGTCCGGTGCATCCCGCAGCGCCCTCGCATTGGCGTCGGAGGCGAGGCTGCCGTCGGCCTCGAGGCTGTGGAAGTGCACCGCCACCGCCATCACCTCGTCGCGCTGCAGGCGCTCCAGCCCGCGCGCGCTGCCCTCGCTCATCGATCCCAGGCCCGAGCCGGATTCGCGCAAGGCCCAGTCCAGAAGCTCGTCCGGGCTGCCGCCCACGACCGGCGGCGGCTCCGCAGCCAGCATGCCGGCCGGGCGCGCCAGCCCCGACAGCACCCAGAGATCGAGCTCGTGCCGCGGGAAGAGCCATTTTCCGGTCACCTTGGTGCAGGGGATCGCACCGTTGGTGACGAGCTCGTACAGCTTGCGTTCGCCGAGCCGGAGATAGTCGGCGGCCTCACTTGTCGTCAGAAACTCCATCCTGCATTCCTATGCAAATTCTTGCTACTTTTTGACGCCGACGCAGGGGAGATTTCTGCAAGTCAATTTCAGTCGGTGTGGACCATGCATGATGATCTCGTTGTTTTGCAATCCGCCACAATGATGATCCTGCCGCGCGCGCATGGTGCGGGCCTTGCGGAAGGTCGTGCTTGCGTCTGCACGTCATGCAGCTCGTGCATTGCCGAAGTTTCCCGCCCGCCACGCATCGCAGGCGATTGCCAAACCGGCCGATGCATGGTCCATCATGACGCATGACCCAGCGCCTGCCGCCATCGCTCGCGCCGCTCGAGACCGCGCTTGCCGCACTGGTTCACGGGCTGGAGCCGCTCGTGCCGATCGTGCTGCCGCTATCGGAAGCTGCCGGCTGCATCGCGGCGGCGACACCGCTGCTTGCGGCCCATCCGCGCTGTGACGTTGCCGCAGCGGACGGCTGGGCGCTCTGCGCCAACGATCTCGTCGGCGCCTCGTCCTATTCGCCGGTGGCGTTGACAGGGCTTCCGGTGTGGGTCGAAGCCGGTGACGCCATGCCTGACGGATGCGATTGCGTGCTGGATGAGGATGCCCTTGACATCGACGGCCCGCTCGCCCAGGTCCTGGCGGAGGGACTTCCGGGACAAGGCGTCCGGCGTGCAGGCAGCGACCTTGCCGAAGACGCGCCCGTTGCCGCAGCAGGGCATCCGGTCGGTTCGGCCGCCCTGCTGCTCGCGCGCGTCGCTGGTGTAGACAGGCTGAGCGTGCGCCGGCCGCGGCTCCAGATTGTCAACGTGCCCGGCGCGAGCGCCGCGACGCACATGATCGCAGATGTCGCGCGCGCGGCCGGACTTGACGTGAGCACACACGAGGCCGCCGCGCGCGATGCGGCGTCGATCGCGGCGGCGCTCGATGCCTCCACCTGCGATCTCGCCGTGACGATCGGCGGCAGCGGCGTTGGCCGGCAGGATGCGGCCGTGACGGCGCTGGCCCGGTGCGGCGATCTGCTCGCCCATGGTCTCGCGCTTCGGCCGGGGCGCACCGCCGCGGTGGCGCGGATGGGACAGGTTCCTGTCGTCGCCTTGCCCGGCTCGCCCGACCACGCGCTGGCGGCCTGGCTTGCGCTGGTGCGGCCGGTCATCGACCTCCTGTCGGCGCGGCGGCCAAGGCGACCGGTGACCTTGCAGCTCGCGCGCAAGATCGCATCGCAGGTCGGCATCGCCGAACTGGCGCTGCTGGTCGAGGAACAGGGCACATGGCTGCCGATCGCGACCGGCGACTGGCCGCTCCGCGCCGTCGCCAGCGCGGATGCATGGCTGCTCATTCCCGGCAGCAGCGAAGGTTTCGCGGCAGGCATGCCGGTGGGTGCCTATCTCATGCGGGAATGATATGGATTCCGGCATGACGATGCAGCCGCAAGACCGCAGTGCGCTCGAACAGGAGCAGTTCCTGAAAATCCTCTCGCGCGAGGACGCCTTGGCGCGCTTCGAGGCCGCGCTATTCCCGCGCGCGATCCCGACCGAAACGCGCAAACTCGCCGCCGCCCTCGGCGCGGCGCTCGCCGAAGACGTCATCGCGCCGATCGACGTTCCGCCCTTCGATCGTTCCAATGTCGACGGCTTTGCCGTGCGCTCCGCCGACCTCGCGAAGGCCGGCGAGGGGACGCCCGTGCGCCTGGCGCTGAACGGGGAAACTATCCATTGCGGCACCGCGCCGACTCTGCAGGTCGCGCGCGGAACCGCAACCGCGATCGCAACCGGCGGTCCGCTGCCGCGCGGCGCCGACGCCGTCGTCATGGTCGAGCACACCCAGCCGGCCGGATCGGCGTCGATCGACGTCGGCCGCGCAGCGTCTCCCGGGCAATTCGTCTCCTATGCCGGCTCCGACATCGCCCGCGGCGAGGCCTTGCTGCGCGCCGGCACGCTCATCGGCTCGCGCGAGATCGGCATGCTGGCCGCCTGCGGCATTGCGGAGGTCGTCGTCGCTCGCAAGCCGCTTGTGGCCGTGATCTCCACCGGCGACGAGCTGGTCCAGCCGGGCGATAAGCTTGCGCCGGCTTCGATCTACGACACCAATGGCGCGATCGTCGCGGCCGCGATCGACGAGAATGGCGGCGAGGCGATTTTCCTCGGCGCCATTCCCGACGACGAGGCCAAGCTTGAAGCCGCGATGCGCGGAGCACTGGCGGACGCCGACATGCTGGTGCTGTCCGGCGGCACCTCGAAGGGCGCCGGCGACCTGTCCCACCGCATCATCGGTCGGCTCGGCCGGCCCGGCATCATCGCGCACGGCGTCGCGCTCAAGCCCGGCAAGCCGCTGTGCCTCGCGGTGTGCGACGGCAAGCCCGTGGTGATCCTGCCGGGCTTTCCGACCTCGGCGATGTTCACCTTCCACGACATGATCGTGCCGGTGCTGCGCCGGATGGCCGGTCTGCCGCCGCGCTCGGACGCCAAGGTGAACGCGACCGTGCCGGTGCGCATTGCCTCCGAGCTCGGCCGCACCGAATTCGTCATGGTCTCGCTGGTCGAGGGCAGGGACGGCCTGATCGCCTATCCCACCGGCAAGGGGTCCGGCGCTATCACCTCGTTCGCGCAGGCCGACGGTTTTTTGCGCATCGACGCGCTCGCCGACCAGATGCCGGGCGGGACGCAAGCCGAGGTGACGCTGTTCACGCCGCATGTGCGCGTGCCCGATCTCGTCATCGTCGGCAGCCACTGCACCGGCCTCGATCTCGTCACCGCGCAGCTCGCGCATGCCGGCCTCACCGTGCGCTCGATCGCGGTCGGCAGCCTCGGCGGACTTGCGGCGGCGAAGCGCGGCGAATGCGATCTCGCGCCGATCCACCTGTTCGACGACAGGAGCGAGACCTACAATACGCCTTACCTCGTCGAGGGGCTCGAGCTCGTGCCGGGCTGGCGGCGGATGCAGGGCATCGTGTTCCGGAAAGGCGATGCGCGCTTCGAGGGCCGCGGTGTGAAGGAGGCCGTGGCCGCTGCGCTCGCTGATCCCGCCTGCATGATGGTCAACCGCAATCAGGGCGCGGGCACGCGCATCCTGATCGACCGGCTGCTCGGCGGCGCGCGCCCGGAAGGCTACTGGAATCAGCCGCGCTCGCACAACGCGGTCGCGGCCGCCGTCGCGCAGCACCGGGCCGACTGGGGCATGACCATCGCGCCGGTGGCCCATGCGGCCGGTCTCGGTTTCATTCCGCTGGCGGAAGAGCATTATGACTTTGCGCTGGTGACGGCGCGCAAGCAGCGGCCGGCGGTGCAGGCGCTTCTCGACGCGCTCGGCTCGAAGGCGGCGCGCACTGCGCTCGAACGCGCCGGCTTCCGGCCGGCGTAGCTGACGACGACGCGGCATCTCAAGCCGCGCGGCAAACAGGGGGACGCGATGGCACGGCCGCTTTCGGTTGCAATCGTCGGTGCCGGCATGGGCGGGCTTGCGACCGCCGCCGCGCTCCGCCGCGCCGGCGTCGATGTGACGGTGTACGAGCAGGCCTCAAGATTCGCCCGCATCGGCGCCGGCATCCAGGTCGGCTGCAACGCCATGAAGGTGCTGCGCGCGCTGGGGCTGGAGGCGCGGATGCGCGCGCACGCGTTCTATCCGCGCTCCTGGAACAACCGCGACTGGCGTAGCGGCGAGATCAAGTTCGACATGATCTTCGGCGAAAGCGCGGAGCAGAAGTTCGGCGCACCCTATCTGCTCGCCCATCGCGGCGATCTGCATGAGGCGCTGGCGAGCGCGGTGCCGGACGACTGTGTCCGGCTCAATCACAGACTGGTTGGCCTCGATGAGAGCGGCGATGGTGTCCGGCTGACCTTTGCGGACGGCACGAGTGCGCTCGCCGATGCCGTGGTCGGTGCGGACGGCGTCCATTCGGCGGTGCGCGACATCCTGTTCGATACGGCGCCGGTCAGGTTCACCGGGCGCATCGCCTATCGCACCACCTATCCCGCGGCCCTGCTCGGCGGCGCCGGGATCGACGACTGCACCAAATGGTGGGGCGAGGACCGCCACATCGTCATCTATTACGTCAAGCCGGACCGCAGCGAGGTCTATCTCGTCACCAGCCAGCCCGAGCCGGACTTTCGCGTCGAGTCCTGGTCGGCCAAGGGCGACGTGCGCGATCTGCGCGCATCGTTCGAAGGCTTTCATCCGCAGGTCACGAAGGTGCTCGCCGCCTGCCCCGACGTCCACAAATGGGCGATCATGGACCGCGATGCGCTCGATCGCTGGGCGGACGGCAAGGTGACGCTGCTCGGCGATGCCTGCCATCCCACGACGCCGTACATGGCGCAGGGCGCCGCGATGGCGATCGAGGATGCCGCCGTGCTGTCGCGCTGCCTCAAAGGCATCGACCGCGACGGTGTCGCCGACGCGTTCCGCCGCTTCGAGGCGACGCGGAAGGAGCGTACCACGCAGGTGCAGGAGACCTCGCGGGCCAATGTCTGGCTGAAGGAGAGGACCGATACGAGCTGGGTCTACGGCTATGACGCCTGGACCGTGCCGCTCGCGGCGTGATCCTGCTACAATGCCGCATCCAGCGCCGCGAGCCGCTCGGCCTCGGCGATGTCCTCGACCGTGTTGGCATTGAAGAACGGATCGAGCGGTTCGGCCGGCCAGGTCACGGTTGCGAGCGGATAGCGCGCGGTCCAGCGGTCGATCTTGCGGAGGTCCTCGACGACCAGCGCGTGGCGCAGCTCGTCGCGCAAGGCGACGCGCCACAATCCGATCACCGGATGGGTCTGGTCGCCTGACGCGGCGACCGCGAGCTGGGCGTTCTCGCGCGCCCGCGCTTCATGCAGGCGTGCGACGAGGTCGCGCGGCAGGAACGGGCAGTCGCCGGCGGCGCTGAGCACCCATTCGGTCTCGCTCCGGTTCGCCGCGGTCCAGTCGAGCGCGGCGAGGATGCCGGCGAGCGGGCCGGGAAAGCCGGGCACGTTGTCGGCGACGACCGGCAGGTCGAACGAGGCGAAACGTGCGGGATCGCCGTTCGCATTGAGGATCAGCCCGCTGCACTGGGGCGAAAGCCGCGCGATCACGCGCTCCAGGATGGTGCGGCCGCCGATGGTGCGCATCGGCTTGTCGCCGCCGCCCATGCGCCGCGCCAGACCACCGGCGAGCAGCACGCCAAGCGTCGATGGAATACGCGTGGCCGGAATTTCAGTCGTCACCGCCTTCACCCTTGCGCTTGTGCCTGGCCGATTCCTCCTCGACGTAAGCGAGGTTCTGGTCGTGGACGATGCGTTCTTCGCCCGACAGCGCGATGAAGCGTTTTCCGCGGGTGCGGCCGACCAGCGTCAGTCCGACCTGCCGTGCGAGATCGACGCCCCAGGCGGTGAATCCGGAGCGCGACACCAGGATCGGAATGCCCATCCGCACCGTCTTGATCACCATTTCCGAGGTCAGCCGTCCCGTGGTGTAGAGGATCTTGTCGCCAGGCTCGACGCCGTGGCGGTACATCCAACCTGCGATCTTGTCGACGGCGTTGTGGCGGCCGACGTCCTCGGTGTAGCAGAGCGGCTCGCCCTCCCTGCACAGCACGCAGCCGTGGATCGCGCCGGCCTCGAGATAGAGCGAGGGCATGGTGTTGATGGTCTGCGTCATCTGGTAGAGCCAGGACGTGCGCAGCTCGGCCCTCGGCAGTGCGACGCTCTCGACCGCTTCCAGCAGGTCGCCGAAGGCGGTGCCCTGCGCGCAGCCCGAGGTCTGCGTGCGCTTCTTCAGCTTGGCCTCGAAATTGGTGTGATGCTCGGTGCGGACGACGACGACCTGGAGGTCGTCGTCGTATTCGACCTCGGTGACTACATCACTATATTTCAGCATGTTCTGGTTCAGCAGATAGCCCAGCGCCAGATATTCCGGATAGTCGCCGATCGTCATCATGGTGACGATCTCCTGGGAATTCAGATAGAGCGTCAGCGGCCGCTCCATCGGCACCTTGATCTCGACCCTCGCGCCGGTCTGGTCGGTGCCGGCCACGCTCTCGGTCAGGCGCGGGTCGTCCGGATTCGGGACGATCAGGGGCACCGGGGCTTTGTCGATCTTCATCATGGCGCTGACGTTAGCATGACATTCGGGTCAAGCCGATATAAGCATGGCCACGAGGGTTGGATAGGCGGTTCCGGCCGCGAGACCGCTGGTGGAGATCGAACTGTTATGAAAGTCATCGGCCTTGCGGGCTGGAGCGGTGCGGGCAAGACCACGCTATTGACGCGGCTGATCCCGTATTTCAACGCGCAGGGCCTGCGCGTCTCCGTCATCAAGCATGCCCATCACCAGTTCGACGTCGACGTGCCCGGCAAGGATTCCTGGCGCCACCGCGAGGCCGGTGCGGCCGAGGTGCTGGTGGCTTCGTCGAAACGCTGGGCGCTGATGCACGAGTTGCGCGGCGCGGCGGAGCCGCGCCTGCCGGAACTGCTCGACAAGCTGTCGGCGGTCGATCTCGTCGTGGTCGAGGGCTTCAAGCGCGAGCCGCATCGCAAGATCGAGGTGCACCGCGCCGCCAACGACAAGCCGCTGCTGTTTCCCGACGACCCCGGAATCGCCGGCATAGCGGCCGACGTCGCGATTGAAACCCGGCTGCCGACCGTCCATCTCGACGACATCCCGGCTGCGGCGAGCCTGATGCTGCGCGCGGCCATGCCGGTCGAGGAAGCGGTGGCAAAAAGCGCTGCGATGCGCTGACGAGGCACCATGGCGCAACTGTCGGACGATTGCTTTGCCTTCGGCGGACCGATGATGTCGGTCGACGAGGCCGTCGGTCTCATCACGGCGCGCGTCAATGCGATTGCCGACCTCGAGACCGTGGCGCTGGTCGATGCCGACGGTCGCGTGCTGGCGCGTGATATCGCCGCACCCTTGCCGCTGCCGCCTTTCACCAATTCCGCCGTCGACGGCTACGCCGTGCGCAACGCGGACGTTCCAACAAGCATGGAGCGCACGTTCCCGCTCGACGCTCGGATCCAGGCCGGCGGCCCTGCGGGCGCGGCGATCAGGCCTGGCCACACCGCGCGCATCTTTACCGGGGCGCCGATGCCGCCGGATGCCGGCACGGTCTTCATGCAGGAGGATGTCCGCATCGATGATTCCGGCCAGATCGTGCTGCCGCCGGGATTGAAGCCGGGCGCCAATGTCCGCCCCGCGGGCGAGGACATTCCCCAAGGCCATGTCGCGCTGCGCGGGGGCCAGCGGCTGCGGCCGCAGCACGTCGCACTTGCTGCGGCGTTCGGCCTGACCCGGCTCGATGTCGTCAGGCGCATCCGTGTTGCTGTTTTCTCGACCGGCGACGAGCTGGCGTCGCCCGGCGAGCCGCGCGCGGCCTCGCAACTGTTCGATTCCAACCGCTTCATGCTGATGGCGATGCTGCGCCGGCTCGGCTGCGAAGTCTCCGATCTCGGCATCCTGCGCGACGAGCGGGCTTCGCTGGCGAATGGGCTGAAGCAGGTCGCAGGAAGTCATGACCTGATCCTCACCACCGGCGGCGTCTCGACCGGCGAGGAGGACCACGTCAAGGCCGCGGTCGAGAGCGTCGGCTCGCTGGTGCTGTGGCGAATGGCGATCAAGCCAGGCCGACCGGTGGCGATGGGCATCATCGGCGGCACGCCGCTGATCGGATTGCCCGGCAATCCCGTCGCGAGTTTCGTCACCTTCGTCCATGTGGTGCGGCCGACGGTGCTGGCGCTCGCCGGCAGCCTGCCGGAGCCGCTTCTGCCAATCCCGGTGCGCGCCGCGTTTGCCTACAAGAAGAAGATCGGCCGCCGCGAATATGTTCGCTCCTCGCTGCGGAGCGGCGCGGACGGGGCGCTGGAGGCCATCAAGTTCCCGCGCGAGGGGGCAGGCCTCCTGTCCTCCCTCGTCGAGACCGATGGTCTGATCGAGCTCGGTGAGGACGTTACCAATGTCGCGCCGGGGCAGGATGTAGGCTTTCTGTCCTATGCCGGCCTGATCTGAGACGTCGCGTTGACGCCGCGGACCCGCCCCGCCATGTTGCACCCATGACCAGAACCACCCTCGATCTCACCGGGCTGAAATGCCCGCTCCCGGCCCTCAAGACGCGCAAGGCGCTGAAACCGCTGCAGCCCGGGGATCAGCTCGAAGTGCATTGCACCGATCCGCTGTCGGTGATCGACATCCCCAACCTGATCCGGGAGACCGGAGACAGGGTGGAAATCGCGGAGCGCAATGAGGCACGCATCGTGTTTTTGATCGAGAAGGCAGACGCCCCGTAAAAAGGCGAATGTTCACCGCCATTGCGTATGACTATGCTGGCCTTGTGAACGGTCGGCAATTTCGCTGCAATGCAAAAGAATTCCGGCCGTTGCGCGCCCACCTGATCTCTGGATCTGAAACGCCAGGCCTATGACTTTCTCAACATCGAAGGCGAGCGCAGCGGCGGGTTCCGCCGCGACAAGGGAGCCTGCCGTCAAGCTCGGCAAGACGGCCTCGGGCCCCGAGTTCGGCGCGCTCGCGCAGGCCTCGATCCTGATCGTCGATGACGAGCCTGGGATGCGCAATTTCCTCGTGCGAACGCTCGGGCCGCGTTGCAAGCTGGTGGACGAGGCGGCCGACACCGATCAGGCCTCGCGCAAACTCGATTCCAATCGCTACGACGTCGTCATCCTCGACAACATCATGCCGGGCAAGAATGGTGTCGACTGGCTGGCGGAACAGCGCGCCGTCGGCTTCTTCGCCGACGCGATCCTGATCACCGCCTATGCCGATCTCGACACGGCGATCCAGGCCTTGCGCGCAGGCGCCGTCGATTTCGTGCTCAAGCCGTTCCGTTCGAACCAGATCCTCAACGCGGTCGCGCGCTGCCTCGATCGCGTTCGCCTGCAGCGTGAAAACTACGTGCTGCGTTATGCCCTGCGTGCCTCGTCCGACCGCACCTTCCTGCGCGACAATCTGGTCGGGGAATCGGCCGCGACGCTGCGCGTGCGCGAAACGATCACGCGGGTGGCGCGGCTGCCGACCTCGGTGCTGCTGACCGGCGATTCCGGGACCGGCAAGGAGGTCGCGGCGCGCTCGATCCACTCGCTGTCCGATCGCGCCGACAAGCCCTTCGTGCCGGTGAATTGCGCGGCGATCCCCCCCGACATGATCGAGGCCGAGCTGTTTGGACACATCAAGGGCGCCTTCACCGGTGCCGATTCCGGGCGCGAGGGCCTGTTCCTCTATGCGCATGGCGGCACGCTGTTCCTGGACGAGATCGGCGAGCTGCCGCTGCCGATGCAGAGCAAGCTCTTGCGCGTCCTCGAAGACCGCCGCGTCCGGCCGGTCGGCTCCGAGCGCGAGGTTCCGGTCGATCTGCGCTTCATCTTCGCGACCAATGCCGAGCTGCAGAAGGAGGTCGAGAAGGGCCGCTTCCGGGCCGACCTGTTCTACCGCCTGAACGTGATGCAGCTGCATCTGCCGCTGCTGAAGGATCGCGGCGACGACGTGCAGGAGCTAGCCGCCATCTTCATGAGCAAGCTGTCGGCGCAACTCGGCATGCCGCCGGTCCCGATCGACGCCTCGGTGCGGGCGGCCCTTGCGAGCTACGACTGGCCGGGCAATGTGCGCGAGCTGCGCAACCTGATCGAACGGACTCTGATCCTCGGCGCGTTCCCGGACGACTTTGCGGGGCCCCGCAATGACGGTCAGTCCGCGCCCGCCGACAGTCTCGCCGAACTCGAGCGCCGGCACATTCTCGGCGTGCTGAAGGAGGTCGGCGGCAATCGCGAGGAGGCGGCGCGGCGGCTCGGGGTTTCGCGCAAGACCATCGACCGCAAATGCGCGTTATGGGATGTCTGAGGAGACCGGCCGCAGCGATGAGCCCGTGCGCGGACGCTCCGTCCGCTTCCGTCTGCTCGCGATCGCGCTGCTGCCGATGCTGGTCATCCTGCCGCTGCTGCTCGGAGTGGCGATCTACCGCTGGAACGCAAAATTCGACGCGACACTGATTTCCAAGGTGAACGGCGATCTCACCATCGCCCACCAATATCTCGCGCGCATCCTCGAGAAGACCGGCGTCCAGATCCGTTCGCTCGGCCAGTCGGCGCGCTTCCATGAGGTGGTGGCGCAAGATGCGCGCAGGCCCCTGCAGGATCTGCTCGAGGAGACGCGCAAGGAGATCGGCCTCGATTTCCTCTATCTGACCAGCGGCCGCGGCGACATCCTGGCCTCCTCGCCGCCGTTGCACGGCATCCCGCGGTCGGAATGGCCGATCATCAAGTCGGCGCTGTCGGGCGAGGCGCCTGCAACGGGCGTCGACATCTTCTCCAATGACGAGCTGGCCGCGATTTCGCCGGTCCTGGCCGCGCGCGCGCGGCTCGACCTGGTGCCGACGCCGAACGCAGTACCGACCGACCGCTCGACCGAGACGCGCGGCATGGTGGTGCATGCGGCGAGCCGGGCGATGCTGCCCGACGGCGGGGCGGCGGCGCTGGTCGGCGGCACCGTGCTCAACCAGAACCTCGAATTCATCGACACCATCAACGACCTGGTCTATCGCGCGGCGAGCCTGCCGGAAGGCAGCCAGGGCACCGCGACGCTGTTCCTGGAGGACGTGCGGATCTCCACCAATGTCCGCCTGTTCGAGGGGCGGCGCGCGCTCGGCACGCGCGTGTCGGCCGCGGTGCGCTCGGCCGTGCTGGGCGAGGGCCGCACCTGGCTCGACAGCGCCTTCGTGGTCAACGACTGGTACATCTCCGCCTACGAGCCGCTGGTCGACAGTTTCGGCAAGCGCGTCGGCATGCTCTATGTCGGCTTCCTGGAGAAGCCGTTCAGCGAAGCCAAGTACCAGACGCTGATCATCATCATCGCCGCCTTCATCGCGATCACGATCGCGACCGTCCCGATCTTCCTGCGCTGGGCGAGCTCGATCTTCATGCCGCTGGAGCGCGTGACGGCGACGATCACCGAGGTGGAGCGTGGCAACCTCGCCGCCCGCACCAAGATGCCGGTGTCGGGCGACGAGATCGGCCGTGTCGCGGTTCATCTCGACAGCCTGCTCGACCAGATCCAGGAGCGCGACCGGCAGTTGCGTGAGTGGAACGAGGAGCTGAACGTCCGCGTCCGCGAGCGCACGCGCGACCTCGAGCACGCAAACCTCAAGCTCGAATCGACCACCAAGCAGCTCATCATGTCGGAGAAGCTGGCCGCGATCGGCGAGATCACCGCCGGCGTGGCGCACGAGATCAACAATCCTATCGCGGTGATGCAGGGCAATCTCGATGTGATCCGCAGCGTGTTTGGTTCCGAGGCCGACAGGGCGAAGGTCGAGTTCCGGCTGCTCGACGAGCAGATCCACCGCATCAGCCAGATCGTGACCAAGCTCTTACAGTTCGCGCGGCCCGAGGAATATGCCGGCTATGTCGAGCGTCATGCGCCGGCCAGCGTTATCTCGGACTGCCTGCCGCTGGTGCAGCATCTCCTCAACAAGACCGAGATCTCCGTCGCCAGGGACGACCGCGCCAGCCGTCTGGTGCTGATGAACCGCAACGAGCTGCAGCAGGTGCTGGTCAATCTCATCGTCAACGCGATCCATGCGATGTCCGACGGTGGAACCCTGACGCTGCGCTGCTTCGATGCCGAGCGTGACGGCAATCGCGGCGTCACCATCGAGGTCGCCGACACCGGCGTCGGCATGAGCGACGAGGTGATCGAGAAGATCTTCGATCCCTTCTACACGACGAAGCAGCGGCAGGGCACCGGGCTTGGCCTGTCGATCAGCCAGACGCTGATCAAGCGCCAGGGCGGACAGATTACCGCCGAAAGCCGCGTCGGTTCCGGAAGCACGTTCTCGGTGTGGCTGCCCGAGGCGAGCTGATCGGACAATTTGTCCGGCGGCTTCAGGACATTTTGTCCAAGCCGATGTGCCGCGCTGCGGGAAGTCGTTGATTCATCACGACGCGAAAACTGGCACGCGCATTGCTCAACTGAAGACAGGGTGTTGAGGGGGACGAGGGCGCGCTAGCCGTCACTTGCAATGCTGTTCGCGAGACGGAGGGACCTCTCTCGCGATCAGCCGCTTGCTCCGCGCATAGGGACGAATGCGCGCCAGACGATTCCACTTCGGCATGAAGTTCGACCGGTCGTGTGCGGCTCGCAAGGCCCGTGCGCGACCTCAACAGATGTGCCCCGCAAGGCCACGATTTGGAGGTGATGCTCATGACGACTGCCGATACCGTATTCGCACCGACCGGTGCCTCCGGCTTTCTCGATCGCGAACGTACGATCGCGACCGCCGGCTTCAATCGCTGGCTGGTGCCGCCTGCCGCGCTGTGCATCCATCTCTGCATCGGAATGGCCTACGGCTTCTCCGTGTTCTGGCTGCCGCTGTCACGTGCGATCGGGCTGAACGCGCCCAAGGCGTGCGGTGATATCTCGCTGTTGCAGGAACTGTTCACCACCACCTGCGACTGGAAGGTCGCCAGCCTGGGCTGGATGTACACGCTGTTCTTCGTGGTGCTCGGCCTTGCCGCCGCCATTTGGGGCGGCTGGCTCGAGCGGGTCGGCCCGCGCAAGGCCGGGTTCGTCGCGGCGCTGTGCTGGTGCGGCGGCCTGTTCCTTGGCGCGATCGGGATCTACACCCATCAGCTCTGGCTGATGTGGCTCGGCTCGGGCGTAATCGGCGGCATCGGTCTCGGCCTCGGCTACATCTCGCCGGTGTCGACGCTGGTGAAATGGTTCCCGGACCGCCGCGGCATGGCGACCGGCATGGCCATCATGGGCTTCGGCGGCGGCGCCATGATCGGCGCGCCGCTGGCGAACATCCTGATGAACTACTTCAAGACCCCGACCTCGGTCGGCGTCTGGGAGACCTTCGTCGCGATGGGCGTCATCTATCTCGTCTTCATGATGATCGGCGCGTTCCGCTATCGCATTCCGCCGGCCGGCTGGCAGCCCGAGGGCTGGACCCCGGCGTCCAAGGCCAACGCGATGATCTCGAAGAGCAACGTCCATCTCAACGACGCGCACAAGACCCCGCAGTTCTGGCTGATCTGGTTGGTGCTCTGCCTCAACGTGTCGGCGGGTATCGGCGTGATCGGCATGGCTTCGCCGATGTTGCAGGAGATCTTCGCCGGCAAGCTGATCGGCCTGCCCGACCTCAGCTTCAACCAGCTCGATGCCACGCAGAAGGCGACGATTGCGGGCATTGCCGCGGGCTTCGCCGGCTTGCTGTCGCTGTTCAACATCGGCGGCCGCTTCTTCTGGGCGTCGCTGTCGGATAAGATCGGACGCAAGAACACCTACTACACCTTCTTCATCCTCGGCATCGTGCTCTACGCGCTGGCGCCGACCTTCGCGGCGATGGGCTCGAAGATGCTCTTCGTGCTCGGCTTCGGCATCATCCTGTCGATGTATGGCGGTGGCTTCGCGACCGTGCCGGCCTATCTCGCCGACATGTTCGGCACCCAGTTCGTGGGCGCGATCCACGGCCGGCTGCTGACGGCGTGGTCCACCGCGGGCATCTTCGGCCCCGTCGTGGTCAACTACATGCGTGAGTTCCAGCTTGCCGCCGGCGTGCCGCGCGACCAGCTCTACAACACGACCATGTACATCCTGTGCGCGATGCTGATCGCGGGCCTGATCTGCAACTATCTGGTCAAGCCGGTCGATCCGAAGTGGCACATGAAGGAGGCCGATGTCGCCAAGCTGCAGGCCGCGAGCGCCAGCGCCGCCGCGTCGGGGCCGCACGGCTCCTACGGCATCGGCTTTGGCGGGCTCGACGCCAGGGCGGCGATGTTCTGGGCCTTTGTCGGCATTCCGCTCGCCTGGGGTGTCTGGAAGACGCTGGAGAGCGCGGTCAAGATCTTCTGATCGCCATCGATATGGTTGCGGGGTGCCGGTGACCGGCATCCCGCATTTTTGCCTTTCAATCATCATCAAGAGTGGGACTTAAAGGGGGAACCTCATGCTTCGCACCCGTATCTGCCTTGCCGCCATGCTGCTGGCCGCAGGCCTCCACACCGCGTCCGCGCAGACCGCGGCGCCGGCCGCTGCACCTGCGACGACCGAAGCCAAGCCGGGCAAGGTCAGGCTCACCATGCAGAAGCTGAAGGACATGAAGGCCAAGTGGGCTGCCAACAAGCCCAGGCTCAAGGCATGCCGCGCGGAGGTGAAGGCCAAGGGCCTCGCCGGCGACGATCGCTGGTTCTACATCCAGGATTGCATGGACAAGAGCTGACCCGGCAAGCGGGGCATGGAGCGTTCGTCTGCATGCCCCGGAGCTGGACCTCGATACGATTTCGCTATCGCAGCATGGGAAGCCTTTATTGATCTGAAGATAAATTCAGGCTTCGTTTTGAATGTTGGCGCGTTGAATCGTCGTGTCCGGGCAGCGATCCAGGGCTGCCCCGGAACCGCGCTTAACTGCTTCCGCGAGCGCCATAATTCTCTTGGCATCTGGCATGCCAGAGGCTAGAACTGGAGCCATTCTAAAAGACGAGATCGAGACGAATCGATGAGCCATGACGACGTGCACAAGGTCCGCCCGTTCGAACATCCCGGGGAGGGACGTCGGCGCGCCAAGGCCACTCCAAAGGGACGCCAGGTCGATCCGACCGCCGGGCACGAGATCGAGCTGCTGCTCGGCGACCGTCCGCGGCGGCGTGACCTGCTCATCGAATATCTCCACCTGATCCAGGACAAGTATCACCAGATCTCTGCCGCGCATCTCGCTGCGCTTGCCGACGAGATGAAGCTGTCCTTTGCCGAGGTGTTCGAGACCGCGACCTTCTATGCGCATTTCGACGTCGTGAAGGAAGGCGAGCCGGACATCCCACCGCTGACGATCCGCGTCTGCGATTCGCTCACCTGCGCCATGATGGGCGGCGAAAAGTTGCTCGAAGACCTGCAGAGTGCATCCGGTCCCGGCATTCGCGTGGTGCGCGCGCCCTGCGTCGGCTTCTGCGATTCGGCGCCCATTGCCGAGGTCGGGCATCACTTCGTGTTCAATGCGACGACGGCCGAGGTGCTCGACACGGCGGCGCGCGGCGAGACGCACCCGATCATTCCGGACTACGTCGGATACGATGCCTATGTGAAGGACGGCGGCTACAAGCTGCTCGGCGATCTGCGCGCGGGCCGCGTCAGCAAGGAGGACATTCTCAAGGTCCTCGACGATTCCAGCCTTCGCGGGCTCGGCGGTGCTGGCTTCCCCACGGGGCGCAAATGGCGTTCCGTGCTCGGCGAACCCGGCCCCCGGTTGATGGTCGTCAACGCCGACGAGGGCGAGCCGGGCACATTCAAGGACCGGTTCTATCTACTGTGGGACGTGCATCGTTTCCTCGAGGGCATGCTGATCGGAGCCCACATCATCGACGCGACGGACGTCTACATCTACCTGCGCGACGAATATCCGGCTGCGCACGAGCTGCTGCCGCTCGAAATCGCCAAGCTCCCGCCGGGTGGCCCGACGATTCACCTGCGGCGCGGCGCCGGCGCCTATATCTGCGGCGAGGAATCCGCACTGCTGGAGAGCCTCGAAGGCAAGCGTGGCCTGCCGCGGCACAAGCCGCCTTATCCGTTCCAGGTCGGGCTGTTCGGTCTGCCGACGCTGATCAACAATCTCGAAACGCTGTTCTGGGTGCGCGATCTTGTCGAGAAGGGGCCTTCCTGGTGGACGTCGCAGGGGCGCAATGATCGTAAGGGTCTGCGCAGCTATTCGGTCTCCGGCCGGGTCAGGGATCCCGGCGTCAAGCTCGCGCCCGCGGGGCTGACGATCCGCGAGCTGATCGACGAATATTGCGGTGGCATGGCCGACGGTCATCAGTTCTACGCGTATCTTCCGGGCGGCGCGTCCGGCGGCATCCTGCCGGCGTCGATGGATAATATCCCGCTCGACTTCGGCACGCTGGAAAAATACGGCTGCTTCATCGGCTCGGCTGCGGTCGTGGTGCTGTCGCAGCAGGACAGCGTGCGCGCGGCCGCACTGAACCTGATGAAGTTCTTCGAGGACGAGAGTTGCGGCCAGTGCACGCCGTGCCGTGTGGGCACCCAGAAGGCGGCGCTGCTGATGGAGCGGCCGGTCTGGAACCGTGCATTGCTGGACGAATTGAGCCAGGCGATGCGCGACGCCTCGATCTGCGGGCTCGGACAGGCGGCATCGAATCCGCTGTCCTGCGTGATCAAATATTTTCCTGACGAGTTCAAGGACGCGGCCGAATGACCAAGATTACGTTCGAACTCGACGGCAAGCAGGTCGAGGCCAAGCCCGGTGAGACGATCTGGCAGGTGGCCAAGCGCCAGGGCCGCGACATCCCGCATCTGTGCTATTCGCCCGCGCCCGACTATCGTCCCGACGGCAATTGCCGCGCCTGCATGGTCGAGATCGAGGGCGAGCGCGTGCTGGCTGCGTCCTGCAAGCGCACGCCGTCGGTCGGCATGAAGGTGAAGACTGAGTCCGCGCGTGCGGTGTCGGCGCAGAAGATGGTGATGGAGCTGCTCGTCGCCGATCAGCCGGCGCGCGAGACCTCGCACGATCCGGATTCGAAATTCTGGCACTGGGCCGAAACCACCGGCGTCACCGAGAGCCGCTTCCCTGCCGCCGAGCGCTGGGAGAGCGATGCCAGCCATCCGGCGATGCGCGTCAATCTCGATGCGTGCATCCAGTGCGGCCTGTGCGTGCGCGCCTGCCGCGAGGTCCAGGTCAACGACGTCATCGGCATGGCATACCGCAGTCACGGCTCGAAGGTCGTGTTCGACTTCGACGATCCCATGGGCGAGTCCACCTGCGTGGCCTGCGGCGAATGCGTGCAGGCCTGCCCGACCGGCGCGCTGATGCCGGCCGTGATGCTCGACGAGAAGCAGACCCGCGTCACCTATGCCGACAGGAAGGTGGATTCGCTCTGCCCGTTCTGCGGCGTCGGCTGCCAGGTCACCTACGAGGTCAAGGACGAGAAGGTGATCTATGCCGAGGGCCGCGACGGCCCGGCCAATCACAACCGTCTTTGCGTCAAGGGCCGCTTCGGTTTCGACTACATCCACCATCCGCATCGCCTGACCAAGCCGCTGGTGCGGCTGCCCAATGCGAAGAAGGATGCCAACGACCAGGTCGATCCGGCCAATCCCTTCACGCATTTCCGCGAAGCGAGCTGGGAGGAAGCACTCGACATTGCCGCGAAGGGACTGGTCAAGATCCGCGACGAGAAGGGCGTCAAGGCACTGGCCGGCTTCGGTTCGGCGAAGGGCTCGAACGAAGAGGCCTATCTGTTCCAGAAGCTGGTGCGCACCGGCTTCGGCTCGAACAATGTCGATCACTGCACCCGTCTGTGCCACGCTTCCTCGGTGGCGGCGCTGTTCGAAGGCCTGAGCTCGGGTGCCGTGTCGGCGCCGTTCTCGGCGGCGATGGATGCCGAGGTCATCATCGTGATCGGCGCCAACCCGACCGTGAACCATCCGGTCGCGGCGACCTTCATCAAGAACGCGGTCAAGCAGAACGGCGCAAAACTGTTCGTGATGGATCCGCGGCGTCAGTCGCTATCGCGGCATGCCACGAAGCACCTCCAGTTCAAGCCCGGCTCCGATGTCGCCATGCTGAACGCGATGATCAACACGATCATCACCGAAGGCCTGACCGACGACCAGTACATCGCCGGCTACACGGAAGGGTTCGAGGACCTCAAGGAGAAGATCAAGGAGTTCACGCCGGAGAAGATGGAGGCGATCTGCGGCATCCCGGCGCAGACGCTGCGTGAGGTCGCCCGGACCTATGCGCGCGCGAAATCGTCGATCATCTTCTGGGGCATGGGCATCAGCCAGCATGTCCACGGCACCGACAATGCGCGCTGCCTGATCGCGCTCGCGCTGATCACCGGCCAGGTTGGCCGTCCCGGCACCGGCCTGCATCCGCTGCGCGGCCAGAACAACGTGCAGGGCGCCTCCGACGCCGGCCTGATCCCGATGTTCCTGCCGGACTATCAGCCGGTCAGCCGCGACGATTTGCGCGGCAGCTTCGAGAAGCTGTGGCAGCAGGATCTCGATTCCGTCCGCGGCCTGACCGTGGTCGAGATCATGAACGCGATCCATGCCGGCCAGATCAAGGGCATGTATATCGAGGGCGAGAACCCCGCGATGTCCGACCCCGATCTGCAGCATGCGCGCGGTGCGCTCGCCATGCTCGATCACCTCGTGGTGCAGGATCTCTTCGTCACCGAGACCGCGTTCCATGCCGACGTGATCCTGCCGGCCTCGGCCTTCGCGGAGAAGGACGGCTCCTTCACCAACACCGACCGCCGCGTGCAACTCGCGCGCCAGGTGATCAAGCCGCCGGACGATGCGCGGCAGGATCTCTGGATCATCCAGGAGATCGGCAAGCGCATGGGCCTGCCGTGGAATTATTCCGGCCCCGGCGACGTCTTCACCGAGATGGCAGAGTTGATGCCGTCGCTGAAGAACATCAGCTGGGAGCGGCTGGTGCGCGAAGGCGCGGTGACCTATCCGGTCGATGCGCCCGACAAGCCCGGCAACGAGATCATCTTCACCACGGGCTTCCCGACGGCCAGCGGCCGCGGCAAGATCGTGCCGGCCAAGGTGATCCCGCCGGACGAGCTGCCCGATGCCGAATATCCGATGGTGCTCTCGACCGGCCGGGTGCTGGAGCATTGGCACACCGGCTCGATGACCCGCCGCGCCCAGGTGCTCGACCAGATCGAGCCCGAGGCGGTGGCCTTCATGAACCCGAAGGACATGCGGAAGAAGAAGCTCGCGCCGGGTGATTTCATCCGGCTCGAGACCCGCCGCGGTGCCGTCGAGGTCAAGGTGCGCTCGGACCGCGACGTGCCGGAGAACATGGTGTTCATGCCGTTCTGCTACGCGGAGGCGGCGGCGAACCTCCTGACCAACCCGGCGCTCGATCCGTTCGGCAAGATCCCGGAGTTCAAGTTCTGCGCAGCGCGCGCCGAGCGCGCCGAGATGCGGGACGCGGCGGAGTAGGGCGGCCTCGTCGTTGGCTGAGGTAGATGCCGGGCCCCAGTCAGTCCCGGTGTCGTCCTGGCGAAAGCCAGGACCCATACCGCGTGATCTCTCGGTCACGGGCGACTGCAGTACCGGGCGTCAAGTCTTCGCCAAACTTCTCCTTGGGGTAATGGGTCCTGGCTTTCGCCAGGACGACGGCCAGGGGTGTGGCTTCGCTCCTCGCAATGACGGTGGTAAACACCGTCCATGTCCAAAGTCACACCCGCCACGCGTGCGCTGACGGCTGCCGGCGTGGCCTTCGCGGTCCATACCTATGATTACGACCCTGATGCCGACAGCATCGGCCTGCAGGCCGCATCCGCGCTCGGCGAGGATCCGGCGCGCGTGCTGAAGACGCTGATGGCGCTGGTCGACGGCAAGCCGCTCTGCGTCATCGTGCCCTCCGACCAGGAGGTCTCCATGAAGAAGCTCGCCGCGGCCGCCGGCGGCAAGTCGGCGCAGATGATGAAGCCGCCGGAGGCCGAGCGCGTCACCGGCTTCAAGGTCGGCGGCATCAGCCCGTTCGGCCAGCGCAAGCACGTGCGCACCGTGATCGAGCAAAGCGCGCTCGCCCATGACCTCGTCTATCTCAATGGCGGCCAGCGCGGATTGCAGGTACGGCTCAAGCCCTCCGACGTGCGGGATGTCCTGAAGGCAGTCGCGGCGGATGTCCTGGCTTGACCGGCGATCGGGTGGATCATGACGCGGCATCTGCTGCTGGTTGCGATGCTGTCCGGCCTTGCGTCGCCGGCATGGGCGCATGAGATCAACCTCTCGACCGCGCGCGTGGCGCTGACCCCGGATCGCACGGTCACCGTGGAGGCCGGGCTGAAGGGCAGCGACGTCGACCGGCTGGTCGGCACCAAGATCTATGATGCGCGGGCAGATGCGGTTGATCCTGCCGGAGTCGGGGCCGCTTCCGCCGCCATCCTCACCTATTTCAGGACTCACATGGCCGTGGCCGTTGGCGGCTCTGCTTGCGAGGAGCGTGACGCGGCGGTTATCGCCGATGGCGACGGCATCCTGTTTCGAGGGCGCTTCTCCTGCGCCAACATCGCAGGCGACATTGTCTACCGCTCCACCGTGCTCACGGAAGACAATTCCGCCGCGCGCCAGATCGCCCTGATCGCGCAGGGCGGACGCGAGTTTCAGGCGCTGCTCGACGCCGGCAATACCAGCGTGACGCTCTCGGCGCCCGCGCCATCGCGGCTGTCGACCATGCGGCGCTATCTCGTGACCGGGATTGAGCACATCTTCCTCGGCTATGATCACATTGCGTTCCTGATCGCGGTGATGCTGTGGGCGCGCAGGCTGGTTCCCATCATCAAGATCGTCACCGCCTTCACGATCGCGCACTCGCTCACGCTATCGCTCGCCGCACTCGGTGTCGTCGTCATCCCCGGCCGCATCGTCGAGCCGGCGATCGCGGCTTCAATCGTGTTCGTCGCCGTCGAGAACTTCTTCTCTCGCGACGTCGACAAGCGTTGGCGGGTGGCTCTTCTGTTTGGATTGATTCACGGCTTTGGCTTCGCCGGAGCGCTTCGCGAGGTCGGCTTGCCGCCGAACGCGATCGTGCCGGCGCTCGCTGCCTTCAACATCGGCGTCGAGATCGGGCAGGTCGCCATCGTCGCGGTCGTGCTACCGGTGCTCGGCCTGCTCGACCGGATGACCACGGTCGACCGCGCCGAGCCGGTGCGGGCGGCGAGGCTGGTCTATGCGGTGTCCGCAATGATCGGCGTGCTCGGCGGCTATTGGCTGCTCTCGCGCGTCCTCGAGGCGTGATCGGACCGGCGATCTACTGCTTCTGCAGCAGCCTCAGCCGGCAGCGCAGCGCTTCGCGGATATGCGTGCGGGCGAGCCGTTCCGCCGTGTCGCCGTCGCGCACCGCGATGGCCTTGATGATGGCCGTGTGCTCGTCGTGGCTGGTGTCCGGCCGCCCCGGCACCGTGAAGGTGGTGGGGCCGAGCAGCGCGATCCAGTCCTGCAATTCTCCCGACGCGTTGTCGAGATAGCGGTTGCGCGCGGCGCGGCAGATGGCGTCGTGAAAGGCGCGGTTGAGCCTTGCCCGCTCTCTCGACATCTCGGCCGCGTCGGTCCCGGAGACATCGATGAACGCCTGCTCGATGTCCATGAGCGCATCGACCTCGGGACGGGAGGCATGCTCGGCAGCCAGCCGCGCGGCAGCGCCTTCCATGATCTCGCGCATCGCGTAGAGCTCGAGCACCTCGGATATATCGAGATTGCGGACGATCAGCCCGCGCCCGGCGGCAGGCTCCACAAAGCCGCGCGCGGCGAGCCGGCCCAGCGCTTCGCGAACCGGCGTGCGGCTGACCTTCAACCGTTGTGCAACCTCTTCCTCGCGCAGGCGGTCGCCGGCGCGGTAGCTGCCTTCCTGGAGTGCCGCACAGAGCGAGCGGAATACGGCTTCACCGAGCGCGACGCCGGCGCCGCGCGCGATCGATCCGCCTGCCTTTGCCGGACGCCTGGCCATCCACGCCTCAACGGTTGGGAAGCGCATCCGGCCCATGCGGGGATGCCGCTTGCATATCGCCTGTATATCTTTGTATACAAAAGTACGCAATGGTGCCCGGCAACCCCGGGGGCTGCTTGCGGACGGAAGCGAACCTCGTCGTATCGGGCGGACGGCATGAGCAGCAAATACGACGTGCTGGTGATCGGCGGCGGCAACGCGGCGCTGTGTGCGGCCATCAGCGCGCGGCGCGGCGGTGCTTCGGTGCTGGTGCTTGAAGGCGCGCCAAAGTTCTATCGCGGCGGCAACACCCGCCACACCCGCAACATGCGCTGCGCCCACGACGCCGCGACCGAAATCCTGACCGGCCCCTATACCGAGGAGGAATTCTGGGAGGATCTGCTGCGCGTCACCGGCGGGCAGACCGACGAGGTGCTCGCCCGCCACATGATCCGCGAGTCCAAGGACATCCAGAACTGGATCGTGGAGCAGGGCGTGCGCTGGCAACCCTCGCTCGGCGGCACGCTGAGCCTCGGCCGCACCAACTCCTTTTTCCTCGGCGGCGGCCGCGCGATGCTGAACGCGCTCTACCTCACCGCCGAGCGGCTCGGCGTCGAGGTCGCATATGATGCGGAGGTCACCGACCTCGTGATCGAGGACGGCATGTTCCTCGCCGCCCGCCTCAAGCGGCCGATCAGGGGCGAGACCGAGATTCGCGCGACGTCACTGGTTGCCGCCGCAGGAGGATTCGAGGCCAACATCGAATGGCTCAAGCAATATTGGGGCGAGGCCGCCGACAATTTCCTGATCCGCGGCACGCCCTATAACCGCGGCTCGATCCTGAAGATGCTGCTCGACAAGGGCGTGCAGGAGGTCGGCGATCCCACCCAGTGCCATGCGGTCGCGATCGATGCCCGCGCGCCGAAATTCGACGGCGGCATCATCACGCGCCACGACTCCGTCGTGTTCGGCATCGTCGTCAACAAGCATGCCCAGCGCTTCTACGACGAGGGCGAGGATATCTGGCCGAAGCGCTACGCGATCTGGGGCCGGCTGGTGGCGGCGCAGCCGGACCAGATTGCCTACATCATCTTCGATTCGACCGTCGTCACCTCGTTCATGCCGACACTGTTCCCACCGATCGCCGGGCAGACCGTGGCCGAGCTCGCCGGCAAGCTGGAGCTCGATCCGGCTGCACTGGAAAAGACCATCACTGATTTCAATGCGGCGGTGCGGCCCGGCACGTTCGATCATACGATCCTGGACGATTGCGTGACCGAGGGCATCACTCCGCAAAAGACGCACTGGGCGCGCAGGATCGAGACGCCGCCCTATCTCGCCTACCCGGTGCGGCCCGGCATCACCTTCACCTATCTCGGCACGCGCGTGACCAAGGAAGCGCGGATGCTGATGGCTGACGGCAAGCCGTCCGCCAACATGTTCGCGGCCGGCGAGATCATGGCGGGCAACGTGCTCGGCAAGGGTTATGCGGCCGGCATGGGCATGACGATCGGCAGCGTGTTCGGGCGGATCGCGGGGCGGGAAGCGGCGAAACATGCACGGAACTAGGATTCTGGACGAAGCCGACCGGCTGATGACGGTCTGCAATTCCTGCCGCTACTGCGAGGGGCTGTGCGCGGTGTTTCCGGCCATGGAGATGCGCCGCGCCTTCTCCGACGGCGACCTCAACTATCTCGCCAATCTCTGCCATGGCTGCGGCGCCTGCTACGTCGATTGCCAGTTCTCGCCGCCGCACGAGTTCAACGTCAATGTCCCCCGGACGCTCGCGGTGGCGCGCGCGGAGTCCTATGCGGCCTATGCCTGGCCGCGGGCGCTGTCCGGCGCCTTCGCGCGCAACGGCCTCGTCATCAGCCTCGTCGCCGCGCTCAGCATGGCGGCCTTCATCCTCGGCTTTGCAGCGCTCAACGACTGCAGCGTGCTGTTCGGCGTGCATACCGGTCCCGGCGCGTTCTACAAGCTGATGCCGCACAACGCGATGGCCGTTCTGTTCAGCGCCGCGTTCCTCTACGCGGTCCTCGCGCTGGTGATGAGCGTGCGTGCCTTCTGGCGCGATATCGGCCCGCCCATTGGCGGCAAGGCCGATGGCGGCTCGATCTTCCAGGCGATCCGCGACGCCGGCGAGCTGCGCTATCTCCATGGTGGCGGCGTCGGCTGCTACAACGAGGATGACAAGCCGACCGACCGGCGCAAGCTCTTTCACCACCTGACGTTCTACGGCTTCCTGCTTTGCTTTGCCGCCACCTCGGTCGCCACGCTCTATCATTACTTTCTTGGGCGCGAGGCGCCGTATCCCTGGTGGGATCTGCCCGTCGTGCTCGGCACGCTCGGCGGCATCGGCTTGATCATCGGCCCAATCGGGCTCTTCGTCGCGAAATCGCGCCGCGATTCGGCCTTGCTCGACGAGCAGCGCTACGGCATGGACGTCGGCTTCATCGCCATGCTGTTCCTGACCGGCCTCACGGGCATGCTGCTTCTGCTTCTGCGCGAGACCGCCGCGATGGGGCCGCTGCTCGCCCTGCATCTCGGCGCGGTGTTCGCGCTGTTCATCACCATGCCCTACGGCAAGTTCGTGCACGGCATCTACCGCTTCGCCGCGCTGGTGCGCTATGCGCAGGAGCGGCGGACGGCGGTGTGAGCCCGTCACACCGGCGCGAAGCGGCCGCGCTGGAGGAAGGCGATCGTCTGCGCGATCGCGGTGCTGTTTCGCGGCAGTCCGGTATGGGACGCCTTCACGACGACATGGTCGGCCATGCCGGCCAGCATCGCGCTCTGCACCGAGACTCGTCCGTCATTGGGCCGCGGTAGAACGAAGAGGCCGGCGACGGGATCAATGAAGCGGTTTCCCGCGATCACTCCGACGGGGTAGTCCACGGTGGGAAGGGTGCAGGGCCGGCTCGCCGTCGTCAGCTCGAGCCCGGCGGGGCCGTAGAAGGCACGGTAGAGGCGAGATCCGCTCAGGAGATCGGCGACCTCGCTTCCGCCGTTCGGTGTGCCGAGCATCACGACGCCGGCAAGCTGTGCCGGCCGGTATTTTGCGACATAGGCGCGCGTCAGGAGGCCGCCCATCGAATGCGCCACGAAGTGCAAGGGCGCATCACGCTCGCCGAAGCGGGCGATGGCGGGGTGGATCTCGTCCGCAAGCGCCGCGATCGGCCTGCTGCGGCTGGGATAGTCAATGTTGAGTGTCGCGAACCCGGTCGACTGGAGCGCCCGCTCAAGCCTCTTCAGCGACGAGGAGGTACGCGCGATGCCATGAAGCAGAACCACTCCGGGACGTCGCGCGTCGCCTGATTGAGGCGTCTCATGCATCTCGCTTACGCGACCTCGCGCTCCGGCGCGGACGCCTGCTCGCGGGCCATCGCCGTTGCGGTGACATAGTCGGTCTTGCCGGTGCCGAGCAGCGGCACCTTGTCCACCACCATGATGGTTGCGGGCACGGTGAGCTCGGAGGCGCCGATCGCCTTGGCCTGGGCCTGCATCGCGCTGCGCTCGGCGGTCTTCGCCGTCGTCAGCAGCACGATACGCTCGCCCTTGCGCTGGTCGGGGATCGACACGGCAACCGAGCCGGCCTGCGGCCACAGCGCCGTCGCGATGGCCTCGACCGCCGACAGCGAGACCATCTCGCCTGCGATCTTGGCAAAGCGCCTGGCGCGCCCCTTGATGGTGATGAAGCCGGCCGCGTCGATCGCGACGATGTCGCCGGTGTCGTGCCAGCCCTCGGCGAGTACTTCGAGCACGCCGGGATTTTCGGCCCGGAGGTAGCCGAGCATCACGTTCGGCCCGCGCACCGAGAGGCGGCCGCCTTCCTCGATGCCGGGGACCGGATCGAGCCGGCTTTCCATCAGCGGCGAGAGGCGGCCGACGGTGCCGGGACGGTTGGCCATCGGCGTGTTCATCGCCAGCACCGGCGCGGTCTCGGTGACGCCATAGCCCTCAAGGATGCGGATGCCGTAGCGCTCCATGAACACCTGCCGGGTGCGGTCCTTGACCGCCTCGGCGCCGGCGATCACCAGGCGCAGGGTGCGGAAGTCGTAGGCATGTGCCGAGCGCGCATAGCCGGTGAGGAAGGTGTCGGTGCCGAACAGGATGGTGGCGCCGGTCTGGTAGATCAGCTCGGGCACGATCCGGTAGTGCAGCGGCGAGGGGTACATGTAGATCGGGATGCCCGCGAGCATCGGCATCATCATTCCGCCGGTCAGGCCGAAGGAGTGGAACACCGGCAGCACGTTGAACACCTTGTCATTGGCGTTGGCATCGACCCGCGCCAGGGCCTGCGCCGCGTTGGCGAGGATGTTGCGGTGAGACAGCACCACGCCCTTGGGCGTGCCTTCCGAGCCCGACGTGAACAGCACGACGGCCGGATCGTTGGCGTTGCGGGCGACGCGCGGCGTAGTGCCGGCGAGCAGGCCCTTGATCTTGTCGGGGGTGCCGATCGAGGCGCGGACATCCTCGAGATAGACGATGCGGGCTTCGGCGGAGATCGCCGCCATCAGCTTGTCGAGCTTGCCCTTCTCGATGAAGGCTTTTGAGGTCAGCACGGTCTTGACCTGCGCGGCCTTCATGGCGGCGAGGACGTTGACCGGGCCGGCCGAGAAGTTGAGCATCGCCGGGACGCGGCCGATGCATTGCAGCGCCATGAACGCGACGGCGACGCCCGCCGAGTTCGGCAGCAGCACGCCGACATTCTCGCCGGCCGACGTTCCGGGTTCGAGCTTGCGGCTCAGGACCTGCGCGCCGAGGATGAGCTTGCGATAGGTCAGCTTGGTGCCGAGCGCGTCCTCGATGATGACCTTGCCGGTGTCGCGGTCGCGATAGGCGTGCCCGAGCGCCTCGAACAGGGTGTGATCGAGCATGGCGTTCTTGACCAGAGCGTCGATCATGACGTCCTGGAGCGCGGCACCGGCGGCGTTGCGGCGCGCCTTGCCCTTCAGCGCTGGATCGACCGGCAGCTTGACCGGCGGCAGGATCGTCACCGTCACGCGCGGGAACCACGAGCGCTTGATCTGGCTGGAGTTGAGGTAGCTGAGATGCGAGCGCTGCGCGCCTTCGATGCGCACGGGGACGACGACGGCGTCGGCCTTGTCCGCGATCATTGCGGTGCCGTCATAGACCTTCATCAGCGAGCCGGAGACGGTGATGCGCCCTTCCGGGAAGATCACGACCGGCTCGCCGGCGGCGACGAGCTTGATCAGGTCGCGCGCGGCCAGCGGCTTGGTCGGGTCCATGGTGTAGTGCTTGACCGCGCGCAGGAACGGCTTGGCCCACCAGGCCTTGGAGATGCCGGTATCGACCGCGAAACTCGCGTCGATCGGCAGCACGGCGTGCAGCAGCGGGCCGTCGATCAGGCTGACATGGTTGGGCGCGATCAGCATGCGCGTGCCGGCAGGCGGCAGGTTCTCGAGCCCGCGAATCTCGGTGCGGAATAGCGCGCGGAACAAGAGCCCGCCGAAATCGCGCACGCCTTCCTTGCCCCATTTCGTCAGCACGAACCAGACCGCGCCGAAGCTCGCGACGCCGAGGCCGAAGAAGATCCAGCCGACATGCAAGCCGCCGGCCTGCAACAGCGCGACGAACAGCGAGCCGACCACCATGAAGGCGGCCTGGAGCACGTTGCCGGCGGCGATGATGCGGGCGCGCTCGGACGGTGCTGACCAGGCCTGGACCGCGGCGAAGGAGGGAACGACGAACAAGCCACCGCCGAATGCGAAGGCGACGAAGTCGATGAGCATGCGCAGGCCCGCGAAGGAGGTCGCGAAGTTGGCCGCGGTGATGTCCTGACCCTTGGCGGTCACGGCGATGGCGACGGCGAGATCGAGGCCGGCAAATCCCATGATGATGGCGCCGATCGGCACCAGTGCGAGGTTCGGGCGAACGTGGCTGAGGCTGGCCGCGAACAGCGAGCCGATGGCGATGCCGATCGCGAAGATCGCAAGGCACAGCGTCACCACGCCCTCGGTGC
Organism: Bradyrhizobium diazoefficiens; assembly: GCF_018131015.1. Lineage (GTDB taxonomy): Bacteria > Pseudomonadota > Alphaproteobacteria > Rhizobiales > Xanthobacteraceae > Bradyrhizobium > Bradyrhizobium diazoefficiens_B. The sequence goes on from NZ_JAFCJJ010000016.1 coordinate 31,875, forward strand.
CGCCCACGACCTCCTTCACCAGCGCCGGCAGCAGCGATAGCACGATGGCGCCGACCAGCCAGAACCAGGAGACGATGACGGTGCCGTCCCACAGCCGGTGGTCGGCGTGCAGCGTCTTGAGCAGGCCGAGCGTCGAAGTCCAGGGATTGGCGTCGACGGGCAGGTCGGGCGCGGAAGGCGTCGTTTGCGGAATGCGGGAGGCGAAAGCCCAGGACAACAGCGCCAGCACGACCACGGCCGATGCGACCCAGCCCATATGCGCGGAGCCGGCCACGAACTGGCCGCCGGCGACGGTGCCGAGCAGGATCGCCATGAAGGTCGCGCCTTCGACCAGGGCGTTGCCGGTCGCGAGCTCGCCGAGCTCGAGCTGGTCCGGCAGCATGGCGTATTTGACGGGACCAAACAATGCGGCGATGACGCCGAATAGCGCGAGCGCCGTGAACAGCAGCGGCACCGAGTGCAGGAAGAAGCCGGCGGCGGCAAAGCTAGCTGCGAAAATCTCGACGAATTTGAGCCGCCGCGCGACGACCGACTTGACGTATTTGTCAGCGAGCTGGCCGCCGAGCCCGGACAGGATGAAGTAGGGAAAGATGAAGACGGCGCCTGCGATCGTCACCAGCGAGTCGCCGTGGCCGGTCGCGGCGCTGTAAAGCAGGATGATGACGAGTGCGTTCTTGAGCACGTTGTCATTGAGCGCCGAGAAGAATTGCGCCCAGAACAGCGGCGCGAAGCGGCGTGACGACATCAAATCCCTGATCATGACCAGTCCTGTTTTGAAAAGAGCAGCCTAAGGTTGTTGGATTGTCGGTGAGGCGTCACGGCCCGCAGGGGACGAACGATCGCAGGATGACGGCGGTCGGCCGGTCTGCGCTGTCCCCTCGATCCTGTTGGTCTCCAAGCGGTCTCGTTAGGTTCGCAAATATCTGGCTGCGGCCGTATCGCACTTCGGCGCAGGGTCGCGCGTACCGCGATATCGCGCAGGGCGATGAGGAAAAGCTGAACCGCATCGCCTTGGATTTCGACATCGGCCGCGAATGTCGGGACATGGTGAGTCCTTTGTTGCAGCCGGCTGTTGCATTGGAGAGGACCGAGACGTGCCGGCGTCGCGTCCCGCCTCAGGTGAGATGGACGAGGTGGCGGAAGGGCGACAGGCGGCCGAGCAGAGTGAACCGGCGCCCCTCACGACGGGGGCGCGTGCGGTTCGCCTGCCACATCCGAAAGGTCGCGCGGCGCTCGGTGAGTACGCCGGCGATGTCGCAGGCATTTGCGATGCGATCGATCGGGCCCATGATTGGGCCCATGGCGAACCGCAGCAGGGCGCGGCCGGAGCCGGCCAAAAGAGCCGCGGCGTCGTCGACGAAGGTGATGGCAATATCAACAGCGAGGGTTTGCATTTTGCAGGTCTCCGAGTTATTTTGAACAATGTTCACATGAGTAGCTCGAAAATGAACAATGTTCAAGAAGAATCGCCCCGGGATCGAAAAAAATTTCGGCGCCGGCTCCAGATCCTGGAGATCGCGCGGGGAATTATTGCGTCTAAAGGTTTGAGATCATTGAAGGTTCGCGACGTCGCGGAGGCCGCCGGCTGCTCGGTCGGCAGCGTCTATAACGAGTTCGGGGACTTCGACGGCGTGATCCTGACCGTCAACCGGGAGACGGTTCAGGCCCTCACGACCCGGCTCGCCGGGGTGCCGGCCGAGGATCCGCTCCACCAGCTCCATGGGCTTGCGGCGACCTATCTCGAATTCTTCGCCGAGCACGCCAACCTGCTGCGGTCGCTGTTCGAGCATCGCATGGAGGACGACCGTCCCTATCCGGACGACATCCTGCAGATGGTGATGGATGCATTCGCGCTGATGCATCCGCCTCTGCTGCGGCTGCTGCCGGACGCGGACGACGTGAAGCTCGCGCTGCTGTCACGCACGCTGTTCTCCGCGGTGCACGGCATCATCTCGCTCGGCCTAGAGGAGCGGATGGTCGCCGTGCCGCCGCAGATGCTGCGCCAGCAGATCGACCAGTTCGTGGACACCCAACTTGCCGGGCTCGGGATCTTGCCCGTGCGCTGACGTGGCGTGGCGCTAGACCAGCACCGGCTGGCGCACCCGGCCGGCATCGCCGAACACGCGCAAATAACGCTCGATCTCGGATTGCATGCCGGTGGCCTTCTCCGGATTGTCGGAGAGCTTGACGGCTGGACGCCCGTCCACCGACGAAACCTTGCAGACCAGCGAGATCGGATCGAGATTGGCCGAACCGTCCGGCGGGCAGCCGACGAAATCATTGGTGAGGTTGGTGCCCCAGCCGAAGGAGAGCCGCACGCGGCCGGCGAAGTGATGATAGGTCTGCTCGATCGATCCGACATCCATCGCGTCGGAGAACACCAGCAGCTTGTCCCTGGGATTGCGGCCCTTGGCCTCCCACCATTTGATGATCTCCTCGCCGGCCTGGATCGGCGGCGCGCTGTCGGGGCGGAAGCCGGTCCAGTCGGCGACCCATTCCGGCGCATCGCGCAGGAAGGCCTTGGTGCCGAAGGCGTCGGGCAGTGCGATCAGCAGGTTGCCGCCATAGGTCTGGCGCCACTGGTCGAGGATGCGGTACGGCGCCCAGCGCAATTCCTCGTCGTCCCTGGCGAGCGCGGCTGCGACCATCGGAAGTTCATGCGCGTTGGTGCCGATGGCCTCGAGATCATTGTCCATCGCAAGCAGCACGTTGGAGGTGCCGATGAAGGACGAGCCCAGCCCTTCCTTCACCGCCTCGACGCACCAGCGCTGCCAGAGGAAGCCGTGGCGGCGGCGCGTGCCGAAGTCGGAGAGGCGCAAATTGTCGAGCTTGCGCAGCCGCTCCACCTTGGTCCACAGCTTGGCCTTGGCGCGGGCATAGAGAACGTCGAGCTCGAAGCGGCCGCGCCCCTTCATCGCCGCGCGCGAGCGCAGCTCGTTGAGGATCGCAAGCGCCGGAATCTCCCACATCGTGGTGTGGGTCCACGGCCCGTGGAAATGCAGCTCGTACTGGCCCTCGACCTTGCGCAGCTCGTATTCGGGCAGGCGGAATTCGGCGAGCCAGCGGATGAAGTCCGCCGAGAACATGTGGGTCTTGCCGTAGAAGGTGTTGCCGGCAAGCCAGATCAGCTCTTTCTTGCTGAAGCGGATGGTGCGGGCATGGTCGAGCTGGGCGCGCAATTCGCCCTCGTCGATGATCTCGGCAAGCCGCACATGGCGCGAGCGGTTGATCACCGAGAATGTCACCTGCTGATCCGGGTAATCCTCCCGAATCATCTGCAACATCAATAGCTTGTAGAAGTCGGTATCAAGCAGGCTGCGGATGATGGGATCCAGCCGCCAGCTGTGATTGTAGGTCCGGCTTGCAATGTCGGTCACTGTCATGGGGGAATTCTAGCGTGACCGCTCCCTCACAACCAGTGGGTTTGGCGAAGGGCAGATATCGTTCGAAGCCCGCGCTTCGCCCGCCCGAGATGGACCGGTCGCGGCGCCCGCCGGCCGTAGCGGGTGCCGGTGGACGCGTTAGACAAACCGGTTTCCACGCTTCAAGATCGCGCGCGATCGCCGGGGCAGCAGGGGGCGTTGATGAAGTTCGCGACGGCGATTGAGTTCCTGAAAGCCGAGTTCAAGGGCTGGCTGAACGACGGTGCGCTGGTTCGGCCAGATCAGGAAGCGATCTACATGGAGCTGTTTCGCCGCGACATCGCCAGCGTCGGCGTGAAGGACAGGTTCTATCCCTTGGGAGGCGCTGCGAACTACAGCCTGCTCTACCTTCTGGCGCGCTGCATCGTCGAATTGAAGCCGGACGTCGTGGTCGAACTCGGCTCCGGTCAGAGCACCATGCTCCTGAACGACCTGAGACGCTCCGGAGTTTGGAGCGGCCGTCGCATCACGGTCGAGCACGATGCCGGATGGATCGGTGAAGTGTCCGCCGACATCGACGACGAAGGCACATCGTGCCGCTTCGTGCATTCGCCCCTGATCGCGCAAAGGGCGGCTGGACGAGACATACGCGGTTATGACCTTGCCGCGCTCGAAACGACACCCATCAACCTGCTGCTTGTCGACGGCCCCCCGGCCTACCGCCGGGGCGAGCGCTTCTCGCGGCTCTGCGCCCTGCAGATCGTCGAACGTCTCGATCCAGATGGCTTCGTGATGATTATCGACGACGCCGAGCGCGGCGGCGAGATCGTGCTGCTGGACGAAACCATGGCGCGCATGAACGAACTCGGCATTTCGTTTCGGAAAGGCGAGGGCGCGCGGGGGCGCAAGCGGCAGGCGCTCCTGTGCGGCGGAAAATTCGTCAGGGCCGCCTACTTCTAAAGCATGATCCGGAAAAGTTCGAAGCGGTTTTCCGAAAAGATCATGCTTAAACAACAACCTAAAGCGCGATGACGATTCATCCCAATCTCATCGCGCTTTAGCAGCGCGTTTCGCGCGCGAACGCGAAGCTCGTGAAACCTGCGTCTCCGACCGCGGTCCCGACCATTTAAACCCTCACGGTGTCCTGCGAAATAATTCTCGGGTCCAGCGCAACGGTGCTGTCACCTTCCACGATGTCGAATTCTTGACCGCGGTCAGTTGCGCCCAGGCGTCGTCTCTCTCCGCCAGGAAACGATGCCGCTCAGCCGCAACGGCCTGAATCGCAGCGAGCGTGGATTCTCGCTCCGCCCTGAGACCATGTCGCTCGGCCGTAACGGCACGGAGCTCGGTGAGCGCGGAATCCCGCTCCGCCGTCACCCAGTCGCGCATGACGGCGTCCTCGCGCCACAGGCTGAATTGACACGCAAAGGCGGCGCGCACGTCGGGGCTCAAGCGTTCGCGCAAGGGCGCCGTCATGGCATCCGCCTCCACCATGCCGAGCCGCGTCGCCGGATTGCTGATGCCGGCGTAGTGGTGAACGATGGGGTCGGGTGAAATGGCGAGGCCGGGAATCGAATTCCAGGCGGTGTCGAGGCGCGCAAGGCGGGACCGGTTCGGCTCGTCGGGACGATCCGGTCCCAGCCCCAGGCATTCATCGTAGCCGAGGCTGTGAAGGATGGTGGCCTGGTCGAACCAGTGATGCGGCAATTGGCCGGTGTCCCAGACTTGCCGGAAAAAATCCCGTGACCAGTCGTTCACGCAAATCAGCATAACGCCCGAGTTGAAGTGAGGGACGAATCCCGTCGCCAGAATCTCCGACGTCTCGGGTCCGTGCCAGGCCATGTGCAGGCTTGCGTCGCTGACCGCCGCCGTCCTGATATCGACATCGGTACGCAGCATGATCGCGTCGATGTCGAGCCAGAGCACGAAATCGAAATCGCATTCGAGGGCGGATCGGACCGCCTCGATCTTCAGCCACCCGCGCGGACGTTGCCAATCGTCGCTGTCGATGAACCGTGGTTCATACCCATGCGTGTCGGCGAAGGCCCGCATGCGCGGAACGGTGTGTGCGGCGAGCGACTGCTGCGCGGAGTCGCAGGCCGTCAGAAGGCACAAGCTTGGCTTCACGCGAGTCTCCGGCCGCCGTCCCGACGTTTGATCGATCACCGATCATGCACTCGGCGACGGGCTTGTCGAGCCCTGCGCGGGTTGAGATTCAGTCTTGTTGTGCGGCCGTCGATGCGACGGTCTCGAGCTGGTTCCTGATCCAGCGATGGGCCGGATCCTTCTGGTAACGCTGGTGCCACACCACGAACATCGGCAACTCCGCCAGTGTGCGCGTGCGCGAGGCGAGGGGAATCCGCACGTGAGCGAAGCCGCGCATGATGCCGGCGGCGAGCAGGCTCGGCATGCTCGCCAGCATCTGCGAGCCGCGCAGGAAGGACGGCACGCCGGAAAAGCTCGGTACGGAGATCGCAATGTCGCGCTGGAATCCGTTGGCCGCGAGCCGGCGGTCGAAGTCGAGCCGCTCGTTGTCGGTATAGACCACGGTGATGTGGCGCGCCGCGAGATAGGCGCCGCGGCCGCCTGGTGCGGCGCGCGCCTTGGGATCGTAATAGCAGACATAATGATCGCTCAGCACGCGCTTCTGCACGATGTCGACACCGGACGGCGGCAGCGGCGTGACCAGGAGGTCGCAGCGGTTCTCGCGCAGCATCGCGGGCGACGGCGATTGCGATGGGATCACGCGCAGGTTCAGGCTCTTCACCTGGCTGGTGACACGATCGAAGAAGCGCGGCAGCAGCAGGTCGCGCTGGAAGTCGTTGGCCGCGATCGTCAGCGAGAGCTGAGCGCGCGCCGGCTCGAAGCTGACGCCGCCGGCGAAGCTGCGCATCTCGTCGATCAGCGCGCGCGCCTTCGCGGCCAGGGCCTGGGCATGGGAGGTGGCGACGATGCCGCGGCCGGACTTCGCGAACAGCGGATCGCCGGCGATCCGCCGCAGCTTGTTCAGCCCGTGGCTGACCGCGGACTGCGTCAGGCCGAGCCGCGTGGCGGCCGCCGTCACCGAACCTTCCTCCAGCACGGCCAGGAACAGTTCGAGCGCATGGCCATCGAGGGCCAAATGATCGATTTCTTTCATGCAATATATTATAACCGATCTATTTATTTGTGGAATAGACCGCCGCATGATCTCCCGATAAACCGCGCGCCCGCAACCCCCGGGGCGCCAAGGGAGAGACAACGCCGATGAATGCCCAGGCGCCAGCCTCAAGGGATACCCGCCTCAACCGCCCCGAGCCGTTCACGCCGCCGCTTGGCGACGGCGGCTTCTTCCGGCGCGACCGCTCCATCCATCCGCCCGCGCATGCGCCCGGCTACAAATCCTCGGTGCTGCGCTCGCCGCGCCAGTCGCTGCTGTCGCTGGAGAATTCGGTCTCGGAGATCACGGGCCCGGTGTTCGGCCACAACGATCTCGGCCCGCTCGACAATGATTTGATCCGCAACTACGCCAAGGATGGCGATCCCGTCGGTGAGCGCATCATCGTCCATGGCCGCGTGCTGGACGAGACCGGCCGCGGCGTGCCCAACACGCTGGTCGAGTTCTGGCAGGCCAATGCCGGCGGCCGCTACCGCCACAAGAAGGATACCTATCTGGCGCCGATCGATCCGAATTTCGGCGGCTGCGGCCGCGCGCTGACCGACGACACCGGCTACTACTATTTCCGCACCGTGAAGCCGGGACCCTATCCCTGGCGTAACTACGTCAACAGCTGGCGCCCCGCCCACATCCATTTCTCGGTGTTCGGCTCGGGCTTTGCGCAGAGGCTGATCACGCAGATGTATTTCGAGGGCGATCCGCTGATCCCGATCTGCCCGATCCTGACGACGATCCCGGACAAGGACGCGCTCGATCGCCTCGTGGCGCCGCTCGACCTCAATGCCTCGACGCCGTTCGACTCGCTGGCCTACCGCTTCGACATCGTGCTGCGCGGCCAGCGCTCCACCTATTTTGAAAACCGCACCGCGGGGAACTGAGCCAGGACATCGAATCATGCCGCAGCCGCTCAACTATCTCAAGGAAACCGCCTCGCAGACCGCCGGCCCCTACGTCCATATCGGCCTGATCCCGGCCATGGCCGGCTTCGACATCTTCGAGAAGAACTTTTCCAACGTGCTGGTGACGCCGGACACGCAGGGCGATCGCATCACGCTGGAAGGCAAGGTGCTCGACGGCACCGGCTCGCCGCTGCGCGACGTGCTGCTCGAAATCTGGCAGGCCAATGCAGCCGGCCGCTACAACCATCCGGCCGACCGCTCGGCCGGCGCCCTGGACCAGGATTTCCGCGGCTGGGGCCGCGCCGGCTCCGACTTCGACAGCGGCCTCGTCACCTTCGAAACGATCAAGCCCGGCGCCATCACCGACAAGTCGGGCCGCAAATGCGCGCCGCACGTCAATGTCTGGATCGTCGCGCGCGGCATCAATATCGGCCTCAACACCCGGCTCTATTTCTCGGACGAGGAGGCGGCGAATGCCGCCGATCCCGTTTTGAACCTGATCGAGCAGCAGGTGCGTCGCAAGACGTTGATTGCCACGCGCAGCGAGCGCGCCGGCAAGGTCGTGTATTCCTTCACGATTAATTTGCAGGGCCCTGACGAGACCGTGTTCTTCGACGTCTGATCGCCTGCGACGCAGTCAACCCGGCCGTGCCGGGTTGGTGGCAAGCGAGACCAGGACCAAAGTCTAGCCGAGGAGGACTCGGTCGGGGGGAACCAAAGCGCCCCTCGATATTTGCTTCGACATATCCTCCAGGAGAGGTGTGTCATGAGCAGCCTGAAAGAGCGCGAAACGGCCCCTGACGTCTACAACCTGTTTCTCGCCTCCGTCCTCTTCATATCGCCATGGCTGTTCAAGCTGACCAACAGCCAGGGCCGGATCGACCTCTGGATCACCAGCGCGATCATCGTCGTGCTGTCGCTGGCGGCGATCATCGCTTACCGGGACTGGGAGGAATGGGTGAACGTGCTCATGGGCGTCTGGCTGATTGTCTCGCCCTGGCTGCTCGGGTTCCCGCACACGCGCGCGATGCACTTCAGCATCGGGTTCGGGGTCGCCATCGTGCTGCTCGCCCTGCTCGATCTGTTCCTGCACTACGAGAAGCGGCACCCGGACGAGATGTCTGCGGAATCCGGACGGGAGACGGCGGCGAACCAGTAACCCGCGTATCGCCCGACGCGTCGGTTGATTGATGCTTGGTGGATGGGGGCCGGTTGATCCGGCCCCCATCCATTACTCCATGATCGCAGTCACGATACCGGCACCGACGGTGCGGTTGCCTTCACGGATCGCGAAACGCGACCGCTCTTCGAGCGCGATCGCCTTGTTGAGCTCGATCGTGAGTTCGGCGCTGTCGCCCGGCATCACCATCTCGACGGCGTCGCCGAGCTGGACGGTGCCGGTGACGTCAGCCGTGCGGAAGTAGAACTGCGGACGATAGTTCTTGAAGAAGGGCGTATGCCGCCCGCCTTCGTCCTTCGTCAACACGTACACTTCGGCCCGGAACACACGGTGCGGCTTCGCCCCACCCGGCCGCGACAGTACCTGGCCCCGCTGCACCGCCTCCCGGTCGATCCCGCGCAGGAGGCAGCCGACATTGTCGCCGGCCTGCCCCTGCTCGAGAATCTTCCGGTACGTCTCGATGCCCGTCACCACCGACTTGCGGGTCTCGCCGAGGCCGACGATCTCGACCTCGTCACCGAGCTTGACGGTGCCGCGCTCGATCAGCCCGGTCACGACTGTGCCGCGACCGGAGATCGACTGGACGCCTTCGATCGGCATCAGGAACGGGCGATCCTTGGGCCGCTCGGGCACCTCGATGAAAGTATCGAGCGCCTCGAACAGCTTCAGGACAGCCTGATCCGCGAGGGGACCGATCCCGCCGCGCAGCGCCTGGATGGCCGAGCCGCGGATGACCGGTGCGTTGTCCCCGTCGTAAGCGTACTTCGACAGGAGATCGCGCACCTCGATCTCGACGAGATCGACGAGTTCCGGGTCATCAGCGACATCGCACTTGTTCAGGAACACCAGGATGCGCGGCACGCCGACCTGGCGCGCGAGCAGGATATGCTCACGCGTCTGCGGCATCGGCCCGTCCACCGCGGAGACGACCAGGATCGCGCCGTCCATCTGCGCCACGCCGGTGATCATGTTCTTCACATAATCGGCGTGGCCGGGACAGTCGACGTGCGAGTAGTGTCGCGCCGCCGTCGAAAACTCGACGTGGCTCGTCGCAATCGTCAGGATCTTGGAATCGTCACGCGTACCTTGCGCAGCCGATGCCTTGGCGACGTCCTGATAGGAGACGAACGCGCCCCAGCCGTAATCGGCCGAGACCTTCGTCAGCGCCGCCGTCAGCGTCGTCTTGCCGTGATCCACATGGCCGATCGTGCCCACGTTGCAGTTGGGCTTGAGGCGAGTGAACTTCTCTTTGGACATAGGACACCTGCGGTGCTCGAGCTCCCGTGCTGGATTTGCACGACTCGGGGCACCGCGAGAGCTCGACCGGCACCCGGAGCCGTATCCGCTCCGGGCCGCTTCGATTGTCAGGTGTGACGTTCGTTCAGGCGCAAAGCAGATCCACGGCGGACGAGGGTATTAGCCCTCCCGTCATCATCAGCACTGATGCTTGCTGTGACTGCCGCATTGTCGGTTGCCTGATTACAAAAGTGAGGCGCGTACATAAGGGATGACCGCGCCGTTTGCAAGAGGCGCGAGCGGCCGACGCTATTCCTCGCCATGGAGCCGCGCGCGAAAAGCGCGTGGCGACAGTCCGGTGGCGGCGGCGTAGACCCGGCTGAAATAGGCGGGGTCCTCGAAGCCGAGCGTGTAGGCGATCGTCGAGACCGGGAGGTTGGTGTAGACGAGGTTGCGGCGGGCCTCGCGGATCAGCCGGTTCAGGATCAGGTGCGAGGCCGTGTCGCCAGTCGCCGCGCGCGTCACGCGGTTGAGATGGGTGGGGGTGATCGCAAGCGCCCCGGCATAGTCCGCCACGCTCCAGCGTTCCAGATGATGCAGCTCCAGCAGCGCCTCGAAGCGGCGAAACAAATTGGATTCGGCGGTGCCGGCGCCGCCGCTCTCGCGGGTGAGCGCGCGCGCCACCAGCCCGATCATCGCCGCCGACAATGCACGCAGCACATGGGCCCGGCCGAACTCGCGCGCGGCGTGCTCGGCGAAGATCTGCTTCATCATCGCGCGGATCTGCGGCGTGCCGCGGATCACGGCCGGCCGTGACAGCGCGCTGCGCAGGCCCTCGGCGGCAAGCAGCGCCTCGTCGAGGATTTCCGCGGCAATGGTCAGCACCCAGCCTTGGGTGCCGGGCACGAAGCGGAAGCCGTGGACATGGCCGACGGGCACGTTGACGATCTGCATGGGCTTGAGGGCAATCACGCCGCCCTCGAGCGTCGCCTCGCCGCCGCCGCGCTCGATCAGCAGCACCTGGTGCAGCCTGGCATGCCGGTGCACGGCCAGCGTCCAGTCGTGCAGCACCGAGCGCGCCGCAATGGTTTCGCAGTGCACGACGTCCGGCAGGTCGCCGGCCTCGCCGAATAGATTGTAGACCCGGATCGCCGGGGCGGGGGCTTCGGTTCTCATGTTCGAATAGTACAAGACAATGGCGAAACCCTCCATCGGTCCCTGCCGCGAAATCTGCAAAAAAATGCACAAGACGGAGGACGGAAAAATGAAGGTTCAGGTCTGTATCATCGGCGGCGGGCCGTCGGGGCTGTTGCTGTCCCAGCTCCTGCATCTGAAGGGCATCGACACGATCGTGCTGGAGAAGTACAGCCGCGACCATGTGCTCGCCCGCATCCGCGCCGGCGTGCTCGAGCACGGCTTTGCGAAACTGATGCGCGAGGCACAGTGCGGCGAGCGGATGGACCGCGAAGGCGAGATCCACAAGGGATTCGAGATCGCCCATGACGGCGTGCTCTCCCACGTCGACCTCCACAAGCATTCCGGCGGCAATTCGGTGCTGGTCTACGGCCAGACCGAGCTGACGCGCGACCTCTACGAGGCGCGCGACCGTCTCGGCGGCAAGGTCGTGCACAACGCCGAGGACGTGACGCCGCACGATCTGACCTCGGACCGGCCTTACGTGACCTATGGCGCAGACGGCGAGACCGTCCGCGTCGATTGCGACTACGTCGTCGGCGCCGACGGCTTCCACGGCGTCAGCCGCAAGTCGATTCCGCAGGACGTGCTGCGCGAATACGAAAAAGTCTATCCATTCGGCTGGTTAGGGGTGCTGTCGCGCACGAAACCGGTGTCGCCGGAGCTGATCTATGTGAAGCACGAGCGCGGCTTTGCGCTGTGCTCGCTGCGCTCGCAGGTGTTGAGCCGCTATTACGTCCAGGTCCCGCTCACCGACAAGGTCGAGGACTGGTCGGACGAGGCGTTCTGGGCCGAGTTGAAGCGCCGCCTGCCGGAAGAGGTCGCCGGCCGCCTGGTCACGGGGCCGTCGATCGAGAAGAGCATCGCGCCGCTGCGCAGCTTCGTGGCCGAGCCGATGAGCTACGGCCGCCTGTTCCTCGCCGGCGATGCCGCGCACATCGTTCCGCCCACCGGCGCGCGCGGGCTGAACAGCGCCGCCTCCGACATCTACTATCTCTACCACGCCATGCTCGCGCATTATCAGAGCGGCGATGATTCCGGGCTGAAGGGCTATTCGGCCAAGGCGTTGGCGCGGATCTGGAAGGCGCAGCGCTTCTCCTGGTGGATGACGATGATGCTGCATCGTTTCCCCGATCGTTCCGAGTATGAAGACAGGCTTCAGCAGACCGAGCTGGAGTATCTGTTTTCGTCCGAGACGGCGCAGCGCCTGCTCGCGGAGAACTATGTCGGGCTGCCATTCTAGCACAATCCTCTCTTCCCTTCTCCCCTTGTGGGAGAAGGTGGCGCGAAGCGCCGGATGAGGGGTCTCTCTCCGCGAATTCGAAAGCAAGAGAGTTCCGTGCGGAGAGAGACCCCTCACCCGTCTCGTCGCTACGCGGCGAGCCACCCTCTCCCACAAGGGGAGAGGGGGAAGACGGCGCTCCTGGCCAGTAAGCTACTTGCCTTCGAGGATGTTCACCGGCGTCCAGTCGGGCGGGGGTGGATTGGCTGCGAGCGCCGCGGCACGCTTTGCGAACAGCGCCGATGCCGGATCGTTCTTCGCGCCGCGTTCGAACGCCTCGGCCGCACGCGCAAATTCCCGCGCCCGCCAACGCGCGAGCCCCTCCGCGTACGAGGCGGATGCCTTCGCCTGCCCGGCGTCTTCCGCGTCCTTCTCGGCCAGCGGCTCGAACACCCTGATCGGCTCGCCGCGGCCCATCACCCTGATCGCATCGAGCTCGCGCCAGGAAAAGGCGTCGCCGGACTGCGCCATCGTCGTCTCCGACGCCATGATCGCCGTGCCGTAATACTTGTTGGCGCCCTCGAGCCGGGAGGCGACATTCACGGTGTCGCTCATGACGGTGTAGTTGAAGCGGCGGCGCGAGCCGATGTTGCCGACCACGGCCTCGCCGCTGTTGAGCCCGATGCGATGCGACAGGCCATGGCCGGCGAAGGCGGGATTGCCCGCATTGAGCTCCGCCAGCTTCTCGTGACACTTCAGGGCCGCAGCAACCGCGTGTCGCCCGTGATCGGGATCGTCGGCCGGTGCGCCGAACATGGCGACGATGGAATCGCCGATATATTTGTCGACATAGCCGCCATGGCTTTCGATGATGTCGGTCATGGCCGAGAGATATTCGTTCATCAGCGTCACCAGCTCGCCCGGCGTCATCGTCTCCGCGATCGAGGAGAACCCGCTGAGGTCGGAGAAGAACATGGTGACGTTGCGCGTTTCGCCGCCGAGCGCCGGCATCTTGCCGGAGGCGACCATGGTGTCGATCACTTCGGGGGCGAGATAGAGGGCAAAGCTCCTGCGCAGGAAGCGCTCGTCGCGGTCGGCCAGCACGAAGCGGTAGCCGATCATCATGGCGAGCGCGGCAAGACTTGCAAGCGCAGGCTCGGTCAGCGGCAGCGCCAGGGCGTGAACGAAGGCGCCGACCGCTATCGCTCCGTAAACCGCGGTGAAACCGAGCCAGGCGATCACGGCGCTGCCCGGTGCGAGCGCGCAGGCTGCAATGGCGATGATCGCGGCAAAGGCCATCGTGAGAACGGTCCGCAGCGGAAAGCCGAGCTCGGTCACGGCGTCGCGCTCGATCAGGTTCCGGATGACGGCGGCATGCACGAACACGCCGGCGATGTCGCTGCGGGCCTTTTGCGCGGTGCCTGCCGGCGCGGGCAGGGCGCATCGTGGTCCCGGTGTCCCGTCATATCCGCCGGACAGGCGCATCGAGGTGAGCTTGCGGTCATCGAAATTGAGAATGGTGCCGAGCAGCACGACCTTGTTCTCGAAGGCGCGGCGGAAGAAATCGCGGTCGCCTTTCTCGACGCAGGCGTGCAGGTCGGCGAAGGAGAAGGCGGGAACGTCGCGGCCCAGCCCGCGAAAGTTGGGCGTCAGCGTGTTCGGGACCGCGCTCGGGATCGTGTACCCCGCCAGTTCCATCGCACCGGATGGCCCGGTCCCTGGCCTTGTGCCCAGCGCACGCGCGGCGAGCTCCACCGCCATCGCGGGCACCGGCTTGCCGTCGACAGAAAAGCTCAGCGGCATTCGCCGGATCACGTCGTCGGTGTCGGTGTGGACGTTGAGCGCGCGGATGTTGTCTCTCACCGCCAGCTGTTGCGCGCGGTCGGGCCTCTCCGGATGGTCGTTGCTCAGTCTCTCGCCGAGCACGAGCTTGCCATTGTCGGAGAGTTGCCGGAGCGCGACGAGGTAGTCGCGGTCGAATCCTCTGAGGCGGCTGCCGAACGAGGTGTCGCCGAAGGGAATCTCCGACCGCTCGATCGAGCTCGGAAAGATGACGTCGAAGCCGATGACCTTGGCGCCGCCATCGGCAATGCCAGTGAGCACCCGGCCGATCTCGCGTGTCCAGGTCTGCGTCGGCGATCCCCTGAAGGGCGGCGTGTCGTAGGTCTCCCCGTCGATCGCGACGACGACGACAGGCGACGCCGCGGGATCGCGGCGCTCGTCAACGAGCTTGCCGCGCAGCGCCGTGAGGATGTCGAGCGAGAGGCCTTGCAGCGTCTGAAGCGGCGGAGACGTGACGACGGCGCCCGCAAGGAGCGCGATCAGGACCGCCGCAACGATGTCCCGCCTGCCGATCTGCCGCATTGCCCCGTCGCAGGCTCTCTATTCGAGCCGCAGCAAGCGGCCGACGATGGGCGTCGGTGACGAGGTGGCGCCGGCGTCGACCTGGAAGGCATAGCGCTTGGCGCCGAGGATCGCGATATAGCTGCCGCCGGGCGTCAGCGACTTCCCGGCCTTGGCAAGGTCATAGAACTTGCCGCCGACCATGATGTCGTTCTTGAGCGGCACACTGATCGCGGCCTCCTTGCCGTCGGTGCGTTCGATCACCAGCGTGCTGCCGCTCTTGGCCTGGATCAGCGGGGCGGTGCCGTAGATCGTCGGCAGCTTGGCCGGCGCGCTCTTCACGTCCGACCGCATGGTGCGGAACGTGGTGGCTGCGCTCTGGTTCGCCTCGCGCTCGGAGAGCTGCGCCGCCTTGGTGTCGCAGGGCACCTTGACCCGCTGCACCTCGCCGAGTTGCACGGTGCTCTGCTCGGTGCCGACCAGAACGACGCCTTCGCTGATGGTCTCGCGCAGGCAGGATTTCAGATAGCTGAGCGTAATGCTTGCCTTCGGCCCGAGCTTGATGATCTTGCCCGCCTCCACATAGTCCATGAATGCGACGCCGTCGACCTTGCCCTGGACGTCCTCGACGATCGCGGCAGGGGTCTCCGCCAGCGCGGGAGTTGCGACACAGAAAGCGGCGACAAAGGCGCCGATCAGTCTTCTCATGGGTATTCTCATCCAATTCGATCGTTAGGCGACTGATCCCCGTCCCGGTCCCATATCTAGCAGCACATGGCGGGGCCAAGTGTGACCAGAATCACTCCTGATATTGGTGCACCTTATCGGGATGAGGTTCAAATCTTGAAACCGGATAAAGTGCTCCGGTCGCGACCTCCTGGCGAGATAAGGGTGCCGAGCTTCCGTGCTGGTACACGCACTGAATCAAATTCCCCAGGCGCCCCGGCCGACTCGCGCCCCGTGGCTGATCAATCGCGTCGCGGAAGACACTTCCACCTCCACGTCGTCGGTCCGCTGCCGCGGTCATGGATTGGGTTCACGCCAGCAAGCGGTTACGCCCGCAAGCTGCCTCGATAGTCATGCACGCAAGACATGAGACTTGGCCGGCCTATGCGTGATTCATGCAGCCCGCGAAGTTCCGGACATTGTGACCCGTAGTTGCACGGAAGCGCGAATTAAAAGTTTGGACACTCTCCGACGCGAATAGTCGTTGCGCGGGACTCGCGCAATGCGTGTAGCGATTCCCGGGGAAATTTGGGGGACGCATGTCATCTGATGTCACCGAACCGAGGTGGTCCCTCCGGCTGCCTGCCGATTGCAGCATCGCCGCGATCCGCAGCGTCTATGACCTGATCCGCGACGCGTTCGGCCGTCAGGCTCGTATCGAAATCGATTGCTCCAGCGTCGACAAGGCCGACGTGACCTCGATCCAGCTTCTGCTGTCGACCGCCAAGACCGGCGAGGCCCAGGGCCGCCCGGTGGTGCTCAAATCATTCTCGCAGTCCCTGCGCAACACCCTGCGCCGCGCCGGCTTCGCCAGCGAGGCCATGATCGATCAGCACTTCCCGCAAAAGAAAGATGGCACCTGATGGCCACGATCCTCACTGTCGACGATTCCCCCAGCATCCGACAGATGATCAAGGTCGTGCTTGAGCCGGCCGGTCACAACGTGATCGAGGCCGGTGACGGCGCGCAAGGGCTTGCCAAGGTGCAGGCCGGCAAGCCCGACCTCGTGATCACCGACCTCAATATGCCGGTCATGAACGGGCTGGAACTGATCCGCGCGCTGCGCAAGCTGCCGAACGCGGTCGGCCTGCCGATCGTGTTCCTGACCACCGAATCCAACGACGCGGTGAAGCAGGAAGCCAAGAGCGCGGGCGCGACCGGCTGGATCACCAAGCCGTTCAAGCCCGAGCAACTGCTGACCGTCGTCGGCAAGCTGGTGCGCGCATGAGCGCGATCGACCCGACCGAGGTCTTTCGCCAGGAGGCCAGCGAGCTGTTCGAGGTCCTGGAAGGGGCCCTGCTCGACCTCGGCCAGCGTCCCGATGATCGCGAACTGGTCGACTCGGCTTTCCGCGCCCTGCACACGATCAAGGGGTCGGGCGCCATGTTCGGCTTCGACAAGGTCGCTTCCTTCACCCACGAATTTGAGACCGCGTTCGACCGCGTTCGCAAGGGTGAAATCGAGCCGACGCAGGAGCTGATCTCGGTCGCGCTCGCCGCCAAAGATTACATCCGCGCGCTGATCGAGGATCCGCAGTCGACCGACGACGTCATCGGCGAAGCCATCCTCGACGACCTCAAGCGCTTCGTGTTCTCCGACCAGCCTGCCGCTCCCGTTGCTGCAATCATCGAGGCGCCGTCGCCGGCTCCCGCCGAGCGCAAGCAGGCCGGATGGCACCTGTATCTGGAATTCGAATCCCACATCCTGCGCAACGGCTCGAACCCGCTCGACCTGCTGGAAGACCTCTGCAAGCTCGGCCCCTGCTTCGTCGTGCCGGTGACCGACGGCATCCCGTTCCTCGACGAGATGGAGCCGGAGGACTGCTATCTGAAATGGGACGTCAAGCTGCACGCGGCGTGCGACAAGGGCGCGATCGACGACGTCTTCATGTTCGTCCAGGACGAGATGAAGCTCACCCTCTCGCCGCTGGAGCAGGTCGAGGCGCCCGCGCCGGCGCCGCTGTTCCAGCTTCTCGACGAAGAGCCGGCCGCTGATGTCGAGACACCCGCGCCGGTGGTCGAAACGCCCGCGCCGGTCGAGGCCATTGCCGCGCCCGCCGAGCAGCCCGCTGCAAAGACCGAGCCCAAATCTGAAACGAAGCCAGAGACCAAACCGGAGACCAAGCGCGAGGCTGCGCCCGCGCGCCGCGAGGAAGCCCGGCAGGACCGCGGCATCGCCACCGTCCGCGTCCAGGCCGAGCGTCTCGACGAATTGATGGACCGGGTCGGCGAGCTCGTCATTGCCCAGGCGCGGCTGACGCAGCTCGCGGCTTCCGGCTCTGACCTGTCGATCAAGGTGATCGCCGAGGAAATCGAGCGTCTCGCCTCCTCCCTGCGCGACACCACGATGGGCGCGCGCATGGTGCCGATCGGCTCGCTGTTCGGCCGCTTCCGCCGCCTGGTGCACGATCTGTCACGGGATCTGTCCAAGCCGGTCGACTTCGTCACGTCGGGCGAGGATACCGAGCTCGACAAGACCATGATCGAGTGCCTGGCCGATCCGCTGGTGCACCTGATCCGGAACGCCATCGACCATGGCATCGAGGACACCGCGGCTCGCGCCGTCGCCGGCAAGACCGCGCAGGGCCGGATCGAGCTCGCCGCCGTCCATTCCGGCGCGCAGGTGCTGGTCACCGTGAAAGACAACGGCGGCGGCCTCAACACCGCGCGCATCCGCGCGAAGGCGGAAGAGCAGGGGCTGATCACGGCCGGCGCCGTGCTGACCGATCACGAGATCCACCAGTTCCTGTTCCATCCGGGATTCTCGACCGCGCAGACCGTCTCGGCGTTGTCCGGCCGCGGTGTCGGCATGGACGTGGTCAAGCGCACCATCGAGAACATGCGCGGCTCGATCGACCTGTCGACCAGGCCGGGCGAGGGCACCACGGTGACGCTGCGTCTGCCGCTGACGCTCGCGATCATCGAAGGCCTCCTGATCCGGGTCGGCGAGGGCCGCTACATCATCCCGCTGTCGGCGGTTGAAGAATGCGTCGAGCTGACGGCCGAGGACGAGCGTTCGCGCGGCCGCAACTTCCTCAACATGCGCGGCAATCTCGTGCCGTTCCTGCGCCTGCGCGAGATCATGTCCTCGTCGGGGACGCCCGACCAGCACCAGAAGACGATCATCATCTCGACCGGCGAGACCCGGGTCGGCCTCGTCGCCGATCAGATCATCGGCAACCACCAGACCGTCATCAAGTCGCTGTCGAAGCTGCACTCCGACGTCACGATCTTCTCCGGCGCGACGATCCTGGGCGACGGCACGGCGGCGCTGATCCTCGATGTTGCGCAGCTCGTGGCGCTGGCGCAGTCGAAGGTCGAGAAGCAGCACATCAGCGAGGCGGCGTGATGAAGGACGGTTTGGCCGCCGAGCGGCAGGCGGACGCGATGCAGGTCGTGATGATCGGGCTCGGCGAGGAGAAGTTCGCGCTCGACGCGGGCCTGGTGCGCGAGATCATCGATCCCGTGCCCGTGACCAGGGTGGCGGGCGCGCGTGCCTTCGTTCCGAGCGTCATCAACGTGCGCGGCAATGTCATTCCGCTTGCCGACCTGCGCATCCGCTTCGGCATGCCGCAGCTCGAGAACTCGGCCGACACCCGCATCGTCGTGATCGAGCTCCAGCTCGACGGCGAGCCGGTCCTGGTCGGCGTGACCGCAGACAAGGTCTACGAGGTCACCGAGATCTCGCAGACCGACGTGCAGCAGACGCCGCGCGTCGGCATGCATTGGAAGCCGGAGTTCATCCGCTTCATCACCAAGTGGCGTGAAGAGTTCGTCATCGTTCCAAACATGGAACGCATCCTGAATTGAAAATGTCACCTTTAGGGTAGGGGCTGAAGATGAGATTTACGGTCAAGGCAAAGCTTGCCAGTGCGTTCGGAACGATCATCCTTCTGTCCATGGTGGCGGGCGGCGTCGCCTATCTGAAGCTCTCCGACATGATGGCGACTGCGGACAACATGGTCTTGCGCGCCAAGCGCATCGAGAAGGCGAGCGAGGTCGAAAAAATCATTCTGCTGCAGTTGCGGGCGGAAAAGAACTCGATTCTCGGCAACGAGATCGAAGCGGAACAGTTCGCCGCCGACGCCGCCAAGCGGCGCGAAGAGGCGCAGAAGACCCGCGACGAAGTCTACGCGCTCGCAAGCGAGGGCGGCAAGAAGCTGCTCGACGGGTTTGCGACCGCCTACAACAGGATGAACGCATATCAGGAAGAAACCATCCGGCTCGCGAAGATCGATAAGCCGAAGGCGACCGAGCGCTCGATGGGTGAGGGCCGCAAGGTCGTCGCGGATGCTGTCGAGGCGATGAGCGCCTATGCCCAGAACGCCAAGCGGCAGATGGCCGAGCAGGCGGAGCACTCGAAGGAGGAGGGGCGTCAGGCCCAGCTCATGCTGTTGACGCTGATCGGCATCTCCCTCGCCGTTGCGATTGCGGCCGCGCTCTGGATCTCGATCTCGATCAGCCGGTCGCTCGGCCGTGCCGTCGGTCTCGCCGGTGCGGTAGCCGACGGCGATCTCAGCCAGGTCATTCCCGCCACCAGCAATGACGAGGTCGGCGACCTCATCAAGTCGCTGAACATGATGGTCCAGAAGCTTCGCCAGATCGTCGCCGAGGCCCTTACCGCTGCG
Organism: Bradyrhizobium diazoefficiens; assembly: GCF_018131015.1. GTDB lineage: Bacteria > Pseudomonadota > Alphaproteobacteria > Rhizobiales > Xanthobacteraceae > Bradyrhizobium > Bradyrhizobium diazoefficiens_B. Next base: position 51,821 of record NZ_JAFCJJ010000016.1, read on the forward strand.
CAAAACGTTTCCGGCGGCAGCCAGGAGCTCTCGGCCAGCGCCGAGCAGCTGTCGCAGGGTGCCACCGAGCAGGCCTCGTCCGCCGAGGAAGCCTCCTCCTCGATGGAGGAAATGGCCTCGAACGTGAAGCAGAACGCCGACAACGCCAACCAGACCGAGAAAATCGCCGCGCAGTCGGCCAAGGATGCCGAAGCAAGCGGCGTCGCGGTGGGGCGCGCCGTCAACGCGATGCGGACCATCGCCGAGAAGATCACGATCGTGCAGGAGATCGCGCGCCAGACCGACCTGCTCGCGCTCAACGCCGCGGTCGAGGCCGCGCGCGCGGGCGAGCACGGCAAGGGCTTTGCGGTGGTTGCCTCCGAAGTGCGCAAGCTCGCCGAGCGCAGCCAGGCGGCTGCCGCCGACATCGGCACGCTATCGGCGGAGACGGTGAAGGTCGCGCAGGAGGCCGGCGACATGCTGTCCAAGCTCGTGCCCGACATCAAGAGGACCGCCGAGCTGGTCCAGGAGATCACCGCGGCCTGCCGCGAGCAGGACGTCGGTTCGGCGCAGATCAACCAGGCGATCCAGCAGCTCGACAAGGTCGGCCAGCAGAACGCCAGCGCGTCCGAGCAGGTGTCCTCGACCTCCGAGGAACTCGCCTCGCAGGCCGAGCAACTCCAGTCCACCATCTCGTTCTTCCGCCTCGAGCAGGCCGGACGCGGCGAGGGCGTTGCAAACGCGCCGATCGATCGTGCCGTCACCCAGCTCCGTGCCAAGGCCGCGCACATGGCCGCAGCGGATCGCGGCGTGAAGAAGCCCGCGCCCGTCCGCAAGCCGGCCCGTGCGACCAAGGTCGCTGCCGGCGGCGGTGGCTTCGCCTTCGACATGGACGACGGCGGCGACGAACGCGACGCCGAGTTCCAGCGCTGACCACGACCGGTCCGGCGCTGGGCGCCGGACCGCCCCATCAAACACCCTGCTGACCCCGGACTGCACCATGGCCGCAACCTCGCAATATCTGACGCTCGGGCTCGCCGGCGAGACGTTCGGCATCTCGATCCGCAATGTCCGCGAGATCCTGGACATGCGTCCGATCTCGCGCCTGCCGCACGCGCCGAGCTTCCTGCTCGGCATGATCGACGTGCGCGGCTCGGGCTATCCGATCGTCGACCTCAGGACCAAGCTCGGCCTGCCGAGCGTGGAGGCGACCGAAGCGACCCGCATCATCATCCTCGACGTGCCGATGAAGGACCGCCTCGTAGGCGTCGGCTTCGTCGCCGATTGCGTGTTCGAGGTCACCGACATCGACGAACAGGCGATCGAGCCGGTGCCCGAGGTGGGCGGCAAGTGGCAGTCCGACTACGCGGCCGGCATCGGCCGCAAGGGTGAAAAGTTCGTCGTCATCTTCGATCTCGCCAAGCTGATGGCGAACGACGAACTTCCGGGTGACCGCACGACGCAGGCCGACGCGCATCGCGCCGCCTGAATACGAGATGACGAAGCGTAAAGCGTAAGCTCCCATTCGAACTGACGAGACTGAAAATGAGATTCACGGTAAAGGCCAAGCTCGCTTCCGCATTCGGCGCGGTTATTGTTCTCTCGATGATCACGGGAGGCGTCGCCTACAACAGCCTCTCCAACTTGACCGCGCTGCAGGAGCGGATCGTCGGCCAGGCCAATCGCACCAAGCTCGCCGCGGACGTGATGAGCGCCATCCAGGGGCAGCAGCGCGCCCAGACCCGGATGATCCAGGCGGTGTCGGACAAGGAAACCCAGGACAATCACGCCGCGATGCTGGTTCGCCGCGACAAGACCCTCAAGCTCTTCAGCGACCTGCACGGGAAAGCGAGCGAAAACGGCAAGCGCATGCTCGACCAGGCCTCGGGTCCGATGAAGCGCATGAATGAGCTTGAGGAGCAGGCCGGAAAGCTCGCCCTGCTCAACTCCAACAACAAGGCTGCCGAACTCTGGAAGTCCGAAGGCCAAGCTGCCGTCAAGGATCTCGATTTGATGTTCGATGCTGCTGCCGCGGAGCTCGGCAAGAGTGCAGCCGAGAACCAGCGGGCATTGATGGCGATCTCGACCGCGCGCGCGGACATTGCGCGCCTGTCCCGTGCGATCGTGATGGCCTATGCCGCAACCAACGTGCAGGACGTCGAGGCGGAAATCAAGGAGGTCACGCAACGGCTGTCCAATGTGAAGGCTGGAGTGGCCCAGGCGGGACAGGCCAGTGCGGCAGCGGGGATCAACGCGCAGTCCGAGCGCCTTGCGAAGACTGTCGAGAACATTACGCGCCTGACGCTCGAGGCCGGAAACATCAAGGCGACAGCGCTTGCGACCGAAGGGCGCAAGTTCTTCAACGAGGCGCTCGACGCAATCGAACAATACGTCAAGCTGAACGAGAAGCAGATGGCGGACATCGCCGATGAGGGCGCGAGGGACGCAGGTCTCGCCAAGACGCTGTTGATCAGCATGCTGATCGGCGCGCTCCTGATCGCGGTGGTCTCCGCGATCTGGATCGCCCTCAATATCAGCCGTGGTCTGGGCCGGGCAGTCGACCTTGCCAAGGCCGTGGCGATTGGCGACCTGAGCCAGAAGATCGCGGTTTCCAGCGACGATGAGGTCGGCGACCTCGTGTCGGCACTCAATGCGATGACGGCCAATCTGAACGCAACTGCTGCGGTGGCCGGCGAGATCGCCCAGGGTAACCTGACCGTCGAGGCCAAGCCGCTCTCGGAGAAGGACACGCTCGGCCTCGCGCTCGAGCGCATGATCGAAAAGCTCCGGCAGATCGTGTCGGAGGCGCTGACCGCCGCCCAGAACGTCTCGGCCGGCAGCCAGGAGCTCTCGGCCAGCGCCGAGCAGCTCTCGCAGGGCGCAACCGAGCAGGCGTCCTCGGCCGAGGAAGCCTCTTCTTCGATGGAGGAAATGGCCTCGAACGTGAAGCAGAACGCCGACAACGCCAACCAGACCGAGAAGATCGCCGCGCAGTCGGCCAAGGACGCCGAGGCCAGCGGGGCCGCGGTGGGGCGCGCCGTCGATGCGATGCAGACCATCGCCGAGAAGATCACGATCGTGCAGGAGATTGCGCGCCAGACCGACCTGCTTGCACTCAACGCCGCGGTCGAGGCCGCGCGCGCCGGCGAGCACGGCAAGGGTTTTGCCGTGGTCGCATCCGAAGTGCGAAAGCTTGCCGAACGCAGCCAGGCGGCGGCCGCCGAGATCGGCACGCTCTCGACCGACACCGTCAAGGTGGCGCAGGAGGCGGGTGCCATGCTCTCCAAACTCGTTCCGGACATCAAGAAGACGGCCGAGCTCGTCGAGGAAATCACCGCGGCTTGTCGCGAGCAGGACGTCGGCTCGTCCCAGATCAACCAGGCGATCCAGCAGCTTGACAAGGTCGGGCAGCAGAATGCCAGCGCCTCCGAGCAGGTGTCCTCGACCTCGGAAGAGCTCGCCTCGCAAGCCGAGCAGTTGCAGTCGACGATCTCCTATTTCCGCATCGAGCCAGGTGCGAATGGCGAGGCGGCGCCGATCGACCGGGCGGTCAACCAGCTCCGCGCCAAGGCCGCGCATATGGCGGCGGCCGAGCGACCGGCGAAGAAACCGCAGGCGAGACCGGCGCGCGCCGTGAAGGCCGCGGTTGCGGGCGGTGGCGGATTCGCCTTCGACATGAAGGACGGCGAAGACGATCGCGACGCCGACTTCCAGCGCTAGGCAATTTGACGGATCGGCCTGCCCGTCACAGGCGCGCCGATCCGTCTTCTGCGGTTCCAGTCAGAGTGTAGGATCCACATGGCCCGTATGGCCCCATCGAAGATGCAGGTCGTGCCGGATCGGAGCGGGCCGCGATGATGCCATCCTTGCGGGATGCCGACGTGCGCCTATCGGAACGGCATTTCCGGACCATCGCCGAACTGATCGAAGGCCAGGTCGGCATCAAGTTGCCGCCCGGCAAAAGGCTGATGCTGGAGGGGCGGCTGCACAAGCGCATGCGCGCTCTGAATTTCGGCGATCTGAATGAATACGTCGACAACCTGTTCCAGAGGGATCATCTCGATGCCGAGCTCATCCATCTCATCGACGTGGTGACGACGAACAAGACCGACTTTTTTCGCGAGCCGCAGCATTTCACCTTCATGAAGGACGTCGCCGTCCCTGCCCTGCTCAAGCGGCATGAGCGCGGCCATGGGAACCTCAAGATCTGGAGCTCGGCGAGCTCAACCGGCATGGAAGCCTATACGATCGCCATGGTGCTGGACGACTTGACGCGGAGCGGATCGCGGTTTCAGTTCCGCATCCTCGGGACCGATGTCTCGACGGCGGTGTTGCGCGTTGCCAGCACCGCGATCTACCCCCGCGACGTGCTGACGCCGGTCCCCGAGCATTTCACCAGGAGATACTTCCTGTCGTCGCGCGACAAGTCGCGCGACGAGGTACGGGTGGTGCCGGAATTGCGCCGCAGGACGCATTTCATGCGGATGAACCTGATGGATGCGTCCTATCCCGTCGACCGCGACGTCGACATGATCTTCTGCCGCAATGTGCTGATCTATTTCGACAAGCCGACGCAGCGAAAGGTCGTCGAGCAACTCTGCAATCACCTGCGGCCGGGCGGCTATTTGCTGGTCGGACACTCGGAATCCATGGTCCACAGCTGCGTTCCGGGTCTGAAGCAGGTTCAGCCAACCATTTTCCAGGTCTGATGGGGGCACGATCGATATGCCGAAGGGGAAGGTTCGCGTACTGATCGTGGACGATTCGGCGTCGGTGCGCCAAATCCTCCAGACGATCCTTAATGACGATCCCGGCATCGAGGTGATGGGGACGGCCTCGGACCCGTTCGCAGCGGCGCGCCGTCTGCAGAACGAGATCCCCGACGTCATGATCCTCGACATCGAGATGCCGCGGATGGACGGCATGACGTTCCTGCGCAAGATCATGGCCCAGCATCCGATTCCGGTGATCATCTGCTCCTCGCTTACCGAGGACGGCTCGAACGTGATGTTCGAGGCGTTCGAGGCGGGTGCCGTCGACATCGTGCCGAAGCCGAAGATCGACACACGCCAGGCGCTGCTCGAGTGCTCGACGCGGCTGCGCGAGGCCGTGAAGTCGGCGGCGCGCGCGCGGGTGCGGCCGCGGACCGAGCGCCGGGTAATCGAGCAGAAGCTCACCGCCGACGCCATCATCCCGCCGCCGGTGCAGGGCAGGGTCCGGCCGACGACGGAACGCATCGTGTGCATCGGCGCCTCGACCGGCGGCACCGAAGCGCTCAACGACGTGCTCGAAATGCTTCCGCTACACTGTCCGCCCATCGTCATCGTCCAGCACATGCCGGCGGGCTTCACTGCGGCCTTTGCCAACCGTCTCGACAGCATCTGCCAGATCCGGGTCAAGGAAGCCGAGGATGGTGAGCCTGTGCTGCCGGGCTGCGCCTATATCGCGCCGGGCGCCCGTCACATGCTGCTGCAGCGCATTGGCCTGCGTTACCAGATCGCGATCAAGGACGGTCCGCCGGTGTCGCGGCATCGTCCGTCGGTCGACGTGCTGTTCCGGTCGGCGGCCCAGCATGCGGGCGCCAACGCGCTCGGCGTCATCATGACCGGCATGGGCGATGACGGCGCACGCGGCATGCTGGAGATGCGCAAGCTCGGCGCCGCGACGCGGGCGCAGGACGAGGAGAGCTGCGTGGTGTTCGGCATGCCCAAGGAAGCCATTGCCCATGGCGGTGTCGAGAAGGTCGTCTCACTGCACCAGATCCCGCGCGAGATCATGCTCTGGTACCAGGCCGGGCCGGTTGCGGTGGCGGGCTGATCGCGATGTCCGCTGTTCCGGCCGGCTCCCTGACCGATGCGATCGCCGCGATCGAGGACGTCTCGTCGCGCATCGAGGACGTGTTCGCGCGCGTCGGTCACGATCTCGGGCGCGGCCACATCATCTTCAAGGAGCTCAATCAGGGGCTGGCGACGCTCTCGGAGGAGCTTTCCGGCGCCGAGATCGAGGGGGCTGCAACCGCCCTGCAGGAGATCGCCGCGCGGCTGACCGAGCTGGCCCAGGCGCTGCCGGCCGAAGGCGCACTGCTTGCCACGATCGGCACGAGCACCGCAGAGGCGTCCGCGCTGCTCAAGCCGCTGTTCAAGCACATCCAGATGATCACCATCATCGCGCGCAGCGCGCGGATCGAGGCGGCCTCGCTCGACGGCGATCGCGAGGGCTTCCTCGCCTTCACCCAGGAGGCCTATGATCTCGGCAAGGCCGTGCAGGGCTCGATCGAGGGCTGCGCGCGGGACCAGCAGCGCCTGTCCGAGGCGGTCGCGAACGCGTCTGGCCGGCAGAAGGAGTTCGAGAGCCGCTATCGGGATCAGTTGATCTCGGGGAGTGCGGAGCTTTCCTCCGCCTATTCCGGCCTGCGCGACCAGCGCAGCAAGAGCAGCCATCTCGCCGACCTCGCGCGCACCAGCACCAGGAAGATCGCCGAGGCGGTCGGCGGTGCGATCATCTCCTTGCAGGCCGGGGACAGCACGCGGCAGCGCCTCGAGCATGTCTGTCACGGCTTGCGGCTTTCATCCGGATCCGCTCCAGGCCTCGTCCCGGAGGCGGCCGCGAGCGACGAGGGGGCCCGCGCGATCTGCCAATTGCAGTCCGCCCAGCTCAGGGACGCACAGCGCGAATTCGGCGGCGATATCGGCCAGATCATTCGCGCGCTGTCGGACATCCTGAACGATGCGGACAGCGTCGTCGGTCACGGCCGGGCGCTGTTCGGCGGCGAGGACGGCGGCTCGTCATCGTTCCTCGCACGCATCAAGCAGACGCTGGGGCAGGCTTCGACCCTGATCGCAACCTGCGAGAGTGCCGGCCGCTCGGTGGACGAGGCGCTGGCGATCGTCGAGGAGACGCTGGCGAAGTTCCGCCAGGCGATCGCGGGCCTCGCCGAGGCGACCGTCGACATCACGCTGATCGGCATGAATGCCGGCCTCAAGGCCAGTCATCTCGGCAGCCGCGGCAGCGCCTTCGTCGTCATCGCCAACGAGCTCAAGGCGACCGCCGACCAGGTCTCGGCCGGCGCGGGGCGATTGCGACCCGTGCTCGACGGCATCGAGCGCGCCGCGGGAGAATTGAAGAACCTCCGCGTGCAGGGCGATCCGGCCCAGCTTGCCAATCTGGAGCCGCAGATCCTTCAGGCGCTGCGCGAGGTCGAGGCAGGCAACGACCGGCTCGGCAAGCTGATGCGCCAGCTGGTCGAGGAAGGCGCCGAGTTCGAAGGCATGATGAATTCGGCGCAAGGCCTGATGAGTTCACTCGGCGAAGCGTCTGCCGCCTTGCCGGCGGTCGGCGCGCGGCTCGACGCGGCGAGCGCGGGCGCAGGGCGGCCCCGGCCGCAGGCCCAGGACGAGGCGATGCTCGATGATCTCTTTGCGCGCTACACGATGGAGCGCGAGCGGGACGTCCACCGGGAATTTTTGCAGACCCTCGGATTGGAGCCGTCCGCGGCCACGCGGCGCGTCGAACCGGCCGAAGCCGCAGACGACGGCATCGAATTGTTTTGACGCTTGCCGGCGCGCGTGTCGTCGCGGGCCGGCAGCAGTTCGATCGATTGCGTTGTCACAATCTTAACCCTGCCAAGACGGCCTTGCGATCGGTCATTGCCGCGCCCCGATGTTGGCCGCAAATACGAGCCGGTTTTCACGGCGGGACATTTTCCCATGCTGAGAGACGGAAAATACGCCGCGTGGTTCAGGACTCCGCGCGGTCAGGGCACCGGCATCGTGCATCTGGTCGAGGGCCGTATCTCGGGCAGCGACAGCTTCTTCGCCTATGGCGGCTCCTATCATGTCGACGCGCAGCAGTTCTCGGCAGTCCTGACCGTGAAACGGTACGCCGACGGTCCGCCGAACGTCTTCGGACCTGACGAGGTCGAGGTCGATCTTGCCGGCGTGTGCAGCGGTGTGCTGGCGACCTGCTCGGGAACGGCCAGGGAGGTGCCCGACGTCAGGTTCGAGGCGACGCTGATCTTCAGCCAGGATGACGCGCCCGCAGTGGGGGCCCGACAGGCTGTCGTGAAGCTCAATGCCGACAAGCTGCCCAATAAACTGCCTAAAGGCCTCGACAGCCGCTCGCGGCCGCGTCATCCGTTCGTGCCGCCGGGCCCTCCTGCGTCTTAGTCCGGCGTTGGACGCTAACGCAGCCTGGGCGAACCGCTCCTGCGCCGCACACAAAGCCTTTAGATATGAAGACCTAGTCTAAGGACCGCACAACGGTGGTGGGGAAGACATGCCTCAGATCTGGATGACATATGACGAGCTGGCGACGCTTTGCGGCTGCGGCCCCATGGAGGCGAGAGACGAGGTGAGATATCTGTCGCTTCCCCGCCGCAAATGCAGCGACGGCGCGACGCGCGTGAAGCTGAACGCCGCACTTTCGATGAAGTACTTCGCAACCATCCGCGAGACGGATTTCGATCTGGACGGCGCGATCGCGGCGTTGCGCGAGATGCATCGGCAGATGGTCGAGCCCCTGGCGCGGGGACCGGCCTCTGACGGGCGCGGGGTGGCTTGATCCAGCGCGCCCCGCGTCCGTGTGAGGCGGTTGAGCACATCCATGATCGCTTCGAATCAGGCATAAGTCGCTGACGGGAATTTCGTTCGGCGGTCGGTGTTTCAACCGGAGCGAACCGAAGAGCCAAGGGTCAGGTTGGGAGGATGCCATGAAGAAAGCCGTATGCCTGGCGGGTGCGATGGTTCTCGCGATCCCGTTCGGATTGACGACGGCGGCCAGCGCCGAAATGATCAAATTGCAGGCGGACCTGAAGGGCAGCAACGAGGTGCCGCCCAACACCAGTTCCGGTTCAGGCAAGGCCGAGGCGACCTTCGACACCGATTCCAAGGTCCTGACCTACACGGTCACCTTCGCGGGTCTGACCGGTCCGGCGCTCGGGGCGCATTTCCACGGGCCGAGCGAGCCCGGCAAGAATGCCGGCATCGCACTTCCATTCAAGTCGGCGGAAAGCCCGGTCAAGGGCACGGCGACCCTGACCGACGCGCAATCCGCCGATCTGCTCGCCGGCAAGTGGTACGCGAACATTCACACCGCGGCCAATCCGGGTGGCGAACTGCGCGGGCAGATGACGAAGTAGGCTTCGTCCGCGCTGCGTTTCCGCCTCGTGAGCGGGCGCGCGGGGTCCATCTCAGGACGGTGGTCTGGGCAGGAAGGCGAGGATCGTCTGGGCGAGGAGAACGCCGACGGTGCCGCCTGCCGCCTTTTGCAGCACGTCGATGAACCGCGGATCCCGATCGGGCGTCAACGCCTGCAACACTTCGAGCCCGACTGCGACGGTGATCACGAAGGCGCAGGCCAGCTTCAACCGCCCCGGCAGCAGGAAGGACAGCAGGAATCCCAGGAGGCCGTAGGCGCTGAAACGCTCGATGACGACGACCCAATAGGCTTCGGCGTGTCCCATGAGCGCGGGCCGGCCGGCGAGCTTGGCCAGCGTGGCGTAGATGATGAGCGCGAGGCAAATCGCCGCGGCTGCGATGAGATGGTTCCGACGCATTGCAGCAGCATAGCCGGTCGATCGGCGCGCCGCCCTCGAAAGCCGTCAACATCGTTAAAGGCCGGCGCCCTGCGATGAAGGTTTTGTGACAGCTCGAACCTGACGGGATCGCTCAGGCCACCAGCGCGGCGTTGCCGGCCGGAGCCACGGCCGCAATTGCCGCGCGGCGCAACGCCATCAGTTCGTTGAACTTCGCGAAGGGCAAGGGCGGCGCCACCAGATAGCCCTGTCCTTCCTCGACGCCGCACGAGATCAGCGCGCGGACCTGGTCCTGGCTCTCGACGCCTTCCGCGATCACCGTCATGTGGAAATCCCTGGCGAGCGCCACCAGCATCTCCACGATCGTCGTGGTCGAGGCATCCACCGTGATGGTGTCGACGAAGAACTTGTCGATCTTGATCGTGTTGGCGCCCAGTTCCTTCAGGCGCGACAGCCCGCTGTGGCCGACGCCGACGTCGTCGATGGCGACGCGGAAGCCGTAGCTGCGCAGCTCGCCCACCACGGCCGCGGCGCGGGCAAGGTCGAGCTCGTCGCGTTCGGTCACCTCGACCACGATCTGCCGCGCCGAGACCTTTGCCGCGGCGACGGTGCTGCGGAGAGTCTCGACGAAGTCGGCGCCCAGCAGATGCTTGGGCACGACGTTGAGCGACAGCTTGAACTCCTTGTCGGCCCGCAGGAGTGACTGCAGATCGGCCAGCGCGCGGCCGAGAATCTGCCAGGTCATGGCTTCGATGCGTCCGCTCGATTCCGCCAGAGGAATGAAGTTCATCGGCGGGACTATCGAGCCGTCCTCGCGCAGCCAGCGCGCCAGGATCTCGCAGCCCCTGATCTGGCCGGTCTTGAGGTCGAAGATCGGCTGGAAGTACGGCCTGAACTCGCCGCGCTCCAGCGCGCGATCGAGATCGGCGACGGGACCTTCCATCCGCCGGCTCCGGGACAGCAGCAGCCCGAACAGGGCGCCGAGCGCGAGCGCGACGGCCATCGCCGGCCAGTACAGCTCGCTGCTCCAGTGCGACAGCACGGTCCGGTCGATGCGGATGACCGTGCGCAGCGGATAGCGCTGCGAGCTCTTCTCGAAATCGACCGGATGGGACAGCGGCTTGTCGGCGTCGAGCTTGAACTCGCCGAGCCGGGCGCCGTTCTTGAGCGCGAGCAGCACCTCGCCATGCGCGCGCAGCTCGGCCGGCATGATGTCGAACAGGCTGGCGTTGATGCCGAGGATCGCGACCAGCGCCTTCTTGTCGCCGATGTCCCTGAGCACGCCGAGCGCGTCGCCGCCGAACTGCTCGACGCGGAACAGCAGCAGCCTGGTATCGTGCGAGCCAAGCATGTCGGCGCGATCGACCCAGCCCTTGTCGAATTCGAGCGTCTCCGAATAGGCCGAGCAGATCACCGAGCCGTCGGGGTTGACGATGCGGACGTCCTTCACGGCGGAGCGCTGATAGACGTGCAGCCGGACCGCCTGGAGCGAGGCCGGATCGCATGAGGCGAGGCCACGGCCGGCGAGGTCGTCGAGGCTTGCGGCGGCGAAGTCGACGGCGAACTCGGCCCGGCGCAGCACCACCCCGGTGAGCTCGTCGAGCTGGCGCGCCTGCTGGTCGTGGATGAATCGCGTCGCCGCGAAATGGCCAGCGAGGGCGAACGCCGCCGTGCCCGCGAGCACGAGCGCCGCCAGTGAGAGTTTCGGCCGTGCTGGTCCCATCCCGGCTCGAGGGGTTAAGATAAGATTACCCGAACCCTATCCTCGGAGCCGCTAAGATAAGGTTTAAGGGCGGGTGCGGTGTGGGTCCGTGTTTGTACGGACCGACCGGCCGCGGCCGGATTCGTCGAGAGGGCGTCACGCACCGTAACGCCGGCGTTCCGGCCGCGATTGCGACGGGCGTCAGCCCTTCTTGGGGCCCTTCGACTTGAGCGACAGGCCAAGGCGCAAAGCCATGCGTTTGATCGCGTCGGGCGATCGCCCGAGCAGTTTCGCCGCCTCTTCAAGCGAAGTCGAAGACTTCGCCAATTCCATGAGACGGCGGTCTTCCTTGAACGACCAGGGCTTGCGCGCCATAACCGAAAAATTCCTCTCGCATCGACTGACGACAAAGCCGCCAAGCGGACCCATGTTCGCTCGACGGCTTTGCTTGGGTGGGGCCGGGCCGTTGGGGCAAGCCCGGTGTGCAAATGGATAGGCGATCGGTGAAACTTCGCAACAAACACCGGGGATTAAGCTAACTCCTCAACCTTACCTGGACGAGCGCCGCGCTCAGTACAATCACTGAGCCCAGTCAGTCGCATCGCGTGTCGACAAGCACGATATTTCCGGGTGCCGTTGCGATCGCGCGCGAGCGCGAGAGGACGCGGATGCATGCGCAGAATCTGGTATTCTGAAAATCAGCATTGCGTCCGTCAGGCGCGCGCGAGATGGCCGGACGAGGCCTTGCCCGGCGAGGCGGGCGAATTCGGCGCATTGGAGCTCTCTTCGCTGATGGGACGCGCTGCGGCCGAATGATCAGAACAGGCCAGGACCGGCCGGTCTGTCCGCGGGGATTCAGCCTTTGTTAACCATCCCGGGCCCATTTTCCCCGCTGGCGCTTCAAACCGGACAATGCGCATGTTCCAGCTCTTCCTGCGGGCCCGCACCCATAACTTCCTGAAGGACCATTTCAGGGGAGAGCAGGCGTTTCGCGCGCGCGCGCCCGAGCGCGACGCGGAAACTGATCGCACGCGCATCGATGCGATCATGGCTGCCATCGAAGACGCGCTGCATGCGGCGGAGCGCGAGCAGACCGGCCTCAACCGCCGCGTCGAAGACGTGCTCGCGCGCGCGGCGGTGACCATCGGCAACGGCGACGACGAATATCTCGAGCGCGAGGCGCTGGACACCCATCACCAGGATCTGTTCGACAAGGAGATCCTGAACGGCCAGCGCAGGCTCAAGGAGCTCGGCGCGGCGATCGCCCACTTCAAATTCCTGAAGGCGGCGATGCTGAGCCGCTTCCCCGAATACAGGCCGCCCGCGAGCCAGCCGAACTGACGCAAGGCGCCGCGAGCGCCGGTCAGATCGCCAGCATGCTGTTGCCCTGGATGGACAGCAGCGTCAGGTTGCCGGTGGCGTAGGCGCCGGTATCGATGTTGGCACGGTTCTCCAGCAGCTCGGCCTGCCGCACCGGGGTGTGACCGTGCACGACGTACTTGCCGAAGCGCTTCTTGCTCTGGAGGAATTCATCCCGGATCCACAACAGGTCCTGCTCGCGCTGCTCGGACAGCGGGATTCCCGGGCGAACGCCGGCATGCACGAAGAAGAAGTCGCCGCAGGTGAATGTCGGCCGCAGCTGGCGCAGAAACTCGATGTGCTGCGGCGGCATCGACGACCTCAGCTCGCGCACGAGCTCCGACTGTTCTTCCTTGACGGGATCCGGCGAGGCCGGCAGCCCGTACGATATCATGGTCTGGAGCCCGCCGACCTTGAGCCACTCGCCGAGGCGTGAGGGGTCGTCCAGCACCGAGGTGAAATAGGCCTCGTGGTTGCCCTTGAGAAAGACCGTGTTGCGATGGCGGCTGCGCCGGATCAGGAGGTCGAGGGTGTGACGCGAGTCCGGTCCCCGGTCGATATAGTCGCCGAGAAAGACCTCGATCGCGCGATAGGGCCGGCTGTTGGACATGTCGGCGTCGATGACGGCGAACATCTGCTCGAGCAGATGGGCGCAGCCATGAATATCGCTCATCGCATATACGCGGACGCCGTTCGGCAGCTTCGGCCGGGGCGAGGACTGGGGCGCGCTCGTGGGCATGGGGTCCAACTCTTTTCAAAGAGCTTCGCCCGGGATGTCAATATGCTATCGACGAAATCGGTTCACCACGAGCCGCTTTTTTCTCCACTCATGCGTGCCGAACGCTCATTTGCGCGCCTGACGGATTTCCGCCCGATTCCGCAGCGGTTCTACTATCCGAAGCTTTGGCCGTCGAATGACGGCGCGGCTTTGCCGCGAAAGGCCGGCGTACGCACGCGAACCAGAAGCGCGCCGCAGACATAGCCAAGCTGGAGCACGGCGGCAAAGACAAGGATCATGACAATGCTGTGAGTCGTGTCTTGTCCTCGCCAGGCGCAGAGCGCCCCGAGAATTGCCGCACCGAGAACGATTGCGGGAGGCAGGATGAAAATGCGGAAGCGGCCCCCCAGCAGCGATCCGATCAACAGACTGAAAACAGCAACGATACTCACGCCCCACTCCTCGAAATGCCGAGAGTGTAAGGAGCTGCAACCTAACAACGGTTTAAAGCAGGGTTGAACAGCCGTTCGAGTTCGCGCGGAATGACGCGCTGAAATGCGGCAGTTTGATGCGAAATGCGGCGCGATGCTCAGTTGGATGTCACGCTTGTGACGGCGCTTTGAGCATTCACACGTTCACATGTTGTGACGTTGCATTGCAGAAGAATCGATTTGATTTATTTGGTGCGGTGCCGCAATGTTGCTTTGTTGTTTGGTTAAGGCATTACACAAAACGCGTCGTAGAATTTAGATTGATCTGCTTGCAATTTTCGATTGTGAGTGCGTGGCGAGGCAGCGAGGTTCGGATGGCTGTAGCAACTTATGGTTCGGAAAATTATTATCCCCTCGTATCGAACCGTCGCGGTGCCCTCCAGAGACCCCTCCAGATCGCTCTGATCGCGGGTGACTTTCTTGGCGTGCTCGTCAGTTATTTCGCCGCGAGCGGTCTCTATCGGCTGCTCGTGTCCGAACAGGACTCGTCCGTCGGAGCCGGACTCGTCGTCGCCGCGGTGTTCGTGACGATCGCGTATTTCCAGGGCATCTACGATCACCATCGCCTCCTGAACACGCTCTGGCAGCTCCGCAAGACGCTGGCGGTCTGGATCGTCTCGCTGACCATCCTCGCCGTCGAGGCGTTCCTGCTCAAATCGTCCGCGGATTTGTCGCGCGGGACCACGCTGCTGTTCGCGGCCACCGGCGGCGTTGCCCTCGGCGGGCTCCGCCTGCTGTGGCGCGTCGCGCTGAACTCCAGCTATGCCAAGGTCCGACTGGTCGACAGGAAAGTCGTGCTGCTCAGCCTCAAGCCTCTCGATTTCACGTCGAGCCGCTTCAAGGATCTGCGCAAGCACGGTTTCAATGTCGTGCGGCATTTCGTGCTCGAGCCGTCCGGGGACGGCGCGGGATGGGATCACGTCATTCGCGGCGTGGTGCATCAGGCGCGCGCTGCGGATGCGGAAGAGTATCTCCTCGTCATCGACTGGGATGAAATGCCGCTGCTGCAGAAGCTGAGCCACCATCTGCGGGTGGTGCCGCAGCCGATCCGGCTGCTGCCGGACTTCCCGATTGCGGACCTGGTCTCGCGCCCTTTCCAGCCGGTCAGCGGCACTGTCGCGATCGAGATCCAGCGTGCGCCGCTCAGCGTGTTCGAGCGGGCGCAGAAGCGCTGTCTCGACATCGGCCTTGCCTCGTTCGCGCTTTTGCTGCTGGCGCCGCTGCTGGTGACGGCCGCGATCATGATCAAGCTCGATTCGATGGGGAGCGTGATCTTCAGGCAGTCCCGTCGCGGCTTCAACGGCAAGCCGTTCGAGATCTGGAAGTTCCGCTCGATGACGGTGGCCGAGAACGGCCATGTGGTCACGCAGGCGAAGCGGACGGACGCACGCGTCACCCGCGTCGGCCGCGTGCTGCGGCGGACCAGCATCGACGAGTTGCCGCAGCTCTGGAACGTTCTGCGCGGCGAGATGTCCCTGGTCGGGCCGCGCCCGCACGCGCTCGCACACGACAACTATTATGACCAGCTCATCAGCAATTACGTTTATCGGCACCACATGAAGCCGGGCCTGACCGGCTGGGCCCAGGTCAACGGCTTCCGCGGCGAGACGCCGACCATCGACCTGATGGAAAAGCGGGTCGAATACGACGTCTGGTACGTCAGCAACTGGAGCATCTGGCTCGATATCAGGATCATCCTGAAGACCGCGCTGGCGCTGATCCACCAGGAGGCGTACTGACCCCGGATCCGCGATGGAGCCGATGACTACTCGTAGCCGTCGTCGCAGCGCGAGTCCGAATGCAGCGGCAGGATCGCGAAGGCGACGACCGCGCAGACGACGACTGCGAACGGAATGATCAGGATGCCGTAGACGGTCGATTCCACCGCCCTGCCGAACCAGGATCGGCCCTTTTCCTCACGCGGATTTTCCTGGGCGGACCAACTCGGGGAGGCGACGACCGGCTGACGAGCCTCTTGGGCGCCTGCGGCGGTCAACTGCCGGAACGAGCTTCCATCCAAATCGATTTGCGACACAACAGTACTCCCTGAACAGCTTGTTCTTGCCGCGCATTTATTTCGCGAACCCGGCGAAACACCTGCCGCGGATGTTCGGACCCGGCCGGGATGACCTTCTTGCGAGATCGCTGTCCCGGCGTTCCAAGGGTGGTCGCCGGGCTTCCCTCGCTTGCAGATTGCAGGCGTTCGGAAGCCGGCGGCTTCAAATAATTCTGCCTGCAATAAGCTAACGGCCGGTGTGCACTTGCAGAGCAGCCTGCTGCAAACCTGTGCAGCCGATCAAGCGCGTGTCCATCCTCCGTGCCCGGATTCGGTCGTGAAACTGCCGCTATGGTTAACGGCAGTTCGCGCGATCGGGCGACTGGCGCCGTCATTCTCCTCGGAGCCTCGAGGCGACCGGCATCGCACGAGAGCCGGTTTGCCGCTGGCCGCAATCGCGGAGCCGACGCAATTGGTCCGTATGGAATCTCGATGCGAGGAAATCGATCAATGTCGGCAGTTGCCCGGTCGCTCTGGATCGCCATGGCGGTCGTGCTGTCGGAATTCGCGTGTCTGTCTGCAGCCGGCGTCCCCTTGGAGACGCTGCGGATCGCGTTGCCGCTCCCGGCGCAGATCGCGTTTGAAGGCGACAGCACGACATACGGTCAGGATACGTCGCAAGAGTCAGGTGGAAGATCCGCCATCAACGGAGCTGGGCAAACCCGCAGCCGTGTCCCTTTTCCGGAACAGCTTGGCACGCTGCTTGCTGGCCAGGCGAGAATATCCAACAGAGGCTATCCGGGCGACCGGACCATCGATGCTCTCGCCAGATGGCAGAATGCGCAACGCGTCGATCTCGTGTTCCTGATGTATGGAACGAACGATTGCGCCAATTTCGGCCGATTGGCGGGGGGATCAGTAAGCATCGGGGACTACCGCCGAAATCTGGTCAAACTGGTTTTGCATCACTCATCGAGGGGAGAAAAAGTGGTGCTGATGACGGCTCCTCCGCTTCAGGACCGGTTGCTTGAGGCTCGCCTGGAGGAATACCGGGAGACAATGCGCAGCGTCGCGCGCGAAACTCACGTCGGATTGATCGACATATCGCGCGTGATTCAAGGCGTGCAAGACAAATGGACCGATGGTGTGCACCTGTCGGTCTCGGCGAATATGGCAATCGCGTCGTACATCAAAGACAGGCTGGACCTCACCAAGTCAACCAAATGATCAGAAACATTCAAGCGCTCCGCGCATTCGCAGCTCTGCTCGTTGTGTGGGCGCATCTGAAGGAGTTCTTTCCGGAGAGCCCCCTGGTGAAGATGCTGCCATCAGGCATCTCGGGGGTCGATCTGTTCTTCGTCATCAGCGGATTCATCATGGTTAGCAGCACTGCTAACCCCAATGTCGATTGGCGCTCGTTCTTCGAGAAGCGCGTCGTGCGCATCTTGCCGCTGTATTACTTCTTCACGTTCCTCGTGCTGGCGTTGACCTTCGCGGCCCCGGCAGCGTTCAAAAGCTCGGCGCCGTCTTGGCAGCAGCTATGGCAATCGCTTGCGTTCATTCCGTTCGAAAAGGCGCCCGGCAGGATCTATCCGCTCTATTATCTCGGCTGGACCCTCAATTTCGAGATGTTCTTCTACGCAATCTTCGCAGCTTCGCTCGCGCTCGGATGGTCTCGAAGGGCGCTCACCGTCGGCTTGGCCATCGTTTTTCTCGTCGTCCTCGGAACGGTCCTCCCCAACCTGGACGGCTTCAGCATTCCGGCTTACTTCTTTACTCGACCGATCATGCTGGATTTCCTCTTCGGGGTTGCCATCGGCGCAGCGGTTGAGCGGAGCCCCAAGAACGCATTGTCTCCATCTGCCGGCTTTCTGATCCTTGTCCTGGGCTGCATCGGCTTCTTTGGCGCGGTGTACGTGCTTCCGCAATCGGCGGCCGACCAGCTTTATGCCCCAACCATGCACACGGTGCTGCGATACGGGATATGGGCGGGTTTGATCGTTTTCGCGGCGGTTGACCTGGAGAGAAACGGTTACAGCGTTGCGAACCGGCTTGCCCTGAGGATCGGGGATGCGAGCTACTCGCTCTACCTCAGCCACTTTCTGATCGTCGGCGCAGCCATTTCCGTCGCCAGTCGGCTTCATCTTGACACGTTCGGCAGTATTGCTGCCGCGGGCGTCACGCTTGCGCTGTGCTGTCTCGCTGCAGTGCTCTGTCACCGCTGGATTGAAACTCCACTGAGCGGGCTCCTGCGAAGCGCATTTGGCTTGTTGCGATCGGAGGATCCGCGCCTGGTTGCAAGGGCGAAACGCTAAGCCCATCATCGAGGGTTTGCTGGCGTGACGTCAGCCGATCGGTGAGACCGCCTCGCGCGCACCGTAGCGGAAGCTGCCATCGAGCAGCCGCCGCAGCCGGACTTCGATCAACTCATATGTCGCAGCCGACATCGCCAGGCTGACGACGAGCCCGGCGGCCGCGAAGCAGAGCCAGATCGGCCAGAGCGGATAGCCGTGGGCGGCGAGCTTTGCTCCAGCTATTTGCAGCGGATAGAGCGCGAAGGGATGGGCGAGGTAGAGGCTGTAGCTGATCTTTCCGATGTACTGGATGAGCGGCCGCTCGAGCGGGGCGACGATCCCGGAGGCGGGCGCGCGCGCCATGGCGAACAGCAGGAATCCGGGAACGAGACCGAGGAACGGATTGATGTGCTCGAGGCAGACATACATCAGGAACAGGCAGGCGAGTCCCGCGACGGCCCCGCGCCAGCCCGTCAGGTCGAGACGGATGTCGAAATGCCGGATCGCGATGCCGATCAGGAAATAGGCCGTGATCGGAAACGCTGTGACCGCCACCAGCCCGAGGATGACGAGCAGGGCGGCCATCGGCCAATTTCGCCTGATCGCAACACAGTAGAAGGTTGCCGCGAACCAGAAATAGAACAGCCATTCGTAGGTCAGCGTCCAGGCATTCTGCTGCGCGGCCGGCAGCCGAAGAATGTCCGGGAGGAACAGCAGATTGGCCAGGAACAGGCCGACATAGCCGAGCGGATCGATGTCCCTGAAGAACTTGTAGCCGACGATCGGTCCGACCACGAAAATGACGAGGTGGAACACGACGAAGACCGGCAGGATGCGCATGCAGCGTTCGTAGAAGAACTTGGAGATCTGCCGGTGGCGCACCAGGCTTGCCGGAATCAGGTAGCCGCTGATGATGAAGAACAGCTCGACGCCGCGGCCGCCGGTCAGGATGGTGAAGTCGAACCACGCCGGCACCGCGGGCAGGAAGCCTGCCGTCATCGGCATGTCGTACAGATGCACGAACAGCACGCTCAGCGCGGCAATGCCGCGCAGGCCCTGGATGGCGGGTTCGAATGTCTTGTCGTGGATGGCGTCCACCGATTTGAGGCCTTCCGTCACCTGAGTGCCTGCCGCGACAGGCGATGCAAAATGCTCGCCAGTCAGCGGGCGCGCACGGGGACCGCCAGCGCTCCGGCCGGCGGAGGAACCATCACCCGCGACAAGGATCGCGGCGGTCGACGGAAAACCTCGCTGAACGCAAGTCCGATGATCAAGAGGCCGCTGGCGGGACCGTAGCTCAGGATCGTGATGGTGTAGACGTTCATCACGAACACCAGCGTCAGCTTGTAGATGTCCCTGGTGCGGGCCACCGCGAGCACGACGAGGATCATGAAGACGATGAAGATCGGGCCCAGCATCAAATACGTGCCGATGTAGAAGTTGTCGACGGGCACAAAGTACATGATCTTGTCGGAGAAGAGTTGCTGCGGGTAGTTGAAGCAGCCCAGTCCGCAGCCGGTGAGGAAGCCGAGCGGCATCAGCTTCTCCATGTAGACGAACGGGAGCTGCCAGCTGTTGTCGATGCGATCCTGAAGGCTGAACAGGCTGCGCGAGACGCTGGCGAGATTGGTTCCCGCGAACACGATCATCAGCACGATCGGGATGAAGATGCAGGCGAAGGAGGCCAGCGACATCGTGCGCAGCACGTCGAACCTGTAGCGCTCGTGGAAGAGGCGCACGACCATCATGGCCGCGAAATAGAGCAGCAGGGTGCCCGCAGCGGTCTTGCTGGTCGCCAGATTGTTGATGCAGTAGAACGCGACCGGCAGCCATCCGACGCACCAGAGCAGGCCGCGCCGCGGCGATGTCAGGACATAGGAGATCAGGACGAAATAGCCGGCCATGGTGCTGTCGGCGGCAAAGCCCTGCAGGCGGGTGTCGCCGTTGGTCCACCACAGCCGCGCCGCGGTTCGCGATGCGCCGAAGGTCTCGTATTCGAACCCGACCCAGGGAAACTGCACGCGGGACGACCAGACGAGGCCGAGGATGGAGATGTAGAACAGGCTATGCACGAAGCCGAGGAGGTACTTGCAGTCCTTGACCTCCCTGCCGCAGAAGCAGAAGCCGACGAAGATCGGAGCGATCATCTTCAGCGAGGAGAGGCCGCCGCGATAGTCGTTGAGGAAGACGTAGCCGATATAGAGCGAAAACAGGATGTAGAGCAGCGTGAAGATCGCGAGCGGGTTCGACTGCTTGATGGCATAGCGGTACGCGAAGGTCGCCATGCAGAGAAAGGCCACGAGGTCCGGGATGAACCACAGCGCGCCGAGATGCATGATGGTGGCGTAGTAGCGGAAGGCGCCGGCGAAGGCGTCGCGCCCGAAATACAGGCAGAGCGCCAGCGCCTCGATGCGAAAGCCGAAATCGTCCGCGCGATTTGTCTCCGCGCGGCTTTCGCCCAGGCCTGCCGCCGCTTCAAGCGTCATCGTCGGTTGTCGATCTCTCATGTTTTCGCGTATTCGATCGTAGGATAGCATCCGCCTGTCGGCTGAACCAACAGCGCGGCGCTTTCACTATCGGCCCTTTTTTTGAGCAATCGAAGGCAGACGAGTTTTGCGGGACTACCTCGGAAAAATATCCAACGCGCTGGCGATTGCCGTCTTCGTGCTTGCACCGCTGCCGCTGGGCTCGGTCGATCTGGCCTGGGTCTGCATATGGATCGCTTTCCTCGTCGCGAGCCTCGCGACGGCTCGGGTAGATCACGCTTGCAAGGCTGATCTGTGGCTTCTGATGCCGCTTTTGGCTGCAATTGCGGCGATCGTGCTCATTGTGTGGCTCCAGGAAACATCGAACGTCGTCTCCAAGTTGCAGGATCCGGCGTGGCGCAACGCGCGCGAGCTTGCAGGCGTCGACGTGCCCGACCGCATCTCCCTGACGCAATCGGCGCCATTGCTGAGCTTCGGATATTATCTACTGTTCGTGCTGGGGTTGAGCCGCGCCTATCTTCTCGCAACCGAAGGCTGGCAAGCTCATAAATTGCTCAAGCTCGCGGCATATGCCGGCGTTTGTTACGCGCTGTATGGAATTATGTCGCAATTGTTGCTCCCGGACACGCTGCTCTGGCGGCAGAAGGAGTTTTATCTCCAATACGCCACCGGAACCTTCGTGAATCGCAACACGGCTGCCGCTTTCTGGGGCAGTTCAAGCCTGATCCTGCTCATCATGCTGGTTCGCGCTGTGCTTCACGCGGCCGATGAGCCCGGTCGCGCGCGTCTCGGAGTTTCGGACCGTCCCCTTACGCTGGGCGCGGGCTCCGCCATTTGCCTCGTGGCGGTGGGGATGACCGGCTCGCGGGCGGGAATTCTGATCACCACTATCAGCATGGTTTGTGCCGTCGTCCTTTATCTCGCGCCTCTCAATCGCGGCGGACGGTCGATCTGGAGTTCGGTGCGCAGCAGTGTCGCCGTCGCGGCCATCGTGCTGGCCCTCGTCGGCAGCGTCGCGATGGGACGCGTCTCCGAGCTCGGCCTGGTCGATGGCCAACGCTATGAGGTCTACAGGACTACGCTCGACATGATCCCGGGGCACGCGCTGCTCGGCTTCGGCGCCGGCAATTTCGAAGCAGCATTCCCGCCCTTCCGGCCGGAATCTCTCGGCAGCCAGGGCATCTGGGACCGCGCCCACAGCATGCCGCTGGAGCTTGTGCTCGATCTCGGGCTGCCCATGGGGCTCGCCATTCTCGCCGTCGCCATCTTCTTTTTCGCGAGCCTGGTGCTCGGTGCGTTCCGCCGCAAGCGCGACCGTCATATTCCGGTGATCGGCGCCGGGGTATTTGCCCTCGGCACGCTGCACTCGTCCGTGGATTTTTCGTTGCAGATCCCCGGGTTTGGTCTGCTTTTTGCCTGTGTCATCGGTTGCGGGCTGGCGCAATCGATATCGACGTCGGCGCGGGGTCTCGCGCGTCGCGCCGCCGACTGAGATTCACCATTGCCTGGGGGACGCCTACCCTTGCGAATGAACTCCATGTATGAGGGTGCCAAAATCGGGTGATTGATTATGCGCATACTTTATTTTGTTCTCGCCGTTGCAATTTTGGCGCGGCCCGGTGCAAGCCTCGGCGCCACCGCCTATAGCGGCGCCTGTGCAGCTCCATCCCCGCAAGTCAATGCGGAGAGGGCGACCAGCTTTCTGGACGCGCCCCCCGCATTTCTCGCCGATTTCGCCGACGGCGGCGGTGCCCTTGCATCCGCAATCCGCGATCTCGTGACGATCCGGCCCGAGACCCTCGAAGGCATCACGTCGCTCTCCGAGGCCGCGACGCCTGAGCAAAATCGCGCCATCGGCGCCGGACTTGGCACCGCAGCCGCGATGTGTGTGATGTCCCAGCCCGCCACCGCCATGGATATTCAGGCGGCGGCCCTGAAGAGCAACAACGAGGAGTTGCTGACTTCTTTCACCAGCATCACCGGCGACATTCCGTCCAACGCCGTTCCCGGATCCGACCCGACCGGTGAATCCACGGCGGGCGGTGGCCGCGGCGGCACGCCGGTCCAGCAGGCGGGCGGTTCGTCGAATACGGGGGAGGGCGCGCAGTCGTTCTCGCCGGCGCGCACCAGCATTAACAATGTCTTGTCGGCCGTGGCGGCCGCGCCTGCAGTCGTGGTCTCGCCGGTCAGCCCGACGAACTGAAAAAACGCAGGCTTCGATCAAATTTTAGCGAAATGCGGAACTGAAGCGAGAAAGGTGCTTGCTAATCTGTAGCGAATTGTTCGGCAATCGCTGAGGTTGGCCATGAGATCGCTCATTGCTCTTTCATTTCTTGTCCTGGGTTCCGCGAGCTCGTTTGCTGCGCCGGTGGAAACCGAGCACCGCTCGTCCAACACCGTGACCGAGGCCCGCAACGTTCTGGCGCCGCTCCAGTTCGTCAAGTTCTGCATGAACTATCCGACGGAGTGCGAGGCGCGTACGGGCGAAGGGCTCAACCTCTCGCGGGATGAGGCGCTTGCGGTCCTCGACGAAGTCAACGCGCGCGTCAATCATTCGATTGAGCCCACGCTGAAATCCAACCAGCCGTTGGTGGCGCGCTGGACCATCGGGCCCGCGGCCGGCGATTGCAACGATTATGCCGTCACCAAGCGCCATGAGCTCCTTGCAAAGGGCTGGCCGTCATCGGCACTGCGGCTGGCGCTGGTCTTTGCGCCGACCGGTGGCCATCTGGTTCTGGTCGCGCGTGTCGATGATGGCGACTATGTGCTCGACAATCTGTCCGGGACGGTGCGGCCGTGGAACGAAACCAGCTATTCTTGGGTTTCGATCGAATCGACAGCGAATCCCAAATTCTGGGTCGCGGTCGACGGCAAGGGACAGAAGAGTGCCGGGACCAGGAGCACGCAAAAATCCGCTGCGCTCGACTGATCGAGCAGTTGAGTTTGTTCGACGGCGGGGCGGTTCCGAACGCCCCGCCGTTGTCATTTTGCATCGCACAAAGATTTGCCATAGTGTTGCAGTTAACGATCTCTTCTGCAGCTTGAGGCGAACCAGAATGTCGGTATTGAGCTTGCCCGCACCGAGATCGTGGGCGCCCTTCTGCACTTGGGCTTTCGCCGCGATTGTCATTCAACTGACATGGCTCTCTCCGGCTTCGGCGACGAGCTGCCTGCCGCTGCTTCAGCGCGCGCCGCCGCTCGAGCTCGAGCTTTTCACGCAGAACCCGTCCCGCGTGCTGAGCTACGCTCTGAGTGACGATGGCAAGCTCGAGGACAAGGTCACGGTGTATCTGGCGACCGATCCCGAGGTGACGACGGCCATCAAGGAGCTTCTCATCAAGACGCCTTCGTCACGCCATTATGCGATCGGCAAGGCGCTGGGCCGCGCGGCGCTTCATTGTGGTGCCATCGAACCGGCCTATACCCGGAAAATCTTCACTTTCGTCAGCACACTGCGCGATTCTGACGTCCTGGCGGGTTATTCGTCCATCGATGCTTCCAGCGGAGCGCAACTTGGGACGATCGGAAAGGCGCCGCCGGCAGGGGCCGGAGGCACCGCTCTCATCACCGGAGAGTTTGGTACCGAACTTGCAAACCCCTTCTCCGAACCCCCTTTGCCTCAATGACCTCTCGGGTTTCAACTGATGTATCAGCCTAGGACTGCGTTCGAGCCGAGCCCCGGTCTTCGCGCGCCTCTGAACGAGGCGTTTTTGACTTTCGAGCGCCTCCTCGACATCGTCCGTCGCCAGTGGCCGCTGATCACCTACACGGTAATCGGCGCGGTGGTGCTGGTGATCCTTTATCTGCTGACGGCCTCGCCGATGTACACGGCCGTGACCAGCATCCTCATGGACACGCGGCAGGCCCAGATCCTGAACAAGACGAGCGAGGTCGCCAACACGACCCTGATCGATCCCGGCTTCGTCGACAGCCAGGTCGAGATCATCACGTCGGAAAACCTGATCCGGAGCGTCGTCAACAAGCTCAACCTGACCAAGGATCCGGAATTCGTGGGGCCGCCGACCGGCTTGCTCGCGATCGCCCTTGGCACCGTGGCACGGCTGTTCTCGTCCAGCGGCCCGCCGTCGAAGGAGCAACTGGAGCAGACCGCCGTGCTCGAGTTGAAGAAGAGCCTGAAGGTCGAGCGCGTCAGCACCACCTACGTCCTCAATCTGTCGTTTCGTTCCCTCGTCCCCGAAAAGGCGGCGCAGATCGCGAACGCCATCTCCGACGAGTATGTGGTCGGGTCGCTCGAAGCCAAATACCAGTCGACCAAGCGCGCGAGCGAATGGCTGCAGAACCGGAGCGCCGAGCTCCAGGCCCAGGCGATCGCCTCCGATCGCGCGGTCCAGACCTTCAAGTCGGAGAACGGGATCGTGGGCACGAGCCGCGGCCTCGTCAGCGAGCAGCAGCTCGCCGACGTCAACACCCAGCTCATCCAGGCGCGCGCGGCCACCGCCGAAGCGAAGGCCCGGCTCGACCGCATCAAGCAGGTGACTGCCCAGGATCTGGCGCAGCCCACGGTGACCGACGCGCTGAACAATCCGGTGATCACCCGCCTGCGGGCCCAATATCTCGATCTCCAGGCACAATATGCCGACTGGTCGAGCAAGTACGGCAAGGACCATCAGGCTTCGGTCGGTCTTGCCAACAAGATGCAGGACCTGAGGAACTCGATCCGCGACGAGGTCAACCGGATCGCCGACGCTTACCGCAGCGACTTGGAGATCGCCAAGAGCCGCGAAGTCTCGCTGGAGAACGGTTTGAAGGGACTGGTCACGGAATCGAGCAGCACCGCGCAGGCCCAGGTCAAGCTGCGCAATCTCGAGAGCGCCGCCGACACCTACCGTACCCTCTACAACAATTTCCTGCAGAAGCTGCAGGAAGCCACCCAGAACGAGAGCTTTCCCATCTCGGAATCGCGCGTGATCAGCACCGCTGTCACGCCCGACAAGAAGAGCTCGCCGAAGACCGCTTTGGTGCTGCTCGGCGGCATCCTCGCCGGCCTGTGCTTCGGCGTCGGCGGCGCCTGCGCGCGGGAAATGCTGAGCCAGGTGATCCGCACGCCCGCCGAGATCGAGAACGAGATCGGGATGCGCTGCGTCGGAACGCTTCCCGACGTCGGCGACGGCCGCAACCCGGCATTCTCCGCGACGCGCGCCAGCGTCTACGCAGTCGATCATCCGTTCTCGCGCTTTGCCGAGTCGCTTCGCAGCGCCAAGACGGCGATCGACGTCGCGCGCCTGACCAAGGAGATGAACGTGGTCGGCGTCGTGTCCTCGCTGCCGAAGGAGGGCAAGACCACGGTTGCGGCAAACCTGGCGCATCTGGTCGCCATGGCCGGCCACAAGACGCTGCTGATCGACGGCGACCTGCACACGCAGTCGCTGACCCGCAAGCTCGCTCCCGAGGCGTCCTACGGCCTCTTGGAGGCGATGTCGGACCCGGATCATGTCGAGCGCTATGTCAGCGTCAGCAAGAAGACGAACCTGTCGCTGCTGCCCGCCGTCGTGCGCGCGCGCTTGACCAATTCCTCCGACATCATGGCGTCGCACGAAATGGCGACCCTGCTTGGCGCGCTACGGCAGAAATACGCGTATATCTTCATCGACCTGCCGCCGGTCCTGCCGGTGACCGACGCCAAAGCGGTCGGCCATCTCGTCGATTCCATCGTCTACGTCGTGGAATGGGGCAAGACGCGCCGGTCAGCGGTGCAGGAAGCGGTCGCGGAGATCGAGGGCTTCAGCAGCAAGATCGTCGGCGTTCTCCTGAACCGCGCCAATCCGACGGTTCTGAAGCGGATCGAATCGTACAAGGGCCGCCACTATTCCGATTATTATGTCGAGGCGAGCTGAAGCGGCGGACCCATCGCCGCCATGGCCGCGGCGCGTCCTTCTTGTCTTCAGGCTCACCCTCGCCATTCTCGGCGCCGGATGGATCGCGCTGGTTGGAAGCACGGTCTTCCAGCCGAGCCTGCGGCAGGTCGCCGAGCGGCTCGTGCGCGGCGAAACCTACGATATCGAGGGCCTGCGCCAGATGGCCTCGTCCCCTCCTGCCGTAAAGACGCGCCTGTGCGACCTGAAGCGGCGGCGTAGCGCCCTCCTGATTCAGTTGCGGGTCGCGGCCTCGTCAATCGAAAGGGCCGACCTCTCGCATCTCGACCGCGACGTCGGCGATGTCGCCGGCCTCGGCAGGGACTTGCTGGCCTGCTCGCCGTCCGACGGCTTTGCCTGGCTCGCCTTGTACTGGGCCGAGATTCACCAGGGCGGCGTCGGACCGAAAGCCTGGTCCTATCTGGCGCAATCGTATCGCTTCGCGCCGCACGAGGCCTGGATCCAGCTCATCCGCGCCCCGCTGGTGTTGCGTACGGCAATTCCCCAAGAACTCCGCGCGCCGGCCATCGCCGATTTCGACGACATCTTCCGCGCGCGCCTCTATCCGAGCGCGGCGGTGATCTACCGTTCGTCATCGGAAAAGATGCGGACCGCGCTTCTCGACCAGACATGCGTCTACCCGACCGAGCCGCGCGCGGTGTTTCGCCATTACGCGAAGCAGCAGGGCCTCGGCATCGAACACCGCTGCTATCCGCCCCAGCTCACGTCGGGCGTTCAGGCGAACGAGCCGAGCAAGGCGAGGGCCGAGTTGCGCCAGGAGTAGTGCGCCAGCCGCATCTGCTGCTGCTGACGCTCGCCGTCGGACAAGGGGCCCGCCTCGATGCGTTTCGTCAGGAGCGTGGCCAGCTCGGCCGGGTCGGTGGGGTCAAAGAACCAGGCGGCATCGCCGCAGGCTTCGCGCACGGGCGGGATGTTCGAGGCGATCACCGGGCATCCGAACAGCATCGCCTCGAGCGGCGGAACGCCGAACCCCTCGTACAGGCTGGGAAAGAGAAACGCCCGCGCGTTCCGGTACAGCGCCGCGAGACTCTCGTCGGGAAGGCGTCCCGCATAGATGATGTTGCGGTCCGTCCCGGAATCGTCGTGCTGGCCGAAGACGCGATCGTTCCTGGCCCCGACGACGACGAGGGGATAGTCCGTCCTGCCGAGAGACTGAACTGCGCTGATGGCCAGCCCGACATTCTTGTTCCGGGTCAGCGAGCCGACGGTCAGCAAGTACCGGCTGTAGGACAGGCCGAGCCGCTCGAGGACCGTATCATCGGGGCTGATGTCGGAAAGATGCTCGGCGCTGTTCGGGCAGACCGCGATCGTCTCGGCCGGCAGGCGCAACACGTCCGCGAGCTCGCGTCGCGAGAAGTCCGAGACGGTCAGGATTTTTGCGCGGTGGGCCAGGACCCGCCCGAGGAGCCGATGCGAGAACGCGTACTTGCGGCCGAAGAACTCGGGATGCCTGAACACCTGTGCGTCGTGGATGACGACGCGGTGATCGCGGTGGATGATCGGGCCTGCATTGGCGAGGCTGATGAGAGCGCCTCCGCGTGCCGCGCGCGCGAGATCCGTCTGATCCCAGAGATGTCCCGTTCTGGTCCCGACCTGCCGAACGCGGATGTTCTGCAGATCGAGCTTCGAGGTCGCATTCGGCGGAGTCAGCAGGGTCCACCGGGCGTCCCGCACGGTGGCTGGAAGGCCGTTCGTGCCTGCGAGCTTGTCGATCGCCTTCACCAGCTCGCTCGCATATCGCTGGACCCCGCTCAACGACTGGGACAGGAAGCGGCCGTTGATGAACACGTCCAAGAGACTCTCCTTCACGCGGGCATATCGCAGTTGCGCGACGAGTTCCGGACGCGCTCACCGAGATCGGGCGCGAAGCAAGATCGCAGTCTGTTCCGCCACAAAAATCCAGTGCCAGAGTTTACCGTGGAAGGTAATCCTCTGGCAACCGGCGGCGAAGTGACCGTTACACGAAGACGAAGTTGTTGTGGGCGAGCTGGCTCGCCGTGACATGCGCCAGCGTGATCGAATCCGATCCGCTGATGTGGATCACCGTGTCCTGCCCGCTCTGCTCGAACTGCAGATGGTTGAAGTCGGTGACGAGAGATTTCGAGATCTCGATCACGTCGTAACCCGCGGCCGAGCCGGCATGGAAATTGCTGACCTTGTCGTTGCCATGGTCGAACACCATGGTCGTCGACGCCGTGGAGAACACGAACTGGTCGTTTCCGTTGCCACCCTGGAGCGTCTGGCCCGGTTTTGAGGCCGTGACCTGATGCGTGCCGTCCGCCGCCGCCACGTCCGTCTTCAGGACGCTGCCTGCGGTGTTGTACGACACGTGCTGGGTGGTGCCCTTCGCGCCGAAGTTGAAGGTGTAGACGTCCCGGGCTCCGTCGGTTCCCACCAGCACGTCCGATGTCGCGTTGCCTTGCGCGTCGAAATAGTGCGAGGCGGAGCTGCCGTCGGCGGCGAACGTCTTCTTGAAGTCGAAGGTGTCGTCGGCGTGGGTCCGGACGATCGAGGTGACCTTGCCGCTGGCGTCCACATGCTGGACCTGGTTGACGTAGGTCTGCCCGGTGATCCCGTAGGAGTAGACGTCCTGGCTGTGGTCCGCGCCCGTCACGACCTTCTGGGCCAAAACGCCGGCCTTGAACGTCGCGACGGATGATGATCCATCAGCGCGGCTGACCGTCTCGCTGGTCACGTTGCCGGACGTGTCGTACTGATCCGTGGTCGACGTGCCATCCGCGGTCTTGGTCACCTTCATCAGTTCGCTGCCGTCGGCGCGGAAGCGCTCGAACATCGTCATCAGGCCGGCCGCGTTGTAGACCGAGTGTTCGGTCGTGTAGGCCTGTCCGGTGATGTTGAAGTTATAGTATTCGTTCGAGCCGTCGGTGTGGACGATGCTCTCCGACGTCTTCACGCCGCTCGCATTATAGTAGTCGCCGGTGCGCGTGCCGTCGGCGGCGGTGACCTGGGTGTAGTCGAGCGTGCCGTTGGCGTGCCACTGCTCGATTTGCATCACCTTGCCACCGGCGTCGTAGTGCTTGTGCTGGCTCGTGTAGCTCTGGCCGGTCACGTTGTAGAGATAGACGTCGCTACTCGCGTCGGCGTTGGTGGTCGAAGCCTGCAACTTGACGCCATTACCGTCATAGGTGGTCGTGGTCGAGGAGCCGTCGGCGGCGATCTTCGTCACCCCGGTCAGATTGCCGTTCGGATCGACATGGTCGATCTCGGTCACCTTGCCGTTCGTGTAGAGATAGGTGTCCTTGGAATGATCGGCGTTGGTGACGACCGTCTGTGTCTTGACGCCGCCGGAGAAGTTGGTCGCGGCGGTGGAGCCGTCCGCGTTGGTGACGAGTTCGTAGGCGGCCGCGCCGTTGGAGTAGGCGGTCTCGTCCGTCGAGGTCTGCTTGCCAGCCGAATCGTAGTTCGTGGTGAGCTTCCAGTTGCCGCCGTCGATGGTGACGGCAAAGGAGTAGCCACCCTTGATCGTCGACAGCACCGCGCCGTAGTGGGCGATCATGTACTTCATCGTCGCCTCGGAAGCGACCGTCAGAACGTGGGTGTCGGTCAGCGTGATGCTCGCGACGGTTCCGGCGGCGTTCAGATCCGACAGTTGGGCGACGATGGCGTCCGCCGTGCCGGTCACCGCCGTGACCGCGGCAGGGGGAGCCGCGACGGCCGACGGCGGATCGATCTCGATGATCAGCGGATGGTCGCTGACCGGGACGTTGAAGTCCTGGACATTGTGATAGGTCGCGATCGGAACGGTCCCGGTCAGCGGATCGTAGATGACGACGGTCTGGTGCACCGCGCCGAGATGCACGGCGACCGACTTGGTGGGATTCGACACTTCCGTGTCGGTCGCGTCGTTCCACAGCGTCGGTTCGGCCCAGACCACGAGGTCATAGGCGCCGTTGCTCTTGCCGAGCACCATACTGTTGCCGGTCGCCGGCATGTTGCCGAGGCTGTAGTTCAGCGACGCGGTCGGCGTGTGCCCGCCTTTGCCGTCGTCGGCGAGAATCGTTGTCAGATTGTGAAGCGCGGTCGCGGCGAGTTTTGGCGTGCCGTCGGAATTGAACAGGCCGAAATGCGCTTCCGGATCCGTGTTCGATGAACTGGAGTCGCGGTCGAGCAACTCGTACAGATACGTCTTCTTGACGCCGTCGCTGTAGGAATCCACCAGCAGGTTCAGGATGGATTTGGCCTGGACGGTCTGGTCGACGCCGAGGCCGCTGGCGCTCGCCAGCGTGGTGTAGCCGGTTTCGGTGATGACGGACGGCTTTCCGGTCGCGCTCGTCGCGGCGGTATCGAGCGAAACGTCGAGGCCATACTGGTTCGGCGTGCTGGTCGCGACATAGGCGTGCGCGTTGGAATAATCGGTGTAGTTGGCGAGGTTGCCAAGCGCCGCGTAGCCGCTCGCATCGTTGTAGGCCAGCGTCATGTTGTAGACCGCGACGCTGCCGAGATGTGCATCGCTCTTGATCGCGCCATAGAGGTCGGCCTGGAACTGTGCTGCCGCCGCGAGCGACGAGTTGCCGTGATAGCTGAAGCCCTGGATGTTGGCTTCGTTCAATCCCTCCAGCGCGACGACGCTGCCGGGATGCTCGGCGAGGAACGCGTCGATGGATGCGACATATTGGGTGAGGCCGGTGCTGCCCGACGCCGGCAGATCGGACGAGGTGACGAAGTCGAACTTCACGCCGGCGGCCGCGAGTGCATCAATAACGGGCACAGCACTCGGATCGGTTGCAAACGAATCTCTTACTGTCGTGACGCCGAGATATTTGAGATCGTCGATGACGAGGCTGGCGTTATTGTAGGCACCCCACGAATATCCTGCGTGCGTGTTGATGCCGATCGAGTCGATGAAAGACGCAGCAGAGAGAATCGTTTGATTGGCAGTCGCCATAGTTCACATGTCCCCGGTTGGATTTCGGGGATACGCTGACATGCTTGCCCGAGCATTGAGTGACGGGAAAAAGTAAAATTGTTAGCGACGCGATGTTTTTCTTGCGAACAACGTTCCGTTGCAGGAACTATACGCGCGCTAACACCATTAGCGACCATCCGCCGACGATTCGAACCGTTGCATCGGGCGCGAGTGCGTAGGCAATGCGACGCGGCCAGGCCGCGAGTCGCTTCTTCATCGTCTTGTAGGATTGGTCGATCGCCCACGCCGTATAGAAGTCGTCGACGATTGCGAGTCCGGACTCCCTTAATAAGGCGAGCGCGCTTTCACGCGAGAAGTAGTGAATGTGCCCAAGATTTCGGCGTGCCTCCGGAAGCACCCAGCCGCGGCCAACGGAAAGCGCATTCATATCGAGCGGAATGTGAAGCACATGCCACTGTGCCACATTTTTCATCGCCCTGAGAAACGCGAACGGGTTCTCGACATGCTCGATCACGTCGATCGCCATGCACAGATCGAATCGGCGTCCGCTTTCGAAGGCGTCCGCCATCGTAAACGCAAGGTTCGCCGATTGCCGCTTCATGCACATTGCGTAGGCATGTGGTGAGATCTCGAAGCCTTCGGCCGTGGCCTGTGGAAAATGCTTCGACAGGATTTCGATGATGGCGCCGGTGCCGCAACCGACGTCGCAGATCGAAGCCGGCCGGACATGGTTAGCGTCCAGTATCCTGGTGATGTGCGCCGCCTTCCAGGGCGCATCCTCCTCGTGCCAGTCCGGATTGTCGGCGAGATACGCGTCCGACGTGTATTTGTCAGAAATTCCCGGCGGCGCGTTGTCCATTGGTTCCTCCGCGGTCGGTATTCATGGGCGTGTCGGCCGGCCCCCGCATCACGGTCTCGAAGAAGCTGATAAGCTTGTTGCCCAGCGTGTCCTGCTCGAATTCGTGCGCGCGGCGCCTGGCATTGTCGCGAAGGACGGCGAGCCGCGCCGGATCATCGAGAATGCCCTTCAAGGCGGCGCGCCAGGCTTCGACATTGCCCGGTGGAACCAGAACGCCGTTCTCACCCTCGATCACCAGTTCCGGAATCCCGCCCTTGTTGCTCCCCATCACGGGCAGCGACTCGCCGAGCGCCTGAATGACGACGCCGGGTGAATTTTCCTGCCAGATCGAAGGAATGAGAAGCATATCGCTGCCGGCCATCCGGTTTGCGACCTCGTCCATCGACACCTGCCCGGTGAACGTGACCCATTTGTGGTTGAGGCAGCGCTGCTTCAGGCTGTCGGCGCTCGGTCCGGTTCCGACCACCGTGAAGGTGAAGTCGTATTGGCCGGCGAGCGGTTCCAGCGCGTCGAGCACGACGTCGACGCCCTTGGTCTCGTGCAGCCGCCCGACATAGAGCAGCCGCACCGTCGCCGACGGCTCGTGCCGGACGGTCGGGGCAGGATACTTGTTCGGATTGAGGATGTGGGCGGCGGGATAGTCGCGGAGCGGCAGCAGGTTTAACAGCTTGTTGAGGTTTGCGGCCGACGGGGACACGAAGCCGACGCGCTTGATCTTGCGGATGAATCCCATCTTGACCCGAGCCGAGAACGAACAGGCCCGGCACAGGCGGCGGCATTCGCTGCCGTTCACGAACATCGCCATCCTGACGCAGGCGAGGCTGAGATCGTGCAGCGTGAAGACGGTCGGAACGTTCCGTTTGGCGAGTTCGAGAACGGCGTTGTAGCCGATGCCCTGAATGATATGGACGCTGGCGATGTCGGGTCTGAACGCGTCCAGCACGTCGGCGACGATCGCCCTGTTGCGTGGATCGAAGTGATCCAGGAGGTGCCACACCGGCTTCTGCCATCCACGCTTCGCAGCGGCCTCGAACACGGTGTAGGGACGCGGCATCGTCCGTCGCCAGACCTTCTGCCCGTGCACATCCGCGCCGTTCAGGTCGTCCGCGGGAACGGGTGACGTCGTCAGGACGCCAACCTCGTGCCCCTGGTCGCGGAGCCACTGGGCGAGGCTATGGGCGCTGAGCTCGGCACCGCCCTGGACGTGCGGCGGGTAGAACGCGGCCACCAACAGGATACGCATTTTTGAACCTCTGCGTCCGGCGATTTCAGTGCGGGGCCGATTTGCCAGCGAACTGGCTCTTCCAGGAGGCAATGCTGTCGGTCGGAATATCGAGCTGAACGGCGCTGGGGTTGTGGATCCACTTCTCCATGGTGTCGAAATCGGTCCGCTTGGCAGTCGGCAGTTTGGTGTCCCTGGCGATCTCGGTCGCGCGGTTGTCGATTTCGACGATCAGGGAACGTACGCCGGTCTGCAGCGCGAGCACGCCGCAGTGCAGCCGCATTCCGACATAGTCGATGTCATTGTTCGCAAGCGTCTCGCGCGCGCTGGCGAGGCTCGGCTCGACGATGGTGTACTCGGCGGGCGCGATGGATTGCAGATATTCGAGATCCTCGTGCATCTGCGGCCAGAAGAACAGGCGCTCGTAGTGCTTCGCAAGGCGCTGGACGAATTCCCGGTCGCTGTCCGGCTTCTTGAGATAGCCGGTCAGCGTGAAGAACACATTGGGCGCCTTCTTGACGGGAATGCTCGCAAGATGTTCCGCAGTCAGGTCCCACATGGTCGGACAGCCGGTGTAGACGACATTGGCGACGCCGATATCGC
This sequence comes from Bradyrhizobium diazoefficiens, assembly GCF_018131015.1. Lineage (GTDB taxonomy): Bacteria > Pseudomonadota > Alphaproteobacteria > Rhizobiales > Xanthobacteraceae > Bradyrhizobium > Bradyrhizobium diazoefficiens_B. Next base: position 85,844 of record NZ_JAFCJJ010000016.1, read on the forward strand.
GGAGCTTCTCGCAGGTGTACTTGTCGCGGATCGAGTGCGTGTACGTTCTGCTCAGCAGCGTGCGATAGATCAGGCGCGTGACGATGTCTGGCCTGCTCTGGTATTTGTGCCAGCCGACGCCCATCAGGATCGGGCTGCCGGCCGATTTCAGGTCCTTCAGGCGCAGCTTCCACTGATGATACCACAGCCAATGGCTGGTGAGCATGTTGGTGCCGCCGACGAAGGCGTGATCGCTCTCCTTCAGAAGAGAGAACGAGATCGGTCCCGGATAGTCGTGGGTCGGAATGCCCGTGAAGAAGCCCTCGGGAAACATCTGCCGCAGATGCTTTGTCACCGCTTCCATGATGATCTGGTCGCCCAGATTGTCGGTCACATAGGACGTGTCGTACAGGCAGATTTTCTTCAAGGCGAACCTCGGACGATGTCAGTCATGCTGCAGTTGGACGTTGGCACTCGGTTTGGAAGAGACATCCGACGTTGCATCAGGCTGTCGCACAGCTGTCGTGATGATCGCCTCGAACGGGGGAGTTCTTCGTGAGAATAGAGAGCGGCGCCGTCCGTGCTTGCTCCGATCTGTATCTCGTCAACGCTCACCGGTCTGGATCTCGCTCGTTCAGCCGTTCGTACAATATTGCGTTGCGGAAAAGAACCCAAATATTTGGCGCTTTCTGCGGCGAATGCGATCAGTTGGCACACATCGTGCAACCAACGTACTGCCCTCAATTGTCCAAGTTTCGATGATAGAGGTGCGGCTCGTCGAGCGAGGTGCGTGTCACGAATGTTTGCACGAAGTTTGGGCCGCATCTTGCTGGCTGTCGCATTCGTTTGCTGTCTCGGTGAGCTGCCTCTGGTTGCTGCCGGCCCGAGCAAGACGCTCGTGTTCGACAGCAAGTCGGTGCCGGTTCGCAGCGATCCCCTGATCGTTGGTGTCGGCGTGCATTTCGGCATCGGCGGCGAGCACGGTTACGCGGCGGGCAGGGCGGCTCCCTTGATTGCCGCTGGTCATTTCGACTCTTATCGGGACGATCTCGGATGGAGCGTGTTCTGGGCGCCGCCCTCGGGCGGACCGGGCAGGCAGCCGGCCAAGCTGTTTGATTTCATCGATATGACAAAAGCGAGGCCAATGCTTGTTCTTGGCCATCCCAATCCGTCGGTTCCCGACGGAGATCCGCCGCTCACCGACACCGGCCGCAAGGCCTTTGCGGATTTTTCTGCGAAGGCTGCAACCGCCACGCGCAATCTTCATCCGATCTACGAGATCTGGAACGAGTGGAACATGAACGCCGTGCGCGGACGCCCCTGGTTGACCGGACCGGGCGAGCCGTCCGATCCGCGCGCCGCCGCGAATTACGCGCCGCTGGCGAAGGCCTCGGTGAAGGCGATCTCGCGCGCCGTGCCGGGCGCAACGATCCTGGTCGGTGCGGTCGGCGTCGATCCCGGATGGAAGTGGACGCAGGCCATCGTCGACATGGGGGTTCTCGACGGCGCCAGCGGTCTGTCCGTCCACATGTACAATCAATGCGAGCGCAATGTTGCCGATCGAACCGCGCGCGAGGCGATCGATCGTCTCGACGACCTGCAGAAATTCCTGACGGCAAAACACGCAGGCCAAGCCTATCCGGTCTACATCACCGAGGTCGGCTGGCCGACCGCGCAGAAGCCGTGCGCGATCACGCGCGAGGCGTCAGCGGCCAATCTTGCGCAGTTCATCCTGTGGTCATCGGCGACACCTTGGCTGAAGGGAGTCTGGGCCTATGAGCTGAAGGACCAGAAGGAAAATCCCAACGATCTCGAGAGCAATTTCGGCCTCTACGACGTCAACTATCAGCCGAAGCTGGGGGCCTGCGCGGTGATCGAGGCGGGCAAGCTTGTCAAGGGCACCAGCGGGATGACGCTGCATCGGCCATTCGGTGATCTCTTCATCGTGCAGGCCCAGAGATCGAACGGGATCAGGCTGATTGCATGGACCTCCCGGGACGCCGTCCAGGCGTCATTGACGATCGGCGCAAATGCGCGCATCTCGAGGCTCTGTAGCGAGGAGGCGGTGGCGACAAGCAGTGCCGCGATAGGGGCGATGCCGGTGGTTATCGATATCGACACGCCAAAAGCGTCGGTCCAGGCGCAACTGCTGCCGTAAGCGGAAGCCGCAAGCTACAGCGCGACCTTGGCCGGAGCCGCAGTGCCCACGTCCGCCGCGCTCTCGCTCTTGACGATGCGGGCTGGAATGCCGACGGCCACCGCGTTCGGCGGCACGTCGCTGGTGACGACGGCATTGGCGCCGATGGTTGCGCCTTCGCCGACCTTGATGGCACCGAGCACGACGCAGCCTGCGGCAAGGTAAGCGCCATCGCCGATCTCGCACGCCCCGAGCTCGTTGCGGCTCTTGAAGCCGATGGTGACGTTCTGCAGGATCGTGACGTTTCGTCCGATCCTGCACCTGCCCACGACGATCCCGTAGGGGTGTGGAACATAGAGGCCGCCGGCGATCTCGCTGGCGATGCCGAGCTCGGAGCCGAACACGATGCAGCTGAACCACCAGGCGATGCGTCTCAACGCGCTGCCGACGACCGGAATTCTGGCCAGCAGTTCCTGCAGCCGCCGCGCCATCACGAACTGGAAGCCCGGGATCAGCAGCGCCATCTTGGCCCCGATCAGCAGCCTGGTGCTGAACCTGGAGGCGTTGGCGTAGTAGGCGCTTTCCCGCTCGGCGTAGTGGTTGAAATCGGCGGCGATCTTCTGAAGAACGCTTTCGTGGGACACGGTCATGGAGAAATCCTAGCAGGGTTCGGCGCTGGTCGAAACAAACTCTATGTTGCGGCCGCCGGCCCCGTTGCGCGCACCGAGGCCGCGAGGAAAGCGAGGCGGATGCCAAGCAGGACGATTGCGGTCGCGAGCGAAGCGATGCCGATCCCGACCAGCCCGAACACGACCACGCCAAGGACGCAGGAGGCGATCGACAGGACGACGCCAAAAATGTTGATCGTGGCGTAGGAGCGGTCGCGGCCGGTGCTGGTGATGCCGACATTGGCGAGATCCGAGCACGACCGCAGCACGGAGGTGGCCAGCATCAGCAGGAACAGGCCCCGGTGCTCGGCAAGGCTGGTCATGGCGAGGTAGCGCAGCAGCACCTCGCCGAACAGGAAGATCATCACCGCAAGACCGACCGACAGGCCGATGGTCTTTGCGAACTGGCGGCGAAGCTCGTGCCGCCACGCGCTGTGGTCGCCGAGGGGAAACGATTTGACGAGGGCGGGCAGCGCGATCTGCACCACCGTGGTTGCAACCAGCGTTTGCAGTGCGTTGGTCAGCGACCAGAAGAAGGTGTAGATGCCGGTCGCGGTCAGGCCCAGGAAGTAGCTGACGATGTAGCGGTCGGCATACATGAACCCGACGATGCCAAGGTCGCTCAGATAGATGTACCAGGAGCGGCGCAGTCGCGCGCGGATCCATGCGAAGTCGATGGTCCGGCGCAGCGACTTCCGGATGTGCCAGTGCCTGCCGATGAAGAACAGGATGCCGAGGGCGCAGACGTCGGCGACGATCCAGGCCTCGAGGATGATCTCGACGGTCTGGAACTTCGGCAGCAGGAAGCCGAGCGCAACGATCGGTGGAATCCAGACCGCGGATCGTATGAACACGAGCATGTTGGCCTGGTTGGACAGTTCGAGCCCGATCAGCGGCAGATGCAGGTCGAGCGCGTAGGTTTCCAGCCAGACCAGGATGGCGATGATCACGTGCAGCCTGGTGATCTCGAAGCCGCCGGCGAATGCCGTCACGATCGCAGCGAGCGTGAGCAGCGCGAGCGAGATGGTGGTGACGAGCAGCCGGTCCTTGACGAGGGGGACGGCGTCGGCGGGACGCCGGCCGACGACCTCACGCGCGACGAAGTAGTTCAGGCCCCAGCCGATCAGCGCCGGCACGAGGCCGGTGATGCCGACGGTGAGGCCGTAGACGCCGGTCGCCTCGAATCCGAGAAACTTGGCAATGTAGAGGGCCAGCAGGAACCTGAGACCCAGTGTCGAGCTTCGCAGAATAAGGTTCGTCATTCTGAGGCATCACCTCGGTAGAGCACGCTCGACGTCACGCTAAACCCGGCATCGCGGTTCCGCATCCCGGTGCGGGACGGCCAGCGTGCGCGCCGGTCAGGCCTTGATCGATCCGCCGCGGACCCAGTTGGCGCTGTGCTCGCGGGTGGCCGCCTCGACCGTCTCGCGAAAGCGCTGCGAGAACAGCTCGCGGGAAAATTTCAATGCATTTTGTCTGCAATCATCCGCGGTGATGGCCGGTGACAGCGTTTCGAACTCATCAATGGCATCCTTCAGCGACTGCGTCGTCTGCTCGCGGAAGTGGACGCCCGTTCGCCCCGGACCGCAGTCGCCGCGCACCGTCTCCAGCGAGCCGCCGCGGCCATAGGCGATGACGGGCGTACCGCAGGCCTGCGCCTCGACCGGGATGATGCCGAAATCCTCCTCGGCCGCGAAGATGAAGGCGCGCGCGCGCTGCATGTGCTCGAGCAGCACGTTCTTGGGCTGATATCCCATGATCGTGACGTTCGGTCCCGCGGCCGCGCGGGCGGTGGCGAGCTCCGGCCCGTCGCCGATCACGACCAGCTTCTTGTCGGGCATGCCGGCGAAGGCCTGGACGATCAGCGGAATGCGCTTGTAGGGCACCATGCGCGATGCGGTCAGATAGAAGTCCGCGCGCTCGCCTGGCCCCGGCTTGAAATATTCGGTGTCGACCGGCGGATAGATCACGTCCGACTTGCGGCCATACGTCTTGAAGATGCGGCGCGCGACGAACTGCGAGTTGGCGACGAAGGTGTCAACGCCGTGCGCCGTGCGCACGTCCCACATCCGGATATAGTGCAGGATGGTCCGGGCGATGATGCTCCTGAGGCCGGAGTCGAGCCGGCTCTCGCGCAGATATTCGGCCTGCAGATCCCAGGCGAAACGCACCGGGCTGTGCACGTAGGAGACGTGAAGCTGGTTCGGTCCGGTGATGACGCCCTTCGCCGCGGCATAGGAGGACGAGATCACGAGATCGTATTCCGACAGGTCGAACTGCTCGATCGCGATCGGGAAGAAGGCGAGATAGCTGCGATACTTGGTCCTGGAGAACGGCAGCTTCTGCACGAAGCTCGTGCGCGGAACGAGGCCGGACAGGAATTCCCTGCGATCCTCCGGCAGATGACAGACCAGCGTGAACAGGTCGGCGTCGGGGAAGAGCTTGATGATCTCGCGAAGAACCTGCTCGGCGCCTCCTTGCACCATCAGCCAGTCGTGTACGATCGCAACTCTCATGCTAAGCGCTGATTTCTTCCGAGCCAGAATTGCGGATCGCGTTGGAACCTGATGCATGCTGCAACTGGTTATCAACCGCCATGTCGCAAGTGTCAACGTGCTGCGGCGCGAAGCACGTGTGCGACGCTCTGAAGGTTCGATTGCGCAAATTTCTGACACGCCAGCGACACGTTTGCGTGCAACGGATGTCACGCCTGCATTTCAGGCAGGCGCGATCGTTATCGCAGTGAATTGATGTTCACAGCGGTATTGGTCGCGGAGTTCGTCAGGTTCAGGAATTTGAGAATTTCCGTCGAGGGCGATTCCGAGACGACGAGCTGGTCGTGGTCGCGAACCTGGAATGAATCGGCGAAGAACAGGCCGTCGGGCTTGCTCCAGTCGAACCAGTAGACCGTCGGGACGACGTCGCCCGGAAACGCCGCGGTGTCGAAGCCCGAGGAATCGAGCAGGCGGCGCGGCTCGAAGCGGAAGACGTAGACGGCCTGGAGATTGGCGCGCTGCGGATCGAGGCCGCCTGACTTCGCCATCGCCTCGGCGAGCGTCATGGTGTCGTTCTCGAAGGTGAAGCGGCGGTTGTTGGTGCCGCCGATCGAGCCGGGCGACGGCGTCGAGCCGAACGTCATGAACACGCGCGGTTCGCGCGACAGGTAGACGACGTCTCCCGGTGCGAGTTGCACGTCGTCGTTTGGCTTGCGCACCAGGCTGCTCATCGATTCCGTCAGCACCTGGGTGCCGCGCTTGACGGTCACCTTGGTCTCGTACGACGGATATTTCGGTCCGCCGGCGCGCGCGATCGCGCCCGTCACGCGGATGCCGCCGGGATCGACCGGGAAACGCACCGGCGAGTTGGCCTCGCCGAGCACGCTGATCTGGTTGCCGCGCTGCTCGGCGACGGCGACGACGACCTGGGGATCGATGGCGCGGTTCTTGATCCGCTCGCGAATGATGTCCGACACCGCGCGCGGGGTCAGGCCCGCGACCTTGACCGAGCCGGCATAGGGGATCGTGATGTTGCCGGACTGGTCGACCTGCTGCTTCGGAATGTCGACGAAGTTTCCGGGCCGAACGCTTGCTTCCTTCGGAATGAAGAGGCCGCCGGACTGCGCCTCGTAGACGGTGACCTGGACCATGTCGCCGACGGCGATCGTGACATCCTTGTAGTTGCCGCCGCGCAGCTTGGCGAAACTGCCGCCATACTGGTCCGTCACGCCGTTGGCCAAACTCATCACGCCTGGATTGATCGGCACGAGCACGTACGGAACGCGCTCGGAGGGCGCAGTCCTCACCGCAGCGCTGCCACCGACCGAGATCGCATTCGGCGCGTCTTGCGGGATGAAGCCGCAACCCGCCGTGCACAGCGAGAGCGCCGCGGTCGTAGCGAAAAGCAGCGGGCGCGAATTGACGGGAGGGAAACGCAAAGGCATCACTCAATCGTTGCTACACAAACGTACTAAAGAGATACCAGCAGCAAATGTGCGTATCTATGGCGCAATCGCGACAGGGGGATGTTCTCGGAACCTTGTGGCGATTCAGCAACAAAAAATTCAACTATGTTAATTCAGCGTGCCGTGTTTTTCATCGTCGTGACATAAACATCGGCAAGAGCTGCATGCGTTTTCTCGATCGAGAAGAATTCGACGAAACGCGCGGAGCCTTTCGCGCCCATTTTCGTCAGATCAAGTTCCATTGCCTTCTCGATGCCGTCTTTCAGCGCCTTCGCACTGATGGGCTCGCAGATGATGCCGGTGACGCCGTCCTCCACGATTTCGGGCAACGCACCGGCGCGAAAAGCGACAATCGCCTTTTTTGCGCGCATCGCCTCCAGCGCAACGAAGCCGAACGCTTCCCAGCGCGACGGAATCACGGTGAGGTCTGCGAGGTCGAGTTGCAGTTCGATCTCCTTGCGGTCGAGCCAGCCGAGCATCCTGACATTGCCGGGAAGCTGAATTCTTTCCCGCGAATTGACGACCGGTGATCCGATCATGCGGATGTCTGCCCGCTCCTTCAGCATTTCTGCTGCCTCGATGAGCAGGTCGAAGCCCTTCTGCCGGTCAAGTCGCCCGACGAACAGCACCTTCAGCCTGTCGGACTCCCAGTTCGAACGCGATGGCGAGGCTTTTTTGCGCACCGTCGAAAGGCCGTTGACGACGAGGCTGAGGCGATCGTCGGCGATTCCGGCGCGCTGGGCCGCGCGGTATTCGTCGTTCGAGACGCAGATGATGCGATCCGTCCGCAGCGCCAGCAGGCGCTCGAACAGGCTGGTGGCGACGCTGCTGATGCGGGACGCTTCGCGCGAAAATGCCCAGCCGTGCGGGCAATAGACGATCTTCGGCCGCGACGGCATCAGGATCAGGATCGGGCGCAGGACGAGGCCGGCGAAGGTGGAGTGGATGTGGACGATGTCGGGCTTCAGGCGGCGCACTTCCGCGACGGTCTGCCGCGCCAGGCGAAACAGGCTCGCGAAGTTTCTGCCGGTGCGCTTGAATTGCGAGATGTACTGATCGTCGATCTCGACGAGTTCGCTGCGGTGGACGGCCGGAACGACGTAGTGAACCTGCCTGAATGTCGTGCGCTGGAGCACGTGGAGTTCATTGAAGTAGGTTGCGATACCGCCACGGATCGTCTCGGCAGCGTGCAATATCGTCAATGGTAACTGCGTTTCCGCCATGGTCAAAAATTAATGCGGTTTCGAACGACGGTGAGTCAATCGACGGGCCTTAAAAAAATTCGCGGCGGGCACACGGAATAAGCGTCTTGGGGTCACTTTTTCGCCGCGAGCAATCGACATAGAGGGCAAGAGGTGTGGCTGAAGGGTGGCCGACGGCCTGTGGGAGCCGGGATCGAGCCTGCGAGGGGCCCAGGTCTCGTCCGATCTAATGGATCGGAGTCCATGCCGACTTCATCGCCGTCTCACGCCGCGCGCAAAATGCTCCGCTCCGGAATGTTGCCGACCGTGGTCGTGGCCCGGCGGGTCGAGGCGTGGATCTGTATGCGTGGATCGGACTGATCAACTCTCTGCTCCGAAGCCCGGCTCGATTGTTGCTGCAGCCGGCGATCGCGGGATTGATGGCTACAGATTGCCATTAAGCGTTGAATTCCAGGAGGCGTAAGCCGCTGCCTTGCGACCGTCTCGGCCTTCTCGCATGTTTGTTCCTCGAATGGAAGCATCAGTGCACGGCCCCACTTGCATGGATTTGCAATTCTGCGCGAGTTGGTGTGACCATATCGAGGAGCGGCGCGGACGAAACGCGGGCATGATTTCGTCCCGAATTGGAAATTGCCTCTCCGTCGCACTTGGAGTCGAGACAGCATGACCGACGACACCTGCACGATCCGGAGCGGCGGCCTTACCGCGACCGTCAACGCACATGGCGCCGAGCTGTGCTCGCTGAGGAATGGAGCCGGCGTCGAATTCGTGTGGCAGGCGGGGCCGGCCTGGCCGCGTCACGCGCCGCTTCTGTTTCCGATCGTCGGCCGCCTTGCCAACGACGAGTTGCGGCACCGGGGCAGGACGTACCGCATGACCCAGCATGGCTTTGCACGCGACAGCCGGTTTGCCTGGGTGGAGCGCGGCGGAGATCGCTGCACGCTGGCGCTCGATGACAGCGCGGCGACGCGTGCGCTCTATCCGTTCGCCTTCCGCCTGGTCGCGAGCTACACGCTCGACGAAGCCGGCCTCGACGTTGCGCTGACCATCGTCAATACCGGCGCGGAGAATTTGCCGGCCTCGCTCGGCGGTCATCCCGCCTTCAACTGGCCGCTGTCGCCCGGTGGGTCCAAGCAGGATTACGCGTTGACCTTCGCCAGCGAGGAAACGTCCCCCGTCCGCCGCCTCGATGGCGGACTGCTGCGCGCGGCGGCGGAGCCGAGTCCGGTCGCCGGCACGGTGCTTCCCTTGTCCGAGTCCCTGTTCGCCGAGGACGCCGTCATCTTCACTGCGTCCAACAGCAACTCGGTTCGCTATGCCGCCGGGCAGGGCGCATCGGGCGGGCCCTGGCTCGAATTATCCTGGCGCGGCTTTCGCGAGCTCGGCATCTGGTCGAAACCGTCGGGCGCGGCGTTCCTCTGCATCGAGCCGTGGCGCGGCTATGCGAGTCCCGCCGGCTTCGACGGCGAATTCAGCGACAAGCCGGGCCTGATGCACGTCGCCCCCGGCGCACATGAGCAGCTGTCCTACCGGATCAAGATCGGATCGTAATTCAGGCGCCGGCGCCGCGGCCCACGGCAATGTTTGCGTCGAGGCGCGGCGCTGCCTTGGTCACCGGGGCCGTCAGGCGGTGGGCTAGATCCTGCGCGCGCCGCTCGACGAGATGCCATGTCGCGCGCGCGACGAGATAGGCGAGCCCCGCGGTGACAACGTAAGCCAGCAGCAGCGAGACCAGCCCGTCCGCGAGCGGCCAGATCCGGTGCAGGCCGGCGATGACGGCGAAATGCGACAGGTACATCGAATAGGAGTTGCGGCCGAGCGCTTCCAGCGGCTGCAGGCGGATCGCAAAGCGGATGCAGAACACCACGCCGGCGCCGAGCACGAGGTTGATCAGAAGATAGTTGAACTCGTGCGAGCCGGTGGCGCGGTCGGCGGCGAAGGACAGTGCGACGAAGACGGCGTAGATCGCGGCGTCCGATCTGGCAAAGCCGTCGCGCAGCGAGAAGAACAGCGCGCAGCCGACCAGGAAGATCGGAAGCTGGTTCAGGAAACTGATGTGCAGCGCGTTCCAGACGAAGGCCTCGTGACCCGCGCCGTAATAGGCCGAGAACAGCGCAAAGGCCCACGGCTTGAACAGGCAGACATTGACGAGATGCAGCAGAATCGCGAGCGCGAGATAGAGGTGGCGGCGCGACCCGAATGCCGTGATCACGAACGGGAAGACGAGATAGAACGTCATCTCCGCCGCGATCGACCAGTCGCCGGGCACCACGCTGTTGACGCTGTCCGGCCAGAAGCCGTGCAGGAACGTCGCGGTCAGGATCACCTGGAGCGGGCCGATGCCGTTGGGCGCGTTGTAGCTTGGCCCCGTGCCGTTGACGGCGAGATAGACCGGGATCGCGATCCAGAACAGCGGCGCGATGCGCAGGAAGCGGCGAATGTAGAATTTTCGGATCGGGTTCGTTTCCGAGGCGCGCTGCGTCCACATCAGGCACATCGTCATCGCGCTGACGAAGTAGAACACGTTGACGCCGACCCAGCCGCAAACGAAGGTGAAATCGACCGCGCGGATGTTCGACGGAAAGGATTGTGAGACGTGGATCGCCATCACGCCGGCGATGGCGAGGCCGCGCAGGAAGTCGAGGCTGTGCGACCGACCGAGATGCGTTGCACCTGGCTCGGTCCGACCGGCGGCCAACCGGGCCTGCCCCTGCATCACACCTGCTCCGTCGCTTCGCGCATCATGCGCCTGGGATTGCGAAATCATAGGGCCGCAGACTGCGATTCCGAAGCCGAACGCTTCCTTTACGTTAACCGGCGGTTGCATCCGGTCGTGTGCGAGAAGGATCGGACAGCCAAATCATGCGCTGAACGAGAAATGTGTGACAATTCATAGTCAATCGTCGGAAATCATGACAAATATTGTTTGGGCAGCACAACACGCCTAATACTTCGTCAGGCAATTTCGGGGGCTCGAACCAGTCGTGAATGTACGTTCACAGGGCGGCGCATTGCGCGACGCGGTGACTTTCCAGGCCGGGCCACAGGCACACAGGATATCGGGGATCGTGGCAGATACCTCAGTTCAGGACGTGCGGCCCGCCGCGCGCGAGCGGCTGATCGTCGTCGAAGACGATCCGGTGACGCGGACCATGCTGGTCGACTATTTCAGCGAGAACAACTTTGACGTGGTCGGCGCCGGCACCTGCGCGGAGTGCCGCCAGGCGCTGCGCGCGCGCACCGATCTCGTCTTCCTCGACCTGCAGTTGCCCGACGGCGACGGCTTCGATCTCGCCAGGGAAATCCAGGCGACCAGCAACGCGGGCATCATCTTCGTGACCCGGCGCGACACCGATGTCGACCGCATTCTCGGCCTCGAGATCGCCGGCGACCATTACGTCACCAAGCCGATCAATTTGCGCGACCTGCTCGCGCGCGCCCGCAGCGTGCTGCGGCGGCGCTCGATCGACCGCAAGGCGGCGCGCAACCACAATTCGATCGCCTTCGGCGACTGGATCATCGACCTGACAAGGCGCGAGCTGCTCGGCAGCGACGGCAAGCCGGTGGCGCTGACCCGCGCCGAGTTCGACCTGCTCGCCGCCCTCGTCGGCGCGGACGGCCGGCCGCTCAGCCGCGACTATCTGATCGAGGTCGTCAGCAACCGCCAGGCCGAAGTCGACATCCGCACGGTCGATGCGCTGGTGGCGCGCCTGCGCCGCAAGCTCGTCGGCAGCGGCACGCCCGTCATCGCCACCGTCACCGGCGTCGGCTACAAGCTCGCGCTCAGCGAGCGGCTCTGAACCACTGCGACGCCGCGCCTATCGCGTCCGTGCACTCTGGTCGGTGGGCGGTGGTTTCTGCGTTTCGCCGGCGAGGCGGTCATCGATCGCATAGAGCGTGCAATCGGGGGACCATTTCATGCAGCCGGCGAGCGCTTCGCGCTGGGCCTCGTCGACGGTCGCGAGTCCCGAGCGCCAGCCGTAACTGCCTTTGGGCGACACCGCGAAAGCCTTGTGCGGTACGGTTTCGGCGAGATAGCGCGCGAACGAGGCGCGCGCGGCTTCCTTGAGCTGGCTGGGGGGTGGCAACGGATCGGGCGGACTGAGGATGTCCCGGGCGAGCCCGCGCTCGCGCAGGAAGGCGTCCAGATATGGTGTCCATTGCGGTCGGCCCGCCACCGTAAAAAGAGAGTGGCCGTCCTCGCCGTAAGGCGGCGCCACAATGAATGTCGCGTTGCCGCCGCTCCTGCGAAACCCGTCATGAAGCCGTCGTGCGAGGTCGGGTCCGAAGTACAAGTCATTGGCCGCATAGACCCACAACATCGGCACCCGCGAGGTCTTGCCGAAGCTGGCGAAGGCGCGCACCAGCCCGTCCGGATTGCAGACGTCGTTGTCGGCGCGCGAGCCGCGACCGCCGGCAAAATTGATGGCGGCAACGAGGCCGGGCGGGGCCTGCGCGGTCAGCGCGACGGTGGCGAACCCGCCGGCAGACCCGCCGGCCGCGATCATGCCCGATGTCGTGACGTCGCTCCTGCGCTCCATGGCTGCGATCGCAGCGCGCAAATCGGCGATCGCGACGGCGGCCGCCGGCAGAAAGTCGGCGTTGGCACAACCGCCGACGCGACCACCGGGCGAGGTGCCGTAGCCGCGCCGCATGACGATCAGCGCGGCAAAGCCGCGCCGGGCGAATTCCAGCGCGATGCCGTAATATTTGTGTGCCGACATCGTCGCGCGGTCGTCAAATTTGCGCGGCGAGCCGTGGCTGAGCAGCGCCAGCGGATAGCGCTTCGTTCCTGCCGGGCGGACCAGGAAGGCCTCCAGCCCCTGCGGCCCCGCCGCCGCCATCGGGATGCGCAGGTCCTCGGTGTAGTATTCGGCGGCACGTGCCGGCGCGGTGGCGGCGACGAGGCCGGCGATGAGCAGAATCAGCTTGCGTGAAAAGGCCATGGGCGACTCGAACGTTCTGATGGCGCGAACCATAGCATGATCGTCCGACCGTCACCCTGAGGTGCGCGCCCTTCGGCGCATGCGCCGGAGGGCAAGCCTCGAAGGGCGACGGCCCCGCTGCATCCCGGCCGTTCATCCTTCGAGGCTCGGCACCCCGCGCGTTGCGCGGCGTACCTCGCACCTCAGGATGACGGGATCTGCGCCATGGGCCCGCCCGAAGGAACGCCCTTCCGCCGCGTGTGTTGTGCCCTTGGCGGGCACCCGGCCGATGCTATGCTGTGCCGCAAATCTCTGCATGACAGGACGAGGGTAATTCCAGTGGCTGATGTTGATCCCGCGGCGGGCAAGCAGGCTTCGCCGGACGCGCTCGCCAACATTCCGCGGCTCGTGACCGCCTATTTCGCGGGCAAGCCCGACGTTTCCGACCCGGCCCAGCGCGTGGCGTTCGGCACCTCCGGCCATCGCGGCACCTCGCTGAAAAACACCTTCAACGAGGGCCACATCCTGGCGACCACGCAGGCCATCTGCGACTACAGAAAAGAGAAGGGGCTGACCGGCCCGCTGTTCATCGGCATCGACACCCATGCGCTGGCGGAGCCGGCGCTCGCCAGCGCCGTCGAGGTGTTCGCGGCCAACGGCGTCGAGCTCATGATCGACAAGGACGGCGGCTACACGCCGACGCCGGTGATCTCGCATGCGATCCTGACCTACAACAAGGGCCGCACGTCCGGCCTTGCCGACGGCGTCGTCGTCACGCCCTCGCACAATCCGCCGGAGGATGGCGGCTACAAGTACAATCCGCCGCATGGCGGGCCGGCCGACACCGACGCGACCTCCGTGATCGAGAAGCGCGCCAACGCCTATCTCGCCGACGGTCTCAAGGGCGTCTCGCGCATGGATTTTGCGAAGGCGAAGAAATCTGCCAACGTCCACGCGCACGACTTCGTCACGCCCTATGTTGCCGATCTCGGCAATGTCGTCGACCTCGACCTCGTCAAATCCGCCGGCGTCAATATCGGCATCGACCCGCTCGGCGGCGCCGCCGTGCATTACTGGCATCCGATCATCGACCGCTACGGGCTGAACGCCACCGTGGTGAACGAGGCGGTCGATCCGACCTTCCGCTTCATGACGGTGGACTGGGACGGCAAGATCCGGATGGACTGCTCCTCGCCTTACGCGATGGCGAGCCTGATCGCGATGCGCGACCGCTTCGACGTCGCCTTTGCCAACGACACCGACGCCGACCGCCACGGCATCGTGACCCGCAGCGGCGGCCTGATGAATCCGAACCATTATCTCGCGACCGCGATCTCCTATCTGTTCGCGCACCGCCCGCATTGGGGCAGGGATGCTGCGATCGGCAAGACCGTGGTGTCGAGCTCGATCATCGACCGTGTCGCCAAAAGGCTCGGTCGAAAACTGGTCGAGACGCCGGTCGGCTTCAAATGGTTCGTCGATGGCCTCCTCACCGGCGGCTTCGGCTTCGGCGGCGAGGAGAGTGCAGGGGCCTCGTTCCTGCGCCGCGACGGCACGGTATGGACCACCGACAAGGACGGCGTCATTCTCGGACTGCTCGCGGCCGAGATCATGGCGAAGACCGGCCGCGACCCGAGCCAGCTCTTCGGCGATCTCACCGCCGAGTTCGGCATACCGCATTATGCGCGCATCGACGTCGCGGCGACGGGGCCGCAGAAGAACATCCTGAAATCCGTCACGCCCGAGCAGCTCGGCCTTAGGGATCTCGCCGGCGATCCCGTCCGCACCACGCTGAGCAAGGCGCCGGGCAACAACCAGCCCTTCGGCGGCATCAAGGTCGAGACCGATTTCGGCTGGTTCGCGGCAAGGCCGTCCGGCACCGAAGACGTCTACAAGATCTACGCGGAGAGTTTCCGCAGCACCGAGCACCTGAAGCGGATTCAGCAGGAAGCGCAGGCGGGGCTGGCGAAGGTGTTCGGAGCGTAGGAATCAGGCAGGCACGAATGTCAGTCTGACGGCGTCCTCGATCATGTCGCTTGCGATCAGGCGCAGCGGCGGCCGCGCGCCGGCGAAATAGGGCTTGCCGCCGCCGAGAACGAACGGGCGGAAGTAGAGGCGATACTCGTCGATCAGGCCGAGGTCGGTCAGGCTTGCCGCGAGCTCCGGCCCGGCGACGTCGATGTCGCCCTCAACGTCGGCCTTCAACCGCCGCACGAAAGCTTCGACGTCGTGAGAGATCAGTGTCGCATTCGGACCGACCGATTTCAGCGTGCGTGACACCACCCATTTCGGTTGGCCCCGCCACGCCTGCGCAAAGTCTTGCGCGATCTCGTCCCAATCGGAGCGATCCTCGTCCCAGTACTGCATCATCTCGTAGATGCGGCGGCCGTAGAGACAGCCGGCGAGGCCCCAGACGTGGTCGTTGAAATGGCGATGAAGCGCGGGGCCCGGCATCGGCAGATCCGAAATGCCCTCCGGGCCGGCAACATAGCCATCCAGCGACTGCATCATCCCGAACACGAGTTTTGCCATCGTCGGCCTTCCTGTTTCAGCCGGCCCATTGTCGCCTTGTCGGAATGACGGGCGAGCCTGCCGGATGCCGACGCGGCCCCGCAAATTGTTGTCCTCGAACAGACGATGAAGCTAATAATGTATACATTATGTGATAAGAAGGTATTTAGATAAGCAAAAATTCGGATTGAACCACTCTTCGTTCCAGTGTTGTATACATATCGTATCCATAAGCTGCGGGAGATCGCCGGTGACAAAACCTTTCCCCATGAACGCCTGGTACGCCGCGGCCTGGGACGCGGAGGTGAAGCCGGCGCTGCTGCCGCGCACGATTTGCGGCAAGCACATCGTGATGTACCGCAAGGCCGATGGCTCGGTGGCCGCGCTCGAGGATGCCTGCTGGCACCGCCTGGTGCCGCTGTCCAAGGGCCGGCTCGAAGGCGACACCGTGATCTGCGGCTATCACGGCCTCAAGTTCAACGCGCAGGGGCGCTGCACCTTCATGCCCTCGCAGGAGACCATCAACCCGTCGGCCTGCGTGCGCGCCTATCCCGTGGTCGAGCGTCACCGCTACATCTGGCTCTGGATGGGCGATCCCGCGCTCGCCGATCCCGCGCTGGTGCCCGACATGCACTGGAATAGCGATCCGGCCTGGGCCGGCGACGGCAAGACCATCCACGTCAAGTGCGACTACCGCCTCGTGCTCGACAACCTCATGGACCTCACCCACGAGACTTTTGTGCACGGCTCCTCGATCGGCAACGACGCGGTCGCCGAGGCGCCGTTCGACGTCACTCATGGCGAGAAGACGGTGACGGTGACGCGCTGGATGCGCGGCATCGAGCCGCCGCCGTTCTGGGCCAAGCAGCTCGGCAAGTCCGGCCTGGTCGACCGCTGGCAGATCATCCGCTTCGAGGCCCCATGCACCATCACGATCGACGTCGGCGTGGCGCCGGCCGGGACCGGCGCGCCGGAGGGCGACCGCTCGCAGGGCGTCAACGGCTTCGTACTCAACACCATCACGCCGGAGACCGAGAAGACCTGTCACTACTTCTGGGCCTTCGTGCGCAACTACCGCCTCGACGAGCAGCGCATCACCAGCGAGATCCGCGAGGGCGTCTCCGGCATCTTCCACGAGGACGAGCTGATCCTCGAGGCGCAGCAGCGCGCGATGGACGAGAACCCCGATCGCATCTTCTACAACCTCAACATCGACGCCGGCGCGATGTGGTCGCGCAAGCTGATCGACCGCATGGTGGAGAAGGAAAGCACCCCTCAGCGCCTGCAGGCCGCGGAGTAGAGCGCATGGCCGAGCTCGACCGCTCCGTCTCGCAGACCGTGAAGGCGCAGCTCGCGCTGCGCGACCAGATCCTGTCGGGTGCGTTGCGCCCGGGCGAGCGCATCTCCGAGCTGCAGGCGGTGGAGACGACGGGGGCCTCGCGCACGCCGGTGCGCATGGCGCTGGTGCGGCTTGAGGAGGAGGGGCTGCTGGAAGCCATTCCCTCCGGCGGCTTCATGGTGAAGGCGTTTTCGGAGCGCGACATTTCCGATTCCATCGAGCTGCGCGGCACGCTGGAAGGGCTCGCCGCGCGTTTTGCCGCCGAGCGCGGTGTCTCCGCGCGTGAGCTCGAGCCGCTGAAGGAATGCCTCGCTGCCATCGACGAATTGCTGCGCCCGGTGCCGATCTCGATCGAGGCCTTCTCGTCCTATGTCACGCTGAATGCGCGCTTCCATGCGCTTCTCACCGAGTTGTCGCGCAGCCCGCCTTTGATCCGGCAGATCGACCGCGCCTCGGCGCTGCCGTTCGCCTCGCCGAGCGGTTTTGTCATGGCGCAATCGGCATTGCCGGAGGCGCAGCAGATCCTGATCATCGGCCAGGACCACCACCGCGTCGTGATCGACGCCATCGAGAACCGCGAGGGCGCGCGCGCCGAGGCCGTGATGCGCGAGCATGCGCGGCTCGCCGTGCGCAATCTGCGCCTCGCGCTGCGCAACCGCACCCATCTCGATCTGTTGCCGGCGCTCGCGCTGATCAAGACCACGACCGATTGAGGGCCCCATGCGCTTCATCGAAACCTGGATCCCGGCGACACTCGTCTCGACACGCGATCTCGCCCCCGGCATCCGCGAATTCCTGATCCGGCCCGACGGGTTCGACGGCGCGGCCTATCCGGTCGGCAGCCACATCAACGTCAGCGTGACCATCTGCGGCCTGCCGGAGACGCGGTCCTATTCGCTGGTCGGCGAAGCCTCGCCCGCCGGCTTCACGATCGCGGTGCGCCGCGCCGAGGATTCGCGGGGCGGCTCGCGCTACATGTGGCAGCTCGCGCCGGGCGCGCGGCTCGACATCACCCGGCCCGCCTCGCTGCTCGCAATGGACTGGGCGCGCCAAAACTATTGCCTGATCGCCGGCGGCATCGGCATCACGCCGATCCTCGGCGCCGCCCAGGCGCTGGCGCGGCGCGGCGCCGACGTCACGCTGCATTATGCCGTGCGCTCGCGCAAGGAGGCCGCCTATCTCGACGATCTCGCTGGCCTGCTCGGCGACCGCCTCGTCGTTCACGCCAGCGACGAAGGCGATCGGCTCGACCTCGACGCGCTGTTCGCCTCATTACCGAAGGGCGCGCTCGCGCTGCTCTGCGGCCCGATGCGCATGCTGGACGGCGCGCGCCACGCCTGGATCGGCGCCGGCCATCCGCTCCCCGATCTTCGCTACGAGACCTTCGGCTCCAGCGGCCGGCTACCGACCGAGACGTTTCGCGTGCGCCTGAAGGACTCCAATGTCGAGCTCGAGATCCCGCGCGAGCGCTCGATGCTGGACGTGCTCAACGCCGGCGGCTTTGAGGTGATGTACGATTGCAAGCGCGGCGAGTGCGGCCTCTGCGCCATCGACGTGGTCGAAGTCGACGGCGAGATCGACCATCGCGACGTCTTCTTCAGCGATCACCAGAAGCAAGGCAACGCGAAGATCTGCGCCTGCGTCTCCCGCGCCCGCGGCACCATCACCGTGGACACGCTGCTGCGCGCGGACGCGATCTGAGGCAGGGCTGTCGTCTTGCTCCGCGGACTCTATCGCCCCGCGCGGCCGGGCGGCGTCTTTCCAGTCACTCCGTATTCGCCGGACGTCGCCCCGTAATTGGCTTCCTCGAAGCCCTCGGCGGCGAGTCCTCGCTTCATGAGCTCGCGAATGGCTGACGCACGGCTGGGCATCCTGCGCTTGAAACGGAAGTCGTCAATCGCGGTCAATTCCTCTGGCGACAGCATCAGTTGTATCCGCTCCCCACGCGTGAGTTGCGCCATCGCCCCTGACCCTTTCACTCAATGTGCATTCTGAAAGCCATACCATGCTTATCAGCTTCTTACTCATTTGGCTAATAGAGCCTCGGCTGCTGCGATTGCCCCCTTTCGTGGTTTCGCTGGTTGGTCATTGGATCAGTCCAAGCAGCTCCTTGCTCATTACAAGTGTCTGATATTGAATAAAAAAGTTAACTTATCTGAATTGCCAAATCGCTGGATGGCCCGCACACTCCAACGATGAAAATCCCCGCCGGAGTCCGCTCTCCCGCATCATCCGGAGCGGTTGCTGCCTAGGCCTGTCCGGCCTGCGAGGTCTGCGCTGGCCCGACGAGCTTGTTGGTATTGAAGACGTCGCTCCCGGCGATCCGGCAAATCTCTGCACCTACGAGTGCAGCAGATGCGGACATGCGCAGGTCAGCATCGCGCGTGCCGCGAAAATCCCGCGCGCGGCAAAGGCGAGGGGAAAACCCTGATGATGCCCGGCACCCCGAATACGTCGCACGGAAATGCGAACGCCGTCTTTGTCGTCGACGACGATCTTGCGGTTCTCGTTAGCCTTCGTCGTCTCTTGTCGATGCAGGGCTTCGAGGTCCAGACCTTCAATTCGGCAGACGCCTTCTCAGCCGCCAATCTCGATCAAGCCTGCTGCGCAGTATTGGATATCGATTTGAATGGCGCCTCGGGAATTGAACTCAGGCGCCGAATGACCGCGTCCGGCAGTTCGCTGCCGGTGATCTTCATTACGGGGAACGACAATGAGCGCGCGCGGAAGGACGCTCATGATTCCGGTTGTCTTGCCTTTCTGACAAAACCCTTTCCGGCGCGGGCGCTTGTCGAGGCCATCGGCCTTGCAGTCGCGCAGCGGAAGGAGAGTTTGATCGACCAGGGCTGAGATCTGCGTCTCCCGCGCCCGCGGCACTATCACCGTGGACACGTTGCTGCGGGCGGACGCGGTCCGAGGCAAAAGCTTCTCGCCTGCAACCTCTGGTGACAGAAAAGCGGACGCATCCCGGCCGGACTTATCGACGGGGTGTTGCGGTACCGTTAAGAAAACAATAACATCGACCTATAAGGTGCGTCGTCACCGGATTTTTTAGCGATTTCTGCGTCGGGGCGCAAACGAGCACAAGGGCTGGGCGGCTGCGCGGCAGCGAATGACATCCGTTGGCTGGAATAGGATGTCTTGTTGACCGCCTCCCGCTCGACGGGGGGCAAGTCATGAAATCGTTTCCGAGAAGCGCCGCGCAAGCCGGCGCAAGCAGGATTGCATTGGCCGTCGCTGCGGTGACCCTGGTCTGCAGCGGTGTGTTCTGGCCCGATCGGGCCCTGGCCCAGTTCATCTGCGGCGGCAGCGCAGACGGGAGCACCGGGCTTAACGGAGCAGGCGCAAGCGCCACCAACCCAGACGATGTCGCTTGCGGTTCCACGTCAGCAGCAACAGGGGGTCATTCGACCGCTGTCGGCTATTTCGCCACCGCCTACGGCGCCAGTTCAACATCCATCGGGAACTTCGCAGGTCCTGGGGCCGTGACCGTAGGCGCCACCAGCATCGGCTCCGCTGCCAATGCCTTCGGAGGTGCGGCAGGGATCTATAGCACCGCGATCGGCGCCGGGCCGGCCAGCGGAGGGCTTGGTGCGACGAGCGGGGGAAATTACAGCGTCGCAATTGGTGGCGGCGACGGGCTCGGCGCGGCGCCGGCAAACGCCAGCGGCGCGTCGAGCGTCGCTATCGGCAGCACCACAGCCAGCAGCGGTATCAGCTCCACGGTGGTCGGCTCGTTCAGTTCAACGACGGGGACGAGCAGCGCGTCATTCGGCACCGGCCAGTCCGTGATCGGGGCGAACAGCACCGCCGTCGGCAGCAACAACAGCGTTATCGGCACCAACAGCGGCGCCTTCGGCACCGGCCAGACCGTGCGCGGCAACAACAGCTTCGCGTTCGGCGACCCGAACGTCGTGAACGGCAACGGCACCTTCGTGGTCGGCAACGGCACCAACGTCAACACCTCGGGCGGCACGGGCGTCGCCGGATGGGGCGACAACATCAATGTGCTGGGCTCCAGTAACAATGTTGCCAGCACGGCCAACGCTTCGGGCTCCGCCGTGGTCGGCAACACCAGCACGGTGAACGCCGTCAACGCGGTGGCAGTCGGCAACAGCATCACTGTGAGCGTCGCCAACGGTGTCGCCGTCGGTCAGGGCTCCTCGGTCACGGCCGCCAATGCCGTCGCGCTCGGCGCCGGGTCGGTGGCCAACACCGCGAACTCCGTTTCCATCGGTGCGGTAGGTTCGGAGCGCAAGCTTGTGAACCTCGCCAACGGCACCATCGCCGCCGGCTCGACCGACGCGATCAATGGCGGGCAATTGTTCACCGCGAACCAGCGCGTCGCCAACGCCTTCGGTGGCGGCGCCGGCCTCGATGCCAACGGCCAGCTGACGGCGCCGAGCTACACCATCCAGGGGACCACCTACAACAATGTCGGCAGTGCCTTCGCCGCGGTGGACACCAACATCACCTCGCTGCAGACCGCCGTCGCCGGGCTCAGCACCAATGCCAACTATTTCCGCTCCAACACAACCGGCCCTGCCGCGTCGGCCACCGGCACCGACGCCAGTGCCATCGGCCCAAGCTCGTCGGCAACCGGCACGAACTCGCTTGCGGTCGGCGCCAGCACGACCAGCAATGGCAATGCCTCGACGGTGGTCGGCTCGTCCAGCTCGGCGAACGGATCGAACAGCACGTCGGTCGGCAGCAACAACAGCGTGACCGGCAACAACAGCGGCGCCTTCGGCACTGGCCAGACCGTACGCGGCAACGGCAGCTTCGCCTTCGGCGATCCGAACGTCGTCAACGGCAACGGCACCTTCGTGGTCGGCAACGGCACCAACGTCAACACCTCGGGCGGCACGGGCGTCGCCGGCTGGGGCGACAACATCAACGTGCTGGGCTCGAACAACAACGTTGCCGGCACCGCCAACGCGTCGGGCTCCGCCGTTGTCGGCAACAACAGCACGGTCAACGCCGTCAACGCAGTGGCGGTCGGCAACAACGTCACCGTGAGCGCCGTCAACGGGGTCGCTCTTGGCCAGGGCTCGTCGGTCACGGCCGCCAATGCGGTCGCGCTCGGCAGCGGCTCGGTGGCGAGCACCGCAAACTCCGTCTCGATCGGCGCGGTGGGTTCGGAGCGCAAGCTGATGAACCTCGCCGACGGCA
Organism: Bradyrhizobium diazoefficiens; assembly: GCF_018131015.1. GTDB lineage: Bacteria > Pseudomonadota > Alphaproteobacteria > Rhizobiales > Xanthobacteraceae > Bradyrhizobium > Bradyrhizobium diazoefficiens_B. The sequence goes on from NZ_JAFCJJ010000016.1 coordinate 107,738, forward strand.
CCATCGCGGCCGGCTCGACCGACGCGATCAATGGCGGCCAGTTGCAGACGGCGAACCAGCGTGTCGCAAGTAGCCTCGGCGGCGGCGCCGGTCTCGATGCCGGCGGCCAGTTGACGGCGCCGAGCTACACCATCCAGGGGACTACCTACAACAACGTCGGCGCTGCCTTCACAGCGGTGGACACCATCGTTGCCGGGCTGGGCTCAACGTCGACATATTTCCGGTCGAACAGCGCCGGCCCGGCGGCCTCGGCCACCGGCACGAATGCCAGCGCCATCGGCGCGAACTCGTCGGCGAGCGGCACGAACTCGCTGGCCGTCGGCACGGGGTCGCAGGCCACGAACACCGGCTCCATCGCGATCGGCGCGAACTCGGCCGCCACCGGCGCCAACTCGGTCGCCATCGGCTCCGGCTCGACCGCGACCGCCGCCAACGTCGTCTCCGTGGGCGCGGCCGGCAACGAGCGCCGCATCACCAACGTCGCAGCAGGCATCAGCGCGACCGATGCCGTGAACGTCGGCCAAATGCAGGCCGTCGCGACGGGCTTCCAGAGCCAGATCAGCGGATTGCAGAGCCAGATCGATGACAATCGCTGGGAGGCGCGGGGCGGCATCGCGCTCGCTCTCGCGGCGGGCGGGCTTCGCTTCGACGACCGCCCGGGCAAGCTCTCGGTGGCCGGCTCCTACGGCAATTTCAAGGGTGCTTCCGGGCTTGCCATGGGCCTCGGTTACGCCGCGACCGACAGGCTTCGTTTCAACGCGACCGTGTCGGGGTCCCCCGATCGTGGCAGCATTGGCGGCGTGGTCGGAGGCTCCATCACCCTGAATTGACATCGGCGCTTGTGTCGTGACCTGAAGGCCCGGCCAACCCAAAGAGCGACCGACCGCCGGCAGGCGGTCGTTTGCAGCCGATCAAGAGAATGAATAATCTCCTCCCCATGACGCGCCGGTTACAACGCTCCACGACGCAGCTCGCTGCGCTCTCGACACTCATCTTCATTGCTTCCGATGCCGCGATGGCGCAGCAGCCCTCCGCTCCGCCGCAGCAATCCGCGCCACCACAGCAATCCGCACCGCCACAGCAGCAATTCCAGCCATCAGGGCAATGGCAGGCCTTGCCCAGGATGGAGCTCGAACGCCAGTTCGCCGGCCCGCTCCAGGACACGGTGATCCAGCGTCTGCGCGATCCCGTGGACGGCACGGTGTGCTATCTCTATCTCCCCATCTCGGTCGCGCACTCTCCCACGACGCAGAACGGCTTCGTTCAGTACGGCGCCAACGGGATCGGCAGCATCAACTGCATGCCGGGCGAACAGGCGGCTGCGGCAAAGCCGCCTGCCCGCAAATAACGCGGCCATCAGCCGGCAGGTCGCCGATCCCCTTTATTCCATCGGCACGGTGTAATTTTCCGGCGGCCGGATCGTTGCCTTGTGCCGCCCCGGCGGCGTAGCCTGCGGAAAACACAGGGGAGGAACGACCATGAATCGAATGCTGACGGGGTTCGCGCTCGGCGCCGGCCTGTTCATCGGCGGTCTCGCGACGGCTGCACACGCGGCAGAGGTCACGTTGGCCCGCCTCGATTGCGGCACGCCACAGGACCCGGTGGCCGTCAATGACCGCTTCTCGGATACCTATGCCTTCCCGGGCCTGAAACTTCAGTTCGTCTTCAGTTGCTATGTCATCAAGCACGGCGACGAATACATGCTGTGGGATACCGGTCATTCCATGGCGGCACCCAATGTTGCGCCAAAGGTCAGCGTGGTCGATCAGCTGGCGAAGATCGACGTCAAGCCCGACCAGATCAAATATGTCGGTATCAGCCACTATCACGCGGACCATACCGGCCAGGTCGACTCCTTCCCGAAAGCGACCCTGCTGATCGGCGCCAGGGAATGGGAGGCGATCACCAGTCCCAAGCCCGCTCAGGGCGTGAACTTCAAGCCGTTCGAAGGCTGGATCAAGGGCGACAACAAGGTCGAGGTGCAGCCGATCGATAAGGATGTGTTCGGTGACGGCTCGGTGATCGTGCTGCGTACGCCCGGCCACACGCCGGGCCATTCCAGCCTGCTGGTCAAGCTCGCACAGATGGGCCCAGTCCTCATCACCGGCGATGCGGCCCACTTCCACGAGAACTACGACACGGACGGCGTGCCTGCGTTCAACTTCGATCGTGCGCAGACGGTCGCCTCGATCGAGCGGATGAAGAAGATCGGCGCCAATTTGAAGGCAACAATCATCATTCAGCACGACGCACGCGACGTGGAAAAACTGCCGGCGTTTCCAGCGTTCGCGAAGTAGCGCGGCAATGGTTTGCAGGGCGGATGGCCGCCTGTCCGTCCTGCACATGCCCTGGTGAAGCCTGTCCGCGGGCAGGATGCCGGAACACTCGGCGTGGGCGGGGGATGCGCGTGCGCAGGGTCGGCTATTCGCGGGTGACCGCGTAGGCCAGACGGCGGATCGCCGGAGCCGCAAAGATCACGACGGGTATCATCAGCAGCCAGGAAACCAGCCACGACTGCAGCCAGTGCATGACAAACTGCCCCGCTGTCAGGAGAGGCAGGCTGGCGATCGCGGCCGCAATTGCTGACGTGAGGCCAGACTGGATCACACCAAAGACGAAGTGGCTGTAGTGGCGAGGAATCCCGAGCACCGTCTTCTCCCATACTCCTTGCCGCGCTATGCAAGGGATGTGCCCGGTTGGTTCGCAAGATAGGCTTGCGCTGTTGAGCGAGCGAAATCCCGAGGGCGTGCCCATGAGCGAGCCTTCCGAAGCGCAGCTTCTTCGCGCCACCGGGGTCCGAGGCCATGTTCTGGCCGAAAGGCCAGATGATGCAGGTGGTGCTGAACAGCGCGGACATGACGGTCAAGCCCGAGGATTTTCTCGGGCCCGTCGAGGCGCGCTGGAAGGCATTCCGAGATTCTGGAGAGACGTCGCAGCAGCACGGCTCGCCCGGCGCCTCCGTCGTCTATGGCCGCTGGTCGATCGATGGCTCTGCCTGTGCGCCTCTCATCGGCCTGGCCGTGGTGATGCTGTCCCGATAGGCGGGGCGGATGGGTTCGCGTCGAGAAGCGAAGCAACGCGATGCGATCGCACGATCGCCTCGCCGAGATCGACGAACCCTGCGAGATCCCGAGGTACGACAGCCAGCCCGCCGTCATCGGGATCGCCGACACGGGGAGCCCAGATCTCCCGGGTCTCGAGCAGGTAGACACCGTAAGCGGCCCGAATTCCGGTGATCTCGCTGCTCTTCAACTCCTCCTGTATCGAGTACGCCGCCAGTGCCGCATTGGTCACAATGGAGGTTTCGATCAGGGCCTTTCGATACCCTGCTTTGAGGACGACGTCGGGGCCGAACGTGGCCAGCAGCTTCTTCGCAGAGGTCTGAACGACGAGGAGTGTACGGTCGAGGATGCCGCGAAGCGAATGCTTGGTCGCGAGCGGCAGATAGTCGACCGGGTTCAGAAACACGTCGACGGCCGTTGTCAGCGCCCCGCAGCCGCTGTGGCCCAGCGCCACGATGAGCTTGAGGCTGCCGCCCAGATTCTCGACGGCATATTTCAGGCTGCCGAGCACCTCTCCACCAAGGCCATTGCCCGCGACGCGAATGACGAACAGGTCGTTCGGCCCCTCGTTGAACACGAGTTCGATCGGCACGCGGGCGTCCGAACAGCCGAGGATGGCTGCGAAGGGTCGCTGCTTCGGCACATTGTCGCTGCCCGCCGCGAATCCCAGGTCATGCAGATCGACGGGGATGATCTGCTGCACCCCCTGTGCGTTCCCGTCATGGTCGAGAAGCCTGGCGAAACTCTTGTTGCCTTGCTGCAACCTGAGCAAGGCGGCGCTGCTGTCGGCCGGCACGGGTCTGCCCGCGGTCGCATCGGTGCTATAACGATGGATGATATCGATGCTCGTCATGATGGCCACCTCGGCATCTTGGGATGGTCAAGCAGCCGATCGTGGGCAACTGACTGTCCAATTGAGCGCGGTGTTGGTCGACACCCGTTGACCTGGATCAAGATAGGTGGATGTCGGCGCCGGGCGCCGGGCGCCTGGCGGTTTCGGGGGATCAGCGCCCCAATTGCTTCGGATCGTAGAAAAAGCGTTCCTCGATCAATTTGTCACCGCGCCAGGTCTGCCAGGCAATCTCCTCCAGCGTGCGTGTCACGCCGTCGGCGTTGGTGAAAGAGAATCTCCAGCGGCTCGCGACGGTGTCACCCTCGATCAGGCTCGGTCCGAGGCGGACGGCCGTGACTGCGCTGGACGCGGCCAATACGCCGCGCTCCTTGGCGACGAGATTGTCACGTCCGACCGTGGGCGCGGCGTTGTTCTCATAGGTCACGGCGTCCTGTGTGCAGAACTGCTCGATGGCGCCGATGAAGTCGCCTTCCTCCAGCCGCCTCGCAAAAGCTTCGACGATCTCACGGCTCGGCATGGCACACCCCGCGGATAAAACCGACTGATAGTCGGTAAATACCGACCGGTAGTCGAAAAGTCAACTGGCCGCCGGGTGCGAGTTCGACTAAGAGACTTGTCGGAATGAGACGAGTGCTCCGACGGAGGTGCGTTCCCTCCCCCCTTGTGGGGGAGGGGCAGGGAGGGGGGTGCCACACGGGGATTCTATCGATCGCGCAGCAGCTCTTGGTGCATCTGAACAATCAGCACCCTTTCCTGGGCTACCCCCCTCCCTAGCCCTCCCCCACAAGGGGGGAGGGAACGGAAAGAGCGCTGCTGGTGGCCGAACTCGCTTCGACAACTCATCACATAATAGACGAGACCCATGGCGAAACAGGCGGAACGGCGGGCAGCGACATCGGAGGCGATCCTCAACGCGGCGCGCCGCCTGTTCGGCAGCCGCGGCTTTGCTGGCACCACCATGGACGAGATCGCGGAAGCAGCCTCCGTCGCCAAGGGCGCCGTCTATCACCACTTCAAGACCAAGGAGGCGGTATTCGCCGCCGTGTTCGACCACGCCTCGCGCGACCTCGTCGCCGAGATCGACCGCACCGCGCGCGCCGAGAAGGACGTGCTCGCCGCGATGGTCGCCGGCACCCAGCATTACTTTGCCGCGACCGCCAAGGGGCCGACCGGCCAGATCATCCTGCGCGACGGCCCGGCCGTGCTCGGCTGGGAGCGCTGGCGCGAGATCGACGCGCAGCATTTTGGCGGCAAGATGCCGCGCGCGCTGTCGCTGGCGATGGAGTCCGGCCTGATCGCAAGGCAGCCGGTCGAGCCGCTGGCCCGGCTGCTGCTCGGCGCGGTCACGGAGGCCGCGGTCGCCTGCGCCGGACGTAGCGATATCGCAAGGGCGGGCGCGGAATATGCCCGTGCGTTCAAGTCGCTGGTCGAGGCGCTGCGTGTCCGTGCATGATTGTGCTAATCACGAACCGGAAACGCCACAGCAACAAGAAGAACAGTCGCGCATGACCGCAAATTCCCTCGCGCCGACCGATCCCGAATTCGACTACATCATCGTCGGCGCCGGCTCGGCCGGCTGCGTGCTCGCCAACCGCCTGTCGGCGAACGGCAAGCACAGCGTGCTGCTGCTCGAGGCCGGCCCGAAGGATTCCAACATCTGGATCCACGTCCCGCTCGGCTACGGCAAGCTGTTCAAGGAGAAGAGCGTCAACTGGATGTACCAGACCGAGCCGGAGCCGGAGCTCAAGGGCCGCCAGGTGTTCCAGCCGCGCGGAAAGACGCTGGGCGGATCGAGCTCGATCAACGGCCTGCTCTATGTCCGCGGCCAGCACGAGGACTACGATCGCTGGCGCCAGCGCGGCAACACCGGCTGGGGTTACGACGACGTGCTGCCCTATTTCAAGAAGGCCGAGAACCAGACGCGCGGCGCCGACCAATTTCACGGCACCGGCGGTCCGCTGCCGGTCTCCAACATGGTCTGACCGACCCGCTGTCGAAGGCGTTCATCGACGCCGCGGTCGAGACCGGTCTGCCCTACAATCCCGATTTCAACGGCGCCACGCAGGAAGGCGTGGGACTGTTCCAGACCACGACGCGCAACGGACGGCGCGCCTCGACGTCGGTGGCCTATCTTGGCCCGGCAAAGGGCCGCGGCAATCTCAGGATCGAAACCGAGGCGCTCGGCCAGCGCGTGCTGTTCGAGGGCCGCCGCGCCGTCGGCGTCGAGTACCGGCAAGGCGCGCAGCTGCGCCGCGCGCGGGCGCGGAAGGAAGTCGTGCTGTCGAGCGGGGCCTACAACTCGCCGCAGCTCCTCCAGCTCTCCGGCGTCGGCCCCGCCGATCTCCTGCGCAAGCACGGCATCGACGTCGTGCTCGATGCGCAGGGCGTCGGCCACGATCTCCAGGACCACATGCAGGTCCGCATCGTGATGCGCTGCTCGCAGAAGATCACCCTCAACGACACCGTCAATCACCCGCTCCGCCGCACGCTGGCCGGCGCGCGCTATGCGCTGTTCCGCAAGGGCTGGCTGACGATCGCGGCCGGCACGGCGGGCGCCTTCTTCAAGACCAACCCGCGGCTGGCGTCGCCCGACGTCCAGGTGCACTTCCTGCCGTTCTCGACCGACAAGATGGGCGAGCGGCTGCACGATTTTTCCGGCTTCACCGCCTCGGTGTGCCAGCTCCGGCCCGAGAGCCGCGGTTCCCTGCGCATCAGGAGCGCGGACCCGACCGTGCCGCCGGAGATCCGCATCAACTACATGTCGACCGAGACCGATCGCACCACCAACGTCGAAGCCATCAAGATCCTGCGCAGGATCCTGAATGCACCGGCGATGAAGCCGTTCGTGGTGGGCGAGTACGATCCAGGGGCGAAGGTATCCACGGACGCCGAGCTGCTCGATTACTGCCGCGAGCGCGGCAGCACCATCTATCATCCGACCTCGACCTGTCGTATGGGCAACGACGCGCTCGCGGTGGTGGACCAGCGGCTGAAGGTGAGGGGGCTCGAGGGCCTTCGCGTCGTCGACGGCTCGATCATGCCGGACCTCGTGTCGGGGAATACCAACGCGCCGATCATCATGATCGCCGAAAAGGCCTCCGACATGATATTGGAGGATGCGCGCTGACCACGCGCTTCGAAAGGACGAACACTTGGCTACGCGTTTCAAGATCGGCACCCGCAAGAGCGCGATGGCGCTGGCCCAGACGGAAGAGATCGCACGCCGCCTGATCGCCGCCGTGCCCGGTCTCGACGTCGAGATCGTCAAGTTTGACACCACGGGCGATCTCGACCAGACCAGCAAGCTCCTGCCGCATGGCGGCAAGGGCGGCGCCTTCGTGGCGCAGATCCGCGCCGCCGTGCTGTCGGGCGAGTTGCAGGCGGCGATGCATTCGCTGAAGGACATGCCGGGCAACGAGGACACGCCGGGCCTCGTGATCGGCGCGACGCTCTCGCGCGATCCGCCCGGCGATGCGCTGGTGCTGCGCGACGGCGTCACGCTGGAAGCGCTGCGCCAGTCGCGCGGCAAAGGCTTCAAGATCGGCACCAACGCGGTGCGGCGCGCGGCCTATGCGCGGCGGCTGTTCCCGGAGGTCGAGGTCATCCACTTCCGCGGCGCCGCCGACACGCGGGTGCGAAAACTCGACAATGGCGAGAAGCAGCGCCTGCCCGATGGCGGCGCGGTGGGGCCGGCCGACGCGCTCATCATGGCGCGCTCGGGCCTCGACCGCGTCGGGCTCGCGGGCCGCATCGCCTATGAGTTCACCGCGGCCGAGATGCTGCCCGCGGCAGGGCAGGGCATCGTCGCGGTCGAATGCGCGGCGCAGGACTGGCAAACGCGGCAGATCCTGTCGTCGATCGATGATCCCGCCGCGCACGCCTCGGCCGATGCCGAGCGGGAGGTGCTGTGGGTGCTCAATGGCCACTGCAATTCGCCGGTGGCGGGTTTTTCGACCATCTCGGGCGATCAGATGTCGCTGACCGCCTCCGTGCTCGACCTCTCCGGCAACACCATCATCGAGGCCTTTCGCAAAGGCCCCGCCAACCGCCCGCGTGAGCTCGGCCGCGCGGTCGGGCTGGATCTGCTGGGCAAGGGTGCGGCGGAGATCATCGAGCGCAGCCGGCCGCGGTAGCTGACATCTCCGGCGACCAGGGGCGGGAGGGTGACATCATGCACCTGTTTTGCCCGACGGGTCAAGCGAAATTTCGGATTATAAGAATAGCCAGGAAATCCAACGACTTCCCGACGGTGCATGGGGTTGTTTTCGCGATTTTAGTTTCCGCCCCTCTGAGAGGGGGACTTTTTCAGCCCCGCACCCGCTTCAGCATCTGCTCGACATGGGCGATCGGCGTCTCCGGCTGGATGCCGTGGCCGAGATTGAAGATGAACCGGCCTTGCGCGAAGTTGGCCAGCACATTGTCCACCGCGCGGTCGAGCGCCGCCCCGCCGGTGATCAGCACCAGCGGATCGAGATTGCCCTGCACGGCGACCTTGCTCTGCACCCGCTCGCGGATGAAGGCCGGCTCCGCAGTCCAGTCGATGCTGACGGCGTTGACGCCTGTCGCTTCGACGTAACCCGGCAATTGCGCGCCGGCGCCGCGCGGAAAGCCGATGATCTTTGCATCCGGCACTCTTGCGCGCACGCCCGCGACGATGCGCCGCGTCGGCTCGGTTGACCAGCGCGCGAACTCCGCAGGCGGCAGCACGCCGGCCCAGGTGTCGAAGATCTGCAGCGCATTGGCGCCGGCCTCGAGCTGCGCCAGCAGATACCGGATCGAGTTCTCCACCAGCACGTCGATGATCCCAGCGAAGGCCTCCGGATGCCGGTAGGCCATCATCCGCGCCGGCGCCTGGTCCGGCGTGCCGTGGCCCGCCACCATGTAGGTCGCGACCGTCCACGGCGCGCCGCAGAAGCCGATCAGCGCGATTTTTGGATCGAGCGCGCTGCGCACGATCTTGAGCGCCTCGAACACGGGCTGGAGCTTGCTGAAGTCGGCCTGTGCGGCGAGCGTTCCGACTTTGGCGGGATCATCCAGCGGCTCGAGCCGCGGCCCCTCGCCAACCTCGAAGCGCACCGAGCGGCCGAGCGCATAGGGGATCACCAGGATGTCGGAGAAGATGATCGCCGCGTCGAAGCCGAACCTGCGGATCGGCTGCAGCGTGACCTCGGCGGCAAGCTCGGGATTGAAGCAGAGATCGAGGAAGCCGCCGGCCTTCGCCCGCACCTCGCGATATTCGGGCAGATAGCGGCCGGCCTGGCGCATCATCCACATCGGCGGGATGGGCTGGCGCTGGCCGGACAGCACGTCGATGAAGGGCTTTTTGACAGACTGGGGCACGAGGAGTCCTGATGCAGATTTGGGGTTCCTGATACACCGGCCGGGCGCCGAGCGGAACAGGGGAACCAGTGCAAATACGCCGCGTTGACCAGCCAATGGAGGAGGAATTCCATGGCTCAGACATTCAACCCCGCGCCGCATGACAAGCATGCCGAGGATCTGCAGGAAGCACTCGCCTCAGATCGTCACGCCAGGCTCGACACCGGACTGAAGGATACCTTCCCCGCGTCCGACCCCGTCAGCGCCGCGCAGCCGACGCCCACCAAGGCCGATGCGGATGCCGACAGCCCTTCGCTGTGGGAGAAGGTTAAGGCCATCTTCAGCTAGCGGCGAGCGCGACGGCAGATCCGATAATGCATTGTTAGCGATCTGCGGACGCAAGCGTCCGTAGAAGTACGGTTGCCCCGCCGATGCTTGCGAATGTCGCCAAGCGGTTCAGGGTTCAATAACAGTCGTGACGATAGTTCCAGCGATCGGAGATCTCCCGTCGCATGAACGTCGCCTCACAGAGAGCCGGATGGAGCAGCCTGCCGTTTCGGGCGGCGGCGTTCGTCGTGCTGACCTGCGTGACGATCATCGGCATCTGCGGCTGGCGCGAATGGACCGCACGCGAGGCGGTGCTCAAGGGCGCCGAGACCGAGATGGCGAACGTCGCCCGCTCCTTGACGCAGCATGCCGAGGACAGTCTCGACCTGCTCGATGCCGGCATTCTCGGCGTCGTCAACCGGCTGGAGATGGACGGCGCCGGCCTTGCCACGGTCGCCAAGCTGCGCACCCTGATGGAGGCCCGCAAGACAGCGATGCCGCGTATCCACAGCCTCGCCGTCATCGACGACCAGGGCAATGCGCTGACCTCGCCCGGCGAGCTCAATGCGATGTTGAGTGACGATGCCTTCTTCCGTCATCATCAGGTCTCGCAGAAGCGCGAGCCCTATCTCGGGCGGACGGTGCTGAGCCTGCTCGACGGCGAATGGGTCGTCACGCTGTCGCGCCGCTTCAACAAGCCGGACGGCAGTTTCGGCGGCGTGGTGCTCGCGACCATCAGCTCCCGATACCTCTCGCACTTCTACCAGCAATTCGAGATCGGTCGCAACGGCACGGTGGTGCTGATGCACGGCGATGGCGCGATCATCGCGCGCGACCCGGACAACGAGAGGTTCGTCGGTCGCAGCCTGGGCGACATGCCGCTGTTTCGCGACGCCGGCCTGCAGCAGCCGAGCGGCGCCTATCATTTCAAGTCGCCGCTGGACGGCGCCGATCGCGTCGGCTTCTTCAGACGCAGCAACCGCTATCCGCTCGTCCTGCTCGCCACGGTCGACAAGGAGGAGCTGTTCGCGATCTGGCGCAAGGCGGCAGCGTTCCGCACGCTGTTCGCATTCACGCTGGTCATGCTGATCGCGGTCATCGGGGCGGTGCTGGTGCGGCAACTGCTGCGCGGGCAGCGCATGGCGGCGGCGCTGGTCGAGAAGGAGGCTCATTTCCGCCTGCTCGCCGAGGGCTCCAGCGACATGGTGACCCGCATCGGGCTCGACGAGCGGCTGCGCTATGTCTCGCCGTCGTCGATCCGTGTCATCGGCTGGCGCGCCAGCCAGCTGATGGGATCGCCGGCGCTTGCAGGCATCAACCCGGACGATCGGCCGCAGGTCCAGGCGATCATCGATGCCGTCAAGCGCGGCGAGCGGGAGGAGGCGCGCGTCACCTATCGCAACGCGCACCGCGAGAACACCGAAATCTGGCTCGAATCCTCCGTGCGGGTGACGCGGAGGGACAATGGCGATATCGACGGTGTGGTCGCCATCTCGCGCGACATCACCGAGCAGAAGGAGCTCGAGACCAGGCTCGAGACGCTGGCGATCGAGGATGGCCTGACCGGGCTCGCCAATCGCCGCCGCTTCGACGAGCGGCTGAGGGAGGAATGGGCGCGGGCCTATCGCGACCGCTCCAGCCTCGGCCTGCTGATGATCGACGTCGACCACTTCAAGGCCTACAACGACGAATACGGTCATCCCGCGGGCGATGCCTGCCTGCGCAAGGTCGCCGCGATCATCGCGGCCGAAACCCAGCGCACCGGCGATCTCGCCGCGCGCTATGGCGGCGAGGAATTCGCGATGTTGCTGCCGAACACCGACGCAGCCGGCTGCGAGCGGATCGGCGAGCGGGTTCGCAAGTCCATCCGGGAAGCGGGCCTCGCTCATGCCGCGAGCCCGTCCGGACACGTCACCGCCTCGATCGGCGGCGCGGCCTGCCGCCCGGCGCGGGAGCGCACGGCGGGTACGGGATCGCTGGTGGAGGCCGCCGATCGGGCCCTCTACGCCGCCAAGGAGGCCGGCCGTGACTGCCTGGTGATGTCCGGGGAGGTCGCCCGTCTGCTGCAGCGAGCGTCGGGACTGTAGCCGTCTTCAGTAGTGCGGCGGGCGCTCGTTGACGGGGCCCGGCGTATTCGCCTCCGCCTCCTGCAACCGCTCACCGATCTCGGCGATCTTCCGCGTCAGCGCGTCGATCTGCTTCCATTGCGCCGTGATGGTCTGGTTCAGGGTCTCGATGGTGTCGTCCTGATAGGCGAGACGCGTCTCCATCGTGTCGATGCGCTCGGTCAGCGTCTTGATCTCATTCGTCACGTGCGTGCCCCTTGTCCCGTTCGCGCAGACCATGGCCGAGCGCCACGCGCTCGTCGAACACGAAGCATTCGCCGCGCCAGCGGCTCTGCGTTTCCGGTACCTCTTCCAGGTATTTCAGAATGCCGCCCTTGAGGTGGTAGACCTCGGCAAAGCCGCGCGCGAGCAGAAGCGCGCTCGCCTTCTCGCAGCGGATGCCGCCGGTGCAGAACATCGCGATCCTGCGGTGCCTGGCCGGATCGAGCTGCTCCGTGGCAAATTCCTTGAACTGGCCGAAGCTCCTGATGCCCGGATCGACCGCGCCCTCGAAGGTGCCCATCGCTACCTCGAAGGCGTTGCGGGTGTCGAGCAGGAGCGTGTCGGGCGCGGAGATCAGCGCGTTCCATTCGGCCGCGTCGACGTAGGTGCCGACCCGGCGGGTTGGATCGGCGGCCGCATCGCCGAGCGTGACGATCTCCTTCTTCAGCCGCACCTTGAGCCGGCCGAACGGCATTGTCGCGGCGGTCGAGAACTTCAATTCGAGATTGTTCAGCCGGCCGCCGAACAGTTCGCCATCCACGAGTTCGTGGGCGAGCGCGTCGATCGCCGCGGGCGCGCCGGCGATGGTGCCGTTGATGCCCTCGCGGGCCAGCAGCACGCTGCCCTTCAGCGCGAGGGTGGCGCAGAACGCGCGCAGCGGCTCGCGGAGCTCGCGGTAATCGGGCAGGGCGGCGAACTGGTAGAAGGCGGCAACCTTGGTGATCATGGCGGCTCGTTTAGCAGGCGGCCGGCGCCCGGAAAACCCGCATGGCTGCGGTTCGCAAAAAGTCTATACGCCCAGCGGATGGCAGCCATTTCCTGGTATGCCAGCATTGCCGAGGCCTGCCGGAATGTGTCATGTAGGCCGGGTTTTTCCGAGACGGCGCGCCATCCGCGCCCAACGACTTGGCCAGAGGCCTGAGAGAGCAACATTCGATGAGAAACTTCCATTTCCCCGGCAGGTCCACGGTCCACGCCACCAACGCGATGGTCGCGACCTCGCATCCGCTGGCCTCCCTTGCCGCGATCGAGGTGCTGCGCGAGGGCGGAACGGCGGTGGACGCTGCGGTGGCTGGGTCGGCCCTGCTCGGCGTGATCGAGCCGCAATCCACCGGCATCGGCGGCGACTGTTTTGCGCTGATCCAGCCGCGCGGCGAGGGCAAGATCATCGCCTATAACGGCTCCGGCCGGGCGCCCAAGGCGGCGAACGCCGACTGGTATCTCGAACGCAAGATCAACTCCGTGCCGCTGACCTCGGCGCATGCGGTCTCGATCCCCGGCGTGATCGATGCGTTCGCGACCGTGCTGCGGGACCACGGCAAGCTCGGTTTCGACCGCCTGCTGCAGCCTGCGATCAAGGCGGCCGAGGAAGGCTATGTGGTTGCACCCCGCATCGCCTTCGACTGGAAGAACCAGTTCGAGAAGCTGAAGGCCGGCACCAACACCGTGCGCTACCTGCTGCCGGGCGGCAAGCCGCCGGTGGCCGGCGACGTCATCCGACAAGCCGAGCTCGGCAAGACGCTGCGCGCCATCGCCAGGGACGGCCGCGACGCCTTCTACAAGGGCCCGATCGCGGAGGACATGGTCGAGACCCTGCGCGGGATCGGCGGCCTGCACACGCTCGACGATTTTGCTGCGCACACCACCGAGACGACGACGCCGATCGGCACCAATTACAAGGGCCATGACGTCTGGCAGTGCCCGCCGAACGGCCCCGGCCTCACCATGCTGCTGATGCTGAACATCCTGTCGCGGTTCGACCTGACAAAATATGCGCCGCTCAGCGTCGAGCGCTTCCATCTCGAGGCGGAAGCCGCGCGCATTGCCTACATGAACCGCGAGATGCATGTCGCCTCTCCCGAGCATATGAAGATCAATGTCGCCGAGATGCTCGCAAAGGGCTTTGCCGACGAGCACATCAGCAAGATCCGCATGGACGGCATGCTCGATTTGCCGAACGTCGCGCCGCCGATGAATCCCTCGACCATCTACATCACGGTCGTGGACAAGGACCGCAACGTCTGCTCGTTCATCAACTCGGTCGCGCATTCCTTCGGCTCCGCGATCGTCTCGAACAAGACCGGCGTCCTGTTCCAGAACCGCGCCGGCGGCTTCCGCATCCAGCCGGGCCATCCCAACTGCATCGAAGGCGGCAAGCGGCCGTTGCACACGATCATGCCGGGCCTGCTCACCAGGGGCGGCCGGTCCGTGATGCCGTTCGCGGTGATGGGCGGACAGTACCAGCCGGTCGGGCAGACCCATGTCGTGACCAACATCCTCGACTATGGCCTCGACGTGCAGGAGGCGATCGACATGCCGCGCGGCCTGCACTACGAGGGCCAGTACCAGCTCGAGGACAGCGTGCCTGCCGCCATCGTCGAAGGCCTGCAGAAGCTCGGCCACAAGACCACGAGCGTGGTCGGCCCGCTCGGCGGCGCGCAGGCGATCTGGATCGACTGGGACAAGGGCACGCTGACCGGCGGTTCCGATCCGCGCAAGGACGGCTGCGCGCTCGGCTATTGATCGGCGCGCGCGAGGTTCCCAGCGCAAGATCAGAAAAAGTTGACGAAGGGCGGCGCGGCATCGGCTGCGCCGCCCTTGTCCGTTCGGAACGGAGCTCACCGCCCCAAGTTGATGGCCGGTGAGCGGTGCAGGCGTGCGCTGCTTTGTCTTTGCAGCGGCGGAGGCCGTCCATGTCCGACCATTCAAGTTCCCGACCATCCGGATTCGACCGGCGTGCCTTCATGGCAGGTGCCGCAGGCAGCGCGCTTGTCCCGATGACGGTGCGGGGCGCCACGCAGGATGCGAGGGTGCCGGCCGCGCAGGACCCGGCGCTCCCCGTCGACGTCACGCTGCGGGTGAATGGCCGGGACAAGCGCCTTCAACTCGACGCGCGTACCACCGTGCTGGATGCGCTGCGCGAGCACATGGGCCTCACCGGCAGCAAGAAAGGCTGCGACCACGGCCAGTGCGGGGCCTGCACGGTGCTGATCGGCGACCGCCGCGTCGTGTCCTGCCTGACGCTGGCGCTGGCTGCCGAGGGGCAGGAGATCACCACCATCGAGGGGCTCGCCACCGACGACCGCCTGCATCCGATGCAGCAGGCTTTCATCGACAACGACGCGTTCCAGTGCGGCTATTGCACGCCCGGCCAGATCATGTCGGCAGTGGCCTGCGTGAAGGAGGGACGCGCTGGCAGCGAGGCCGATATCCGCGAATATATGAGCGGCAACATCTGCCGCTGCGCCGCCTATCCCAACATCGTCGCGGCGGTGAAGCAGGCCGCGCCCGAGATCATGAAAGGCTAGCCGCATGCGACCCTTCCAGTACCAGAGGGCGAGCGACGCGAGCGCGGCCGTGCAGGCGCTCGGCGCCGCCGCCGGCAACAACAGCCCGCTGACCCAGGCGACGGCGCAGCCGCTCGCCGGCGGCACCACGCTGATCGACCTGATGAAGCTCGACGTGATGCGGCCCGCCGCGATTGTCGACATCAATCCACTGGCGCAAGGCTGGTCGGCGATCGAGCCGGGCAGCGACGGATTGCGCCTCGGCGCGCTTGCAAGAATGTCCGACGTCGCGGCACACGACGAGATCCAGCGCTTCTATCCGGTGATCGCGAACTCGCTGAAGCTTGCGGCCAGCGCCCAGTTGCGCAACATGGCAACCCTCGGCGGCAATGTGATGCAGCGGACGCGCTGCAGCTATTTTCGCGACGTCTCCCACGACAATTGCAACAAACGCCATCCGGGCTCCGGCTGCGCCGCGATGGAGGGCGTCAACCGCATGCATGCCGTGCTCGGCACTTCCGACCAGTGCATCGCGACCTATCCCGGCGATTTCGCCCAGGCCCTGATCGCGCTCGACGCGACGGTCGAGATCACCGGCAGGTCAGGCATCCGCAGCATGCCGTTTGCGGACCTGCACAAGGCGCCCGGAAATTCGCCGGACATCGAAACCACACTGCAGCCGGGCGAGCTGATTTCGGCCTTTGCCGTGCCCGGGCGCTGGCCGCGGTCGGTGTATCTGAAGGCGCGCGACCGGCAGTCCTATGAATTTGCGCTGTCCTCGGCCGCCATCGCCCTTGACGTGCAGGACGGCGTCATCCGGGACGCGCGGGTCGCGCTCGGCGGCGTCGCCACCGTGCCCTGGCGCGCACACGACGCCGAAGCGCTGCTGAAGGGACAGAAATTCAACGACGACATGGCTGAGCGAGCCGCCGACGCGGCCTTTGCCGGCGCTGTCGGACGCAGGCACAACAGCTTCAAGATCGCGCTCGGCAAGCGCGTGGTGGCGCGCGCGCTCCAGCAGGCCGCAATGATGGAGATCTGATCATGACCGCTGCCGCTCCCGAGCCGAAGGCGAATATGGGCCAGCCCGTGCCGCGCTATGACGCGGTCTCAAAGGTCACGGGGCGCGCGACCTATGCCTCCGACATGCCGCTGGCCAATCCGGCCTATGCGTTCCTGGTCACCAGCGCCATCGCCAAGGGCCGCGTCGACAGCTTCGATGTCGACGACGCAAGGCGCGTGCGCGGCGTGATCGACATCGTCACCCATGAGAACGCGCCGAAGCTGAAGGAGTCGAAGCTATTCAGCAATGGCGGCTATGCCGGGACCACGATCCAGCCGCTGAAATCCGCCGACATCGCCCATGACGGCCAGATCATCGCGGTCGTCGTTGCCGAAAGCTACGAGGCGGCGCGCGAGGCCGCCAACCGCGTCAAGGTCGGCTATACCGCCGCGACGCCGAGTGCGACCTTCGATTCCCCGGGCACGACGACGGCCGCGGCCAAGGGTCAGAACGCGATGTTCAAGGAGGACCCGAAGGTCGGCGACTTCGCCAAGGCGTTCCAGGACGCCGAGGTCCAGCTCACGGCGGCCTACGAGACGCCGACGCAGCACCACAATCCGATGGAGCTGTTCTCGACGAGCTGCGTCTGGATGGGCGACAATCTCGTGATCTACGAACCCAGCCAATACCTCTACGGCCTGAAGAACGGCGTGGCTGAGCAGCTCGGCATCGACGCCGACAAGGTGCGCGTGGTCAATCCCTATGTCGGCGGCGGCTTTGGCTCGCGCGGCTCGATGACGCCGCGGACCGCAATCATCGCCGGCATCGCGAGGCGCCTGAACCGGCCGGTCAAGCTGGTCCCGACCCGCGACCAGGGCTTTACCATCGCGACCTACCGCGCCGAGACGCGCCACGAGATCAGGCTCGGCGCCAGCCGCGACGGCAAGCTCGTTGCGCTCAGGCATGACGGAGCCGAAGTGTCCTCACGTCCAGATGCGTATTGCGTCGGCGGCACCAAGACGACGACGCGGCTCTACGCCTGTCCGAATGTCGACAGCCTGGTCTCGATCGTGCGCGCCGACCGCAACACGCCCGGCTTCATGCGCTCGCCGCCCGAGGTGCCGTATCTGTTCGCGCTGGAAAGCGCGATGGACGAGCTCGCGGTCAAGCTGAACATGGATCCGGTCGAGCTCCGCCGCATCAACGACACCACCACCGAGCCGATCGGCGGCAAGCCCTACACCTCGCGGTCGCTGATGGCGTGCTTCGACGAGGCGGCGAAAGCGTTCGGCTGGTCGCAGCGCTCGCCGGCGCCGAAATCGATGTCGGACGGGGACTGGCTGATCGGCTATGGCTGCGCGGCCACCTGCTATCCGACGCAGATGGCGCCCTCTGCCGCGCGCGTGCGACTGCAGCGCGACGGCCGCACCCGGGTCGAGATCGCCGGCCACGAGATCGGCACCGGCGCCTACACGGTCATCGCGCAGACTGCCGCGGAACGGCTCGGTGTTCCCTTGGAGAAGGTGTCGGTCTTCATGGGCGATACCGAACTGCCGCCGGCGCCGGTCGCGGGCGGCTCGAACTCGACGGCCAGCACCTGCTCGGCGGTGATGATGGTATGCGACCAGGTCCGGCAGCGCCTGTTCAAGGCGGTGATGCCGGCCGACAGCCTGACCGACAGGGCCAAGGAGACCGTCGGCATGGGGCAGACGCCGACCGCGCAGGCGGCGAGGAGCGACCGGCCGCTCGACATCGAAAAGGCGTTCGACGCCCTCGGCGTCGGCGTCGTCGAGGAGTACGGCGAGTGGAAGCCGGACGGCGCGCCGCTGGATTCGTTCAAGGCCATGCACAGCGGACACGCACGGCTGGTCGGCGGCGCCGCCATGAAGGACAGGATCGCCTACGCCTTCGGCGCGGAGTTCGTCGAGGTGCGCGTCAACCGCTTCACGCACGAGATCCGCAGCCCCCGCCTGGTCGGCGCCTTCGCGGCCGGCCGCATCATGAATCCGCGCACGGCGCGCAGCCAGCTCATGGGCGGGCTGATCTGGGGCATGTCGTCGGCGCTGCTGGAGGTCACCGAGATCGACGAGCGATACGCCCGTTACGTCAACGACAATCTCGCCGACTACCTCGTCCCCGTGAATGCCGACGTGCCTGATGTCGAGGTCATCTTGCTCTCGGAGCAGGATGACCTCATCAATCCGGCGGGCGCGAAGGGGCTCGGCGAACTCGCCAATGTCGGCACCAATGCGGCGATCTGCAATGCGATCTATCACGCCACCGGCCAGCGCATCCGCAAGCTGCCGGTGCGGCTGGAAAATATCGAGGTCTAAGGGGTGGAAACCATGCTTACGTTGCGCTAGACACCTTCCGCTTCAAACGGAAGGTGTCTCAGGCGTCTTCAGCGCGCAACTCTCGCCATCATGTCGGCCCTCGCGATCATCGCGACCGCCGGCGTCTCGACATTCGTCCCCACAACGGCATCGGCCCAGACCGCAGGAAAACCCATGACCACAGCTTCAGGCTTGCAGATCATCGACGGCACCGTCGGCACCGGCGCTTCGCCCAAGCCCGGCCAGATCTGCGTGATGCACTATACCGGCTGGCTCTACGAGAACGGCCAGAAGGGCAAGAAATTCGACTCCTCCGTCGATCGCAACGAGCCGTTCGAGTTTCCGATCGGCAAGGGCCGCGTCATCGCCGGCTGGGACGAGGGCGTCGCCTCGATGAAGGTCGGCGGCAAGCGCACGCTGATCATCCCGCCGCAGCTCGGTTACGGCGCGCGCGGTGCCGGCGGCGTGATCCCGCCCAACGCGACGCTGATGTTCGACGTCGAACTGCTCGCGGTGAAGTGACGGCACAGTTCTCGACGTCGTCATGCCCGGGCTTGTCCCGGGCATCCACGTTCTTTCCTTCGTTGGCCAAGACGTGGATGGCCGGGTCAAGCCCGGCCATGACGGATGGAGATTAGCTCAAATAAAAAAGACCGGCCCCTTGGCCGGTCTTTTCATTCCTGCTCTACGCGTTTACTCGGCGGCCTTGCGTGCCGCAGCGGCTGCGCGATCCATCGCCTCCTTGGCGGCATCCTTGGCATCGCCCATGGCCTTCTGGCCCTTGCCCTTCACTTCCTGGACCACGCCTTCGCCCTTCATGCGGTCGGAACCGGTGGCTTCGCCGATGCCCTGCTTGGCCTTGCCGATCGCCTCGTTGGCGGTGCCCTTGATCTTGTCGCTGGTGCCACTCATGAAACTCTCCTTCCAGTTTGCTTGCCAGGTTGCTTGCAATGACAACGCCGGGCGGTGATGAGGGTTCCGATTTTGCTATGGCTTGATGTCGCGGCTTCGGGTTAGTTTCGCGGGCCGCGGAACCAACAGAAAGCAAGACCAATGACCGGCCACGACCACACGCATTCCCACCATGCACATGATCATGACGATCGCTGGAAGCATGACGGCGTACGCGTCATCCCGGGAAATCAGCTCGATACCAACGTGCCGTCGACGGCGGGCATGGACCGCGCGGCCGCGATCAATTTCGCGCGCGTCGGCGCGCAGAAATTGTGGGCGGGCACCGTCAGCATCAAGCCGGACGCCAAGACCGGCGCGCATCACCATGGTCATCTCGAAAGCGTGATCTACGTCGTGAAGGGCAAGGCGCGGATGCGCTGGGGCGAGAGGCTGCAATTCACCGCGGAGGCCGGCCCCGGCGATTTCATCTTCGTGCCGCCCTACGTGCCGCACCAGGAGATCAACGCCAGCCCCGACGAGGTGCTGGAATGCGTGCTGGTGCGCAGCGACGGCGAGGCGGTCGCGATCAATCTCGACATCGAGCCGGTCGAAAAGCCCGAGACCGTGCTCTGGGTCGATCCGATCCATCGTGATCCCGGCGAGAAAGAATAGCATCAGCCGGGCGGCCCTGCGACAGAACCACGCGGGGCGCGATCCCCGGGCAAAAAAATGCGGAGGCGGTGTCGGATCGCCGCAAGTCCATCCGTCCTTGGGCCGACCCGCCCATGGAGCTTCCGATGCCCAAGATGATCTTCGTCAGCCTGCCGGTGACGGACCTCAAGCGCGCCACGGCCTTTTATGAGGCGATCGGCGCGGCCTGGAACCCGCAATTCAGCGATGACACCGCGAGTTGCATGGTCTTTTCAGAGACCATCTACGCCATGCTGACGACCCACGCCAAGTTCCGCCAGTTCACGCCGAAGCCGATCGCCGATGCGAAGACGTCGAACCAGGTGTTGCTCTGCATCTCCGCCGACAGCCGCAGGGAGGTCGACGATGTCGTCGACAAGGCCGAGGCCGCGGGCGGGGTGGCCGATCCCGGCCCGAAGGACGAGTACGACTTCATGTACGGCCGCAGCTTCGAGGACCCGGATGGTCACATGTGGGGTGTGAACTGGCTGGATATGGAGGCCGCCCCCAAGCAACCGAGCATGGCGGACGCCTGATCGAAACCAAGAGGAGCCACCACGATGTCCAAGCTTGTCCCCTGCATGTGGTTCAACGGCGATGCCGAGGAAGCCGCAAAATTCTATGTCTCGCTTGTGCCGGATTCCAAAATCACCAGCGTCCAGCGCAACGTCTCGGACGGCCCGTCCGGCAAGGAGGGCTCGGTGCTGGTCGTCGAGTTCACATTGGCCGGACAGCCGCTGGTCGCGCTCAATGGCGGCATGAAGATGGAATACACCCACGCGATTTCGCTGATGATCCATTGCGACGACCAGGCCCAGGTCGACAGTATTTGGAACGGGTTTCTGGCTCATGGCGGCAAGGCAGAGCAGTGCGGCTGGCTCAGGGATCGTTGGGGCGTGGCCTGGCAGGTGGTGCCGAAAGTGATGTTCGATTTCCTGTCGAGCCCTGACAAGGCGGCTGCCGCGCGCGCGGTGCAGGCCATGATGAAGATGGTCAAGCTGGACGTCGAGGTGCTGCGTCAGGCGTTCGAGGGCAAGTCGGCGGCGTGAAGCTTACGCGCGCAGGACGAAGAGATTGCCGTTGCCGCCCCGCCGGGACATCTCCGACATGATTTCGCGAACTGCCATGTCGGCGGGATTTCCCGGCTGGTTGGGATAGGCTTGGCGGTCGCCGAATGGCCGCGGTCCGATGCAACCGATGACCCAGCCGACATGCGGCGCCTCGTGTATCAGGATGCCGCGCTGCGCCTCGGTTTCGCCGCCCAGGACGCGAATGCAAGCGCCATCGTGGCCGGTGCGCAGCTTTTTGACCGCGCTGTTGTTCCGCTCAACACGAAGGCCATACGGCCGCTCGCGACCGACCATGCGCACATAGCCAACGTCCCATTGGTTGACGGTGCCGTCATCGGTCCGGTAGCGCTCGACGGTCGTGAATTGCTTCGTGGACTTGACGCGGCCGTAGACCGCGAGGTGCACTGTCCGGCCGTTGATCTTCACGACCTCGTCGTGCTCTTCAGGGCAAAGCTGCTCCCCGACAAGGGGGCGATCAAACTGCGCGATGCGGATCGGGTCGCCAATGATCATCAGCATTGTCCCCCATAGGCCACTGATTCGTTTTACGTTGGGAGAACTGGTGAGCGGACGTCCGGCAGTCCGGTAGAGCCGGCCCCGTTGCTCCTCGGAAAGGTTGTCGACGTCATCGATGTTCTCGCCCGACCTCGCGTCGTAGAGGAACTCGTCTTTAGGCCAGCGGGTGTGCAGCAATGTGACGAATTCCATCACTCGCTCCTGTCGTGCGTACCAAGTGAACCGTCTGCCCGCAGTTCAGCTTGGAAATCGGCGCACGGCAGTGAAGCACTTCATACTTGGAGAAAATGTGATGGAAGGCTGAGATTCGCACTGAGAAGCGGTGGGCACGCTACGCTTGCCTACCGACGAGACCGTTTCTCGAGGAGGCGCCTCAATAATTGATCCGCAAGCCCACGCCGCCGCGGATGGTGTTGCCGACCGGCTGCGGGCCGAGCGTGCCGTTGGCGAAGAGGTCCACGACCCAGCCCTTCTGCACGCGGAAGCCGAGCCGGCCGCCGTACTCGAACCAGCCCTGGTTGCCTATGGTCGGCACCACCAGGCCGTCGCCGGTCACGGTGGCGACGATGCCGCTGTGGCCGGCGAATGACTGCACCCAGCCGCCGTTGATGTTGGTTTCGATGTTGCCGCTCAGCAGATGCGTCCATTGGCCGCCGATCTTGACCAGGCTGGTGCGGTCGGTGCCGGTCGCAACGCTGGCGTCGAACGGATTGAATGCAACCAAATTGTCGGCCGAGCCGGATACGCGCTGCCAGAGCTGCCAGACCTCGATCGAGGCCGCCAGCTCGTCGCGAGGCGAGACGCGGCTGATCCAGCCGGCCCGGCCATAGACCGCATAGTTCGAAGCGTTGGTCGAACTCGTCACGCTGACCGGCCCGAGGCTGGTGTCGTAGCTGCGGGTGTAGCGCGCCTTCTCCCACGGCGTCAGGATCGTGCCGATGTCGAAGAACGGCCGCGACGAGCCCCAGTCGGTGAAGTCATAGCGCAGCGCCAGCGCCCCGATCGGGGCGCTGGTGATGCTGTAGCCGCCCTCGCTGTAATGCGTGTAGGCGAGGCCGGCGAGCAGCGACAGATTGCTGGTCAGCTCCTTGCGGCCGTGGATTCCGGCCGAGAAAGAGCCGGCCGAGCCGAACGCGCTGATGCAGTCGCTGCAATTGACCTGCTCGTTGACGCCGAGCAGCACCGTGCCGAGCACCCGGTTGGTGATCATCTGGTTGAAGCGCTGGTTGGCGAGGCCGCCGATCGAGTTGCCGCTGGAGTCCGCCCCGGTCGTGGTCGGGGTGGGGGTCGGCGTCGGGCATGGCGATGGCGACGGCGAGGGCGAGGGGGACGCCGTAGGCAACACCTCGTCGGTTGAAATTACGGTCGGCGGCTGCGAGCCGTAGCTCGGGCCGCAGATGCTCTGCGCCGATGCCGGATTTGCTTCGAGCGCGACCAGCGCGACAGCCGTCATTGCGGCAAGCAGGCCGGCGAGGACGAGACGTTTGATCCGTACATTCGCCATCGTCAGCGTCCGCACAGCATGCCGTCGTCATAGACGGCGGGCGTGAGGGTCGGCGAGGCGTCGGCATACTGGCTCACCGAGCACAGCCCGGCGCTTGCCGCGCAGTTGGCGGCGAAGGTCCAGGGCGGCGTGTTGGTCTTGGTGATCGTCACCTTGCCGCCGCTTGAGGTGATGATCGCGGTGTCGCCGGGCTGGGTGAGCTGGACGCACTGGTAGGTGGTCGTGCAGACGGTGGCCGCGCCGGCCTGGAGCACGACGACTGAGCGGCCGCGCTGGGACAGGATGTCGAGCGTGGTGCCGCGAATACCGATGGTCGCGAGCGGCGTGGTGATCTTGTAGGCGGTCTTCTCCGAATGTCCGGTGACGAAACGGAACGCTCCGGTGGTCATGCGGATCGCGACGTCGCGATAGCTGTGCTCGTCGTTGAAGACGGTGCGATCGAGCTTGAGCGTCGCGCCCGGCCCCAGCGACAGGTTGGTGCTGTCGGCCATGACGAAGCGCGCCGCGCTGTCGGCGCCGGTGCGCACCGTCTCGTCGCGCAGCATGCTGTCGCCGACCTTGATCTGCGTCGCGCTGGCGGCCACGCGCACCACTTCGTTCTGGATCACGACGGCTTCGCCGACGCGGGTCTGGGCCTGCGCGGCAGGCGCCGCGCACAATGCGGCCGACAGCAGTGTTGGGAAAAGCAGGAAACGCAAATTCATTTTCGCAACCGATCGATAATGTCCCTTCATCGTACCGGATCGCGCGCGCTCATGTTGTGGCAGAATTATCACAAGCGGCGCGAGACGCGCGTGATGCTTAGTGACAGCCGCGGCGGAATGCGTTCAATGAGGGGAGCGAGCTTTTTTAATCCGCGGTGCCGCTGATTTGCCACGCAAGACACCCCCACAACAGCCGTCCGGATCGCCCACGGCGCCGAAGATGTCGCGGAGCGCAGTGATCGCTGTCGCGATCTTCCTGGTCGCACATCTTGGGCTGCTGATCGGTCTGGCGACGCCGGACAAGCTCGTATTCGACGAGGTGCATTACGTGCCGGCGGCGCGGCAGATGCTCGGCGCCGGGCCGTCGCAGCCCGTGCTCAACCCGATGCACCCGCCCCTGGCGAAAGAGCTGATCGCGGCATCGATCGCGGCCTTCGGCGACAACGCGCTGGGCTGGCGTTATCCCGCGGCACTGTTCGGCGCGCTCGCGATCGTTGCGATCTATCTCTGCGGCCTCGCGCTGTTCGCCGCGCAAGGCCCGGCCATCGCCGCCGCGCTGATTTCCGCCTGCAACCAGATGCTCTACGTGCAGGCGCGCATCGCCATGCTAGACATCTTTGCGCTCGGGCTTGGGCTGCTCGCGACCGCCGCCTTCATGCACGCCTTTCGACGCGAGCGGCCGCAGGCGCTGTTCGCGCTGGCGGGCAGCCTGTTCGGACTTGCGGCAGCCTGCAAATGGAGCGGCCTGTTCCCGCTCGGCGTCTGCATCGCCATCGTCGCAATGGTCCGCCTGATGCAAGGCTGGCAAACGCTGTTTGCCGACGCCAAGCCCGATGACTGGTATCGCCCCGACCTCTGGCCCGGCCTCAGGCCGCACCATCTCGTGCTCTGTTTCGCGGCGCTTCCCGCCTTGACCTACCTCGTCGCCTTCGTTCCGCTTCACGGGCTGTCGCCGATGGATCTGATCGAGGCGCAGCGCCGGATCTTTGCCGACAACACCACGACCGCGATCGCGGGCCACACCTATATGAGCTCGTGGCCGTCCTGGCCGCTGCTCGCGCGCCCGGTCTGGTTCCTGTTCGACAAGACCGCAGAGGACAACGTCTCCGCGATCGTCTGTCTCGGCAATCCGCTGGTGCTGTGGCCGGCGCTGCTCGCGCTCGCCGTGGTGCTGCGCGATGTCATCGTCGCGCGGCGGTGGGATGCATTCCTGATCGCCGCGTTCTATTTCGGCCCCTGGCTCGCATGGGCGCTGCTGCCGCGCACCCTCGGCTTCATCTACTACTATCTGCCGGCCGCAACCGCGGCGTCGCTCGCGCTGGTCTATGTGCTGCGCCGGGATGGCCTGCCGCGCTGGCTGCTATGGGCCTATGTCGGCGTAACCGCCATTGGCTTTGCGGTGATGCTGCCGGTCTCGGCAGCCTTTATCGGCACGTCGATGCAGACCTTCAACCGGCTGATGCTGTTCCAGAGCTGGATCTGATGCCAAAAGCCGCCCGCCGTTTCCACGGCAGGCGGCTTGTCGATGATGGCGATGCGCATCAGATCATTTGGCGGCCGTCTTGGTGTCCATGTTCACCACCTGAACGCGACGGTTGACCGGATCGGCGCCGTTGGCGGCGTCCTTCAACCGGGTCTTGCCGTAGCCGACGGTGACGAGGTCGCCGCCGGCGAGGCCGTAGTTCTGGATCAGGTACTTCTTGATGGTGTCGGCGCGACGCTCGGAGAGACCCTGATTGTACTCTTCGCCGCCGATCGCGTCGGTATGGCCGGCGACCACGAAGGTCGAGCCCTTCAGCGCCGGATCGGACAGCGCCTTGCCGAGCGCCTGGACCGAGGGCACCGACGTCTTGGCGATGTCGGCCGAGTTGTAGTCGAACTGGATCTCCAGGTCGATCTTCGGCTTGCTCGCCGCGAGCTCGGCGATCTGCTCGCGCTCGCCCGTGGACAGCGACCGGGTCGGGCGATTGCGCACGGTGTTGAGGAACGTGGCCTCCTTGGCCTGCACGGTCGGATCGGCCTGCGGTCCGGCGGACAGACCGCGCGTCAGCGGCTTCGGCTTCAGCGCGTCCAGGATCTGGCTGGCGGAGGGGTTGTTGTCGCCGGCGAAAGCCAGGCCCGCCGTCATCGACAACGCGGCCGCCAGGGTCATCGCCTTCAGTCCAAACAGCTTGTTGAGATGGGTCATCGTCGTATCCTCGCGGGTAAAAGTCTGATGGCGATTTGGTGCGGCGAGCATAGGCTTGGTTCAAAGGGGGGATGTGACCTTCGTCACAGTTGAGGGCGACCACGGCTCGCCTTCGGCGCCGCAGCATGAAAATTGTCTTCTCCGCGAAACGGAGCGACCGGAGAATACGTATTGCGAAGGCCGGCATGACGCCGGTTTTCATTTTACTTGAGGAGACCTATCGATGAAGACCTTGCTCACCGCTGCAACCTTTGTCGCGTTCGCCCTCTCGCCCGCGTCCGCCGCGATGATGGCGTGCACCGGCGAAAACATGATGAAGTCCACTGCCATGATGGGCGGTACGGCCGACACGCCGGCCAAGGCGGCGGCGTACAAGGAAATGGCCATGGCCAATGCCGACATGAGCAATGGCAAGATGAAGAGCGGCTGCATGCACTACATGAAGTCGCAGAAGGCAATGATGATGAAGTAGGCTGCGGCCACAACCGGCTCCGCGCTGTCAGCAGCTGGCAGCGCGGCATTTCCCCTGTCCTGCTTTTCCCCGGCGCGAATCCCGCTACATTGCATCGTGCAATGTCCCGCACGCCAAAACCGCTTCCGCTCACCACGACACAGGCCCGCCAGATCTGGTTGCATGCCCAGCGGCTGGATCAGCGCGCGCCGTTCGGCGAGGGCGCGCAGGCCGTGGCCGATGCGGTCGCTCATCTCGGCTATGTGCAGATCGACACTATCAACGTGATCGAACGCTGCCACCACCACATCCTGTTCAGCCGCATCCCGTCCTATCGCCGCGCCGATTTGCGTCAGGCCCAGAGCGTCGATAGAAGTGTGTTCGAGTACTGGACGCATGCGCTCTCCTATGTGCCGGCGAGCGACTTCCGCTTCTTCCTGCCGGCGATGCGCGAGCACCGCCGCGAAGGGCATAGATGGTACGCCTCGGTGACGCCGGCCGACATGCGCAAGGTGATGCGGCTGCTGCGTGCCGGCCCGCTGACGATCCGCGACATCGAGGACGACGTGCTCACCGAGAAGGAGCATCTCTGGCAGAGCCGCAAACCCTCGAAGCGGGCGTTGCAGCTCGCCTTCTATTCCGGGATTGCCACCATCAGCGCGCGCCAGGGCATGCTCAAGACCTACGAGCTGATGACGCGGCATTTCGGCTGGGAGAAGCTGCCGAAGTCGGCCTCGGTGAAGGAGATCACGGCCTATCTGCTCGACCGCGCGCTGCGCGCGCAGGGCGCGGTCAGCCTCGACTCGATCTGCCATCTCGACGCGCCGAGCAAGAAGGCGGTGGCATCCCTGATCGCCTCGCGCGTCCGCCGCGGCGAGCTCGTGCCGGTGGCGATCGAGGGCGCCGGCAAGCAGGAGCATTGGGCGCAGCCGTCCGCGCTCGAGACAAGCGAGGGCGCCTCGCCGGATCTCGTTCACATCCTCTCGCCGTTCGATCCCCTGATCATCCAGCGCAAGCGCACCAACCTCTTCTTCGGCTACAATCATTTGTTCGAAGCCTACCTGCCGAAGGCGAAGCGCAAGCTCGGCTATTTTGCGCTGCCCGTGCTGGTCGGCGACGAGATCGTCGCCGCGCTCGATCTCAAGACGGATCGCCAGGCGAAGACGCTGTTGATGCAGAAATGGACCTGGGTCGGGGAGGGGAAGAAGACGGCCGGCCGCAAGGAGCTGAAGCGTGTGATCGAGGAGGAGCTCGATCGCTTCGAGCGGTTTCAGCTCGAGGAGTGAGGCGCACCCTTCGCAGGGTGAGTGAGCCGATCGGTCCAGACGCCCAGCGCGATCCCCACCGCATAAGCCGCTAGATTCCACAGCGAGAAGATGCGCCCGAGCAGCAGCGCACCGACGGTGGTGAGCCGGAACGCATCGAGCCACGGCGCATGCACCAGACGGGAGAACTCGACCGCGACCGCGATCGCTGCCGCGATGGCGGCAAGCTGGCCGCGCGGCAGCCGCGGCAGCAAGGCCCCGGCCAGCAGGAACACCATCGTCGCCCATAGCAGCGAGCCGCCGTACTTCACGACGAAGGCGGGCAGGCCGAGCGGAAAGCCGTACCAGCGCAAGCCGAGCCCGCAGGCGATCACGCCAAGCGCCAGGGCGGCGCGCATGAGCGATGTCCGGAGCGGCGCAATGGCGCTAGCAGGCTGCGTTCCGTGCATTGCTTGCTCCATTGACTCTTGGTCCGCGATGCTGAAAACGGCGAGCCAGCCCACAAAAGCAACAACCTCAAGGGGGGAAGCATGAGCCAGACCACGACCTATACCGGTTCCGCCGGCACAGCCAAAAGCGAAATCGAAACCTCGACCATCCGCGCCATCTCCTGGCGCCTGATTCCGTTCCTGGTGCTGGCCTACTTCTTCTCCTATCTCGACCGCGTCAATCTCGGCTTCGCCGCCCTGACCATGAATGCGGAATTGAAGTTCACGCCGCTGATCTTCTCTTGGGGCGCCGGCATCTTCTTCATCGGCTATTTCATCTTCGAGGTGCCGAGCAATCTGGCGCTGGAAAAGTTCGGCGCGAGCCGCTGGATCGCGCGCATCATGGTGACCTGGGGCATCATCTCGGCGCTGATGGCGGTGGTGAACGGCGTCACCAGCTTCTATGTCCTGCGCTTCCTGCTCGGCGTGGCGGAGGCCGGCTTCTTCCCCGGCATCATCCTCTATCTCACCTATTGGTATCCGGCCGAGTACCGCGCCCGCTTCCTCGCGGCCTTCGCCGTCGCCGTCCCGGTCTCGACCGTGATCGGCGCGCCGGTCTCGGGCCTGCTGCTCGGGCTCGACGGCGCGATGGGGCTGAAGGGCTGGCAGTGGCTCTTCATCATCGAGGGTATTCCCTCGGTGCTGCTCGGCATCGTCACCTGGTTCTATCTCACCGACCGGCCGGAGAAGGCGGACTGGCTCTCGGCCGAGCAGAAGGCCTGGCTCAAGGCGCGGCTCGATTCGGAAGTGGCGGCCAAGCAGGCGGCGAAGCATCTTTCGCTCGGCGAGGCGCTGTCCTCGCCGAAGGTGATCGCGCTCAGCCTGATCTATTTCGGCTTCGTCGGCGCGCTTTACGGCATGCAGTTCTGGCTGCCGCAGATCGTCAAGGCGTTCGGCCTCACCAACGCACAGACCGGCTTCGTCACCGCGATCCCGTATCTGTTCGGCACCATCGCCATGATCCTGTGGGCACGGCATTCGGATGCGACGCGCGAGCGCGTGATGCATGTCGGCGCGCCGCTGCTGGTCACCGCGGTCGCGCTCGGCGTCTCCTCCTATCTCACCGACCCGACCATGACGATGCTGGCGCTGACGGTCGCCGCGATCGGCGTGTTCTGCTGCTTCGGCGTGTTCTGGACGCTGCCGACCGCCTGGCTTTCCGGCACGGCCGCCGCCGGCGGCATCGCGCTGATCAACTCGATCGGCAACCTCGCCGGCTTCGGCGGTCCCTACCTGATCGGCTGGGTCAAGGAAGCCACGGGCCAGACCTCGACCGGTCTTCTGGTGCTCGCCATCCTGCCGCTGCTTGCCGGCATTTTGGTCTTTGTCGGCGGCCACGAGAGCAAGCACGAGTTCGCCGAACAGGGGCGGTGATCCCTGTCGCCCTGGCCAAAGCCATGGCGACACCCCGCGGCGCCTCTTGGGGCACACGGGGAGACGCTCTCTTTCAGCAACGGGCTTCAGGGGAATGGGCCCTGGCTTTGGCCAGGGCGACGTGGAGGGTTACCACCCCTTAACGATCACGCTTTTCTGAAGACTGACGATTATTGACTTTTATCAGTGATTATTCGACATTCCTATCAGTCGATACGCAGGAGTGTCCTCCAATGTTCGTCCGGTCGGTTTCATCGAGCTATTCCAAGCTGTTAGCAGGTGTCTCGCTGGTCCTGATGGCTGGCGCACTCGCCGGGTGCAACGATACCGTCGCACAAAATGCCGAGCCGCAGCGGCCGGTCCTGGTCGCGACCGCCCATTATGATGCCGAGACCCCCGAGCGCAGCTTCGTCGGCACCATCAAGCCCCGGATTGAGAGCGACCTTGGCTTTCGCGTCGCCGGCAAGGTCGCCAAGCGTCTTGTCGAAGTCGGTCAGACCGTCGAAATCGGCCAGGCGCTCGCCACCCTCGATGAGGTCGATCTGAAGCTCCAGGCCGAGCAGGCCGTCGCCGAGCAGACGGCGGCAACCGGCGTGCTGGCCCAGGCGGCCGCCGCCGAGCAGCGCGCCAAGGACCTCAAAGCCAAGGGCTGGACCACTGATGCGCAGCTCGACCAGAGCCGCGCTTCGGCCGATGAAGCCCGCGCGCGCCTCGACCGCGCCATCCGCTCGGTCGAACTGACCAGGAATTCCCTTTCCTACGCGACGCTCAACGCCGACGCCCGTGGCGTCGTCACCGCAACGCTGATCGAGCCCGGCCAGGTGGTCGCCGCGGGCCAGGCCTCGATCCGCGTCGCCCGCTTTGCCGAAAAGGAAGCGGTCGTCGCGATCCCTGAGACGCTGGTCGGACGCGCCAAGTCGGGCGTCGCCAGCGTCACTCTTTGGTCGGAGCCGGGCAAGAAGTACAGCGCCCGCTTGCGCGAGATCGCGCCGGCCGCCGATCCCGCCACGCGCACCTATCTCGCAAAATTCTCGCTGCCCGAAGCCGATGACAAGGTCGCGCTCGGCATGACCGCGACGCTGACGCTGTCGGATGCCGCGACCGAGCGCGTCGCACGGCTGCCGCTGTCGGCGCTGTTCAATGAGGGCGGGAAGCCCTCCCTCTATGTCGTCGACGACAACGGCGCGGTCACGCTGCAGCCGGTAGCGGTGAAGGCCTACGAGAGCAGCTACGTCGTCATCGCCGCCGGTGTCGAAGAGGGCGCCAGGATCGTGGCGCTCGGCGTGCAGAAGCTCGATCCGAGCCTGAGGGTCCGGATCGTCTCTTCGTTGTCCTTCTAACCTTCCTTGCGAGCAGAGCTTCGGCCATCGCGCGAATGCGAAGGCCGAAGCGGCGAAGCGATCCAGAGCCTGCCCAGCCCCCTGGATTGCTTCGCCGCCTCGCGATGACGGGTCGAACGGGGTGGCTGTCGTTTCCGCCAATTGGATCGTCCTTTCGGAGAGTGCCATGAAGCGCTTCAATCTTTCGGCCTGGGCCGTCAGTCATCCGACGCTGGTCCTGTTCCTGATGATCATGCTCGGCGCCGCCGGCTTTTTCTCCTATGAGAAGCTCGGCCGGGCCGAGGATCCGTTCTTCACGGTGAAGGTCGTCAACGTCTCCGTGATCTGGCCCGGCGCGACCGCGCAGGAGATGCAGACCCAGGTCGCCGATCCGATCGAGAAGAAGCTGCAGGAGCTGCCCTATTTCGAGAAGGTGCAGACCTATTCCAAGCCGGCCTTCACCGCGCTCCAGGTCACCTTCCGCGACTCCACGCCGCCGAAGGACGTGCCTTACCTGTTCTATCTCCTGCGCAAGAAGCTGGTCGACGTGCAGGGCCAGTTGCCCGCGGGGATTCTCGGACCCGTCGTCAATGATGAGTTCTCCGACGTCGATTCCATCCTCTACATGATGACCGGCGACGGCGCCGACTATGCGCAGCTCAAGAAGGTCTCCGAGGGTTTTCGCCAGCGCCTGCTCAAGGTGCCCGGTGTGACCAAGGTCGACGTCTACGGCAACCAGGACGAGCGCATCTTCGTCGAGTTCAGCCACGCCAAGCTCGCCACCCTCGGCATCACGCCGCAGGCGCTGTTCGATTCGCTCGCCAAGCAGAACAACGTGACGCCCGCCGGCACGGTCGAGACCTCCTCGCAGCGCGTGCCGCTGCGCGTCACCGGCGCGCTGGACGGAGCCAAGGCCGTGGCCGAGACGCCGGTCGAGAGCAACGGACGCGTGTTCCGCCTTGGCGACATCGCCACCGTCACCCATGGCTTCGTCGATCCGCCGAGCTTCGTCGTGCGCCAGGAAGGCAAGCCCGCGATCGGCATCGGCGTCGTCACCGCCAAGGGCGCCAACATCCTCGAGCTCGGCAAGGAGGTCGAGAAGGCGACCGCCGAATTCATGAAGGCGGTACCGCAGGGCGTCGACGTCCGGCTGATCGCCGACCAGCCCAAGGTGGTCGAGCACGCCGTCGGCGAGTTCGTGCACTCCTTCATGGAGGCGCTGGTCATCGTGCTGTTCGTGTCGTTCCTGGCGCTCGGCTGGCGCACCGGCATCGTGGTCGCGATGTCGGTGCCGCTGGTGCTCGCCATCGTCTTCGTCGTCATGAACGCGCTGTCGCTCGACCTGCACCGCATCACGCTCGGCGCGCTGATCATCGCGCTCGGCCTCCTGGTGGATGATGCCATCATCGCCGTCGAGATGATGGTGGTGAAGATGGAGCAGGGCTGGGACCGCGTCCGCGCGGCGTCCTTCGCCTGGGAATCGACTGCGTTTCCGATGCTCACGGGAACGCTGGTCACGGCCGCTGGCTTCCTCCCCATCGGCTTTGCCAATTCGGCGGTCGGCGAATATGCCGGCAGCATCTTCTGGATCGTGGCGATCGCGCTGGTCGCCTCCTGGTTCGTGGCGGTGATCTTCACGCCCTATATCGGCGTCAAGCTGCTGCCGGAGATGAAGGCGCATCACAATCACGATCCGCACGCGGTCTACGAGACCCGGATGTACCGGGGTTTGCGCGCCATTGTGCAATGGTGCGTCAACCACCGCATCACCGTGGTGGCTGCCACCGTCGGCGTCTTCGTCGCCTCGATCGTCGGCTTCGGCCATGTCCAGCAGCAGTTCTTCCCGCTGTCGGAGCGGCCCGAGCTGTTCTTCCAGCTCCGCCTGCCCGAGGGCACGGCCTTCAACGTCACCGAGAAGACGGTGAAGACGGCCGAGACGCTGCTGAAGGACGACAAGGACATCGAGACCTATACGTCCTATGTCGGCCAGGGCTCGCCGCGCTTCTGGCTCGGCCTCAACCCGCAGCTTCCGAACGAGGCCTTTGCCGAGATCGTCATCGTCGCCAAGGGCGTGGAGGCGCGCGAGCGCATCAAGGCCAAGATCGAGAAGGCCGCCGCCGACGGCATGCTGACGGAGGCGCGCGTGCGCGTCGACCGCTTCAATTTCGGTCCGCCGGTCGGCTTCCCCGTCCAGTTCCGCGTGATCGGTCCCGACGCCAACAAGGTGCGCGAGATCGCCTACCAGGTCCGCGACGTCATGCGGCAGAACAAGAACGTCAAGGACGTCCAGCTCGACTGGAACGAGCAGTCGCCCTACCTCAAGCTCGTCGTCGACCAGGACCGCGCCCGCGCCATGGGCCTGACCCCGCAGGACGTCTCGCAGGCGCTCGCGATGCTGATCTCGGGCGCGCAGGTCACGACCATCCGCGACGGCATCGAGAAGGTCGGCGTGGTCGCGCGTGCGATCCCGTCCGAGCGCCTCGACCTCGGCGGCGTCGGCGATCTCACCATCACCTCCCGCAACGGCGTCGCGGTGCCGCTGCAGCAGATCGCGAAGATCGAATATGCCCACGAGGAGCCGATCATGTGGCGACGCAATCGCGACATGGCGATCACCGTGCGCTCCGACGTCGTGGACGGCGTGCAGGCGCCCGATGTCACCAATCAGATCACGCCGAAGCTGAAGGCGATCAAGGACAATCTCGAGCCGGCCTACCGGATCGAGGCGGGCGGCGCCTTCGAGGAATCCGCCAAGGGCAATGCCTCGATCTTCGTCCTCTTTCCGATCATGGTCATGGTGATGCTGACGCTGCTGATGATCCAGCTGCAGAGCTTCTCGCGCCTGTTCCTGGTGTTCCTGACCGCGCCGCTCGGCATCGTCGGCGCCTCGCTGGGCCTCAACGTCGCCAACGCCCCGTTCGGCTTCGTGGCGCTGCTCGGCCTGATCGCGCTGGCCGGCATGATCATGCGCAACACGGTCATCCTGGTGGACCAGATCGAGACCGACGTCTCCCATGGCCTGACCCGCCGCGAGGCGATCGTGGAGGCGACCGTCCGCCGCGCCCGTCCGGTTGTGCTGACGGCGCTCGCCGCGATCCTCGCCATGATCCCGCTGTCGCGCTCGGCCTTCTGGGGCCCGATGGCGATCACGATCATGGGTGGATTGTTCGTTGCAACCTTCCTGACGCTTCTGTACCTGCCGGGTCTCTACGCCCTGTGGTTCCGGAAGAGCCTGGATGAGGCTGGTTCTGCCGGCCAGCCTGCCGCGCCGCAGCATGGCAGCGATGAGCGGCCCGCAATTCCGCTTGCTGAGGCGGCTGAATAAATGAGAAGAAAGTGCTGACGGATGAGTCCAGATCGATGGCTTTGATTTCGGAACATATCGAAGGTGACACCCGGGAGCGCATCCTCGAGGTGGCCGAGCGGCTGTTCCGGCAGATCGGCTACCTCAAGACCACGGTCGGGGACATCGCCAAAGAGCTCAAGATGAGCCCGGCCAACGTCTATCGCTTCTTCGAATCGAAGAAGGCGATCCATCAGGCGGTGGCCCGTTCGCTGATGGGCGAGGTCGAGCTCGAGGCGCAGCGGATCGTGGCGCGGCCGGGTCCCGTGCTGGAGCGTTTCCGCGAACTGCTCACCACCATCCATCGCATGAACACCGAGCGCTATGTCGGCGACAACAAGCTGCATGAGATGGTCGAGGTCGCCATGCAGCAGGACTGGGACGTCTGCGTCACCCATATGGAGTGCATCGCCGGCGTGATCGGCCAGATGATCGCGCAGGGCGTAGCCACAGGCGAATTCGAGGCGCCGGACCTGCAACTGGCCGCGATGTGCGCTTCCACCGCGATGATGCGCTTCTTCCACCCCCAGATGATCGCCCAGTGCGCCACCAAGCCGGGCCCGACCATCGACCAGATGATCGATTTCGTCATCGCGGGTCTGTCGCCGCGCCACTGACGGGCGTTGGAATTTCTCCTATAAACAGGCTGATCGCCTTGGGCTGACCGGCTCGTGGTGGGCCAGGACGGACAAAAAGCTTCCGTCGAGCAGGGGGATAGCCAGCGTGACCGACAAAGACGTGTACTTCTACGAGCCCTCCAAGGGCCACGGCCTCAAGCACGATCCCTTCAATGCCATCATCGCGCCGCGGCCGATCGGCTGGATCTCCTCCCGCGATACCAGGGGCCACGTCAACCTCGCGCCCTACAGCTTCTTCAACGCGCTGTGCTACCATCCGCCGATCATCGGCTTCTCCTCCACCAACTGGAAGGACACGGTCGCGAACATCCAGCAGACCGGCGAGTTCGTCTGGAATCTCGCCACGATGGACCTCGCCAGGCACATGAACGCGACCGCCGCGCATGTCGCCCCCGAGGTCGACGAGTTCGAGCTCGCAGGGCTCACCGCCGTGCCCGGCCGGCTCGTCAACGTGCCGCGGGTCGGCGAGAGCCCGGCCGCCTTCGAATGCAAGGTGGCCGACATCATCCGCCTCAAGGGCGCCGACGGCAAGGAGGCCGCCGCTTGGCTGACACTCGGCGAGGTCGTCGCCGTCCACATCGACAAGGCCATGATCAAGGATGGCGTCTATCATACCGCTGCCGCGCGACCGATCGTGCGTGCGGGACGCCGCGGCGACTATTTCGAGATCAGGCAGGACGCCATGTTCGAGATGGTCCGGCCGGACTAGAAACCTGCGTCCTGCCGTCATTCCGGGTTCGCCGCCGCGCGGTGTCCCGGAAGGACTGTGCTGTGAACGGCTCTTTCGGCTAAGCTCGCGCTTCGCGCGTGACAATCCTCGAGAGAGCTCCATGACCGAACAAGCCGACACCGAGCCGCAGGGCGATCTCTGCATCCGCACGCTGGCGATGCCCGCCGACACCAACGCCAATGGCGACATCTTTGGCGGCTGGCTGCTCAGCCAGATGGACGTCGGCGGCGGCGTCTTTGTGACCAAGCTCGCGAAGTCGCGCACGGTGACGGTTGCGATCGAGGCGATGAATTTCCGCAAGGCCGTCTATGTCGGCGATCTCGTCTCGGTCTACGCCAATCTCGTACGCGTCGGCCGCACGTCGATCACCGTTCACCTCGAGGCCTGGGCGCACCGTCGCGGGGAGCGGCATCCGTTCCTCGTCACCGACGGCAATTTTACCTACGTCTCGATCGACGATCACGGCCGCCCGCAGCCGATCAGCCGCAGCGACAAGCCGATCGCGACTTGAGCGCGCGCGACCTTGTGTCCCGGTTCACGAAGACGTGCGGCATTCGCAAAACGCGGCACGACTGAGTCAACGCGTCGCGGCTTTGCCAAGAACGGGTCACAAAACGGATGAGGTCCGGGCGTACTCAATCGCAGTGTCGATTCAGGGTGGAAACCGGCTGTTTTGCCCGAGGAACCTTTGGGCAGACATGCCGTTATTTGCCCGCACTGAGGAATCCACCGACCATGCCGGACAGCTACATCATCGAAGTCAATTCCCAGACCGCGGGGATCGTCGTTCGCGGTTCGGGAGGTTACTGCTTCTTCGCCTCGTCCCACCGCTTCAACCGCCTCGAAGGCCAGCTCTTCCGCAACGCCCGCGAAGCCGAACGCGCGGCGCGCAAGCTGATGAACGGCGGCGAGAAGGAAGCTGCGTAACGGTCCTGTGATGTTCGGCACGCGCTGTGCGCGGGCCCGGAATTTTTTTCCGCATGCGCGGTTTGCCAATCTTTTGCCGCGGGCTTCCGCCACCTGACGGGGCGCACGATGGCGGCGCAGCCGGCGAGGCGGTATGATAAGTCTCGCGTGTATCACGCATCGGGGAAAGTACCGGACAATGACTGAGGCGATCGGCAGGGCCTTGCTGTTCGATATCGACGGTACCCTCGCCAACACCGACCCGCTGCACCTGAAGGCGTTCAACCAGGTGCTCGGCCCCCGCGGCCATGTGTTCGATCACGCACGCTTCGCCAGGGAGCTGCAGGGCTTTTCGAATGTTTCGATTGGCGAACGCTTCCTGGCCGAAGAGGCGCTCGAGCGGCGCGCCGAGATCCTTGGCGAGAAGGAGCAGCTCTTCCGCGATCTCGTCGCCGGGCAGATAGCGCCCCTGCGGGGCCTGATGGCGCTGCTCGACCGCGCGGACACGGCCGGCATTCCCATGGTCGCCGTGACCAATGCGCCGCGCCTCAATGCCGAATTGCTGCTCGACGGGCTCGGCATCACCGATCGCTTCCGGGCGATCGTGATCGGTGACGAGCTGCCGCACGGCAAGCCGCATCCGTTGCCCTACCAGGAGGGTCTGCGCTTCGTCGGCGCCAGCGCGGCAGCCTCGATCGCATTCGAGGATTCCCGCTCCGGCGTGCAATCGGCCATAGCGGCCGGCATTCCGACCGTCGGCATCCGCACCAGCCTCAGCCATGCTGACCTTGTCGGCGCCGGTGCGGCGAGTTCGGCGGCCGCATTCGACGATCCGGACCTGCTCGCGCGCCTCGCGACCGCCATGGCATGGTGAGGAGCTTCGTCCGTTAACCGTGATTGGCGCGCGCATTGACCGGCGGCGCGAACCGCCGCACCATGCCTCACTCCCACCTGAGGCCGCCATCGTGACCGGACTGACCCATCGCCAAGCCGAAATCCTCAATACCGCGCGTGCCTCGGGCCGCGTCATGGTCGAGGAGCTCGCGCGCCGCTTCGAGGTCTCGGCGCAGACCATCCGCAAGGATCTCAACGATCTCTGCGAACGGCGCTCGCTGACCCGGATCCATGGCGGCGCGATCATCGCCTCCGGCGTCGAAAACCTCGCCTATGAGGCGCGCCGCTTCGTCGCCGCCGAGGAGAAGAAGGCGATCGGGGCGGCGGCCGCGTCCTTGATCCCGAACGGCTGCTCGCTCTTCATCAACATCGGCACCACGACCGAGGAGGTCGCGAGCGCGCTGACCTCGCATGAGGACCTCCTCGTCATCACCAACAACCTCAACGTTGCGATGCTGCTCTACCGCCATCCCCGCATCGAGGTGGTGGTGGCCGGCGGCACGGTGCGCCGCGCCGACGGCGCCGTGGTCGGCTCGACCGCGACGCAGCTGATCGGCCAGTTCAAGGTCGACTATGCCATCATCGGCGCCTCGGCCATCGACGAGGAGGGCGCGCTGCTCGACTTCGACTATCGCGAGGTGCAGGTCGCCCAGGCCATCATCGCCAATGCCCGCAGCGTCATGCTGGTCGCGGACTCGACCAAGTTGAGGCGCAGCGCACCGGTGCGCATCGCCCATATCACCCAGATCCAGACCTTCGTGACCGACCAGGAACTGCCCGAGCGGCTCGCGATGATCTGTCACAGCAAGGGCATCGAGGTGGTCGAGGCGCTGCCGAAGGCTGGCGATATCGACGATGCGTCTCCGGACGCCGCGCCAGAGGCCGCTCCGGTCGTGCGGCTGCGCTAGGTCGTGCTCGGGCCGCCTAGGAGGCCCTCCGCAATCCCTTCATAAGCAGCTGCCTGCCTCTCCTCGGGTCCGAAGGGGGCGGGCGCCTTCAACGCCGCGGCCAGACTGTTTCCCCTGCCGACGGCATGGATTTGCCCACGGAAATTGTCGCGGTTTCGCTTTCTTTCGCCTTGCTTTCGTTTTGCGTTCTGTTTTAATCCGAAAACGAAAGTGAAATCGCCAAAGCGAACGGGCGATCGCCGGGGGAAGCGTTGGAGCGGATTTTCGACCTCGCCATCATCGGAGGCGGCGTTAACGGCTGTGGCATCGCGCGTGACGCGGTCGGCCGCGGCAACACCGTTTTCCTGTGTGAAATGAACGATTTGGCCAGCGGGACGTCGTCCTGGTCGACCAAGCTCGTGCATGGTGGCCTGCGCTATCTCGAATATTACGAGTTTCGCCTGGTCCGCGAGGCGCTGATCGAGCGCGAGGTCCTCTGGGGGATTGCGCCCCACATCATCCGTCCCCTTCGTTTCGTCTTGCCGCATCACGCGGGGCTTCGTCCGGCCTGGCTGCTGCGGCTCGGCCTTTTCCTCTACGACCATATCGGCGGCCGCCATCTGTTGCCGGCGACGCGCTCGGTCGATCTCCGGCGCGACGAGGTCGGCCGCCCGCTGATGGCGAACCGCTACAGCCGCGCCTTCGAATATTCCGACTGCTTCGTCGATGACGCCCGTCTCGTCGTGCTCAATGCGCGCGACGCCGCCGACAAGGGCGCGGAGATCCGCACCCGCACCCGCGCCACCGAGATCCGCCAGGACGGCGGCATCTGGACCGTCGGCATGGTCAACACGCTGACCGGTGAACGCTCACAGATCCAGGCCCGCGCGCTGGTCAATGCCGGCGGCCCCTGGGTCGAGGACGTGCTCGGCCGCGGCGCCGGCGTCAACGCGAAGGCAAAAGTGCGGTTGGTGCAGGGCTCGCACATCGTCGTGAAGAAGCTCTACGACCACGACCGCGCCTACATGTTCCAGAACGCGGACGGCCGCATCATCTTCGTCATTCCCTATCAGGACGATTTCACGCTGATCGGCACCACCGACCGCGACTATGACGGCGATCCGTCCAAGGTGAAGGCGACGGCCGAGGAGGTCAGCTATCTCTGCGCGGCCGCAAGCGAGTATCTCGCCAGGCCGGTGACGCCGGAGGACGTGGTCTGGACCTATTCCGGCGTGCGTCCGCTCTATGACGACGGCGCCAGTGAAGCCAAGGCCGCGACCCGCGACTATGTGTTCGAGCTCGACACGCCCGGCGGCGCGCCGCTGCTGTCGATCTATGGCGGCAAGATCACGACCTATCGCCGGCTCGCCGAGGAGGCGCTGGAGCGGCTCGCGCCCTGGCTTCGTAGCGCGAAAGCGCGCGAGGGCTGGACCGGCAAATGGCCGCTGCCCGGCGGCGACATGGACGTGTCGGCGATCGACGGCCTGATCGCAGAGCTCCAGCGCGGCTATCCCTTCCTCGGCCACGAGCACGCGCGCCGCCTCGCACGCGCCTATGGCACCCGCGCCATCAAGCTGCTGGGCGATGCAAAATCGGCCGCCGATCTCGGCCAGGCCTTTGGCGCGACGCTGACCGAGCGCGAGGTCCGCTACCTCATGGACAATGAATGGGCG
This sequence comes from Bradyrhizobium diazoefficiens, assembly GCF_018131015.1. Classification (GTDB taxonomy): domain Bacteria; phylum Pseudomonadota; class Alphaproteobacteria; order Rhizobiales; family Xanthobacteraceae; genus Bradyrhizobium; species Bradyrhizobium diazoefficiens_B. The sequence goes on from NZ_JAFCJJ010000016.1 coordinate 147,783, forward strand.
GTGACCGCCGACGATATCGTCTGGCGCCGCTCCAAGCTCGGCCTGCGACTATCTGCCGACCAGATCGCCGCGCTGAACGACTGGATGGCAACCCACGGTCTGCCGCAAAGTCCCCTGCTGGAAGCAGGAGGACGCTCATGAGCGTGACGCTCGACCACGTGACCCGGACCGTCGACGGGATCCCGCACATCCGCGACGTCTCGCTGACCCTCGAGAGCGGCACGCTCAACGTGCTGCTCGGACCGACGCTGTCGGGCAAGACCTCGATCATGCGCTTGCTCGCGGGCCTCGACAAGCCGACCACGGGCAAGGTGCTGGTCAATGGCAAGGACGTCACCGGCGCCGACGTGCGCCAGCGTTCGGTCGCGATGGTCTATCAGCAGTTCATCAACTATCCCTCGCTGACGGTCTTTGAGAACATCGCTTCGCCCCTGCGCGTGCAGGGCAAGCCGCGCGAGGAAATCGACAAGCGCGTGGCGGAAGCGGCAAGGCTGCTGCGGCTCGAGCCGTTCCTGAAGCGCACGCCGCTCCAGCTTTCCGGCGGCCAGCAGCAGCGCACCGCGATCGCACGCGCGCTGGTCAAGGGCGCCGACCTCGTGCTGCTCGACGAGCCGCTCGCCAACCTCGACTACAAGCTCCGCGAGGAGCTGCGCACCGAACTGCCGCGCATCTTCGAGGCCTCCGGCGCGATCTTCGTCTACGCCACCACAGAGCCGACCGAAGCGCTCCTGCTCGGCGGCAACACGATCTGCATGTGGGAAGGCCAGGCGCTTCAGATGGGCTGGACCGCCAACGTCTACCACCGGCCGCAGACGCTGCGCGTCGCGCAGGTGTTTTCCGATCCGCCGCTGAACCTCGTCGGTATCGAGAAGAAGAACGGCACCGTCCAATATGCCGGCGGCACGTCCTCGCCCGCCACGGGCCTCTATTCGTCGCTCGCTGACGGTGCCTACCGCGTCGGCTTTCGCGCCCATCAGCTTGGACTCGCCAATGGTGAGGCCGACCGACACGCCTTCCATGCCACGGTGACGGTGACCGAGATCACCGGCTCGGAGAGTTTTGTGCACCTGACCCGCGACGGATCGAACTGGGTTGCGGTGCTGCACGGCGTGCACGAGTTCGAGCCTGGCCAGACCATCGATGCCGTGCTCGATCCGAATGATGTTTTCGTCTTTGATGCCGCCGACCACCTGGTCGCGGCACCCGGCAGTTCCTGAGGGAGATGCGCCATGGCCCGCATTGACCTCGTCGATCTCGCCCACTCCTACGGCGGCAATGATGCAGCCTTGGAGAGCTTCGCGCTGAAGCCGGTGACCATGACCTGGCGGCAGGGCGGCGCCTACGCGCTGCTCGGCCCAAGCGGCTGCGGCAAGACCACGCTGCTCAACGTCATCTCCGGCATCATCACGCCGTCGCGGGGAAAAATCCTGTTCGACGGCCAGGACATCACACCGCTGTCAACCCAGAAGCGCAACATCGCCCAGGTGTTCCAGTTTCCGGTGATCTACGACACCATGACGGTGGGGCAGAACCTGGCGTTTCCATTGAAGAACCGCGGCGTGCCGAAGGCCGAGATCGACAAGCGCGTCGCCGAGATCGGCCGCCTGCTCGACCTCGATCCCTATCTGAACCGCAAGGCCACGCGCCTGACCGCGGACGCCAAGCAGAAGATCTCGCTCGGCCGCGGCCTCGTCCGCTCCGACGTTGCCGCCGTGCTGTTCGACGAGCCGCTCACCGTGATCGATCCGGAGCTGAAATGGCAGCTTCGCTCCAAGCTCAAGGCGCTGCATCGCGAGCTTGACCTCACGATGATCTACGTCACCCACGACCAGACCGAGGCGCTCACTTTCGCCGACACCGTCGTCGTCATGCATGACGGCCGGGTGGTGCAGAGCGGCACGCCGGCCGAGCTGTTCGACAAGCCGGCGCACACCTTCGTCGGCTACTTCATCGGCTCGCCCGGCATGAACATCCTGCCCGCCGAGGTGAGGGGACGCGAAGCGCGTATCGACGGCCACGTCATCGCGCTCAACCGCAGCTATGACAGATTGCCGGCAGGCGCGAAGATCGAGATCGGCGTGCGTCCCGAATTCGTCGAGGCCGTCGCGCCCGGGCCCGGCCTGCTCACCGCAAGGCTCGAGCGCATCGACGATCTCGGCCGCATCCGCTTTGCGCGAACGCGCCTTGGCGATGCCAGGCTCGCGGCACGCGCGCCTGCCGGCTTCAGCAGCCCGGACGGCACGGCCGGGCTGAAATTCGATCCGTCGCATGTCCACGTCTATGCCGACAGCCTTCTGGTGGAGGGAGCCGCCTGATGGACAAGACCGTCAACCAAAAAGCCTGGTTCCTGGTGCTGCCGGTATTCCTGGTCGTCGCCTTCTCGGCGGTGCTGCCGCTGATGACGGTGGTGAACTATTCGATGCAGGACACCTTCGGCAACAACCAGTTCTTCTGGAACGGCGTCGGCTGGTTCAAGGAATTGCTCGACCCCTCGACCGATCTCGGCGGCCGCTTCCTCGCTTCGCTCGGCCGCAACCTGTTCTTCTCGATGGTGATCCTCGCGATCGAGGTGCCGCTCGGCATCGTGGTGGCGCTGTCGATGCCGCGCCAGGGCTGGACGGTGGCGGCCTGCCTCGTCATCCTCGCGCTGCCGCTCCTGATCCCGTGGAACGTGGTCGGCACGATCTGGCAGATTTTCGGCCGCCCCGACATCGGCCTGCTCGGCTATGTCCTCAACGCCATCGGGCTCGACTACAACTACGTCTCCAACGACATCGACGCCTGGGTCACCGTCATCGTGATGGACGTCTGGCACTGGACCAGCCTCGTCGCGCTGCTGTGCTATGCCGGCCTGAAGTCGATCCCCGACGCCTACTATCAGGCGGCGCAGATCGACGGCGCCTCGCGCTGGGCGGTGTTCAAGGCGATCCAGCTGCCGAAGATGAACCGCGTGCTGCTGATCGCCGTGCTGCTGCGCTTCATGGACAGCTTCATGATCTACACCGAGCCGTTCGTCGTCACCGGCGGCGGCCCCGGCAACTCGACCACCTTCGTGTCGATCGAGCTGGTCAAGATCGCGCTCGGCCAGTTCGACCTCGGCAAGGCCGCGGCCCTCTCGCTGGTCTACAATCTGATCATCCTGATCGTCTGCTGGATCTTCTACACGGTCATGACCAATGCCGGCGTCGAGCGCAGGACGCAGGCGGAAACGGAGCCGGCGGCAGCGCGCAAGCCGGTCGGCGCGCTGCAGCCCGTGCCCGCGCTCCAGCCGAAGGAAGGAGTGGCCTGATGCACTCGATTCCCGGACGTCGCGTCATCATGGCGCTGTTCCTGATCTTCCTGCTGCTGCCGATCTACTGGCTGGTCAACATGAGCTTCAAGACCAACAGCGAGATCGTCTCGACCATGACGCTGTGGCCGCATGCCCCGACGCTGCAGCACTACAGGCGGATCTTCACCGACGAGAGCTGGTATTCCGGCTACATCAATTCGCTGGAATACGTCGTCCTCAACACCATCATCTCGATCTCGGTGGCGCTGCCGGCGGCCTACGCCTTCTCGCGCTACCGCTTCCTCGGCGACAAGCACCTGTTCTTCTGGCTGCTGTCGAACCGGATGGCGCCGGCCGCGGTCTACGCGCTGCCGTTCTTCAACCTCTATTCGGCGATCGGCCTGTTCGACACGCCCTGGGCCGTCGCGCTCGCGCACTGCATCTTCAACGTTCCATTGGCAGTGTGGATCCTGGAAGGCTTCGTCTCCGGCGTGCCGCGCGAGATCGACGAGACCGCCTTCCTCGACGGCTATTCCTTTCCGCGCTTCTTCATCAAGATCCTGGTGCCGCTGATCGCGAGCGGCATCGGCGTCGCAGCGTTCTTCTGCTTCATGTTCTCCTGGGTCGAGCTGCTGCTCGCGCGCACGCTGACCTCGGTGCAGGCGAAGCCGATCGCCGCGATCATGACGCGCACGGTGTCGGCGGCCGGCATGGACTGGGGCCTGCTGGCCGCCGCCGGCGTGCTCACCATCATTCCGGGCGCGCTCGTGATCTGGTTCGTCCGCAACTACATCGCGCGCGGTTTCGCGCTCGGCCGAGTTTAGGGAGGCAGCCGGTGGAAAGCATCGCATGGATGGCCTGGACGCTGCCGACGGCGATCTTCTTCGTCGCGCTCGCCTGCACGCTTCTGGTGATGACATGGCTTGCCGCGGCCTATCCCGAGGCCGAGCGCGTCGGCGTGCTGCGGATTCCGACCACGCGCGGCGATCGCCTGTTCATCTCGCTGATATCTGCGGCCGTCATCCATTTGCTCTGGATCGGCTTTTTCGGCACCGACGCGATCGCCACGCTGCCGATCGGCGAGGATGGTTTTGAGATTTCGAGCCTGTGGCTCGCAAGCGGGATTTCGCTGGTCACGGCCGTGTTCATTTTTCGCACGGTCTGAAGCTCGCGAAGGGACGGCCAGATCCGGGGCCAACCCCGGGCCTGTATAAAAGGTTTGTCGCTGCAACGGAGGAACATCATGCGACAGTTTAGGGGAAGGAGACGTCCATTGACCAAGAGCAGCTTTCTGACGATGTCCAGCGCCGCCGCGATTCTGGCGGTGTCGTTTGCCACCTCGGCGCCGGTCCGCGCCGCCGACGATGCCACGATCCAGAAGTGGATCGCGGAATTCCAGCCATCGACCTTGTCGAAGGACGACCAGAAGAAGGAGCTGGAGTGGTTCGCCAAGGCCGCCGAGCCGTTCAAGGGCATGGAGATCAACGTCGTCTCCGAGACGATCACGACTCACGAATACGAGTCGCAGACGCTCGCTAAGGCGTTCTCCGAGCTGACCGGCATCAAGCTCAAGCACGACATCATCCAGGAAGGTGACGTCGTCGAGAAGCTGCAGACCCAGATGCAGTCCGGCAAGAACGTCTATGACGGCTGGATCAACGATTCGGACCTGATCGGAACGCACTTCCGCTACAACCAGACCATTGCGCTGTCGGACTACATGACCGGCGAGGGCAAGGACGTCACCGATCCCATGCTCGACGTCAACGACTTCATCGGAAAGTCGTTCGGCACGGCGCCGGACGGCAAGCTCTACCAGCTCCCCGACCAGCAGTTCGCGAACCTCTACTGGTTCCGCTACGACTGGTTCACCAACCCCGACTACAAGGCCAAGTTCAAGGCCAAGTACGGCTACGAGCTCGGCGTGCCCGTGAACTGGTCTGCCTATGAGGACATCGCCGAGTTCTTCACCAACGACATCAAGGAAATCAACGGCGTCAAGGTCTACGGCCATATGGACTATGGCAAGAAGGACCCCTCGCTCGGATGGCGTTTCACCGACGCCTGGCTGTCGATGGCCGGCAACGGTGACAAGGGCATCCCGAACGGCCTGCCGGTCGACGAGTGGGGCATCCGCATGGAAGGCTGCCGTCCGGTCGGCTCGAGCGTCGAGCGCGGCGGCGACACTAACGGCCCCGCTTCGGTCTACGCCATCACGAAGTACCTCGACTGGCTGAAGAAGTATGCTCCGCCGCAGGCTCAGGGCATGACCTTCTCCGAGTCGGGTCCGGTGCCCGCGCAGGGCAACATCGCCCAGCAGATCTTCTGGTACACCGCCTTCACCGCCGACATGGTGAAGCCGGGCATCGCCGTGATGAACGCGGACGGTACGCCGAAGTGGCGTATGGCCCCGTCGCCGCACGGTTCGTACTGGAAGGACGGCATGAAGCTCGGCTACCAGGACGCCGGCTCGGCGACGCTGCTGAAGTCGACCCCGGCTGACCGCCGCAAGGCGGCCTGGCTTTATCTGCAGTTCATCGTCTCCAAGTCGGTGAGCCTGAAGAAGAGCCATGTCGGTCTCACCTTCATCCGTGAATCCGACATCTGGGACAAGTCGTTCACCGAGCGTGCGCCGAAGCTCGGCGGCCTGATCGAGTTCTACCGCTCGCCCGCGCGCGTGCAGTGGACCCCGACCGGCAACAACGTGCCCGACTATCCGAAGCTCGCGCAGCTCTGGTGGCAGAACATCGGTGATGCGTCGTCCGGCACGAAGACGCCGCAAGCCGCAATGGATGCGCTTGCTGCGGCCCAGGACTCCGTGATGGAGCGTCTGGAGAAGTCGGGCGTGCAGGGTGCCTGCGGTCCGAAGCTGCACAAGAAGGAGTCGGCCGAGTACTGGTTCGCCAAGGCCCAGAAGGACGGCACCATCGCCCCGCAGCGCAAGCTCGCCAACGAGAAGCCGAAGGGCGAGACGGTCGACTACGACACGCTGATCAAGTCGTGGCCGGCCACCCCGCCCAAGCGCGCGGAAGCGAAGTAAGGATCTCGTGTCCCGGACGCGGTGCAGCGCTCCTTCAGCGGTGCACCGCAGAGCCGGGACCCACTCAAACCAAAGGCCGGGAGCGATCCCGGCCTTTTTCTTTCCTGCGAGTTCATCGCGCTGTTTCCACGCCGTCATTGCGAGCGGAGCGAATCCAGTCTTGCTGCGGAGACATTCTGGATTGCTTCGTCGCCAGCGCAAAATTGCTCCGCAATTTTGTCGCGGGCTCCTCGCAATGACGGAGGATGGAGCGACGGCGTCGCCTTACTCCGCCGGCTCGGCCGCCAGCGTCGGGTAATCCGTATATCCCTTCGCGCCGCCGCCGTAGAACGTGTTCTTGTCCCAGTCGTTCAGCGCCGCGCCCTGCTTCAGTCGCTCGACCAAATCGGGGTTGGAGATGAACGGCTTGCCGAACGCGATCAAATCGGCCGCTCCCGCGTCGAGCACCTTGGTTGCCAGATCGAAATCGTAGCCGTTGTTGGCGACGTAGGCGCCGGCAAAGCGCTTGCGCAGGCTCGCATAGTTGAACGGCGCGAAGTCGCGCGGGCCGCCGGTGGCGCCCTCGACGACGTGGAGATAGACGAGGTTCAGCGCGTTGAGGCCGTCGACGATGTGGTCGAACAGGGCTTGCGGGTTCGAATCCGAGATGTCGTTGGCCGGCGTCACCGGCGAGATGCGGATGCCGGTGCGGTCGGCGCCGGCCTCAGCCGCAACCGCCTTCGCGACCTCGAGCATCAGCCGCGCGCGGTTCTCGATTCCGCCGCCATAGGCGTCAGTCCGCTTGTTGGCGCCGTCCTTGGCGAACTGGTCGAGCAGATAGCCGTTGGCGCCGTGGATCTCGACGCCGTCGAAGCCGGCCTCCAGCGCATTGCGCGTGGCGCGCTTGAAGTCGTCGATGATGCCGGGAATTTCGGAGAGCTCGAGCGCGCGCGGCTCGGAAATATCGGCGAAGGTGCCGTTCACGAAGGTCTTGCCCTTGGCGCGGAGCGCGCTCGGCGCCACCGGGGCTGCGCCATTGGCCTGCAGGTCGACATGCGAGACGCGGCCGACATGCCAGATCTGGATGAAGATCTTGCCGCCGCGCTCATGGACGCGGTCGGTAACCTTGCGCCAGCCCGCGACCTGGTCCTTGCTGTAGATGCCGGGGGTGTCCTGGTAGCCCTGGCCCTGCTGCGAGATCTGGCTCGCTTCGGTGATCAGCAGGCCTGCGGAGGCGCGCTGGCTATAATAGTCGGCGGCGAGCGGGCTCGGCACGAAGGTGCCGGGTGCCGCGCGGTTGCGCGTCAGCGGCGCCATCACCAGGCGATTGGCCAGTGTGATCGGGCCGAGCTTGTAGGTCTCGAACAATTTGGTCGGATGGCTCATTGGAGATTCCCAGACGGTGAAAGGTCAGCAACACTTGTGCATCGCCACAATCAGCGCAAGGGATGAGCCATACGGAAACTGCAGGCGAGCTACGCGGCACGGCCCGCGTAGCAGAATTCATCCGCAACTTCTGCGGCGGCAGCAAAATTCTGCTGCCGCCGCCGTGCGAATTGACAAGTCAGTTCACGCCGAGGAAATCGCGCTTGCCGATCTCGACGCCGTTGTGACGCAGGATGCCGTGGGCGGTGGTGGCGTGGAAATAGAAGTTCGGCAGCGAGGCCCCGCTGAAGAACTGCTGGCCTTTGAGCGTCATGGTCCGGTCCGGGCCCACCGGGAAGGTCACGTCCCTGGCGTCGGCGCCTTCGAACTGCGCCGGCTTGAACGATTTGACGTAGTCGATCGTCTTGGCGAGCCGCTGCTTCAACTCCTCAAACGTCTTTTCCGTGTCGGGCGTGGAAGGCACCTCGCTCTGGGTCAGCCGTGCGCAGCCCTTGGTGGCGAAATCGGCCACGAGCTGGATCTGCTTCGACAGCGGCAGCATGTCCGGGAACAGGCGGGAGCCGAGCATGACGCTCGGGTCGATCTTCTTGGCCGCGCAATGCGCCTCGGCCTTGGTGAGCAGGCCGATGAGGCTGTTCAGCATTTGCAGATAGGCGGGGACAACGGCGTCGTAGAAGGACATGGGGATGCTCGCTTCTGGTGATGGGAATGCTCAGGAGATAACCTGAGTCACTCACATGGGAGGCTCATGGAAAAATGCAATTGCCGGACGCGGCCTGTGCGGTGCGAAAATTCTTCTCGCCCTTCACTCCGCTGTCATCGCCCGCCTGCTGTTTAGACCGGACAGATCACTGACAGGTGTTCGGAGACATAGCTGACACATCAAACTGGACTG
>NZ_JAFCJJ010000017.1 GCF_018131015.1 Bradyrhizobium diazoefficiens
ATAGGAATCACACAAAGTGCCGATTCGGGAATCCCCCGGCAACTTCATGCCAACCAGATATGTGCATGCCCTAGGGCGAAGGCCGGGACCCATAGCCAGGGGAGACGTTTGACGAAGATTAGCAGTTAACCCATTCGTCGGTACCGCGACCGTCGATGACGGAGAGATTCCCCGGTATGGATCCCGGCCTTCGCCGGGACGACACCGAATGTGCTGAACCGACGTGCTGCACAACCTTACTGCTTCAGCGTCTCCAGAAAGCGCACCGGCTCGCCTTGCGATGGCGTCACCAGCTCGCCCTGCCACATCACGCGGCGGCCGCGAATGAAGGTGCCGACGGGCCAGCCCTGGACGCGCACGCCGTCATAGGGCGTCCATCCGGCCTTGGAGGCCACCCATTTGTTGGTGATGGTCTCGCTGCGCTTGAGATCGACGACGGTGAGGTCGGCGTCGTAGCCGGCGGCGATGCGGCCCTTGCAGGCCATGTTGAAAAGACGCGCGGGGCCGGCACTGGTGAGATCGACGAACCTTGCCAGCGACAGGCGGCCGGCGTTGACGTGGTCGAGCATGAGCGGCACCAGCGTCTGCACGCCGGTCATACCCGAAGGAGAAGCCGGATAGGTCTTCTGCTTCTCCTCCAGCGTATGCGGGGCGTGGTCGGAGCCGAGCACGTCGATGATGCCCTGCTCGATGCCGCGCCAGATGCCGTCGCGATGATCGACCGAGCGCACCGGCGGGTTCATCTGCGCGAGCGTGCCGAGCCGCTCGTAGCATTCGGGCGCAACCAGCGTGAGGTGGTGCGGCGTCGCCTCGCAGGAGGCGACGTCCTTGTGGTCGCGCAGGAACTCGATCTCTTCCTTGGTCGAGATGTGCAGCACGTGGATGCGCTTGCCGGTCTCATGCGCGAGCTTGACCAGCCGCTGCGTCGCCATCAGCGCCGCGGTCTCGTCGCGCCAGACCGGGTGCGAGCGCGGATCACCTTCGATGCGCAGCCCCTTGCGGTCGTTGAGGCGATATTCGTCCTCGGCGTGGAAGGCGGCGCGACGGCGGATCACCTGGAAGATGCGGCGCAGGCTCTCGTCGTCCTCCACCAGCAGCGCGCCGGTGGACGAGCCGATGAACACTTTTACGCCTGCGCAGCCGGGCGCGCGTTCGAGCTCCGACAGCTGGTTGACGTTCTCGCGGGTGCCGCCAATGAAGAAGGCGAAATCGCAATGCATGCGATGATGACCGGCCTTGACCTTGGCGGTGAACGCCTCTTCGGTGACGGTCAGAGGATTGGTATTCGGCATCTCGAACACCGCCGTGACGCCGCCCATCACGGCGCTGCGCGAGCCGGTTTCGAGGTCTTCCTTGTGCGTCAGGCCGGGCTCGCGGAAATGCACCTGCGTGTCCATCACGCCGGGCAGGATGTGCAGGCCCTTGCAGTCGATCGCCTCGGCGGCGGGGGCTTGCGACAGCGCGCCGATCTCGGCGATGCGGCCGCCCACGATACCGATATCGCGGATGCCCTCGCCGTCCTGGTTGACCACGGTGCCGCCCTTGAGGATCACATCGAAACGCTGGGTCATGGCTAGAGGCCTCTCTCATCCCCAAGCGCAGGGCTCAAGGTCTTGTCGTTTAATCCTCGCGGGCTTACGTTCCGGAGCAACATGTCGCAAGAGATTTTCGCATGAAATCAGCGTTTCTTCCCGACCGGGGCGTGGTCAAGGTTGGGGGCGAGGATGCGCGCAACTTCCTCAACGGCCTCGTCACCACCGATGTCGACAGGCTGAAGCCGGGCCTCGGGCGATTCGGCGCGCTGCTGACGCCGCAGGGCAAGATCATCGTCGATTTCCTCATTACGGAGGTGCCCGCAGGCCATGGCGGCGGGTTCCTGATCGACTGCCCGAAGGCGCTGGCCGGGGACCTCGCCACCAAGCTAAAATTCTACAAGCTGCGGGCCAAGGTCACTGTGGAAAACCTCTCCGATGATCTCGGCGTGCTCGCAGCCTGGGGCGGTCCCCTTGCGGTCCAGCCCGACCTCGCCTTCGCCGACCCGCGCAATGGCGAGCTCGGCTATCGCATCCTGATCCCGGAGGATCTCAAGCAGAAACTGTCCGACCTCATCGGCGCCGAGCTGGTCGACGCCTCCGCCTATGAGGCGCACCGGATCGCGACCGGCGTGCCGCGCGGCGGGCTCGATTTCATGTACAGCGACGCCTTCCCGCACGAGACCAACATGGACCGCCTTGCCGGCGTCGATTTCGACAAGGGCTGCTATGTCGGCCAAGAGGTCGTCTCGCGCATGCAGCATCGCGGCACCGCGCGCACCCGCAGCGTGAAGGTGCTGCTCGAGGACCACTCGCCGGAGCCCGGCGTCAGCGTTCTCGCCGGCGACAAGCCGGTCGGCACGATGGGCTCGTCGGCGCAGGGCAAGGGCATCGCACTGGTGCGCATCGACCGCGTCGCCGATGCGCTCGATGCCGGCCAGAAGCTCACCGCCGGCGGCATCGTGTTGAGCCTTGCCGAACCCGAAATCGTGCGTATTCCAGCAAAACAGCCCACCACATGAGCCGTGGTCCCCGCCTGCATCCCGATGGCCTGACACGCTGCCCGTGGCCCGGCGAAGATCGGCTTTATGTCGCCTATCACGACACCGAATGGGGCGTGCCGGACTACGACGACCGCGCGCTCTACGAGAAGCTGATCCTCGACGGCTTCCAGGCCGGCCTCTCCTGGATCACGATCCTGCGCAAGCGCGACAATTTCCGCAAAGCCTTCGACGATTTCCGCCCCGAGAAGATTGCGCGCTACGACACCAGGAAAGTCCATGCGTTGATGAACGATGCCGGCATCGTACGCAACCGCGCCAAGATCGAGGGGACGATCCTCAGCGCAAAGTCGTACCTGGATATCATGGAGAAGGGGCCCGGCTTCTCGAAGCTGCTGTGGGACTTCCTCGACGGCAGGCCAAAGGTCAACCATTTCAAGACCACCGCGAGCGTGCCGGCTTCGACGCCGCTGTCGGTGCAGGTCTCCAAGGAGCTGTCCTCGCGCGGCTTCAAGTTCGTCGGGCCGACCATCGTCTACGCCTTCATGCAGGCGACCGGCATGGTCAACGACCATCTCGTCGACTGTCACTGCCACGCGACCTGCGGCAAGACGCAGCGCAAGCCGCGGCTCAAGGTCAAATGACGGCGAAGAAGGCGACGCGCGACGTGCAGTCCCGCGCCTGGCAGCGGATGCTGTCGGGGCGGCGACTCGATCTGCTCGACCCTTCCCCGCTCGATGTCGAGATCGCCGACATCGCGCATGGGCTCGCGCGCGTCGCCCGCTGGAACGGCCAGACCACCGGCGCGCACATCTTCTCGGTCGCCCAGCACACCTTGCTGGTGGAAACGGTGTTGCGGCATGAGGCGCCGCGTGTTGACCAGCGCGTCCGGCTCGCAGCCCTGCTGCACGATGCGCCCGAATATGTCATCGGCGACATGATCTCGCCGTTCAAGGCAGTGCTCGACGGTCATTACAAGGCCGTGGAAAAGCGGTTGCTCGGCGCCATCCATATCCGCTTCGGGCTGCCGCCGGCGCTGCCGGACGAGATCACGCTTGCCATCAAGGCCGCCGATCGTGGCGCGGCCTATCTGGAGGCGACGGAACTGGCGGGCTTCAGCGACGCCGAGGCCAGGCGCCTGTTCGGCCGCGATCCCGGCCTGCCCGACAGCCTGCGGCGCGATTATCTCACGCCGTGGACGGCGGCACGGGCCGAGAAGCAGTTTTTAGAACGGTTCAACGCGGTGTTCGCGTAGGCAAACGTGCATTTGCGCCGTGGCGACCGGTCTTCGCGCTTGCGACAAAAGTGGTGGGCACGCTTCGCTTTGCCCACCCTGCGGCCGTGGCTATAATCGAAAAAAAGGTCCGCCATGATTCACGTCTGTTCGCTTGCCGCACTCCCCGAAACCGTCCGCCGCACCGGGGCCAGCCATGTGCTGACCGTGATGGCCAATGTCGAGCAGGTGGCGCGGCCGGTCTCCGTGCTGCCGGCCAACCACCTCAAGGTCTCGATGGACGACATCACCGAAGAGATGGACGGCTTTGTCGCGCCCTCGCAGGCGCATATCGATCAGGTGCTGAACTTCGTGCGCGGCTGGGACCGCGGCGCGCCGCTGGTGGTGCATTGCTATGCCGGGATCAGCCGCTCCACCGCGAGCGCATTCGCGGCGGTCTGCGCGCTCAATCCGCATCGCGACGAGATCGAGATCGCGAGGAAGATTCGCTCCGCCTCGCCGATCGCCTCGCCGAACCGGCGCATCGTCGGCCTCGCCGACCGCGCCCTCGGGCGCGACGGCCGCATGTTGCGCGCGCTCGACGAAATGGGCCCGGGCGCGATGATGGTGGAAGGCCGCCCCTTCGTGATCGAGCTCGAATGACACCAGCGCCCGCGATCGCCGCCGCATGAGCGACAGGCTGACGCCGATCGAGATCGGCCTGACCGCCGCGATCGTCGCGATCGGGGACCATGAGCCGCTGATCCTCACCGCGCGCAGCAGCGACGGACTGGCCGGCCTGCCCTTCGGTCCGTTCGACGCGCCGAGCCACCGCACCTTCGAGATCGGCCTGCGCGCCTGGGTCGAGGCGCAGGCGGGCCTGCGGCTCGGCTATGTCGAGCAGCTCTACACTTTCGGCGATCGTGGCCGTCATGCGGAGGCCGGCGACACCGGCGCACATATGGTGTCGATCGGCTATCTCGCCCTGACGCGCGCGGTGGGCGGCGAGCTCGCCGCGAACGGCGCCAGCTTCGATCCCTGGTATCGCTTCTTTCCTTGGGAGGACTGGCGCGAGGAGCCGCCCGCGATCATCGCGCGCGACATCGTCCCTGCGCTGATGAAGTGGGCGAAGGAGGAGACGCCGGAGACGACGCGCGCGCTGCCGCGCGGCGACCGCGTCCGGCTCAATTTCGGCCTCGAGGGGGCTGCCTGGGACGAGGAGCGCGTCCTCGACCGCTATGAGCTGCTCTACGAGGCTGGCCTCGTCGAGGAGGCGCGCCGCGACGGCCGCCCTGCGGCATTAGCGCGCAAGTCGCTTCCCCCGCTTGGCACCTCCATGCGGTTCGATCACCGCCGGATTCTCGCCACCGCAATCGCCCGATTGCGCGCAAAGCTGAAGTATCGTCCTGTCGTCTTTGAACTTTTGCCTGCCGAATTCACACTCACGGAATTGCAGTACACGGTGGAGGCAATCTCCGGCCGGCACCTGCACAAGCAGAATTTCCGCCGCCTGGTCGAAACGGAAGCCCTGGTCGAACCGACCGGGGTGATGTCGACACAGACCGGGGGGCGGCCGGCGGCACTCTATCGCTTCCGGCGCGACGTGCTCCAGGAGCGGCCGGCCCCCGGCCTGCGCGTACGCTCCCGGCGCTAGCTTTGGGATTGGCGCGATCGGCCCCTGCCCGCCGATCGCCTGGAGGCCTTATGTTCGACGCCCCGTTCGACGTCTTTGCGGTGATGTTCGCGATCGCCGCGTTCCTGATAGCGCTCAAGGCATCCAACCAGGCGACCGACCTGCGTCGCAGGCTGAGCTCGCTGGAGGCGGCGTTGCACACGCTGCGGCAGGTCCAGCCGCCGCCCCTGACGCCCGCCCGGGATCAGCCTGCCGCGCCGGCCACGGCCGCGCCAGAGCCGCCTCCGCTCGCGCCAGAGGCCGAGCAGGCCCCACCTCCCATCTCCATCGCCGATCCCGTCGCGCCGCCTCCGCTCGCCGCGAGCGGCGAGGCCGATACACCGCCGCCGGCGGCGGCGCCGGGCGCCGGCTTCGAGGAGCAGCTTGGCACGCGCTGGGTGGTCTGGATCGGCGGCCTTGCGCTCGCGCTCGGCGGGTTCTTCATGGTGCGCTATTCGATCGAGGCCGGACTTGTCGGCCCCGGCGTGCGGGTGTTTCTCGGCGGCCTGTTCGCGCTGGCGTTGCTCGGGGCCGGCGAATGGTCGCGGCGCAAGGAGAGCATCTCCAACATCCAGGCGCTGCCGATCGCCAACATCCCCGCGATCCTCACCGCGGCCGGGACGGCGGTGGCGTTCGCGACGATCTATGCAGCCTACGCGCTCTACGACTTCCTCGTGCCGGCGACCGCCTTCGTGCTGCTCGGTCTCGTCGCGCTCGGCACGCTCGCAGCGGCCCTTCTCCACGGGCCTGCGCTCGCCGGCCTCGGCGTGGTCGGCGCCTTCGTCACCCCCGTCCTCGTCTCCAGCGGCAAGGCGGATTACTGGGCGCTCTACCTCTATCTCGCCATCGTCACCGCTGCGAGCTTCGGCCTCGCCCGCATCCGGCTGTGGCGCTGGCTCGCGGTGACGACGATCGCATTCGCGGTGCTCTGGACCTTGCCGGGCCTCGATGCCGGCGAATTACAGGTGGCGCCCCACACCTTCCACGTAATCGCGGGCTTCGTGCTCGCAGCCCTGCTCGTCGTCTGCGGCTTCATGTTCGGACCGGCGACCGAGGACGGCGAGATCGAGCCGATCTCCTCCGGCGCACTCGGCGCCTACCTGTTCGGCGCGATGCTGATCGTGCTGTCGAGCTCGCATGCGAGCCTTGCGCTGATCGCCTTCACCCTTCTCGTCGCCGCGACCTTGTTCGTCGCCTGGCGCGCGGACTCCGCGACCGGTGCACTGGGCGCCGCTGCTGCGACCGTGTTCATCGTGTTCGCCGAATGGGCGGTGCGCGCCAATCCGGACATGCTGGTGCTTCCGGGCGGCCCCGTGCCTGGCATCGGGCCGGCCGCAACCGACAGCGCGGTGACGCTGCATCTGGTGCTGGCGGCGATCTTTGCCGCCGGTTTCGGCATCGCCGGCTTCTTCGCGCAGGGCCGCTCGAATTCGGCCATCATTCCGGTGGTGTGGTCGGCGGCTGGCGTCGCCACGCCGATCGCGATCCTCGTCGCGCTCTATGCGCGCATCGCCCATCTCGACCGCTCGATCCCGTTTGCGATCCTCGCGGTGCTGCTGGCGGGTGCCTTTGCGGCGGCCACCGAGAACCTCACCCGCCGCGAAACCCGCCCCGGCCTTGCGATCGCCACCGCGCTGTTCGCCACCGGCACGCTCGGCGCGCTGGCGCTGGCGCTGACCTTCGCGCTGGAGAAGGGCTGGCTCACCATTGCGCTGGCGCTGATGTCGCTCGGCACCGCCTGGATCTCGATGCAGCGGCCGATTCCGTTCCTGCGCTGGCTTGCCGCCATCTTCGCGGGCCTCGTCACCGCGCGCATCGCCTATGATCCGCGCATCGTCGGCGATGCCGTCGGATCCACGCCGATCTTCAACTGGCTGCTGTGGGGCTATGGCCTGCCTGCCCTATCGTTCTGGGGAGCCGCCCGCTTCCTGGTCCGCCGCGGCGACGATCCGCCGCTGCGCATGGTGGAGGCCGCCGCCATCCTGTTCACCGCGCTGCTGGTATTCATGGAGATCCGCCATTTCGCCACCGGCGGGCGGATGACCGCGGCGCCCTCGCTGCTCGAATTCGCGCTCCAGGTCTGCATGACGCTGGCCATGGCGATCGGGCTGGAGCGGCTGCGGCTGAGGAGCCGGAGCATCGTGCACAATGTCGGCGCGGTCGCGCTCACCGCGATCGCCGGGCTCATCAGCGTCTTTGGCCTCCTGGGGCTGGAGAACCCGATGCTGTGGCGCACCGACGTCGGCGGCGCCGTGTTCAATCTGCTGCTGCTCGGCTACGCGCTGCCCGCAGTCCTGATGTTGCTGCTCTCATATGCGGTTGTCGGCGAGCGCGGCAAGGTTTACGCCAACACCATCGCCGCCGGCGCGCTGGTGTTTGCGCTCGCCTATGTCACGCTGCAGATCCGCCGCTTCTATCACGGCCCGATCATCTCCGATGGCCCGACAACCGCCGCCGAGCAATACACCTATTCGATCGGCTGGCTCGCTTTCGGCGTGGTGCTGCTCGGCGTCGGCATCCTCGTCAACTCGGAGCGCGCGCGGCTGGCGTCCGCCGCCGTGATCGCGCTGACGATCCTGAAGGCCTTCGTCATCGACATGTCGACGCTGACCGGGGTCTACCGCGCGCTGTCGTTCATGTGCCTCGGCATCGTGCTGGTGGCGATCGGCTGGCTCTACCAGCGCATCCTGTTCCGGCGGCAGATCCCGCCGCCGGCGCCGCAGACGAGCGCGTAGCAATCAGGCCGCGCGCACCGATTCCAGGAACTGGGCGACCTCGACCTTGAGGCGGGTGCTGTCGGTCGCCAGCGATTTCGCTGCCGATAGCACCTCGGTCGAGGCCGAGCCGGTCTCGACCGCGCCGCGCTGCACGTCGGTGATGTTCGACGAGACCTCCTGCGTGCCGACCGAGGCCTGCTGCACGTTGCGCGAAATTTCCTGCGTCGCCGCGCCCTGTTGCTCGACCGCTGCGGCGATGGCCGCGGCGACTTCGGACAGCCGCTCGATGGTGCCGCCGATCTCCTGGATGGCGCTCACGGATTCCTGCGTCGCGGCCTGGATGCCGGAAACCTGCGCCCCGATCTCGCCGGTCGCCTTCGCGGTCTGCTCGGCCAGCGCCTTGACCTCGGACGCGACGACGGCGAAGCCGCGGCCCGCTTCGCCCGCGCGCGCCGCCTCGATGGTCGCGTTCAGCGCCAGCAAATTGGTCTGGCCGGCGATGGTGTTGATGAGTTCGACGACGTCGCCGATGCGGGAGGCGGCCTGCGAGAGCGCATTGACGCGATCGTTGGTGCGCGCCGCCTGCTCGACGGCCTCCGCGGCCATCCGCGCCGAATCCTGCACGCGGCGGCTGATCTCGGTGATCGAGGACGACAGCTCTTCAGAGGCGGACGCCACCGCCTGGACGTTGGTGGAGGCTTCCTCAGACGCCGCCGCAACGACGGTCGCAAGCTGCTGCCCGCGCTGCGCGGTGCCGCTTAGCGTCGTCGCCGACGCCTCGAGCTCGGTCGAGGCCGAGGAAACGGTCCCGACGACTTCGCCGATGATCGCCTCGAACTTGCGCGTGATGGCGTCGATCCTGCGGCCGCGTTCGATCTTGACTTCGGCCTCCCGCGCGGCCGCCTCGTCGGCGGCACGCTTGGCGACCAGCGCCTCCTTGAAGATCTGGAGCGCATCGGCCATCGAGCCGATCTCGGTCTTCTCGCCCCGATGCGGCACCTCCGCCGACAGGTCGCCATCGCCGAGCGACTGCATCGGACGGATGATGGAAGCGATGCCGCGCGAGACGTCGCGCACGAGATAATAGGCGGCGGCAATCGCGATCACGACCGAGAGCACGATGATGCCGACCAGCACGCGGAAGATCGTGGCGTAGCTGTCGGCCGCCAGCTTGGTCTCCAGCTCGGCGCCGTTGTTGTTGAGCTCGATACCCTTCAGCAGCAGCGGATCGGCGGCCTGGGCCATCTTCGCCACCTTGGTCTGCAGCATCTCGTTGGCCTCGGCCGGGAATTTGCCGGGGCTCTTGCGCGACAGCGCCATCACTTCCTGGACGCCGTTGAGGTACTCGCCCCATGCTTTCGTCCACTGCTCATAGTTGCTGCGCTCTTGCGGCACGGTGATCAGGGGCTCGTAGACCTTGCGCGTCTGCTCGATGCGCTGGCGCAGCGAGGCGAGGCGCTTCTCGGCGGCTTCCTTGCCCTCGACGGTGTCCTGCATCAGGTGCAGGCGGAGCGCGACGCGCAGCTCGTTGACGTCGGCGCGGATCGAGCCGAGCGCGCGCACGCTTGGCAGCCAGCTCTCCGCGATCTCGACGGTGTGGGAATTGATGTTCTGCATGGTGCCGATCGCGGTGACGCCGACGCCGGCGAGCGAGAGCACGAGGACGGACAATACGGCGAGAAGCTTGAAAACGATCGACAACTTCGACATCACGACAATTCCCGATGATACAGTGCAATTCACAATCGACAGCCAACCCTCGTCGCAACGCACGACAGGGGAGAACTCACTTCAACAATGCTGGCTGGTTCTTATCCGGTAGGATTGCGACGATAATTGCAAACACCCGTTAACAGGTGCCTACAGTAGACCTACGGGACAGCCTCGTTTTTCTGCAACCATGCTCTCGCAATTGCGCATGGAACTCGGCTTGCCATAGCGACATACCGTGCGCCGATCGCATGGACGGCTGTCGCGCGTCAGGCCGCGCGCACCGAGTCCAGAAAGCGCGCCACTTCGCTCTTCAGGCGGTTGCTGTCCTGCGACAGCGACCGCGCCGCGGCATGGACCTGCGCCGACGCGGCCCCGGTCTCGCCGGCGCCGCGCTGGACCTCGCCGATATTCGCCGAAACCTCCGAGGTGCCGTTCGCGGCGTGCTGGATGTTGCGCGATATTTCCAGGGTCGCGGCGCCCTGCTCTTCGACGGCGGCGGCGATGGTCGACGATATCTCCGACATCCGCGCGATGGTGTCGCCGATCTCCTTGATCGCGCCGACGGAATCCTGCGTCGCGGTCTGGATCGCGCCGATGTGCTGGCCGATCTCGCCCGTGGCCTTCGCCGTCTGCTCGGCAAGCGCCTTCACTTCCGTCGCCACCACGGCAAAACCCTTGCCGGCTTCGCCCGCCCGCGCCGCCTCGATCGTCGCATTCAGCGCCAGCAGGTTGGTCTGACCGGCGATGGTGTTGATCAGGTCGACGACATCGCCGATGCGGCCGGCCGCCTTGGTCAATTCGGCGACCCGCGAGTTGGTGCGCTGCGCCTGCTCGACCGCGACGTCGGCGACGCGCGCCGATTCCTGCACCTGGCGGCTGATCTCCGAGATTGAACCCGACATCTCCTCGCTTGCCGCCGACACCGACTGCACGTTGGCGGAGGCCTCCTCGGACGCTGCCGCGACCGCAGTGGCCAGCCCGTTGCCGCGCTCGGCCGCCCGCGTCAGCGTGTTGGAAGAGGCTTCGAGCTCGGTCGCCGCCGAGGACACGGTATCGATGATCTCGCCGACCGCGCCTTCGAACTGATCGGCGAGATGCTGCATGTCCGCCTTGCGCTGCGCGCGCTGACGCGCCTCGGCTTCCGCCTGCTCGGCGCGCAGGCGCTCGGCCTCCGCCATGTTGCTCCTGAACACCTCGACCGCACCCGCCATCTCGCCGATCTCGTCCTTGCGGCCGACGCCGGGAACGGCGATCGAGAGCTCACCGCGCGCAAGCCGCGTCATCGCGTCGACCATGGCGGAGAGCGCCCGCGAGATCGAGCGTCCCAGCAGGAATCCGACCGCTGCAAGCAGGATGACGGTGGCGCCGAAGGCGACGACCATCCAGAACCGCACGGAGTCGCGGGTGGCGGCTTCGGCAGCGCCGGCCCGCTTGTAGAGCTCTTCGACTTCGCCGCGCACCTCGAGCATCTTCGGCTCGAGCTCGCGGAAGGTCTTCATCATCCTGGCGTCGAGGGCTGCGCTCTGTTGCGCCGTCTCCGCCCATGCCACGAACTCGGACTGGTATTTCTGGAGCCGCGCGCTGATGTCCGTCATCGCCGCTGCGGGAACTGCTGCCGCCTCCAGCGCCTTTGAGAACTCGGCGGCCGTCTTCTTCAGCTCGGTGACGTATTTGGGATCACGCCGCAGCATGAAGTCCTTCTCGTGCCGACGCATCATCAGCATCCCGTTCGTCAGCCGCGGATTGTCGATCTCCTTCAGCTTCGACTCGATGTCGTGAACCGCGGTGCGGAGCGAACCGGACAGGCCAAGCGTCTCGTTCAGGCCGAGCTTGACGTCGGCGGCGACCTGCGCGGCGAAATCCGTCGCGTAGCGGGCGAAGCCGTCATGGGCCTGCTTGGTCTTCTCGGCCAGCGCGCTCATGCCGCCGGCCGACATCAGGCGTTCGATCTCGTCGAAGTCGCGCTTGATCGGGCCGACCAGCTCGGCATGCTCCTTGGCATACCTCTCGTTGCGGCGCAGCTGAAAGTTCTTCTCGCTGCGGCGCGCCTCCAGCATCTCGATCGAGAGCTGCTTGTTGAGGTCGGCGATGGCGCGGGCGCGGGCAGCGATCTCCCGGGAGCCATCCTGGGACCTGCTGCCGATCTGGTAGATGGCGCCGAAGGCGACGAGACCGAGGAGACCGAAAAATCCGATCGCCATCACCTTGTGTGTGAGGCGGAGGGAAAAGCCGCGCATGAACGTGCTCCAAATCAGTCGAAACGCAATGCAGGAAGGGCGGGCCGACGGCCCGGAATATTACGGGACGATGATGGCTGTTTCGCTTTTATGGAAAGTTAACCCTGCGCGCGATTTCGACGCCGCGGACTCAGTGAAACTACGGGAAGCACTGCACAAAGTGCGAAAGTCGCACAGCTTTCGCGTGCGGCAATCGGCGTTTTGCGGATTTGCAGATGTTGTGTGCGTGGACGTCGGCCGGCATTCGGCCGTATCAGCGCAACGTTTCGCCGACGAGGCTGATGCGGAAAACCGGCTCCTTGTCCTCGTCGAGCAGCTCCATGCTCCACTTCGCATTCGGCTTCAGGTTGCGCGCGATGCTGCCGAGCAGGTTGGCGCAGACCTCCGTCATCTCGGCCCAGGCTGCGTTGCGATCCTCGAAATCGTACGGCTGATCGCCCGAGCCGGAATAGCGGCCGGTACTGATGCGGAAGAAGTACTGCGACATCGTTGAACTCTTTTTGTAGGACCGCCCCCCGGTCGTTGCCGCAAAACTGGGGTGATAGTGGCTACCAAGGCATGAAAGCCGCCGCCCGTACGACTACGGCGCGGCGGCTCGAGTTCTTGCGATGAGGTTTACGAGGCCGGCGATTCACTCGGTCGAGCGGCGCAGCTCCAGCGGGCCTTCATTCTTCGGCTCGGACCTCGCTTCCGATTTTACCGGCTCGATGCGACTGCTCTCGACGCGCGGCGTCTCGACGCGTGCGGCGACTTCGGTGCCGGCCGGCCCGACCGTACCGGTATGCTCCGGCGCCCGCAGCGAGCGCGGCCGTGCCGAGGCGCGCGCCATCAGCATCTGGTTGCCGCGCTGGTGGTGGAAGTCGCAATAGGCGAAGCCCATGCCCGACACCGAGCCGCGGAAGCTGCTGGCGTCGGTCTTCTCCAGATTGAAGCAGGGCTCGAACGGGATGCCCTTGATCGAGGCGCAGACGTTCTGGCCGCGGATCTGGAGCGTGTTGCCTGGCAGGCGCAGATGTTTCACCGGGCCTGATCCCGAGAACTGCACCGCGCCGGCGGCACCGAGGTCGTCCAGGATACGGCCCGCACCCTTGGTGCCGTCGAAACAGGTGAACGCGAACACCTTGCCGGCCACGAAGCGGCGCGCCTCATCCGCGTTCATGCTTCCAGCAATGGCCGGCGCAAACGTCACTGCCGCCGTGACAGCCCCCAACATGATACGCGCAAGCATGCTCAACTCCGAACTCAACCCCCGCAGCGGGCGATGCCTTATCTCTTTACCCGCTGCTTACCATACCAACCAAGGCGACATTGAAGCAGCTTGGTTGGTAAAGTCTAAACGCCGTCACACGATTTTAACCACGACGCGGCCCCGGACCTGGCCGGCGAGGATCTTCGCGCCCCAGCCGGAAACTTCATCGAGAGAAATTTCCTTAGTGATTTCAGATAGTTTCGTCCGGTCCAGATCGGATGCCAAGCGCTGCCAGGCAGCCTTGCGGGGTTCGATCGGGCACATCACGGAATCGATGCCGAGAAGGCACACCCCGCGCAAAATGAACGGTGCGACGGAGGACGGCAGGTCCATGCCGGCCGCCAGGCCGCAGGCCGCGATCGCCCCGCCATACTTCGTCATCGACAGGAGATTCGCGAGCGTGGTCGATCCGACGCTGTCGACGCCGCCCGCCCAGCGCTCCTTGGCGAGCGGCTTTGGCGCTCCCGACAGCTCATTGCGGTCGATGATTTCGGCCGCGCCAATTTCCTTCAGATAGTCCGCCTCCGCGGCGCGGCCGGTCGAAGCGATGACGTGGTAGCCGAGCTTTGACAGCACCGCGGTGGCGATCGAGCCGACGCCGCCGGCCGCGCCCGTCACCACCACGGGGCCGCTCTTCGGCGAGAGGCCGTGCTTCTCCAGCGCCAGCACCGACAGCATCGCGGTGAAGCCGGCGGTACCGATCGCCATGGCATCGCGCGCCGACAGGCCCTGCGGCAGGGAGACCAGCCAGTCGCCCTTCACCCGCGCCTTCTCGGCATAGGCGCCGAGATGGGTCTCGCCCATGCCCCAGCCGGTGCAGACGACCTTGTCGCCCGCCTTCCACTGCGGATGGGAGGATTGCTCGACCGTGCCGGCGAAGTCGATGCCGGCGATCATCGGGAAGCGGCGCACCACCGGCGCCTTGCCGGTGAGCGCAAGGCCATCCTTGTAGTTCAGCGTCGACCATTCCACGCGGACGGTGACGTCGCCGTCCATGAGCTCGGCTTCGTCGAACTGCGTCAGCTGCGCGGTGGTGCCCTTGTCCGCCTTGTCGATCCTGATCGCCTTGAATGTAGCCACGGCAAAACTCCCTGACTTGTTTGACCGGGATGTTTAGCCGATCAGGCCGGCTGCGCAACCGCTCGTGCGACCGGCTTCTCGACGATCGGAAGATTGATCAGCGCCGAAAGCACGCCGAACAGGATCGAGAGCCACCAGATCGGCGTGTAGGAACCGAACCGCTCGAACACGATGCCCCCGAGCCAGACCCCGAGGAAGCCGCCGACCTGGTGGCTGACGAAGGCAAAGCCATAGAGGGTGGCAAGCCAGCGCGTGCCGAACATCAGCGCCACCAGCGCCGAGGTCGGCGGCACCGTCGACAGCCAGGTCAGGCCGGAGACCGCGCCGAACGCAATCGCCGAGAACGGCGTGACCGGGAACGAGATGAAGGCGAGGGTCGCGAGCGCGCGGGTAAAATAGATCGAGGAGAGGATGTAGCGCTTGGGCAGATAGTTCTGCAGATAGCCGACGCTCAGCGATCCCATGATGTTGAACAGGCCGATTGCCGCGATCACCCAGCCGCCGATTTGCGTTGCGACGCCGCGATCGACCAGGAAGGCCGGCAGATGCACGGTGATGAAGGCGAGCTGGAAGCCGCAGGTGAAGAAGCCGAGCACCAGCAGCACGTAGGAGCGGTGCCCGAAGGCTTCCGCGAGCGCCCTGGTGAAGGTCTGCTCGTCCGCGGGCGCCGCGCTGGCGGTGCTTTCGACCGGTGGCGTCGACAGCGCCAGCGACAGCGGGATGATCAGCAGCATCAGGAAGCCGAACACGGTGAGCGCCTGCTGCCAGCCGAAATTGTCGATCAGCGCCACGCCGATCGGCGCGAACAGAAACTGTCCGAACGAGCCCGCCGCGGTGCCGGCGCCGAGCGCAAGCCCGCGCTTCTCGGCCGGCAGCAGCTTGCTGAACGCCGACAGCACCAGGTTGAACGAGCAGCCTGCAAGGCCGAGCCCGATCATGACGCCGGCGCCCATGTCGAGCACCAGCGGCGTCGAGGAGTAGCGCATCAACAACAGGCCACCGGCATAGAGCAACGCGCCAACGCACATCACCCGGAACAGGCCGAAGCGATCGGCGACCGCGCCGGCGAATGGCTGGCCCAGCCCCCACAGCAGATTTTGCACGGCGATGGCGAGACCGAAAACGTCGCGGCCCCAGGCGTATTCGTGGCTCATCGGCTGCACGAAGAAGCCGAGCGCCGAGCGCGGGCCGAAGCCGAGCATGCCGATCGCGCAGCCGCAGAGAATGATGATCGCCGGCGTGCGCCAGTTGGAGGAACGTGAGACCGGACCGAGTTCGCCCGTTTGTGCCGACATGGAGTCCCTCACCTTTCACCGGCGGGTCCGGAATAGGTTGCCGCCAGACAGGCATTTAATGCACATGCATGAAAACCCAAAGTCAAAAACAATTGCGTTCCACGAGGGGCTGCCGCGGGAGCATTGCGTTTTCTTTCGGCTCGCGCCTGGCGGGACTTGACGGGAATGTGTGCGGCCGGGCCTAGCGGACTCCCCGGTCCCGTGTTATCTTTGATTTACTCAGATTGAGTATATATCGTCTTGGCGAAGTTCACCGGCCCACTCGGCCGGGTTTTCCAGGCCCATAATATACTCACTATGAGTATAATTACTGCTCACGGGAGGCTTCGATGCCGATTGCTGGAATTTACGGGCCGGACGATTTTGCAGACCGGCCGCAGGGCCAAACCATCAGCTCTTCTCGCGCGGTGCCGCCGGCGCGAACGGCGCAACCGTTGCCGATGCCCTCACTGGAATGGACACCGGAGGTCGAACAGGCGACCGCGCCGCTCTATGAGCGCGTCAGGCATGTGATCCCGCCGGTCGAGTGGCCGCTGATGGCGCCCACGATCAGGGCGATCAACGAGCTGAAGCGCGCGCGCAACGCGGTGGTCCTCGCCCACAACTACCAGGCGCCGGAGATCTTCCACTGCGTCGCCGACATCGGCGGCGACTCGCTCCAGCTCGCCATCGAAGCCACCAAGGTGAAGGCCGACATCATCGTCCAGTGCGGCGTGCACTTCATGGCGGAGACGTCGAAGCTGCTCAACTCGGACAAGACGGTGCTGATCCCCGACGCACGCGCCGGCTGCTCGCTCGCCGCCAGCATCACGGGCGCCGACGTCCGCCTGCTGCGCGAAAAATTTCCCGGCGTGCCGGTCGTCGCCTATGTCAACACGTCCGCGGAGGTGAAGGCCGAGGTGGACATCTGCTGCACCTCGTCCAATGCCGTGCAGGTGGTCGAGAGCCTGAATGCGCCGAGCGTGATCTTCCTGCCCGACCGCTACCTCGCGAGCTATGTCGCCTCGAAGACCGACGTGAAGATCATTGCCTGGAAGGGTGCCTGCGAGGTGCACGAGCGCTTCACCGGCGAAGAGCTTCGCGCCTTTCGTGACGCCGACCCCTCCGTGCAGATCATCGCCCATCCCGAATGCCCGCCGGACGTGCTGGCGGAGGCCGACTTCACCGGCTCGACCGCGCACATGATCAACTGGGTGCGGGAGAGACGGCCGCGGCGCCTCGTGATGATCACGGAATGCTCGATGGCCGACAATGTGCGTGCCGAGCTGCCCGACGTGGAGATGCTGCGCCCCTGCAATCTCTGCCCACACATGAAGCGCATCACGCTCGCCAACATCCTGCAAAGCCTGCTGACGCTTGGCGAGGAAGTGACGATCGATCCGGTGCTGGCGGAGCGCGCGCGGCGATCGGTCGAGCGCATGATCAATCTGAGGAATTGAGCGCGACAAGCATCAACACCCATGGTGTCGTCCCGGCGAAGGCCGGGACCTATAACCACAGGAAGATGTTTGACGAAGAACGACGTTGAACAGCTTTCGCACAACAATTTCCGCCGCGGCGTATGGGTCCCGGCCTTCGCCGGGACGACAGCGGAGAATTTGGAGAGAGCCATGACAGCAAACAACATCCACAACCTCACGCACCCCGACGACGTCCTCATCGTCGGCGGCGGCCTCGCCGGACTGTTCTGCGCGCTGAAACTCGCACCGCGGCCGGTGACGCTGATCTCGGCGGCACCGCTCGGCCACGGCGCGTCGTCCGCCTGGGCGCAAGGCGGCATCGCCGCGGCCGTGGCCGAGGGCGACACGCCGGAGGCGCATGCCGCCGACACCATCGCCGCCGGCGGCGGCATCGTCGATGAAGCGGTCGCGCTCGGGATCGCGCGCGAGGCGGCAGCGCGCATCCATGACCTCCTCGCCTATGGCGTGCCGTTCGATCGCGATCTCGAAGGCCGGCTTGCAGTCGGGCGCGAAGCCGCGCACTCGGCACGGCGCATCGTGCATGTGCGTGGCGACGGCGCGGGTGCGGCAATCATCGCAGCTCTCGGCGAAGCTGTCCGCCGCACACCGTCGATCCGCCTGATCGAGGGTTTCGTTGCCGAAGCGCTGCTGACCGAAGACGGCGCCGTCACCGGCCTGCAGTTGCGCGAGGCCGGCAATTCGGCCGCGCGGCCGGTCCTGCTCGCTTCTCGCGCGGTGGTGCTTGCGACCGGCGGCATCGGGCATCTCTACGCCGTCACCACCAATCCGGCCGAGGCCAGTGGATCGGGACTCGCGCTCGCAGCCCGTGCCGGTGCGGTGATTGCCGACCCGGAATTCGTCCAGTTCCACCCGACCGCCATCATGGTGGGGCGCGATCCGGCGCCGCTTGCGACCGAGGCGCTGCGCGGCGAGGGCGCGACGCTGATCAACGGCCACGGCGAGCGCTTCATGACGGCGCGGCATCCGCTCGCCGAGCTTGCGCCGCGCGACATCGTGGCCCGCGGTGTGTTCGCCGAGATCGCGGCCGGGCGCCGCGCCTTTCTCGATGCGCGGGCGGCGCTGGGCGCACGCTTCGCCGAACGATTTCCGACCGTCTATGCGAGTTGCGTCGCCGCCGGAATTGATCCGGCGACGCAGGCCATCCCGATCGCGCCGGCCGCGCACTACCACATGGGCGGCATCGCGGTGGACGCGCGCGGCCGCAGCTCGATCGACGGGTTGTGGGCTGCTGGCGAAGTGTCCTCCACCGGCGCGCATGGCGCCAACCGGCTCGCGTCGAATTCGCTGCTCGAGGCGATCGTCTATGCCGCGCGTATCGCCGACGACATCGCGGGCTGCAGCATCCGCTCCCCTGCCCGCCTTCCCGACGCTCTCGTCGTGCAGCGGGCCGGCACGCCGGATGCCGCTTCCATCAGGCGGCTGCGAGCGATGATGAGCACAAATGTTGGGGTGATCCGTGACGGTGAGGGCCTTGCGGATGCCGTGCGCAGCTTCGCCGCGCTCGAACGCGAGGCGACGAGCCTCGTCCTGCGCAACATGGCAGCTTCCGCACTCCTCGTTACCGCAGCAGCCTGGAGCCGGCGCGAGAGTCGCGGCGGGCATTTCCGCTCCGATCATCCCGACGATGTGCCTGCGCTGGCGCATCGAACCATGACCACGCTCGCAGCCGCGCGCGAGGTTGCCCGCGGCCTCACGGCACGTTGCATGCCGCGCATCGCACAGCCCGCGATCGCCTGACGGAGATTTTCATGATCACCCCGACCTCCCTGCTCTATCCCGACGCCTTTCTCTCGCCGCTCGCGATCGACGAGGGCGTGCATCGCGCGCTCGCCGAGGATCTCGGCCGCGCCGGCGACATCACTTCGCTGGCGACGATCCCGGAAGCAACGACGGCACAGGCGGTGCTTGTCGCGCGCCAGTCCGGCGTCATTGCCGGATTGCCGCTGGCGATCGCGACATTGCAGAAACTCTCGCCTGACATCGAGGTCCGCGCCCATGTCCGCGATGCCGCGCGCGTTGGCCGCGGGCAGCACGTGCTGACGATCTCCGGCCCGGCGCGCGGCATTCTCACCGCGGAACGGACAGCGCTGAATTTCGTCGGCCGCCTCTCGGGTATCGCGACGCTGACGGCCGACTATGTCGCCCGCACCAAAGGCACAAACATGCGAATCTGCTGCACGCGAAAAACCACGCCGGGATTGCGGGCGCTGGAGAAATACGCGGTGCGCTGCGGCGGCGGCTTCAACCATCGTTTTGGCCTCGACGATGCGATCCTGATCAAGGACAACCACATCGCGGTCGCCGGCGGCATCCGGCCCGTGCTGGAGCGCGCCCGCGGCCACGCCGGCCATCTCGTCAAGATCGAGATCGAGGTCGATACGCTCGCGCAGCTTCGCGAGGTGCTCGCCACCGGCCTTGCCGACGCGGTACTGCTCGACAACATGGACCTCGCGACGCTGCGCGAGGCGGTGAGGCTCAACGAGGGCCGCCTCGCGCTGGAGGCGTCCGGTGGAGTCACGCTCGATTCGATCGCGGCCATCGCGGCGACCGGCGTCGACTACGCCTCATCCGGCGCATTGACGCATTCGGTACCGAATTTCGACTGCGCGCTGGATATCGAGGCGTGAACTCTTTGCCTCTCCCCGCTTGCGGGGAGAGGCCGGAATGCGCGCGTAGCGCGGATTCCGGGTGAGGGGGACTCTCCGCGAGTCCAATTGTCGCCGTCCTCGCGGAGAGTCCCCCTCACCCCAACCCTCTCCCCGCAAGCGGGGCGAGGGAGCAGACCTGCGTCTGGGCGAGGTAAGAAAAGCTACCGCCGCTCGATCACGCCCATCTCGGCGGAGCTCTTGGCTTCCTGGAGGAGCTCGGCCGAGAGCGCGGCGGTCTGCGCCGGGGTGCCCCAGCTCGGCTCCTCGCTGCCGTCGCCCCAGTTGCGCGGGCGATAGAAGGTGTGCACGCCGGTCTTGTACAACTTCTTCATCTCGGCGACCCAGGAGGGGCGTACCCAGTAGGCGTGGTAGTGCGTGGACTTGCCGACCTCGGGCAGCCAGATCTGGCCGTCGAGCATCGCCTTGGCGATCTTCCTGGCGCGATCCCACATCTCGGGCTCGCGGATCACGTCGGCATTGTTGTCGCAGGCGAAGGTGAACTGGCAGGCAAGATGGCGATGCTTGTTCTGATAGACCGCGCCGCACACGGTGTCCGGATATTTGCCGGAGAAGACCCGGTTCATCACGACCTGCGCGACCGCGATCTGGCCACGAACGGCCTCGCCGCGGGATTCGAAATAGACGGCCTCCGCAAGGCATTTCTCCGACTTGGCGCGCGACTTCTCGTCGAGCGCCAGCCGTTCCGCCGGAGACCTGCCGTGCTGGTTGTCGGCGTTGACCTCGCCCTTGGGCGCGACGCTCTCGCCGCTGTCAGTCGCCGTCGCGACGTCGTCCGCCGGCGGCGGCAACGAGGCCATCGCCTTCATGTCGGGGTCGGGCATCACGATCAGCGGCGCGGCGCCGGGCTGCCAGCTCTCGATGCTCTCGGCATTGCCGCCGAGCGAGGAGCTTCCGAAGAACAGGTTCGACGTCTTCACGCTGAAGGGATCGCGCGGCGGCGCCACGCTAGTCGCCCGCTTCAGCGCCTCGAGCGGCTGAACCGCGAACGAACGCGCGGAATCGCTCGCCTGCGGCGCGCTGGAATATTGCGGCAGGGGCGGCGCGCTCATGGCTTCCGCAAGCTCCGGGTCCAGCGCAGCCGCGGACTCCGGCGACATCGCCGGCGGCAGCGACACCGTCTTGGCGCCGAACACCGAGCTGTTCGAGGTCGCAGGATCCTCCTGCACGGGCGCCGCGTCCGGCGCAGCGGCCCCGGGGGCGGGTGAAACGGTCGCGAGGCGATCGCCCTTCAGCGAGCGGTCGACCCTCGGGAAATCGGCGGCCTGGTAGCGCTGCGGCGTCTGCAGCACCGGATTGCGCGCGATGGCGCCGGTGACGTCGCGGCCGTCGAGGCTCGCAAGACGATACATCGGGCTCTGCGGCACTGAGGTTCCGATCGGACGCGTGAAACTGTAGGTGGCGAGCTGGATCGACGATGCGGCGGAGAACACCTGCTTCTGCCAGCGCTCGGCGACGCCGGGTTGGCGCGCCAGCAGCGAGGCGATGTCCTGATAGCCGGTCTCCCTCGGCATCGTCACGAAGATGCAGAGACCGATGCCGAAGGACGCAAACCGGGCGCCCTTCGGATGGTTACGCCACATAAACATGGATACGCTCACGCAACGCTAAGGTCCGTTCTGATCGAAGTCAGTACATCCGTGCAATTCGATCTTTATCGTGAGTAACCAATTTAGGTTGCCGGGGCGTTAATCGACGTTGCGCAGCCGACACACTCAAGCGATTGCAAGTGTTTTCGCGGGGCGATGATGCGCATTGGTAAATGCGCGCTGACGCGAAGCGGTAAACATCCCGTCAACGCGAATGGTGAAGGAACTCTTGCGCGCACGTATCATTACGGGACGCGATGAGTTCCATTGTTCGCGACAACAACCGCTGTCATGCCCCGCGCAGGCGGGGCATCCAGTACGCCGCGGCTTCTCGATTCAATCACTGACGTCTCGGCGTACTGGATCGCCCGGTCAAGCCGGGCGATGACAGCGAGTGTGTGGTGAAGGAGTTGCATCAAACGAAAAGAGGCGGAGCAAGCCCCGCCTCTTTCGCATCTTGCAATTCGCTTCGGCTACGCCTGGCTCGCGGCGGCCTTGCCGAGCGCGGCCTGCGCCGCGGCGAGGCGCGCGATCGGCACGCGGTAGGGCGAGCAGGAGACGTAGTCGAGGCCGGCATTGTGGCAGAAGGCGATGGAGGCGGGATCGCCGCCGTGCTCGCCGCAGATGCCGACCTTGAGCGAGGCGCGCGTCTTGCGGCCGCGGGCGACGCCGATCTTGACGAGCTCGCCGACGCCTTCCTGGTCGAGCGCGATGAAGGGGTCGATGGCGAGGATGCCCTTGCTCACATAGGGACCGAGGAAACTCGCCGCGTCGTCGCGGCTGATGCCGTAGGTCGTCTGCGTCAGGTCGTTGGTGCCGAAGGAGAAGAACTCGGCGCTTTCCGCGATCTCGCCGGCGAGCAGGCAGGCGCGCGGCAGCTCGATCATGGTGCCGACCTGGTAGTCGATCTTCTTATTGGTGTCGCGCATCACCGCCTTCGCGGTGGCGTCGATGCGCGCCTTGACGAGATCGAGCTCGGCCTTGGTCGCGATCAGCGGCACCATCACTTCGAGGCCGACGGCCTTGCCGGTGCGCTTCTCCGCCTCGATCGCCGCCTCGAAGATCGCGCGCGCCTGCATCTCGGCGATCTCCGGATAGGCGATCGCGATGCGGCAGCCGCGGAAGCCGAGCATCGGGTTGAACTCCGAGAGCTCGCGGGCGCGGTCGGCCAGACGCCGCGGATCGGTGTTCATGGCGCGCGCCACTTCCTCGACCTCGGCATGGGTGTGTGGCAGGAACTCGTGCAGCGGCGGGTCAAGCAGGCGGATCGTGACGGGCAGGCCCTTCATGATCTCGAACAGTTCGACGAAGTCGGCCCGCTGCATCGGCAGCAGCTTTGCCAGCGCGGCACGGCGCGACTGCTCGTCCTCCGAGAGGATCATCTCGCGCACGGTGCGGATGCGGGTCTCCTCGAAGAACATGTGCTCGGTGCGGCACAGGCCGATGCCTTCCGAGCCGAACTTGAGCGCGGTGCGCGCGTCATCCGGCGTATCCGCATTGACGCGGACGCCGATCTTGCGGACCTGGTCGGCCCAGGTCATCAGCGTGCCGAACTCGCCGGAGAGCTCCGGCTCGATCATCGGCATGCGGCCGGCGAGCACCTGGCCGAGCGAGCCGTCGATGGTGATGACGTCGCCGGCCTTGAAGGTGCGCGAGCCGATGCTCATGGTGCCGCGGCCGTAGTCGACGCGGATGGTGCCGCAGCCGGAGACGCAGGGCTTGCCCATGCCGCGCGCGACCACGGCGGCGTGCGAGGTCATGCCGCCGCGGGTGGTCAAAATGCCTTCGGCGGCGTGCATGCCGTGGATGTCCTCCGGGCTGGTCTCGATGCGGACCAGGATCACCTTGCGCCCGTCGCCCTGGAGCTTTGCCGCCTCGTCCGAGGAGAACACGATCTCGCCGGACGCAGCACCTGGCGAAGCCGGCAGGCCGGTCGCGATCACGTCGCGCTTGGCGTCGGGATCGATGGTCGGATGCAGGAGCTGGTCGAGCGACGCGGGATCGATCCGCGTCACCGCCTCCTTCTTCGAGATCAGGCCTTCATTGGCGAGCTCGACCGCGATGCGCAGCGCCGCCCTGGCGGTGCGCTTGCCGCCGCGGGTCTGCAGCATCCACAGCTTGCCCTGCTCGACCGTGAACTCCATGTCCTGCATGTCGCGGTAGTGCTTCTCGAGCAGTGTGTAGATCCGCGTCAGTTCCTTGAAGGCGTCCGGCATGGCCGATTCCATCGACGCCTTGTCGGAGCCCGATTCCTTGCGCGCATCCTCGGTGATGTCCTGCGGCGTGCGGATGCCCGCTACCACGTCCTCGCCCTGCGCGTTGATCAGGAACTCGCCGTAGAGCTTGCTCTCGCCGGTCGAGGGATTGCGGGTGAAGGCAACGCCGGTCGCCGAGGTCTCGCCCATGTTGCCGAACACCATGGCCTGCACGTTGACCGCGGTGCCCCAGGATTCCGGAATGTCGTGCAGCTTGCGGTAGGTCACCGCGCGCGCGTTCATCCAGGATGAGAACACGGCGCCGATCGCGCCCCAGAGTTGGTCGTGCGGATCCTGCGGGAAATCCTTGCCGGTCTCGTGCGCGACCGCATCCTTGTACTTGCCGACCAGGTCGACCCAGTCCTCGGCGGACAGATCGGTGTCGAGCGTATAGCCCTGGCTGTCCTTGAAGGCGTCGAGGATTTCCTCGAAGTGATGGTGCTCGAAGCCCAGCACCACGTCGGAATACATGGTGATGAAGCGGCGATAGCTGTCATAGGCAAAGCGGCGGTCGCCGGAGAGCCCGGCCAGCGCTTCCACCGTCTCGTCGTTGAGGCCGAGGTTGAGCACGGTGTCCATCATGCCCGGCATCGAGGCGCGCGCGCCCGAGCGCACGGAGACCAGCAGCGGGTTCTTGCTGTCGCCGAACACCTTGCCGGTCAGCTTGCCGACATGCTCCAGCGCCTTCTCGACCTGCGCCTGCAATTCCTTCGGATAGTTCTTGTCGTGCGCGTAGAAATACGTGCAGACCGAGGTCGGGATGGTGAAGCCGGGAGGCACCGGCAAGCCGAGATTGGCCATCTCGGCGAGGTTGGCGCCCTTGCCGCCGAGCAGGTCGCGCATCTCCGAGCGCCCTTCCGCCTTGCCGTCCCCGAACGTGTACACCCACTTGCCGGCCTTGGCCGCGGCCGCCGCCGCCTTGGCGGGTGCGGCCTTCTTCGGTGCAGGCTTCACAGCGACCTTCGGTGCGACCGGCTTGGTCGCAGCCTTAGAGGCAGGCTTGGCAGCCGGTTTTGCCGCGGGCTTGGCGGCCGCTTTCGGGGCGGTCTTGGCGAGCGCCTTGCGGGCCGCCGGCGCAGCCTTCGCCTTGGCGGAGGACTTTGATTTCGCTGGCATTTTCTTGGGCTTCGAGGCGGCTTTGGCCATAGCTTGCACACAACCTGCGAGAGGAATGGGAAATCGCGGGCCTTACACCATTTTGGACGGGCCCGCGCAAGTCGAAGAGTTCCGGAAAATGAAGGCCTAGAGATGGAGCCACTTCAGCAATCCCAGCCCAATCGCGCCATTGATGATGAGAAAGATCGCGACGATCAGGTTGAGCAGGCGGGGCATGATCAGGATGAGCACACCGGCCAGGAGCGACAGAAGCGGCGAGATGTGGGCGACGGTGATGTGCATGAATTGTCTTTCCATGACGGGGGTGCGAATCGGGCGGGATCATACCGGACCGGGTTCCGGGGGAAGAGACGCGCCTGTGGGCAACGGGTTCCCGCCTTCGCGAAAACCACCCGAAAATGCCGCGAATGCGGCAGGGCTTTTCCCGGAACATCGCCGGGACGCATGCATTGGCAACTGATCGCGCCACTGGCGCGTCCCGAAATCTCGTCGCAAAAAATCTCGTCAAAGGAGTTTTGCATGCGGAACAGGATTCTTGCTCTTGCAGCGCTCGCGGCCGCGATCGGCTCGCCCGTCGCGGCGCAGGCGCAAACCGGGATCACGGTGGGCCGCGCGCCCGTCGTGGTCGAGAGCGGCCCGACGATTGCGGTCGAACAGCGGCCGGCTTTCCGCGAATACGTGGTCGAACAGCGCGTGCCGGCTTTCCATACACCGGACCGCGTGGTGGTCGGCGCCACCTTACCCGAAAGCGGCGTCACCTATTATGACGTGCCGCAACGTTTCGGCGCGACGACCTACCGCTACACCGTCGTGAACGGCGAGACCGTGCTGGTCGAGCCGCGCTCGCGGCGCGTCGTCGAGGTGCTCGACTAGACGCGTGATCTCGTTGAACTCGATGTCCGGCGCGTCACATCAGGCTGACGTGAGTAGAGTAATCGGACATCAGGCCCTGCCCGGTTTCCCCCCGCCGGGCGGGGCTTTTTCTTGCGCTCTCGTGTCCCGGGCAAGCGAAGCGCGACCCGGGACCCAGAAACTGCGAGCACGCGGCAGGCGTGGGCCCCGGCTCTGCAGCGCATCGCAAGTAGCGCTGCGCTGCGTCCGGGGCACGAATCCCAATAGCCGCGCCTCAATCCTGGATCTTCGAGAAATCCGCGACTGCGCGCGTGGCGCTGCGGATCTCGTTCAGCAGTTTCAGCCGGTTCTCGCGCACCTTCGCATCATCGTCGTTGACGCGGACCTTGTCGAAGAAGGCATCGACCGGCGGACGCAGCTTCGCCATCGCGCTCATCGCAGCGGCAAAGTCTTCCTTCGCGACGGCGGCGCTTGCTTCCG
Organism: Bradyrhizobium diazoefficiens; assembly: GCF_018131015.1. GTDB lineage: Bacteria > Pseudomonadota > Alphaproteobacteria > Rhizobiales > Xanthobacteraceae > Bradyrhizobium > Bradyrhizobium diazoefficiens_B. The sequence continues at coordinate 26,149 of NZ_JAFCJJ010000017.1, forward strand.
CCTTCACCTCGCCGATCGCCTTGGCCAGCGCCTTTTCTTCAGCGAGGCTGTAGAGCGCAGCGTCCGGCGCGCCATCGAACGTGCGCTTGTCCTTCTTCTCCTCGATCGAGAGGATATTGCCGGCGCGCTTGGTGCCGGCGAGCAGATTCTTGCCGTCGTCGCTATCGAGGAACTTTCCGAGCGCCTCGACACGGCGCACGATCATCAACAGATCGTCCTGGCCACCGAGCGCAAATACGGCGTCGACGAGATCGTGCCGCGCGCCCTGCTCGCGGAGCTGGACCTTGAGACGATCGGCGAAGAAGGCGAGCAGGTCGCTCGGAAGCTTTTGCGCATCGGCAGGCTTCACCGACAGGCCGGCGAGCGCGGACGCCGCAACCTTCAAAAGCGACAGGCGCAACGCGTTCTCGGTGATCAAACTGATCACACCCAGCGCCGCACGGCGCAACGCATACGGATCCTTGCTCCCCGTGGGCTTCTCATCGATGGCCCAGAAACCGGCGAGGGTATCGAGCTTGTCGGCGAGCGCCACCGCGACACTGACCGGATCGGTCGGCACGCGATCGGCAGGCCCCTGCGGCTTATAGTGCTCTTCGCAGGCGGCCGCGACAGATGCATCCTCGCCCTGCGCCAGCGCGTAGTACTTGCCCATCAGGCCCTGAACTTCCGGGAATTCGCCGACGACTTCCGTCAGCAAATCCGCCTTGACGAGATGCGCGGCGCGCGTTGCCTTGGCGACATCAGCGCCGACCAGCGGCGCGATCTCGGCAGCGAGCCGCCCGATCCGCTTGATCCGCTCAGCCTGTGTGCCGAGCTTCTCGTGGAACACGATCTGGTCGAACTTGGCCAGACGATCCTCGAGCCTCGTTTTGAGGTCGGTCTCGTAGAAGAACTTCGCATCGCTCAAGCGCGCGCGGATGACGCGCTCGTTGCCGGCGATGATGGTCGCCCCGCCATCGGTGGCCTCGATGTTGGCGACCAGGATGAACTTGTTGGCGAGCTTCCCGGTCTTGGGGTCGCTCACCACAAAGCACTTCTGGTTGTTGCGGATGGTGGCCCGGATGACCTCCGACGGCGTCGCCAAAAATTCCGGCTCGAACGAGCCCATCAGCACGACCGGCCATTCGACGAGGCCGGCGACCTCGTCGAGCAGGTTCTGGTCCTCGACCAGCTCAAAACCTTGCGCGAAGGCGAGCTGCTTGGCGTCGGCGAGGATCGCATCCTTGCGGCGCTCGGGATCGAGAATGACCTTCGCGGCCAGGAGCTTTGCTTCATAGTCCTCGAAGCGACGCACGCTGATCGGAGCGGGCGCGAGGAAGCGGTGGCCGTAGGTCGTCTGGCCGGCCTCGATGCCCTCCACCGAAAACTTCACGACATCGGGCTCCTCGGTCTCGAGCCCGAAGGTCGCGGTGATTGCGTGCAGCGGGCGCACCCAGCTCAGCGAACCCGGCTTTCCGGAGCGCGCGCCCCAGCGCATCGATTTCGGCCAGGGGAAAGTGCGGATGATGACGGGAAGCATCTCCGCGAGCACGTCGATCGCGTCGCGGCCGGGCTTCTCGATCAAGCCGATGTAGAAATCGCCCTTGGGGTCGCGCTGGATCTTGGCTTCATCGAGCGACTTCAGACCCGTCGCCTTCAGAAAGCCCTGCACGGCCGCATCGGGCGCGCCAACTTTCGGTCCGCGGCGTTCGGTCTTCAGGTCGGGCTGGCGCGCGGGGATGCCGTGCACGGTCAGCGCGAGGCGGCGCGGCGTCGCAAACGCTTTCGCGCCGTCGTAGACGAGACCCTCGGCGACCAGCTTGTCGGTGACCATGCGGCGCAGATCGTCGGCCGCCCTGGCCTGCATGCGCGCGGGGATTTCTTCGGAAAACAGTTCCAGCAAAAGATCGGGCATCAGGCCGCTCCGCCCGCTTCGGTATGGATCCAGGCTTCGCCACAGGCTTTTGCCAATTCGCGCACGCGAAGAATGTAGCTCTGCCGCTCGGTCACCGAGATCACGCCACGCGCGTCGAGCAGGTTGAAGACATGGCTCGCCTTGATGCACTGGTCGTAGGCCGGCAGCGCCATCAGATGCGCTTCGCGCTTGTCATCCTTCCAACCGGCATCGAGGTACTTTCTGCAGGCAGCCTCCGCCATCTTGAACTGCTCGAACAGCATCGCGGTGTCGGCGACTTCGAAATTGTGCTTCGAATATTCCCGCTCGGCCTGCAGGAAGACGTCGCCATAGGTGACCTTGGCATCGCCCTCGCGGCCGTTGAAGTTGAGGTCGTAGACGCGGTCGACGCCCTGCACATACATCGCGAGGCGCTCGAGACCGTAGGTGAGCTCGCCCGCGACCGGCGCGCATTCGAAGCCCGCGACCTGCTGGAAATAGGTGAACTGGCTGACCTCCATGCCGTCGCACCAGCACTCCCACCCGAGGCCCCAGGCGCCGAGCGTCGGGCTCTCCCAATCGTCCTCGACGAAGCGGATGTCGTGCACGGCGGAATCGATGCCGATCGCGGCGAGCGACTTCAGGTACAGCTCCTGAAGGTTCGGCGGCGACGGCTTCATGATCACCTGGAACTGGTAGTAGTGCTGCAGCCGGTTCGGGTTTTCACCGTAGCGGCCGTCCTTGGGCCGGCGCGAGGGCTGCACATAGGCGGCGTTCCAGGGCTTTGGCCCGAGCGCGCGCAGCGTGGTCGCCGGATGGAAAGTGCCTGCGCCCATCTCCATGTCGTAGGGCTGCAGGATGACGCAGCCCTGCTCCGCCCAGAACCGCTGGAGCGCGAGGATGAAACCCTGGAACGAGCGTTCCGGGCGCATATGGGCGGGCAATGAGGCGTCCATCGTCAGATCGGGCTCTCGCGGGGGGTTTTGAATCGCGCGGGACCGTATCGACGGCGGGGACGGGAATCAAGGCAAGGGGGGTGGAAAGCCCTCCGTCATGCCCGGGCTTGTCCCGGGCATCCACGTTCTTCGTGCGGCAAGGCAAAGGCGTGGATGGCCGGGACAAGCCCGGCCATGACGAATGGCGCCCCTACCCCGGGCGATAGGCTCCGGTCACGGGGTCACGTTTCAGCGTCGGAATATCCCCCGTGCGGGCGGCTTCGGCGACGCGCGACAGGCGCATCTCCTCCAGTTCCTGGTTGATCCGGACAGCGGTCTTGTAGGCCCAGCGGACCACGGCAAGCCCGCCCAGGACGCCCGCGAAAGCGACGAACGGCGGCATCGGTCGATCCTTGTTCATGCTCAGCCCCCACGAACATTTTCGCGCAATCGGCTCCTCGCCGCAATCGGGTTAACTTCAAGTCCCCTTGGACCAAATGGCGCGGGAGAGCCAGGCCTAGAACCCGAATTTCGCCCAGATTGCCCGGGTTTCGATCGCCGAGATCAGCTCGTCCGGCAGCCCGGCCATTGATTCCATGGCCGAAAGCTGGCCCGCGCCCGGCGATTTCCGCCCGAACAGTCCGGACAGCAGTCCGGTCGGCGGGGCGATCACGGGGGTGAGAACCTTCTCGCCATAGCGGGCGCGGAGAATTGAGCGGATGTCCCCGATCCCGTCGGCGAGCCCCAGCGCGATCGAACTCTCGCCGGCCCAGTATTCGCCCGTGAACAGGGTGTCGTCGGCGCCCTTCAGCCGCGCGCCGCGGCTCTCCTTCACCAGCGCGATGAAGATCTGGTGGATCTCGCGCTGGAGCGCCTTCACCCTGGCGACGTCGTCGGGGTTTTCCGGCAGGAACGGATCCAGCATCGCCTTGTGCGCGCCGGCGGTATAAAGGCGCCGCTCGATGCCGAGCCGCTTGATCGCCTCCTGGAAACCAAAGCTGCCGCCGACCACGCCGATCGAGCCGAGGATCGACGACGGATCGCAGAAGATCTCGTCGCCCGCGCAGGCGATCATGTAGCCGCCGGACGCCGCGACGTCCTCGACGAACACGAGCACCGGAAGCTTCTTCTCCGCCGCGAGCTGCTTGATGCGCAGGTAGATCTGGCGCGACTGCACCGGCGAGCCACCGGGCGAGTTGATCACCAGCGCCACCGCCTTGGCGTTGCGGACCGAAAACGCCCGCTCCAGCACCCGCGCGACGCCCGCGAGCGTCATGCCGGGGCGAAGCGGGGTCACCGCTCCGATCACGCCGGACAGCCGCACCACCGGCACGACGGCCGCGCCCGGGCGCAAGCGCGCCGGAAGGTATTGAAGGAGCTTGTCGGCCAGGCCGGAACCTTCACGATCGTTCAATTGTTCGGCCATGCCGCTACCTCTGATTAACCAATTTTTATCACGCGAGTGTCATTGCAAGTGCTTGGAACGTGTTTTGCAGTTTTCCCGTCCGGAGGCTGCAATGAGGCAGCGGAGAACACCATGAAGATCTATCTGCTGTTGTTGCTGATCGGAACGCTTCTGACGGCGATTCACTTCACGTCTCCGCAAGATCGGCAGCCGGAATCGCTTCCCCGGTAAGGCCCTCACGTTTCCGCCAGCGGCAGGACCGCCCTCCCCTCCAGAATATCCGTCACCTCTTTATTGGGCACGCGTGACTCATTGTTGAGCACGAGTCCCGGCAAAATCCGCGCCGGCGCCCTGCCGCCCTTGATCGCGCGCACCAGCACGCGGATCGCAGGCCGTCCCGCCTCGCCATGAACCGGCAGGATCGAGAGACTGCCGAAGCCGCGTGACAGCGCTGTCAAGACATCCGCGATGCCGTCGGCGCGCCAGATCAGGGTCAGCGCACCGTTCGATCGCAGGATGCGCCGCGCGGAATGCACCCACGCATGCAGAGTGTCCACCGTCGCCACATGCGCGACCTGGCGCGCCTGATCCGGGGAGCCGCGGTGGCGCGCGGGGTCGTTGAAAGGCGGGTTCATCAGCACCACGTCGACGCTGTCGGGCAACAGCCCGTTTGCCGCGAAGGCCTGCGGGTCGGCGGTGATGTCGAGCACGATCACCTCCGCGGGAATCGCGTTCCCCGCCGCATTGGCGCGCGCGAGTTCCGCCAGCTCCGGATCGATCTCGACCAGGCCGAGCCCGATCCCGGCCACGCGCCGGGCGAGCGCAAGCCCGGCGGTGCCGATGCCGGCGCCGAGATCGACTACGCGATCACCGGCCTGCGCGTCCGTCGCCGCCGCGAGCAGGATGGCGTCGTGCCCGGCGCGATGTCCGGACCGCTTCTGCTTCAGCAGCAGCCGCCCGCCGAGGAAGGCGTCCTCGGTGATCTCTGCCGCAGCGTCAATCATCGCCGCGCAGTTCGTGGCTGAGGCCGGCCTCGGTGAGGAGCTTGCGGGCGGCCAGGGCGTCGTCCTCGTGGACCAGGATCCGCCGGGGCAGGATGCCGAGCGAGCCCTCGATGATGCTCATGTTCTGGTCCAGCACCAGATGGTGGATGTGGGCGCCGTCGAGCAGCGCGCCGATCGCCGATACCAGCACGATGTCGTTGGTCCGAACCAGTTCACGCAAAGCAGGTCTCCTGCCCCGAAGGGGTTAAAGCGGCAAATGTCAATGGTTCCACAGGTCTTGCCGCATCCGCCGCCAGTTTCTATTGTATTTCCATCAGAATAGCTCCTCCGGGGCAAATATTGGAGACCGGCGTGGCCGTCATCGTACCTTTCGAAACACCCGGCGCGTCGATCGAAGAGCTGGTCGCCCTTGTCGCTCCCGACATGGAGCGCGTCAACGCCACGATCCTGTCGCGGACCGGCTCCGAGGTGACCATGATCCCGGAGGTGGCCAACCATCTGATCTCCTCGGGCGGCAAGCGCCTGCGCCCGATGCTGACGCTCGCCATGGCCAACCTCGCCGGCTACACCGGCGACGGCCACATCAAGCTCGCGGCTTCCGTCGAGTTCATGCACACCGCCACCCTGCTCCACGACGACGTCGTCGACGAGAGCGAGATGCGCCGCGGCAAGCTCTCGGCGCGCATGCTCTGGGGCAACGAGGCGAGCGTGCTGGTCGGCGACTTTCTGCTGGGTCAGGCCTTCCGCATGATGGTCGAGGTCGGCTCGCTGCGCGCGCTCGACATCCTCTCCGCGGCGGCCGCGACCATCGCCGAGGGCGAGGTGATGCAGCTCGCCGCGGCCAAGAACACCGCGACCACCGAGGACGAATATCTCGCCGTGATCCGCGGCAAGACCGCCGAGCTGTTTGCGGCCGCCTGCGAGGTCGGGCCGGTGATCGCCAACCGCCCGAAGGCGGAGCAGACCGCCTGCCGCTCGGTCGGCATGAACCTCGGCATCGCCTTCCAGCTCGTCGACGACGTGCTCGATTATGGCGGCAAGAGCGCCAAGCTCGGCAAGAACACCGGCGACGACTTTCGCGAGGGAAAGATCACGCTGCCGGTCGTGCTGGCCTTCCGCCGCGGCAACGACACCGAGCGCGCTTTCTGGATCCGCGCGCTGGAGCGCGGCGAGATCAGCGATGGCGACCTCGACCACGCCATCGGACTGATGAACAAGCACCGCGCGCTCGAGGATACGCTCGTCCGCGCCCAGCACTACGGCGCCATGGCCGTCGATGCGCTGGCGCTGTTCCCCTCCTCGCCGATGAAGAGCGCGCTGGAGCAGGTCGTGGCGTTCTGCCTGGCGCGGTCGCACTGAGCGTTCCGGCGTGATGGGCACGACTTTCTCGCTGTTTCTGGCCTCCGCTCTCGTCATCGCCGCCGTGCCGGGTCCCGGCATCTTCTATGTCGCGGCGCGGACGCTGTCCGACGGGCGCGGCGCCGGCTTCGCCTCGACCACGGGGACGGCGCTGGGCGGGCTCGTTCATGTCGTGGCTGGCAGCCTCGGCATTACCGCCATCATTCTCGCGAGCGCAAATCTGTTTGCTGCCGTAAAATTCGTCGGCGCGATCTATCTGGTCTGGCTCGGCATCAAGACCTTTCGTAGCGCCGCCCGGGCGCTGCCGGCGTTCGAATCCGCCGACGGGGCGCATGCCTTCCGCGACGGCGTGCTGGTCGAGGCGCTGAACCCGAAGACGGCGGCGTTCTTCCTCGCCTTCATTCCGCAGTTCCTCGACCCCGCAGGATCGAGCCCCACGCTGCAATTCATCGCGCTCGGCGCGATCTCGGTGACGCTGAACACGCTCGCCGATGTCGTCGTGGTGCTGACGGCGTCCGCGACGCGTACGCAGCTGATCGGAAGGCCGAATCTGATGCGGCGTCTCACACAGGCCTCCGGTGTGTTCATCGCAGGCCTCGGCCTGTCGCTCGCGCTGGCGCGGCGGCCGGCGCAGAGCTAAGCCACGGGCGGCTCGATCCCCATCTCCTTGGCAAAAATGCGCACGGAGTTCTGCACCTCGTCCTCGCGCAAGTCGCCGAACGAGAACTGGCTGATGAAGTAGTTCGTGCCGCCCTCCGCGGTCAGGCGCGCGACCTTGTCGCTGATTGTGCCGGGCGATCCGGCGATCGCGCCGCCGTTCTCCACGAGGGTGTCAAAGTCCTCGGGCAGGCGGATGTTGCGCGGCTGGGTGCCATGCAATTTCCAGAGCTTCATGAAGCTGCGGTAGAACACCGGCCAGGCGCGGCGCCCGAGCGCCATCGCCTCGCGGTCGCTATCGGCTGCGAGCACGAAACGATTGATGCCGAGGAGCGGAAGCTGATCGGTGGGGCGTCCCGCGGCAGCCCATTCGGCCCGATAGCGATCGGTGATCTCGCGGACACGCGACAGCGGCCCGCCGCAAACGACGTTGATCCCGTTTTGCGCCGGCCACGCCGCGCCTTCCGGCACCGGCACGGCATACCAGAGCGGCGGATGCGGCTGCTGGAACGGCTTGAGATCGACCGGCACGTTCGCGAACCGATAATGCTTGCCGGAAAAATTCACTTCCGTTTGCGTCAACGCCTGCATGATAACGCCATAGGCCTCGACATACATGGCCGGGGCCGCATCCGGATCAATGCCGAAATAGGCGAGCTCGTGAGGCGAGGCGCCGCGGCCGATGCCGACTTCGACGCGGCCGCGGCTCAAATGATCCAGCATGCAGATCTCCTCGGCGAGCCGCAGCGGATGATGCGCCGGCAGCACATAGACCAGCGCCCCGAAACGCAGACGCCTTGTGCGCTGGGCGATGGCGGCAAGGAAGACGCTCGGCGAGCACGCGAGGTTGAGCGGCGTCGCATGATGCTCGCTCATGTGATAGGTGCGAAACCCGATTTCATCATAGAGCTCGACCAGACGCAGCCGCGCCTCGTATTGCTCGGCGAGCGGATAAGGGCCGTGATCGTTCTGGTCGAAGATGCCGAATTGCAGGCCATCGAGTGCGGCCATCGCGATCCCTCCCCCGGCGCCACCAGCGGCGTATTTCATCGTTTACGGAAAGGTGCCCTGTTTGGGTGCAGGGGTGCAAGTGCCGGGTATGCGCGCTTGTGTGAGCCTGCCTCGTCCCGTGCGCATGGCCGCCCGCCTCTGCTTGTGCAATGACTGGCGCCACGCTACGTCAGTCACATTCCGCCAGATGAAAAGGGTCACGATGCTCGCTCCGCAGGACAGGTTCTACGAGTCCCACGGCCTGCGGCTGCACTATGCCGACTGGGGCAATCACGGCGCCCTGCCCGTCATCCTGGTTCACGGCGGCCGCGACCATTGCCGGAGTTGGGACCTCATTGCCCGGTCGTTGCAGCCGCATTTTCACGTGCTCGCACCCGACCTGCGCGGGCACGGCGATTCCGACTGGACCAGGGGCGGCAGCTACGCGCTGACGGAGTACGTCTACGATCTCGCACAGCTCGTGCGCAGGATCGCAGCGCCTCAGGTCATCCTGATCGGGCACTCGATGGGCGGCATGGTGAGCCTGATCTTTTCGGGAGCATTCCCGGAGCAGGTGTCACGGCTCGTGGTGCTCGATGGCGTGACCGTGCGGCCGGATTCGCCGAAGCCGCCGCCGGCGCACGAGCGCATCGCCAAATGGATCGGCCAACTCGACAAGCTGCACGACCGCTCGCCGCGGCGCTATTCGACCCTCGAGGCCGCGGCCGCGCAAATGGTGCTTCACAACAAGCGCCTGTCGCGTGACCTCGCGCTTCATCTTGCGACGCACGGCGCGCGCCAAAACGAGGACGGCACCTATAGCTGGAAGTTCGATCCCTATCAGCGCGCTTCGGCGCCGCACCGGCTCTGGTCGGACGATCACGTCGCGCTGTGGGCGCGCATCGCCTGCCCGACGCTGCTGCTGAATGCCGGCGAGAGCTTTCTGGCGGGGGCCAAGGCCGCCGGCCTGGAACGCTACTTCCAGCAGGCACGCGTCGAGACCATCCAGGGCGCGGGACACTGGCTGCAGCATGACAAGCCGCAAGAGGTGCTTGGCGAGATCCAGAGCTTTCTCGGGCTGCCCGTGGACGTCGGTTAGAAGCCGCGCTTGAACGCTTGAGCTGGATGCTCATAATCGCCGTGTTCCCCGGCCGTGCCTTGGCAAATCGGAGCGTGCTTCGCGATGCTTCCGCTGAACGATCCGCTCTGGACGAAGCTCGACGATGCCCATCGCGATCGGGACATCGCGGGACTGCTGGCAGAACTCTCGACTTCCTGGGACGAAGAGGCTGCGCAATCCCTGTTCTGGGATTGTCTTTGCCACCAGAGCACATGCTACGGGGCAACCTATGCCGCGGTCCCCCATCTGCTTAGGATCGCCGAAGTCGAGGGCAATCGACAGCAGAGGCTGGAGATCGCGCTGTTTGCCGGCTACGTCGTGCAATGTGCGCTGACGTCACGGCACCACGAACACGACGCGCTTCCCGGTCTGCCTGAAAACCCCGACGGATGGGATCGGAAGCTCGACTGTTTTCGCGGCCTTGCGTCCCATCTCGAACGCGAGTTGAAGGCTCCGGACGGATACATCTCTCCTTACGAACGCAAGGAGCTGCTGCCGCACTACAGGAACATCCTGCATCGGGGAATTCCCGACGACATGGACCGGATTCGGTCGATCAAGGCCGCGTTTCTTGCCTCACTGCCGCAGGTCGGCGCGATCTGCACGCAGGCGCTTCTGGAGAACCTGGACAACGAAAACGCACTGACACCCTTGCTGGGAGGCATTGCCTCAGTGGAGGGGCTGGTTGACCTCGGCCGCCTCCTCTTCTCGGGATCGGATGGGATGTTGACGTGCGGAGATTGCGACGCGCCTTATCAATACATCCTGTTCGGCAGCCGGGTCGCCGTCTATGCCGATGACGCCGCGGGTTCGAGCATGCGCGCCGACAGCCGGCCGAACCTCGACTTCAGGGAAGGTGCAGCGTCACGGGCCGACGGCTTCATCGTGCCGATCGAGAACGAGCTTGCGCCCGTGACCTTGCGGCTTCTCGCGCTCGCAGATCGCGCACAGACACCGCAGCCGGCCATCCTCCTGCGCAATTTCCTCGGAAGCTTTCGTTGCTCGCGGTGCAAAACCAGCGTGCCGGTCTGCAAGCGGTGAGCGCTCAGCTCAGCGTCCCCGCATGCACCCACCAGCCCGGGTGATCCCGGCGGATCGCATCCGCCGCGTCGTGCGCCTCGGCAGCCGCGCCGAAGATCGCAAAGCAGGTCGCGCCCGAGCCGGACATCCGCGCGAGCCTGACCCCGGCAGAGGCGCGCAGGGCCGCCAGCACATTGCCGATGACAGGCTCGATGCGCATGGCTGGCGCTTCGAGATCGTTGGGCACCTGCTCGAGCACCTCGACCCAGTCCGCAATCGACGCGCCTGCCTCCGGCCAGGCCGGCGCCTTCAAGACGTCGGTGACACCGACCAGGAGTTCACCGTTGCGCAACCCGAGCGCCTGAAACACGTCCTTGGTCGCCACCGGCACGCGCGGATTGACCATCACGCAGGGCATGCTCGGCAGCGCCAGCGGCAAGAGCTGCTCGCCGACGCCGGTCATGTCGCAGGCCCGCGAGAACAGGCACACCGGCACGTCGGCACCGGTCGCGAGCGCGACCTTCTGCAGGCGCGGATCGTCGAGCGACAGGTCGTTGAGACGCGCCAGGAGGCGCAGCGCGGCCGCGGCATCGGCCGAGCCGCCACCAATCCCAGCGGCAACGGGGAGCACCTTGTCGAGCGCGAAGGCGCCGAGCTTCAGGTTGGGTACGGCGTCACCCAGAAGCTTGGCCGCCTTGAACACGAGATTGTCGGCGGCATCGCCGCAAGCAGCGGCCAGCGGCCCGGTGGTGGCGAGCTTCAGCTCGCCGCCCGGCTCCAGCGTCAGCCGGTCGGCGCAGTCCGCGAACGCGACCACGCTTTCGAGATCATGATAGCCGTCGGTGCGACGGCCGACGACGCGAAGGCTCAGATTGACCTTCGCGCGCCCTTCTTCAGTCAACGCCGGCATTGGCGAGCAACCCCCAAACGCACTCAACCGCCCTTGCCGTCGTCCTTCTTCTTCTCCGCCTGCGCGGCAGAAGAGTTCGAATTGTCCTCGGCGATGCCGTTCGCGATCTTGGCCTCGATCTTCGGCAGTTCGTCGGGCTCGGGCTTGAGATCGCGGGCGTGCGTCCACTGGAATTTGGCTTCCAGCGTGCGCCCGACGCGCCAATAGGCGTCGCCAAGGTGGTCGTTGATGGTGGGGTCCTCAGGCTTCAAATCGATCGCGCGCTCGAGGTTCTTCACCGCCTCCTCGTAATTGCCGATGCGGTAGTAGGCCCAGCCGAGGGAATCGACGATGTAGCCGTCGTCGGGGCGTTGCTCGACGGCGCGCTTGATCATCTTCATGCCTTCGTCGAGATTGACGCCCTGGTCGATCCAGGAATAGCCGAGATAGTTGAGCACGTGCGGCTGGTCGGGCTGCAGCTCGAGCGCCTTCTTCATGTCGGCTTCGGCCTTGGCCCACTCCTTGGAGCGCTCCTCGCAGATGCCGCGATAATAGTACCAGACGCTGTTGGCCTTGTCGGCGCCGGCCGGCAGCACGGCGATGCCCTGCGAGTAGGTCCCGCCGCAGTCGCCGAACCGCTTGCGGCCGCGTTCGGTGTTGCCGAGCGCCATGATGGCTTCGAGGTCCTTCGGATCCTCGGCGATGACGCCCTTGAGGATCTTGATGGCCTCGTCGGTGCGGTCGGAGGAATCGAGATCGACCGCGAGCTGAATCTGCGCATTGCGCTTCAGCGGCGAGGACGACGGCACCCGCTCGTAGACCTTGATCGCCATCTGCGGCCGCTTCACCGATTCATAGAGGTCGGCGAGCGAGAGCAGCGCCAGCGGATGGGTGGGCTGCAGATAGAGCGAGAGCTGCAGATAGACCAGCGCAAGGTCCTCGCCGCCGCGGCGGGTCAGCGTCGCGCCGATGCCGTAGAGCGCCTCGGCAGCTCCAGCCTGGGCGGAATCAGCCAGCGGCGGCATCTTCTTGCCGGCGCGGGTCTCGCGCAGGCCTTCAACGATCAGCGGATGCCGGGCGAGCTTCTTGTCGAACGCCTCATAGACGGCCGTAGCCGCCGCCCCGTCCTTGTTGCGCGACAGCCAGCGCGCATAGGCTTCGCTCACGCGCAGCATGGTATCGTCGAGCTTGTAGGCGCGCTCGAAGCGGACGCCCGCGTCCTTCTCCTTGCCGGCGAGTTCGAGGATCATGCCGGCATGCAGGTCCTTGAACAGCGGATACCATTCCGGACCCGCCAGCTTGTCGATGTTGGCGACCGCACCCTTGGAATCGCCGGCGCCGTAGGCGGCCCAGCCCGACAGCAGAGTTGCGACCAGATCGGTGATCGGACCGCGGATCGACTGGTTGATGTTGCTCTGCGCGAGCGCGTACTTCTTCAGCTTGAGGTCGTGCACGCCGACGACGAGGCGCGCGACGCGGTTGGTCTTGTCGATGGTGAGGATGCGCTCGGCGAGCTTGACTGCCTCGTCGATGTCGCCGTCGGCAACCGAGGAGATGAAGGCGCGGTCGAGCAGCTCGTTGTTCTTGGGATCGGTGCGCAGCGCGGAGCGGTAGAAGGCGGCGGCGGAGGCGGCGTCGCGCTCGACGCTGGCATGGCGGGCGGCGAGATAGCTGCCGGAGGTCGTCAGCGACTTCAGGTCGTTCCGGGTCGGAAACTGCGCCGCCGTGTCGGCCGGATGGTCCGGCGTCTGCGCCATGACCTCGCCGGGGACCGTCGCGATCGCGGTGCCCATGAGGGCGATGGCGGCAACAGTCCAGCGGTTGAAGCGGTTTGAAAACATCAGGGCTCGCCTTGGGTTGGTAGTGCCTGGGTGGAGCAGAAGGCCGTCTCGCATGCAATCGCGGCCGGCAGCACGGACCCGGAACCGTCAGGTCCGGACAATGCCGCTTTTGGCGCCTGGCCGCAAGGATTCGGACCGGGGGATCGCCTCGGCGCACCCCAAATCGGCCACGAGCGCCCCAAGACGCCGCTACTATGGCCTTATCGTGGCCGCGGCCCCCCGCCGCAGTCCGGTCCTCACGCGAACGTGCGTCACAATGTCTGGCACGTGGTCTGGGCCGATTTTGGCTCGACGGCCTACATCGCCTCGTAGTTCGGTCCGCCGCCGCCCTCCGGGGGAACCCAGGTGATGTTGCCGTTGGGATCCTTCACGTCGCAGGTTTTGCAGTGGACGCAGTTCTGGGCGTTGATCTGGTAGCGCGGGCTCGCGCCATCCTCGACCCACTCATAGACGCCGGCCGGGCAATAGCGGTTGGAGGGACCGGCGAAGACGTCGTGCTCCGAGGTCTTCTGCAGGTTCATGTCCGCAACCTTCAGATGGACCGGCTGGTCCTCCTCGTGATTGGTGTTGGACAGGAAGACCGAGGACAGCTTGTCGAACGAGATCTTGCCGTCCGGCTTCGGGTAGTTCTTCGGCGCGTGGCTCCTGGCCGGATCGAGCGTCGCGCGATCGGGCTTGGCGTGCGACTGGGTGCCGAACAGCGAGAAGCCGAACAGCGAGGTGCACCACATGTCGAAGCCGCCGAGACCGACGCCGAGGAAGGTGCCGAACTTCGCCAGCAGTGGCTTGGCGTTGCGGACCAGGAACAGATCCTTGCCGACGGGCGAGCCGCGCCACGCATTTTCGTAATCGACGAGCTCGTCATTGGCGCAGCCCGCGGCCAGCGCGGCGGCGACATGCTCGGCGGCGAGCATGCCGGTGCCCATCGCATTGTGCACGCCCTTGATGCGCGGCACGTTGACGAAGCCCGCGGCGCAGCCGACCAGCGCGCCACCGGCGAAGCTCAGCCTCGGCACCGACTGGTAACCGCCCTCGGTGATCGCGCGCGCGCCATAGGCAAGGCGCTTGCCGCCCTCCAGCGTCGTGCGAACCGCGGGATGGGTCTTGAAGCGCTGGAATTCGTCGAAGGGCGACAGATAGGGATCGTCGTAGTTGAGATGCACGACGAAGCCGATCGAAACCAGGTTCTCGTCGTAATGGTAGAGGAAGCTGCCGCCGCCGGTCTTGTCGTTGAGCGGCCAGCCGAGCGAGTGCTGCACCAGGCCCTTCTGGTGCTTGGCCGGGTCGATCTGCCAGACCTCCTTCAATCCGATGCCGAATTTCGGCGGCTCGCTGCTGGAATCCAGCGCGAATTTCGCGATCAGCTGCTTGGTGAGGGAGCCGCGGGCGCCTTCGGCGAACAGCGTGTACTTGCCGAGCAATTCCATGCCGCGGGTGAAGGAGTCCTTCAGCGTGCCGTCCCTGGCGATACCCATGTCGCCGGTGGCGATGCCGCGAACCGCGCCCTGCTCGTCATAGAGCACCTCGGCGGCGGCAAAGCCCGGATAGATCTCGACGCCGAGCGCTTCCGCCTTGCGTCCGAGCCAGCGGCAGACATTGCCGAGCGAACCGATATAGCAATGATGATTGCTCATCAGCGGCGGCATGATGAAGTTCGGCAGCTTGATCGAGCCGGCCTCGCTGAACCAGAGGAAGCGATCGTCCTTCACCTGGGTTTTCAGCGGGCAATCGGAATCCTCGCGCCAGTCGGGAAACAGCTTGTCGAGGCCGGCGGGATCGATCACCGCGCCCGAGAGAATATGGGCGCCGACCTCAGACCCCTTCTCGACCACGACGACGTTGAGATCGGCATTGAGCTGCTTCAGCCGGATCGCGGCCGCTAGGCCCGAGGGGCCGGCGCCGACGATGACGACGTCGAATTCCATGGATTCGCGCGGGGGGAGTTCTGCGGTGCTCATCTGATCTCAGCCCTTGAGATGGTTCCGGTCATTTGGGCCCCCTTGTTTCCGATTTTTCCGGGTAGGACAACCACGGAAATGCGTTCCGCTGGGATGCAAGGCCGCCCAGAATGATGTAAAAGTCAGACTTTCCAATGATCCCCGAACCCGCCCCCACCGTCCGCGAGCTTTTGGCCTTCTATCTGGAGGCTGGGGTCGACTGCGCGCTGGGGGAGGAACCGATCGACCGGCTGGCCGAGGCGGATGCCCCGCCGCCGGCCCCGCGCGCGATACCGCCGGCCGAGGCACCGCGGCCCGTGGCTGCACCTGCCGTGATGCGCGGTGAAGCCGCGCCTGCGCCCGACATTGCCATTGCCTCGGCGCGCGAGGCCGCGCGCACCGCACCGACGCTGGAGGCGTTGCGCGAGCTGATGCAGGGTTTTGAGGGTTGCGCGCTGAAGCATACGGCGACGCGGCTGGTGTTTGCCGACGGCAATCCGCAGGCGCGCATCATGTTCGTCGGCGAGGCGCCCGGGCGCGACGAGGACATCGAGGGATTGCCCTTCGTCGGACGCAGCGGAAAGCTGCTCGACCTCATGATCGGCGCGATCGGGCTCAACCGCTCGACCGCCTACATCGCCAACGTGATCCCGTGGCGGCCGCCCGGCAACCGGACGCCGACGCCGCAGGAGACGCAGGTGTGCCTGCCCTTCATCCAGCGCCAGATCGAGTTGGTGAATCCCGACGTGCTGGTGACGCTCGGCAATCCGTCGACGCAGACGCTGCTGTCGACCCGCGAAGGCATCATGCGCACCCGCGGCCGCTGGTTCGACTACGACACCGGCAGCCGCACCATCCGCGCGCTGCCGACCTTCCACCCGGCCTATCTCCTGCGCTCGCCGTCCTACAAGCGGCTGGCCTGGCAGGATCTGCGCGCGATCGCGAAGGCGCTGGCGGGCTGACGCTCGCGTAATCCGGGCGCGAGCATCAGCTCCCCTTCGGCCGCACGATGGCCCAGCCGATGCGCAGGAGCTGCTGGCGGCCGGTCACCAGCCATTCGAACGAGCGCGGCACCTCCGGCACGATGCCGGGAAAGCGCTGCAGGATTTCCGGCGGCGGAGTGCCGGCGGTGTCGGAGGCGCGCCAGACCACGACGCCACCGGTCTCCCCAAAGCGCGCCGGCGTCATCCATGGCGTGCGCGCAGGCTCCGCATCGATGAAGAGATGCGGCCGGCCCGAATGCAGCGTGATCAGGCTCGCAAGCTGGGTTTCGCCGGCGACCGCGCGCAGGCGAAGATTGGTGCGCCGGGCAAAGCTCTCATCGAAGAAATTGGCGATCGCGCGCGCCGGCATCGAGGTCGCGACCTCGCTTGAGCCGGTGAAGGGCAGGAACAGCACGGCCAGCACGACGCCGGCCGCCGGCGCCACCACCGCGGCCGCCCACGCCATGCGCAGCGTGCGCGCGCGGCGCATCGCGATGAGATCGCCGGCCGCCACCACCACGGCAAGCCCCACCATGACCAGCACGACGCCGGCACCGCCGACGACGGTATCGAGCCCGAGCAGGCCGGCGAGTGCGACCGCGCCAAGCGCGGGCGCGAAGGCGAAGAAATAGACGAAGCTGCGCGCCAGCGGCTCGACCGGCGGCCGGTAGATGATCGGCGCGTCCTCGTCCTTGCCGGCAAACAGGCGGGTGTTGAGGAAGGTCAGGGCCGGGATCGCCGCCGCACCGAGCACGAGGCCGCCGAGCAACCAGGCGGCGTTCAGCGCGCGGGCCGGGAGCTCGGAGAGCTGCGGCAAGGCGGGCAGGACGAAGGTCTCGGCGCGCATCAGCCAGACGGCGTAGGGCACCGCCAGCACCGCGACGACGATGAGGGCAAACAGCGGATCGAGCGCGCGCAGCGTGCGGCGGCCGCCGGCGGTCGCGAGCGCGAAGACGACAAGCAGCGCGATGAGGAAGATCGCCGCGGGCGTGGTGAGCAGCAACAACCCGGCCTCGATCGACCAGGCGAACCAGGCATTGCCGCGGCGCTGGCCGATGATCTGCCAGGAATGCAGCAGCAGCAGCGCCCATAGCGGCCGCGCCAGCACCAGCGGGCCGAATTCAAGCGCGGGCGAGGAAAAGGCCAGCACCGTCATGGTGAGCAGCACGGCAAGAACCGCCTGCTGGCCGCCGACCACCGCGCGGGCGAGATGATAGAGCGTGACCAGGGTCGCGATCTCGCAGAGCTCGGCGAGGACATAGACGCCGAACATGTGGCCGCCCGCGGCACGATAGGCGATGTCGGCGAGCCAGAACGGCAAGGGCGGGCCGAGATCGGTGCCGACCTGGTATTCGCGGCCGAAGGCGAGCAAGGTCGCAAGATGCCCGGGCGGACTGCGGTAGAACAGCAGCGCCACGGCCAGCCACATCGCGGCCTGCAACAGCACGGCGATCCACACGATCAGCCGCGGCCGGGCGCGAATGAGCTCGATGACCAGGGAGGTAAACCGCATGCAACGCCCGAAAGATGCAGCCAACCCGTCCAGCCGGCCCTATACGCTCAGGGATGTCTGATAAAGGGCGGCGCGCGTCGTGGCAACCGCGACTAGAGATTGGCCGAGGCGTCGATCTCCAGGCCCGCTTGCACCCGCAGCTCGATCTCGGTGGCGGAGAACAGGTCGCGCGCCGGCTCGACCGTCCAGGGCATGTGCTTGGCGCGGGCGGCGGCGACGGGAGCGAAGAAGCTGCGGTGGTGGACGGTCGGGCCGAGGCGGTCCAGCGCGTCGAGGTGCTCGGGAACGCCGTAGCCCTTGTGCTGCTCGAAACCGTAGCCGGGGCAGTCTTGCGCCAGCGCGCACATCAGCCGGTCGCGCGTCACCTTGGCGACGATCGAGGCCGCCGCGATCGACAGCACGATGCCGTCGCCGCCGATCACCGCCTCGCAGTCGCAGTCGGTATCGAGCCGGTCACGGCCGTCGACGAAGACGTGGCGGGGCGCCTCGGGCAGCGCCAGCACCGCGCGCTTCAGCGCCCAGAGCGAGGCGCGCAGGATGTTGTCGCGATCGATGCGGGCGGGCGAGGCGATGGCGACCGAGACCTGCGCGGTGGCGCAGATCCTGTCGAACAGTTTTTCACGCTCCTCCGCGGTCAGCCGCTTGGAATCGTCGATGCCGCGGGGAACGCGGTCGGGGTCGAGGATCACCGCCGCGGCCACAACGGGACCCGCGAGCGGCCCGCGGCCGGCCTCGTCGCAGCCCGCCACGGGCCAGATTCCGCGCTTGATCAGCGCGCGCTCGCGGCGAAAGCTCGCCCTGGCAGGCGCGGCCTTCTTCGTGACGCTCGGCTGCGGCGCGTCCTTGGCTGGCTTCCTGGCGGATTTGTCCCGAATCATGGCCGGGATCGTGCGCAAGCATCCCGGCCAGCGCAACCGGGAACCCCGGACAATTCCCGTTATTCAGACAGGCGTCGCAAGCCGCCTCAGAACAGGCTGAGCTGATCGCCGTTCTGCCTGGGTCTGGCAAAATGATCCGTGGTCAGCTTCGCACGCCGCTTGTTCAGGCCGAGCCGGCCGCAGGCGATCTCGAAGCGGCGGCCGATGGTCCAGGCCATCGGGCCGGTGCCCTTCATCCGCTCGCCCCATTTCGCGTCGTAGTCGCGCCCGCCGCGCATGTCGCGGATCAGCGTGAAGACGTGGCGATAGCGATCCGGATAGTTCGCCATCAGCCATTCGCGGAAGAGATCGCGCACCTCGAGCGGCAGCCGCAGCAGCACGTAGGAGGCTTCCTTGACGCCGGCATGGGCCGCCGCATCCAGGATGCGCTCGATCTCGGAATCGTTCAGCGCAGGGATCACGGGGGCGACCATCACGGTGGTCGGAATGCCGGCCTCCGAGAGCTGCTTCAGCGCCTCCAGCCGCTTCGGCGGCGTCGCGGCGCGCGGCTCCATGGTGCGCGCGAGTTTTGGATCGAGCGTCGTGACCGAGATGCCGACCTTGGCGAGGTTGCGCTTGGCCATGCGGGCGAGGATGTCGATGTCGCGGGTGACCAGCGCCGACTTGGTGACGATGCCGACGGGATGGCCGGCGCGCTCCAGCACCTCGAGAATGCCGCGCATGATTTTGCGCTCGCGCTCGATCGGCTGGTAGGGATCGGTGTTGGTGCCGATCGCGATCATCCGCGGCTCGTAGCCTGCCGCGCTGAGCTCCTTCTCGAGCAGCGCCGGCGCCTCGGGCTTCGCGAACAGCTTCGACTCGAAATCGAGGCCCGGCGAGAGGCCGAGATAGGCGTGCGTCGGCCGCGCAAAGCAATAGACGCAGCCATGCTCGCAGCCGCGATAGGGATTGATGGAGCGGTCGAAGCCGATGTCGGGGGAATCGTTGCGGGTGATGACCTTGCGCGAGGTGTCGATCGCCACGCTGGTCTTGAACGGCGGCAGGTCTTCCAGGCTCTGCCAGCCGTCGTCGAAGACAACCCGCGCCTCGGCCTCATAGCGGCCGCTGGCGTTGGACTGCGCGCCCCGCCCCCGCCTGCGCTGGCGGTCGATGGCGACCGCCAGCTCAGGAAAGTCGGAAGGGGTATCCGAAGGCGCACCCGCCTGCTCGGAGGGCGCCGTGACCGGCGGGTGCTTGAGAGCAGAAGACGAAGCTGGACTCATGCAGCCAAGATAGCATGCAAATGGAACAAATCAAGAACACCAAACAAAAAACTGGAAAACAACCCCATGCACCGATGGCGCCGCTGGAACCAAGGCGATGACGATGGCGGGGGTGGACCTCGGCAGCCGCCTGACAAGTCAGCGAGAATCGGCCGCGGCGAGCAGCGGCCACGTCGCGGCTCGTTTGACGCTACTTGCCACCCTACTTGGCCGCGACGAAGTAGAAATCCCGCCGCCCCGAGATCGAGCCGTAGCTGAACGGCTGCTGCTCGTTCCGCGTCATCTCCATCACGTCGTCGCGGACATAGTCGAACAACCGTCGGACCTCGAGGCCGGGGGTCTGAACGTTCTTGGCGAAGGCCATCGCGAACGGACTGTTGGCCCCGTCGCCGTCGGACGCCTGCTGTCCGTCCTTGGCGGCGTAAACCACCATCGTCCCGGCCGCCGGCTCGATCGCGGCGAGACCGCCTGACACGGAGCGCGACGCGACCGTCAAGGTCCGCTTCATCTTCATCTTGAAGGGATTGTCGCGGCAGGCATCGAGGATGACGAGCCGCAGCCGGCTCGCGCGCTCGGCCGCATTGAGAACCTGGTCGAGCGGAACGGCTTCGAAGCCGATATCGCGATCCGCACCGATCTTCGCATCGACCGGCACGAGGTAGTTGATGCCTCCGACTTCCATGCCATGGCCCGCGTAGTAGATCGCAGCCCAATCCGCCTTCTCGGCCAGCGCGGCGAAATCGCGGAGCGCGCCGACCAGCGCATCTTTCCTGAGATTGGTCAGCAAGGTGACGGACGTGAACCCGATGCGGTTCAGGACACCGGCAACCAGCCTCGCGTCGCGCTCCGGGTTCAGCAATGCGGGCGCATTTTCATAAGCGGAATTGCCGATGACGAGCGCCACGCGACGCTCACCGGGCACCGGAAGCGCCGCAGCGATCGAGGGCGCAGTTACGACCACGGTTGTCTGCGCCTGCGACGGAGCGGCCGCCACTGCCGAAGGCGGCGACGGCAGGGCCGCAAGATGATCCTGCGCGGTCTTCAAAAGCTGCTTTTGCCAGCCCCGGCCGTCCGGCGGCAGCAATTTGAGCGCAGCCTCGAAACTGCTCCGCGCCCTGGCGGTGTCGCCTGCCTTCTCATGGAGCAAGCCGCGATTGACGTAGGGCCAGGGATATTTCGGATCAAGCCGCGTCGCTTCGTTGTAATCGGCCATGGCGCGATCGTTGTCGCCCTTGTTGCCGTAGGCCCAGCCGCGACTGGTGAAGGCTATCGCGAAGTTCGGGCGAAGCCGTATCGCCTCGTTGTAGTCGGCGATGGCCCGATCATTGTCGCCGCTGTCCCGGTAGACGTTGCCGCGATTGAGATAAGGCCACTCGTTCTTCGGATCGAGCCGCATCGCTTCGTTGTATTCGGCGACGGCCCCGTCGCGATCGCCTCGGGCGAGGTAGATAAGCCCGCGATTGTTGTGCGGCGTCCCGTATTTTGGATCCAGCCGGATCGCCTGGTTGTAATCGGCAAGAGCGCGGTCGTCGTCGCCCTTGTTGTACCAGGCGAGGCCACGACCGTTAAAGGCAAATGCCATCTTCGGATTGAGCCGGATCGCCTCGTTGAAATCAGCGATGGCTCGGTCGTTATCACCCGTGTTCCGGAGGACGTTGGCGCGATTGGCGTAAGGCCACGCGGATTTCGGATCCAGCCGGATCGCTTCGTTGTATTCAGCGAGGGCCCGGTCGGGATCGCCTCTGACCAGATAGATATTGCCGCGATTGTCGTGCGGGGGCCCATATGCCGGATTCAGCCGGATGGCCTGGTTGTAGTCGGCGAGAGCCCGGTCGTCGTCACCCTTGTTGTGCCAGGCGAAGCCGCGGTTGTTGTAGTTGATCCATGGTTGTCCCGCCCCCGAATTGATTGCGCGCGTGCAGGCCGCGATGGCCACATCACCGCTGGCCGTCATGCAGGTGGCTGTGTCGCCCGCCGCGGCCGGGCTTGCGAGCGGGACCAGGACGACGAGCAGAGGTGCGGCAAGTGCCAGGCCTCGAAGAACGACTTTCATGACAACGCCTGCAGCAGGGACAACCGCCTCGGTTTTCGCCCGGGGACGGGATGCCATCGGTGACGTAAATCACATTTGGGTCTCCAAATTTGACCGAGCGGCCGGCTCGTTCCGTGCGTCGCTCACAGGATCTGGAGGCGCCTGATTGACGCGGCCGGAGGCATCTCGATTCGGCGAGTTGACGATGCTGTCGATCTCCAAGCGGCTGACGCCGATGTCCTTCAGCGTGCGATCGTCCAGCGCGTGCAGTTGGGCACGTTGTCGGCCGCGCAGACGCCAGGCCGCAACAACTTCAAGGCAGCGGCCCACGAAAATCCCGCACCGGATGACGCGGCGCGCCAAGACAGGGTCCTGATTGGTCGCTTCCTGGCTCTTGGATACCGTGTCCATGGCGCCCTCCTCTTGAGACGGCGTCACCTCGCACGGGCCAAAAGGCGCTTGCAAAGCAAGTTATGTTGGTTTGTAATGACCTTGTCGCGCAGGCGCGCTCGCGCCTCGACACCACTTCTGAAAAATCACACCGCCAGTGCCGCCGATGCGCGCATCCTGATGCCTGCTCAGGGTCAAAGCAGGATTTGTTGACGCGCCGGTTACCGGGACCGCTCCGTCCTCAGTAGCGGTAACGTATCGCGCCACGTCTGTTCAGCGCCACAACCAGACTTGGCGCCATTAAGCGGAGTGGACGAAGGTCTCTTCAGGGTGAAGGGCCATGATAGTCGCGGCCCCGCGCCGAGAGGGGTTCCTTTTTGCGCACGGCCGGTGTTTCCTCTCTCACGGCGGAGGACGGGCATGCAGGGATCGCTGGGAGAGAAGATCGGCGAAGGCGTCTTCGCTGATGTCCACGCCTGGGCGCCCGGTCAGGTGGTCAAACTGTCCAAGCCAGGCGTCCCGCGATGGGTCGTCCAGCACGAGACGCAAATGACCCGCGCGGCCTTCGCCGCCGGCGGCCCGGCGCCGGAAGTGTTCGGCGAAGTGACCCTGGACGGCCGCTTCGGCATCGTGCTGCCGCGGTTCGATGGGCCGACCCTGACGCAGGCGATGCGCACCGGCGCCATCACGCGTGAACAGGCTGGCGCAATCCTTGCGACGCTCTGCCACGCCGTTCACAAGACGCGACCGCCGCCTGACGCACTCTCGCTGCGCGAGGCGATGGCCGCCAGATTGCGGTTCGGCGGCAGCGTGCTTCCGGAGCGCATCACCACCGGCGTCCTCGCGCTGATCGAGCACCTCGCGCCTGATGAGGTGCTGTGCCACTCCGACCTTCACCCCGGCAACGTGATCATGACGGCAGAGGGTCCGAGACTGATCGACTGGCTCGGTGCGGCGCGTGCGCCCGCCGCCTACGAGATTGCAACTTGCCATGTCCTGATTGCCGAGCTTGACCCGGAACACGCCGACGATCCGGGGCGGTCCACAGTCAGTTCGGTTCTGCAGGCGGAGTATGCGCGGCGGGCCGGCATGTCTCCTGCGGCGCTGACGGCGGCGATGCAGCCCTATTTGCCGATCGTCCGCGTCTTCCTCCTGCTCGGCGGGGCCAGGCCTGAGATGCGGGAGCGGCAAATGCAGCGCATTGAGGCGGCCCTGCGCGCGGGAGGCTGAAGTGCGGCCTGATGTCCGCTTAGCCATCGAAAGCGATCGTCTACGACGCAAGAATGGATGTCAGCCAAAGGGCCCAAGAGCGGTCCTCAAACGCTCGATAAGAACTCGAAAACAGCGCCGGTGAATGCTGCCGGATCCCGGACGGGACCGTCGTGGCCGACATTTTTGAGGGTCACCTGCCGAGCCCCGGGCACGCACTTGGCGATGGCCTTGCTAGGCAACGACCACAGTTCCCGACTGTTTTCACCACATATAACGAGCGTTGGACGGGTGAAATCTCGCAGCATCTCACAGGTGACGATGGGAGGCGGCGGAGCCGCGAACATCAGTGGGAGAACCCGAGCGTTATCGACCAGCACGGTCTGCAAATATTCCGGCACGCTGCTGAACTCGCCAGGCTGGAGGCCGAACACAATCTCCTGCAGCAGCTTCGCAGCCTTCGTGAAATCACCGTTCTCGGAAGCCGCAGCACCAATAGGACCGAACATCTTCGCGCGGTCTTCGCGCGCTATCTTCCCTTCAGGACTTTCAGCGGGAAGCACGGAGAGCACACCTGCATCATATAGAATGAGGCTGCGGACCATGGACGGCTCGCTGATTGCTGCGGCCACGGCCACCACGCCTCCGTGCGACCACCCGACGAGATGAACAGGTCCGGCATTGAGTGAGATAATGAACTTGGTGAGATCGTCGGCGTGAGTCGCTACGCTGTAGTTCTTTCCTTCGTCAGGCCACGGCTTAGTCCCGAAATATCGCTGGGTATAAGCGATGAACCGATACCTGTTGGCGATGATCTCTCTCACCGGCTCCCAAGCACGAAGATCGTGCGGCGCTCCGTGGACGAAGACGATTGGTTCGCCGGAGCCCTGCTCGAAGTATTGCAAGCGGACACCGTTGACCTCGACTTCCTTGGTAACCTGCTCCCGGGGCGCCATAGCCTGCTCCTTCTATTGCTTCTCACCGCTCCGGCATTTTGTTGCATGTTTGCTGCGGCGAGCTATATCACGACCATCGCCGGTCGGTGAGACGAATGTCTGCTTAGGGTCACATCCACGGCGGCTCGTGTCCGCTTGTCAGTGCAGTCCGACGGCGATCTGAAAACACCCGATCGCGACCTCGATCACGATCAGCAGCACCACCGCGATCTCGAGGCGGAGCGAGCGCTGGGTGTCGATGATGTCGGTCAGCGCGTTGGCGGTCTCGGAGATCGCCGTCACCTTGCGCTCGAGCGTGTCGAGCCGCTCCTTCAGCTCGTACTCGTCTTCGAGGCGGGCATAGAGGCGGTCGAGCTCCGGCTTCTCCCAGAGCACGTCGGGCTTTTCGGCCACCGCGACACGGCCGGCGACGCGCTGCTGCACGAGCAGCGCATTGCCGATCAGCTGCAAAATGCCCTTGCGCCGGGGCGGCGTGCGGCCCTGCTCGGCAAGCTCGCGCGCGAGGGGCTCGATCACGTCAAACACGGCGGCCACGCGCCGTTCGTCGCGAGCGAGCGAGGTGCTCTTGGCGAGCGCGTCGGCAATCAGCAGCAGCCGTTCGTCGGAGAACCTGGCGAGGCAAATCGGCCCGCCCGGCTGGATCGCCTCGGCGCTTTCGTCCTTGCAGAGCTGGGCCTGCGCGATCTCTTCCTCGTAGGGACTGAGCTCGCCGGTCACGCGGGACTTCAGGCCGTCGATCAGCACCTTCTCCTCGGACGGAAGCAGGCCGACCAGCACCACGACGCCATAGCGGAAGATCACGGCAAGGCCGGCATGGACACGGAAGGCGGCGGGCGTCGAGGACACCAGCGGGCCGAGCTCCAGCCCGGCGGCGTTGATGCGCTCGCCCAGCATCACGGCACGGATCCGCAGGGTTGGCGCGGGGTCCTGCTTCGGCGGATCCTGCCTTGGTACGCCTTGTCCCGGCGAGGCCGGCGTCGTGCCAACGGAGAGTTGATCGGCGTTCATGTGCTTGTCCTGCTCGGCGTCAGGAGCCCAATTGTCCGCGGTAACCAATCCTTTTAGCAATCCCGCCCGTTACGCGTCCGGTGCTCCCGGTTGCACGGTTTACCATCGAACGGCGAAGCCCCGCCAAAAAGTTGCACTCCGCGGTGCCGCGTGGTTTGTGATTGCATGACAACAGGGACCATTTCTCCGCATTGAAACCGAAATCATGTTGAGCGTCATCATTCCGACCGAGGGCGTCGAGCAGACGGCGGTCGCAACGCTGTCCGCACTGGTCCCCGGGGCGGCGGCAGGGATCGTCCGGGAAGTGCTGCTGGTCGACGGCACCCGCAACGGCGTCATCGAGCGCGTTGCCGACGTCGCAGGCTGCCGCTTCATCGGCTTCGACGGACCCTCGCAGGGCGCGGCCCTCGCTGCCGGCGCGCTCGAGGCCCGGTCGCCCTGGCTGATGTTCCTGCCCGCCGGCGCCGTGCTGGAAACCGGCTGGATCGAGGAAACCACCCAGTTCATCCAGGCCGTCTCGGCCAGCGGCCGCGAGCGCGCGGCCACCTTCCGCTATGCGCGGTCGCCCTATGCCGATCGCGGAATAGGCGACGCGCTCCGCGCCATCGGGCGCTGGTTCGTCGGCCCCCGGGGCGGCCAGGGGCTCCTGATCGCGCGCGATCATTACGACCGGCTCGGCGGCTATCCGCCCAACGCACGCCATGCCGAGGCGCGGCTGCTGCGGCGGCTCGGCCGCTCCTCCCGGACCCGGCTGCGCAGCCGGATCGTCCAGGTCGGGTGAGGCGTCCAGATACTTGCCAAAGTCAAATAATTGTTTGACAATGGCAAGTATCGAGGTGCCGCCATGTCACTCAGCCCTACCGACCAGATCGCAGCGGTTCGCGCCTTCAACCGCTTCTACACCCGCAGGCTCGGTGTGCTCGACCAGCATCTCGGGCAGAGCCCGTTTTCGCTCAGCGAGGCCCGCGTGCTCTATGAACTGGCGCATCGCGACGGCCTTGCGGCAAAAGAGATCGGAACCGAGCTTGGTCTGGACCCCGGCTATCTCAGCCGCATCGTGCAGGCCTTCGACGACAAGGGGCTGATCACGCGAAAGCCCCTTCCCGCAGATCGCCGGCAATACCAGCTCAGCCTCACCGCCAAGGGCCGCCAGGCCTTCGCCAAGCTGAACCTCGGCTCGCAAAACGAGGTCGCTTCCATGCTGGCGGGGCTCTCGGCCGATGACGCGATACGGCTCACGCAGGCGATGTCGACCATCGAGGCCGTGCTGGAGCAGCGTCGAAGCCAGCCTGCTTCCTTCGTGCTGCGCAGCCATCGCGTCGGCGACATGGGCTGGGTCATCTCGCGCCAGGCCGCCGCCTATGCCGCCGACTACAACTGGGACATCAGCTACGAGGCGCTGGTCGCCGAGATCTGCGCACAGTTCATCAAGAACTACGACGCCGCGCGCGAGCACTGCTGGATCGCGGAAGTCGGAGGCGAGCCGGTCGGCTCGATCTTCCTGGTCAAGGCCACTGACGAGATCGCCAAACTGCGCCTGTTGCAGGTGGAGAAGCAGGCGCGCGGGCTCGGCGTCGGCCGCGCGCTGGTCGAGCAATGCATCCGGGGCGCACGCGAGAGGGGCTACAGCAGGATGACGCTGTGGACCCAGAGCATCCTGGTCGCCGCGCGCGGCATCTATCAAAGTTCAGGATTCAGGCTCGTGAAGGAAGAGAAGCACCACAGCTTTGGTGCCGATCTGACCGGCGAGACCTGGGAGCGTGAGCTCTGACCGGCGGGCGCTGACCCGCGCCCCGGTGCCGCCTCGTCCGCCCGTGGTCATTTCGCGGGCAGCGACCCTTGATTTACATCAAGTCGGCAAACGCCCTCGACGCCGACCTTTTCGGCGCATGCAACAGCGCCGCTGTCCGGGCCCGGCGCGCCAGGGGGACAAACCGATGAGATACCAGGTCTGGTACATGAAGCCGTCGTTTCTTCGCGGTGTCGTCGGAAGCGCGCCCGATCCCGACAACCTGCCAGCGACGCACGTTCACCTGAAGGACATCGAGGCCGGCGATCGGGAAGATGCCCTGCACCAGATGCGGGCGGACGTCTGGTCGCCGAAGGGCGAGGCGCTCGACCTGCTCGGCAGCAAGGGACTGGAGCACACGACCATGACGATCGGCGACGTGCTCGTGGACGACAGCGATGCGGTCTACCTCGTCACCGCGATCGGGTTCACCCGGCTGCCGAAGAAGGAAACGTAGGCTGGGCAAAGGCGCATGAGCGCCGTGCCCACC
The DNA here is from genome assembly GCF_018131015.1 of Bradyrhizobium diazoefficiens. Classification (GTDB taxonomy): domain Bacteria; phylum Pseudomonadota; class Alphaproteobacteria; order Rhizobiales; family Xanthobacteraceae; genus Bradyrhizobium; species Bradyrhizobium diazoefficiens_B. The sequence goes on from NZ_JAFCJJ010000017.1 coordinate 53,689, forward strand.
GATCCAGCATTGCGACCAAGATTGTGGGCACGCGGAGCCTGTCATCGGGCGCGCATCCGCGCGACCCGTTGGCTTTGCCCACGCTACGATACTGTAGCTGCGCGATGCGCATGATTGTGCCCTCTCCCCTTGCGGGAGAGGGCATCTCCGCTGGCAGACAGAAGCTCACTTGGGTGAGGGGTATGTCTCCGCGAATGCCGGTGCGCGCGGAGAAAACCCCTCATCCGGCGCTTCGCGCCACCTTCCCCCACAAGGGGGGAAGGGAAGAAAGCGCTCACACCGTCGCGCCCTGCGCCTTCGGCCTTCGCAGATGCTCGTCGAGCCGCGGCATGATCTCGACGAAGTTGCAGGGGCGCGTGCGGTAGTCGAGCTGGGCGGCGAGGATGCCGTCCCAGCCGTCGCGGCAGGCACCGGGCGAGCCCGGCAGGCAGAAGATGTAGGTCGCCCCCGCAACGCCGGCGGTGGCGCGGCTCTGGATCGTCGACGTCCCGATCTTGGCGTGGCTCATCATGTGGAACGCGATGGAGAAGCCGTCCATGCGCTTCTCGAACAAAGGCTCGATCGCCTCCGGCGTGACGTCGCGGCCGGTAAAGCCGGTGCCGCCGGTGGTGATGACGACGTCGACGCCGGCATCCGCGATCCAGCGGCGGATCACGGCGCGGATCGCCTCGATGTCGTCGGTGACGATCTCGCGCGCGGCAAGATGATGGCCGGCCGCGGTGAGGCGGTCGGCGAGCGTCTGGCCGGACTTGTCGTCGGCGAGCGCCCGCGTGTCGGAGACGGTGAGCACCGCGATGTTGAGCGGGATGAACTGTTTTGCTTCGTCGATGGACGCCACGACTTCACTCCTGTTACCCGGGCCACGGACGAACGCATCCGCGTTCGCTCGGGGATGACGCCACTACGCCTGGATTCCCGGATGCGCAATCGTGCATCATAGTTCGCTGCGCTGCGTCCAGGGCACGGACCAAGTGCAACGACTACGTGCCGTTGCCGAACGTGTTACAGGCCTGCACCGTGCCCTGCTGGTAGCCGGTCATGAACCACTGCTTGCGCTGCGCCGCCGAGCCGTGGGTGAAGGAATCGGGCACGACCCGTCCGGTGGCCTGGCGTTGCAGCGTGTCGTCGCCGATCGCGGTCGCCGTGGTCAGCGCCGCCTCGATGTCGCCGGGCTCGATGAAGCCTGGCCGCTTCTTCTCCTCGCGGTTGACCCAGACGCCCGACAGGCAATCGGCCTGCAGCTCCACCTTCACCTGCAGCGCATTGGCTTCGGCCTTGGAGCCCGCCTGCTGCTGCAGCCGGTTCACGCGCGGGATGATGCCGAGCACGTTCTGGATGTGATGGCCGGCCTCATGCGCGATGATATAGGCGGTGGTGAAGTTGCACGCCGACTTGCCGGAGCAGCCGCGAAAGCGCGTCTCGACCTCGCGGAAGAACGCGGTGTCGAGGAAGATGGCCTTGTCCGGCGGACAGTAGAACGGCCCCATTGCCGACTGCGCCATGCCGCAGCGGCCGCCATTGGTGGCGTTGCGGAACAGGATGATCTTGGGGCCGGTGTAGGTCTGGCCGCTGGCCTGGAAGATCTCGCTCCAGCGGTCGTCGATCTCGCCGAGGATGCCGGAGATCATGCTGCCCATCTCGTCGGTCGGCGCGCCGCGCTTGGCCGAGGTCGACTGGCGGTCGGTCTGGTAGCTCGGCGCGCGGCCGCCGCCGGAGAGGACCTCGGCGCCGCCGATCAGGAGGCGCGGGTCGATGCCGAAGGCATAGCCGATCAGGCCGAGCACGATGATGGTACCGATGCCGAGCCCGCCGCCGCCCATGGGAAGGCCGAACCCGCCACCGCCGCCGCCCATGCCGCCGCCGCCGTCGTCGCGGCGGTCCTCGATGTCGTCGCTGCGGCGGAAGTCATCGTAGCGCATGGCGGGCTTCCCCAATTCCTGACTGCCAAATCTCGACTATTGAGTCCTGGCCGCCGAGTCCTGATTGCAAATTTCACCGGCGCGCGGGACGCGCGAGAGCTCAACGCGCCACAGGGGTAAAATTTCCATTGCGTTAATCAATATCGTGCCCGGCAAAAATTGCCTAGTGCGACATCGCGCCGAGGCCAGCAAATTTTTCCGGACGTCGAGCAATTTTTTCCGAGAGAAATTTCGGGTCGCCGGCGAATCCCCTGCGACGGTCGTGGTGCGAAGAGACGGAAAACACGCCGCAAAACATGACGAATGCACGCCATCGACAGAAGGAGCGACACCAGGCAGCGCATGCGCACGAGAACTGCGGGTTAAGTCGATTTTTACTTTGCGCCTGCAATGTAGCGGCCAGTCGGTTGTTTGGTCCCGCGTCGCCGACAGCGTCGCCTGAGTCAGAGTTCTTGAGTCATGGTAGTGTCGCGTCGCGGGGCGTCTGCAAAGGCGCCCCGCACAAATTTTGAGTCCCCTTCGCATCGTATCATTCTCGGTGACTGCGTCGCCGAGATGTCGAAGCTCCAGGCTGGTTCGGTCGACCTCGTGTTCGCCGATCCGCCCTACAATCTCCAGCTCAAGGGCGATCTCAAGCGCCCCGACGAATCCCATGTCGACGCCGTCAACGACGACTGGGACAAGTTCGCCTCGTTTTCCGCCTATGACGACTTCACCCGCGCCTGGCTGCTGGCCGCGCGCCGCGCCATGAAGCCGTCGGCGACGATCTGGGTGATCGGCTCCTATCACAACATCTTCCGCGTCGGCGCCATCATGCAGGACCTCGGCTTCTGGCTCCTGAACGACATCGTCTGGCGCAAGTCGAACCCGATGCCGAATTTCCGCGGCCGCCGCTTCACCAACGCGCACGAGACCATGATCTGGGCCGCGCGTGACGAAAAAGCCAAGGGCTACACGTTCAATTACGAGGCGCTGAAGGCGGCCAACGAGGACGTGCAGGCGCGTTCCGACTGGCTGATCCCGCTCTGCACCGGCGAGGAGCGCCTCAAGGGCGCCGACGGCAAGAAGGTGCACCCGACGCAGAAGCCGGAAGGCCTGCTCGCGCGCGTGCTGCTGTCGTCCTCGAAACCCGGCGACCTCGTGATCGATCCCTTCAACGGCACCGGCACCACCGGCGCCGTGGCAAAGCGCCTCGGCCGCTCCTATATCGGCTTCGAGCGCGACAAGACCTATGCGAAGGCCGCGGAGCAGCGCATCGCCAAGGTCGAGCCGCTGCCGGAGGAAAGCCTCGCCCCCTTCATGACCGCGCGCGAGGCGCCGCGGGTCGCCTTCTCCGAGCTGATCGAGCGCGGCATGATCATGCCCGGCGCAAAGCTGTTCGACGCCAAGAAGAAGCTCGGCGCCCTGGTGCGCGCCGACGGCGCCATCATGTTCGGCGACAAGGTCGGCTCGATCCACCGCATGGGCGCGGTGGCGCAAGGCGCGGCAGCCTGCAACGGCTGGACCTTCTGGCACGTCGAGACCAAGAAGGGCCTCAAGCTGATCGACGAGCTCCGCGCCGAGATCCGCGCCGGCATGGCGGCGGAGTAAGCCATTCCCGACAACCGGCAGGGTGGGCAAAGGCGCAATGCGCCGTGCCCACCATTCGCCGTGGCGTCAGCAGAAATGGTGGGCACGCTTCGCTTTGCCTACCCTACGGCTCCTTGAACAACGCCGCGGTCAGGACTACATTCGTCGCCCAGTCTTCGTTGTGAGCGAATTGCCATGCGACGACAGTCCGAGACATTGCTGCTGGTGCCGCTGCTGCCGATCTTCCTGCTCGGCATGTTTCCGATGTTCCTGATCGGGCTGCTCGGATTCTTCGGCCTCGCCATCTTCGGCGTGCTCGTCGTTTGCGTCGGGCTCGCCAGCAGCAACGAGGCTCACGACAATTTCAATCACGACGTCATCGTCCACGGCTATGCGCGGGGCTCGGAGCGCAAGGCAAGGGCCTCCGACATGCATCTCGCCACCCGGCTCGGCCTCCGCCTCGAGGCGGTCGGCGCCGCGATGATCGTCGCGGCAACGATCGGCCTCCTCTACGCCGGCTGATCTGCGCCCGGCGCAGATACCGCCCGGCAAACTCGCCGGTTGCCCTCCCCGACATGGTTCAGGCAAGACAAGGCGCCTCGCGGCAATGACACTGGGGAGACAAACCATGCTCAAATTCTATTTCAACGGATCGCCGAACCCGACCAAGGTCGCGCTGTTTCTCGAGGAGGCCGGCCTGCCCTTCGAGCCCGTGAAGATCGACACCCGCAAGGGCGAGCAGTTCGCGCCGGAGTTTCTCAAGATCAACCCGAACGGCAAGGTGCCGGCGATCGACGACAATGGCACGATCGTGTTCGACTCGAACGCCATCCTGCTCTATCTCGCCGAGAAGACCGGGAAATTCCTGCCCGCCGCCAATGTGCGTGGCGAGACGCTGTCATGGCTGATGTTCGTCGCCACCGGCGTCGGGCCGTATTCCGGCCAGGCCGTGCATTTCAGGCATTTCGCGCCGAAGGACCAGAACCACGACTATGCGCATAACCGCTACCAGTTCGAAGGCCACCGCCACTACCAGATCCTCGACGATCACCTCGCCAGGCACCGCTACATGGTGGGCGAGGCCTACTCCATCGTCGATATGGCGCTGTGGGGCTGGGCGCGCATGGCCGCCTTCGTGCTCGGCGAGGACGCCGTCGCAAAATATCCGAACGTGAAGCGGCTGGTGGACGAGATCTCGGCGCGGCCGGCCGCCGCGCGCGCCATCGCGCTGAAGGACAAGTTCACCTTCAAGTCCGAGATGGACGACGAGGCGCGAAGCAACATGTTCAAGCACATGGGGACGAAGGTGGCTTGAAGACCTGCCTGCGCTTACGTCATGGCCGGGCAGAGCCGTCCGAAGGACGGCGTCGCTTCCGCTCGCCTATGTCCCGGCCATCCACGTTCTTACTGACCGCTCAGACGTGGATGCCCGGGACAAGCCCGGGCATGACGAGCCCGGGGTGAGCGGAGGCGCAAGATAGCGGCGTCCCGGAATGACCCCGTGAGGTCAGACGTTCGCCTGCTGCAGCTTGCCCAGCGCGTTCTCGACCACTTCCAGCGTGTAGGGTTTCTGCACCACCGGCGCCGAGGCGAGATCGACCGGGATCGGCGCGCGCTCGCCATAGCCGGTGGCGAAGATGAAGGGCACGCCGATCTCCTTCAGCTTCTGCGCCACGCGGATGCTGCTCTCGTTGCCGAGATTGAGGTCGAGCAGCGCAAAGGCCGGCCGCGTCCGCTCGATCGCGCGCAGCGCCTGCTCGACACTCGCCGCGGTGTCGACGTGACGCGCGCCGAGGTCGAGCAGGATCACCTCCGCCGCCATGGCGATGATCAGATTGTCCTCGACGATCAGCGCCGTGTCGGCAATGCGGGGACGGGCGGGTTCCTGTTCTTCTACGCGCATGGCGGCTCCTGCGATTGACGGCACCAGCTCGACGAAATTGGGGGGAATGACGAATTTCGCCTGCACCCCCAGAAGGTCGAAGCGGATTTCGGCCTCGCCCTTGAGGTCGAACGGGACGGAGCGCTCGATGATGGTGGTGCCGAAGCCGCGGCGTGACGGCGGCTGCACCGGCGGACCGCCGCTCTCCCTCCACTCGATCTCGAGGCTCGAATTCGCATCGAGCCGCCACACCACCTCGACCTGGCCGGTGGAATCGGCGAGCGCGCCGTATTTGGCGGAATTGGTCATCATCTCGTGCACGACGAGGGCGAGCGTCGCGAACGCCTTGGGATCGAGCGCGACGTCGGGCCCGCCCATCTTCACCCGGCCCGCGCGCGCGCCGAGATAGGCGCCGGCCTCGGACTCGACGAGAGTGCGCAGCGCAACCGGGGCCCAGTTGAGGCTGGTGATCTGGTCGTGGGCGCGCGCCAGCGCCTGGATGCGGCCACCGAGCACGCCGGCGAACTCCTCGACGCTCCTGGCGGTGTCCTTGCTCTGCGCCACCAGCGCGCGGACGAGGCTGAGGATGTTGCGGACGCGGTGGTTGAGCTCGGCGATCATCAACTCCTGTCGCTCCTGCGCGCCGCGGCGCTCGCGGGCGGCGAGATCCGACAGTTGCAGGATGACCTCGAGCAGCGTGACGCGCAGGCTGCCGGCGATGCGGATGTCGGCCGTCGACCACGGCTTGGACTGGCCCGCCACCGTCTCCTGCCACAGCTCAAAGCTCTTGCGCGGCGTCAGGCGCGGACCGTTCGGGCCCTCCTCGTAGACCTTGTCGGGCGCCCCGGCCCAGTTCACCGAGCGCATGACCTCGCGGCGGAAGAAGATCAGGCAGTCGCGCGGGGTGCGCGAAATCGGAATGGCGAGAAAGCCCGCTGCGCGATCGCGGAACGCCGCGCCGGCAGCATAAACCTTGGCGATGGCGGCACTGGCGAAGATGCGTCCGGGCGAGGTGCGGTTGATGAAGGCGACGAGGTCCTTGACCTCGTCCTCGGTCGGTGTCTCACCCTGCAACGCGATCCTGTTGTCGGACCAGACCGCGACGCCGTCGCACTCGATCATCTTGCGATAGTCGCCGAGGAAATCGACGATGGCGCGCCGGCTGTGCTCGTGCGAGGCCGCATTCTCGATCAGCCGCTCCTGGACATGGTGGGCGCGGGTCTCGTAGGCGACGTCGCTTTCACGCTCGCGGCCTTCCACGATCCAGGAGAACATCTGGCCGAACAACTCGGCCGCCGTGCGCTTCTCGAAGGAGATGTAGCGCGGCGAGTAATGATGGCAAGCGAACAGGCCCCACAGCTTGCCGTCGCGCAGGATCGAGACCGACATCGAGGCAGCGACGCCCATGTTGCGCAGATATTCGATGTGGATCGGCGAGACCGAGCGCAGCACGCTCATCGAGAGATCGAGCAGCCCCGCGTTGTGCGCGACGTCCGAGACCAATGCGGCGGGCCTGGCATCGACATCGGCGATGATGCGCAGCCAGTTGCGCTGATAGAGCAGCCGGGCCTGCTTGGGAATGTCTGAGGCGGGATAATGCAGGCCGAGGAAGGATTCGAGGCCGGCCTGCGCGGTCTCGGCGATGACCTCGCCGGACCCATCCGGCTGAAACTGGTAGACCATGACGCGGTCGAAGCCGGTCAGCACCTTGAGCTGGCGCGCCGCCTCGCGCGCGAGCTCGGTCATTCCGCGCGTCTTGCGGATGCGCTCCAGCATCAGGCGGACGATCTCGCCGGAATTGACGCCGGGTTCGCTGACGCTGGGCTCCGCCTCGATGACGAGATAGACACCGGAAAAATGGATCGAGACGTCGTAGAGCGGCTTGCCCGGCTGGAGCGCGACGCCAAACAGGCGCTCGGTCGCATCGGGGCCGCTGAGATGGTCGACGCGGCTTCGGATGCTCTCGACGGCGGCTTCCGAGATCACGCGCGACAGCGGCTGCTGCAGCAGGTCCGCAGCATCGCCGCCAAGGAAGTCGCCGGCATTGTCGGATACCATGCAGATCGTGAAGTCCGACAGCACCGCCAGCAGGAAGCCGAACGGCTGCACGCTGCCGGGGACGTGGATCGGTTCGCGATCGCAATTGGAGAGATCGACCGCCTCGCTCATGCGCGGTCCGCCGCCTGCTCGAACGCGGCGAAGGCAAGGCGTGCTGAATCGATCGCGTCGTCCTCGTCGCATCTGTCTTCGCCTGCGAGCCTTGCCAGAAAACTCTGCCAGAGCCGCTGGCCACTGCCATGCGCGAGATAGGCGGTGGCCTCACCGATGCGCGGATCGGCCGCATCCGCGACCGTCTTGAGCAAAAATTTGGCGCCGAGCCGGGAGCCTTCCAGCACATACATGGTGCCGAGCACGCCGCTCCCCGTCAGCCGCGGCACGGATACGGACCGCGGAAGCGCCGCCCCGAGACGGGCGAGATCGGCGGCGATGGCGGCGCTGCGGGCCCGCTGCGGCCAGTCCGGAAACATCCTGGCAACGCCGGCCTCGACCAGCGCCTTCTCGAGCGGCAGCAGCGCGCCGGCGCTGGCCTGCAGGAAACGGCGATAGCCGGACAGGATGGTGAGGTCGAACGACGACAGCTGCGCATCGAGCTCGCGATGGGCCACTGACGTCGCATCTCTCAATCGTTCGCGGAGTCCGGATAGGCTGCGGCCCACCTGTGTCGAAACGTCCAAAGCCCCAGCCAGCATGAAAGTCCTGACAACGCGCAAAGCCGATGGCGCAAATGCCCCCGGAGCGGAGGCAACACCGGCGGACCCGAAAGGTTCCGGCCGCTTCGGCGCTTGCGAACGGGCCCCGGCTAACCGGCCGCGGCCCGCCGGACCGGCGCCGGAAACGGCCCGAGCGCCTTCTCGGTCAGAACCGAGTCGCAATATTCCCTGATCTCCTTGATCTTGCCGTCCTCGAGACGAAACACCAGGCAGTAGTCGTTGTCGTAGCGCACGCCCTCCGGCGTGACATTGTCGCCCTTGGCCTCGACCACGACGATGTCGCCGTCGGCGATGAAGCGGTGGGCGACCGTCCGCGTCCGGTCGCGCAGGCGGGTGCGCACATAGCCGTGCAAATCGTTGAGGATCGCCTCCTTGCCTTCGAAGGTGCGCGACCAGGAATACTGGCCGGTCACGACCCATCTGGCGTCGTCGGCAAGGCTGGCGGTGAACAGGGCGCGGTCGCGCGCGGCCGGATCGGAATTGGCGGCGGCGGCGAAGATATCCTGCATCAGTTTCTTGTTGGCGCTCGCGCTCATGACGGCATCTCCGTTTGGTGGCATCGCGGAGATCATCATCGCGAAAGCGTCATTCTTCAAATCGATAGAGGATATGATATCTATTCACCTTATGAATTTGACTTCGCTCGACCTCAATCTGCTGACCGCGCTCGACGCGCTGCTGCGCGAGGCCAATGTCAGCCGCGCAGGCTTGCGGATCGGCCTGTCGCAGCCGGCCGCGAGCCACGCGCTGCAGCGGCTGCGCGACATCTTCGGCGATCCGCTGCTGGTGCGCACGGGCGCACGGATGGAGCTGACGCCGCGGGCGCAGGCCCTGCGCGCGCCGCTGGCGCAGGCGCTCGACCAGGTCCGCGCCTTGTTCGTGCCCGAGGGCTTCGACGCGGCGCGCAGCGAGCGGCAATTCCGCCTGATGATGCCTGATCTCGCGGTCGAGCTGCTGATGCCGCCGCTGATGGAGAAGGTGACGCGCCTTGCGCCCGGCGTCCGCATCGACGTCGTGCCGTGGCGGGGACCTGCGATCTTCCACGCCGAGTTCGCCCGCACCATCGACCTCGTCATCTCGATCGGCAACGCCTTCAAGGGCTTTCACCGCCAATTGCTCTACACCGACAGCGACGCGCTGGCGGTGCGACGCGGCCATCCGGCGGGCGCGAAGCTGAAGCGGCGCGAGGCTTTTCTGGCCGCACGCCATGTCGGGGTGATCATCCGCGGCCAGAGCGAAGATCTGATTGACACCTGGCTGCGGGCCAAGGGCATCGAGCGGCACATTTCGCTGGTCGTCTCAGGTTATCTGGAGGCGCTGCACGTCGCCGCCCGCACCGACCTCGTCGCCTTCGTGCCGCGCCGACTGATCGCGGCGCTGTCTCGGCAACTCGGCCTCGTCACGGTGCCGCCACCACTCGATCCCGGCATCGACGAGCAGTTCATGTTCCATCCGACCCGGGCGCAGATGGACCCCGGCTCGATCTGGCTGAGGCGGCTGATGCTCGAGACGGGCCGGGAGCTGGAGAAGAAGGAGCGACGTGTTGGATAGAACGCACTAACCGCAAACACGGTGTCGTCCCGGCGAAGGCCCTAGTCTATGCACACATCTCGAAAAGCGACTCAAATACAGAGGCTTAGATACCCCCCTGTTTTTGAGGGATTGCCGCGTAGGTTGCCGCGCGAGTGTTGATAGGACTCATGTTTTTCGTGCTGTCGACAACCGACGAAACGATGTGTGCATACACTAGGGCGAAGGCCGGGACCCATAGCCACAGGACGCGGTTTGGCGAAGACTGGTCGTTCGGTACTTCTATCGATCGCAATCGATAGATTCCGCGGCATGGGTCCCGGGTCTGCGCTTACGCTTGCCCGGGACGACGGCCGAGAGCTCACGCCTTCTGCGCGTCCATCACCTTGCGCACGGCGGGGCGGTCGGACAGGCGCTTGAAATGGTCGGCGGACCTCATGGGAAAACCGGAAATTAGCGGCTGTGGCCGGTCAGGTCCATAGCAGGAGGCGTCCTCTTCGCAGTTGCCCAAGACCGCCCGCCTGTGCCAAGACGCCCGCAATCGGAGGGGTTTTTTGTCATGACGGTCCTTATCGCCGGCGGCGGCATCGGCGGGCTGACGCTGGCGCTCAGCCTGCACGGAATCGGCGTTCCCGTAAAAGTTTTCGAGAGCGTCGCGGAGCTGAAGCCGCTCGGCGTCGGTATCAACGTGCTGCCGCACGCGGTACGCGAGCTGATCGAGCTCGGGCTGATGGAGAAGCTCGACGCCAGCGGCGTGCGCACCCGCGAGCTGGCCTATTTCTCCAAGCACGGCAAGCCGATCTGGAGCGAGCCGCGCGGGCTGGAGGCCGGCTACAAATGGCCGCAATTCTCGATCCATCGCGGCACGCTGCAGCAGATCCTGCTGGACACCGCGATCGAGCGGCTGGGGCGCGAGAACATCCTCACCAGCCATCATCTGACCGGCTGGAGCGAGACCGCGGGCGGCGTCCGCGCCGACTTCATCGACAAGGCGACCGGCAAGCCCGCCGGGCCTTACGAAGGCGCGATCCTGATCGCGGCCGACGGCATCCATTCCGCCGTGCGAGAAAAGCTCTATCCGAAGGAAGGCCCGCCGATCTGGAACGGCCGCATCCTCTGGCGCGGCGTCACGCCGGCAAAGGCGTTCCTCACCGGCCGCACCATGATCATGGCCGGGCACGAGATCCTGAAATTCGTCTGCTACCCGATCTCGAAGGAGCCGGATGCCGCGGGCAATTACGCGATCAACTGGGTCGCCGAGCGCCACATGCCGCCGACCTACCAGTGGCGGCGCGAGGACTACAACCGCACCGCGCGGCTGGAAGAGTTTCTGCCCTGGTTCGAGAACTGGCAGTTCGACTGGCTCGACGTGCCCGGCCTGATCCGCAACTGCCCGCACGCCTATGAATATCCGCTGGTCGACCGCGATCCGGTCTCGCAATGGACCTTTGGCCGCGTCACGCTGATGGGCGACGCCGCGCATCCGATGTACCCGATCGGCTCGAACGGCGCCTCGCAGGCAATCCTCGATGCCCGCACCATCACCCGCGAGATCCTGGCCCATGGCCCGACCACCGCGGCGCTGCTGGCCTATGAGGCCGAGCGCAGGCCCGCGACCACCGACCTCGTGCTGCTCAACCGCAAGAACGGTCCCGAGCAGGTGATGCAGCTCGTCGAGGAGCGCGCGCCCGACGGCTACAAGATCGTCACCGACGTGCTGTCGCAGCAGGAGCTGGAGGGCATCGCCGCCAACTACAAGCGCGTCGCCGGCTTCCAGGTCGAGGCGCTGAACGCGAAGCCGCCGATCGTGAGCAAGGACGCGCGCGCAGGGGCGTGAGGTTTCGCGTAAGGCGAAATGCTCGTTAATGTGCCCTCGCCCCTTGTGGGAGAGGGCAGCGACGCCAGTAGACACAAACTCACTGGGGTGAGGGGTCCGTCTCCGCGCATTCGTCTCTCTGTTATTGAATTCGCTGAAGCAACCCCTCATCCGGCGCTTCGCGCCACCTTCTCCCACAAGGGGAGAAGGAAGATGGAGTGCGTGGCCGGATTATTTTCCCACCACCCGCGCCGCCTCCAACAACCGCTCGCTCGCCGTTGCGGTCGCGAGCAGCGTGCCGTCCTCGGCCATCAGCTTGCCCTCGACGAACGCAATCGTCTTGCCGAGCTGGGTCACCCTCGCCTCGCCGATGATCGGCCCGGGCTTGGCGGGGCTGAGAAAATTTACCGTCATGCTGATCGTGGTGGTGTAGAGCCGGCCCTCGCTCATCACGAGCACCGCCGGCCCCATCGTGTCGTCGAGCATGGAGGAGAGCAGGCCGCCCTGGATGAAGCCCGCCGGGTTGCAGAACTCCGGCTTGCCTTCGAAGCCGACTTTGATCCAGCCGTCCTCGGGACGGGCGTCGATCAGTCGCCAGCCGATGAGCTCGGCGCAGGGCGGCCTCGGAAAGTTGTCGAGTGCGGTCTTGACCATTGGGGCAGCCTCCGTTTCGCGCACTGATAGCGCTGCGCTGCTGCCAGCGTGCTGTCAGGAGAGAGGCGCGATCAAACGTCCAGCGCGTGCGCGATCACCTTGCGCATGACGTTGGGCAGCGCTTCGCCGGCAAGGGTCGCGATCGGCACCCAGCGCATCCCTTCGGGCGCGCGGGTGCGCGCCTCGGCCTTCGCGGTGTAGACCACGAGCTCCAGCGGAAAATGCGTGAAGACGTGGGTGACCACGCCCACCCTGCGCTGCCAGCGCGACAGCCCTTTCAGGCCGGGCGCATGCTTCCTCGCCGCTGCATCGTCCTGGCCTGCGAGCCAGTCCGACCCCGGCACTTCGGTCATGCCGCCGAGCAGGCCCTTTTCGGGGCGTGAGCGGACGAGTAGCTCGTCGCCGCGCGTAACGACGAAGGCCGCGCCGCGGCGCAACGCACCGCTCTTCTTCGACGCCTTGCGCGGAAACGTTTCCTGCGTGCCTTTCGCGCGCGCCGTGCAATCCTCGCTCAGCGGGCAGAGCGAGCAGGCCGGCTTCTTCGGCGTGCAGATCGAGGCACCCAGATCCATCAGCGCCTGCGCGCTATCGCCGGCGCGAGTATCCGCCAGCAGCGTCGCCGCGAGTTGCTGGATGCGTGTCTTGGCCAGCGGCAGTTCTTCCTCAACGGCATAGAGCCGCGACACCACGCGCTCGATATTACCGTCGACCGGCATGGTGCGCCGGTCGAAGGCGATCGCCGCGATCGCCGCCGCCGTGTACGGCCCGATGCCCGGCAGCGCGCGCAGCCCCTCCTCCGTGTCGGGAAAGATGCCGCCGTGCTCGCGCGTCACCGCGACCGCACAGGCATGGAGGTTGCGCGCGCGCGAATAGTAGCCAAGCCCGGCCCACATCCGCAGCACATCGTCCTGCGAGGCCCGCCCGAGCGCCGCGACATCCGGCCAGCGCGCGAGGAATTTCTCGAAATAGGGCCCGACCGCCTTCACGGTGGTCTGCTGCAGCATGATCTCCGACAGCCAGACGCGGTACGGATCCGACGCCTCCCCGGGGGCCGCGCGCCACGGCAAGCGGCGACGGTGGCGGTCGTACCAGGCAAGCAGCCATGCGGGGCGCGAGGAGGTCTCCGACTGAACTGGTTCCTGTTTGGCCTTGAGGGCGGATCTGGCGCTCATACGGCCACTGTAGCGACAAGCTGACAACCTCTCCACGTCATGCCCGCGCTTGTCGCGGGCATCCACGTCTTTCTTCGCGGAAGAACGTGGATGGCCGGGACAAAGCCCGGCCATGACGGCGGAGCGCATGTGGCCAGCGCCCCGGAGTGCTATAAGGGTCCATGTCCAAATTCCCTCCAAAACCCGGTCCGATCAGCGCAAAGCCGCTGTCGCTGCTGCTCAACGACGTCTTCGCCGAGGCCTATGCCAGGCAGGGCTTTGCAGCGCGCGAGCTGGTGACGCGGTGGGCGGAGATCGCGGGGCCGGAGATCGCGGCCCATGCCGAGCCGCTGAAGATGCAATGGCCGCGGCCGGTCGAGGGCCAGCCGCAGGAGCCGGCGACCCTGGTGCTCCGGGTCGAGGGGCCGATGGCGCTGGAGATCCAGCACTCGGCCGACGTGATCCTGGAGCGGGTCAACCGTTTCTTCGGCTGGAGCGCGGTCGGCAAGCTGGCCTTCCGCCAGGCTCCGCTGTCGCGCACCCGCCGCCCGGCCCGGCCCGGCCCGCCGGACCCAAAGGCGGTCGCCAAGGTGGCGGAGAGCCTGACCGACATCGAGGATGAAGACCTGAAGACGGCGCTGGCGCGCCTCGGGGCCGCCATCAAGCGAAATTGAGCCTCATTTCGCGGCCAATCTGGACCCGTCCTTGTGGCCCGCCATTGCCTCAAACGACGTTTCAAGCTAGCGACAGGCCGCCCGGACGGGGGAACTCCGGGCGGGACCATGCCAATCCGGGAGCCGACCTTGATCATCACGCGCCGCGCCTTCACCACGATGCTGTCGCTGACCGGACTTGCCGCGCTCGCCGGGCTCTCGCCGCTGCGCCTGATCTCCGAAGCGATGGCGCAAAGCGCCGCCGACGTGGCCAAGCCCGTCTCGCTGCCCGACATGGCGCTCGGCCCGAAGGATGCCGCCGTCACCATCACCGAATACGCCTCGATGACCTGCCCGCACTGCGCGGCCTTCAACGAGCAGGTGTTCCCGAAGATCAAGTCGGAATATATCGATACCGGCAAGATCCGTTACGTCTTCCGCGAGTTTCCGCTCGACATCAAGGCCGCCGCCGGCTCGATGCTGTCGCGCTGCATCGCCAAGGACGATGCGCCAAAGTACTTCGCGGTCACCGACATGCTGTTCCGCCAGCAGAACGACTGGGTGGTGAAGAACACCACGGAGACCCTGACGCGGATCGGCAAGCAGGCCGGCCTCACGCAAGCGCAGGTCGAGGCCTGCCTGAAGGACCAGGCACTGCTCGACAAGATCGCCGCCGACCAGAAATACGCAAGCGACGTGCTCAAGGTCGATTCCACGCCGACCTTCTTCATCAATGGCGAGAAGATCAAGGGCGAAGCCTCGTTCGACGAGTTCGCAAAGAAGATCAATCCGCTCTTGAAGAGCTGATTCGTCACCGCCAGCACCTGATTCGCGCGCTCCAAAGCCGTAAATTTCCCGGCATAAATCCCTTGGGAAAAACAGCTTTTGCCGGTTGCCCTCGCGATACACCGCGGCCATTGTCCAGCCGCATGAGCCGCCTCGCGCGACTCACCCAGAGAGCGACATTGCCTTCCATGGTATTGTCCCGGCAGGGGGATTCGCGCCTGCCAAAAGAGATGCGTGCTTATGAAAATCACCCGCCTGCGCCTTCACGGCTTCAAGTCCTTCGTTGAGCCCACGGACTTCGTCATCGAGCCCGGCCTGACCGGTGTGGTCGGCCCCAACGGCTGCGGCAAGTCCAACCTCGTCGAGGCGCTGCGCTGGGCGATGGGCGAGACGTCGTACAAGAGCTTGCGCGCCGCCGACATGGACGCGGTGATCTTCGCCGGCTCCGGCAACCGCCCGGCGCGCAACCACGCCGAAGTGACGATGACGATCGACAACGCCGATCGCACCGCGCCCGCGGCGATGAACGACAGCCAGCTGCTGGAAATCTCCCGCCGCATCGAGCGCGAGGCCGGCTCGGTCTATCGCATCAATGGCCGCGACGTGCGCGCGCGCGACGTGCAGATCCTGTTCGCGGACGCCGCCACCGGCGCGCGCTCGCCCGCCCTCGTCCACCAGGGCAAGATCGGCGAGATCATCCAGGCCAAGCCCGAGCAGCGCCGCCGCGTGCTGGAAGACGCCGCGGGCGTCGCCGGCCTGCACGCCCGCCGTCACGAAGCCGAGCTGCGGCTCAAGGCCGCCGAAACCAACCTCACCCGCGTCGAGGACGTGATCGGCCAGCTCTCCGGCCAGATGGAAGGCCTGAAGAAGCAGGCCCGCCAGGCCGTGCGCTATCGCGAGGTCGCGGCCAAGGTCCGCAAGGCCGAAGCCACGCTGTTCCATCTGCGCTGGATCGGCGCCCATGCCGATGTCAACGAGTCCGGCCACACCCATGATCTCGCCGTCCGCGAGATGGCCGAGCGCACCCAGCACCAGGCCGAGGCCGCCCGCATCCAGGCGATCCGCGCCGCCGAAATGCCGGCGCTGCGCGATGCCGAAGCGCGCGCCGCGGCCGGGCTGCAGCACCTGACCAATGCCCGCGAGCTGCTCGATCGCGAGGAAGAGCGCGCCAAGGAGCGCGTCGCCGAGCTCGAGCGCCGCCTCGCCCAGTTCGAGGGCGACATCTCCCGCGCCCAGCAACAAACCATGGACGCCGACGTCGCGCTGCAGCGGCTCGACACCGAGGACGCCGAGCTGAAGGAAGAGATCAAGTCGCGCGTCGAGAAACGCTCCGGCGTGGACGAGCGCGTCGGCGAAGCCGAGGCGGTGCTGACCGAAGCCGAAGGCCAGTTCGCCGAGCTCACCACGGCGCTCGCCGACCTCACCGCCAGGCGCAACCAGCTCGAGGCCAATGTCCGCACCCATCGCGACAAGCTTGCCCGTCTCGACCAGGAAATCGCCAACGTCGCGGCCGAGGAGCAGAAGCTTGCAACCGAGACCGGCGGCTTCGGCGATCTCGACGAGCTGACGGCCGCGGTCGAGAACGCGGAGCAGACGCTTGCGGCGTCCGAAGCAGCAGCGCAGGCGAGCGAAGCCGCCCACGTCGCTGCGCGACAGACGCTGGAATCCTCGCGCTCGCCGTTGAATGAGGCTGACAAGCGCGTGCAGCGGCTCGACACCGAGGCGCGCACGATCTCCAAGATCGTCAATGGCGAGACCAAGAATTTGTGGCCGCCGATCATCGACGGCATCACCGTCGACAAGGGGTTTGAAAAGGCGATCGGCGCCGCGCTGGGCGACGATCTCGACGCGCCCGTCGATCCGTCGGCGCCGATGCGCTGGACCAATGCCGGCGTGATGGATGGCGATCCGGCGCTGCCGGAGGGCGCGGTTCCGCTCGCCAACCACGTGCAGGCGCCGGCCGAGCTCGCCCGCCGCCTGGCGCAGATTGGCGTCGTGCCGCGCGAGCGCGGCGCCGAGCTCGTCTCGCAGCTCAAGACCGGCCAGCGGCTGGTTTCGCCCGAGGGCGACGTCTGGCGCTGGGACGGCTTTGTCGCCGCCGCCCACGCCCCGACCGGCGCCGCGCGGCGCCTCGCCGAGCGCGCCCGCCTCGTCGACATCGAGAACGAGCTGGAGCAGGCCCGCATCGACGCGCAGATCAAGCGCCAGGCGCTGGAGAATGCCGAGGCCGAGCTGCAGATGGCCGCGAGCACCGAAGGCGCCTCGCGCGAAGCCTGGCGTGCCGCGCAGCGCGAGCTCAACGCCGCGCGCGAGCGCCACGCCACCGCCGAGCGCGAGATCAGCCGCCACGCCGCGCGCAAGGCGACGCTATCGGAAGCGCACAGCCGTCTTGCTGCCGACCGCGCCGAGGCCGAAGCGGCTTTCGAATACGCCGAGGCAGGGATCACCGAGCTGCCGTCGAGCGAGGACACCGAGACCCGCCTCGCCGCCGTCCGCAGTGACATCGAAGGCCATCGCCGCATGGCCGCCCAGGTCCGCGCCGAGGCGCAGGCGCTGGCGCGCGAGGCCGAGCTTGCCGACCGCCGCGTGCAGGCGATCCTCGCCGAGCGCACCGAGTGGGCGAACCGCAAGGAGAGCGCGGCCTCCCATATCGACACCATCCAGACCCGCATCACCGAGGTCTCGATCGAGCGCAGCGATCTCGAAAACGCGCCCGCCGTGTTCGCCGAGAAGCGCAGCGCGCTGATCACCGAGATCGAATACGCCGAGAACGACCGCCGCATGGCGGCCGACGCGCTCGCCAGCGCCGAGACCGCGATGGCGGAAACCGACCGCGTCGCCAAGCTGACGTTAGAGGCCCTCTCCAGCGCCCGCGAGGCCACGGCCCGCGCCGAGGAGCGCATGGACGGCGCGCGGCGCCGGCTCGAGGACATCGAGCGCGAGATCCGCGACATGCTCGAGGTCGAGCCGCAAGCCGTGGCTGGCCTTGCCGAGCTTGAGCCCGGCGCCGAGCTGCCGCCGCTGCACGACATCGAGGAAGACCTCGAAAAGATGCGCCGCGACCGCGAGCGCCTCGGCGCCGTCAATTTGCGCGCCGAGGAAGAGCTGCGCGAGGTCGAGACCCAGCACACCGGTCTGGTTACCGAGCGCGACGACCTGGTCGAAGCCATCAAGCGGCTGCGCCAGGGCATCCAGAGCCTCAACAAGGAGGCGCGCGAGCGGCTCTTGACCTCGTTCGAGGTCGTCAACAACCACTTCAAGCGCCTGTTCGTCGAGCTGTTCGGCGGCGGCGAGGCTGCGCTGCATCTGATCGAGAGCGACGACCCGCTGGAGGCCGGCCTCGAGATCATCGCAAAGCCCCCGGGCAAGAAGCCGCAGACGCTGTCGCTGCTCTCGGGCGGCGAGCAGGCGCTGACCGCGATGGCGCTGATCTTCGCGGTGTTCCTGACCAACCCCTCGCCGATCTGCGTGCTGGACGAAGTCGACGCACCGCTCGACGACCACAACGTCGAGCGCTATTGCAACCTGCTGCACGAGATGACCGGCTCGACCGACACGCGCTTCATCATCATCACGCACAACCCGATCACGATGGCGCGGATGAACCGCCTGTTCGGCGTGACCATGGCCGAGCGCGGCGTCTCCCAGCTCGTCTCGGTGAGCCTCGCCGAGGCCGTGGACATTCTCGACCAGAACGTGGCGTGAGGCCGCGGTCGCGCCCCACCCATTGACGTCATCATCCGCCTTGTGCGCAAATTGCGCACTGGAGCGGATGATCCAGTACGCCGCGGCCTCTCGGTTGACGGCTACCCTCTCGGAATACTGGATGCCGCGCCTGCGCGGGGCATGACGATGATGATCTCACCCACCCTCCCCGCCGAACTGAAGGCCGCCCTCGACGGCAAGCTCCAGGGTTTTTCGCGCACCGACGCGGCGCAGCGTTCGCAGAAGATCTCGACCACTTACCGCGCCGGCGGCAGCTCCGGCACGATCAAGTCGGACGCCGATGCACTCGCCTATGCGCTCGCGCGGATGCCGGCGACCTACGCGGCGGTCGCCGCCAGCCTGAACGCGCTGACCGGGATCGCGCCCGACCTCGCTCCCGAAACATTGCTCGACGTCGGTGCAGGCCCGGGCACCGCGAGCTGGGCCGCTGCGGAGGCGTTTCCGTCGCTGCAGGATTTCACCCTGCTCGACGCCAACACCACGCTCAGCCGGCTCGCGCTCGAGCTGGCACGCGACAGCACGCGGCTGGCGGAGTGCCGCTACCTGCCCGGCGATGCCGGCGCCAACCTCGCCGAGGTCCCGCCAGCCGACCTCGTCGTCGCGAGCTACGTCATCGGCGAGCTCGGTGAGGGCGAGCAGCGCAAGCTCGCGGAGACGATGTGGGCCAAAGCCCACCACGCGCTGCTCGTGATCGAGCCCGGCACGCCGGCCGGCTACGCGCGCATCCTCGCGCTGCGCCAGCAACTGATCGCGGCGGGCGCCTATGTGACCGCGCCCTGCCCGCACGAAAAGCCCTGCCCGCTCGTCGCGCCCGACTGGTGCCATTTCTCACAGCGCCTGCCGCGCTCGCAGGCGCACCGCCAGATCAAGGGCGCCGAGGTCCCGTTC
The DNA here is from genome assembly GCF_018131015.1 of Bradyrhizobium diazoefficiens. GTDB lineage: Bacteria > Pseudomonadota > Alphaproteobacteria > Rhizobiales > Xanthobacteraceae > Bradyrhizobium > Bradyrhizobium diazoefficiens_B. The sequence goes on from NZ_JAFCJJ010000017.1 coordinate 73,034, forward strand.
GAGGACGAGCGCTACATCTACGTCGCCCTGACCCGCACGCCGCCAGCGGTCCGCGCCGCACGCGTGCTGGCGCCGCCGGATGTCGGCAAGGCCGAGGTCACGGCCAAGCTCTGCACCGGGCACGGCGTCGAGCTCGCCAGGGTCCCGCGCCGCGACAAGGCCGCCTATGCGGAGGCCCGGCGCTGGCGCTGGGGCGACGCCGTCCTGTCCGAAAGTTAACCCCGTTCAGGGCTTTCGCCTTGAACTTGGATGGTTCCTGGTCCGACCAAGCCTTACCTCCCCTTTCGCGCCGGGGCTCTCGTCCTGCGCCAAATTGGTCTACCCTAGCGCCCGCCTTCTTCCCCCTTCAGGAGTTCTCCATGTCGACCGGCTGGATCGTTCTCGGCGTCATCGTCGTCCTCGTGTTCTTAGGCTTCAGCGCCTACAACCGGCTCGTGGCGCTGGGCCAGCGGGTCGGCCAGGCCTTTGCCGACATCGACGTGCAGCTCAAGCAGCGCCATGACCTGATCCCGAACCTGGTCGAGACGGTGAAGGGCTATGCCTCGCATGAGCGCGGCACGCTCGACGACGTCATCAAGGCGCGCAACTCGGCGATGTCGGCGCAGGGCCCGGCGCAGGTGTCTGCGGCCGAGAACCAGCTCTCCGGCGCGCTCGGCCGGCTGATCGCGCTGTCGGAGGCCTATCCCGACCTCAAGGCCAACGCCAATTTCCAGCAGCTCGCATCCGAGCTCTCCGACATCGAGAACAAGATCGCGGCGAGCCGCCGCTTCTTCAACAACGCGGTGCAGGAATACAACACCGGCATCCAGCAGATGCCGGCCGCGCTGTTCGCCGGCATGTTCGGCTTCACCAGGAAGGACTTCTTCGATCTCGGCGCGAGCCGCACCGAGGTCGAGGCCACGCCTCAGGTGAAGTTCTGATTTGAGCCGATAGGCCGGCAGGGTATCGCGTCATGGCCGCATATGGTCTCTACACGCACATCGCCTCGAACAAGTTTCGTTCGATGGTGCTGCTCGCGGGCCTGTTCGCGCTGGTCTATGTGCTGGTCTATGCCGGCGCGCTGGTCGCCGAGGTCGTCATCGACGGCGACGAGACCGTCGCATACTATCTGAGACGCGCCTTCGCCGACCTGCTCCAGGCCGCGCCGATTGCGACGGTCGTGGCTGCGGCCTGGGTCGTGATCGCCTATTTCTTCCATCAGTCGATGATCGACGCGGTCACAGGCGGCCACAGCGTCACAAGGCAGGAGCAGCCGCGGCTCTACAATTTGCTCGAAAACCTCTGCATCTCGCGCGGCATCCCCATGCCGAAGCTGAAGATCATGGAGAGCCCGGCGCTGAACGCGTTCGCATCCGGCCTCAACCGTCGCCAATATTCGGTCACCGTTACCACGGGCCTTTTGAGGGCGCTGAACGACAAGGAGATCGAGGCGGTGCTGGGCCACGAGCTGACCCACATCCGGAACGGCGACGTACAGCTCATGGTCGTCGCGGTCATCATCGCCGGCGTGGTCGGTTTCTTCGGAGAACTGTTCTTTCGCGTGTTCACGAGTTTCAGCTGGAACTCCGGCGGCTCGTGGTCCTCCGGCTCCGGCTCCTCCTCGTCGCGATCGTCCTCGTCATCGAGCGACAGCAAGAGCTCCGGCGGCGGCGCGGTGGTCGTCATCATCATCGCGGTCGTGCTGATCGTGGTGGCATGGCTGATGTCGCAGGTGGTGAAGCTCGCGCTGTCGCGGTCGCGCGAATACCTCGCCGACGCAGGCTCGGTCGAGCTGACCAAGGATCCCGACGCCATGATCTCGGCGCTGCGCAAGATCGAGGGCCGCGGCGAGCTGCCGGGCGCGACGTCGGCGGTGATGGAGCTCTGCGTCGACAATCCGCGCGAAGGCTTTGCCGATCTGTTCGCGACCCACCCCTCCGTGCAGTCCCGGGTCGACAAGCTGGTAAAATTCGCCGGCGGCCGCGATCCCGGTCCGCTGCCCCCGCCCGGCGAGGAGACGGATGAAACGGAAGAGTCGGACGCGCAGGCCGACCAGCAGGACGCCCCGCCGCCGCTGCCGCCGCAGAGCCCATGGAACGACGCCGGCAAAACCGTCAATCCGGCGCCCGAGCCAAGCCCCGCCGGAACCTCGGCCGGCAATTCGATCGGCAATCCCATTGGTAATCCTATGGGTCCTTGGGGCCGCCGTTGAGGCATGATTTGCCGCCGCGCGCCGCGGTTTCGCGAGGCTTGGGAAAAACTCCGGGAATTGCCGCAACCCAAGGCCGGAGATTTTGAATTCTCCCTTGTTTCTGCCATGTTCGCGCCCAACAGCAGACTCGGGATTTCCTTGGGACATCGATTTGGGGCCCGGCCGATTGCAAGGTGCAATCGGAGGGCGCGTTAGGGGACAGCAATGGCAAAGCCGGCAGTGGTTGTGGTGGGCGCGGACAAGGGCGGGGTCGGCAAGACCACGGTGTCGCGGACCCTGCTCGATTATTTCTCCGCCAACAACGTGCCGACGCGCGCGTTCGACACGGAATCGCCGCGCGGAACGCTGAAGCGCTTCCACCCCGACATCACCGAGATCGTCGACATGACGACGACGGCCGACCAGATGAAGATCTTTGACACGCTCAACGCGGTCAGCCCTTCGGTCACCGTCATCGACGTCCGCGCCGGCCTGCTCTCGCCCGCGCTCGCCTCGCTCCGCGACATCGGCTTCCTCGACGCCGCCAAGGCCGGCCAGATCACCTTCGCGGTGTTCCACATCCTCGGCCCCTCGATCGCCTCGCTGGAGGAGATCGCGGAGACCGCGAACTTTATGTCCGGTGCGAAATATTTCCTGGTGAAGAACTTCATCAACGACACCCAGTTCTTCCAGTGGGACCAGGCGACCTACAATTCCTACTTCCACCGCATCAAGGACGCGACCGAGCTGACCATTCCCAAGCTCAACGAGATGGCCTATGAGCAGGTCGAGGTCTCCTCCGTCCCGTTCCTGAAATTCGTCGCCAACAAGGGCATGAACGACGAGGCCGCCAACTATTCCTTCGTGCTGCGCGGCTATGTCCGGCACTGGCTGGCGAACGTCTGGAGCGAGTACGACCGCATCCGCCTGACCGACATCGTCGGCGCCAAGACCACGGCCCGCAGCGGCGAAAAATAGTTGCGAAGCCCGGGCTGATACGGCTGGATCGGGCGGAGAGTTGGCCTGATATAGCTGTCGATGTCCGCAACGCCCGTCTACATCATCTGCTCGCCCCGCCCGCAGGTCGGCAAGACGCTGCTGGCGCGGCTATTGAGCGAATTCCTGCTGCTCAAGAACGGCGACGTGGCGGCCTTCGACGTCAATCTGAAGGAGCCGTCGCTGCTCGACTATTTGCCGAAGATCACCGAGACCGCCGACGTGATCGACACCTACGGCAAGATGCAGCTGATGGACCGCGTCATCGTCGATGACGGGCTCGCCAAGGTGATCGACCTCGGCTTCCACGCCTTCGACGAGTTCTTCAAGATGACGGACGAGATCGGCCTCATGAAGGAGGCGGCGCGCCGCCGCGTCGCGCCGATGATCCTGTTCGTCGCCGACACCGACCGCGTCTCGGCCCATGCCTACGAGATGCTGCGCGAGCAGATCCCGCGGACGAAGCTGATCACGGTGGACAATGAATACGTCGTGCGCGGCGAGCTGCCGCCCACGATGGCAGGCGGCCGGCTGTTCCGCCTGCCCGCGCTGCCGGGCTTCCTGAAGACCTATATCGACCGGCTGAGCTTCTCCTTCACCGGCTATCTACGCCAGGAGAAGGACTCATCGACCGAGCTGCACCAGTGGATCCGGCGCAATTACCTCGCGTTCCGCGAGCTCGAGCTCAGCCTGATCCTGCAGCAGCCTTGAATATTTTACCCGGATAATATTGACTTGCGGCAAGCCTGCAGCTACCGAGTTTGCGCAATAGCATCCCTCAGCAAGGCCTCCTCACCGTGAGCATCGACCGCAAAGCAGCCATCGCCGCCTACAAGGAGCGGAAGACCATCGCGGGCATCTACGTCGTCCGCTGCGCGGCCTCGGGTGAGGCCTGGGTCGGCCAGGCCGCGAACCTGGAGACGATCCAGAACCGCACCTGGTTCACCCTGCGCCAGGGCGGCCATCCCTGCCGCAGCCTCCAGGCGGCCTGGAACGCCCATGGCGAGGCCGGCCTGACGCTCAGTGAATGCGAGCGGCTGGAGGATGAGGAAACGGCCTATGTCAGGGACGCGCTGCTCAGGGAGCGCGTGCTGCATTGGCGGGCCGAGCTGAAGGCCGAGGCGATCTGACGATCGCCAGCGTTCCTCACATGCAAATCAAAAATCAAGCCGACCGTAGAGTTCGTCGAACGGGACGCAAACATGCTCACGGTAGGCGGACCTCGATTGCAGCCGCTCATACCAGCGCTCAACGTTCGGCAAGCTCGGGCGCGGAAGGTCAAGATTAAAGTAGCGGTAGAGGTGGGTCCCTATCGGAATATCCGCAAGTGACAGGCGGTCTCCCAACAGGAACGACCGGCCACTCAACTGATGGTCGATGTGTTTCAGACAACGGCTGGTTTGTTCCAGAGCTTTGTCGACCGCAGCCAAATTGCGCTGCGCTTCGGGCGTCCTGTACCAGCCCCAAAATACGCCAACCATGAATGCTGGTTGCAACGCGGTTTGCGACCAGTCCATCCATTGATCTGCCGGCGCCCGCTCAGCCGGATTCGTCTTCCAGAACGAAGTATCGGAAGAGTATTTGGCCGCAAGATATCTCAAGATAGCGTGCGACTCCCAGACCGTGACGCCAGCGTCATCAATCACTGGAACACGGCCATGCGGGTTCATGGCCAGGAATTCCGCCGTATCCAGCCCCCCGAACGAGCCTCCAAGCTCAACATGCTTGTGCGCGATGCCGAGCTCACCGATCAGCCACATCACCTTCTGCAAGTTGAAAGACGATTTGCGGCCGTAGACGGTGAGCATTTGGCGTAGACCTCAATGCCCCTCGAACGTCATCAGCGTGCGCACCGGCACCTCCATGGCGCGCAGCTTGGCGGCGCCGCCAAGCTCCGGCAGGTCGACGATGAAGCAGGCCGCGACCACGTTGGCGCCGATCTGCCGCAGCAGCTTCACCGCGCCTTCCGCGGTGCCGCCGGTGGCGATGAGGTCGTCGACCAGGATCACGCGCTCGCCGGGGGCGACCGCATCGACATGCATCTCCATCTCGTCGATGCCGTATTCCAGCGAATAGGCGATGCGCACGGTGGTGTGCGGCAGCTTGCCTTTTTTCCGGATCGGCACGAAGCCGGCCGAGAGCTGGTGCGCCACCGCGCCGCCGATGATGAAGCCGCGCGCTTCCATGCCGGCGACCTTGTCGATCTTGTTGCCGGCCCAGGGATTGACGAGCTCGTCCACCGCGCGGCGGAAGGCGCGCGCATCCGCGAGCAGGGTCGTGATGTCGCGGAACATGATCCCCGGCTTGGGATAGTCGGGGATGGTGCGGACGCTCGCCTTGATGTCGTGGTCAAAGGTCATTCGTGCCTCTCAATTGACCGGCGCATCCAGCCGGAACGCATTCTCAACGATACGCAAGCCCACCTCGTTGCCGAGCGACATCAGCGATTCCGGATGGAATTGCACGCCGGCGACCGGAAGCGTCTTGTGCTCGAGCGCCATCGCGACGCCGTCCTCGGTGCTGGCGGTGACGGACAACACCTCCGGCATGCTGTCGCGCTCGACGAACAGCGAGTGATAGCGGCCGATCACGATCTCGTTCGGCAAATTGCGCATCAGCCGTCCGCCGCGCACCTGCACCCGCGAGGGCCGGCCGTGGGCGGGATGAGTGAGCTGGCCGAGCTCGCCGCCGAAATATTCGCCGATCGCCTGCACGCCGAGGCAGACGCCGAACACCGGCAGCTTGTGCTCCAGCGCGGCGTCGATCGTCTTCTTGATCGCAAAATCTTCAGGGCGGCCGGGGCCGGGCGACAGCACGAGCAAATCCCATTTCCTCTGCTTCAGCATGTCGAGGGCATGCACGTAGCGGACCACGGTGACGCTGGCGCCGACCTGCCGGAAATAGTCGGCGAGCATGTGCACGAAGCTGTCGTCGTGGTCGATCAGCAGCACCCGCTTGCCCGAGCCCGTCGCATCCGGCGCAAACGCCGACAGCGGCTTCGGCGGATCTCCCCGAAGCGCCTGGAACAGCGCGGCAGCCTTGACCTGGCATTCGCGGTCTTCTGCCGCCGGATCGGAATCGAACAGGCAGGTGGCGCCGACGCGCACTTCCGCGAGCCCCTCCTTCATCCGGATGGTGCGGATGGTGAGGCCGGTGTTGATGCTGCCGTCGAAATTCACCGCGCCGATCGCGCCGGCATACCAGCGCCGCGGCGAGCGCTCGTGATCCTCGACGAACTGCATCGCCCAGAGCTTTGGCGCGCCGGTGACGGTGACGGCCCAGGCGTGGGTGAGAAAGGCGTCGAGCGCGTCGAAGCCGGGGCGCAGCATGCCCTCGACATGGTCGACGGTGTGGAACAGCTTTGAATAGGTCTCGATCTGCCGCCGTGCCAGCACCTTGATCGTGCCGGGGACGCAGACGCGCGCCTTGTCGTTGCGATCGACATCGGTGCACATGTTGAGCTCGAACTCGTCCTTCTCCGAGTTCAGGAGCTGGCGGATCTGCTCGGCGTCGCCGATCGCATCAAGGCCGCGCGCGATCGTGCCGGAGATCGGGCAGGTCTCGACGCGGCGTCCGTCGGAGCGCACGAACATCTCCGGCGAGGCCGAGACGAGAAACTCGCCGTCGCCGAGATTCATCAGCGCGCCATAGGGCGACGGATTGATGACGCAGAGGCGCTGAAACACTTCGGCCGGCGAGCGGTCGCAGGGCTCGGCGAAGAGCTGCCCCGGCACGGCTTCAAAGAGATCGCCGCGCGCAAAAGCCGCGCGCGCGGTCTCGACCGTCGCCTGATATTCGCCGGGGGCGTGATCCGCAAAACCCTGGCGCGGCGTCTTCAAATACGGGCTGTCGGCGGTCTCGCGCGGCAGTCCGTCGGTGGACTTGCCCTTCCATGCGAAGTCGTAGGAGATCACCACGCCGCGGCCGGTGGCGCGGTCATAGGCGAGCAGGCGATCGGGGACATAGAGCACGATGTCGCGCTGGTCGCTTTCCCGCGCACGCTTCTGCACGAGGTCCTCGATCTGGAACACGAGGTCATAGGCGAAGGCGCCGAACAGGCCGAGCAGCCCGTCGTCATTGGCGGAGAACGCCGAGACGAGATCCCGCACCAGCGACATCACGCTGGCGCGCCGCGTGCGCTGGTCCTCCTCGACCGGCGCATCGCCGCGGATGATGTGACCGGCAAGGCGCGTGGTGGTCTTTTCGGAGATCACCACGCAGGGCTCGCGCAGCACATCCGCGAGGAAGGCGATCAGCACCTGTCCCCGCTCATTGAGCGCTTCGAGCCTGAAATTGACGCCGGTGGTCTCGAGCTTGAGCGGCGGATCGGAGAAGCCGAGGTCAAAGCTCTCGTAGCGGCCGGGCACGGTGGTGCCCGAGGACAGCACCACGCCGCGGCGGCGGTCGAGCAGGCTGACGAGATCGTCGAGCCGGTTGGCGCCGCCGGTGAACTGCTCGGCCACGCGCGTGATCGCAAGACCCCCGCGGGTCAGATATTCGCTTCGGGCCGGAAGGGCAAAGACTGTCCTGTTCATGTGGTCCTCTTACGAAACTTGCCGAGGGAACGCCACACAGGACAAACGATCAGGCCGCCGCACTGCGTGGCGACCTCTAGCGATTTTGGGAGAATAAATCGCACCGGCCACCTCTTAGGAGGTGCGCCACCAACGACGGGATGGGCGGGCTGCGGTGCTCATGGGGCGGATACTCACCATGGCGCGGGGACGGCGTCAAGGGCGCGCCCGGAGCGATAACCGTTCGGCAGTCTCCACTGTCGTCCCGGCGCAGGCCGGGACCCATACGCCGGGAAGGAAGTGTGGCATGAGCTGGTCATGACCAATCGTCGCCAAACTGGATTCGGTGGTTATGGGTCCCGGCCTTCGCCGGGACGACACTGAAATTGTTGCGCGAGTTGCGCGCCCATCACCCCAGATGCTTCCGGAAAAACTCCGTCGCGCGTCCCCAGGCGAGCTCGGCGGCTTCGCGGTCGTGCACGACCTGGCGCTGCTCGTTGACGAAGGCGTGCTCGGCATCATAGCGGAAGAGCTCGAGCGACTTGCCGGCGGCCTTCATGGCCTTCTCGAAACCGTCGACCAGCGCCGGCGTGCACCAATCGTCCTTGTTGGCGAAATGGGCCTGCAGCGGGATCTTGACGTCGGCGGGCTTGGCGGCCTGCTCCGGCGGGATGCCGTAGAACACGACGCCGGCGGCGAGCTCCGGCACATGCACCGAGCCGATGATGGTCACCGCGCCGCCGAGGCAGAAGCCGGTCAGGCCGACCTTGGCGCCGTTGCGCGACAGATATTGCGTGGCGCCGCGCACCGTCTGCGTGGTGGCGTCCATGAAGTCGAGCGAGTTCATCTCTTTGCCGGCCGCGTCCGTGTCGTGATAGGGCACGACCTTGCCCTTGTAGAGATCGGGCGCGAGCGCATCGAAGCCGGCGATGGCAAAGCGGTCGCACAGGCCCTTGATCTGGTCCGACAGCCCCCACCATTCCTGGATCACGACCACGCCCGGCGCGTTGCCGCGCGCGGCGTTGGCGAGATAGCCGGACGCGTCCTTGCCGTCCGGGCGCTTGAAGGTGATGGTGGTTCCCATGGTGTCCTCCGGTTGAGCTTGTGGGGAAGCGGTTGGAGGTATTTTGGCGGCTGGGCGCGCGTCGCGCAATCGGCCCGCGAACAAACTCTCGTGCCCCGGATGCGATGCAGTGCGCCGCCCTTTGCGGCGTGGTGCATCGCTGATCCGGGGCCCAGCCAAGCATTCTGGGTCCCGGCTCGCGCTTCGCGCGTCCGGGACACGCGCAACAAAAAAGCCCCCTTGCGGGGGCTTCTTCATTCTCGTCTCGCGCCGCTCAGTGCGAGTCGGCCCAGACCTTCTTCTTGGTGAAGTACATCAGGAACGCGAACAGGACCAGGAAGGTCAGCACCTGGAAGCCCAGGCGCTTGCGCGCCTCCATGTGCGGCTCGGCGGTCCACATCAGGAATGTGGTGACGTCCTTGGAATATTGCGCGACCGTGGTCGGCGAGCCGTCGTCATAGGTCACCTGGCCGTCGTTGAGCGGCTTCGGCATCTTGATGGCGTGGCCCGGGAAGTACTTGTTGTAGTACGAGCCCTCCGGAATGGTCACACCTTCCGGCACCTTGTCCTCGAACCCCTGGAGCACCGCCGAGATGTAGTCCGGGCCCTGCTCCTGATAGGTGCTGAAGAAGTCGACGAGGAACATCGGGAAGCCGCGCTTGTAGGAGCGCGCCTTGGTGATCAGCGACAGGTCCGGCGGCGCAGCGCCACCGTTCGCGGCACGGGCTGCCTGCTCGTTCGGGAACGGCGAGGGGAAATAATCCGCAGGCCGGCCCGGACGCTCGAACATGTCGCCCGCATCGTTCGGGCCGTCCTTGATCTTGTACTCGGAGGCGAACGCCGACGCCTGCGCCACCGAATAGCCGGGGCCGCCGGCCTCCGCGAGGTTGCGGAAGGCGACATAGGACAGGCCGTGGCAGTTGGCGCAGACTTCCTTGTAGACCTTAAGGCCGCGCTGGAGCGCGCCGCGGTCATACTTGCCGAACGGACCGGAGAACGACCATTTGTTGCCCGGCGGATTGTCACCGCCTTCGGAGGCGCGGGCATCCCCGGGGCTGCCGAGGAACAGCGCGCCGGCGGCGACGAGCGCAACCATCAGGGAGGCCACCGTCTTGCCGCCCTTGGCCAGGATCGCCTCAGAGATCGAGTTCGGCACCGGCCGCGGCCGCTCGATGCGCGAGAGCAGCGGCAGCACGATCAGGAAGTAGGCGAAGTAGCAGACCGTCAGGACCCGCCCGGCGACCACATAGATGCCCTCCGGCGGCTGCGCGCCGAGATAGCCGAGCAGGATGCAGACTGCGACGAAGATCCAGAAGAACTGCTTGGCCAGCGGCCGGTACTTCGACGACCGCGTCCGGGCGCTGTCGAGCCAGGGCAGGAAACACAGGATGATGATCGCGCCGAACATCGCGATGACGCCCGCGAGCTTGTTCGGGATCGAGCGCAGGATCGCGTAGAATGGCAGGTAGTACCATTCCGGCACGATGTGCGGCGGCGTCACGCCCGGGTTCGCCGGAATGTAGTTGTCGGCGTCGCCGAGATAGTTCGGCATGTAGAAGATGAACCAGGCGTACAAGATCATGAAGCAGGCGACGCCGAACATGTCCTTGATGGTGGCATGCGGCGTGAACGGCACCGTGTCCTTTTCCGTCTTCGGCTCGACGCCGTCGGGATTGTTCTGGCCGGCGACATGCAACGCCCAGACGTGGAGCACGACGACGCCCGCGATCAGGAACGGCAGCAGATAGTGCAGCGAGAAGAAGCGGTTCAGCGTCGGGTTGCCGACCGAATAGCCGCCCCAGAGCAGCGTCACGATGCTCTCGCCGAAATAAGGAATGGCGGAAAACAGGTTGGTGATGACGGTGGCGCCCCAGAAGCTCATCTGGCCCCATGGCAGCACGTAGCCCATGAAGCCTGTCGCCATCATCAGGAGGTAGATGATGACGCCGAGGATCCACAACACCTCGCGCGGCTCCTTGTACGACCCGTAGTAAAGGCCGCGCAGCATGTGGACATAGACCGCGACAAAGAACATCGACGCGCCGACCGCGTGCATGTTGCGCAGCAGCCAGCCGTAGTTGACGTCACGGACGATCAGCTCGACCGACTTGAAGGCGAGATCGGCATGCGGCGTGTAGTGCATCGCCAGGATCACGCCGGTCAGGATCTGCATCCCCAGCATGAAGGAGAGGATGGCGCCGAAGGTCCACCAGTAGTTCAGGTTGCGCGGGGTGGGATAGGCGACGAAGGACGAGTGCATGAGACCAAAGATCGGCAGACGCCGCTCGATCCATTGCAGGGCCGGATTGCTCGGCTGGTAGTCGGATGGTCCGCTCATGATGCGATCCTGAGGAAATAGAACGACGAGACGGCGGGAGGCTTCGGACGCGGGTCCGAAGCTCAGCCGATCTGGATTTTGGTGTCGGAAACGAACTGGTACGGCGGCACCGGCAGGTTCGCGGGCGCGGGCCCCTGGCGGATGCGGCCGGACGAATCGTACTGCGAACCATGGCAGGGGCAGAAGAACCCGTCGTAGTTGCCTTCATGGGCGATCGGGATGCAGCCGAGATGGGTGCAGATGCCGATCACGACCAGCCACTGGTCGTGGCCCGACTTGACCCGGGCCTCGTCGGACTGCGGATCGGGCAGGCTCGCGACGTTGACCGCGCGCGCCTCGTCGATCTGCTTCTTGGTGCGGTGGCTGATGTAGATCGGCTTGCCGCGCCAGAACACCTTGATGTCCTGCCCCTCGGCGATCGGGCTGAGATCGACCTCGATCGGCGCACCGGCGGCGATGGTCGAGGCGTCCGGATTCATCTGGGAGATAAAGGGCCAGAGCGCGGACGCGCCCCCGACTGCTGCAGCTGCCCCCGTTGCAACGAATAAGAAATCACGGCGTGTCGGATGGTCCGCCGAAGACGCTGTCGTCACGATTCCAACCCTTTCTTCTTATGCAGCCGGTGGAACCGCTCCAGGGGGCGCCCAAAGGTCCCCGGAAAGGCTGCCGGCGCCCGCGGCCCCCCGCGGCGGCAGAACTTTGCATGCTCACGCCGAGACGGGTGAAACTGCAGTCCAGAATCGTTCTATTGGCACCCTTGCCGGGCGAGCGCAAGCCCGCTATCGGCGCGCAGGCGTGCAATGCACGAATTCCGCGGCGGCCGATGTTTTATTGAGACAATTCCGCCCCCACCAACCCGAACGGCATGCCATGCAGATCGCGCTTTTCCAGCCCGACATCCCCCAGAACACCGGAACGATTCTCAGGCTGTGCGCCTGCCTGGGCATGGCCGCCCATATCATCGAGCCGGCCGGCTTCCCCGTCTCCGACCGGATGTTCCGCCGGGCGGGAATGGATTACCTCGACCACGTCAGGATCACCCGCCACGGCTCCTGGTCCAGATTCGAGGAATGGCGCGCGGCACAAGGCTACCGCCTGCTGCTGTTCACCACCCGGGGAGCCACCGACTACCGCGATTTCAATTACCAGAGCTCGGACATCCTGCTATTCGGGCGCGAGAGCGCCGGCGTCACCGAGGCGGTGGTCGAGGCCGCCGATGCGCGGCTGGTCATTCCCATCACGCCGGGCCTGCGGTCGCTCAACGTGGCGGTGACCGCGGCGATGGCCGCTGGCGAAGCCCTGCGGCAGGTCCGGAACCAGCAGGCTTGAACCATTGAGGAGAGAGATTTGAGTTACGCGGTCAAGGAAATCTTCCTGACCCTGCAAGGCGAAGGCGCCCATGCCGGGCGCGCGTCGGTGTTTTGCCGTTTTGCCGGCTGCAACCTCTGGAGCGGCCGCGAGGCCGATCGCGACGAGGCGACCTGCAAATTCTGCGACACCGATTTCGTCGGCACCGACGGCACGCTCGGCGGGCGCTACGCCTCGGCCGCGGCGCTCGCCGAAACCATCGCCGCGCAATGGACCGGCCCGGCCGACAACCGCTATGTGGTGCTGACCGGCGGCGAGCCCCTGCTCCAGGTCGATGCCGAACTGATCGAGGCGCTCCATGATCGCGGCTTCGAGATCGGTGTCGAGACCAACGGAACCATCGCCGCGCCCGCAGGGCTCGACTGGATCTGCGTCAGCCCGAAGGGCGGCAGCGACCTCGTCCTGCGCCGCGGCCACGAATTGAAGCTGGTCTATCCGCAGGCCCTCGCCATGCCGGCAGCGTTCGAGCATCTCGCCTTCGAGCGCTTCTCGCTGCAGCCGATGGACGGGCCCGAGATCGCAGAGAACACCAGGAGCGCGATCGACTACTGCCTGCGCCATCCGCAATGGCGGCTCAGCGTGCAGACGCACAAATCGCTCGGCATCAGATAGGACGGGTTGACGGACAGATGTTTGAATTGACGAAATCGTTCCGCTTCGAGGCGGCGCATTCGCTGTCGGGAACGACGTTTGGCGCCGCGAGCGAGGAGATCCACGGCCACTCCTTCCGCGCCGAGGTGACCGTGCGCGGCACGCCGGACCCTAAGACCGGCATGGTGGTCGATCTCGGCCTGCTCCAGCGCGCCATCGAGGAGGTGCGCGTGATGCTGGACCACAAGTTCCTCAACAAGATCGAGGCGCTGGGACTACCGACGCTGGAAAACCTCTCTCGCTTCGTGTTCGAGCGGCTCGCGCCTATCGGCAAGCTCACCCGCGTCAGCATCCACCGCGACAGCTGCAACGAGAGCTGCACCTATTACGGTCCGCAGGGCTAACGGCATGACATCCACGATTGACCCGAGCTTGATCGAAGACCGCAAGGCCCGCGCCCGCGCCTGGTTCGAAACCCTGCGCGACGACATCTGCGCCAGCTTCGAGCAGCTGGAGGACGACGCGCCGCAAGACCTCTATGCCGGCGCGGCCGGCCGCTTCAAGCGCACGCCCTGGCAGCGCACCGACCATTCCGGCGCGCCCGGCGGCGGCGGCGTGATGTCGATGATGTCCGGCCGCCTGTTCGAGAAGGTGGGCGTGCACTGCTCGACCGTGCATGGCGAGTTCGCGCCCGAGTTTCGCGCCCAGATCCCGGGCGCGGCGGACGATCCGAAATTCTGGGCCTCCGGCATCTCGCTGATCGCGCATATGCGCAATCCGCACGTGCCCGCCGTGCACATGAACACGCGCTTCGTCGTCACCACCAAAGCGTGGTTCGGCGGCGGCGCCGACCTCACGCCGGTGCTCGACCGCCGGCGCACGCAGGAGGACGCGGACACGCTCGCCTTCCACGCCGCGATGAAGGGAGCCTGCACGGGACCGAACGGCGTCGCCGACTACGACAAGTACAAGAAATGGTGCGACGAGTATTTCTATCTGCCGCACCGGAAAGAGGCCCGCGGCATCGGCGGCATCTTCTACGACTGGCACGACAGCGGCGACTGGGACGCCGACCTCGCCTTCACCAGGGACGTCGGCCTCGCTTTCCTGAAGATCTATCCCGAACTCGTCCGGCGCAATTTCGCGACGGCCTGGACCGCTGGCGACCGCGAGGAGCAACTGGTCCGGCGCGGCCGCTACGTCGAATTCAACCTGCTCTACGACCGCGGCACCATTTTCGGGCTCAAGACCGGCGGCAACGTGGATTCGATCCTGTCGTCGCTGCCGCCGGAGGTGAAATGGCCATGACCGCAAAGAACGCCCTGCCCCGCGCCATGCTGATCGACATGGACGACACCATCCTGTCGGCCTATGGCCGGCCCGAGATCGCCTGGCACGCGATCGCCAGCGAGTTTGCCGAGGAGCTGGCGCCGCTGCCGCCGCGAGAGGTGGCGACCGCGGTGCTCGCCTTCGCGCGAAACTTCTGGGCCAATGCGGAAGCCTCGTGGCGCCTCCGGCTCTCCGAGGCCCGGCACCTAACGGTCAAGGGCGGCTTTGCCGCGCTCGCGGCCGAAGGCCACCGCGCACTCCCCGACGATCTCGCCATCCGCATCGCCGACCGCTTCACCGCCTATCGCGAAGAGGAGATGTTCGTCTTCCCCGGCGCGCATGAGGCGATCGACAAGCTCAAGGCGCTCGGCGTCAAGCTCGCGCTGGTCACCAACGGCGCCGCCGACACCCAGCGCGCCAAGGTCGAGCGCTTCGAGTTCGCGCACCGCTTCCACCACATCCAGATCGAGGGCGAGCACGGTTTTGGCAAGCCCGAGGAGCGCGCCTATCTGCACGCGATGGAGGCGCTCGGTGTCACCGCGAAGGACACCTGGATGATCGGCGACAACCTCGAATGGGAGGTCGTGACGCCGCAGCGGCTCGGCATCTATGCGATCTGGATGGACGTGCATGGCGACGGCCTGCCCGAGGGTTCGACGGTGAAGCCCGACCGCATCATCCGCTCGCTCGGCGAGCTGCTGCCGGGGTAGGGGCGGCGGCCGAAAGCAAAAACATCGAAAACAACCCCATGCACCGATGCCGGCCGCCGCAAATTCAAGGACTTGCGGATTTACCGAAATTTCCTTGACACGTCGGGCAAAACAGGGGCATGATGGCATCATCGGATGTCTTGCGATGACGTGCCCCTTCCCGCAGGCGGCTTCTCGCGAGGCGGGCGTCCCGCGCATGAGACCGCGCGGCCCAGGCAATGCCCCCACCCGCCCCGTTTTCCGCGTGTCATGACAAGTTGCTAGCCTCCGACCCCGGTCGATCAACAGGGAGGACGAGCCCATGGAATTGAAAGCGGAATTGAAAGCCGGCGATGTCGTGATGCTGAAATCCGGCGGCCAGCCGCTGACCGTCGCGGAGGTCAAGGAGGACGAGGTGCTCTGCCTCTGGATGGGCATGGAAGGCGACCTGTTCCGCGAGACGCTGCCGCTGGCGACGCTGGTGCAGGTGGAAGAGGACCCCGACGAGGAAGAGGACGACGAAGACGAGGATGAGGAGGACGACGAGGAGGAGGACGAGGAGTAGGCGCGCCTCAGACCGCCCGCGTTGGATCGGAGCCCTCGGCTCCGGCGCGCCTGATGTCCGCTTCTCCGCCAACAAGGGCGCAATGGCGGACATCGTGGGATGTTGCAGAAGGGCCAAACTCCGACACTGCCCAGTGGTGCGGCTCAGCCTTGTTTTAGGAACAGATGCAATTCGGTCACGTAGGGGAAGGCGACCATATCGCGCCCGAACAGCTCTGGGTCGTTTTTGATCATGCTTTCGACCTTGGCACGGACGCGGTCCTGTTCCTCGCTCGGCAACGCCGCGATGAAGCTCGTCGACAAGGCGCGGTCTATAATTCCGCGGAGCTGCATAGGCTGGCTGAATGGATAGCTTTTGCTTGTCAGATATTGGAAGCGGGCATCGTCGAAGATCACCCTCCATTTGCCGGTCGATTGCCGCGGCGTATCGCCGGCATAGTTATCCATGATCTTGGAAAAGGCGGCGACCCAAGGCACGCGATCATCTCGCACGTTCCAGATCAGGGCGAGGGCCCCGCCCGGCTCCAGGACCCGAAGAATCTCGCGTGTCGCACTCTCATAATCGAACCAGTGAAACGCGGTCGCACAACAAACGAGCCCGGCCACCTGATCAGGCGCGGGAATGCTCTCGGCGCTGCCGATCAGCACTTCAACTGCCGCCAGACGATCGACCGGAATGCGTGCAGCCATCTTATCGATCGGTTCCACGGCCAGAATGCGCTTCCCGCTTAATGCCAACAGCTCAGTGAACTTCCCGGCGCCGGCGCCGAGATCGATGACCGTGTCGGTCAACGGCAGATCAGAGAGCAAGGCCACAGGATATTCGGGACGCCCCGAGACGTACTCGCTCACCCTGTTCGAATAACCTTCGGCCATCGAAGTCGCCATGGTTGGGGTCTCCATCGCACCCCCTGCAAGATATCGAAGCCGCGGGTCACCGTCACCGGCATGATCGACGTTCGGCAACCGACGAAGACTGGTGGGGTCCACACGCCGAAGAACCCAGGTTGAGCCTATCGAGTCCGCTTCACCCGCATGAGCGGACCTCTAAAGCGCGATGAGATTGGGATGAATCGTCATCGCGCTTCAGGTTGTTGTTTGAGCATGATCTTTTCGGAAAACCGCTTCGCACTTTTCCGGATCATGCTTTAGCAGACATGCAGGGTCGGCAGCTTGGGGGCCCTCTGGCGGACCCGCGCCCGCCATGGGTCGACTGACATGCGCGGAACGGCAGCGGGCAAATCGCGGCTCCCGGTGCAGAAATCGTGCACACAGGCCTAGTTCGCCTTGATGCCGGCTTCGCTAATGAGCTTGCCCCATTTTTCGCTTTCGCTGGCGATGAAGCGCGCGAACTGATCCGGCGACATCGGCGCCGGCTCGGCGCCGAGGGTGCGGATCTTCTCGACCACCGCCGGGTCCTTCAGCGCCTTGACGAAGGCTCCGTTGAGCCGCGTGACGATCTCCGGCGGCGTGCCGGCCGGCGCAACGAGGCCGAACCAGCCGATGGATTCGAAGCCGGCGATGCCGGCTTCGGCCAGCGTCGGCACGTCAGGCAACGACGGCTGGCGGCGCGCGGAGGAAACGCCGATGGCTTTGAGCTTGCCCTCGAGGATCAGTTGTCGCGAAGCCGGGATATCCAGCACGGCGAAGGGAACATGGCCGGCCAGCACATCGACGGTGGCCGGCGCAGTGCCGCGATACGGCACCAGCTCCATGGCGACGCCGGTGCGATATGTGAACAGCGCCGCGGTGAGATGCATGGAGGTGGAATTGCCGCCGTGGCCGATCGACAGCGCGCCGGGTTTTGCCTTGGCGAGCGCAATCATCTCCGCGACGTTGCGCGCCGGCACATCGCCGGACGCCACGAGCACGAAGGGAATTTCCGCCAGCAGCGTGATGGGCGCGAGATCCTTCAGGTCGAATGGCATCTGCTGGTTCAGATGCGGGTTCAGTGTCAGCGCGCCGGCGGGCGCGACGCCGAGCGTGTAGCCGTCGCCCTTGGCCTGCGCGACCGCGGCCATGCCGATATTGCCCCCTGCCCCGGCGCGGTTCTCGATCACGAGGGCCTGGTTCAACTCGGCGGCGACGACCGGTTCGAGCGCGCGGATGACGATATCGGAGCTGCCACCCGGCGGGAAGGTGACGATGACCTTGATCAGCTGCTCCGGCCAGGCCGCACGGCAACCGTCGAGCGGCAGCACCGCGAATGCGGCGCCGGCGACCGTGGCCAGAATGGTGCGCCTTGCGATGCCTGACATGTCTTCCTCCCCGGTGCTGTCGTTAACGTTTGCGCGCAACGCCGCCTCGTCAGGGCGGCAGCATGACGTCAGGTTTCGCCGCCGTCACGCCGCCCGTCGCGCCGGTCAGGCGCGCCATCAATATATCCGGATTTTCGGGCGCGAGCTGCCCGCGCCAGGCGATGTGCTGGTCCGGCCGCACCAGTACGAGTTTTTCCGCATAGGCAATGCCGGCCTCGTCAGGCGCGACGTCGACGAGCGCGAGCGGCACACCGCGTTGCTGCGCGGCGGCGAGCAGCGGCGCGACATCGATGCTGCGATCAAATCGCAGCAAGCTGTAGCCGGGGCCGAACGCGTCGTAGAGCGATCGTCCATCGCGCAGGAACAGGTGCGGCGCGCGTGCGCCCGGCACGGTGGATGGCGTGAAGCTTCCCATCGCGTAAGCCGGCGGCGTTTCGCCGTCGTAGGCGATGATCGGCGAGGCATCGTAGTAGTAGCCGAAGTTGAGGCCGGCACAGCAATATTGCTGGACGTTGAGATCGTAGGCCGCTCTGGCCAGTGCTGCCCGCGCCGCATGGCCGCGCGGCGTGTCGTCCTCGATTTCCGCAGGCACGCCGCCGCGCTGCGCCATCATCTTGATCGCATGGTCCATCGCAAAGCGGGACACCTGTTCAGTGATGGGCTGACGCTCCGCCTCATAGGCATCGAGGATCGAAGCCGGCGCCCACCCGTTCAGATGCGCCGCCAACTGCCAGCAGAGATCGACGGCATCGGCAATGCCCGCATTCATGCCGTAGCCCGCGTAGGGCATCCATAAATGCGCGGCATCGCCGCAGATGAAGACCCTGCGGTCGCGGAAGCGATCGGCCACCAGCCGGCGTCCGACCCAATCCTCCTTGCTGAGAACGCGATATTCGAAGGTCTCATCGACGCCGAGGATGGCGCGGATGGCCCAATCGCGATCGACCGAGTCGAACTCCGGCTCCTCGGGCCTCAGATGATTGTGGATCAGCCAGCGGTCCCGACCGTCGATCGCAACGGTCGTGCCCGAGCGTCGCGGGTTGAGCGAGAGCACCATCCAGGCAGGCTTGTGGGCGCCCATCAGTTCCTTGAGTTGCGGGGCTTCGATATACGTCGATTGCACGCGCTGAATCACCGGCGTCCCGGACAGGCTGGCGCCGATCGATTTGCGAACGAGAGAACGGCTGCCGTCACACCCGATCACAAAGCTGGCCTCGATGCGGAGCGAACTTCCGCTATCGAGATCGCGGGCCAATGCAACGACGTCGTCTTCACCCTGTTCGATCGCCACTATTTCCATACGCGCCACAATGGAGATGCGCGGCTGGGCGGCGGCATGACTGAACAGGATCGGCTCGAGATAGATCTGGTTGATCCGGTGCGGCGGCTCCGGCGTCGGCCACCAGGTATCGGGGCCGCCGGTTGCGCTATAGCGGCGCGAGCGGGAGGGAATATCGATGCGGCAGAGCTCGATGCCGGTCGCCGTGGTCCGATAGGAGCAATCATTCGGAAAGTCCGCGGGCAACCCTGCCTCGCGCAGCTTTGCAGCCACGCCCAGCCGGCGGAAAATTTCCATCGAACGCGCCGAAACATGGTTGCACTTGACGCTGGGCGGATCGCCGGCGTGGCGGATCTCCGCGACGACGACGTCGATCCCGCGCGAGGCCAGATCCATGGCCGCGGTCAATCCCACCGGGCCCGCGCCCACCACCAACACCTGTGTCCTCATGCTCGTTTCCATCCCTTGCACGGCCGCTGACATCGCGCGCATCCGCCGATTTATGCTTGTCTTCCCATGGTGAGCAATAGCCCCCCGCCATAGCCGTCGCGCGCTCGATCTGAAGATATCCTGCCCGGAATCCGATCGGCCTTCGCCATTTGTTTTGACGCCGACCCTGCTCCAACGTCGGCCAAGGGCCCCAATTGCGTCGCCTCGGCCGTGGCTCGGCCACATCCGGTCTTCCCTAAACAACGGACATTTGACCACCCAGGCATGTCTTAAACGGGCCGATGACATGATCGACGATGCAGCCGGCATGGCAAGATACTCGCCACAGGTGATGCTGCGCATATCGACCATCTCGGCAAGAGCTGCGCCGGTGAACGCCTTTGAACGGCGCGAGCAGCGTTTCCAGTTGATCTAATCAACCGACACCTCCATGTCGTGCACGCAGCCGGGCCGGACGGCTCCTCAATCGAGCCAGGCGGACGGAGGCCCGTCCAGCGATCTACGACTCCGCCACCCGCTGCTGCGTCCAGATCGCGATCGGGTGCTCGAGCCCGCGGATCGCCTGCGGGGCTTGCGCCGTCAACGGCCGGAAAATCGCGTCGACACTGCCAGGCTCGGCCCTGGCGCGCCTGACGAGGTCGTCGCTCGCCACCAGCGCGCAGCCCAGCGCGCGGGTCAGGCTTTCGAGCCGGCTTGCGGCGTTCACGGTCGAACCGATCACGGCAAACTCGAGGCAGGTCAGCCCGATGTCGCCGAGCACGACCGGGCCGTAATGCAAACCGAAGCTGACACGGATCGGCACCTGCCCCGCCGCCTTGCGTTCGCCGTTCCACCGATCCGCCGCGACCATCATCGCCTGCGCACAGCGCAGCGCGTTGCCGGCGTCGTCCGTGCCGGTGAACGGAGTGCCGAAGGTCGCCATCAGGCCGTCGCCGAGATATTTGTCGAGCGTGCCGCTGTGGCGGAACACCTCCCGCTCCATCAGCGCGTGGAATTCGCGCAAGGTGCGCACAACCTCTTCCGGCGTGCGCGCATCGGCGAAGGCGGTGAAGCCGACGATGTCGACGAACAGCACGGCGACGTCTTGCGTGCGCACCTGCTTCAGCGGCTCGTCATTCCTGGACAATTCGTCCACCACGTTCGGCGAGAAGTAGCGCGCCAGATTGCCGCGCTCGCGTTCCACCGCGGCATGGCGGATCAGGAGATCGTTGCCGCGACGCACTGCGACCGCGAGCGTCACCGCGACGATCATGAACACGACGATTTCCTGGATGCGCGCGCCGAACACGATCGAGCTCGGCGAGATCAGTTCGAACAGCCTGTGGTCGCCCGCTGTCGCCGCCATGATGCGCGCGGTCAGTGCGGGATCGCGATCCGGCTGCCACCACACCCAGACCATGCCGGCAATCCAGAGAGCGGACGTCCACGTTCCGATCGCGATGACGGTGCGCCAGGAATAGGCCAGCGTCGCGCCCGACAGGATCACGAAGAAATAGATGAAGTTGCCGAAATGGAATTGCATCGCCACCGGCAAGTGCGAGGAGCCGAAGGGATTCGGCACGACGTTGACGAACGTCAGCAACGCAAGGTCGCAGAACAACAGTGCAAGCTCCGGCCGCGACACCCCGACCCGCCCGACCCTGACCTGCCCCCAGCCGATCAGCGCGAACAGGCCAAGCAGCGCCACGTAATAGAGCTGCTCCCAGGCCGGATAAAGGAACAGCAACAGGCAGGCGATCACGGCAAGCGCGACGTAGCGCGCCCTGACCGCCAGTTGCAGGCCCTGCCGCTTGGCCTCTGCGAGCGTGGCCTGCGCGAACTGAACAGTGTCGGTTTCGGCGTCGCGCCGGCTGCGCGCGCGGCACCGCGGCGGGCGCGTAAAGGCCCTCGACGAGCGTGGTCATGCGGCGGTCTCCCCGAGTGAGCGGTTGCAGCGCAGAGACGAAACGCCGGCGCCCGCGGCGACGATCCATCCAGCGATCCCTCGGCTCAGGCTATCACGCCCGATGTCCCCGGCGGATCGCGAACTGCGCCGAGGCTGGCCCCTGAGCCTGGGAAAGCGATGGAAACAGCAGTTATCGAATCAATTGCGGACTGATCGCCTGCCCGAGCTATACCTCCGCAGGCGCAATCGGGAGCGAAACAGCTTCTTTCGTGTGCATTCCGGGACGACGTCTGTCCATCAACGATGTCGCCGCTATTGCAAGGCCGGAGACAAACGCGCCCGCAAAGACATCAACGAAATAGTGGCCACCGAACAACGGGGTGGCGACCAGCATTGCAAGGCACATCATCAGCGCCGGCGGTCGCATCCACCACACACCCCACCAGCCCCAAAGGGCAAGGACGGCCGCCCCCGCGTGAAAGCTTGGAAACGTAACGATGCCGCCGATTTCCGTCATGTGGAGAACGTCAAGGTCACCGCTTCGGATCATGGGCAGGCGCGCGAGCTGTATGAGGTAGCCCGTAGCCTTGTATGTCGCAAACTCGGTCGGCAGATCGTAGAGCTGATAGGTGCCGATAGCCGGCACAAGCGCCGAAATGAAGGACACGGCGACGAGGCTTAACAGCGTCGCCATCGTGTATCGATGCAAGCGGACCAGATTGTTCGTCAACCCGAGAGTGACAGGGACCCAGATTGCGGGCAGGACGATTCCGCCATAGGCCAACCAGCCGTATGGAAGGAGTTCGGGCCAGGCGGTGGACCACCTGTAGTAGGCGGGCCAGTTCAATCCGAGCGCCCGGTCCCAATTGTCCAGCATCGCGTCGCGGAGTGGCAGGGCCGTCGAGGCCGCGACGTAGGTCAAGAGTGCGCCCAGTATCGAGAGCAGCCCAAGCTGCGCGATGGAAATGAGGACGGACGCCAGCCGCGTGTTTTTTCGCGACAGCAGGACATGACCGGCCGCGACGAGCACAGTTGCAAGAGACAACGCTCCCCATAATTCGGCATCGAATGCCAGCGAGACGCCGCAAATGCCGAGACCCGTGCCGACGAACACCGCCAGCAGCGTCAGCGCAATCCAGTTCACCAGATACAGGCTGTAGGCCTTGCTTGCTTCGTTCACTTGCCCACCACTTCATTTTCGCGGCCACAGGGCCGAAGTGTCCGTTTCAGGTGATGACGGACACTTGCGGAGGCGTTTGCGGAATTGGCGACATCGGAGGCTCGTGGCGCGTGCGTCTCGCGAGATGTCCCCCCAGACGATTCACCGCATATATTGTCCCCAAGGCAAGGAGCAGCCCTGCGGCAACATCAGCGAAGAAATGCCCTCCATCGATCGGAGTCGCTGCGACCATCACGGCATTCCACAAAACCCCGATGACCCTGAGCCAGCGCAACGGCCAAAAGGCCCAGGCGAAAAGGACCGCGGAAACGGCATGAAAGCTGGGAAACGTCAGGACGGTTCCAAGACGGCGGGCGTCAAGCAGCCTGATCGTGCCATCTCGCACGAGCGGAAGCTCGTGCAGAGTGTTGTAATAGGCGAACGGCTGGATATTCGGGTGGTCGGCCTGCTGCAGCCCGAGGGCGTGATAGGCACCGGTTGCCGGAACCAGCGTTGAAATCAGGATTGCAACGATGAGCGCTATTGCGAAGCCGAGCACAAATTCCGCGGCTCTCCTGTGCAGGCCCGACATTGGCAAGAGCACAACCAAGATGAAAAGCTGCTTACCAATGGAATCGTAAGTGTAGGTCAATACGCCAGCCAATGTCGGCCGCCCGTTCACAAAATCCAGATAGCTCCTGAAATCCATTCCGAGCATGCGATCGACCGCCAGCAGATTGGCCTCCTGCATTGGCAGACTCGCGGCGGCTGCGACGTAGCTGATCGACGTGAGCAGAAAAACCACCGCGAAGATCTGGCCAAGTGTGAAAAGCGTAGCGAATACCCGCGGGTTTCTCGACGCCGACCGAGCGTTGCGATGTCCGAAATACCCGTAGATGCCGATCATCCCAACCAGCACAAGGTAGCCGTACGGCTCAACACGGAAGTCGCTGAGCAGGAGGCAACAGGAGAGAGCCCCCAAGATGATTGCGATAAGTATCCAGTTCAGCCAAAACAGCTTTAGGGAGATTAGTTCTTCTACTTTCGGCAGATATCGATTGGGTTGCGACGGATCCCTTGAATTCGATGCCATTTGCGGCGATCTCCTTGCACGGGACCCCTATTACCAGCACAACTGTTAATAGAGTCAAAACAAGCGCGCACCTTGTCCGATTGGCACAATCATGCGCAGCACGCTCGCGACGCCGTCGCCAGGCCGCGGTTTTCTCCGGGGCGTGGCGCGCGGGGGTGACGGAGGCCATAGACGTGCCGGCCGGCTGTGGCCAGGCTTGCCTCATCCCTGAACCTGCCGCAATTTGGCGGCGACTGAAGAGATGGTAGATCGACGCTGCGTCAACGGCAGCAGGCGATGCCATGCGGAGGATTCGTGCCAAGCCCTGAAATATCCTGCCAAAGCAGGTTGCCGGCCGACCGAGCCGTTCCTCGCGCCATCCGGCAGTCGCGAGCCGCCGATGCTTGATCGCGCCTACCGGCAGCGCCTCGAGGCCGATCTGTTGCGCTGGGAAACCGACGGCGTCATCACGCCTTCGGCCGTGGCCGCCATCCGCGGCGTGCTTCCGCCAACAGCTTCCGGCATCAACATTCCAATCGTGGTCGGGATCGTCGGCGGCCTCTTGATCGCGGCGGCATTCCTCGCCTTCGTCGCGGCGCACTGGACCGAGATTGCGCGGTTGTCGCGCCTGGCGATCCTTGCCGCCGGCATCGCCGCGTCCCATGGGCTCGGCGCCTGGTTCGCGCGCAGCGACCGGCCCGTCCTCGCCGACCTCTGCGCAAGCGTCGGCGCGATCATTTTCGGGGCCGGCATCGCGCTGGTCGGCCAGATGTATCACCTCGGCGGCGACTTTGCCGGCGGCATGATGCTATGGGCGCTCGGCGCGCTCTGCGCCGCTGCGCTCACCGGCTCGCGCGGCGCCCTTGCCGTGGCGCTTGCCGCCGCGAGCATCTGGAGCTGCATGCGCATGATCGACAGCCATGACGTCCCGCATCTGCCGTTCGTCGTATTCTGGCTGCTGGCAGGCGCCCTCGCGCTGATCTGGAATTCGCGCGTGGCCGCCCACCTCGTCGCGGCCGCGGCGCTGCCATGGTGGATCGCGACGGGAATCGAGATCGGATTGAACGACCTCGCGCCATGCTTCGTCGTTGCCAACGGCGCAGCCCTGCTGCTGGGCGGCGGGCTCGCGCTTGCCGCTACGCCGTGGCAGAGGATTCGCGACGCCGGCGGCGTGCTGTCGAGCTACGGTGCGTTCCTGCTGGCAGGCGTCGCCGTGCTGGAGGTGGTCGCAAGCTACGACGTCGTCCTCACCTCCGCAACGAAGCCTACCCTCCAGCCGCCATGGGCGATCGCCTGCGGGATCGCCGGGACGATCGCAGCGCTCGCCGTCGGGCTGCACAGGGGACGGACGGGCACGATCTTTGCGGGCGGCGCCATGGCGCTCGTCCTGGCCGCGGCCGTGGCGTGGCCCTTGCACCGGCAGGGTGAGCCATGGCTCGCCTATGCCGTCCTGCTCTGCGGCATGCTTTGCCTCGTCGTCTCCGGCATGCTCGACGGCAACCGCCCGCGCATCGTTGCCGGCTGGCTCGGCATCGCCGGGGTGATTGCCGGCATCACCTGGGCCGTCAGGGGCTCGCTGTTGCGCCGCTCCGCATTTCTCGCCGCCGCGGGTGTGGTCGCCACCGCGATGGCAGCCCTGCTCAATCGCGTGCTGCCGAGGAGCGCGACATGACCAGCCTTGCCATGACTAGCATTGCCATGACCGGCCTTGCCGGCCGCCTGCGGCGCATCCCCAAGGTCGCCCTTTTCGCGGCCGCCGGCCTGATCCAGTTCGCGCTGCTGGCCGTGATGATCATCGACCGGGCACAGATCCTGCGCGACGGCACCGAGGTCGCCCTGCAGACGCATCCCGTCGATCCCAGGGATCTCTTTCGCGGCGACTACGTCCGGCTGGCCTACGATATTTCCGAGGTGCCGTCCGGAGCCCTGCTGAACCAGCCTGCCGGCGCCCGCGATCCCTTCGTGTTCGTCAGGCTGGCGCCCGGTCCCGACGGACTCTACCGGGCCGTCTCGGTGCAGACCGAAGCCGGTCCGGTGCAGAGCCCGGAGGTGCTGATCCGCGGCCGCGTGACCTATGGCACGAATTGCGGGACGGATTTTCGGGCCTTCTGCCCAAAACTGCAGATCAAGTACAACCTCGAACGCTATTTCGTCCCCGAAGGCGAAGGCCGGGCACTCGAGGACGCGCGCAACAGCCGCAAGCTGACCGTCGTTGCCGCGGTCACACCGTCGGGGCGCGCCGCCATCAAGCGGCTGCTGGTCGACGGCAAGCCGGTCTACGACGAGCCGTGGTTCTGATCCGGCGCGCCGCGGTCAGCCGGCGGACTCGCGCAGGCTTGCTTCGTATCGGGCGCTCGCCCGTTCGAAGTTGCGGCGCGCTTCCTCGCGGTCGGAGCGACCCTCTTCAAGCGTCAGCGAATCCCATTTGCTCCGTTCCGTGGCGAAGAAATCGCCGCCGTAGACGTGGATGGCCCCGCTCAGCCGATCGATCGGGTTGATCACCGAATGGATGATGTCGGTGCCGAGCGGCACGGTATCGCGGACGCATAGGGCTTTGGCGCCGGCGGCCTCGATCCGGTTCGGCTCTCCGGGAATGCGCCGCCAGAAGACGTTGTCCTCGCGGCCCGCATAAACGCCGATCACGGCCCACATGTGATGATCGTGAGGCGGCACGATATAGCCGGGCGGCCAGACCACGTTGAGGATGGTCAGCGTCGGGGAATGGAACAGCGCGCGGCTTTCGGGACGCGCAGGCTCGCCGAGCCCCTTGAAGACCGCGGCCGGTTCGGACATCGCGCGGGCAACCACCTCGTGAATGGCCCGATGCGACGGGTCCTCGGCGAACGCCGCCCGGCAGTCCGCAACGAAACGCTCGGTGTCGAACATCGCGCTTCCCCTTTTTGGCCTGCCGAAAGGATGTCGCGGCTTGCCCGATGTGTCCAATGCATTTATCGTCGACCAATTCATGCAGCTGGTGCATCGAAATGGACCTCCGGCAGTTGCGCACCTTCGTCGTCGTCGCCGAGGCGGGCGGCTTTGCCGCCGCGCAACAGCAGCTGCATCTGAGCCAACCGGCGGCTTCCCGCCAGATCCAGGCGCTCGAGGACGAACTCGGGATTCCCTTGTTCGATCGCGTCGGCCGCGGCATCAAGCTGACGTCGGAAGGCGAGGATCTGCTGCGGCGCGGCCGCCGTCTCCTGCAGGATGCCGAATCGTTCAGCGAGCGCGCGCGTGCGCTCCGAACCGGCCATGCCGGCGCATTGCGGGTGGGCTGCAGCACCCAGCACATGGAAACGGTGCTGGCGAATTTCCTGCCGTCGTTCCGGCGCAGGCATCCCTCCGTGGTCATAGAGCTGATCGAGGATGGCGGCGCCCGCGTTCCGGATCGCCTGCAGCGCGGCGACGTTCATCTTGCGATCATTCCGGCCGCCGACGACGGCTTTCACCGCCGGCTGCTGGCGCCCGTCCACATGCTTGCCGTGGTTTCGCCGCGGCATGGCTTCGCCGGCAGGCGGAAGCTGGAGATTGCCGGGCTGGCCGAGGAGTCGCTGTTGCTGCTGCGGCGGGACTTCGCATCTCGCGGCTGGTTCGATGCCGCCTGCAACGTCGCCCATATCAGGCCACGCGTGATCCTCGAAAGCGCAGCGCCTCACACCCTGCTCGCGCTCGCGCGGAGCGGCAACGATGTCGCCATCGTGCCGTCGAATGTCCAGATCCCGTCCGCAGGTGTCCGCGCCATTCCGCTGGTTCACCGGGACGCCTCGATCGGGCGCTGGACCGCCGTGGCGTGGGATCGGCAGCGCTTTCTGGCCCCCTATGCCAAATCCTTCATCGACGAGCTCGTCGCCCATTGCGGCCGGCACTATCCGGGACGCGAGTTCGCCAGGCGCGTCGCCCCGCTGTCGAGGCCGGAAGAGACGAAGGTGTAATCGCCTTTGCGGGAGATTGAGGATTGGCCTGCTCAGGAAGTGATGCGGCGGCCAGCCATTGCATGGCCATGGGGCCTGACAACCGGTTTCAGAATTTTTATGTATTGGCGGCTGGCCCGTGTCGGAATGGGCGGGTCTCGCTCGTCCTTGGGGGACTTGCCGGACGGGCGGCAGCCATGCCGCGCCCCCGGGCCGTTGAAATTGAACTGGAGCAATACCGATGAGAATTACCGTCAAGACCCATGTCGCAGCCCCGATCGATCAGGTCTGGCGTGCCTATACCACGCCGGCCGACATCGTGAAGTGGAATGCCGCGTCTGACGACTGGCATACGACGAAGGCGACGGTCGACCTGCGCCCCGGCGGTCAATTCTCGTCCCGCATGGAGGCCAGGGACGGCAGCATGGGATTTGACTTCGCCGGCACCTACACGAAGATCGTCGAGCATCAGCGGATCGAATACGCGTTCGGCGATCGAAAGGCCGAGGTCGAGTTCCTGCCCGACGCGACGGGCGTTCTCGTCCGCGTCGTCTTCGACAGCGAGCCGACCCAATCGGTCGAGCAGCAGCAGGGCGGCTGGCAGGCCATCCTCGACAGTTTTGCGCGACACGTGGCAGCGAAGGCGAAATCGTGATGCCCGCTTCTTCGCCAGCAAGTGCGATCGCGCGTGTGGACAGCGGCTCGAATTATTTCCGCAAAATCTTGTCCATCGCCTTTCCGCGCGCCAACTCGTCGATGAGTTTATCCAGGTAGCGGATTTCCTGCATCGTCGGCTCCTTGATGTCCTCGACGCGAACACCGCAGATCACCCCCTTGATGAGGGCGCGCGACGGGTTGAGCTTGGGCGCCCTTGCAAAGAACGTCTCGAAGTCAGTCTTGTTTTCGAGCTGCGTCTCCAGCTCCTTCTGACCGTAGCCGGTCAACCAGGAAATGACCTGGTCGACCTCCGCCCTGGTCCGGCCCTTTCTCTCCGCCTTCGCGACGTAGAGCGGATAGACGCTTGCGAAGCTGGTCGTGTAGATCCGATGCTTTGTCATGGAGGCGATCCGCGCTTGTACCCCGGCCGTCAATCCAGCGGGACGTTCAGGCTGGCCCCCCTGGTGATGATGCCGCCGCGGTTGCCGATCTCGATCGAGCCATAGCGCTGCCTGAAACAATCGGGCAGCGGCCGGTCGCCTGCCATGCTAAGCCAGAGCCGCAGCAGATGACGTTTCTGGCCCGCATCGGGCCAATCGCGGAAGCCGGTCCGGTCGTGCAGCAAGGCATGATTGTACACGAACTGCATGTCGCCCGGCTGCAGCCGCATGCCGAAATGCAGCGTGGAATCGTTGGCGAGCGCGTCGAACAGATCGAGCGCCTCGACGTGCGCCGGCGTCAGTCTCATCGCGTCGGGAAAGCGCTGCGCGCTGTCGATGTACTGGCGCTGGTAGAACCCGGTCAGGAAGCCCGCATGCCAGTTCAGCACCGGGATTTCGAGATACGGCTTTTCGTTCTCGGGCACCTCGCCGCGCCGGTCCGTCGCGATCGGATCGAACAGGAGAGCGGCAAGGTCGGGGCGCCGGTCGAGCATCGCGTTGTAGATTGTACTCGTGCTGACGAGGAGGGAATCCCCTCCCTCCATCGCCTCGCGAATGCACAAGAGCCCGACCACGTCGGACGAATCGGTGTGGAACGTCTGCCGTTCCGACGTCTGATAGATCCTCGTGTTCGGGTCCCGCGCGTCGGCGCCGGTGTCACGGACGTGACCGAGAATGTGGCCCGCCGCATTCTGGGACCGCGCCGAGCCGAGATGCGCGCCCACCCCGCAAAAGATCGTGGCGGCGAACTCCTGGCTGTACTTCGCCACCGGCAGGCCGCGGATGACCTCGAAGCCGAGGCCGGCCAGCAGCGTTCTCTTGAGTTGTTCGAGATGCGCACTGAGACGGGGAAGCGGAAAGCTGTCCTTGGTGATGTCGGCGATCTTCCTGCTGCTGCCGAGATAGGATTCAGCCGCGCTTTCGAGTTCCGCGATCTCGCTGGCAGAAAGCGATATCAACCATCGATCAGGATTGGCCTTCATCTCCGCGCCCAGCCAGGCCGACGGGATGTCGATCTTGCCGGCAGGGCGATCGATCGCGCAGGGCGCTGCGACCACGTTCATATCTTTGGCTCCTGAGAAGATGGGTCGACCGGACATGGCGTCGGAGCATCGACGATATTGTGCCGGCCGCCGGCTTGCAACGTGGCGAGGCCCGATCAGGAGCGCTGCTTCAGGCGTGCCGCGCATGGGCGGCTTTTGCCGGAAATCCCGGCTCGCACGCGCCAGCATCCGGGCGGGCGCATGCACTCGATCGGCATGAACGCCTCTACGTACGGTCGTGAAGGGCCCTTGCGGATTACCAGTACCGGTACCCGTACCCGAACCACGCATACTGTCCCTGTCGCGCCGCCAGCATCATCTGCGGCGTCGCGTGTCGCTTCGACCGCGTCGCAACGTGCGGCGTCTTGCGCGGCCGCTTGCGATCGACGGCCTCGTGCGGCGGTTGATCCGTGCGGGCCATGGCGTTGGCAACCGCCGGCGTGTCCGCCCGGATGACCGGCGGTTCCGTGCGGCCGGGAGATGACGCGGCGTCCGCGCGCGCGATCTCCGGCGGCGCGGCGAGGCTTGCGGGCAAGCTGGTATCGAGGATCACGCGCTCGGGCCATTTCCGATCCGAGTGGATGCGAATGGCGGGCCGGTCCGCAGCCGCCTGCTCGGCGACCTCCGTCTTGCGCAGGCAAAGGTCCGCAACGAACAGGAGCGCGAGCAGCGCCGCGCCAACCTTCCAGAAATACGCCAACACCGGCATTTCGGTCGCTCCGCGCCCCCCAAATGGGCTCAGCATGCGACGACGTTTCGCTTATGGATTCGACCGCGCGTCGTCGATTGATCCAGATCAAATCTCTTCCGGTCGCGGACGCACTTTCCGATGGAACGCCCGCCGTCATCCCTGACGAGGGCATTTGGTTCCGTGTTCGGAGGACAGCAAGGGCTCAAATTATTGGCTTGCCTTGCTCTTCGTCCTTGCGCACTCTTTCGAGAAGGAGACCGGGCATGACAAAGACCACCGTCGCGTGTGTTCTCGGAACCGCACTGGTATTTGGTAGCCTTGGGACTTCAGGTGCGGAAGCCCGGGCGCGGAAGGCCCAAGTGGTCCATGAGCCGCAGCAGAGGCTCATTGTCACGGCGCCGGTGCTCAGGCCGACGCCGTGGGACTACAATATCGTTCCACGATATCGTTATCGCCCCGAGGACGACAGGGTCGATCCCTACGGCCCGCCTTTGGTGTCGTCGTGGGTCCGCTATGAGGGATGGCGGTGGCCGTACTGGTGGTGAACACACGCCGTCGGCGCCGCCCCGTCACCTTGCGCTCAGCGCCATCTTGACGCGTGCCAAAGAGCTTGGGCCGTCCGCGTCGGACGGAACCTGACGGGAAAAGCGCGGCAAGCGGCTCCGGGCTGACGTCCGGGCTTGATCCATGTCAAACCGCCGGCCTCCTCGCTCCCTAGCCTCCGCATCGCCGATGCGGGCCCCGGGGTCCGCTTCGATCCGTCCGGTCACGGAGCAGGAAGATGCTCAAGCGCCTCCTCATCGCCTGGACCCTGCTGGCATGCCTGCCAACCTCCCCTTCGCCGGCCGAAGCAGAAGACGCTGCGGCATCGCCAAGGATCCAGGAGGAAATCTGGGGACTGCCCTTTCCGCTGCCCCTGCTTGCCTTCGTGGTGAGGCCCGTCGGCGATGGCCCGTTTCCCCTCGTGATCATGAACCACGGAATTTCGCTGGGTGCCCAGGAGCGAACCTTCTTTCCGACCATCGAATTCAGGGCCGCCGCGCAGTGGTTTGCGAACCGGGGCTATGTCGTCGTCTCGCCGGTGCGGTATGGCGCCAGCAGCCTCGACGACAAGGATCAAGGGCTCTACGGCTCGGTGTTCGCGCATGTCGGAAGTTGCGACAACCCGAACTTCAGGGGACCGGGCCTCGCCATCGCCACTCTGAACGAGTGGGTGATCGACTACATGAGCAAGCGGAAATTCGTTCAGCCCGGCAAGGTCGTCGTGGTCGGCCAGTCGGGCGGCGGATGGGGATCGATCGCGCTTGCGAGCCGCAACCCGTCCTCGGTCCAGGCGGTCGTCACTTTCGCCGCGGGACGCGGGGGCAGAGTGGATGGCAAACCCAACAACAATTGCGCTCCCGACAAGCTCGTCGCCGCGACCGGCGAGTTCGGCCGGACCGCGCGCGTGCCGATGCTGTGGATTTACGCGGAGAACGACACCTATTTCGGGCCGGCCCTGACCAGGCGAATGCATGACGCGTTCGCGGCCGCGGGAGGCAATGCCGAGTATCGCATGCTGCCGCCGTTCGGAGGCGACGGCCATTTCATGATCGATTCTCCCGACGCGGTGCCGATCTGGTCCCCGCTGGTCAGCCAGTTTCTCGAGAAGCACGCCGCCACCAGCAACGCCCAGCAGATCGTCGGCAGCAGCCCTCCCGAGGACCTTCAGGCCAAACCCCCGCGCGTCCGCCTCCCCGAGAAGATTCAATATTCGGGGTGGCGCAAGCTGTGCTTCGAATCGTCCGACAAGACGACGACCTGCCGGACGACGTCGACCGGAACCGACGAGACCGGCGAGGTCGTGACCCGGGTCGATCTGATCCAGCGCGCCGATGGTCCGGCGCGCCTGCAACTGTTCGTGCCCCAGGGCGTCGACCTGCAGCGTGGCGTGAAGGTCACGATCGACCGCGGCAAGCCCAGCCAAATCCCCTTCAACTGGTGCCTCGCCAACATCTGCATCGCGGCCAGTGCCGTGAAGCCTGACCTCCTGGCCCGGCTTGAATCAGGCAAGACCCTGAAGCTCGATCTCGCCGACCTGAACGCGTCGTCGGCTTCGCTGACATTGCCGCTCGATCAGTTCGCCGCTGCCCGCAAGGGCGCAGCGGCGCAAACCTTCGACTTCGGTCAAGATGCGGAATGAGGGCTGGCCAGCGGGGTCGGAGCCTCGACGAGGTCGCCGATGAAGAAATGCGCCATGTGCGCGACGGCTTCAAGGCTGTGGTAGTCGCCGAATTCGGCGGTGGCTTCCTTGCCGGCATACATGCGGGCGATGCCGGCGCCGCCGGGGTGATGGGGCGCCCATTCCGTGATGTCGTAGACCTTTCCCCTGATGATGACCCAGCAGTCGTCGCGCCTGTTGTGCCGGGCGACCTCTTCGCGCGTGACGGGGCGTGCAGCCCTGGGGGGAGCGGAAGGCGTCCAGAGCGTGCGGGTGATGGCGGCGTAGTCGGCCTTGGCGGCCTTGCGGAAGTCCCACGGTCCCAGTCGCTTGGGAGGCAGCTCAATGCCGATCTTGCGGGCGTCGTAGGCGTAGATCCAGGAATCGTCCTCGCCGCCGCGCTTGTCGTGGGCAAAGGCCGGGCTCATGCGCTCGTCGAGCTTCTCGAGCAGCGCCTTCTGCTCGGCGGTGTCCCGGGCCCGCAAATGATCGAATGCGAATTTGGAGCCGAGCTGGAAGCGGGTGGCGCGATAGTGCCGCACGCGTTCGTAATGCAATAGCGCAGTCGCCACGTCGCCCCGGTGCAGGGTGAAGGCGCTGGCAAGCGCGGCGGCGTCCTCGAAGGACTGCGCGGCGCCCTGGCCGAAGGTGGGCAGCATCGGATGCGCCGCGTCCCCGAGCAGGCAGATTCGGCCCTGCACCCAGGTCTCCAGGGCGTCGCGATCGTAGAGGCCCCACTTGGTCGGACGAACGATCGCGCCCGCGAGCGCGAGCAAATCGTCCCTGCTCGCGCTGCCCTGGAAGGCCTCGCCGACCTCGCGAAGGATTTCCTCCCGGCCGACGGGAAACCAGTCGCCCTCCTCCTTCTCGAACGCGGCGGAGTCGGGCTCGTAGCGGGCGATCCACACGTTCAGCAACTCGCCGCCGCGCACCCAGTAGGTGGTCGCCCCGCTCCGCTCGGTGCGATGGCGGTCCATGCTGAAGGAGTCGATCGGGTTGTGGTCGAGCGGGCTGCCGTCGGCCTTGCGGAGCGCCGCGACCGCCGCACGTGGAATGAGGCCGCGAAAGCAGGTCACCTCGGTCCAGCGTTTGGGGCGCGGGTTCGGCCATGCCAACTGCAACGTGGCCGAATTGATGCCGTCGGCGCCGACGAGAACCTCTGCGGTCGCCGTCCGGCCATTCGAGAAGGTCGCGTGAACCTCGCCTTCGCTCTGGCGCAACTGCGTCAGCCGGCAGTCCATGTGCACATTGATCGGGCACGGCGCGCCGCTGCCGGGGCCGAACTCGAACACGCGCTTGTAGAGGCACATCAACAGGTCGAGCCGGTGCATGTGATGAAAGCCGGCGCCATCGCCCGCGGCGGTGACATGATCGAACGGCCGCTCCGTCGTGCTGCCGTCTGCGTTGAACTGCCGCGTCGATTCCAGAATGGCGGCCCGGCCGCCGTCGATCGCGCCATCGGGGCCCCTGGGATCGCCGCCATCGAGGTCGACGCCCAGCCAGCGACACAGCCGCGCCCCGTTGGGCGGGACGTTCAGCCCGGCGCCCGCGGTGCTGGGCGCCCTGGTCTGCTCGTAGACATCGACGGACGCGAACACGCCGGACTGCCGCAGCGCCAGCGCCGTCATCAACCCGCCCATTCCCGCCCCGACGATCACGGCCCGCATGCTGTCGTCCTTCCGAGAGGAATCGAGACTAGCCGGGGGCGGAGCGGCGATAAAGCGACTTGTCGCGGAAACTGCTTACGCAAGGAGCTGCGACCTGGTGTCCTCTTCTCTACCAGTCACGGCGCAATGACGGACATCGCTCGATGCCGACGAAGGGCCAACAGGCGACATCGGAATAAAGAGGCCGCGAAGTAAAGGCCGCCTTACTGCTTCCGCGAATTACGAAGCTTCTCCGCCTGCCGAAGAGACAATAGAAAAAATAACGGCCCAACTGTGAGACCGTCTAATAGGAGTCCGCCGAGAACAGCATTCCAACCTTTGACATAAGCCTCACTGGCCACGATGGCGGCCATGGCAGCGGCTAAAGCGGCAGCTATAGCGGCCCACATGATGGCTTTGCCCCACGCTGTTGCTGGAGGTTGCCACACGGTTGGCGATTGATCCTGTGTTGGACTGGCGGCGTCGGTTGAGTCTGATCCTACCCCCCACTCGGGTGGAGGGTCAGGAAGCACGCTTCTCGGTTCGCGAGACTCGGTCATGCGGTGCCATCCTAGTCGATTGGGCCAGCTGCCGATTTCAAAAGTTTGTTAGCCGGACCAGCAAACCAGCAAGCCGACGATGACGATCCGCAGTCCGGGCCCGAATGCCAATCGGGACCGGAGCCATCTAGACGATGAGCTGCCTCGCCGCAGCCGAAATCATCACCAGCCCGCCTGCGATGACCGGGACGTCGAGGATTGCGGTGTGAATGTGCACCGGCATCCGCTCAACGAAGGCCCGCGCCAGGAACGCGCCGGGGATCGCGATCGCCCCGATCAAGAGCGCAGGGGCCAGCACCTGCGCGGTCACGGCGCCGGCGAGGCCGAACACCGAATTCTTGATGAGGCCGGTGCCGAGCGAGATCATTGCCGGGCGCGGACCGCCGATAAGGCGACTTCTCGTGGGAACAGCTTACGCAAGGAGCCACGACCCGGTGTCCGCTTCTCTGCAAGCAACGGCACAATGACGGACATCGCTGGATGCCGCTGAAGGGCAAATAGCGGAAGTTCGGAACTTAACTGATTAGGGCGCACGCGACGATTGCGCCAATGGATGACGTAACCTCGGTCGGAGGATGGGAGCTGCCGAACGATGTTCCCTACACTACAACTCGCGCTTGATCTGCGTCAACGCGAGTTCGGCCTTGTCGGCTCAGGATACAAGCCAGCAAACTCAGGGAGGGACGCCATGTGGTGGTACGGATGTTCGACCGCGCCGTGGATGTTCTTCGGCCTGATCATGATGATGATCTTCATTTTGGCGTGCATCGGGATGATGTTTCTCTTCATGCGCCGCCATCCCGGACTTGGTACGCTGTCTGCGAACGGCGGGCCCGCGATGCGGCTAGGCCCGTGGAGAAATCATGCACGCGAGGATGCTCCGACAAGCGCCGCCTTTGCGTAGTATCGCCGGGAAACGCTTCGGCAGCTCGAACAAGAGCAGACGGAGTTCAAGAGCTTCCTCGAACAACTGCAGTCGGCCAAGGACAAGGCGGAGTTCGATAAGTTCATGAGGGAGCGGCAATCGGGCACACGCAATTCCGCCTGACGCAGATGCCGTGGGCCTATCTGTTCGGACTTGGCCTGCTCCTGTGGGCCGCATGCGGAGCCGTGATGGCGTTTGGACGGGGGCTCTGGGGCCTTCACACGGCGCTTGCCGTTCACCTTGCTGCGGCGCCGGCTCTGGCCTTCCTCGCATCGGCTATTCACAAGCTGATCGCGCCGGAATTTGATCCGAAGATGCGGGCCGCGGCTATGACCGCACTTATAATCCTGCTCGATGCCGGTGTGGTGGCTCCGCTGTTCGAGCGCTCCTATGCCATGTTTCGCAGTCTGATTGGAACATGGTTGCCCTTCGCGGCGATTTTTCTGGCTAGTTGGGCGGCTGGAATTCTGGTGTCACCCTGATGGGCCTAGATGGCAGCTTCGGGTCACAGACCGCCGGCGACAGCCAGGCCGGGCGACTTCCGGTTTGTGCCCGCAAGCCGACGATTACGAGATCTGACCCGCAGTCCGGGCGCGAATGCCAATCGGGACCGGAGTCATCTAGACGATCAGCTGCCTCATCGCGGCCGAAATCATCACCAGCCCGCCTGCGATGACCGCGACGTCGAGGATCGCGGTGTGGATGTGCACCGGCATCCGCTCGACGAAGGCCCGCGCCAGGAACGCGCCGGGGATCGCGATCGCCCCGATCAGGAGCGCAAGGGCCAGCACCTGCGCGGTCACGGCGCCGGCAAGGCCGAACACCGAGATCTTGATGAGGCCGGTGCCGAGCGAGATCATCGCATCGGTCGCGATCACGGCGGCGCCCTCGAGGCCCGCGGCCATCAGCAGCGAGAGCAGGATCACGCCGGAGCCCGAGGTGCCGCCGACCAGCACGCCGTAACCGACGGAGCCGGCGGCAAGGCCGGAATCGCCGATCCTGAACTGGCGGCGACGGAGCACGCGGCGCAGCGGCACGCTGAGGATCAGCATGGCGCCGATCACCAGCGCCGCGCCCGCATTGGTCAGGCGCGTGTAGCCATAGGCGCCGAGCGCCGTGGTCAGCGCCGCGCCGGCGAGCACGACCAGCGCGCGGCGGCGGTCGGCATAGCGGAGATAGGCGAGCGCGCGGCTCGCATTGGTGAAGATCGCCGAGATCGCGATGATCGGCACCACCGGCTCGGCGCCGACGAGCGGCACCAGCACCAGCGGCATCAGCGCGCCGGTGCCGTAGCCGGCGAGCCCGCCGATGATCGAGGCGAACAACGCCATCGCCGCCACCAGCAGGAGCTGCAAGATCGAAATGTCGGCAAAGCCCGAGATGATGCTCACGTTTTCTGGTCGCGGCGGTGGCGTGCCGCGCCCTGATCGGCGATGGACGCAGCCTGGTCCAGCGGAAAATCCATGGCCGGCACGGCTGCCTTATCGCACCTCGCCCCGGGCTTCGTGGCACGGCCAAACAGGCTTTTGGCAGGAAATAACAAGGGGCTCATCGGGCGACAACTTACATCGACAATTCGCGCGGCACAGCCGTGAGCATTCCGGCAGCCTCGCTCGGCTTTGATCGACCTTCGATATCGAGCGTTCGCGATGCTGTCAAAGCCTCCAGGAATTCAAGGGAAGACACTGCAATGGGACCTCGCCTTTACCAAGCCGTTCAAAACCACGTGGATCTGACGGTGCCTTTGCGGACGGGAGCCGCATCGACGCTGAAATCCCTGCAGCTGGTTCCGCAAGGCGCGTCGGACGCGCTGGTCGGGCGCCTGTCCGCCGCGCTCGAACTGATCTCGCGCTCGGCCCCGACATTTACACGACCTGCCTTCGGCATCGACAGCATCACGGTGGGTGACCGCGAGATCGCGGTCACCGAGGAGATCGCCTACGCCACGCCGTTCGGCTCGCTGCTGCACTTCAGGAAGGAGAACGTGCCCGAGCAGCCGCGCGTGCTGCTGGTGGCACCGCTGTCCGGCCATTTCGCCACGCTGCTGCGCGCGACGGCAAGGACCCTGTTGCAGGACCACGACGTCTACATCACCGACTGGCACAATCCGCGTGACATTCCGCTGCGGGAGGGCCGGTTCGGCCTCGACGATTACACAGAGCACCTCATCGACTTCCTCGCAAAGCTCGGCCCGCGCCCGCACATGGTCGCGATCTGCCAGCCGTCGGTGTCTGCGCTGGCGGCCGCGGCGATCATGCACGAGGACAACCACCCGTCCCGTCCCGCGACGCTCACGCTGATGGCCGGGCCGATCGACACGAGGATACAGCCGACCCAGGTCAACGCGCTCGCCACGAGCAAGCCGCTCGCCTGGTTCGAGCGCAACCTGATCAACTACGTGCCGGTGCAGTGCCGCGGCGCCTACCGCAAGGTCTATCCCGGCTTCCTGCAGCTCACTGCGTTCGTGTCGATGAATCTCGATCGCCACGTCAAGCAGCATCTCGCCCTCGCCGATCACATCGCCAAGGGCGAGAAGGACAAGGCCGAGACCATCGCCAATTTCTACGACGAGTATTTCGCGGTCATGGATCTGCCGGCCGAGTTCTACCTCGAGACCGTGCGCGACGTGTTCCAGGAGCATCTGCTGCCACAGGGCAGGCTGATGCATCGCGGGCGCGCGGTGAACCCGGGAGCCATCAGCGACATGGGGCTGATGACGGTCGAGGGCGAGAATGACGACATCTGCTCGATCGGCCAGACGCTCGCCGCCCAGCATCTCTGCACCGGCATAAGCGACGATCGCCGCGTGCATCACCTGCAGACCGGCGCCGGCCATTTCGGCGTGTTCTCGGGGAAACGCTGGAGCAACGAGATCTATCCACAGCTGCGTGATTTCGTGCAGGTGAATTCGTAGCGCCGGCGAGAGGCGGCGGTGCTCAGGCTTTCGGATCGCGGCTGACGCGGGAAGCGGCCTGGTCGGCGATGGCGGCAAGCGCGGCCTTATCCAGCGGAAAATCCGCGGCCAGCCAGGCATCCTCGGCCAGCGTCAGCACGTGGCCGAGCGCGGGCCCCTCGGCGAGGCCACGCGCAATGAAATCGGCCGCGCGAAGCGGAAACTTTGGCGCGGTCCAGCGCTGCGGCAATCCGGCGAGCTCGCGCCAGCGCGACGAGGCCACGTCGCCGCCATCGCGCGCCCAGGCCAGCAGCACCCGATCGTGATAGGGCTCGGGCCCGAGCCGGTACAGCATCCGCCGCGCGCTGGCCCCGTTCCTGGCGGCGAAGCGCCACCAGCGATGGCCCATCGAATCCAGCGCCTTGGTCTCGGCATTGGACAGCCGCAGTCGCCTCGCAACGCGCGTGGCATCCTCGGTCACGGCGACCGTCAGCGCGGCGAGCCGCCGCGTGCTGCTGGGGGCGAGGCCGAGCGCGCGCTCGATCTCGATCATCGACGACAGCGGCCCGGTATAGGCAACGCCGCCGATCAGCGATTGCAGCAACCCGCCCTCGGCCATCGCCAGCACCGCCGCGGCCGCGCCCTCGGCCACCAGCAGCTTCAGCATTTCCATGCGCACGCGTTCGGCCGAGAGGTGAGCAAGGCCGGCGCGGCTGCGGATGCAGGCGAGATAGCCGTCGCGATCGGGCTGACCTGCACCGAACGCGGCATGGATGCGGAAGAAGCGCAGGATGCGCAAATAATCCTCGGCTATGCGCTGGTCGGGGTCGCCGATGAAGCGCACGCGCCGCGCGCGTGCATCGGCGATCCCGCCGACATGGTCGTGGACCACGCCCCTTGCATCGACCGACAGCCCGTTCATGGTGAAGTCGCGCCGCTCGGCGTCCTTCACCCAGTCGCGGCCGAACACGACCCTCGCCTTGCGGCCGAAGGTTTCGGTGTCCTCGCGCAGCGTCGTGACCTCGTAGGGATGCTTGTCGATGACGAGCGTGACGGTGCCGTGCTCGATGCCGGTCGGCACGCCCTTGATGCCGGCGTGCCTCGCCCGGCGCATCACCTCCTCGGGCAGCGCGGTGGTGGCGATGTCGATGTCGCCCGGCTTGAGGCCGAGCAGCGCGTTGCGGACGGCGCCGCCGACCACGCGCGCCTCCTCGCCGCCGGCATTGAGCAGTTGCAGGACCCGCGCGGTCCCGCCGGAGACCAGCCAGGGCGCATCGGCAAGGACCGGATCGAGGATCGGCTCCGCGCTCATCCCCTCGCCCCTATCTTTCCACGCCCGGCACGAGCCTGCCGTTCTCGATATGGGCGGGGACATAGGTCGAATCCGGCGGCGCGCCGGAGAAATGCGCCAGGCCGATCAGGCCCGCGATCACCAGCACCATGGCCGACAGCAGGAGACGGGCGACGACGGTGACCGGCCATGACGATTGCACGAACAGGCCGGAGCGGGTGGCGGCCAGGAAAAGCGCATAGACGACGAAAGGGATGAGGAAAATTCCGATCTCGGTCAGCGCCGTCCGGATCATGAGCCGTAGATCCGCTCATAAAGCACACGCAGCATCCCGGCCGTGGCGCCCCAGATGTAGCGCTCCGCGAACGGCATCGCGTAGTAGAACCGCTCCATGCCGCGGAATTCCTTGCTGTGCACCTGGTGGTTCGCCGGGTTCATCAGGAATGATAGCGGCACTTCGAACGCGTCATCAACCTCGGAATGGTTGATGCTGAGCGCAAAGCCCGGCCGCACCCTCGCGACCGTCGGCAGGATGCGGAAGCCGAAGGCGGTGCCGTAGAGATCGAGATAGCCGATCGGCTCGACGAAGTCCCTGGACAGCCCGACCTCCTCCTCGGCCTCGCGCAGCGCCGCATCGAGCGGCGAGGAATCGGTCGCGTCGATCTTGCCGCCGGGAAAGGCGATCTGGCCGGCATGGTCGTTCAGATGCGCCGAGCGCTGCGTCAACAGGATGGTCGGTTCGGGATGGTCGACCACCGCGATCAGCACCGCCGCCGGGCGCACCGGCTGCTCGCGCGCGATGATCTCGAGCATCTTGTCGGTGCCGGGATCGCCCGAGGCGGGAATGACGTTGGGATCGTACAGGCCGGGCGGCACGTCGAAGCCGAGCTTCGCCCGGGAGAGGGCGAAGAAATCCGCCGCGCGAAAGACAGCGGCATCGCTCCTCGGGATAGGCTTGTTCAAAGCGCGGCCCTCACCTGCTCCGCATCGGCCATGGCGAAGAATTCGCCGGCCGATTCGACGCCGAACATCGGCTGGTCATCGACCATCCGCTCCTCGCCCCTGTCAACCAGATCGTAGTAGATCGCGCGGGTGACCTTGGCCCAGAGATCGGCGCGCACATGCAGATAGGGCGTCAGCCCGCCGTCCGCCGCCTCCTCGAATCGGAGCCGGTGCGCGGCATCGCAGGTCACCCAGTCGTCGACATTGGTGCGGAAGCGGAGCACGCGATGGCCGTCCTCAGCGTCCTCCTGCATCTCGACCGCCATGAACGGCGCATCGTCGACGCGGATGCCGACCTTCTCCACCGGCGTCACCAGGAAATGCCGATCGCCCTCGCGCTTCAGGATGGTCGAGAACAGGCGGACCAGCGCCGGCCGGCCGATTGGCGTGCCGAGGTAGAACCAAGTACCATCGGAAGCGATTCGGATGTCGAGATCCCCGCAAAACGGCGGATTCCACAGGTGGACCGGCGGCAGTCCCTTTTTGGCACTGGCGGCACCTTTTGCGGCGGCCGTCAGCCCCTCAAGACCACGATCGGCGCCCTGCCCTTGGTTCGCCATGGTTTGCCCGGACTCTGTCATTTGGCACAATTGTTCTTTGGCACGATTGGTGCAGGTTTACGTTGTAGCCGGGTGCGCGGTTCCACCCCGGATTAGTCCGGTGTGGGAGGTCGCCACTTCGTGATGCCTTCCATATCCCGAAGCCGATAAGGTGGGGATAGGAAAATTCAACGACGACATGGCCTTCCCTGCAAGTCTAGCATGGGACCCATGAGAGGCGTGACGACAGAGTCGTCACGACAGAAACGCGACGTCAGAGACGTGATGTCCTGGACGTGACGACGCAAGAGAGCTGCATGGCAGGCTCGAGGAGCTGACGGATGGCGGAAAGTGTCGAGAAACTCGAGGACGGAATCGTCCGTTCGGCCGAACTGGTGTCGGGCCAGGTTCGCGCGGCGAAGGAGGCGATCGCCTCGGTCATCTTCGGCCAGGACCGCGTGATCGAGAACACGCTGGTCACCATCCTCTCCGGCGGCCACGCGCTGCTGATCGGTGTGCCGGGCCTTGCCAAGACCAAGCTCGTCGAAACCCTCGGCGTCACGCTCGGCCTCGACGCCAAGCGCATCCAGTTCACCCCCGACCTGATGCCATCAGACATTCTCGGCGCCGAAGTGCTCGACGAGAGCACCGCAGGCAAGCGCGCCTTCCGCTTCATTGCCGGTCCGGTGTTCGCGCAGCTGCTGATGGCCGACGAAATCAACCGCGCCAGCCCGCGCACGCAATCGGCGCTGCTGCAGGCGATGCAGGAACAGCACATTACCGTCGCCGGCGCGCGCCATGACCTGCCGAAACCCTTCCACGTGCTCGCAACGCAAAACCCGCTCGAGCAGGAAGGCACCTATCCGCTGCCCGAAGCCCAGCTCGACCGCTTCCTGATGGAAATCGACGTCGACTATCCCGATCGCGACGCCGAGCGGCGCATCCTGTTCGAGACCACCGGCGCGGAAGAGACGCTGGCAAAGGGCTCGATGACCGCGGATGCGCTGATCACCGCGCAGCGGCTGGTCCGCCGCCTGCCGGTCGGCGATTCCGTGGTGGAAGCGATCCTGTCGCTGGTGCGCTCGGCCCGTCCGGGCCCGGAGAGCGGCGAGGCCGGCAAGTTCATCGCCTGGGGCCCCGGCCCGCGCGCCAGCCAGTCGCTGATGCTCGCGGTGCGCGCGCGGGCGCTGATCGACGGGCGCCTCGCACCGTCGATCGACGACGTGCTCGACCTCGCCGAGCCCATCCTGAAGCACCGCATGGCGCTGACATTCCAGGCGCGCGCCGAAGGCCGCACGATTCCGGACGTGATCCGGCAGTTGAAGACACGGATCGGTTGATGGCCGCAGAGAACGGGCACAGGGCGAAGGAGATCATCGCGATCCGACGTGCCGATGGCGAAAGCCGCACGCTCGCCGCATCGCTGCCGCGCCTGGTGCTCGAGGCCCGCCGCGTCGCCGCCAACGTCATCCATGGCCTGCATGGACGGCGCCGCGCCGGCTCCGGCGAGAATTTCTGGCAATACCGGCGCTTCGTCTCCGGCGAGCCGTCGCAGAATGTCGACTGGCGCCGCTCGGCGCGCGACGACCATCTCTATGTCCGCGAACTCGAATGGGAAGCCTCGCACACGGTCTGGATCTGGCCCGACCGCTCGCCCTCGATGGCGTTCGCCTCGAAGACGGCGCGCGAGTCCAAGCTGGAGCGCACGCTGATCGTCGCCTTTGCGCTGGCCGAGCTGCTGGTTGCGGGCGGCGAGCGCGTCGGCATTCCCGGCCTGATGGCCCCGACCGCGAGCCGCAGCGTCGTCGACAAGATGGCGCAGGCGATGCTGCACGACGGCGCCGACCGGCTGAGCCTGCCGCCGTCCTTCGTGCCCTCGGCGCTGGCCGAGATCATCGTGCTGTCGGACTTCTGGTCGCCGATCGCCGAGATCAGGACGACGCTCGCCGGCCTGTCCGGCTCCGGCGCGCATGGCACGCTGGTGCAGGTGGTCGATCCCGCCGAAGAGAGCTTTCCCTATTCCGGCCGCGTCGAGTTCGTCGAGCCCGAGGGCTTTGGCGTGATCACCGCCGGCCGCGCCGAGAGCTGGGCGCAGGACTACACCGCGCGCCTCGCGCTGCATCGCGACCAGATCCGCGCCGAGACCTCGAAGCTCGACTGGCTGTTCGCGACCCACACGACCGACCGCTCGGCCGCTGAATTGCTGCTGTTCCTGCATGCCGGCATGCAGGTGAGCAAGTCGGGCGCGCGCACCACGACGATCAAGGCGGGGCCGGCCGCATGATGGGATTGCCGCTCGCCTTCACCGAACCGCTGCTCCTGATCGGCCTCGTCAGCCTGCCGGTGCTGTGGTGGCTGCTGCGCGTGATGCCGCCGCGCCCGCGCCGCATCGAGTTTCCGCCGACCCGCCTGCTGTTCGACATCGCACCGAAGGAAGAGACGCCCTCGCGGACGCCGTGGTGGCTGACCGCGCTGCGCCTGCTGGCTGCGGCTCTGGTCATTTTCGCCGCCGCCGGGCCGATCTGGAATCCGCGGACCGGGCTTGCCTCCAGCAAGGCGCCGCTGATGATCATGCTCGACGACGGCTGGAGCGCGGCATCGAACTGGGACACCAGGATCAGGGCCGCCGACGAGCTGATCGCCAATGCCGAAAACGACCGCCGCGCCATCGCGCTGGTGCCGTTGTCCGAGCCCAACCGCGACATCACGCTGATGCAAGCGGGCGCAGCGCGCGTGGCGCTGCGGCAGATCACGCCGAAGGCCTATTCGATCGACCGCGTCGAGACGCTCGCTGCCGTCGATCGTTTCCTCAAGGCCACCGGCGACTGCGACATCGCCTGGCTGTCCGACGGCGTCGACACCGGCCGCGGCGAGGAGTTCGTGCAAGGCCTCGGCAAGACCATCGGCGAGCGCAGCCTGACGGTGTTCGAAGGCGGCACCACCTCTCCCCTCGCGCTGGTCGCGGCCGAGAACGCGGCTGCGAAGATGACCGTCAAGGTGCTGCGCACCGACAGCGGCATCACCTCCGGCACCGTCCGGGCGCTGGACCAGCGTGCCTCGCCG
Source organism: Bradyrhizobium diazoefficiens (assembly GCF_018131015.1). Taxonomy (GTDB): domain Bacteria; phylum Pseudomonadota; class Alphaproteobacteria; order Rhizobiales; family Xanthobacteraceae; genus Bradyrhizobium; species Bradyrhizobium diazoefficiens_B. The sequence continues at coordinate 117,617 of NZ_JAFCJJ010000017.1, forward strand.
ATCGCCGAGGCGCGCTACACGTTCGGCCCGCAGGACAAGGAAGCCGAAGCGGCGTTCGACCTGCCGGTCGAGCTGCGCAACGACATTTCGCGGCTCGAGATTTCCGGCGAGCGCTCCTCCGGCGCGGTGCAACTGCTCGACAAGCGCTGGCGGCGGCGCGCCATCGGCATCGTCTCTGGCGCGAGCAGCGAGACCGCACAGCCGCTGCTGGCGCCGACCTTCTATCTCACTCGCGCGCTGGCGCCGTTCGCCGACGTGCGGCTCGCCGACAAGGGCTCGCCGCAGCAGGGCATCACGCAATTCCTCGACCAGAAGCTGCCGATGATCATCCTCGCCGACGTCGGCACTGTCGCGCCCGAGCTGCGCGACCGCCTCAATGCCTGGATCGACCAGGGCGGCGTGCTGGTGCGCTTTGCAGGGCCCCGGTTGGCGCAGGCCGAAGACGATCTCGTCCCGGTCAAGCTGCGCAAGGGCGGCCGCACGCTCGGCGGCAGCCTGACCTGGGAGAAGCCGCAGCATCTGGCCACCTTCACCGCCGACGGTCCGTTCGCCGGCGTCCCGGTGCCCAAGGACGTCACCGTCAGCCGGCAGGTTCTCGCCGAGCCCGATGCCGTGCTCGCCACCAAGAGCTGGGCCTCGCTCGAAGACGGCACGCCGCTTGTGACCGGCGAGCATCGCGGCAAGGGGCTGGTCAGCCTGTTCCATGTCAGCGCGGACATGCGCTGGTCGGATCTGCCGATGTCCGGCACCTTCGTCGAGATGCTGCGGCGGATCGTCGACATGTCCGGCTACACGTCCAGGCCCGGCGCCGGCGTCGCCACCGAGGCGAGCGCGGAGACGCTGGCGCCGCTGCACATCCTCGACGGTTTCGGCGCCTTCGGCCCGCCGCCCGCCACCGCAAAGCCGCTGACGGCCGACTATCGCGACCGCGCCACGCCGGATCATCCGCCCGGCTTCTACGGTCCGGCAGAAGGACCGCTCGCCGTGAACACGCTCGCCGCCGCCGACCGCATCGCAGCCCTCAACACCGCGAGCCTGAATGCCCGTCGCGCCACCTACACCAATGCCGAGCCGCGCGATCTTCGCGGCTGGCTGCTGTCGACCTCGCTGGCGCTGTTCCTGATCGACGCCCTCATCGTCGCGCTGCTCGGCGGCGGGCTCGCAGCGCTGTTGCGCCGCCGCGCCGCCACCGCCACGATCGTCCTCGGCCTCGTGGTGGCTGCCCTGATGTCGCTCACACCAGTGCCCGCGCGCGCCGACGGCGCCGCGGACGATTTCGCGATGAAGGCGACCTCGCAGACCCGCCTCGCCTATGTCGTCACGGGCAATGCCGACGTCGATTCCATCGTCAAGTCCGGCCTGGCCGGTCTCACCCTGTTCCTGGCGCAGCGCACCGCGCTCGAGGCGGGCGATCCCGTCGGCGTCGATCCGGCGCGCGACGAGCTCGCCTTCTTCCCGCTGATCTACTGGCCGATCCTGCCGGGCGCGCCGAAGCCGCCGCAGGACGCCATCAACAAGATCGACGCCTATATGAAGCAGGGCGGCACCGTGCTGTTCGACACCCGCGACGCAATCGAGGCGCCGCCCGGTGCGAACGGCGCCGCGCAGACGCCGGGCATGCAGACGCTGCGCGAGATCCTGTCCTCGCTCGACGTGCCCGAGCTCGAGCCGGTGCCGCGCGAGCACGTGCTGACCAAGACCTTCTACCTCCTGCGCGACTTCCCCGGCCGCTTCAACGCGGGTCAGACCTGGGTCGAGACGCTGCCGCGCGAGGACGACGACGAGAGTGCGCAGCGGCCGGCCCGCGGCGGCGACGGCGTCTCGCCGATCATCATCACCTCCAACGACCTCGCAGGCGCGTGGGCGATCCGTCCCGACGGCCAGCCGATGCTGCCGCTCACCCCGGGCGAGCCGCGCCAGCGCGAATTCGCCTACCGCGCCGGCGTCAACATCGTGATGTACACGCTGACCGGCAACTACAAGGCCGACCAGGTGCACGCACCGGCGCTGATCGAGCGGCTGGGGCAATAGGATCCATATGAATTACGGCATTGCCTTCACGCCGCTGGTTCCCGCGACCGTCCTTTGGATCGCGCTCGCCGCGATCATCGTCATGGCGCTGGTGCTGCTCTTGGCGCGCTCGCGCGGCGCGGCGGTGCGCGTGGCGGCGCTGGCGCTGTTCCTGCTGGCGCTCGCCAACCCGTCGTTCACGCGCGAGGACCGCGATCCCCTCACCTCGATCGCCGCAATCGTCGTCGACAAGAGCCCGAGCCAGAATTTTGGCAACCGCACTCGCGAGGCGGCGCAGGCGCAGGAGGCGCTGGTCGACAGCCTGAAGAAGATCAAGGGCCTCGAGGTGCGCGTCGTCGAGGCCGGACAGGCCGACGGCGAGACCGACGGCACGCGCCTGTTCGGCGCGCTCGCCTCGGCGCTGTCTGACGTGCCGGTCGACCGCGTCGCCGGCGCCTTCCTGATCACCGACGGCCGCGTCCACGACATCCCGGCCAACGCCGCGGCGCTCGGCTTCCAGGCGCCGGTGCAGGCGCTGATCACCGGACAGAAGGACGAGCGCGATCGCCGTATCGCGATCACCGCGGCGCCGCGCTTCGGCATCGTCGGCCAGAACCAGACCATCACCTACCGGCTCGACGACCAGGGCGTCTCCGGCGAGCGCGCCAAGGTCACGATCCGCCGGGACGGCGAGGTCATCAACGAGCGCACGCTGTCGAGCGGCCAGAGCGCCAGCGTGGACGTCGACATCAAGCATGCCGGCCCGAACATCGTCGAGATCGAGGCCTCGCCGCTCGAGCGCGAGCTGACGCCGGTGAACAACCGCGCCGTCGTCGCTATCGACGGCGTGCGCGACAAGCTGCGCGTGCTGCTGGTCTCGGGCGAACCGCATTCCGGCGAGCGCACCTGGCGCAACCTGCTGAAGTCCGACGCCAGCGTCGACCTCGTGCACTTCACCATCCTGCGTCCGCCGGAGAAGCAGGACGGCACGCCGATCAACGAATTGTCGCTGATCGCGTTTCCGACCCGCGAGCTGTTCCAGCAGAAGATCAACGAATTCCAGCTCATCATCTTCGACCGCTACGCCCGCCAGGGCGTGCTGCCGATCCCCTATTTCGAGAACATGGCGCGCTATGTGCGCGCGGGCGGCGCCGTGCTGGTCTCGGCCGGCCCCGACTATGCCTCGAACAGCAGCATCTGGCGCACGCCGCTGGATTCGGTGCTGCCGGCAGAGCCCGTCGGCGTGACGGAGAAGCCGTTCTATGCGCATCTGTCCGATATCGGCAAACGCCATCCGGTGACGCGCGGGCTGGAAGGCTCGGCCTTCGAGCCGCCGCACTGGAGCCGCTTCTTCCGCACCGTCGACACCCGCAATTCGGTCAACCCGCCGGTGATGACCGGTGTCGACGGCAAGCCGCTCTTGTTCCTGTCGCGCTTCGGCGAAGGCCGCGTCGCGCTGCTGCTGTCCGACCACATCTGGCTGTGGGCCCGCGGCTATGAGGGCGGCGGCCCGCATCTCGACCTGCTCAGGCGGATGTCGCACTGGCTGATGAAGCAGCCGGATCTCGACGAGGAGGCGCTGCGCCTGCAGGTGCAGGGCAAGGACCTCGTGGTGGTGCGCCAGACCATGTCCGACAGCGTGCAGCCGGTGAGCGTGACCTCGCCATCGGGCGTGTCGCGCGACCTGACGCTCAATCCCGGCGACCCCGGCGAATGGCGCGCCAGCCTGCCGGCCAGCGAGCTCGGCCTGTGGCAGGCCACCGACGGCACGCTGAAGGCGCTGATCAATGTCGGGCCGACCAATCCGAAGGAGTTTTCGGAGGTCACCTCCTCGGCCGAAACCCTGAAGCCGCTGACCCAGGCGACCGGCGGCGACGCCGTGCGGGTGGTCGACGGCGCGAGCGTCGAGCTGCCGCGCATCGTGCCGGTGCGTTCGGCGAGCGTCTTCCATGGCGATGGCTGGATGGGGGTCAGGATGCGCGAGGCCAGCGTCGTGAAGGGCGTCGGCGTGCTGCCGATCTTCGCCGGCCTGATCGGCCTCTTGCTGCTGCTCGGCGCATTTGCGGCGACCTGGGTGCGCGAGGGGCGGTGATCTCCTGAGGTCGCCGCGTCGCCAGGCGAGGACAACAGGCGTCCTTCGCAGGTTTGCGCGACGGTTTCCCGAACGAGATCATGTTGGTGCGCTGCGGGCCTGAACAAGGGAGAGTGCCGCCTTGCGGATACCCGATGCGATGGCCTTGGACTGTGCGGGATCGGCAACGGAGCGGGCCAAGGTTACCCCACCCGAGAGCAGCGAGAGCAGCGCCCAGGCCTTGTCGTAGCGCTCCTGCGATGTCCGCCCCTCTATCCCATCGGCCACGGCCTTCAGCACGCCGGCCATATGATCCTGAAAGAGCGCCTTCAATTCATCCGTCCCCCGGCTGACTTCCGGTGATAGGGCCTGAAGGGCGCAGGCTTCGCCGAGCTCACACGTTCGCCGCTCGCCCAGGTAGAAGTCGACGAAACGGTCGAGCCACTTGGCGCCGTGCAGCTCCCTGAAGGAACGCACACCGTTGGCGAGATCGTCGATTCCGAGGGCGACCACCGCCTCGAACGCGGCTTCCTTCGAGGCGAAGTGCCCATAGAACGCGCCGGAGGTTACCTCAGCTTCCTTTGCGAGGCCGTCGACGCCGATACCGCCGAACCCTTTGCGCCGGAAACCTCGTCCGGCGGCGGCCACCATGCGCAACCGGGCCTCTTCCTTGTGTCCTGTCCTGTATCTCACCGTCGTTCTTCCATCCGTAGCGATCGTTATTTCATAGTTGACAAGATAACGATCGCTATGCAATTGCCATAACGTTCGTTATATCACGACCATCTGATGCCTGCGCAAGAACCGGTGCGGCGCCTCACAGACTTTATGGCGCGGCTGGAGTCCGAGACGTCTTCAGGCGGAAAACCCAGTGAAAGGAGACAAACGTCATGCCTCTAACCCTAACCCTCACGGAAGGCGTCGTTCCCAAAGGCAAGGAAGGCGTCGTATTCGCCAAGCTTTCGGAATTGATGCTTAAGTGGCACGGACTGACCGGCAACCGGGTGATGACCCCCCAAGTCATTGGTTCGGTGAACGTGCTGCCAAAGAGCGCAACGTTTTCCGGCATGGAGGAGACGCCCGTCGCCTTTGTCGAATGGAAGGTGCCGTCGTTCGCATTCACCGATCGCAAGACCCAGATCGGCTATTTTCAGGAAGTAACCGACTACATCCACGAAATGTCAGGCGGCAAACAGCCGAAGGACAGGATCTTCATCAACGTCGTCCACGCGGTCGACGGCGCATGGAATCTCAACGGCAAGGCGATGACGAACGCCGAGATCGGCGAGCTGGTGTCGAAGGGCGGCTGAACATGGCGCTCGTCCGCGGCAATACGAGCACGAGCGCAGGCCGCTGGCCCCAGCCATGGTCGTAGCTGCGGTCGATGGCAGCATTGGCCAAGGTTGTTCGAGCACTTGCCCGCACCGATGTGGTGCCGGGCAAGGCTCGCGGCTCTCCGGCCGTTGTCCGGTGCGGGAGCATACGAACCAAGCCGTTGGCATCGCGAAGACTTCGACCCCAAGCCCGTGAGTTGCCTGAATGACACATCGCATCGCTTGCCTTCGTGCGCAGGTCCAGCCGCGATTGACATCGCCCCATGGATCTTGCGATGTTACAATATAACATCGCGGCGTCCTGGATTTGGCGCTTCGCGATGTGGGGTGGCTTTTCCGGATGAAGTGGTTCAGGTCGAATATCAGGCACGGCGCACGGCTCGCGTTGTTCGCGATGCTGGTGCAGGTCGCGCTGACCTTCGGCCACAGCCACTGGTTCGCGCAGGCCGCGCCGCTTGCCCAGGCTGCGCCGCTTGCGCAGCCGTCCCTCCAGCAATCGACCGCGATCGAAAAGCAATCGCCCGCGAGCCCCGACCGCGAGCAGCCGGGCGAGGACAATTGCGCGGTCTGCGCGCTGGTCGCGATGGCGAGCACGGTGGTGTTGGCGACGCCGCCCTTGCTGCTGCTGCCGCAGGCGATCAACCTGCTCTACCGCACCACCGATGCCGAATTCGTCCATCTGAAATCGGCCGCCACGGCGTTCCAGCCGCGCGCGCCTCCCGCGTCCTGATCTCCAACGACTGATCGCGCCCGGACTCCGCCACGACGACGGCGGCCGGACACCGTTGCAGCAAAATTCCGTCGCGCCGCGACGGCAGGCCGCCTCCGTTCACCAGACCATCACGGACGGCGCCTGACTGGAATCAGGACCATGTCATTTGCATTGCGGCGCGCGCAGCGCCTGGGCGGAGCGAGCCTGCTCCTGCTCGGCGCCGCCGCCATCCCTGCGGCAGCCCAAGATAAGGTTGGAGACAAACCTGCGGACATACCTGCGGACAAGCCGGCCGTCAGCCAGCTTCCCGCCGTCACCGTGACGGCGCCGAGCCCGATCGTGCGCCGGGCCATCGTGCCGTCGCGCAGCGCGAGCCGCACCAGCCGTGCCGCACCTGCGCGCGCCGCTGCGGCCTCGCCGCCACCACAAGCCACCCCGCAGCCGGGCGTGCTGCCGATCGTGACCAACCAGTTCGCCACGGTCACCGTGGTGCCGAACGAGGAGATCCGCCGCGAGGGCGGCGGCCAACTCGGCGATCTCCTGTTCTCAAAACCCGGCATCACCGGCTCGGGGTTTGCGCCGGGCGGCTCAAGCCGGCCGATCATCCGCGGGCTCGACGTCAACCGCGTCGGCATCGTCGAGAACGGCACCAATGCGGGTGGCGCCTCCGATCTCGGCGAAGACCATTTCGTCCCGATCGATCCGCTCGCGACCAGCCAGGTCGAGGTGGTGCGCGGGCCCGCGGCGCTGCGCTACGGCTCGACCTCGATCGGCGGCGTCGTCAGCGCCACCAACAACCGCATACCGGATGCACTGCCGAATTGCGGCGCGGAGCCATTCCGGGCTTACGGCTTGCCGGCCAAGGCCCCGCTCGCAACGGCCGCGACGCCACCTTGCGTCACCGCCGAGACGCGCACCGCGTTCAGCTCGGTTGACCGCGGCGTCGAGAGCGGCGTGCTGCTCGACACCGGCGGCGGCAATTTTGCGTTTCATGCCGACGCCTATGGCCGCGCGACCTCGGACTATTCCATCCCGGGCTATCCCTACCTCGCCGACCAGTCACGTCCCGTGAACGGGCGCCAGCCCAATTCGGCGACGCGCTCGGACGGCGCCTCGATCGGCGGCTCCTACTTTTTCCAGGGCGGTTATGTCGGTGCCGCGATCACGCAGAACGACTCGGTCTACCACATCCCCGGTATCGACGGCGCCGATCACCGCACGCGGATTGACGGCCATCAAACCAGGATCAACGTCAAGGGCGAGTACCGCCCCGATGCGGCCGCGATCGACACCGTCCGCATCTCGGCCGGCGCGACCGACTACCGGCACAACGAGATCGGGCTTGCCGATCCCACCGACCTCAACAGCGACGGCGTGCGGCAGAGTTTTGCCAACAAGGAGCAGGAGCTTCGCACCGAGGTGCAACTCAGGCCCTTCAACGCGCGCTTCGCCGAGGTGACGACGGCGCTGGGCGTCCAGGCCGGCCATCAGGAGCTGAGCGCGCCGAGCCCGGACAATCCCGGCACGCTGTTCAACGGCCTGTGGGACCCGAACAGCAACACGCGCGTCGCCGCCTACGCCTTCAACGAGTTCAAATTCACGGAGGCGACGCGGGCGCAGATCGCCGGCCGCATCGAGCATGTCGCCCTGCACGGCACCACGCCGGACTTCCCGGCCGACTTCTTGCCTGACGGCGTGGCGCAGGCGGGCATCGCGCGCAATCCGTCATTCACGCCGGTGAGCGGCAGCATCGGCCTGTTGCAGAACCTGCCGGGCGGAATGGTCGGCAGCATCACCGCGCAATATGTCGAGCGCGCGCCGAAACCGGCCGAGCTGTTTTCCCGCGGCGCGCATGATGCCACCGCGACCTTCGACATCGGCAATCCGAACCTCATCATCGAGATCGCAAAGTCGGTCGAGCTCGGCCTGCGCAAGGCGAACGGGCCTTTCCGCTTCGAGGCGACCGCCTATTACACGCATTTCGACAACTTCATCTACCGTCGCCTTACCGGCGTGACATGCGACGACGATCTTGCGTCATGCGGGGCGCCCGGCGCGGAGCTGAACCAGGCGGTCTACTCGCAGCGCAACGCGAATTTCCGCGGCGGCGAATTCCAGTCGCAGCTCGACGTCGGCGCGGTCCACGGCGGCATCTGGGGCATCGAGAACCAGTTCGACGTGGTGCGCGCCACCTTCAGCGACGGCACCAACGTGCCGCGGATTCCGCCGCTGCGCATCGGCGGCGGCATGTTCTGGCGCGACGACAACTGGCTGATGCGGGTCAACCTGCTACACGCCTTCGCGCAGAACAATGTCGCTGTCATCGCGGAGACGCCGACGCCCGGCTACAATTTGCTGAAGGCCGAGGTGAGCTACAAGACCAGGCTCGACCGCAACTGGCTCGGCGCGCGCGAGATGACGGCCGGCATCGTCGGCAACAATCTCCTCAACGAGAGCATCCGCAATGCGGTGTCCTACACCAAGGACGAGGTGCTGATGCCCGGCATCGGCGTGCGGGCGTTTATGAACCTGCGGTTCTAGGAGTTCGGTGACCGAAGCGTGGGAGATCGATCTGCGCACGGCCTTGGCGCATGGCCTTGGCGCATGCTCCTCCCACGGAATAGGATGCAGGCAAGGATGGCTGGAGATCATTGTGACCGACGGGCACCAGACGGACTACGAAGCCCTGGCGGAGCAGGCGTATGCCGAGATGTATGACTCGCGCTCGGCGGCCGCCTGCTACAACGACGTCAAATACTACCTCGCCCAGGCGATCGGCGCTGCAGAGCGAGCGGGACGGACCGACGAGGCGGCACGCCTGACGAGGCGGCTCGAGCATTGCACGGCCGTGTATCGCGGCCAGTTCGTCGTCCCGGGCGAGCGCCCGCAGAGCGTATATCACCCCGGACGGTTTCGCGGGGTCCGCTATCTTCGATCCAGCGAATGGCTGGTTCGCGCCTGCGACCTGCTGCTGCCCGTCATTCCTGCGCTCGCCACAGTATGTCTCTCGTGCGCCGGCATGGCCTTTATCGTCAGGCCGGGGACCACCCGAGTGCTCCTTCTGTGCGCCGCCACACTGCTCGGCGCCGTCATCTTCATCATCGCAGCCGTCGTACGACGCTGATGCGTCCGATCGCCGCCCGGTGGATACCCCGTTCACCGGTCCAAACAGGTGTGGTTTTTCCGATATCGCCGGCGTTATGATGCGACGCCGTTCCCTTGTCCCCTGCTCTCCCCACCGGTCCCCCTGCTTTTCGTGAAATTCCCAGCGAGGAACACAGCATGCAGCGACGGGTCAAACCGTTGGCCGTGATTGCCTTCGCCCTGTTCGCCGCACCGGCGACGGGGCAGAACGTGGCCGACAAATGGAAGCAATGCCAGGACACCACTTACCGCAACGCCGACGATCGAATTGCGTCCTGCACTGCGATCATCGAGTCAGGTCAGCAGTCGCCGAACAACCTCGCCCTCGCCTACGGCAACCGGGGCAGCGCCTATTCCGACAAGGGACAATACGACCTGGCGATTGCCGATTACAGCCGGTATCTGCAGACGATTCCCAATGCCGCCGGCTATTACAACCGCGCGCGCGTCCACAACATCAAGCACAATTTTGACGAAGCGATTGCAGACGCGACGCGCGCGATCGAACTGAACGACCCGAAGGCGCTTTCCTTGCGCTGCAGCGCCTACGCGGGCAAAGCCTCCGACGACGAGAAAAAGGACGACGTTCGCGCAGCGCTCGCCGATTACAAGAATGCGATCGTCGATTGCCGCAAGGCGCCTTTCGACCCCCTGGGCGCCATGGCCCAGGCCTTGTCCCGTGCCGGCCTGCTCCGGCTGGCTGAAAAGCAAATCGACAAGGGAGACTACAAGCAGGCCATCGCCATCCTGGACGACACCAGACAGCTCATGCCGGACGATCCGTCCGTCTACCACCAGCGCGGCCGCGCCTACAAATACGGCGGGGAGCCGGCCAGGGCCAATGACGATTTCGATCAGGCAATCAAACTGCTCGAGGCAAGGACACCAAAGGCGCAATACGATCATTTCAACGAGGGCGAGGTGTACGCCAGCAGAGGCGACTACGGACGCGCGGAGGCTGCGCTTGGCGCCTCTCTCGGAATGAAGCCCGATGATTTCGTTGCCCTTGTCGCACGGTGCAGGGCCCGCACCGCTCTTGGCCGGCTTGAACAGGCGCTGGACGACTGCAACGCCGCGATCGCCAGGTCGAACGTCGCGGCCGTCGGCATGCGCGGCACCCTGTATCTCAAGATGAAGAACTACGAGGCGGCGCTGACCGACTTCAATGCGGTTCTGGAGAAGGATGCAAAGGCCGCTGTCGCTCTCTACGGGCGCGGGCTCGTGAAAGCGGTCAGGGGCGATACGGCCGGAGCAAAGGAGGACACCGAGCGGGCGCAGAAGCTCAATGCGCACATTGCCGCCGATTTCGACTCGTGGGGCCTGCAACGGGAATCCTTCGAAGCGGGCGGCGTCTGGAAGACGGTGGAATCGATCGCGCAGGCCGTTGTGGACCGCGTGCGCAGCACGTTTACCTACTTTTCGAGCACGGATGAGCGCCCCGCCCCGGACGTCAAGCAGCGGCCCCCCGAGGCTGCAAAGACCGATCCGAAGGACGTCGCACTTGGTCCAGCCGCACCGTCGGCGCCCGCGCCCGTCACCAAGCCCGATCCAGCCCCGGCCGAGGTCGAGGCGGACGGCGTTGCCGCCTATGAACGCCGCGATTATGCGGCGGCGCTGCGCATTTTCCGGCCGCTGGCGGACAAGGGAAGCGCTTCCGCGCAATACCATCTCGCGATGCTCTACGACGACGGCAACGCCGTCGCGCAGGATCCGACTGAGGCCGTCCGCTGGTACCGCAAGGCCGCCGAACAGGCCGATCCGCGCGCGCAATATCGACTGGGCCAGCATTATGCGACCGGCAAGGGTGTGGAGAAGGACCTCGACAAGGCCCGCATTTGGTACGGGTGGGCTGCGGCGCGCCGTCACCCCGATGCAGAGTTTCGGCTGGGCATGCTCCTGATCCTCGGCAACGCCGAGGACAAGACACGGGCGAAGGAGCTGTTCCGTGATGCCGCTGAACAGGGGCAGGTCTCGGCGCAGATGCTGATGGGCAACTTTGCCCGCGACGCCAGGCAAAACGAGGAGGCGCTGCGGTGGTGGCGCAAGGCCGCCGCAAACGGCAGCACTGAAGCAAAGAAGCGCCTGGGCATGCCCTGAAGCCGGACCGCACGCGGAACGGCGCAGCGCAAATCCCGAGGCGGCATTACTTTCGATACTTCCTCGCGAGCTGGTCGAGCTCCTTGCTGTGGAACAGGTCGATGCATTTCATCAACGTGAGGCGCTCGCCGGACTTTCCCTGATAGTCCTTCGCCAGGAATGCTCGGCCAAGCTGGGCAGCTTCTTCATAGGCCTGATAAGGCAAGCGACCGAGCTCCAAATAGCCGCCGGCCGCGGCCTTGCTGTCGTTGACCACCTCGTCGGATCGGTAACCGTCGGCGATGCAGGCACTCAGCGCAAAGTTCTTGAGGGACTGGACCGCGGAATATTCAACGCGGTCGGCGGCCGCGACCGGTGACGCGGCAAGGACGGCGATCGCCGCAAGCGCTCCGGAAGTCGCCCTGAGGCCGCGAGCGACCTGAACTGACGGAGATCGGAACATTGTTGAGCCGTCCCGCGGTTGTCGTTTGCAACATCTTCCGAAGGCCGCCCGATGCCACGCCGGACGTCGGCGCGTCAACCAGCGAGCGTTCCGTCAAGATCCGGCAGGCCCGAGCGGGCCGGCGACCGCTACGCGCGCGCCTTGCTCCAGTCGGGGCCGACGGTCCCCGACACGCCCTCGAAGGCGCCGTCGACGAGCTCGAACACCAGCACGCGCGCGGCGTCGACCGGGCCCGGCATGGTGACGCGGCCCTTGGGCACCGGCTTGAAGCCGACGCGGCTGTAATAGGGCTCGTCACCGACCAGCAGCACGATGGCGTGGCCCTTCTCTCTGGCGTCCTTCAGCGCACGCTCCATCAACAGACGGCCGATGCCGCGGTCGCGAAACGGCGGCTCGACGGTGAGCGGCCCGAGCAGCAGTGCCGGCGTCTCACCGATCAGGATCGGCAATTGCCGCACCGAGCCGACCAGCAGCGTGCCGATGCGGGCGGTGAAGGAGACGTCGAGCAGATGGTCGACATGCTCGCGGATGCGATAGGCGCTGAGCACGAAGCGGCCGGGGCCGAAGGTGCGCTCGTGCAGCCGTTCGATCGCCTGGGCGTCGCGCGCGGATTCGGGAAGGATGGAGAGCGAGAGATCGGTCATCTTGGTTGGCGGAGTAGCATCTGGACGACGGCGCGTCCACCTCACCGCCACGTCGCAATCGGCGGCTTGCCATCCAGCACTTCCGCGATCCGCAGCCGCGTGCCGCGCGTGGTGCCTTCCGGCAGCGCGGCACTGTCGAAGAAGCCGCATTCGACGATCTCGCGGTTGGGCTCGGGCAGCCGGTCCTGCCGGAAATGCCTGACCACATAGACCGCGACATGGTCGCGGCGGGAGACATGGCTGTTGAGGTAGATGCCGTGCAACACGGCCTCTCCGGTCAGGTCGATGTCGCCCTCCTCCTTCAGCTCGCGCCGCATCGCATGCTCCATGGTCTCGCCGTAGTCGACGCCGCCGCCCGGCAGATACCAGCCGCTGACATAGCTGTGCCGGACCAGAAACACCCTGTTGTCGGCATCGAGTACCACGGCCCGGACGCCGAGCGTCATGCCGCGGACGAGCAGGAACCAGGCGTGGAAGACCCGCCGCAGCAGCGGCTCGCATGTCTGTCGGATCCGGTCCAGGCGCTCCCCCATCAGTCTCTCGCGGCGCGCCCTCGCAGGCCTCGCTTCATGCCTCGCTTCATGCCTCCCTTGCGCGGCGGCCGCGACCTTGCCATTACAGCACGCAAATAGCGAGGCAATCGCGCGCCATGGCCCCCTTCACGCTCGCCCATCTCTCCGATCCGCACCTGCCGCCGCTGCCGAAGCCGCGGCTCGCCGAGCTCGCCGGCAAGCGCGCGCTCGGCTACGTCAACTGGACGCGCAACCGCCACAAATACCAGCGCCGCGAGGTGCTCGACGCACTGGTCCACGATTTGAAGGCGCAGGCGCCCGACCACATCGCGGTGACCGGCGATCTCGTCAACCTCGCGCTCGAAGCCGAGTTCGCGCCGGCCCGCGCGTGGCTCGACGGCGTCGGTCCGCCCGACCGCGTCACCACGATTCCCGGCAACCACGACGCCTATGTCCGCGCCACCTTTCATCGCTTCGGCGAGACCTTTGCGCCCTATCTGACTGATGACAACGGCCGCACCGGCTTTCCAGCCGTGCGCCGGCGCGGGCCGGTCGCGCTGATCACCCTCTCCACGGCGGTGCCGACCCTGCCGCTGATGGCGACCGGCACGCTCGGCGGCGAGCAGCTCGCAGCCCTCGAGCGGGTGCTCGACCAGTTCGCGGCCGAGGACGTCTTCCGTGTGCTGCTGGTGCATCATCCCCTGCAGTCGAGGGCCCGCCAGAAACGGATGACCGACTCCGCTGAGCTGCTGGTGCTGTTGAAACGCCACGGCGTCGAGCTGATCCTGCACGGGCACGACCACATTCATTCGACGATGTGGTTCGAAGGCCCCAACGGCAACATCCCGGCGATCGGCGTGCCCTCGGCCTCCGCGCTGGCGCACGGGCGCTACCCGGCAGCGGCGTACAATCTGTTCGCGATCGAAAAGGACAATGCCGGCTGGCGCTGCGAGCAGATCGTGCGGGGGCTGGGGCCCGGATTTCAGATCCAGCAGATCAAGCATGCGCGTTTGATCTAGTTGGCTGTCGAGCTACCAACTGCGCAGCGCCGCGAGCACGGCGACGCCGAACAGGGCGGCGGCACCGAGAATGAAGCCGATCAGGAACGGCCAGACGCGCGAGCGGCGCGGTGGCGGCGCGGCCTCCGGCTTCGGCTCGGGCAAGACCACCATCGCATGCTCGCGCTCGATCATGCGGCGGGCAACGTAGTCGGTGACGGCCTCGACGATGATTGCGGTGTCGTGCGATTCGGCCAGCACGATGCGGCCGAAGCGGGTGTCCTGGACGAAACGGTACATCCGCTTGTCGCGCCCCATCATGATGTGCGCGACCACGTCGATCCAGAGCCGCGGCGTGTCGCCCTGGCTGATGCCGCGGTCGAACAGGTCGATCTGGTCGGGCACCTGCGCGAACAGCGGGTCAAGCGCGTCGTTGAGAATCTCGAGCCGCGCCACCTCGGCGTCCCTGAGGTCGACGACCACGCCGGTGCGGTCGGCCGCCTCGATCCGCGCACGCAACAGCGCATCGCGCAGCCGCACCGGGCGTGGCTGGCTTGGAGGGGTCCCGCTGGTCTCCGGCTCTGACATTGTCCGCCTTAAGTCCTCACGTGGCGGGATTAACCTATCAGTAACCGCGACGACCGCAAAGGCCTACAATTCCAGAGGCTTACGGCGCCCACAGGGACATCGACCTGTGCCAAAAAAAGACGATCCCACCCACGGCAGGAGCCGGGGTGGGATCGCCCTCCTTGGACGTCTTCTTGAATTCAGGCCGGCGGCAGTGCCTCAGGCCGCCGGAGCGCGCTGCGGCTCTTCCACGATCGAGAAGCGGACGCCGGCCTTGTGGCGGCTCTCTTCCGACACTTCCTTCCAGCAGTCCTCGGCTTCCTTGCGGGACTTGAAGGGGCCTTTGACCTGGGCCGAGCCTTCCACGAGCTTGTGGAAGTTCATCGAACCGAACTCGCCGCCGATCACCCAGAAATTGCTGCCTTTGGTCATTGTCAGTCTCCTGTTGAGTGCGTGACCGGTCTGGGGTCCGGAAAGCCCCCAGACCGATCTGATCCGCCGTTAGCCGAACTGGTTCATCGTGTTGTGGACGCCGCCCGCCTTCAGGGCGGCTTCGCCGGCGAAGTACTCCTTGTGATCGTCGCCGATGTCGGATCCCGCCATGTTCTGGTGCTTGGCGCAGGCGATGCCCTGACGGATCTCGGCGCGCTGGACGTTCTTCACGTAGCCGAGCATGCCCTGCTCGCCGAAGTACTCCTTGGCCAGGTTGTCGGTCGAGAGCGCCGCGGTGTGATAGGTCGGCAGCGTGATCAGGTGGTGGAAGATGCCGGCGCGCTTGGCCGAATCCGCCTGGAAGGTCCGGATGCGCTCGTCGGCCTCGATGGCCAGCGGCGTCTCGTCGTATTCCGGCTTCATCAGCTCGCTACGGTTGTACTTGCTGACGTCCTTGCCGGCCTCCTTCATCGCGTCGTAGACCTGCCAGCGGAAGTTGAGCGTCCAGTTGAACGACGGCGAGTTGTTGTAGGCGAGCTTCGCGTTCGGCACGACCTTGCGGATGCGGTCGACCATCTTGGCGATCTGCTCGATATGCGGCTTCTCGGTCTCGATCCACAAGAGGTCGGCGCCGTTCTGCAGCGAGGTGATGCTGTCGAGCACGCAGCGGTCTTCGCCAGTGCCGGGACGGAACTGGTAGAGGTTCGAAGGCAGCCGCTTCGGGCGCATCATCTTGCCGTCGCGGTTGATGATGACGTCGCCGTTGCGGGCGTTCGCCGCCGTGACTTCCTCGCAATCCAGGAAGCTGTTGTACTGGTCGCCGAGGTCGCCGGGCTTGTGGCTGACGGCGATCTGCTGGGTGAGGCCGGCGCCGAGCGAGTCGGTGCGGGTCACGATGATGCCGTCCTCGACGCCGAGCTCGAGGAAGGCGTGGCGGCAGGCGCGGATCTTGGCGATGAACACCTCGTGCGGCACGGTGACCTTGCCGTCCTGGTGGCCGCACTGCTTCTCGTCGGAGACCTGGTTCTCGATCTGGAGCGCGCAGGCACCCGCCTCGATCATCTTCTTGGCGAGCAGATAGGTCGCCTCCGCGTTGCCGAAGCCGGCGTCGATGTCGGCGATGACGGGCACGACGTGGGTCTGGAAGTTGTCGATCTTCGCGATCAGCTCGCTCTCACGGGTCTTGTCGCCTTCCTTGCGGGCCTTGTCGAGCGCGCGGAAGATGTCGTTGAGCTCGCGGGAGTCGGCCTGGCGGAGGAAGGTGTAGAGCTCCTCGATCAGCGCGGGCACCGAGGTCTTCTCGTGCATCGACTGGTCGGGCAGCGGGCCGAACTCGGAGCGCAGCGCCGCGATCATCCAGCCGGACAGGTACAGATAGGTGCGATCGGTCTTGCCGCCGAAATGCTTCTTGACCGAGATCAGCTTCTGCTGGGCGATGAAGCCGTGCCAGCAGCCCAGCGACTGGGTGTACTTGGTCGGATCGTTGTCATAGGCCGCCATGTCGGCCCGCATCAGCGCCGCGGTGTAGCGGGCGACGTCGAGGCCGGTCTTGAAGCGGTTCTGCAGGCGCATGCGTGCGACGGCCTCGGCCGACACCCCGTTCCAGGTCGGCTGGGTCTCGAGAAGCGCCTGGGCCGCCTTGACCTCGTTCAGATACGAGGCGGGGCCCTGAAGGGTGCTGATGCCACGGGGCTGGTAGTTCATGTGCTCGATCCTTTCGCTGACAACAAGCGAGCTTGTCATCGACATTTTTGACAGTGCATTGCGAAATGCGTGTCATCAGCTAAACGCGAGAAAGTGAAGATCGTACAGTGGGCTTGCATTTGAATGGTGATGTCATGTAACTTAAGAACATGTAACAGATGTAATTTTGTAAATTTTGTAAAAAATATAGGTCAGCTAAGCTGTCCTTACCGCCCCTGGAGACCGTAAAATGCCGGCCGAATCCGCTTTCTTCCCCCTCTCCCCGTTCTTACGGGGAGAGGGTTGGGGTGAGGGGCTCGCTCAACGAGTCCTTCTCTCACCATCCCCGCGGAGGCTCCCCCTCACCCGGATCGCATCTTCGATGCGCCGTAGCCGAAGCTTCGCTTCGGCGTTCTTGAGAACGGCCGCAGAGGGCGGCCTCTGCCTCTCCCCGCAAGCGGGGAGAGGCAAAGGAAGGAGACTCTGATGCCAGCCGAATCCGGGAAGAAGCTGTTCGTCGGCCCGCGCTTCCGGCGAATCCGGCAGCAACTGGCGCTGTCCCAGACCCAGATCGCCGAGGGGCTCGGGATCTCGCCGAGCTACGTCAACCTGATCGAGCGGAACCAGCGCCCGGTGACCGCGCAGATCCTGCTGCGGCTGGCCGAGACCTATGACCTCGACCTGCGCGACCTCGCCACTGCCGACGAGGACCGATTCTTTGCCGAGCTGAACGAGATCTTCTCCGATCCCCTGTTCCGCCA
Organism: Bradyrhizobium diazoefficiens; assembly: GCF_018131015.1. Classification (GTDB taxonomy): domain Bacteria; phylum Pseudomonadota; class Alphaproteobacteria; order Rhizobiales; family Xanthobacteraceae; genus Bradyrhizobium; species Bradyrhizobium diazoefficiens_B. The sequence goes on from NZ_JAFCJJ010000017.1 coordinate 135,024, forward strand.
GATCGATGTGCCCAAGCAGGAGCTGCGTGACCTCGCCGAGCTCTGCCCCGGCGTCACCCACGCGCTGCAGCGGCTCTATGCGGCCTATACCGAGGCCCGCCAGGGCGAGACGCTGGCCGCGGCCCAGATGGCCGACCGCGATGTCGGGACGCGCTTCGAGGCCAATCCGGTCGAGCGCGTGCGCGAGCTGATCGAGGCCAACCGCAACTATTTTCCGGAACTCGAGCAGGCCGCCGAGGCCCTGCGCGACGAATTGAACGTACCGGCCGAAGGACTCTTTCCCGCGCTCGTCGCGCGCCTGCGCGAAAAACACTCGATCCAGACCCGCATCATGCCGGTCGATGTCATGCGCGAGACGCTGCGGCGCTTCGACCGCCACCGCCGCCAGCTGCTGATCTCCGAGCTGGTCGATACGCCCGGCCGCGCCTTCCAGCTCGCCTTCCAGCTGGGCCTCGGGGAATGCGCCCAAGCCCTCGAGACCATCATCGGCCGCGCCGGTCCGCTCGACGACGCGCCGCGACGGCTGTTCCGCATCACGCTCGGCAACTATTTTGCGGCAGCCGTGATGATGCCCTACCCGGCCTTCCTCGCGGCCGCCGAAGCGCTCAACTACGACATCCACGTGCTGGCGCAGCGCTTCAATTCCGGCTTCGAGCAGGTCTGCCACCGCCTCACCACCCTGCAGCGGTCGAACGCGCGCGGCATTCCGTTCTTCCTGCTGCGCGTCGACAACGCCGGCAACGTCTCCAAGCGCTTTTCCTCGGGCACGTTCCCGTTCTCGAAATTCGGCGGCACCTGTCCGCTGTGGAACGTGCACTCGACCTTCGACACGCCCGACCGGCTCTTGAAGCAGGTGATCGAGCTGCCCGACGGCACGCGCTATTTCTCGATCGCGCAGATGGTGCGCCGGCCCGTGGCGCCGCATCCGCTGCCGCAGCCGCGCTTCGCCATCGGCCTCGGCTGCGAGATCCGCCACGCCGCCCGCCTCGTCTACGCCGCCGGCATGGACCTGGAGAAGACCGAGGGCGCGCCGATCGGCGTCAACTGCCGGCTCTGCGAGCGCGAGAACTGCGCGCAACGCGCCGAGCCGCCGATCACGCGGACGCTGATCCTGGACGAGACGACGCGGCGGGTGAGCTCGTTCGCGTTCTCGAACGCACGGGAGTTGTGAGGGCTGTGCGTTTTGCGGAAGGTGCACGCTCCGCACTTAACTGTCATTCCCCGCGAAGGCGGGGAATCCAGTACGCCGCAGCCCATCGGTTCAATCACGACCGCCGCGGAGTACTGGATCGCCCGGTCAAGTGTTCAGCCCGGGGACATGACCGACGGGTGTTCGGGGACATAGCCGACACATCATAGTGCATGGATTTGGCAGCGTG
>NZ_JAFCJJ010000018.1 GCF_018131015.1 Bradyrhizobium diazoefficiens
CCGCACATATGGATGCAAGCGATCCGATCAAATCTCTCAAAGCTCTTGTGCCACGGGGGCCGTCCACATATGGGTCCCGGCCTTCGCCGGGACGACAGCGGTGTTTGTGGAGACGGTATCCCGTCTCACATCGGCGGCGTGATGCCGTCGCGGCCGACGTTGACGCGGTTGGCTTCCAGCGTGCCGTCATCCTTCTTCATCGCGCCGAAGATGATGAGCTTTGCGCCCGGCTTGATCTCGGACTTGTCGCTGGCGACGAAAGTCACGATCGGCGTGCCCGGCGGCACTACGACCTTCTTCTCGCCGTCCTTGTACTTGACCAGGATGTTCTGGCCGTCGGTGCCCTTCACGGTCTGCGCCACCGTGGCATTGGTCATGGTCGAGTTGGCGCGCGCATCCCAGGGGCGAAAACCTTCGGCCGCGCCGCGCTGGTTCTCCGGGAAGATGTGCACCGCGATCGCCTTCTGGGTGCCGTCGGGCTCGGGCATGGCGGTGACGCCGATATAGGAGCCTTCCTTGATCTCGGACAGCGAGGTCTTGACCACGGCGAAGACGGCGGCGTTGTCGGTCATGCGCACCTTCACGTCGCTGCCCTCGCGGGTCTTGATGCCCAGCGTATTGCCGTCCACGCTCTCGATGCTGCCGCGGATGCGGACCGGGGGCGGCGCTTGCGCCACGGCGGCGTACGAGGTGAGCACGAGCACGGCCGCGAGCAGGCCGGATTTCAAATTCGATGTCGGCATGGTCTGGTCCTCCCTTACATTGGCGGCGTCAGGCCGTCACGGCCGACGCTGACACGGTTGGCTTCGAGCGAACCGTCCGGCAGCGGCCGGACGAAAGCGATGATTTTTGCGCCGGCCTTGAGCTCGGACTTCTCGCCGGGCACGTAAGTGACGACCGGCGTGTCCGGGGAGACGAACACCTTCTTCTCGCCGTCCTTGTACTTGACCAGCAAGGTGTGCCCGTCATTGCCGACCACGCTCTCGGCGACGGTGGCATTGGTCATGGTGGAGTTCGGCTTCAGGTCAAAGGGCCGCGAGCCCTCGCCGGTGCCGCGCATGATCTCCGGGAACACATGCACCTCGACGGCGTTGTTGCCGCCATCCGGCCCCGGCACCGTGGTGGCGCCGACGAAGGAGCCGACCTTGATGTCGGCGAGCGATATCCTGGTGATGCCGGCCACCCGCACGTCGGAGGCGATGTGCAGCCTGACATCCTCGCCGCTGCGCGACTTGACCTGCATCGTATCGCCATCGACGCTCTCGATCGTGCCGCGCACCCGGGTCGGCACCGGCGCCTTCTGCGCGAGCGCACAGAGCGTCGAGACGGCCACCATCGCGACGGCGACGAGCGGACGTGTAAAAGTTGCACGTTGGACAGGCATGACGGTCTCCGGTTGTCCCCACGGACATAAAACTCCGGAGATCGAGCCCTATTCTCTCAAGTCTTTGTGAGATCGGCCTCGACCAGGGCGCGCAATTCGGCCGTGACCTCCGGCTTCTGGCCGAACCACAGCTCGAAGCCGCGCACGGCCTGGTGCAGCAGCATGCCGAGCCCGTCGGCGGTCTTCAGCCCGCGCGCTTGCGCCGCCGCCAGCAGCGGGGTCACCAGGGGGACATAGACGAGATCGGCGACGACGGCGGCTTGCGGCAGCCGCGCCACATCGACCTCGAGCGCGGGCTGGCCGTGCATGCCGAGCGAGGTCGTGTTCACGAGAAGTTTCGCGCCGGGCAGCACGTCGCTCACCCCATCCCATCCGATCGGGCGCACGCTCTCGCCGAACTGCTTTGCCAGCGCTTCGGCCCGCGCCAGCGTGCGGTTGGCAAGATGGATGCGCTTGATGCCGCGCTCGATCAGGCCGAACACGACCGCGCGCGCGGAACCGCCGGCGCCCAGCACCAGTGCCTCCTCGGCCCCGTCCCAGCCGGGCGCGCACGCCCCGAGATTGTTGATGAAACCCTCGACGTCGGTGTTGGTCGAGCGCAGCTCGCCGTCCTCGAACCACAGGGTGTTGGCGGCGCCCACGGCCTTGGCGCGCGCGTCGGGCGCGGACAGCGCGAGCACGCCTTCCTTGTGCGGGATGGTCACGTTGGCGCCGACGAAGCCGCGCAGCGACAGCCGCAGCACGAAGTCGCGCAAATCGTCGGGCGGCACCGCCTCGATGACATAGCCGCCTGCGATGCCGAGCGTGCGCAGCCAGTAGCGATGGATCAGCGGCGAGCGTGAATGCGCCGCCGGCCATCCGATCAGACAGGCTGCGGGAGCCTTGGTCACGGAAATCCTTCCTTCGGATCGTCTCAAAGGCCGATCCATTTCGCGTCCCGCCGGCCCTGTCAAGCGCGGGGCCGGACCGCCGCTAGCCCGGGCTCGCCTCGTCGGCCGCGGACTGCGCCGCGCCGCCCTTGATGTCGGCGACCGCGCGCGCGATGGTCTCGCGGTAGCGGGCGCGCGGCGGGCTGACGCCATGGGTCAGCAGCGCGCGGCGGACCGTGGGCGAGGCCCCCGTGATGAACAGCCGGACGCCCTGGCGGTGGGCCTTGGCGGCGACCCGGCCGAGCACGTTCGCCGCCGTCGAATCCAGGAACGGCACCGCGGCGAAATCGACGACCAGGCCCTTGCGCTTGCCGCCGATGCCGTCGAGCACGCCGCCGATCGCGGACGCCGCGCCGAAGAAGAACGCGCCGGTGATGCGGTAGACCAGCACGTCGCGATCGACCGCGAGCGCGGGATCGTAGGGAACGCGCTCGCCATTGCCGTCGTCGGGACGGTCGGCCGCGACCAGCGGCGGACGCTCCTCGATGCCGGTCATCTCCGCCATGCGGTGGATGAACAGCACCGCGCCGAGCGCGAAGCCGACCAGAATGCCTTCGGTCAGGTCGCGGAAGATCGTGAGCAGGAAGGTCGCGAGCAGCACCACGGCGTCGCCCCAGGACGAGCGCAGCAGGATGGCGAATTCACGCTTCTCCCCCATGGTCCAGGCCACCACCACGAGCACGGCGGCCAGCGATGCGAGCGGAATGTAGCTTGCGAGTGGCGCTGCGATCAGCATGAACAGCAGCAGGAAGGCCGCATGCAGCATGCCCGCCAGCGGCCCGCGCGCGCCGGCGCGGATATTGGTCGCGGTGCGCGCGATCAGGCCGGTGACGCAGATGCCGCCGAACAGCGCCGAGCCGATATTGGCCGCGCCCTGCGCCACCAGCTCGCAATTGGAGCGGTGCCGGCGCCCGGTCATGCCGTCGGCCACCACCGCCGAGAGCAGGGACTCGATCGCTGCGAGCAGAGCGAAGGCGATCGCATCGGGCAGCACGGCCTGGACCTTCGCAAGCGAGAACGCCGGCAAGGCCGGCGACGGCAATTCGCGCGGAATGCCGCCGAAGCGCGACCCGATGGTCTCGACCGGCAGCGACAGCACGGCGCTCGCGACCGCCGCAAGCGCCACCGCGATCAGGATGCCCGGCCAGGACGGCCGCAAGCGCCGCAAGCCCGCGATGATGGCGATGCTGACGATGGCGACCGCAAGCGCCGAGGGATTGACGGTGGAAAGGCCGCCGGCAAGTGCCGCGAGCTTCGGGATGAATTCGCTGGGCTCCTTCCCGGAAAGCGTGATGCCGGCGAGATCGCGGAGCTGGCTGGCGAGGATGATCACGGCGATGCCCGCGGTGAAGCCGACCGTCACCGGATAGGGAATGAACTTGATGTAGGTGCCGACGCGCAGGCAGCCCGCGGCGACCAGGACGAAGCCCGCCATCATGGTCGCGAGGATGACCCCGTCGACGCCATGCCGCTCCGCGGTGGCCGCGACCAGCACGATGAAGGCGCCCGCCGGCCCGCCGATCTGGAACCGGCTGCCGCCGAGCAGCGACACGATGAAGCCGCCGACGACGGCGGTGTAGAGCCCGCGATCGGGCGTCACGCCCGAGGCGATCGCGATCGCCATCGACAGCGGCAGCGCCACGATTGCGACGCTGAGGCCGGCGAAGACATCGGCGCGGAAATCCGCAAGGCCATAGCCCTCACGCCAGACGGTGACGAGTTTTGGCAAATACAGCTCGGCAAAGGTCGGCTGGCGCAGCCGCTGCAGCCGGCTCACATGATCGCTTGCGATGCTCATGCCCCACGGTGCTCCGAAGCATCGCGCTGGCCCGCGCTTTCGCGTGCGCGACGATGCGTTAGTCCATCCCGGGCACGACCGGCTCTGCGATCATGCCCCCACCCTGCGCGGCGACCCCGGCTCCTTCAGGCGAACGCCGCGCCCGCCGCTGTCGCTGCGCGCCTGCTCGCCGATCAACTCGACGCCGGCCCGGTCGAACGCCTCGACCACCTTGATCAAGGTCTCGACCACGCCACGCACGTTGCCGGTCGAGCCTTCCATGCGCTGGATGGTCGGCAGCGAAACGCCGGCGAGCTCGGCCAGGGTTTTCTGGTCGATGCCGAGCAGCGCGCGGGCGGCCCGCATCTGGAACGACGTGATCACCTTGGCCTCACGTATCAGCGATTATAAGTGATGATTTATACATATACAATGATGTAAAATACATCATATCGCTGCGAACGCAAGCCCTCCCCGCCAATGACGCGTGTGGAAAGAGCGCGGTCGACATGAAACGCCGCACGCGTGGAAGCGCCCCTCACCCCACCCTCTCCCCGCGAAGAGCGGGGAGAGGGTGCGAGAGGGTGGTGCGCACCTTACTGCACGAAGCCCGTCACGCCGCGTGCTGGTGCGCGGCGATGATCTGGTCGGCGGCGCGGCCGGTCACCTCGGCCATGTGGTCGAACTGGCGGGTAAAACTTCCGGCGCCGGCGGTGGCCGAGCGCAGCTCCACGATCAGCTCGCCGATCTCCGCTTCCGGCATCATGGCGCGGACGCAGTCCCATCCGGTCCAGCCCTCGCGGGTGTCGAAGCCGAGGATCTGCCCGCGCCGCGCCGACAGGATCGCGTTGATCTTGGCGGTGGCATCGGTCGGGCAGACGATCTCGACCACGTGGATCGGCTCCAGCAGCACCGGCTGGCATTGCGGCAGGCCCTCGCTGAGCCCGACGCGCGCCGCCGTGCGGAAGGCGAGGTCGGAGGAATCGACGCTGTGATAGGAGCCGTCGGTCAGCGTCACCTGCAAATCGGTGACGGGGAAGCCGAGCGGGCCGCGCGTCAAGCCGTCGACGACACCTTCCTCCACCGCAGGGATGTAGTTGCGCGGCACTGCGCCGCCGACCACCTTCTCGGTGAACTTGAAGCCGTCGCCGCGCGGCAGCGGCTTGATGTCGAGCACGACGTCGCCGAACTGGCCGTGGCCGCCGGACTGCTTCTTGTGGCGGCCGCGCTGGGTGATCGGCTTGCGGATGGTCTCCTGGTAACCGATCCCGGGCGGATGCGACTCGATCTTGACGCCGAAGCGGTCACGCAGCCGCTCGCTGGCGACGCGCAGATGCATCTCGCCCTGGCCCCACAGCACGGTGTCGTGGGTTTTTGCGTTCTGCACCACCATGAGCGAGGGATCCTCCTCATGCAGCCGCGTCAGCGCCTGGCCGAGCTTGACGTCGTCCTTGCGGTCGGTGGCCGCGACCGAGATCGCGAGCACCGGCGGCGTCGGCTCCCCGGTCACCAGCGCGGCCGGCTGGGTCTTTCCGCTTCCGACGGTGTCGCCGGTCCTGACCGGATCGAGCTTGGCGAGCGCCACCGTGTCGCCGGCCTCGGCCGCGGCACGCTTGGTGTCATAGGCGCCGTTGACGGCGAGGATGCCCGAGATGCGCCCCGCGCCGCCGAAGGAGGATTGCAGGGTGGCGCCGTCCTCGAGATGGCCGGCGAGCAGCCGCGTCAGCGACAGTTTTCCGCCGTGCTGCGAATGCAGCGTCTTGAAGACGTAGCCGAGCGCGTCCTTGCCCTCGCCCGCACCGAGGCGCTTGGCGGTCTCGGCAATTCCGGGCGCCTCGTGGCGCAGCGCCTTCATCAGCCGCAGCACGCCGTTCTCGCGCGATGCGGCCCCCAACAGCACCGGGCAGATCAGCCCCTCGCGCAATTCGCGGGCGAGGTCGTCGAACACGGCATCGCGCGGCGGCTGGATGTCCTCGAGCAACTGCTCCATCAGCGCATCGTCGTGGTCGGCGAGCTTCTCCAGCATCGAGAAGCGGGCCTCCTTCTCGCGGTCGAGGTCGCTGCCTTCGAGCGCGATCACCTCGGAGGCCTTGTGCTCGCGATAGATGAAGGCGCGCTCCAGCGCGAGATCGACGAAGCCCTCGATCAGCTCGCCCCTCCAGATCGGAATCTGGCGCAGCACCAGCGGCACGCGCGAGGCGGGCTGCAGCATCGCGAGCGTCTCGCGGATGCGCTGGCTGGCGCGATCGATCTTGTTGAGAAACAGGAAACGCGGGATCTTCAGCTCCTCCAGCTCGCGCAGGATGATCTGAAGCTGCGGCAGCTTCTTCTCGTCGGCCTCGCAGACCACGACCGCGGCATCGACCGCGGGCAACGCGGCGCGCATGTCGTTGGCAAACTCGACGGATCCGGGACAATCGAGAAAGGTGTAGCTGTCGCCCATGAAACTTGTGGTGGCGGCAGTGAGCCCGACGGTCATCTTGTGATGGCGGGCCTCGGGAGTGGCGTCGCCGACGGAGGTTCCGGCATCGACGCTGCCGGCGCGGGGGATTGCGCCCGTTCGCGCCAGGATCGCTTCGAGAAGTGTGGTTTTACCGCTTTGGAAAGGGCCCACCAGCGCGATGCACCGTGGACCTCGGGGACTTCTGACGTCTTGTCCCATTTCGCCGCCTCCTTGGTTGGAGCTCGGCCCATGATTGGGTCGGCAAACCGCGATGCTCTGCCCGTCCCCGAGATTTGGCAAGCGTCAAACGTCGCTGCGGTGCGTCGTCAGTTCGACCAAGGCTTAAGCGATGGGTGTTCCACCTCTCTTCGGCGGGGAGAGGTGAAGCAACACCTGCGCTGGCGCGCGCTTACCGACCCGGCCGGAGTTCCAGGCTCTCGAGGCCGGCGGCGACGTTGAGGCCGACCTGGCCCTGCACGCTGAGCGGCTGAAGCGCGATCGAATTGTTGGAGCCGCCGACCAGCACATTGCCGCCGAGGCCGACACCGACCGAGGCGCTGCCATGCGCGCCGGCATAATCGCCGGAGAGATCGCCGGGGCCGAGGCGCTCGACCGGCGCGAACACGCCCCAGGCCAGCGCCGTCTCCTGGGTGATGCCGATGTCGAGGCCGACCTTGCGGATCGTCGCGACATAGCGGTCCTCGGGCAGACCCTCGGCGCGCAGCACGCAGCCGAGATTGGTCACCGATCCCACGATGAAGCCGATGCTGGCGCCGCCGCGGCATTCGAGCACGCCGACCCGCACCATGCGCTGCTGCGCGCCGCTTTCTGCGACGGAGACCACGAGGCTCGCAGCGGCAAGCCCGGCGAGGAGGAATGAGCGGCGCATGAGAAATATCTCCGGCTATGAAAGTGATGCGGGCTGGGAAGCGCTTTGCGATCGACGCGCCGTTCTATGCCACAACAGTCCCGCGCGTGCCAGATCGCACGCGGCAATAAAAAGGCCCGCCTGAGGCGGGCCTTTAGACGTTGTTTCCGACAAGCCTCAGCGCAGGTTGCCGCAGAAGCGCTGGATGCGCTTGCAGGCGTCTTCGAGGTCCGAGGTCTTGGTCGCGTAGGAAATGCGGAACGCCGGGCCAAGGCCGAAGGCCGAACCCTGCACCACCGCGACGCCTTCGCTCTCGAGCAGCTCGGTGACGAACTGCTCGTCGTTGGCGATCACATTGCCCGACGGCGCCTTCTTGCCGATCGTGCCGGCGCAGGACGGATAGACGTAGAACGCACCCTCGGGGCGCGGACACTCGATGCCACTCGCCTGGTTGAGCATGGAGACGGCCAGATCGCGCCGCTCCTTGAACACCTTGTTGTTGGCCGGAATGAAGTCCTGCGGACCATTCAGCGCCTCGACCGAGGCCCACTGCGCGATCGAGCAGGGGTTCGAGGTCGACTGCGACTGGATCGTCGCCATCGCCTTGATCAGCTGCGCCGGGCCGCCGGCATAGCCGATGCGCCAGCCGGTCATGCAATAGGCCTTGGAGACGCCGTTCACGGTGAGCGTGCGGTCGTAGAGTTTAGGCTCGACCTGCGCGACCGTGGTGAACTGGAAGTCGTCATAGACGAGGTGCTCGTACATGTCGTCGGTCATCACCCAGACATGGGGATGCCGGACCAGCACGTCGGTGAGCGCCTTCAGCTCGGCCCTGGTGTAGGCAGCTCCCGTCGGGTTCGACGGCGAGCACAGGATCACCCATTTGGTCTTGGGCGTGATCGCGCGCTCGAGCGCCTCGGCCTGGAGCTTGAAGCCGGTCGCGGCGGTGCAGACCACGGGCACCGGCTCGCCGCCGGCGAGCGCCACCATCTCGGGATAGCTGACCCAGTAGGGCGCGGGGATGATCACCTCGTCGCCCGGATTGATGGTCGCCATCAGCGCGTTGTAGAGCACCTGCTTGCCGCCGACGCCGACGATGACCTGGTTCGGCTTGTAGGCGAGGCCGTTCTCGCGCTGAAACTTCGCGATGATGGCTTCCTTGAGTTCCGGAATGCCGTCCACCGCAGTGTACTTGGTCTTGCCGGCCTCGATGGCGCGGATCGCCGCGAGCTTGATGTTGGCCGGCGTATCGAAGTCGGGTTCGCCGGCGCCGAGGCCAATGACGTTGCGGCCCGCCGCTTTCAGCGCGCGTGCTTTGTCCGTCACCGCGATGGTCGCGGACGGCTTCACACGGTCGAGCGCAGCGGCAAGGAAGGACATCGTCATCTCCTGACAAGCGTCGTGAACTTAAGGGGTCGTCACGACTCTGATTGTGGGAATGGAGGCACCCTAAAACGTGCGCCGCTGCACCGCAAGAAACTTCGGCGAGATGCGGAAAACTTTACGGATCCGTGCGTATCCAGGCGCGATTTTACCGCAATATTCCGCAACTTTTCCGCCGAAGTTCCTCATATCCGGCAAGGCCTGTCCTCGGAGCAATGTTGCGGACCGGCACAGCGCGCGGAGACCGCGAAAACTGACGGCAAGCCGACCGCCTTGCAGCTCACGATCGTTGCGAGTCCGCGCGTTGACGCAAGCGTGATCCGGTTTGCATCCTCGCGCGGAAATGATCTTCTGCGGCGCTGCGGTGCGGCAGGGTTTTCGAGTTTTTCTATGCCGTGGCCCTTGCGGCGGATTCGCAACGGCATCATTGTTTACCGCTGTGCGGGGCAACCAGCGCCGTCTCTTCCCAGGGAATCGAACTTCCAGAATGTACAAGCTCTATTCGATGCAACGCTCGGGCAACAGCTACAAGGTCCGCCTTGCGCTGGCGCTTCTGAACGAGCCCTATGAGGCGATCGAGGTGGACATTCTGCGCGGCGAGAGCCGCACGCCGGACTTCCTGGCCAAGAATCCGTCCGGCCAGGTGCCGCTGCTCGAGGTCGGCCCTGACCGCTTTCTCGCCGAGTCCAACGCAATCCTGTGGTACGTCGCCGTCGGCACGCCGCTCGCGCCGGAAAACCGCATCGACCGCGCCGAGGCGCTGCAGTGGATGTTCTTCGAGCAGCACGCGCTGGAGCCAAACATCGGCGCCGCCTATTTCTGGCTGTCGCTGGTCAAGGGCGGACGCGACCTGCAGACCCACGCGCTGGAGGACTGGATGGAGCGCGGCTATGGCGCCCTGCAGGTGATGGAGGACCATCTCAAGACCTCCGCCTATTTCGCCGCCCGCCAGCTCACGGTCGCCGACATCGCGCTGTACGGCTACACCCATCTCGCCGACCGCTGCGACTTCGACCTCTCGACCTTCCCGGCGATCCGGGACTGGCTTAAGCGGGTCGAGGCGGCGCCGGGCTTCGTGGCGATGGACTGGCGGCCGGCGGACGTCGACATCGCCGCAGGGGCCTGATCGCGAGTCAGGATGCCCCGGAATAGCGGGCATAACGTTAACCTTTGCCCCAATCTAGCCACTTTCCACGCGATCGCCGCCGCAATATTGCCCGCTCCGATTGTAAAATTTTGCTCTTCGCGGGTGATTCGCCCGCACGTCAAAGGATCTGGAGCATGATTCGGGCGTCCGGCACGGCCGGCTTTCAGGGCCGCCCCGCTATCGCCGCCTCTTCCCGGTTGACCCACGCCGTGGCGGCCTCGCTCGCGTTCGCGGCCCTGTCGCTGTGTCTGATCGTCACCCTCACGGCGCTGTCGACCAAGGCGACCATGGCCATGGGGCTGCCGGTCTGATCCCCCGTCTGATGCTGAACCTACGAGGCGCCCTGTGAGGACCCGCGCCCGCAGGCAGGCGGCAAGACGTCATCGATCAGGACAGCCATGAAGTCACCGGTGGTACTCGTTGCAATAACCCTGACCGCAGCCATTCTGATCGCAGCGTCGCTGTTGATCCTGACGGGCGCGCGGAAGACCGTCGGCAGTTCGACGCTGAACGCGCCCGCGCACGCCGCGCGCGACAATGCGTGATCCTCTTCCTGACACTGCGCTGCACGTCGGCGATTGATCGGCGCACCCGTCATCACGTATGAAGGGCGCGTGCCCTCCGACCTTCCGGAATTTCAGATGTCGCTCACCGTTCGCCCCGTCACGCGCCAGGACTACGATCGATGGCTGCCGCTGTGGGACGGCTACAACGCCTTCTACGGCCGCTCCGGTCCGACGGCGCTGCCGGGCGAGGTCACGCGCATGACGTGGCAGCGCTTCTTCGACGCCTATGAACCGGTGCATGCGCTGGTGGCCGAGAGCGATGGCCGCCTCGTCGGGCTCACACACTACCTCTTCCACCGCAGCACCACCGCGATCGAGCCGTCCTGCTATCTGCAGGACCTGTTCACGCTTCAAGCCGCGCGCGGCAAGGGCGTCGCGTCGGCGCTGATCTACGGCGTGTACGAGCGGGCGAAGCTCGCGGGCTCGCCGCGCGTCTACTGGCAGACCCATGAGACCAATGTCACCGCGCAGAGCCTGTACGACAAGGTCGCGGAGCGCTCGGGCTTCATCGTCTATCGCAAGATCTTCTGATCGCCGCACCCTGTGGATAACCTGGCCTGTCACCCGCGCGTAACAGTTCGGGATTAGGTTGCGCCTGCGTCTGATCAGGCCCCCGTCACCGATCAAGCGCCCCAAAGCGGTCCCCGTCAGTCGCCGCGTCTGACTGGGGCCGCATTTTTTTGAACTGTTCTGCGCATGTTTGCATCAGCTCAAATCGAGCCGGGTGCCGTGCCGCTCCGCCGATTCCAGCTGTCACAGCCGGAGACCGCCTGATCTCGCAGACTGCCTCCGACGGCTGAAGGATAATGGCTAGTCCGAGCCTCGTGCCGTCCTCCGATGCCGCCTGCGCACTGCAGCGACAGTGCAAGGATGGCAGCGGCGGTAGCGCTGCGGCGAAACTCGGGATCGGGCAGCCTCTGAGCGTGCGCGAACGGCCGGACGCGAAGCCAGCTTGTCAAACACCCCGATAGATTTCCACCCTGAATCCATGATATAGTTTCCAGTGCATCCTGAGAGGGCCCGACGGCCCCGCCAACCAGCCCTAGACCGGCAAAGGTGGCACGACGATGTGGCCCGCCAGGGCAACAATAGGTCGGAAGTCCTTCCAGAGCGCTGGCGACGACCTTGGAGGATTCTATATGCAATCTGGGCAACGCAGCGAGTTTGAATTCTTGGACCCTTGGAGCAAGGATCCGGATCATCATGGCCCAATTCCGGCTGACGCGCGTCTGATCGGTGCATGGAATCTGTATGTTGGGATCGACCACATTGGCGAAGCGCTGTTTCTGGTTCGCGGGGAGCAGCAGGACCTTCTGTGGGCGTTCACGTCATTCGCGCACTGGGAGGAATGTCTTGCGCGGCGCGATGCCAGCGATCCCGAATGGGCTTCGGACACGATCACCTGCGGCTGTGTCGCTGGTCTGCCGCGGCGGGGGACCGATTCTGAAGCCGCGACGAGGTTATTGCGTGCACTCGTCGCCAGCCGCGTCGGCCATGCCATTCCGCAGGCACCCTGGCGAGCCGGCCTACTGAGCGAGGTCGAATTGGAGCGCGTCGTTGACGGGGTCGTGGAAGAGCGCGCCCGTAACAGAAAGACGTCGGAAGACAGGCAGCGCAACGACGAGGCTCCGATCCTTCGCCTTGCCCGGCAATTGGGTCTCTCGCCCGCTCCAGACGGAGCGAGCGAACACAATTGGTTGGCGAGTTGTCCGGGCCGCGGACACTCACTCATGCTGTCACCGACGACCAACCAATTCGGCTGCGGATATTGCCGTCGCAGGGGAGGTTTAGACGAACTGCAAGCCCTCTACGATTCGCGTCATGCGGCACCATCAACTGCGACTGGCGTGGCAGAACGCGAGGTTAGAAGCACGTTTTCGGACGGACCCGTTACCAAACGATCGAAGGCGGGCACGTGCACGGCTGTGCTGACGAATTTACGGCAGGGCGAAGCTCCTCTCGACGGCTTGTCCGCTGAGGACCAGAACTGGCTCGAAACCGCGATGACCCATTTGGCCGAGATCGATCAGGGCCGCAGGGCCGAAAGTGTGCTCGGAAGCGCATTCTGCGTCTTCGAAACGGATCGCGGATATTTCCAGTGCCTCGCACATTGGTCCGGCACATCCCTGCTGTGTGAATCGGTCTCCGAGAAGAATTACCCTGCCATCGCGGCGATCATCACGCCCGAAAAGGCCGACCGCCTGGTGCGGGAGTTCGGATTCAGGGCGCCGGGCGATTCAGGGAATTTCGCCCAGCGAATCGACGTCAGGGGCAACGATGATCTTGCCTACGTCGCCCGGCTGGCCTTTCGGGTTCTGCGGGATGTTTACGGTGTGAAGGACTTCAGCGCAGCGAGATTCAAACTGTCGCTGCCAAAGCCTGCCACGCCGGTGTCCGCGGAAGTCGCGTTGCCTGGTTTGTTCCCCGCAGCGTCGGAAAAGCCCTATGTCGTCTTCGTCGACGACAACTTTCACTTCATGGACGAGGACGAGCGATACAAGCACGGAGAGTACGCAACGCTTGAAGAGGCCGAAGCCCAATGCCGGATGATTGTCGACGATTTTCTGGAGAGCCAGTACAAACCCGGCATGTCGGCCGCCGCGCTGTTTGAGCAGTACATGGCCTTCGGGGAAGATCCGTTCATTCGTGGCCCCGGTACCCGCTTTTCCGCGTCTGATTATGCAAGGACACGCTGCGACGAACTATGTAGCTGTCAGGGAGACAAAAAGTGAGCGGCCTCGGCAACCAATCCGATTCAACGACCAGCAGACTGGGGAAGCATGCCGATTCCTGACGGAAGCATTCTCAATCGCCGATGGCTCCCACATGGATAGGGAGAAAATCATCGCGGACATCCTCAATCGATTGACGAATGAGGAAAAGGCCGCTCTGAGAAGCGTTGCACGGGAGGCGGATTTGGTTCGCCTTCACTTTACAGTTGGGCGAGCCATTCGCAATGCATACGGCCTGTGGGCAGGTAATCCGAGTGAGCCGCTTAAGGACCCGGATGACGTCAGCGCAGAACTCCTCCACGAGGTGTGGAAACGACTCAAATAGGTCATTGGTGCGACCGCCGGTGATCGTTCTGGTGATCGTCGGTGCTTGAACTTGCCGAGCATGCGCATGCGCGGCAGACCCGATTTTACGACGACAGAGGCCGCGGCGTCGGCACAGCCGTGCCCTTCGGCAAGAACGGTACCCGTTACTACGACGAGCGCGGCCGGAGCGACGGAACATCCACGACCTCTTCCGATGGCACGCCGACATTCTACGATCAACCCGGCAGGGTTATCGGAAGAACGACGGCACCGCAGGGGCAAGCAGCAATAATTTCGGATAATCAAGGAGCACTGCAAGCCATGAGCACGCTGGAACGCGCCATTGTGATCGCCGCAGAGGCTCATTCAGGCATGAAGGACAAAGCTGGCGCTCCGTATATTCTGCATCCCCTGCGAATGATGATCGGCCTCGCTTCGCCCGACGAGAGGATCGTCGCGATATTGCATGACGTTTGCGAAGATTGCCCCGGCTGGACGCTGGACCGGTTGCGAGCCGAAGGGTTTTCGGACGACATTGTCAACGCGTTGGACTCTGTGACCAAGCGGGAGGGCGAGGACTACGAAAGTTTTGTTAAGCGCGCGCGCGCCGATCCGATCGGCAGGCGGGTGAAGCTGGCGGATCTGACGGACAATTGTGACCTTTCGCGCATCGATACGCCAACCGAAAGCGATCACAAGCGCATCGAGAAATATCGCCGGGCAATTGAGTTTCTTAAAGGCGACTTGCTGTGAGAAACCGGCGTTAGCGCAACTGCTCCATCGCGTCTCGGAGTCTACGGAGTTTTCACCTGAGTCTGCTGGACAGATGCTAATGGGCGCGCGGGAGGAACTACGCACAGCGGGGCCCCCGGTGGCGAGGTGGTAGCTTAAGTAATTGAATTTATTCACTGCCCCCAGCTTCCCGGTACCCGGCTATCCCCACTTTGCGTAGTTTTAATCACCCCCGCTCCACCCATCTGTTCACCTAACTCTGCGGATTGCACGCCACTAGGGTGACAAATCCAGTCGCCGCGTCTGACTGGGGTCGCATTTTTTTGGCCCGTCATCTCCCTGTCAGCATGGCTGCAACGCAGCCAGCGCCTTGCCGCTGCAGCGCACCGCGGTCACAATGGGCGCCTGCTATGTTCTGACAGGATCTCCCATGGAAATTCGCAATCTCGGCGCCTCCGGCCTGCGCGTGTCCGCAGTCGGCATCGGCTGCAACAATTTCGGCCAGCGCACGGATCTGGAGACCTCGCGCAAGGTGATCCACCGCGCGCTCGATCTCGGCATCACGCTGTTCGACACCGCCGACATCTATTCGAACATGGGCGGTTCGGAAGACGTGCTCGGTGCCGTGCTGGGCGATCGCCGCAAGGACATCGTGCTGGCGACGAAATACTCCAAGCCGATGGCGGAGGACGGCACCAGGCAGGGCGCCTCGCGCCGCTACATCATGAACGCCGTGGAAGCGAGCCTGAGGCGGCTGAAGACCGATTACATCGACCTCTACCAGCAGCACGACTACGACCCGCTGACGCCGATCGAGGAAAGCCTGCGCGCGCTCGACGATCTCGTCCGCCAGGGCAAGGTCCGCTATATCGGCAATTCCAACTTTCCGGCCTGGCGCATCGCGGAAGCCGAGTACGTCGCGCGTGCGATGAATGTCAGCCGCTTCGTCTCGTGCCAGGACGAATATTCCCTCGTCGTGCGCGACATCGAGAAGGACCTGCTGCCGGCAGCCCAGGAATACAAGCTCGGCCTGCTGCCGTTCTTCCCGCTCGCGAGCGGGCTTTTGACCGGCAAGTACCGGAAGGGCCAGGCCGCGCCTGATGATACCCGCTTCGGCAAGGTGCCGCGGCTGCGCGACCGCTACGTCACGCCGCGCAACGAGGACATCGTCGAGAAGCTGCAGGCCTTTGCCGAGGGGCGCGGTCACACCATGCTGGAGCTCGCCTTCTCGTGGCTGGCGGCCCGCCCGCAGGTGTCGAGCGTCATCGCCGGCGCCACCCGCGTCGAGCAGGTCGAGCAGAACGTGAAGGCGATCGCCTGGAAGCTCAGCACTGAGGAGATGGCGGAGATCGACAGGATTACCCTGGGCTGATCTTGCAGGAGCCGATCTTTGCGGTGCTACTTCGCGCCGCGTCCGACCGTCTGCATCACCTCAAAGCCCTCGAACTGGGGATGGCCGAGATAGAGCGGCTTGTTGTCGCCGGCCTTGTGATGCGCCGCGCGAAACGCCTCGGACTTGGTCCAGGCCTCGAACGCGGCGTGGTTCGCCCACACCGTATGCGATGCATACAGCGTGTGGTCCTCGAGCTCGGGGCCGCGCAGCAGATGGAATTCGACGAAGCCCGGCACCTTGTCCAGATGCGTGTCGCGCGACAGCCAGACCTGCTCGAAGGCGGCCTCGGACCCCTTGGCGACGCGGAAGCGGTTCATGGCGATGTACATGCGGATGGTCTCCTGATGCTCCGCTGATTATCTCGTCATTCCGGGACGCGCCGCAAGGCGCGGGCCCGGAATCCATTTCGCGGCAGAATCTGAGGCTGAATGGATTCCGGGCTCGCGCTTACGCCCGCCCCGGAATGACGGTGGCGGCGGTTACGCCACTAATCCCTTCATCGGCCGTGCTGCCGCGCTGTCCGGGAACACGGTCTCCGCCAGCACGCGATCCGACAGGCCGAACTGGCCCTGCAGCACGCCCTTGATCACGGAGCGCAGATCCGTGGTCGGCTTGAGGTCGCGGCCTTCGTGAAGGTTGGCGAGCTTGAGGCCGGGCCAATCGGAGATGACGCGGCCGCCCTTCACCGCGCCGCCGGCGAGCAACGCGATGGTGCCGGTGCCGTGGTCGGTGCCGTCGGTGCCGTTGATGCGCGCGGTGCGGCCGAACTCGGTGGCGACGACGACCACGGTGTCGCGCCAGCGATTCCCGAGGCCGCTCTCGAATTCGGCGAGCGCCCCGTCGAGCCCGCCGAGCAGGAAGGCGAGCCGCCCGACCGGCCCGCCCTCGTTCGCATGCGTGTCCCAGCCGTCGAAGGCGAGCGCCGCGATGCGCGGGCCGTCATCGGCCGCCATCAGCTTTGCCGCGCCGCGCGCGACCTGCCGCATCTGCGCCACCGCATTGCCGGGCTTGCGCTTCATGTCGTCGCCGGTAGCTGCCTTTTCCAGCTGGAGGCCTTGCGACAGAGCCGATGCCAACGCGGGATCGCGATGACGGTAGAGCTCGGTGAGCCGCATCGCGGTGTCGTCGTCGGCCTGCGGCAGCGCGACCGGCGCCCAGCCGACGGTCGGCGCGGAACCGCGCAGCACCAGCGGCGTGGTCGGGCCGACCGCAAGGCCGCTCGACACCCGCTCGCCGCGCGGCAGCACCTCCAATGCGCGGTTGAGCCAGCCGGACTGCACGCGGCCGGGGCCGGCATAGCCGCTTTCGAGCACGTCCTGGCCGTCGAAATGCGAACGGTCGCGATAGGGCGTCGCCACCGCATGGATCACCGCGGCATGCGTGTCGCGGTACATGCGGGCAAACTCCGGCATCGCCGGATGCAGCGCGAAGAAGGGATCGAGCATGATCGCCGGATGCGCGCCGTCCGCGCTGAGCGCGATCGAGCCGTGCAGGCCGGCATAATCGGGATCGCCGACCGGAGCGACGGTCGAGAGTCCGTCGAGCGCGCCGCGCAGGATCACCACGATCAGGCGGGGATCGCGCCCGTCGGCGGCGCGGGCGAATTTCGGCAAGTACGCCCAGGCCGCGAAGGAGGCGCCGCCGAGCAAGAGGCCGCGGCGCGAGGTGAGGAGGCGGTTCTCGACGCAGTCGATCATGATCATCTCCGCTGCATTTCCGGCGACATCAACAGCAGCGCCAGCGCCTGCTGGCGCGACTCCGCCCGCTCGATGGTCTTGCGCGTTTCGATCGAGGCCGCATCCGCTGCGGCGAACTCGAGCAGGTCGAGCGGATCGATGTTGTTGCCGAGCCGCGCACCCATCTGCGATGCAATGTCGAGCCGAAGCTTCATGCCCTCGGGCGCCGCCCAGGCGGCGGCGGTGTCGGGAAAGCCGTTGGGCCCGGCCGGCGACCACAGCGGCTGTCCCAGCAGGTTCAGATTGTTCAGATAGGGACCGGGTTCCTCGGGCACGCGGGCAAGCAGCCGGCCGCTCGCGACCAGGAAATCGTAAGGCGAGCGCATCTTGCTCAGCGGCGACTTCCAGGCCTCGTCGGAATCGACCAGCGCCGTCGCAAGCGCCCTGAGGTCGCCGTCGGTCCTGACGAAGATTTCGCGCAGCCGCGCCACCAGCGCCGGCGGCGGATCGTCGGCGACGAAGTGTCGGACGAATTTGGTGGCGATGAAGTTCGCGGTCGAGGGATGGCGCGCGATATCGGCGAGCGCGGCCTCGCCCTGCGCAAGGCCCGTCGCCTGATAGGTCTTGCCAAGCAGAACCTGCGGCCCGGGCTGGTGTGCATTGGCGTTGAAGACGAAGGAGCCGGGCGCCCCTAACTGTCCCTGCCGCCCCGCAAAGGTCCAGCCGGTGATGATACGCGCGAGCGAGGTGACGTCCTCCTGCGTATAACCGCCGCCGACGCCGAGGGTATGGAGCTCCATGATCTCGCGCGCCAGGTTCTCGTTCAGCCCGCGCTTGCGGTTTTGCCCCGCGCGCGAATCCGGCCCGAGCGATTGCTGGTTGTCGAGGAAGAACAGCATCGCCGGATGCTGCTCGACGGCCCGGAGCATGTCGGCAAAGCGCCCGAGCACGTGAGGCCGGATCGCCTCGCGCTCGAACGCACCGGCCCAGATCCGCGCCAACTCGCCCTTGCCCGCCGAGATGCAGAAATGGTTGGACCAGAACACGACGAGCCGCTCGGTGAAGCCGCACTCGGCGAGCGTCGCGCGCTGCAGCCGCGCCAGCGCCTCGGCGCGAAAGGTCTTTTGAATCACGTTGAGCGGCTGCGGCGCGGGTTTTGCCGGAGGCGGTGCAGCCATGTTCGGCTGCATGGTGTCGGGCTTCGCGGCATTGTCGGCAGTCTTCGCGTCCGCCATCTGGCCGGCGATCTCGGTCGCGACCGCATTCAGCGAGAGATTGCGGCGCAGCGCCGGCTTCGGGTCGGCCGGCGCCGGCTGCGGGGTTTCGGCGGGAGCAGTGTCCTTGGCCGTTTCCCTGGCAGTTTCCTTGGCGGCCTCGCGCGCCTGCTTGACCTGGTCCTGGTAGGCGAACACGGCCTGGCCGAGCTGCGGCGTCGATTGCAGGCCGGGCGCCTCCAGCAGCACGCCGTTGGGGCGCGCGAGCTCGGCCTTCACGAAGCCGCGCGGATCGGACGCTGCGTTGATGAGATCGCCGGATGCGCCGCCGCGGGCTCCGAAGCCGAAACGGTTGAGCGCGACGAGGGCGGCTTGGAAATCCCGGGCCATCGATTTGTCCTTTGCGCGCCGGCAGCCGCTTTCCGAGTCCGCGCGCAACACGTAATATACCGCAGCAGCAGATGAACCCGACATGAAAATGAGAGCGAAGCCGTCGCGGTGATCATGACAAATCCGAAAGAGTTGCCGTTACCGGAACCGCGCCGCCTCGCCTGCGCCCGCTGCGGCGCCGAGTTCGGCTGCGACCTCTCGGGCTCGTGCTGGTGCGCCGAGGAGACGGCGCGCCTGCCGATCCCGGTCAAGGGCGAGGACTGCCTGTGCCGCGAATGCCTGCGCAAGGCGGCGGAAGCGCGTTAGACGCGAGAAGACCGCAACACCCTCAGTGTCGTCCTGGCGAAAGCCAGGACCCATTACCCCAACCGGATCTTTGGCGAAGACCCGTCATTCGGTACCACGACCGCCTACAACAGATAGATCACGCGGTATGGGTCCTGGCTTTCGCCAGGACGACGACGGGGAGAGAGCCGGGCCTTACACCGCATGCCCGGGCGATGACCGCGCCATGCCGCCGAACGCATCCAGCAATTTTTCGCGCCAGGCGTAGACGGGATCATCCGCCTCCAGCAGCCTGAACGGGCTCGTCACGCGCGCCCATTGGAAGCCGCCGAACACGATGTAGTCGGCATAATTCGGCGCGCTGCCGCCGATGAAGGGCTGCGTCTTGAAGGTCTGCCGCATTACCTCCAGCGATTTGCGGAACGCGACGACACCGGTGTCGCGGCTTGCCATGATGTCTTCCAGCGACTTGCCGCCGAACCGCGCCTCGCGCGACTTTCGGAAATAGGCGGCATCGACCTCGGCGAGGTTTTTCGGGATGTCGGCGATGATCAGCGGAAAGATGCCGCCGACGATGGCGATGTCGCCCCAGGCGTTGAGCATGCGCGCCATGGCGCGGCCGCCGTCGCCGCCGAACAGCGACGGTGCGTCCGGAAACTGGTCCTCGAGATAGTTCGCGATCGCCCAGGAATCGACCACCGGCCTGTCATGATGCAGCAGCACCGGGACCTTCTCCGAACCGTGCGGCGCAATCGCGCCCTTCTCGGTGAAGCGCCAGGGCAGCGATTCCGCGGTCAGCCCCTTGTGCGCCAGCGCCATCCGCGTGCGCCAGCAGTATGGGCTGAACGGGCGCGCAGCGTCGGTGCCGACGAGTTCGAACAGTTTGAGATTGGCCATCACTCGCCTCTTTCGTCATGCCCGGCCTTGTGCCGGGCATCCACGTCCTCTCGCTCAGACTAAACGCGTGGATGGCCGGGACAAGCCCGGCCATGACGAAAACCCTTGAGGCGTCTACCGCACCACCGACGCAGTCTGTCCGAACAGGATCTTGCGCTCCTCGTCGGTGCGGATCGCGGGCTTGCCGAAGTTCGGGTTGATCTCCTTGGCGAGCGCATAGGCGCGCTCGGTGGCGGGACGGGCGCGGATGGTCTCGAGCCAGCGCTTCAGATGCGGGAAGTCGTCGATGTTCTGGCCCTGGTTGGCATGGCCAACCACCCAGGGATAGGACGCCATGTCGGCGATGGAATACTCCCCGGCGACGAATTCGCGATCGGCGAGGCGCTTGTTCAGGACGCCATAGAGCCGGTTGGTCTCGTTGACGTAGCGGTCGATCGCGTAGGGAATCTTCTCCTGCGCGTAGTTGCGGAAGTGATGGTTCTGGCCGGCCATCGGGCCGAGGCCGCCCATCTGCCAGAACGTCCACTGGATCACGTCGTAGTGCGCGTAAAGCTCGGAGGGGAGAAACTGTCCGGTCTTCTCGGCGAGATAGAGCAGGATCGCGCCGGACTCGAAGATCGACAGCGGCTTGCCGCCGCCCTTCGGCGCGTGATCGACGATCGCGGGAATCCGGTTGTTGGGCGCAACCGCCAGGAAATCCGGCGCGAACTGCTCGCCCTTGCCGATGTTGACCGGGATGACCTTGTAGGCGAGCCCGGTCTCCTCGAGGAACATCGTCACCTTGTGGCCGTTCGGCGTGGTCCAGTAGTGCAGGTCGATCATGGCTGAATGTCCCGGCTGGAGGGGCGCGCAAGAAGATGCGATTGCATGAATTTTGCGCCACCCGCAGCCCGAGTCAATGGTCGTGGCGATGACAGGGGCGTGAAATCAGCGGCCGTGCGCGCGCAAAAACTTCGCGCCGCTGTCGGTCACCGCGATGATCAGCCCGAGACCGGGCCGGCTTTCGCGCGTGACAAACCCGCGGTCCGCGGCGTCCTCCCAGATGGTGAGGCGCGGGCACGAGGTCTTCCAGGTCGAGACCACCTCGGCATAGGCGCGCGGCTCGCGCGCGACCCATTCGACGAAGTCCAGCACCAGCGGGTCGGCGGTCTCGCTCATTGCAAGCCTCCCTTGTCGAAGGCGGCCAGCACCGGCGCACGCAGCATGAGCCAGCCGCCATAGGCGATGTAGTAGCAGGCGATGGTGGTGATCAGCTTGTTCGACCAGGCCATGAATTGCTGGTCGGTCATCGCTTCGAGGATGCGCCGCGCCAGCGTGGTGCCGAGCATCGAGGCTGCGATCGCCACCGCGGCGAGCACGGGATCGAGGCTCGCGGCCTGGTCGATGATGCCGCCGAAATAGATCAGCTTGGTGAAATGGCTGACGAGCTGGCACATCGCTTTCGTCGCGACCTTCTCGCGCCGGCCGAAATCGCCGCCGAGAAAGAAGGTGTCGAGCAGCGGGCCGGACACGCCGGTCATCAGCATCAGGCCCATGCAGATCGTGCCGTACACCGTGCCCTGCCAGAGCCGGTCGGGGTCCGGCTTGATGTTGGCGGGCAGCAGCCGCGCCATGAACGGGGTGACACCGAGCAGCAGCAGGGCCGTCGCCTTGTCCGGCACGTAGCGCGTCAGCGACCAGGCCGCGAGCGCGATGGCGCAGCCGGCCAGATAGTTCGCGACCGGCCGCCAGCGGATATGCGCGCGCCAGAGGAAGGCGCGCCAGCCGTTCGAGGCCATCTGCGTGATCGCATGCAGCACCATCGCGGTCGGCAGCGGCATCAGGGCCAGCAGCACCCCGATCAGGATCAGCCCGCCCGCCATGCCGAACAGCCCCGACAGGAAGGCGGTGCCGACCATCAGCAATCCGAGGGCAGCGATCATGATTGGCGTCACGAAAGGGATCTCCGGTTGGCACGTAAGGGACGCAAGCTGTTTCACTCCCTCGCCCCGCTTGCGGGGAGAGGGTGGGGTGAGGGGGAGCCTCCGCGGGGAAGGGCGGCAGTTGGACTCGCGGAGAGTCCCCCTCACCCGCCGCGCTTCGGACGATGCTTCGCATCGCTCGGCGCGTGTCGGCCTCTCCCCGCAGGCGGGGAGAGGCGAAAGGAAGCGTGCCTTGCTTGCTCCCATCGCGCAAACTGAGTTATCTTGGCCTGGCCTCAGTTTTCCTGAGGGTCTTGCATAAAAGGTCTTGCATTTGCGGCGGCTGCTGTTTCTCAACGGCATCAAGGCATTCGAGGCGGCAGCGCGGACCGGCAGCTTCGCCGCGGCCGGCATCGAGCTGAACGTGTCGGCGGCCGCCGTCAGCCGCATGGTGCATCTTTTGGAAGAACGGCTCGGCGTCGCGCTGTTCGAGCGCAAGGCCAACAGGCTGGTGATGACGCAGGCCGGCCGCGCCTATCAGAGCGGGCTGACGCCGATCTTCGATGCGCTCGCAAGCCTCACCGCGCAGGTGACGGCGCCTTCGAGCGTGCGCGTGCTCACCATCGGCGTCGGCCACACCTTTGCGATGCGCTGGCTGATCCCGCGGCTGTCGGAATTCCGCAGCGAGGAGCCCGACATCGAGGTGCGCTTCACCACCGGCGGCGCCGCGGTGCCGTTCGGCGAGGACTGGAGCTGCGGCATCAAGCTCGGCACCGGCGACTGGCCGGGCCTCGTCGCCGAGCCGCTGTTCGCCGGCGACCTGACGCCGGTCTGCGTGCCCCGCCTCGCCGCCAGCCTGAAGCGGCCGGCCGACCTGAAGGGCCCGAGCCTGATCCGCGTCGCGCATTCGCCGGAGGACTGGCCGATCTGGCTCAAGGCCTCGGGCCTCAGCCGCATCAACGCGCGGGGGCCGGAGTTCCAGTTCTACGGCCAGGCGCTGCAGGCCGCCGCCGACGGGCTCGGCATCGCCATGGGCATCCGGCCCTATATCGACGACGACCTCGCCGCCGGTCGGCTGGTGGCGCCGTTCGACCTTTCGGTGCCAAAGGGCATGCGCTGGTACCTGCTCTATCGCAGCTTCCAGACCGAGCAGCGCGACTTTGCCGCGTTCCGCCGCTGGATCATGCGCGCGGCGTCAGAGCCCGCGGCCCGTCCCGCGAAGCGGACTGGCCGTGCCGCAACGCGGAACTGAAAAAACGCCGCCCTTGTGAACCGTTTCACATCCCGAGCTCCGCAAACGTGGTCCCCTGACCCTCCAACAAGGCGCTCGAACGAGACAATTCAGGGACGACACTATGACGACCATCTACGACGGCTTTGACATCGAATCCTTCGAAGCCGGCAAGGGACTTTGGCACGCCCGCATCCGCCGCGCCGATTTCAGCCCGGTTGCCATCGACGGGGTGCTGTTTCCGGCCATGGAAGTCGGCTTCGCCTGGCCTGATCGCGATGCCGCGATTGCGGATGCCAAGAATCACATCGATCGCTTCCGGCGGCGCGCCGAGTACAGCGACGACGAACAGGAATTTCAGCACAGCGCGGCGTAAAACCCGAGGAACCGGTCATGTCAGTCATCGAATTCGGAGACGTTTCGCGGCCGAGGATCTACGCCCGCACCGTGGTGTCGAAATGCCCGGAATGCGACGGCGAACTTACGGTGCTCCGCGTCATCGGCGGCCGCGCCGGATGCGAGTACTGGACCATGCGCTGCACCACCTGCGGCGGCATCCATCTCGACATCCTCGAGCCGCGCCTGACGGCGGTGGACGACGAAGGGCCGCTCCCGGCGGCATAGCCGGCGAACCTGCTGCCAGCCTGCTGTCAGTAGCCTGATGGGGGAGGGTCATTCGCCCTTTTCCGAGGCGCGGACTCGTCCCATATTCGCCTAATGGCGAAGAAACCTGCTCCCCCAAAATCCCCGAAATCCAAGGCCCCGGCACCGAACTCGAAGGCGCATCGGCCCGACGTGCAGCCGATCGCGCCGGCGCTGGCGGAACTGCTCAATCCCGCGATCAACCGCGGCGATGCCGGGCTTGGCTCGGGCACCGGCCTGCAGCCGCCGCCGGACAATTCGCGCGACCGCCGTGCCGGTGGCGAGGCCGCCGCGCATCGCGCGCGCGCCTCGACGCCGAAGGATTTTCCTCCCCCTCCCAACCCTCCCCCGCGTGCGGGGGAGGGCAAGGGTGGGGGCGGCCTGGAGGAAGCGCCGCAGGCCAATTACGGCACATCCGCCACCATTCCGGTGCTCGATCCGGAACTGGCCCGCCAGCTCGGCCTGCCGACCGAGGAGGACGACGCCGAGGCACTGGCGCGGCCGCCGCGCAGCAAGATGGAGGCGCTCGGCGTCAAGGCCACGGCCGACGCGCTGGAGTCGCTGATCCGCGAGGGCCGGCCCGAGTTCCGCAAGGACGATGGGTCCATGAAGGTGTGGACGCCGCACCGGCCGCCGCGCCCGGAAAAGTCCGAAGGCGGCGTGCGTTTCGAGATCAAGTCGGCCTACGAGCCGAAGGGCGATCAGCCGACCGCCATCGCCGAACTGGTCGAGGGCATCCAGCGCAACGACCGCTCGCAGGTCCTGTTAGGGGTCACCGGCTCGGGCAAGACCTACACCATGGCCAAGGTGATCGAGGCAACGCAGCGCCCGGCCCTGATCCTGGCGCCGAACAAGACGCTCGCCGCCCAGCTCTATGGCGAGTTCAAGAGCTTCTTCCCGGACAACGCGGTCGAGTATTTCGTCAGCTATTACGACTACTACCAGCCGGAAGCCTACGTCCCGCGCACGGACACCTACATCGAGAAAGATTCCTCCATCAACGAGCAGATCGACCGCATGCGCCATTCGGCGACGCGCGCGCTGCTCGAACGCGACGACGTCATCATCGTGGCCTCGGTCTCCTGCATCTACGGTATCGGCTCGGTCGAGACCTACACCGCGATGACGTTTGCACTGAAGAAGGGCGAGCGCATCGACCAGCGCCAGCTCATCGCCGACCTCGTGGCGCTGCAATACAAGCGCACCCAGGCCGACTTCACCCGCGGCACCTTCCGGGTCAGGGGCGACGTCATCGACATCTTCCCGGCGCACTATGAGGACCGCGCCTGGCGCGTGAACCTGTTCGGCGACAGCATCGAGACCATCGAGGAGTTCGACCCGCTCACCGGCCACAAGCAGGACGAGCTCGAATTCATCAAGATGTACGCCAATTCGCACTATGTGACGCCGCGCCCGACGCTGGTGCAGGCGATCAAGTCGATCAAGTCCGAGTTGAAGCTGCGGCTCGACCAGCTCCACGACCAGGGCCGCCTTCTGGAAGCGCAGCGGCTCGAGCAGCGCACCACCTTCGACCTCGAGATGATGGAGGCGACCGGAAGCTGCGCCGGCATCGAGAACTATTCGCGCTACCTCACCGGGCGCCGCCCCGGCGAGCCGCCGCCGACCCTGTTCGAATACGTGCCCGACAACGCGCTGATCTTCGCCGACGAGAGCCACGTCACCATCCCGCAGATCGGCGCCATGTTCCGCGGCGACTTCCGGCGCAAGGCGACCTTGGCCGAATACGGCTTCCGTTTGCCGTCGTGCATGGACAACCGCCCCTTGCGCTTCGAGGAGTGGGACATGATGCGGCCGCAGACGATTGCGGTGTCGGCGACGCCGAGCGGCTGGGAGCTCAACGAGAGCGGCGGCGTGTTCGTCGAGCAGGTCATTCGCCCGACCGGGTTGATCGACCCGCCGGTCGATATCCGCCCTGCCCGCACGCAGGTGGACGACCTCGTCGGCGAGGTCCGCGCCACCGCGCAGGCCGGCTACCGCTCGCTGATCACGGTTCTCACAAAACGCATGGCGGAGGACCTCACCGAATATCTGCACGAGCAGGGCATCCGCGTCCGCTACATGCACTCCGACATCGACACCATCGAGCGCATCGAGATCATCCGCGACTTGCGGCTCGGCGCGTTCGACGCGCTGGTCGGCATCAACCTGTTGCGCGAGGGCCTCGACATTCCCGAATGCGCGCTGGTCGCGATCCTCGACGCCGACAAGGAAGGTTTTCTGCGCAGCGAAACATCCTTGATCCAGACCATCGGCCGCGCCGCGCGCAACGTCGACGGCAAGGTGATCCTCTATGCCGACCAGATGACGGGCTCGATGGAGCGCGCGATCGCGGAGACCAACCGCCGCCGCGAGAAGCAGGTCGAGTACAACACCGCCAACGGCATCACGCCGGAGAGCGTGAAGAAGCAGATCGGCGACATCCTCAACTCCGTCTATGAGCGCGACCACGTGCTGGTCGAGGTCGGCGGCCACGACATGACCGACGACGTCATCTCGATCGGCCACAATTTTGAGGCCGTGCTCGCCGACCTCGAGACACGGATGCGCGAGGCCGCCGCCGATCTGAACTTCGAGGAAGCCGCGCGCCTGCGCGACGAGGTCAAGCGGCTGCGGGCCACCGAGCTCGCCGTGGTCGACGACCCCACCGCCAAACAGCGCACCGTGCAGGGCAAGGCCGGGGCCTATGCGGGAACGAAGAAATACGGCGACGCCGCCAACCTCCCCGTCAGCGCCATGAAGAAGAAGACGGTTGGCTCCGCGCTGAAGGCGAGCGGTGGCGGCGCCTCGAAGGTGCACAAGCCGCATCTCGACGAGATGCACGGCCCGGAATCGCTGCCCTACCGCGAGACCCGCGCGCTGCCGTCAAAGCCATTCGGCAGCACCAGCCGCATCATCCAGCCGACGGATTCAAGGCAGTCGGGGCCGGAGTTCGGTCCGGCGCCGAAGTCGACGGGCGGGGCACCGGGACGACGGGGCGGGTGGAAGAAGAGGTAGCGCGGATTTAGCCGCCATTGGTGGTTATGAATTCCGGGCTCGTCGCTTCGCCGCGACCCGGAATGACGAGGGCTACAACTTCCCCTGCCCGTTCACCTGGCCCTGCTGTTGCCGCTGCCTGTCCTGCTCCCTGGCATGGTGCCTGCCGTAGAGGCAGCCGGCGGCGGCGCCCAGGACGCCATGGTGGCCGGCATAGTGGCCGGCGACGCCGCCGACGACGGCGCCCTTGATGCAGCCCTTGGCGTTGGCGGCGGGCGCGGCGGCCAGCACGAGAAGCGCGGCGGCGCAGGCCATCAGCGTTGGTTTCATGATCGATGTCTCCGGATGCGAATGTCGGCGTCTCAACGAGCGCAGGCCGCCCCGGGTTCCCTGGCGGGATGCGCCGGCACGGCATCCCCCCTGTGTTTTTGCGGATTGATGGTGCCGCGCGCCGCGCGATAGCCTTTGCGTTCCACGGCCATGAAGGCGGGTGCGACATGACGATCGAGTCATTGAACAAGCAGCGCGTGCGGCATCTGCTCGACGCCTTCGCGCGCGGCGACATCGACGCCGCGCTGGCGTGCTGCACCGACGACGTCAGCTTCCTCACCCATGCCCCGATCGACGTGCTGCCGCACATGGCCCCACGCCATGGCAAGAGCGAGCTGCGCGAGTTCTGGCAGACGGTCCTGTCGCGCTATTCGGACATCCGCCACAAGACGCTGCACATCCTCGCCGACGGCGACGCGGTCGCGACCTACATGCAGGCCTATTTCAGGAAGCGCAGCAACGACCGCATCATGCAGTTCGACATCGCGGTGTTCTACAGTTTCCGCGACGGGCTCGTCTCGGAGATCCGCGAGATCATCGATTCCTACGATCTGGTGCAGCAGGTGCTGGAGCGCGAGATCGGGCCGCTGATCACGGATGGGCAGCCGGGCGAGGGTTGAGGCCGGCGGAGGAGTTCACCCCAGCGCCCCGACACCGCCGCACGTAGGACTACGGGGTTCTATTGAAAATCTCACATTTCGGGCTCACCTGTGCATTGCAAAAACGTGACTTGCGGTTTTGCTGAACCGCCCTATTTGTTCGTGTACTAATGAATTGAACGAGCCCGCGGCGCCATTCTGCGCAGGGGCTGTTCGTCGTTTTCCGAAAAGCCAGTTCAGGACGACCCGAATGACAGAGCACAGCCTCTGGCGTTTCTCGCGCGCATTGCACCGCGCGATCAACGACCGCCGGTTCGAGGAGATCGAGACCCTGATCGACGACGACGTCGAATGGGCGCTCTACGGCCCGATCGACATGTTTCCGTTCCTGGGCGCGCGCCATGGCAAGGACGCGGTGCTCGCGGTCATCCGCCAGATCGCCGACAATTTCCATGTCCGGCGCTTCGAGCGCGAGAGCATCATGCTCGGCGTCGATTCCGCCGCCTCGATGCTGCGCTACTCGCTGACCGCGCTGGATTCCGACAAGCCGATCAGTTTGCGCGTCGCGCAGTTCGCCCAGTTCAGGGCGGGGCGACTGATCAGCCTGCGCGTGCTGATCGACACCTTCGACCTGGTCGAGCAGGCACTCGGCCGCGCCATTCATCTGCCGAAGATGAGCAGCGCCGGCTGAGGGGGACGCCAACGGGCCCCGCAATTCGGGACCGATGGCGACGCTCCCACGATGTCCCGGCCTCCAGCCCCGCCGGATGCCGTCGCGGAGAAGCCCGCCATCGGGCGCGCGCCTGGCGCGCGGCCCGCTGGTACGTCATTCCTGCCACAATTTCGCAACGAAACGTCCGCATGTTCCCGGGGAACCGGGCTTGCGGGCAGGACGATGGAATTCTCGACAGGGTTTGGCTGGACCAGGCTGCCGGTGCTGGCGGCCGCATTCATTTTGGGCTCGGCGCTGACCGTCTCGGCGCAGATCATCGCGCCGGCGGCGGCCGCGCCCGACGACGAGGCCGAGGCCACCGAGGCGGCTGCCGCCGCCGACGCGGACGTGCTCAGGGATATCGACGTCGACAAGCTCGACTGGAGCCAGCTCGCGATCGACGCCGGCACCCTTAGCGACATCATTGCCGCCAGGAAGCGCGCCCAGGCCGCCGCCAGCGGCGGGCTGAACTGGGCGTCCAGCGGCAACGCCAACGGCTCCTCGGCGGTGACGGTGAAGCAGTCGGTGTCCCCGTTCTGGGACACGCGGATCGGCGCCGACATGACCGTGGCGAAAGAGCCGACCACGATGTCCGAGCTCCTGGCCCAGAAGGCCGCCAATGGCGGCAGCCTGCCGCAATCCTCCGGCAGCGCCTGGGCGGCCGCGACGGCGCCTGGCGCAGGCGCGATCTGGGACAAGACCGCGGTGGAGGCCCGGGTCGATCCCGGCGCCGAGCAGAGCCGGATCGGGGCGTCGCTGACCAAGTCGGTGCCGCTGTCGGGCGACACCTCGCTGACGCTGCAGAACGGCTACAGCGTCAACCAGCAGGGCACGACCGCGGTCCCCGGCATCGGCGGCCACATCAGCCGCAACTACGGGACCGACCAGTCGGCCAAGGTCGAGCTCACCGACACCGGCACCAGCATCACTGCCGGCCAGACCATGTCCACCACCGACGACAAATGGCTGCGCAAGCTCGGCGCCGAGCAGAAGCTGTTCGACAACGTCACCGTGTCCGGCTCCGTCGGCGAAACCTCGCAGGGCGCGATCAACAAGAGCGTCACGGCGGGCTTCAAGAAGAGCTGGTGAGCTTTTCGCCTCTCCCCGCCCTCGTTCAGACTCCCGTAACCATACGCCACGGCAAAGCCCCCGAATGGTCAGCACTTGCCGTATCTCGGCCAAGTTGCCGTCAAATTCCGCCCCCCTGATGCGAGGGCCTTACGTCGTGCGGGGGACACTCGCGCTGCGCACAACGCGAACAGGGGAACAATCATGAACGCCATTCGTCCGGAAAAGATCGAGGGCACGGAGACCGACACGGTGGACAGCAACCTCGCCGCCGTGACCGAGGTCGAGGCCGGCATCCGCGACTTCGTCCGCAACGACATCGCCTATCTGCGCCGGCCGGCGACCACCGACTCCCCGCCGCTCGATCCGAGCGCGGAGGCCACCGTCACCAATGTCAACTCGCTGATCCAGCGCGTCGCCGGCACCTCGCTCGCCGAGATCGAGAACCTGATCGGAGAGCTCGAGAGCCTGCGCGACCTGCTGCATGCCGAGGGCCAGCGCGTCCAGCGCGAGATCTCCGGCTACGCCCAGCTCAGCCAGGCCGCGATGAAGTCGACCCGCATGATCGCCGACAACGTCGCGCAGTGGAAGCGCGCCGCCGACGGCCTGCGCAACAGCTAGGCAGTCGATCGGGCATCACAGGCCGCCGCGTTCCCGCAAGGGAGCGCGGCGGTTTTGATTTCGGGGTGTGTGAGCACACCGCTGCTCCCCCAATACAAGGTGTCATCACCCGCGAAGGCGGGTGATCCAGTATTCCGAGACGGTTGTGATTGCACCGATAGGCCGCGGCGTACTGGATGCCCGCCTGCGCGGGCATGACGGCGGAGGGTGTGGCCCCGCCTTTGAACCCTCCGCGCTATCCCCGCGACCAATGCCAAGCGCCCGTAAGCCTTGCGGCCGGGCCTGGGGGACATCTGATGGAAAGCCTTCGGCCCGAGACCACGGACCCGATACCGCTGCGGCCCGCGCCGAACCAGTTCGGCACGATCATGCTGCGCTTTTTCGGATTGCTGGCCGTTGCGATCGCGGTGCTGGCGTTCGTCTACAGCCGCTGAAGGCGGAGGCCGCATGGCGGCCCCGCAGGTAGTTAATGAGGGTTAACGGGTCGCTTCGACCGTCGAGGCTTCCAGGGTGTAGGCGCCGTCGGCATATCCCTTCACCACCATGCCGGCGACCAGCATCACGGCCAGCGTCGCGGTCGCGAAGAAAAATCCAACAAGCTTGAGTGCGCCGCGGTCTGCCATGGTCCTCGATCCCTGAACTCTGCCCAGTTTGTTTCAATTAGGCAGCGACAGGTTCATAATTGGTTAGCAACTTGATGGTTCCACGCAATTTACCGCGCCGTAACCACGTCGAGCAGGCTTATGACAGCCAGCCGGAATCGCGTCCATAGCGCGCGGGCAACACTCGCGCACGGATTTCGGCCGTTCATCTTGGAACTGGTCTAAGCCGCCTTCCGCATCGGCACGAAGGCCGAGGCGGTGATGGAGTAGACCTCCTCGCCGCGCTGGTTGGTGCCGGTGGTGCAGGTCGTCAAGATGCCCCAGCCGGGGCGCGAGGCGGAGGCGCGCTTGTCGAGGATGACGCTGGCGTAAGCGACGGTGTCGCCGGCGAGCACCGGCCGGATCCAGCGCAAATCGCGAAAGCCCGGCGACGGCCCCCAAACCGCGAGCTCCTCGCCGCGCGCCGCGGCCTCCCGCGACAGGCGCTGGCCGTCCGCGACGAGCAGGCTCATGCAGACCGAGCCGACGTGCCAGCCCGAGGCGGCGAGCCCGCCGAACAGCGAGTTCTTGCCCTCCTCCTCGTCGAGATGGAAGCGCTGCGGATCGAATTTTGCGGCGAATTTCTTGATGGACTCCGCCGTGAACGTGTAGGTGCCGACCTCGCGGCGGCGGCCGATCTCGATCTCCTCGAAGAACCACATCAGACCGCTCCCTCGCGCCGCTTGATCAGGATCGGCGAGGTCATCTCGCACAGCACCTGCCCCGCCGCATTGCGCGCGGTGCATTTGAACTTGACGATGCCGAGGCCGGGCCGGCTCTTCGAAGGTCGCGCCTCCACGACGTCGACGTCGAGCATGAGGTCGTCGCCGGGCCGCAGAGGCGAGAGCCAGCGCACCTCGTCGACGCCGGGCGAGCCGAGCGAGGCGGCGCGGGTGATGAAGCCGTCGGCCATCATCCGCATCATCAGCGAGCAGAGGTGCCAGCCCGAGCCGGACAGGCCGCGCAGCATGCTCTTGCTGGCGGCCGCCTCGTCCAGATGCATCGGTTGCGGATCGAACTCGGCGGCGAAGGCCAAAATCTCGTCGCGGGTGACGTGGCGCGGGCCGAATGTTCCGAACCGGCCGGGCGGAAAATCTTCGAAGGTCAGGGTCATCTCGGGAAAGCTTTGCGGGGATGACAGATTGTGGCCGCACTTTGCGGCAATCTCAACCCGCTGGCCCGCATGGCTCGTGCTACATTCGGCGAGTCGGGCCGGACCGCCTCACTTCGACGCGGCTGGGGGCGCGATTTGCCCGGGGGAGAGAGATGTTTTCATTCAACGATCTGTTTCAGTGGGACCGGTTCATCACGCCGACGATCATCAAGACCTTCTACTGGCTGGTGATCGGCGTGATCTGCCTGTTCGGGCTGTCCGGCATCTTTGCGGGGCTGACCGCGATGGCGATCAGCCCGTTCGCCGGCTTCCTGGTCGTGCTGGAATCGATCGCGGGCGTGCTCGTCGGCATCGTGTTCTCGCGCATCGCCGCGGAACTGATCCTGATCGTCTTCCGCATCAACGAGCATCTCGGCGCGATCCGCGACCAGGGCGGCGGGATGAAGTGAGGACTCGTGTCCCGGACGCGGCGCGGCATGAAATGACGCGACGCAGAGCCGGGACCCATGCATCCGCAATCAAAATTCCTGGGCCCCGGCTCTGCAGCGCACCGCACTCGACGATGCTTCCCATCGCGAGGGAAGCGCTGCGCTGCGTCCGGGGCACGGAGAGCGTCTTACGTATTGAACCGGAAATGCATCACGTCGCCGTCGGCGACGACGTATTCCTTGCCTTCGAGCCGCAGCTTGCCGGCGTCACGGGCGCCGGCTTCGCCGCCCAGCGCGACGTAGTCGTCATACGCGATGGTCTCGGCGCGAATAAAACCCTTTTCGAAATCGGTGTGGATCACGCCCGCCGCGCCCGGCGCCTTGGTGCCGCGGTGGATGGTCCAGGCGCGGGCCTCCTTCGGCCCCACCGTGAAATAAGTGATGAGGTCGAGCAGCTTGTAGCCGGCGCGGATCAGGCGATCGAGGCCGGCCTCTTCGAGCCCGAGCGTCTCCAGGAAATCGGTGCGCTCCTCGCGCGACAGTGTCGCGATCTCGGATTCGATCTTGGCCGAGATGGCGACGGCGACCGCATCCTCTTTCGCGGCCTGCTCCTCGACGGCCTTCGAGAAGGAATTGCCGGTGGCGGCCGAACCCTCCTCGACGTTACAGACATAGAGCACGGGCTTGGACGACAACAGACCGAGCATGGCGAAGGCGCGCTCCTCCTCGGCCTTGCGCTCGACGAGGCGCGCCGGCTTGCCGTCGCGCAGCAGCACCAGCGTGCGGTTGACGAGGTCGAGCTGCTCCTTGGCGTCCTTGTCGTTGCCCTTGGCTTTCTTGGTGAGGTTGTCGACGCGCTTCTCGAGGCTGTCGAGGTCGGCGAGCATCAGCTCGGTCTCGATGGTCTCGATGTCGGCGACCGGGGCGATCTTGCCCTCGACATGGGTGATGTCGGAATCCTCGAAGCAGCGCACGACATGCACGATGGCGTCGACCTCGCGGATGTTGGCCAGGAACTGGTTGCCGAGGCCCTCGCCCTTGGAGGCGCCGCGCACGAGGCCGGCGATGTCGACGAAGGTCAGCCGGGTCGGGATGATCTGCGCCGATTTGGCGATGGCCGCGAGCTTGTCGAGCCGCGGATCGGGCACGGCGACCTCGCCGACATTCGGCTCGATGGTGCAGAACGGATAGTTCGCGGCCTGGGCCGCGGCTGTCTCGGTCAGCGCGTTGAACAAGGTCGACTTGCCGACATTGGGCAACCCGACAATCCCGCATTTGAATCCCACGAGCGTTATTCCTTGCCGTTCTCGTCCTTGGTCAAAAATCCCTTCGCCTGCATCGCGAGATGCACCCTGTTGGCGAAGGTCGCGTCCGTGCCTTTGGCGATCAGTCCGGCGTGCTCGGCGACGGCGTCGCAGAGCGTCTCCACCCAATCGTTGTCGGCCTTGGCGAAGTCCGACAGCACATGGCCGTGCACCATCTCCTTGACGCCGGGATGACCGATGCCGAGCCGCACCCGGCGATAGTCGTTGCCGATATGGGCCGAGATCGAGCGCAGCCCGTTGTGGCCGGCAATGCCGCCGCCGATCTTCACCCGCACCTTGCCCGGCGGCAGTTCGAGCTCGTCATGGAACACGGTGATGTCGCCCTGGGCGATCTTGAAGAAGTTCGCCGCCTCCTGAACGCTGCGGCCGGAGTCGTTCATGTAGGTCGTGGGCTTGAGCAGGATGACGCGCTCGGGTCCGAGCGTGCCTTCCGAGGTCTCGCCCTGAAAACGGCGGCGCCACGGCGCGAAGTGATGGCGCCGCGCGATCTCGTCCACGGCCATGAAGCCGATATTGTGCCGGTTACGTGCGTATTTCGCGCCGGGATTGCCGAGCCCAACAAACAGTCGCATGACGCGGCGCGCCCCTCGCTCGGCGCGCGGTCAGGACCGCGCGCCAGCTTTGAGAGATTACTTCTTCTTGTCGCCGCCGGCGGGAGCCTTGGCAGCAGCCGCCGGAGCCGCAGCACCCGCGGCCGGGGCCGCAGCAGCAGCAGCCGGAGCCGCAGCAGCGCCCGGTGCCGCAGCACCAGCCGCAGCCGCAGCAGCAGCCTTCTGCTCTTCGGCGTAGCCGGACGGCGGCACGATGGTGACGAGGGTCGCGTCCTCGCGGGTCAGCGCCTTGACGCCGGCCGGCAGCTTGACGTCCGACAGATGCATCGAGTGGCCGATCTCGAGCGCGCTGACGTCGGCCTCGATGTACTGCGGGATGTTCTCGACGCCGCATTCGAGCTCGATCGCGTGGGCGACGATGTTGACGGTGCCGCCGCGCTTCACGCCCGGGGACGCTTCCGACTTCACCACGTGCAGGGGCACGCTGATGCGGATGGTGGCGCCTTCGCCGAGCCGCATGAAGTCGACATGGATCGGGAAGTCCTTGACCGGATCGAGGTGGTAGTCGCGCGGAATCACGCGGTGCTTCTTGCCCTCGAGGTCGATGTCCACCAGCGTGGTCAGGAACCGGCCGGCGAGGATGCGCTGGCGCAGTTCACGATCCTCGATCGAGATCGTGACGGGGGGCTGGTTGTTGCCATAGATCACTCCGGGCACGCGCCCGGCGCGACGCTCAGCCCGGGCGGCCCCCTTGCCGCTCTTCGGACGTGCGGTCGCCTTCAATTCCTTGACGGTCGTCGCCATAGTCTAAGTCCTTGTTTTTGCAAAAGTTAATGGGCCGCATCGCGGCCCATGGCATCGTTCGCAGCAAGCCTCCAGGGGTGCGGGGGCCACGAACTGGCGGGCTTTTACCCGGAAGATGCCGAAATGACAAGGAAATGCGGGGATTTTTTGCGGGGGCCGGGGTCGCCCGGAACACCGTCATGGCCGGGCTTCTCCCGGCCATCCACGTACCGCAGCGCTTGGGGATAGACGTGGATGCCCGGGACAAGCCCGGGCATGACGCCTTCAGCTAGCCGGCCCGCCGAGCTTGGCCTCCAGCGCCGCGATCCGCGCCTTCAGGGCCTCGTTCTCCTCGCGGGCGAGGCGGGCCATGTCCTTGACCGCCTCGAACTCCTCGCGCTTGACCAGGTCCATGTCGCGCAGGAATTTCTCCGCCTGGCTGCGCATCACCGTGTCAAACTCGCGCTTGACGCCCTGGGCGGCGCCGGCGGCGTCGTTCATCAGGCGGCCGATCTCGTCGAAAAACCGGTTAGTGGTCTGGGTCATTGCGGTCCTCCTGGCGGCCTCGGGCAAACGCGATCAACTAACGGCTCGCATGACAATGGCAATCCCGGCGGCGCGGTTCAAGGGCTGGCTGGTCTCCTTGTCATGCCCCGGTTTCCTTGCAATCGTATTCAACGTCCCTGCATAACAAGAATCACAAGGCGCAAGACATGATCGAGCAGCAGATCGACATTCCCACCAAGGACGGTCATACCGCGACCTTCATCACCCATCCCGAGCGCGGCGGCCCGTTCCCGGTCATCCTGTTCTACATGGATGCGCCGGCGATCCGCGAGGAGCTGCGCGACATGGCGCGGCGGCTCGCGACCTCGGGCTATTACGTGATGCTGCCGAACCTCTATTACCGCTCCGGCGTGATGGAGCTCGGCGCGCTGCCGGCCGATCCGAACGCCCCCGAGCGCAAGCGCATGTTTGCGCTGATGAGCTCGCTCACGATTCCCCTGATCATGGACGACACCCGGGCGCTGCTCACCTATGCCGAGGGCCAGGCGGCCGCGAACACCAAAATCGTCGGCACCGTCGGCTACTGCATGAGCGGCCGCTACGCCATCAACGCCGCCACGCATTTCCCCGACCGCGTCAAGGCCGCCGCCTCGATCTACGGCGTCCAGCTCGCCACCGACCAGGAGGACAGCCCGCATCTCGCCGCCGGCAACACCCGGGCCGAGCTGTATTTCGCCTGCGCCGAGACCGACGTCTACGCGCCGCCCGAGATCATCGAGAAGGTCAGACAGGGCATGAGCGGCGCGAAAGCCGAGGTCGAGGTCTATCCCGGCACGCATCACGGCTTCGCCTTCCCGAAGCGCCCGGTCTATGACCGCGACGCCGCCGAGCGGCACTGGGAACGGCTGCTGGCGCTCTATCGCCGCAATCTCGTGCAGCCATAGAAGGCGCGATGCTGCTTCTTCTGATCGACTTCCCCAAATTCAGTCCGGTCGCGCTGGAGATCGGACCGTTCGCGATCCGCTGGTATGCGCTCGGCTATATCTGCGGGATCACGTTCGGCTGGTTCTATGCGCGCGCCCTGATCAAGAACGACCGGCTGTGGGCCGGTTCGTCGCCGATCACTCTGCCGCAGATCGACGACTTCATCCTGTGGGTGACGCTCGGCATCATCGTCGGTGGCCGCACCGGCTACGTGCTGTTCTACAATCCGTCGTTCTTCATCGAGCATCCGGCGGCCATCTTCAAATTGTGGGAAGGCGGCATGTCGTTCCACGGCGGCTTCCTCGGCTGCGTCGTGGCGGTGATGGGGTTCGCCCGGAAGAACGGCATCTCGATCCTGTCGCTCGGCGACATCACCTGCGGCGTCGCGCCGATCGGGATTCTCCTGGTGCGGCTCGCCAATTTCATCAATGGCGAATTATGGGGCCGCGGGACCGACCCCAGCCTGCCCTGGTCCATGATCTTCCCCCTCGATCCCGAGCAACTGCCGCGCCATCCGAGCCAGCTCTACGAGGCCGGCATGGAGGGCATCCTGCTGTTCATCGTGCTCGCAG
Organism: Bradyrhizobium diazoefficiens; assembly: GCF_018131015.1. GTDB lineage: Bacteria > Pseudomonadota > Alphaproteobacteria > Rhizobiales > Xanthobacteraceae > Bradyrhizobium > Bradyrhizobium diazoefficiens_B. The sequence continues at coordinate 37,126 of NZ_JAFCJJ010000018.1, forward strand.
TGATGATCCGCCTCGGCGCCCTGAAGCGTCCCGGCATGATCCTCGGCAGCTTCATCCTGATCTACGGCCTGACCCGGATCATCGGCGAGCACTTCCGGCAGCCGGACGCCCAGCTCGGCTTCCTCTGGGGCGGATTAACCATGGGCATGCTGCTGTCGATCCCGATGCTTATCGTCGGCGGTATACTTATTGTATGGGCTGTCAGGCGCGGTGCGCCGCCCTCCCCCGATGCCGTTCGCTAGTTCATTTCGAGAAGACAGGCCGTGACCGACCAGCCGCTCCTCAACGAGATCAGGACACTGATCAAATCCTCCGGCCCCATGCCGGTCTGGCGCTACATGGAACTGTGCCTGATGCACCCGCGCCATGGCTATTACGTCTCGCGCGATCCGCTCGGGCGGGAGGGCGACTTCACGACCGCACCGGAGGTCAGCCAGATGTTCGGCGAGCTTCTGGGCCTGTGGACCGCCTCGGTGTGGAAGCAGATGGGCTCCCCGCAGATGCTGCGGCTGATCGAGCTCGGCCCCGGTCGCGGCACCATGATGGCGGACGCGTTGCGCGCGCTCCGCGTGCTGCCGCCGCTCTACCAGACGCTTCACGTCCACATGGTCGAGGTCAATCCCGTCCTGCGCGAGCGTCAGAAGGCGACGCTGTCGGGCGTGCGCAACATCGACTGGCACCGCAGCATCGACAACGTACCCCACGGCCCCTGCATCATCCTCGCCAACGAATATTTCGACGTGCTGCCGATCCACCAGATGGTGAAGCATGAGGACGGCTGGCACGAGCGCGTGGTCGACGTCGACGGTAACGGCAGGCTGCAGTTCGGCGCGGCAGCCGAGCCGACACCGCGCTTCGACGTGCTGCTGCCGCCTCTGGTGCGCACGGCGCCCGTCGGCGCGGTGTTCGAGTGGCGGCCCGATTCCGAGATCATGAAGATCGCCACGCGCGTGCGCGACCAGGACGGCGCGGCGCTGATCATCGATTACGGCCATATGCGCAGCGACGCGGGTGATACCTTCCAGGCGATCGCGCGCCACAGCTTCACCGATCCGCTGAAGGCGCCGGGCCAGGCCGACGTCACCGCCCATGTCGACTTCCAGGCGCTCGGGCGCGCGGCGGAGGACGTCGGCGCCCGCGTGCACGGGCCGGTCAGCCAGGGCGACTTCCTCAAGCGCGTCGGCATCGAGACCCGCGCGGCCGCGCTGATGCAGAAGGCCACGCCGGAGGTCGCCACCGACATCTCCCTGGCGCTGAAGCGGCTGACCGACACCGGGCGCAGCGGCATGGGCTCGATGTTCAAGGTGCTCGGCATCTCCGAGCCGGGGCTGACCGGCCTTGCTGGCCTGAGCGACCTCGAGCAGGCCGGAGGCGCGTCATGACAATGACCTCGTCGCTGCTGTCGGGCGTGCCCGGCCTGCGCCACGCCTTCTTCACGCGCGAGGGCGGCGTCTCGACCGGCATCTATGCCGCGCTCAACGGCGGGCTCGGTTCCGATGACGACCCCGCGCATGTCGCGGAAAACCGCCGCCGCATGGCCGAGCATGTCGGCGTTCCGCCCGAGCGCTTCCTCAGCCTGCACCAGATCCATTCTCCCGACGTGCTCGTCGCCGAAACGCCGTGGCCGAACGGGGCGCGGCCCAAGGGCGATGCGCTGGTGACCAGAACGCCCGGCATCGCGCTCGGCGTCTCCACCGCCGATTGCGGGCCGGTGCTGTTCGTCGATCCCAACGCGGGCGTGATCGGCGGCGCCCATGCCGGCTGGAAGGGCGCGCTGACCGGCGTGCTGGAATACACGATCGCGGCGATGGAGCAGCTCGGCGCCACGCGCAGCGGCATCATCGCCGCCATCGGCCCGTTGATCCGCCAGGAGAGTTATGAGGTCGGCAACGAGTTCGTGGCCCGCTTCATCGAGGCGGACGCGGAGAACGCCATGTTCTTCATCCCGTCGGTACGCGAGGGCCACGCGATGTTCGACCTCGCCGGCCTGATCCGGAGGCGGCTGGAGGCCGCCGGCATTTTGATGATCGACGATCTCGGCCTCGACACCTACGCCGACGAGCGCTTCTTCAGCTACCGCCGCTCGGTGCATCGCAAGGAGCCGGATTACGGCCGGCACATCCACGCGATCGCGCTGGAAGGGTGAACACAACAGCAACTTCGCGCCATGCCGGGGGATGCGACGCATTGAACCCGGTCGCCTGTGGCTGTCCCGCCCTAGACGCTAACCGGTTTTAACGATATCGCTGCCGTCCATAATGAGGGATGCGTCATCATTGTTGCGCCGCGCGGGCTCGCGCGTGCTGGCGGTCGTGCTGCTGGCCGCTGCAGCCACGCTCGGCGGCTGCGCCGGCGGCAACGCGCCGGGCAATTCCTATGCAATGGCGCCGAGTGCCGGCGGCGGGGCGACGGTCGCCTTCGAATCAATCGACGGGCCGCCGCCGCAGGTGTTCGACCGCATGGTCGGCGTGCTCGACAGCGAATCCAAGCTGCGCAGCCTTGCGGTGGTCTCCCGCGAGGGAGCAGCCGCCTACCGCGTGCGCAGCTACCTCTCCGCCCAGGTGGTGCGCGGCAAGACCGTGATCGCCTGGGTCTGGGACGTCTACGACGCCAACCAGCAGCGCGCGCTGCGGCTCTCGGGCGAGGAACCGACCGGGGCCAAGGGCGGTCGTGATCCGTGGGGCGCCGCCGACGATCTGGTGCTGCGGAAGATCGCGCAGGCCGGATTCAGCGGACTTTCCAACATGATCAACGGGGCGCCGGATGCGCCGGGCGCAGTTCCCGGCCTGCGCGGACCGGCGGTGGCAAACGCGACACCGGCCTCGCCTGCGCCCGACGTGTCGGCCACGGCGCTCGGCTATGCCGCGCGCTAACCAGCGCTCAACCACCACCTCAAGTATTCCGGGACTTCTGGCCAAGCCGTTGGCCCGACTCAGGATTTTCAAAGGGAAAACGTAGCATCCCGGGTTGCCATTGCGGCCCTCGGCCTGATATTTCCTCGCCCGTCGTAACCGTGCTGTCAGTGGGTATTTTGTGATGTTGAACGTCGTATCCAGCAAAGCGCGGGAGGAAGCGTCCATGTCGGCCAAGAACGGCTCCATCAAGCTCGTCGCCGGCAACTCCAACCCGGCTCTCGCGCAGGCCATCGCGCAGGGCCTCGACCTGCCGCTGACCAAGGCCGTTGTCCGGCGCTTCGCCGACATGGAGATCTTCGTCGAGATCCAGGAGAACGTCCGCGGCTCGGATGCCTTCGTCATCCAGTCGACCTCGTTCCCGGCGAACGACCATCTGATGGAACTCCTGATCATCACCGACGCGCTGCGCCGCTCCTCGGCACGCCGCATCACCGCGGTGCTGCCCTATTTCGGCTACGCCCGGCAGGACCGCAAATCGGGCTCGCGCACGCCGATCTCGGCAAAGCTCGTCGCCAACCTGATTACGCAGGCCGGCGTCGACCGGGTCATGACGCTCGACCTGCATGCCGGCCAGATCCAGGGCTTCTTCGACATCCCGACCGACAATCTCTACGCCGCACCGCTGATGGTGCGCGACATCAAGGACAAGTTTGACCTCTCCAAGGTGATGGTGGTCTCGCCGGACGTCGGCGGCGTGGCGCGTGCGCGCGGCCTCGCCAAGCGCATCAACACCCCGCTCGCCATCGTCGACAAGCGCCGCGAGAGGGCCGGTGAGTCCGAGGTCATGAACGTGATCGGCGACGTCGCCGGCTACACCTGTATCCTGGTCGACGACATCGTGGATTCCGGCGGCACGCTGGTGAACGCGGCCGATGCGCTGATCGCCAAGGGCGCCAAGGACGTCTACGCCTACATCACCCACGGCGTGCTCTCCGGCGGCGCGGCCGCCCGCATCGCGGGCTCGCGGCTGAAGGAGCTCGTCATCACCGACTCGATCCTGCCGACGGAAGCGGTGACCAAGGCGCAGAACATCCGCACGCTGCCAATCGGCAGCCTGATCTCGGACGCGATCGCGCGGACGGCCGCCGAAGAGTCGGTGTCGAGCCTGTTCGACTGATTTTGCTTTGCCTCTCCCCGCTTGCGGGGAGAGGCCGGAATTCGAGCGAAGCGCGAATTCCGGGTGAGGGGGACTCTACCGAGTCCAACTCTCACCTCCCTCGCCGAGACTCCCCCTCACCCCACCCTCTCAGCGCGAGCGAAGCTCGTCGCGGCCCCGCATCCGCCTTCGCCAAGGCTTCGGCGGACATGAGCGGGGCGAGGGAGCGCACGCTCCCTCCGTCCCTCACGCGCCGCAGCACGCCCCCACGGGTTGTTGGCTGCGGCTGCCCATGACATCATCGTGACCTGAGTCATCTCTGCCTCCTGGATGCCTGATGCCCCGCCGGAAATTTGCCTGGGAGAAGCTGTCAGATAACGAGTTGCTCCAGCAACGCCTCTCCAGCCTGAAGGTCTCCGTCGAGGGCACCTGGCTCGAGGATTGCGTCGGCACGCTCCACGAGGAGCTCGAAGAGCGGGGCATCCGGCTGCGGCCGCACACATGGATCTCGAGCGAATGGTTCAGTCCGGGAGACGTGCCCGGTATCGCCATTCCCTTCTATCTCGCCCATCCCCGGCTGATGAAGCTCGAGAAGAAGATGATGTTCGACGTCGAGGGTGGAACCTGGCGCGAGTGCATGGCCATCCTCCGTCACGAGGCAGGCCATGCCATCCAGCACGGCTTCCAGTTGCAGCGGCGCCGGCGCTGGCAGCAGCTGTTCGGGCCGTCGTCGAAACACTACCCACGTTACTACCGGCCCAATCCGGCGAGCCGGCGTTATGTCCAGCACCTTCGGCTCTGGTACGCACAGAGCCACCCCGACGAAGACTTCGCCGAGACCTTTGCCGTGTGGCTGCGGCCGCGCTCGAACTGGCGGACGCGATATGCCGGCTGGCCCGCGCTGAAAAAGCTCGAATATGTCGACGAGCTGATGAGCGAGATTGCGGGAAAGCGACCGCTGGTCACGACGAAAGAGCGTGTCGATCCACTGAGCAAGCTCAGCCAGACGCTCGAAGATCACTACAAGAAGAAGCAGGCCTTCTACGCCTTCACGCCACCGAAGACCTACGACCGCGACCTCTCCAGGCTGTTTTCCGCCGATCCACGGCATCATCGCTCCAAGCCGGCCTCGAGCCTGATCCGGCGACATCGCGCCCAGATCAGGCAATTGGTCGCGCGGTGGACGGGCGAGAACCAGCTCACACTCGATGCCGTGCTCGACGACATGATCTCCCGCTGCCGCGAGCTCGATCTGCGCGCGGTGGGCCCCGAACAGAAGCTCGTTCTCGATTTTACCGTCCTCGTGACCGCCAAGACGATGCACGCGCTGTTTGGCCCGTCTCGGCGCAAATGGATCGCGCTATGAGACGACTCCGTATTCTCGTGCTGATGCATCCGGACTTCCTGCCGCCGGACTCGTCCGACGGATACACGGCACAGGAAATCAACAACTGGAAAACGGAATACGATGTCGTCAGCACCTTGCGCGCGGCCGGCCATGAGGTCCGCCCGCTCGGCGCACAGGAGGAAATCAGGCCGGTCCGCGAAGCGATCGAGGAGTTCAAGCCGCACGTGGTCTTCACGCTGCTGGAGGAATTCCACTACAACGTCGCCTATGACCAGCACATCGCCAGCTATCTCGAGCTGATGAAAGTCCCTTATACCGGGTGCAATCCGCGCGGCCTGATCCTGGCGCGCGGCAAGGACCTTTCCAAGACGCTGGTACATCACCGCCGTATTGCAGCGCCCGCCTTCGCCGTCTTCCCGATGCGGCGCAAGGTGAAACGGCCAAAACATCTTGCGCTGCCGCTGATCGTCAAGGCGCTCAACATGGATGGCTCCTTCGGCATCTCGCAGGCCTCGATCGTCGATACCGACGAAAAGCTCGCCGAACGGGTTGCCTTCATCCACGAGCGGGTCGAGACCGCCGCCATCGCCGAGCAGTTCATCGAGGGCCGCGAGCTCTATGTCGGCGTGATCGGCAACAACCGGCTGCGCGTCCTGCCGGTCTGGGAATTGAAATTCGGCAGCATGGGCGGGCGCAGCTCACGCCACATCGCCACCGAAAAGGCCAAGCACGACACCGACTATCAGGAACGCGTCGGCATCGTCGATGGGCCGGCGGAGGACCTCGCTCCCGAAGTCACCGCACGCATTCAGCGCGCTGCGAAACGCATCTACCGGACGCTTGGCCTCGATGGCTACGCGCGCATCGATTTTCGCCTCGCCGCCGACGGCACGCCGTATTTCATCGAAGCGAATCCGAACCCGGAAATCGCCAAGAGCCAGGAGTTCGCGACGGCGGCTCAGCACGACGGGCTCAAATACAGGGATCTCCTGCATCGCATCCTGACGCTCGGGATCAGCCGGGCCAAGGCGGGCGTATCGCTGGGCTGAGAACGGATTCAGGTAAAGCCCGGCAGCACGATCTCCTTCATGAGCGCGAGCATCACTGCGGTTTGCTCCTTGACTGGTCGCTGATAGTTCCCGCAGTGGATCAGTACGACGAGATCTCGCGCCGGAATGACGTAGAGATACTGGCCGCCCCAACCGACACCGCCGTACCAATGCAGCGGTGGTGCAGTGGCGAAATCGCCCATGTACCATTGATAGCCGTAATCGCGGCCGGGCCGGGTCGGGACAACAGGCGTAGTCACGCGCTTCACCCAGTCGGCCGGCACGACGGACTTTCCATTCCAGTTGCCATTCGCCAGCATGAGCTGACCGATCTTGACGAGATCGCGCGGCAGGAGACGCGCGCCTGACGCGGCGCGCGGCTCGCCGTCATCGCCAAGGCTCCAGTCGGACGGACCAAAGCCGAGCGGATCGAACAGCACGCGACGGCACCAGGCCGGCAAGGCTTCGCCCGTTCCCCTTGCGATCAGCCGACCAAGCAGGGCCGTCGCGCCGCCGCAATAGGTCCACTTCACGCCGGGCTCGCTGGCGATCGGCCGCTCCAGGATGAAGCGGTAGCGGTCGGGCGCAGATTCCATCGCCGTCTCGCTGTTGCGTGGATCTCCATAGGGAACGATGAGCTCATCCCATTCGAAGCCGAACGTCATGGAGAGCACGTGACGGATCGTGATCCTGTCGCGGCCCGGTTGCGCGGCGAGATCGGCGTATTCCGGAAACTGGCCATAGAGCTTTGCATCCGGTGGCGGCACCCTGCCTTCGGCAAGCGCCACGCCATAGGCGAGACCGACGATGCTCTTCGAGATGGAGCGCAAATCGTGCTGCACGTCAGGGCCGAACACGACTTTGCCCAGCGGCCGGTTCCAGCCCTCGTCCTCGCCCTCCCCATAATGCTCGAGCACGAGCTGGCCGCCCTTGCTGATCAGCAACGCATGCAGGCCGGGCAACTTTCCAGCTCGCTCCAGTGCAGCGAGGCGCTCGGCGGCGGACGACGCGGCCATGGCGGGGGTGGCCCAGGGCGGGATCCATGGCAGAGCCACGCTCCCGCCAAGGCCGGCCAGCAAATGACGACGATTGAGATGGGCCATGGGTTGTTTCCTCCGGAATTGAGTATTCACAGGTACCTTGCAATACACAGTACCTTGCTATATAAGCTCATCCGGAAGCGGTGTAGTCAAGGAGGAAATGGCCGACTCGACGAATCAGGTTCAGCTCAAGAAGGGCGCGCTGGAGCTCTGCGTGCTCGCTCTGCTCGCGCGCGGCGAGAGCTATGCCTACGAGATCGCGAGCACGCTGTCGGCCGGCGTCGGCATGGGCGAGGGAACGATCTATCCGCTGATGCGGCGGATGCAGGATGACGGGCTGGTCGATACCCGCCTGGAAGAATCGAGCAGCGGCCCGCCGCGCAAATACTACCGGCTGACGGCCGCCGGCCGTGCCGCCTTCACCACGCAGAAACGCGAATGGCGAAGTTTTTCGGACGCTGTGGATCGCCTCCTCGGAGACGTCAAATGAGCCGCGATGACTTCCTCCACATCCTCGCCGATGGGCTCCAGGGAATGCCCGCGCGTGAGATCGACGACATCCTGACCGACTACGTCGCCCATTTCGAGGAGGCCCGCGCGTCAGGGCGGACCGAGCGCGAGGTCGCTGCCGCGCTCGGCGACCCCAGGCGGCTGGCGCGCGAGCTGCGCGCCGAGACGGGACTGCGCCGGTGGGAGAACCATCACTCCTTGCGCAACTCCACGGCCGCGCTGTTCGCGCTCGGCGGGTTGGCGGTGGTCGATATCCTCCTGTTGCTGCCGTTGCTGCTCGCCGCCCTGCTGATCCTGCTCGTGATCGCCTTCGTGATGTTCGTGCTCGGGATCGTCGGCATCGGATTGCTGTTCAGCGTCTACAGGGATTTCGGCGACGGACATCTCGTCAGGCTGATGTTGCGCGCCATCGCAGGCATTGCGCTGGTGACCACCGGGGTCGGCTTCGGCGCATTGCTGGCGCTCGGGCTCAACGCCGCCGTCCGATGGCTCGGCGGCTTTGCGCGGCTGCACTACCGATTGCTGAGGGCGGACCGGCCCGGCGCGTGAGCGTCATGCGCTGCGAGGCTTGGCGGCACGCTGGCCGCGCCGGCGCTCCCTTGTGATCTCGGCGAGGATCGACATCGCGATCTCCTCCGGGGTGATGGCGCCGAGGTCGAGACCGGCCGGCGCCTTGAAATCGTCGATCGCGGCCGCGCTGGCGCCTTCGGCAACCAGTTTTGCCCGCAGCGAGGCCATCTTGCGGCGGCTGCCGACGAAGGCGTGGTAGTCGGCCCTGGCCCCGATCGCGGCGCGAAGTGCGGCTTCGTCACCCTTGCCTTGCGTCGAGACGACGACGAAGCGCTTTGCCTCGTTGAGCTCGCCGAGCGCGTAGCCGTCGATGATCGCATCGGCATCCGGCGGCGTCGTGAGGTCGGCGGCGGGCGCGGCCAGCGTGACGTGATAACCGAGCACGCGCGCCTGCGCCGCAAGCGACAACGCCACCGGGCTCGCGCCGAGAACGACGAGCGAGGGATGCGGCAGCACCGGCTCGACGAAGATGTCCATCGTGCCCTTGCTCGGGCACATGTTGCTGGCGAAGCGGATACCGTCACGGCTCTCGCCGGCGCTGACGCCGAGCTCGGCCAGCAGATTCTCCGGCTGCACCGAGACCATGCGCGGCTCGCCGTCGGCAAGCGCCTCGCGCGCCGCCTTCAGCACCGCGCCTTTGGCGCAGCCGCCGCCGATCCACCCGGCCACGATGGTGCCGTCGGCCGCGATGATCGCCTTGGCGCCGGCCTTGGCCGCGGTCACCGACACCGTTCGCACGACGGTCGCGAGCACGAAGGCGCGTTCGGCGGCCTTCATCTGCGCCACCAGATCCAGCACTTCGACATGAGACGTCATCGGCAGGTCCCTCAAAGCTTCGCCAGATAGGGTTCGAGTGCGCGCAGGCTTTGCAGCGAATTCGCGGGCGCATAGAGATCAACATGCGGCAGCGCCGCCCTGATGCCCCGCGCCTCGGGCGAATAACCCTCCCAGGCCATCATCGGATTGAGCCAGACGATGCGCCGGCAGCGCCGGTGCAAGGCGGCCATTTCGCGGCCCAGCAGCGCAGCATCGCCGGTCTCGTAGCCGTCGGACACGATCATCACGCAACTGCGCGAATGGATGACGCGCGACGCATGCCAGCGATTAAAGGTCTGCAAGGATTCGCCGATCTTCGTGCCGCCGCCCGCACCCTGCGCCATGATCGAGAGCCGGTCGAGGGCGCGACCAGCGTCCTTCTCCTTCATCGCATCGGAAACGTAGGCGAGCCGGGTGTGGAACAAAAACGCTTCGGCCTCGCGGAACTGGTCGAGCACGCCGTGGATGAAGCGCAGGAACACGGCGGTGTACATGCTCATCGACCCCGATGCGTCAAGAAGAACAACAAGCCGCAGCGGCTTGTCCTTGCGCTGCCGCTTCACCAGGCTGATCGGCACGCCACCATGACTGATGTTGCGATGGATGGTGCGGCGGAGATCGAGCCGGTAGCCGCGCCGGCGCGCCAGATCGCGCCGGGTGAGGCGCGTGCGCATCGCGTTGGCGAGTTGCGCGGCAGCCTCATGGGCCTGCGCGACCTGATCGGGATCGCTGAGCTTCCTGAAGTCGACCTCGGCGAGATTGTCGGCGCGCGAGGCGCCTTCCATGCGGCCCTCGCCGGAGCGGCCTTCCGGCGCATCGTCGGAGGACGGAAGCTGGTCGGTGACGGACTGGCCGCCGCCCTGCTCCGCCGTCTTATCCTGCAGGCTCTTCAGCGACGGATTGTTGGCCCCGGGGGCCGAGCCGATGGCGCGCGAGCGCGAGCGCACGCGTTTTCCCAGCCAGAACGCATCGAACAGGCCGTCGAACTTGTCCCAGTCGGATTTGCGCGCCGAGAACAGATGCCTGAACGCGGCACGCAGCAGGTTCGGCCGCGCCGCATAGCCCGCGGCCATCAGCGTCGCCGCATCCTGCCCCTCGGCCAGTCCGACGCGAAAACCCGCATCGCGCAATGTGCGCAGGAAGGCGGCGAGCCTTGCCGAGACGAGGCGCGAGACTGCGTCGAGTTCGTCGTAGCCGGGGCTGGAGCCGCAGCAGCTCATGCGACTTTCCCCAAAAGGCGCTGCGTCACCTCCGCGGTGACGCGGGCGCGATCCTCATGGGTCTTCAACAGGCAGACCAGCGTCTCATGCACGGTCTCGGGCGCATCGTGGAGATCGCGCACGTCGAGCCCGACGAGCGCCGCCGCCCAATCCAGCGTCTCCGCCACGCCCGGAATTTTCCGGAGCTCCTCCTTGCGCACGCCCTCGACCATGCGCGCGACCTGCAGCGACAGCGACGGGCTCGCGCCTGCGACCCGCGCCAGGATGATGCGGGTCTCCCGGTCGACGTCGGGATAGTCGACATAATGATAGAGACAGCGCCGGCGCAGCGCGTCGGACAGTTCGCGGGTTCCGTTCGAGGTCAGCACCACATGCGGAATTGTGATTGCAGGGATGGTGCCGAGCTCGGGGATCGAGACCTGGAAGTCGGAGAGCAACTCCAGCAGGAACGCCTCGAACTCGTCGTCGGCGCGGTCGATCTCGTCGATCAGCAGCACCGGCGCCTGCGCGCGCCGGATCGCGGCAAGCAAAGGGCGCTCCAGCAGGTATTTTTCCGAAAACACCTGGTCCTCGATGCTGTCGGCGCCGCGATGGGCCTGGATCGCCAGCAACTGGCGCTGGTAGTTCCACTCGTAGAGGGCGGACGACTGGTCGAGGCCCTCGTAGCATTGCAGGCGGATCAGCTCGGTCGCGTGCACCTTTGCCAGCGCCTTCGCCACCTCGGTCTTGCCGACACCCGCCTCGCCTTCGAGCAGCAGCGGACGCCGCAGCAATTGCATCAGCGAGATCGCGGTCGCAAGGTCCGCATCGGCGATGTAGCCCGATGCGGCCAGCGCTTGCGCGATCTCGTCACGGCCCTTCATGCTACGCGACCGCTCCCAGCTCCTTCGCCGCCTTCCAGTTGCGCCAGAAATCGTGCGGCATCTGGATGTGCCGGCTCCCCAGGAACGAGAACGCGTCGTTGACGGCGTTGGAGAAGGCCGGCACGCCGCCGACATTCGGGCTCTCGCCGACGCCCTTGGCGCCGATCGGATGATGCGGCGACGGGGTGACGGTGAAGTCGGTCTCCCAGTGCGGCGTCTCCACCGCGGTCGGCATGAAGAAGTCCATGAACGAGCCGGTGACGACGTTGCCGGTCTCGTCGTAGCGGATCTCCTGGCCCATCGCGATGGCGAAGGCTTCGGTCAGGCCGCCATGCACCTGGCCCTCGATGATCATCGGGTTGATGCGGGTGCCGCAATCGTCGAGCGCGTAGAAGCGCCGGACCTTGTACACGCCGGTATCGACGTCGATGTCCATCACGCAGAGATAGGCGCCGAACGGATAGGTCATGTTGGGCGGATCGTAATAGCTGACCGCCTCGAGCCCCGGCTCCATGCCCGGCGGCACGGAGTTGTAGGCCGCCCAGCAGATATCCTTCATCGACATGTACCTTTCCGGCAGGCCCTTGACCCGGAAGCCGTCGATGTCGAATTCGAGGTCGTCCTCGTGGACCTCGAGCTTGTAGGCCGCGATCATCTGCGCCTTGGCCTTGATCTTTCGCGCAGCCATGGCGATCGCCGCGCCCGCCACCGGCGTGGAGCGCGAGCCGTAGGTGCCGAGCCCGTAGGGCGCGGTGTCGGTGTTGCCCTCCTCGACCATGATGTTGTCGGCGGGAATGCCGATTTCGGTGGCGATGATCTGGGCCCAGGTGGTCTCGTGGCCCTGGCCCTGGCTCTTGGTGCCCATGCGCGCGATGCCGGCACCGGTCGGATGCATGCGGATCTCGCAGGAGTCGAACATGGCAATGCCGAGGATGTCGCAGTTCTTCGACGGGCCGGCGCCGACGATCTCGGTGAAGAAGGAGACGCCGAGGCCCATGATCTCGCGGGTCTCGCCGCGCTTGAACGCCGCGCGCTTGTCCGCCTGTTCCTTGCGGAGCGCGGCGTAGCTAGTCGTCTCCATCATCTTGCGCATGGCGGTGTGGTAGTCGCCGGAATCATATTCCCAGCCCAGCGCCGAGTGATACGGAAACTGCTCCGGCTTGATGAAGTTCTTCAGCCGCAGCTCGGCCGGATCCATGTTCAGCTTCTGCGCCAGGATGTCCATGGCGCGCTCGATGCAGTAGGCGGCCTCGGTGACGCGGAACGAGCAACGATAGGCCACGCCGCCCGGCGCCTTGTTGGTGTAGACGCCATCCACCGCAAGATGCGCGGTCGGGAAGTCGTAGGAGCCGGTGACGATGTTGAAGAAGCCGGCCGGCCATTTCGACGGGTCGGCGCAGGCATCGAACGCGCCATGATCGGCGAGCACGTGGACACGGAGACCCGTGACCTTGCCGTCCTTCGTCGCGGCGATCTCAGTCGTCATGTGGTAGTCGCGCGCGAACGAGGTCGCGGTGAGATTCTCGATCCGGTCCTCGACCCATTTCACCGGCTTGCCGGTGACGATGGAGGCGACCGCCGCGCAGATATAGCCGGGATAGGCGCCGACCTTGTTGCCAAAGCCGCCGCCGATGTCGGGCGAGATGACGTGGATCTTCTGCTCCGGCAGCTTTGCGATCAGCGATACCACGGTGCGGATCACGTGCGGGGCCTGGAAGGTGCCGTAGATCGTCAGCTCACCCTTGATCTTGTCGAAGGCGCAGACGCACTGGCAGGTCTCCAGCGGCGAGGGATGGGTGCGGTGATAGGAGATCATCTCCTTGATCGTGACCTCGGCCTTCTTGAACGCGGCGTCGGTCAGCTCCCTGTCGCCGACGCTCCACTCGAAGATGTGGTTGTGGTGCTTTCGCGGCCCGTGAGCCCCCGTCGTCTTGCCGGCGAGGTCCTCGCGCAGCACCGGCGCGTCGGAATCCATCGACTTGAAGGGATCGACCAGCGGGGCGAGAGGCTCATATTCGACCATGACCTTGTTGATGCCGTCATCGGCGGCATAGCGGTCGGTCGCGACCACGAAAGCGACCTCCTGGTTCTGGAACAGCACCTTGCCGTCGGCCAGCACCATCTGCACGTCGCCGGCGAGCGTCGGCATCCAGGCGAGGTTGACCGTCTTCAGCGTCTCGGCGGTGATCACCGCGAGCACGCCGGGCACCTTCAATGCCTCGCTGTCGTCGATCTTCTTGACGCGCGCATGCGGATGCGGCGAGCGGACGAAGTCGCCATGCAGCATGCCCGGCAGCTTGATGTCGTCGACGTAATTGCCCTTGCCTTGCGTGAAGCGGATGTCCTCGACGCGCTTGCGCTTGCAGCCCATGCCTTCGAGTGCGGCTTCGCGTTGTTCCCGCGTGGGAGTGAGGTCATTCATTCTGCGGCCTCCCGGAATTCGACGCCGTTGATCTTGGCGCTCGCGTATTGAATGGCTTTGACGATGTTCTGGTAGCCGGTGCAGCGGCAGATATTGCCGGAGATGCCCATCCGGATCTCCTGCTCGCTCGGCGAGGGGTTTTCCTTGAGCAGCCGGTGCGCGCGGACAATCATGCCGGGCGTGCAGAAGCCGCATTGCAGGCCGTGCATCATGCGGAAACCCTCTTGCAGCGCCGACAGCGTGCCGTCGGCATTGGCCATGCCTTCGACCGTGGTGATGTCGCTGCCTTGCGCCTGCACCGCGAACATGGTGCAGGATTTGACCGACATTCCGTCGATATCGACGGTGCAGGCGCCGCAATGGGTGGTCTCGCAGCCGATATGGGTGCCGGTGAGTTGCAGGTTCTCGCGAATGAAGTGCACCAGCAGCGTGCGCGGCTCGACGAGGCCTTCGACCTCGGCGCCGTTCACCTTCATGGTTACGTGTGTTTTGGCCATCGATCCCCTCCCTTATTTCGCGTTGGCGGCGGCGCGCTGCAGCGCCCGCGTCACCATGATTCCGCCGACATGTTTTCGGTATTCGACGGGCCCGCGGGCATCCGCGGCCGGCGCCATGATCGCTTCGGCTGCGGCGGCGGCCTTCTTCAGCGTCGCCGCATCGAGGCTGGTGCCGATCACGGCCTTGGCGGCGTCAGCGGCAAGCAGCGGCGTCTCGTGGACGTTGGTGAGCCCGATCGAGCAGGTCGCGACCTTGCCGCTCGCCATGGTGAGGATGACGGCCGCCGCCGCGGTGGCGTAGTCGCCGACCTTGCGCTTGAGCTTTTCATAGGCCGAGCCGTGGCCGGCCGCCGGCACGGGGATCGAGACCGAGGTGAGGATCTCGCCGGGCTCGAGCGTGGTGAAATAGGCGCCCTGGTAGAAGTCGGATGCCGCGACCTCCCGGCTGCCGCCGGGGCCTTCGAGGCGATAGGTCGCGCCCAGCGTCAGCATCAGCGCCGGCATGTCGTTGCCGGGATCGCCATTGGCGACATTGCCGCCGATCGTGCCGCGGTAGCGCACCTGCGGGTCGGCGATCAGAAGCGCCGCCTCGTGCAGGATTGGCATCGCCTGTGAGATCTCTTCAGAGGCCAGCAGTTCATGCTGGGTGGTCATGGCGCCGATGACGAGATTGTTGCCGTCGCGGCGGATGCCCTTGAGCGTGGCGATGCCGTGCAGGTCGATCAGATGGGCGGGGGTCGCGAGCCGAAGCTTCATCATCGGAACCAGGCTGTGCCCGCCGGCCAGTGGCCGCGCATCCTCGCCGAGGTCGGACAAGAGTTTGACGGCATCGGCGACACTCGCCGGCCGGTGATAGCTGAATGATCCCGGGATCATCGTCTCCTCCCACAATCGTCCTTGCGCGCAGTGGCGCGGACGTTGGCGGGACGGTCTCTCGGTACCGGGTAAGCTGCAACCACTCGGGCACGGGAACCGCGGATTTCGCACGAAATGCGGCCGGATCGCACGAATTGCGTCAGACAGGGCGACTTATGGCGGCTACGCGCGCCGCCGGTTCACCAAACCCAGCCTTGCCTTCACCTCGGCGATCTTGGCCCGGCTCACCGGCACCCGGTGCGGCGACGGGCCGTCGAGCTCTAGCACGGCGCCGTCGCCCTCTTTCCGGACCAGGGCAACATGGGGAATCGCGACGATGTGGCTGCGGTGCACCCGGAGGAAGAGCGAGGGATCGAGCTGCGCCTCGGCCTCCGAGATCGACCACGGGCACATCCGCTCGCGGGTGCCGTCATGGACCCGGGTGTAATGCGCGTCGGCACGGACACTGCGCACATCGGCCGTGTCGATGAAATGGGTACCGTCGGCCCCCTCGACCGGCAGCCGGGGAACCGGCGCCCGTGGCGGCTGGCCGATGCCGCCGAGCGGCGCGGGTTTTGGCCACGGCGATATCGCGGCGGTGGCGACCGGCTCGGTGCTGGCCGGCGCTGCAAGGGGGAAAGCCGGACCGGCGGCGGACGCCTGCACCTGCCGCCGGTCAGGCACCAGCGAGAGCAGAAAGCCGGCGGTGATCACGAAGCAGAGCACGGCGACGACGATGGACAGGATTTGCTGCGATGCGGCAAGACTGCCGCCGGAATGCTGATGGCCGCCCGCCGTCAGCGGCTCGAAATGCATGCCGAGCATCGCCGTGTAATGCATGCCGGAGACCGCGACGCCAAAGGCAATCGCGCTGACGATCAGCCGCACGCCTTCCTGCTGGGCCAGGAAGGCGCGCAGGCCGCCATAGGCGGTGACGATGGCGACGAGGACCGACAGCAGCACCATCGAGGGGTCGTGCCTGATGACGAAGGGGCCGGCGAGCCCGTGGATTCCGACATAATGCATGCTGGCGATGCCGAGGCCGACCAGGACGGCCGATGACGCCACCCGCTGCAACGACGGTTCGCCGATCGAGACGAAGAACAGGGAGATGCCGACCACCAGCGCGCAGATCAGGAACGAGATGATGGTGGGAAGAACGAGATAGACGGTGTCGGGCGGCAGCGGTGCGGCCAGCATGCCGACGAAATGCATGGTCCAGATGCCGACGGCCAGAAACGCCGCCGCACCCGCGAGCAGGACGCGGTTGCTGACGCCCGGCACATTGCGGATGCGGGCCGCAAGCGCAAAGCCGGTATAGCCACCCAGGCTCGCAATCACTACCGAGAGCGCGACGAGATAGGGATCGTGTCCTTCGAACATGATCTTGCCAGCCGCCCCGTCTCCACGGCGCGGCCTCCTCCCGCCGCCGACTGTACAGGGACGGCGGCGGGAATGACAATCAGCGGCGTGTGACCGTGCCGTTACACAATCCCCGCTGCGACCTGGCCGCGCAGGCGCTCCAGGCCGAGCAACGTCTCCGCGCAGGCCGCGGCAACCTCGACGCCCTTGATGGCAAAATGCCTGCGGAAGAAATCGTAGTGCACCTCGGTCTCGTGGAATTGCTGCGGCGTCAGCACGGCCGAGAACACCGGCACCTCGGTGCGGAGCTGCACGTCCATCAGCGCCTTGATCACGGTGTCGGCGACGAATTCGTGACGATAGATTCCGCCGTCGACGACGAGACCGGCCGCGACGATGGCGGTGTAGCGCCGCGTCTTGGCGAGGATCTGCGCGTGCAGCGGGATCTCGAACGAGCCCGGCACCTCGAACACGTCGACATGGGTGAGGTGGCGCGCCTCGGCCTCCTTCATGAAGGCGATGCGGGCTTCCTCGACCACGTCGCGGTGCCAGCAGGCCTGCACGAAGGCCACCCGCTGCGGTTTTGCGAAGCGCGGATGCCCGGTCACCGGTTCCTGCGGAACCGGTGGCGGCGGTGTCTGGGAAGTTTCGGCTTGGGGGTCTTGCAACATCTGATTCATGGCTTTCCTTCTTGAGGACCAGAATCAGGGCACACGGAACGACAAACAGCCGCATCCTGCGATGCGTCTGCCACCGACCGTTCTCTTTCATCCGGACTTTGACCGTCGGCTTCGGAATTGCACCGAATCTGCTGACCCTTCCTTTGGAAAATCCTTTTCAGGAAAACCCTGGGGAAGGCGCTCGCGGGCTTGGGTTTTTCGACCCTTACCGCCGGTGGGGACTTTCACCCCGCCCTGAGAACATCGGCCGCCCGGAATGAACGGCCTGACCGAAATATGACGTCGGTCCGCGGCCGCGGCAAGCGTGTTCCGCATCGGAAAACCGCATGGTCCCATGCCGCCATGGTGGTTCGGCCCTCACAGGACGAAATTAACGATTGCCGCAAGCTTCGCGTAAGCGTCGCGCGTTCCGATTCCGATTTGTTCTCAAATTAATAATTATGACGGAGATGAGCTGTGGACGAACGAGTCCTGGCTTGTGGACGGACTCGCGACCCCGTTGCGCAGATTCCGCAAATCACATCAGTTGATCCGCGACAGGCCGCGCTGATCCGAAGGGATCGCCTTAGTTTGGCGAGCGCGCGCTGGACCCGACGGCGTGCGTATCAAACACAACATGAAGGCAAGAGGTCGAGGCGGAATGTCCCTGCTCGAAGGCACTATCGATTCCAAGAGTCACCCGCTCGCCGTGGTCGAGGATATCGCTGCCAGCAACAACTGGCCGTTCGAACGTTCCGGCGAAGACGAACTCACGATTGTCTCCAAGGGACAATGGACCGACTACCAGATCTCCTTCACCTGGATGAGCGAGATCGAGGCGCTGCATCTGGCCTGCGCCTTCGACATGAAGATTCCGGTCGCGCGGCGGGGCGAAGTGCAGCGGCTCGTCGCCGCGATCAATGAGCAGCTGTGGGTCGGCCATTTCGACCTGTGGATCTCGACCGGCATGGTCATGCACCGCCAGGCGCTGGTGCTGCCCGGCGGGCTCACCGCCTCGACCGCGCAATGCGAAGCCATGCTCGCCGGCGCCATTCATGCCTGCGAACGCTATTTTCCGGCATTCCAGTTCGTGGTGTGGGCCGGCAAGAGCACGGCGGACGCCATGGACGCGGCGATGTTCGACACGGCCGGAGAGGCGTAAGGCCTCTCAGGATGTGAGGGAGCGCAGCTCCCTCCCCGCCGTCGTCCTGGCGAAAGCCAGGACCCATACCGCGAGGTCTCCCGGTAGCCCGCGATGCTTGTTGCTCTGCCTGCCATCCACTAGAACCAGTCGGGGTAATGGGTCCTGGCTTTCGCCGGGACGACGGGATTTGGTGACCACAGTGGCAGACAACACTCTCAAGAACATCACCGGCACCATCCTGCTTGCCGGCGCCGGCAAGATGGGCGGCGCGATGCTGACCGGATGGCTGGCCGGCGGGCTCGATCCGCGCCGCGTCGCGGTGATCGATCCCCACATCTCGCCCGAGATCACCGCGCTTGCCGAACAAGGCGTGGTGCTCAATCCCGGCGTGACGGCGGCCGGCACCGTCGAGACGCTGGTCGCCGCGGTGAAGCCGCAGATGTTCCGCGAGGCCGGCGCCATGCTGAAATCGTTCGTCTCGGACCAGACCGCGGTGGTCTCGATCATGGCGGGCACCACGATCGCCTCGCTGCAGCAGGTGTGCGGCGGCGCCGTGGTGCGCGCGATGCCGAACACGCCGGCCGCAATCGGCCGCGGCATCACGGTGGCGGTCGCAGCGAACAATGTCAGCGCCACGCAGCGCGCGGTGGCGGATGCGCTTCTGCGCGCCACCGGCGCGGTCGAATGGGTCGAGGACGAAGGCCTGATGGATGCGGTGACCGCCGTCTCCGGCTCGGGGCCGGCCTACGTGTTCCTGCTCGCCGAGGAACTCGCCCGCGCCGGCATCGAGGCCGGTCTTCCCGAGGCGCTGGCGACAAAGCTTGCGCGCGAGACCGTCGCCGGCTCCGGCGAGTTGCTGCATCAGTCGGAGCTGCCTTCCAGCACGCTGCGCCAGAACGTCACCTCGCCCGGCGGCACCACCGCGGCCGCGCTCGGCGTGCTGATGGGCGAGCCGGGCCTGCGCGAATTGATGATCCGCGCGGTCGCGGCCGCGACGACGCGGTCGCGGGAACTGGCGAAGTAGCCAGATGAACCTCTACGCGAAACTTCTCGAACGACAGGCCGAGGATCGCCCCATCAGGATCGGGCTGATCGGGGCTGGCAAGTTCGGTGCGATGTACCTGCATCAGGTTCTGCGCACACCGGGCGTCCATCTTGTTGGAATTGCGGACCTGTCGCCGTCGCGTGCCCGCGAAAACCTGGACCGGGTCGGCTGGCGGGCGGAGCAATTCGCGGCGGCCTCGCTCGAGGAGGCCCTCAGGAACGGCACGACCTTCCTGACCGACGACTGGGACGCGTTGGTGAAGTGCGAGGGCATCGAGGTGATCGCCGAGTGCACCGGCAATCCCGTCGCAGCGGTGGAACACTGCCTTGGCGCCTTTTCCGTGGGCAAGGCCGTCATCAACGTGACGGTCGAGGCCGACGCATTCTGCGGACCGATCCTCGCCCGAAGAGCGAGGCAAGCCGGCGTGATCTACAGCCTCGCCTATGGCGATCAGCCCGCGCTGGCCTGCGACCTCGTCGACTGGGCAAGGGCCTGCGGCTTCCCGGTGGTGGCCGCGGGCCGCGGCCACAAATGGCTGCCGCATTATCGGGAATCGACGCCCGAAACGGTCTGGGACCACTGGGGCCTCACCGCCGAGCAAGCCGCGCGCGGCGGCATGAATCCAAAAATGTTCAACGCATTCCTCGACGGCTCCAAGCCGGCGATCGAATCCGCCGCGATTGCGAACGCAACCGGGCTGGAGGCGCCCTCGCAAGGCCTCGCATTCCCGCCGGGATCGGTCGACGACATCCCGACGCTGATGCGCCCCCGTTCCGAGGGCGGCGTCCTGGAGTCCAAGGGGCAGGTCGAGGTCGTGTCCTGCCTGACGGCTGAGGGCAAACCGATCCCCAACGATATCCGCAAGGGCGTCTGGGTCTGTTTCGAGGGCGACAGCGAGTACATCCGCAACTGCTTCCAGGAATACAGCGTCGTCACCGATCCGAGCGGCCGCTACATGAGCTCCTACAAGAAGTGGCATCTCATCGGTCTGGAGCTTGGCATTTCAGTTGCCTCGATCGCGCTGCGCAAGGAAGCGACCGGGGTCGCAACGACGTTCAACGCCGATGTGGCCGCGACCGCCAAGAAGGACCTGCGCGCGGGAGATATTCTGGACGGAGAAGGCGGCTACACCGTGTTCGGCAAGCTGACGCCCGCGAGCACCTCGCTTGCAAAGGGCTATTTGCCGCTCGGGCTTGCCCACAACGTACGATTGACCAGGGCGATCGCAAAGGATTCCTGCATCACCTGGGCCGATGTGGCGATCGACGAGACGCTGCCTGCCGTGCGTCTCCGCAAGGAGCAGGAAACACTCTATGCGTCGCCGGGGAGCGCGTAGCCCGGCGGCTGCGCTACGCCCCGAGCCGCTTGTTGAACAACTCGACATTGACCAGCCCGCGCGCGTGACAGCCCTCGCCGAGCTTGCGCGTGCCCTCGAACGCCTCGACCTCGAAGCGGATGACGCGGCGCTCGACCGCGATCACTTTTGCGGTGGTCCGCACCGTTGCGCCGACCAGGGCTGCGGCGAGATGGCGGATGTCGACCTCGGTGCCGACGGTGACCCAGCCCGGCTTCAGCGCGGAGCGAATCGCATCGCCCGAGGTCATCTCCATTTCCATGATCATCATCGGTGTCGCATAGACGAACGGCATGCCCGGCACGAAATGCCCGACCGTGCGCTCGGCCGGCACCACCAGCGTGCGCTCGGCGCTCATGCCGATCTTGATGAAGTCGCGTGCGTCCATGCGGGTCTCCGCTTCACTGTCGCCGAAGTCCGGCAAGCCGTGCCTAGGCCGAACGCGCCGCAACCGGCAAGGACTTTGTTTACACTAACCGCAACCGGCCGGCTAAGGTGCCCTTCAACTTAAAGGGATTGTCGATGGCCCCGGACTAAACCTGTGCAGGCTCCACGCCAACGGTCGTTCGCATGCGCATCCCGAAACCGTATATCGTTAGCCTCGCGGTCTTTGGCGCTCTCAGCGCCATCGCGACGATCCCGAATGCGCTATTTTGGCTCTTCATTGTCTCGATCCCGCTGCTCGGTGCACCCGGCTTCGTCGTCCTCGCAGCGCCGACCATCCTGATTTACCTGCTCGCGATCGCCCCGCTCGTCCTGGCCCGGACCGCGCCGAACCGGCCGGTCGCGATCGGCCTGGTCGCCATCGGCCTCTTGATCCCGGTGGGGATCGCGATCGTTCCGGGGTGGATTTCGGAGCAGCGGGCCACTGAATTCATCGCGCGCATGAGCGCGGAGGATGTCAGCGGAACGGCAGATGGGAAGCCGCGGCGCATCGAGCTGATCGGCAATTCGGCGTCGGGGTTGTTCGAATTCAACCAGGGCATCGGCGACAAGACGGCCACCTGCAACCAGATCTGCGCACGCCTGCTATTCAACGGCGAAGTGGACTGGGTGCGCGTTACCAGAATGCCCGACGCGTCCGTTCTCCTTCGCAAGGAGACCGCGCGCAGCGTCACCTATCGCATCGAGCACAGGGACTTTTGCCCGGACGCCGCGCCCGCAGGGTACGTCGTGGAGAAGGTCGTCCGCGACCGGCTGATTTCCGGCGACTGCCTGATCGCCGAGGCCGGCGGCAACGAGGCTGCGGACGCCACCGTCAGGCTCTCCACGAACTACTCCAGCAAAAGCTATCCGCCCGCCCCCTTTCCCGATGCGCCGGACTTCGTCCTCGTGGACAGCATCAAGCAGTTCCAGATCAATATGCGCGGGACGGACGACGCGTCACCGCTCAGGCGGCAGACCGAGACGGCCGTGCTCGTGCTGGCAAAGCCCTATTACATCGGCACCGAGATGCATATTCAGGGCGGATATAGCGGCCCGACCCGGGGACGACGCCGGATCGTCGCCCGGCCGATCGATCTCGCCGGTAGCCTGAGGGCGGCATTCGGCTACGAGATCGGCGACATCGCGCCGGCGAAATCGGACAGCGTTCGCGCGATTGCGGAGCGCATCCTGGCGATCCCGGCCAGCGCGGCGCCGGTCTTTTCGACACAGCAACAGGACGTCCTGGTCGAAGCCTTGAAGGCGACGGCAAAGCAGGCGAGCGGATCCAGCGCGGACATCGAATTCGTCAGCCACATCGTCACCGACGACCGGATGACGATCAGCACGGCAGCTTTGGCTATTCAGGAGATGCTGCGGAAGAACCCGGGCCTCTACCGGCCGTTGATTCCCGTCGTGCTCGACCGCATGAGCGGCCCGGGCGACCAGACCACCAGTCACTACAAATCCATGCTCGGCTGGTCGCTGTCGGACGTCTCCACGAACGATCTGCGGCCCTACCGGGAGAAGATGATCGGCATCGTCGAGGCCCAGCCCGACTGGACCACCTACGGCGTGTTGACGCGTCTTGCGGAGTTTGGCGACGATGATGCGACCAGTCTCGTCATCCGTCGTCTCGATCCCGGCGGCTCGGCGAGATCGAACCCGGAGTTCGCCGCAATCGCCGCATGTCGCGCCAGCGCGCTGAGCTGGCCGGCGCTGGAGCCCGTCGTCCTGACGTACCTGGCGTCGAAAACGCGCAATCGTCTCGATGATGATGAATCGCCGCTCCTGCTCGCACTGGTGCGCTTCGGCCAGAAGGCGCAGGCCTTGGACATCGTGCAGAAGCGCGGCTTGAGCAACGGCGCCAGGGTCATCGATCGGCTGAACAGGTTCGAGCCGGATTTCGATCCAAGTCGCTGTCGCGATCGCCTGTAGCCGGGGGCGCCCTTTCCGGGTCCGCGCTGTGCGAACCCGGAACGACGCCAACGCGTCACTTCTTCGCCGCCGCCGCGCGCTCCACAAAAGTCTTGCCGCCCTTCATCTTGTGGCGGAGCGGGGCTTCGTTGATCTGGATGACGACGGCATCGGCATCGACGCCGAGATTCTTCACCAGCGCCTGCGTGATGTCGCGCATCATGCCGGCCTTCTGCTCGTCGGTGCGGCCTTCGGCCATGCTGACGGTGATCTCAGGCATCGTTGTCTCCCTGCTGTTTTGTTGTCGTCATGGCCGGGCTTGTCCCGGCCATCCACGCTCTCTTCCATCAAACAAGACGTGGATGCCCGGGACAAGCCCGGGCATGACGGCCTGCCGGAATGGCTATCCCCACTTTACGTCATGGCGCGCCAATACCTCGCGCACCTTGGCGACGAGGTCGGCTTCGCTGCACGAGAACTGCGCCGGACGGCTCTCGCGCCATTCCTGGTTGGAGGCGATCGCGGCGGCCGCCTTGGCGCCCTCGACCAGATCCTTGATCTGCACCTCGCCGCGCGCCTTTTCGTCGGAGCCCTGGATGATGACGCAGGGCGCGTTGCGGCGGTCGGCATATTTGAGCTGGTTGCCCATGTTCTTGGGATTGCCGAGATAGAGCTCGGCGCGGATGCCGGCACTGCGCAGCTGCGCCACCATTTCCTGGTAGTCAGCGACGCGGTCGCGGTCGAACACGGTGACGACGACGGGGCCGAATTCGGGCCTTGTGTCGAGCTTGCCGAGCAGCGTCAGCGCGGCCTGAAGACGCGAGACGCCGATCGAGAAGCCAGTTGCAGGCACCGGCTCGCCGCGGAAGCGCGAGACGAGACCGTCGTAACGGCCACCGCCACCGACGGAGCCGAATCGAACGGGGCGGCCCTTCTCGTCCTTGGTCTCGAGCAGGAGTTCGACCTCGTAGACGGGGCCGGTGTAATATTCGAGGCCGCGCACGACGGAGGGATCGATAATAACCCTTCCGTCATTGTAACCACACTTAACTAAGATCCTCTCGATCTCGCGAAACTCTTCTATGCCCTTGTGAAAAAGAACGTTGGAGCCGTAAGCGGCATCGAAGGCTGACAGAAGATCGGTCTCGCGCGGCTCGCCTCCACCCTCGGGCGACAATCTTATCTGCGAATTGAAGTTCCTTTCGGTACCTTCAACGATTCCCCACGGCTCGCTTCTTAGGGTCAAGAAATCCGTGATGCGACTGATTTTGTCCTGTTCTAGTTGGGCGCCCGGTGTGTAGTCGCCGCTGTCGTCCCTTCTGCCCGACCCCAGCAATTGGCGGACTCCGTCCTTCCCGAGCCGATCGTATTTATCGAGTGCCCTGAGGACTGTCAGTCTGGTTGCAACGTTCTCTTCGCCAAGCCCAACGGCCTCCATTAGTCCGTCAAGCAATTTACGATTATTTACCTTCACAACGTACTGCCCGCGCGCGATTCCGAGCGCCTCCATCGTGTCGGCCGCCATCATGCAGATCTCGGCATCCGCTGCAGGGGTCGCCGAGCCGACCGTGTCGGCGTCGAACTGCATGAACTGGCGGAAGCGGCCGGGGCCCGGCTTCTCGTTGCGGAACACGTAGCCCACGCGATAGCTGCGGTAGGGCAGGACCAGGCCGTCGGTGCCGTAGCGCTCGCCGACATAGCGGGCGAGCGGCGCGGTCAGATCGTAGCGCAAGCTGATCCATTGCTCGTCGTCGTCCTGGAACGAGAACACGCCCTCGTTCGGGCGGTCCTGGTCGGGCAGGAACTTGCCGAGCGCGTCGGTGTACTCCATCGCCGGCGTCTCGACCGGCTCGAAGCCGTAGAGCTCGTAGACGGCGCGGATCTTCTCGACCATCTCGCGCGTCGCCCGGATCGCGGCGGGGTCGCGATCCTCGAGCCCGCGCGGCAGGCGCGCCTTCAGTTTCTGGGGTTTTTTGGGTTTCTCGGCCATGCGCGGCGTTTACCAGCCGACGCGCGACGCGGCAACCGCTGCCTTCTTCCCTCTCCCCTTGCGGAAGAAGAAAAAAGAAGGCTGCCCTATCGGCTGCTTCATCCGTGCCCTCAGGGCATCCCGGATCGAACTTTACGCAGCCGCCTGCCGGCCCCTGTGCTGTACCTCGGCGGCATAGTCCTTCATGAGCGCCTCGCAGATCGCGCCCGGCGTGAAGCGCCACTGCGCGATTTCGGCAACCGGCGTCACTTCGGCCGCCGTCCCCGTGATGAAGCACTCGGAAAAACGCGCCAGCTCCTCCGGCATGATGCGCCGCTCCACCACCTCGATGCCGCGTCGGCCCGCGAGCTCGATCACCGTCGCCCGCGTGATGCCAGGCAGGAAACAATCGGCGATCGGGGTGTGGAGCTTGCCGTCATGCGCGAAGAAGATGTTGGCTGCCGTGCATTCGGCAACGCGGCCCTCCCAGTCCAGCATCATTGCGTCCGTATAGCCTTTCCGTTCTGCCCGGTGCCTGGAGATGGTGCAGATCATGTAGAGGCCGGATGCCTTGGCGAGCGCCGGCGTCGTGCGCGGATCGGGCCGTCGGTAATCAGCGAGATCCATGCGGATACCCCTGAGCTTCACGGCCGGGTCGAAATAGCTCGGCCAGTCCCAGGCGGCTATGGCGAGGTGAATGAGGTTAGTGGGCGCCGAAACGCCCATCATCTCCGAACCGCGCCAGGCGACCGGACGCAGATAGGCGTCCGGCAGATTGTTCCGGTCGATCACG
Organism: Bradyrhizobium diazoefficiens; assembly: GCF_018131015.1. Taxonomy (GTDB): domain Bacteria; phylum Pseudomonadota; class Alphaproteobacteria; order Rhizobiales; family Xanthobacteraceae; genus Bradyrhizobium; species Bradyrhizobium diazoefficiens_B. Next base: position 62,993 of record NZ_JAFCJJ010000018.1, read on the forward strand.
ATTTGCTTGGCGGCGTCGATCTCGGCAACTGAATAGGGAATCTCGAAGTCCAGGATGTTGGCCGAGGCCTTCAGCCGCAAGGAGTGCTCGGTGCTCCTGAACACCGTGCCGCCATAGGCGCGCTCGCCCTCGAACACGCAGCTTGCGTAATGCAGGCCGTGGGTCAGCACGTGCATGTTGGCCTCCTGCCACGGCACGAGCTTGCCGTCGAACCAGATCACGCCGTCGAGCTTGTCGAACGAAACTCCCATGGTCGCTTCTCCCGGGTTGCTGGCAGTGCGCACGCGCCGGCCCGTGCCCGGAGCGTCAGCTCCGGGCCGAGGGACGTAGCGCGTGGGTCGAATGAGGCAGCGGAATCTCCGCCGCCGGTTACAGGACCTTGCGGATCCAGTTGTGCGGATCGTTGGTGCGGCCGTACTGGATGTCGATGAGCTGCTTGCGCAGGCTCATGGCGACCGGGCCGGCAGCGCCGCCGCTGATCTCGAAATCGCCGCTGACCGAGCGCACCTTGCCGATCGGCGAGATCACCGCGGCGGTGCCGCAGGCAAAGGCTTCCTTGAGCTTGCCGCTCGCCGCATCCTTGCGCCACTGGTCGAGCGAATACGGCTCCTCGCGCACGGTCTTGCCGGCGTCTCGCGCGAGCGCGATGATGGAGTCGCGGGTGATGCCGGGCAGGATGGTGCCGAGCGGCGGCGTCGACAGCGAGCCGTCGTCGAACACGAAGAAGATGTTCATGCCGCCGAGCTCCTCGATGTAGCGGCGCTCGACCGCGTCGAGGAAGACGACCTGGTCGCAGCCGTGCTGGATGGCTTCCGCCTGCGCGCGCAGGCTCGCGGCGTAGTTGCCGCCGCACTTGACGGCGCCGGTGCCGCCGATCGCGGCGCGGGTGTAGTTCTCCGACACCCAGATCGACACCGGCGCAGGGCCACCCTTGAAATAGGAGCCGACCGGCGAGGCGATCACCGCGAAAATATACTCGGACGACGGCTTCACGCCGAGGAAGGTCTCGCTCGCGATCATGAAGGGGCGCAGGTACAAGCTGCCCTCGCCGCCCGGCATCCAGGCGCGGTCGATGCGCACGACCTGCTCGACCGCTTCGATGAAGACGTCTTCAGGGATCTGCGCCATCGCCATGCGGTCGGCTGAATCCTTGAAGCGCCGCGCATTGGCATCGGGACGGAACAGGTTCACGCCGCCATCGTCGCGCTTGTAGGCCTTGAGGCCCTCGAAGATTTCCTGCGCATAGTGCAGGACCGCGCCGGCCGGATCGATCTGGAAATTGGCGCGCGCCTCGATCTTCGCCTCGTACCAGCCGCCCTTGGCCTGGTTGTAGCGGACGATCGCCATGTGATCGGTGAAGACCCGCCCGAAGCCGGGGTCCACCAGCTTGGCGACGCGGTCCTTCTCAGGGGTCGGATTGGATGCGGGCTGGATGTCGAATTTGATGCTCATGTGCTTGCCTCCCGCGGCCGGTTTCGGCGCTGTTCTGGCGCCCGCCTGCCCCGCTTCGGGGCCGGCCGGCTTGATTGGTTTCTGGCCGGACCGCCGCCAGCCTTGTTACGGCCGGTTTCCGTGGCCAGCATGTCGCCGAGGACATGCTTTTGCGGAAGGCGGAAGTCCAGTATGTTTTGCCGAAATGCCGCTTCGACAATCGCACGGTAGATCTGATCCGGCCGTCGCCGCCTGGTCCGGCAATCTCGGGCCTTCTTCGCAAACGTCGCCCGCGCCGAAACGACCTAAAATTTCGTCCGGGTCGAGTCTTTTGTAACATTGAACCCAAGATACGTCAATATGCCTGACATAAATTTCGCGACCCCCTCCCCTGGTGCGACCGAAGCCCGGCCGACAGCCGGCGACGGCGGCAATTTGCGCTGGGATATCATCGAGCTGCTGTTCTTCGCCTATCGCGATTTCGTCGGCGACCCCGACCAGGAGCTGGAGGCTTTCGGCTTCGGCCGGGCGCATCACCGGGTCATGCACTTCGTCTACCGCTATCCCGGGCTGAAGGTTGCCGACCTGCTCGACGTCCTGCGCATCACAAAACAGTCGCTCGGCCGCGTGCTCAAGCAGCTCCTGGACGAGGGCTACATCGTGCAGAAGACCGGCGACAATGACCGCCGCCAGCGGCTGCTCTACGCGACACCGAAGGGCGAGACGCTGGTGCAGAAGCTCGCCGGCCTGCAGACCACGCGGATCACCAAGGCGCTCGCCGAGATGAGCCCGCAGGACGCCGAGACCGTCAAGCGCTTCCTGCGCGCGATGATCGACCGCGACGACCCGGACAAGGTGCTCGAGACGATCTTCGCCTCCGTCCATCAAGACGCAAAGGAGTGACCGTGCCGCTCGCTGCCACGCTCGCGCGTCCGCCGGTGCAACCGGCCGATGACGCGCCGCATCTGCTGCTGGTCGACGACGACCGCCGCATCCGCGATCTGTTGTCCCGCTTCCTGGCCAGCGAGGGCTATCGCGTCACCACCGCCGCGAGCGCCGGCGATGCGCGCTCGAAGCTGCTGGGCCTGCATTTCGACTTGCTGATCCTCGACGTCATGATGCCCGGCGAGACCGGCTTCGATCTCGCCCGTTTCATCCGGACCTCCTCCTCGGTGCCGATCGTGATGCTGACGGCGCGGCACGAGGCCGAGGCCCGTATCGAGGGCCTGCAGATCGGCGCCGACGATTACGTCGCCAAGCCGTTCGAGCCGCGCGAGCTCGCGCTGCGCATCAACAACATCCTCAAGCGCGCGGCGCCGCCGCCGCAAGCTGCCGCCATCGAGAAGATCGCCTTCGGTCCTTACGTGTTTCATCTCGATCGCGGCGAATTGCGCCAGGGCGAGGAGGTCATTCACCTCACCGACCGCGAGCGCGAGATGCTGCGGATTCTTTCGGAGACACCGGGCGAAACCGTGCCGCGGAGCGCGCTGACCGGCAACGGCAGCGTCAACGAGCGCGCCGTCGACGTGCAGATCAACCGCCTGCGGCGCAAGATCGAGACCGATCCCGCCAATCCGCTGTTCCTGCAGGCGGTGCGCGGCATCGGCTACCGCCTGGTGGCCTCGCCATAGATCAAGTGAAGCGCGACCGATGAGCACGATCGATACCGGCCTGACGCTGCTCAAGAGCGCCGCCGGGCGCGTCTCCGCCGCCAATCGCTGGACGGGCAACGCATTCAAGGGCTGGATGCCGACCGGCCTCTATGCCCGCGCGCTTCTCATCATGATCGTGCCGATGGTGATCCTGCAGTCGGTGGTCGCCTTCGTGTTCATGGAGCGGCACTGGAACACGGTGACGCGAAGGCTGTCGGCCGCGGTGGTGCAGGACATCGCCGCGCTGATCGACGTCTACAAGGGCTATCCGCAGGACAAGGACCGCAACGAGATTCGTCGCATCGCCCAGCAGCGCCTCGGCCTCGTCGTCGATTTCCTGCCCCCCGGCGACATGCCGCCGCCGGGACCGAAGCCGTTCTTCTCGCTGCTCGACCAGACGCTGTCGGTGCAGCTCGGACGCCAGATCGGACGCTCGTTCTGGATCGACACCGTCGGCCGCTCCAACCTCGTCGAGATCCGCATCCAGCTCGACGACGCCGTGATGCGCGTGTTCGCGCAGCGCAGCGCCGCCTATGCCTCGAACTCGGAGATCTTCCTGTTCTGGATGGTCGGCACGTCCTCGATCCTGCTGATCGTCGCGGTGCTGTTCCTGCGCAACCAGATCAAGCCGATCCTGCGGCTTGCCGATGCCGCGGAAAGTTTCGGCAAGGGCCGCGAGGCGCCGAACTTCCGTCCCCGGGGCGCCCGTGAGGTGCGGCGCGCGGCGGTCGCCTTCATCGAGATGAAATCACGCATCGAGCGCACGATGGAGCAGCGCACCGCCATGCTCGCCGGGGTCAGCCATGACCTACGCACCATCCTGACCCGCTTCAAGCTCGAGCTGGCGCTGATCGGCGACAGCCCCGAGCTCGAAGGCATGCGCAAGGACGTCGACGAGATGTCGATGATGCTGGAAGACTACCTTGCATTCGCCCGCGGCGATTCCGGCGAGCAGTCGCAGCCGACCGACATGGCGCAGGCGCTGGAGGAATTGCGCAGCGACGCCGAGCGCCACGGCCACACCGCGACCGTGGCGTTCCACGGCCTGCCCGTGGTTACGGTGAAGCCGGCCTCGTTCAAGCGCTGCCTCGCCAACCTCGTCACCAACGCCGCGCGCTACGGCAAGAGCATCGCCATCGCCGGCCAGCGCGACCATCGCTATCTCACCGTCACCGTCGACGACGACGGGCCGGGCATTCCCGTGCACCTGCGCGAAGAGGTGTTCAAGCCGTTCCTGCGGCTGGACAATGCCCGCAACCAGGACGAAGGCGGCACTGGCCTGGGACTAGCCATCGCCCGCGACATCGCCCGCTCCCATGGCGGCGACATCACGCTCGGCGACAGCCCGATGGGCGGATTGCGCGCGAGCGTGCGGATCCCGGTGTAGGCGGTTCTTCACCTCTCCCCGCTTGCGGGGAGAGGTCGAATTCGATCGTAGATCGAATTCGGGTGAGGGGGTACAGGCCCCACGATAATCTCATACGCGGAGAGAACCCCTCACCCCAACCCTCTCCCCGTAAGAACGGGGCGAGGGAGCGCACCGGCGCTCGCGGCCCTACTTCGGCAACAGCGCCTTCAGCTTGTCCATGTCGCGCACGTTCATCTTGAAGCCGCCGGGCATCACGATGTCGCCGACCTTCTGGTCGGCCTTGCAGGCGCCGAGCCATTTGGCGTCGATCGTCGTGGCCGTGTCGCGTCCCGCTGCACCCGCCGCGCCGCCCTGCGCGTGCGAGGAGGACTTCACCGTGTAGGCCGAGTTGAAGTCACCCGTGATCTCGGCATGCGTGGTCGTGCTGACACCGGCGACGCTGCACTCGGAATCGCTGACATAGCCGGTCGCGGTCTTCTTGATGTCCTGCTTCGAGCAGATCTGCTTGGCCATCGGCGAGACGTTGTTGCTCATCTCCTTGTCGACGGTTTCGTCGGTGCAGTGCTGCATGGTCATCTCCGGTATGGATGACCCGGCCCGGATCTTCATTTCCCAGAGGCCTGCCTTGCGCACCGGCAGATTGTCGGCGCAGGCGCTACCGGCCGCCAGGATGAGGCAAACGGACGAACCGAGCAAAGCGAGCTTGCGCGTCATGCGAGAGACTCCCGGCTGAGGTGTCCAGCGTGATGTGTTGGCGATGATGTGTCTCGGCGTTTTCTGGGGCGTTTCGAAACGCGTCAGTACAGCGTGCGGATCGGCCGGTCCGCGGCGTCATACGGCACCCAGCGGCACGCGAACGAGACATAGCCGCCCTCATAGGCCTGCACCGAGAGGAATTTGACCACCTTGCCGTAACTGGCGCAGTGATCGACCGCGACCTGGCGCGCATCGACCTGGGCTGCCATCGAATAGGCGATGATGCCGCCGGTGTCGTTGCCCTTGAATGGCGGCACCGGAAGGATGTCGGCGCGCGCCGGCAGGCCCGCCAGCAGTCCCAGGACGATGCCGGCAAAAACGCTCGCGGCCGCAATGATTCGCATTTCCGTCACTCCAATTGGCTGGCGACAGTCTACGGTGCCGGCGCGGCGGTGGAAAGAACCGAAGGCCTTTGAGTCGCTTTATTGCGGTCAACTCCTGGCCAAGTGTTGCCGCGCTGCACTTGACCTCTTCCAGCCTTCGCGGCACCGTCCGACCCTCGCAGACCAGCTGTCCGGATTGCCCATGCGCGCCCTCTCGACCTCCCTTCGCCTTGCCGCCGTGCTCGGCCTCATGTTCAGCGCGCTGTCGCTCGGCGAGGCCAGGGCTGCCAATCCGCTGGAGCTGAACTTCTGGCTGAACGGCCCGCGCTATGATGGCCGCCTCGCCGAGTGCGACTGGGCTCTGCAGAGGATCACGCGGGAGTTTGGCGAAAAGGAATTTTCGTTCTGGAATTCCTCGTTGAGGATCACGGGCTTCGCCGACGTCCACGAGATCGCGTTCCGGCCCTGGGCGTCCGACAACATCCCGCGCCGCTATTGCACCGGCCGCGCAATGCTCACTGACGGCAAGCTGCGCACCGTGCATTTCTCGATCATCGAGGACGGCGGCTTTGCGAGCTACGGCCAAGGCGTTGAATGGTGTGTGGTCGGGCTCGATCGCAACTGGGCCTACAATCCGGCCTGCCGCGCCGCCAAACCCTGATTCGGACCCCTTCAGGCAGCCGGACAGCGGGGCGCCCGAAATTTGTTCTTGAAATGTTCCCCATGCCTGCTAGGCTTGTTGCACAGTCTAGTTGAGGGGCGTCGCCATGTTTCACTTTAGATTGCATTCGTTCTCCCGTTTCGTGATCTCGCTGACCCTTGCCGCCGGGCTCGCCTCTCTGGCCAGTGGCGCAAGGGCCCAGGACAAGCGCCAGAACGCGCCCGGCGAATTCGATTTCTATGTGCTGTCGCTGTCGTGGTCGCCCTCCTATTGCGAGGAGGCGTCGGAACTTGGCCGTCGCGGCGGGCGCTCGCAGATGCAGTGCAGCGGCCGGCCCTTCTCCTTCGTGGTGCACGGGCTGTGGCCGCAATACGAGAATGGCTTCCCCGAATATTGCCAGCGGCCTCCGCCCCGGCTGGGCCGCAACGTCGTCACGTCGATGCTCGATCTGATGCCGGCGCCGGGCCTGATCTTCAACGAGTGGGACAAGCACGGCACCTGCTCCGGCTTGGACGGCCGCGCCTATTTCGAGACGATCCGCAAGGCGCGCGCGGCGGTGAAGATTCCGGCCGAATATCTCGAGCTGTCGCAGGCCAGGACCGTGGCTCCGGGCGAGATCGAGGAGGCCTTCCTGAAGGCCAATCCGGGCTTGAGCAATACCGCGATCGCGGTCACCTGCAACCGGACGCGCCTCTCCGAGGTGCGCATCTGTCTCAGCAAGGACCTGCAATTCCGTGCCTGCGATGAGATCGACCGCCGCGCCTGCCGCCGCGACCAGGTCACGATGCCGCCGATCCGGGGCGGTTGACGCATCGTTTCACCGCCGTTATGCCCGGGCCTGTCCCGCCTGCGCGGCCGAAGCCGCTGCGGCGCGGCGAAGGCCCGGGCAGCCACGCCTTTCGTGCCGTGCGGTTGCGCGTGGATGGCCGGGACAAGCCCGGCCATGACGAGTAGAAGATGCTGCGCATTCTCTCTTGTGAGCCGCAGATCTTCCCATGAACTACCGTCACGCCTTTCATGCCGGCAACTTCGCCGATGTCATCAAGCACATCGTGCTGGCGCGCATCATCACCTATCTGCATGACAAGCCCGGCGCCTTCCGCGTCATCGACACCCATGCGGGCGCCGGCCTCTACGACCTCGAAAGCGACGAGGCGCGCCGCAGCGGAGAATGGCTGACGGGGATCGCGCGGCTGATGCAGGCGCGCCTGTCGAACGAGACAGCGGCGCTGACAAAGCCCTATCTCGACATCGTCCGCGCCTTCAACCCGAAGGGCGAGCTCAAGGCCTATCCCGGCTCGCCGCTGATCGCACGCGGCCTGTTGCGCCCGCAGGACCGCCTCGTCGCCTGCGAACTCGAACCGAAGGCGCGCAAGTCGCTGATCGACGCGTTGCGCCGCGACGAGCAGGCGCGCGTGGTCGATCTCGACGGCTGGGTCGCCCTGCCGGCCTTCGTGCCGCCGAAGGAGCGGCGCGGGCTCGTGCTGATCGATCCGCCCTTCGAGGCGAAGGACGAATTCGAGAAGCTCGCCGAGGCCTTCGCGACCGCCTACGCAAAGTGGCCAACCGGTATCTATGTAATCTGGTATCCGGCCAAGAGCCGCCGCGCCACCGACGCGCTGGCGCAAGCGGTGGCGCAGGCTGCCGCCGCGGCCAGGCCGCCGGGAAAATGTCTGCGCTTGGAGTTCAGCGTGGCGCCGCAGCTCGATGGTGCCGCGCTCGCCACCACCGGTCTGCTGATCGTCAATCCCCCTTATACGCTGCACGGCGAGCTGAAAACGATCCTGCCCGAACTGGAGATACCGCTCGGCCAGGGCGGGGCCGCCCGATTCCGTTTGGAGGTGCCGAAGGCCTAAGGCTCCGGCATTCTTGGGAAAAATATGCAGGAACGGTAGTCAATCTGCAAAGAACCGTATTATGCTGTTTCGGTGACTGGCTTTGCGTTCCGCTTCCGCGAATGGTTGCGGCGGAGTGAAGGCCTAAGAAAGATCCTGTCGGACCGAGAGGCCCGCCCAAGGATGGCCAGCTCCCGGGCTTCGTGAGGCCCGGTCATGTCGCGGCGTGAGTCTGCGTCGTGACGGAGGAGCAATGAGGGGGAGTTTCCCGATGGCCATGACGGGAACGGTCAAGTTCTTCAACGGCGAGCGCGGCTACGGCTTCATCAAGCCGGACGACGGCGGTCGCGATGTGTTCGTTCACATCACCGCTGTTGAGCGGGCGGGACTGAAGGATCTTGCCGAAGGACAGCGCATCACATTCGAAGTCGAACCGGACAAGAAGGGAAAAGGGCCGAAGGCCGTCAATCTGGTCATCCTCTCCTAGCGGGGCTGACAAAAAAAAACCGGCCGCAAGCGGCCGGGAGGCTGTAGTCCGGTATTTTCTTCCTTCTCTATCAGAAGCGATAGTTCACGCCTGCGCGCACAACGCTGGCGCTGTAGCCGTTTGACACGCCAGTGATGGCGAACTGGCTCGTCGACAGGTCGATATAGAGGTATTCGAGCTTCGCGCTCCAGTTCGGCGCAAGCCCGACTTCCGCACCGACGCCGGCGGTCCAGCCGGCGGTCGTGTGCGACTCCGTCCATCCGAACGTCTGCCCCCGCAGTTCGCCGAAGGCGAGGCCGGCGGTGCCGTAGAACAGCACGTTGCTGAGCGCATAGCCGGCGCGGCCGCGCAGCGTGCCGAACCAGGGGTTGGAGAACTTCCAGGGCGCAAAGGTGTCGTCGGCGCCGGCGGCCTGGATGTCACCCTCGACGCCGAACACGAACGGGCCGTTCTGGAAATTGTAGCCGGCCTGTACGCCGCCGACGAAGCCTGAAGGCTTTGCCGGATTGTTGCTCACCGAGCCCCATTCATAGCCGATATTGGCGCCCAGATAGGGGCCGGCCCAGCTATAGGCATTGAGCGGCTGGTTGACGGTGTAGGGCGCGCGCTGCCCGTAGTTGAGATCGGCGGCCCCCGCCGAAGCCGTCCAGCCGGCGGCAACCAGCGCGGCCGCGCCCACGACGAACCTCTTCATCACACACTCCCAACGCAACTGCCGCAACCGGTGCGGGCTTGCGCCGCCGTGCAACGCCAAACCGCATGGTTATGGAACCAAGACCCTTTCGTGCAGGATTTATCGAGAGTTTTAAGTTAAAGGCCTGTTAAGACCCGTTACCGCGCGCTTAAGAGACTTAAGAAAGCGTTAGCGGGGAACTGCCCAGCCATCCTGTGCGCGCCGCGCGGCCGGAACTTCAAATCGGCTTCTCCAGCACCTAAATTCGCCCGATGGCTCACGATTCCACCGACAATCCGGACGAGGCGCGCGTGCGCAAATCCCGCCGCGCCGCGACACCGGATGTCCCGCCCCAGGAAACGGCGCACGGGACATCGCCCGAGACGGCGCCGCCGGACCTCGATCCCGCCACGGCGGGCAGCGACGACGAGGACGACGGGCGGCTGCCGGACATCCTGGAAGAGAGCGGCGCGGTCGGCGAAGGCCCGCTGGCGACCGGGCACGAGGCGATCGAGCGCGCGGTCCGGCTCGCCCCGACCTCGCCCGGCGTCTATCGCATGCTCGCTGCGAACAGCGACGTGCTCTATGTCGGCAAGGCCAAAAACGTCAAAAAGCGCCTGTCCAGCTACGCGCGCCAGAGCGCGCCGTTGCCCGCACGCATCCTGCGCATGATCGCAGCCACGGTGTCCGTGGAGATCGTCTCGACCACGACCGAGACCGAGGCGCTGCTGCTCGAGGCCAACCTCATCAAGCAGCTCCGGCCGCGCTTCAACGTGCAGCTCCGCGACGACAAATCGTTTCCCTATATCCTGATCACGGGCGACCACTGGGCGCCGCAGATCCTGAAGCACCGCGGCGCGCAGACCCGCCCCGGCCGCTATTTCGGCCCGTTCGCCTCCGCCGGCGCCGTCAACCGCACCATCACCGCCCTGCAGCGCGCCTTCCTGATCCGCTCCTGCACCGATTCCTTCTTCGAGAGCCGCACCCGGCCCTGCCTTCTGTACCAGATCCGCCGCTGCGCCGGCCCCTGCACCCGCGAGATCGACTTCGGCGGCTACACGACGCTGGTACGCGAGGCGACCGACTTCCTGTCCGGCAGGAGCCATGCGGTGAAGCAGGAGCTCGCCGGCGAGATGGAGAAGGCCTCCGGCGAGCTCGAATTCGAGCGCGCCGCGCTTTACCGCGACCGTCTGGCCGCATTGTCGGCGATCCAGTCGCAGCAAGGCATCAATCCGCGCACGGTGGACGAGGCCGACGTGTTCGCCATCCACCAGGAGGGCGGCTTCTCCTGCGTCGAGGTGTTCTTCTTCCGCACCGGACAGAACTGGGGCAATCGCGCCTATTTCCCCCGCGCCGAGAAGACGTTCACGCCGGAGGAGGTGCTCGGCGCGTTCCTCGCCCAGTTCTACGACGACAAGCCGCCGCCGAAGACCATCCTGCTCTCGCACGAGATCGAGGAAGTCGAACTGCTTGCGAGCGCGCTCTCGATCAAGGCCGGCCACAAGGTCGAGGTCGCTGCGCCGAAGCGCGGCGAGAAGAAGGAGCTCGTCACCCACGCGCTGACCAATGCGCGCGAAGCGCTGGGCCGCAAGCTCGCAGACACGGCGACGCAAGGCCGCCTGCTCGAGGCGATGGCCACAACGCTGAGCCTGCCGCATGCGCCCAAGCGGATCGAGGTCTACGACAACAGCCACATCCAGGGCACCAACGCCGTCGGCGCGATGATCGTCGCCGGCCCGGACGGTTTCGTGAAGAACCAGTACCGCAAGTTCAACATCAAGTCGGAGGGGCTCACACCCGGCGACGATTACGGCATGATGAAGGAGGTGCTGGAGCGCCGCTTCAAGCGCCTGATCAATCCGCCCGAGGACGGGGCGAAGGCGAAGGACGACGACTTCCCGCAATGGCCCGATCTCGTGATCATCGACGGCGGCCGCGGCCAGCTCAACGCGGTCCGGGAGATCTTTGCGGGTCTCGGGCTGACCCAGGTGTCGCTGATGTCGGTCGCCAAGGGACCGGACCGGGATGCCGGCCGCGAGACACTGTTCATGCCGGAGCGCGAGGCGATCAAGCTCGAGCCGCGCGACCCCGTGCTCTATTTCATCCAGCGGCTGCGGGACGAGGCGCACCGCTTCGTCATCGGCTCGCACCGCAAGCTGCGCAAGAAGGACATCCGCGAGGCCGGCTTGCAGGAGATTCCGGGCATCGGTCCCTCCCGCAAACGTGCATTGCTGCATCATTTCGGAACCCTGAAAGAGATCGAGCGGGCCTCGATCGCCGATCTCGGCAAGGTTCCGGGGGTGAGCGCCGAGAGCGCCCGCAGGATTTTCGAGTATTTCCATCCCCAGCCGGGGTGAACAGGAGGGACCGCAGTCATACGGTCGTCGTATCCTGCCCCCATTTGGGCGCGGACGGTTGACCTTCGGGCTTGAGCGGTATTGGTAGAACGGATGAACATCGCCACCACACGAGGGACGACCAGCCGCGCGATGTCCCTCCCCAACATCCTGACCTATGGCCGGATCGCCGCGATCCCGGTCGTGGTCGGATGCATTTATGCGCAGTCGATCGGCGACGGCCCGCTGTGGCTGCGCTGGGTCGCGGTCGCCATCTTCATCGGCGCCGGAGTGACCGATTACCTCGACGGCTATTATGCAAGGATCTGGAATCAGCAATCGGCGTTCGGCCGGATGCTCGACCCGATCGCCGACAAGCTCCTGGTCGCCTCCTGCCTGCTGATGCTGGCCGCCGACGGCATCATCCATGGCTGGTCGCTGTGGGCCGCCATCGTGATCCTGTGCCGCGAGATCCTGGTCTCGGGCCTGCGCGAATATCTGGCGGCGCTGCGCGTCAGCGTTCCCGTCACCAAGCTCGCCAAGTGGAAGACGACGGTCCAGCTCGTCGCGATCGGCTTCCTGCTCGCAGGTCCCGCCGGGGACGAGGTCGTGCCCGTGGTCTCGATGATCGGACTGGCGCTGCTGTGGGCCTCGGCGATCCTGACCATGTACACCGGCTACGACTATTTCCGCGCCGGCATCCATCACCTCATCAAGGAGGATGAGGGATGAAGGTGAAATATTTCGCCTGGGTGCGCGAGCGTGTCGGCAAGGCCGAAGAAACCATCGAGCCACCCGCGACCGTGCGGACCGTGGAAGAGCTGATCGCCTGGCTGTCCGGCCTAAGCGAAACTTACGCCTATGCGTTCGAGAAGCCGAAGGTGATCCGCGCCGCGATCGACCACGCCCATGTCCGGCCCGACGCCGCGATCGCGGGCGCCCGCGAGATCGCATTCTTCCCGCCGATGACTGGCGGCTAGGCGCCTCGATGTTTTGCGACAGACCAGCGCGCGGAGCCACCTCGCCTCTCCCCAACGGGGAGAGGCACAGGCCGCCTTCGGCGGCCGTGTTAAAGAACGCCGAGGCAAAGCCTCGGCTACGTCGCGTAAGCGATCCGGGTGAGGGGGTACGGGCCTCACGAGAGAGCGGATCCCCTCACCCGCGCCTTCGGCGCGACCTCTCCCTATGGGAGAGGTGTAGCACCGCCGGATCGGAAACAGCATGACCGGCCCCGTCACCATCCGCGTGCAGCAGGACGATTTCGACGTCGCGCGCGAGATCGCGGGCCTGACCAGGGGCCGCACCGACATCGGCGCGGTCGTCAGCTTCTCCGGAATCTGCCGCAGCGACGAGGACAGCGCGAAAGTGGCGGCGCTCACGCTCGAGCACTATCCGGGCATGGCAGAGGAAGAGATCGGGCGCCATGTCGACGAGGCGATTTCGCGCTGGCCGCTCGACGGCGTCACCGTGATCCATCGCGTCGGCCGGTTCATGCCCGGCCAGAACATCGTGCTGGTGGTGACCGCCTCGCAACACCGCAAGGCGGCCTTCGAGGCGGCCGAGTTCCTGATGGATTATTTGAAGACCAGCGCGCCGTTCTGGAAGAAGGAAGAGAGCGCTACCGGCACCGGCTGGGTCGAGGCCCATGCCCGTGACGACGAGGCGGCCGCACGCTGGACCAAATCCTGATGGCAAGATTCTGATGGCACGCGCATCCAGGACGACCGTGCGCGGCCGCGCCGCGCCAAAGCTCGCGAAGGTGGGCCGTGGCGAGCTTCTCACGCTGATCGATTTCGTCCGCTACGCGGTGAGCCGTTTCGTCGAGGCGAAGCTCGCCTTCGCGCACGGCACCACCGATCCGGTTGCGGAAGCGGTCTTCCTGGTCTGCGAGGCCCTGCACCTGCATCCCGACCAGTTCGAGAGTTTTGCCCATGCCCGCGTCACGGCGGCTGAGGGCAAGACCCTTCTCGACCTCATCCATCGGCGCGTCACCACGCGCAAACCGGCCGCCTATCTCGTCAACAAGATCTACATGCGCGGCCTGCCCTTCTATGTCGACGAGCGCGTCATCGTCCCGCGCTCCTTCATCGGCGAGCTCCTGGATTCGCATTTCGGCAGCGACGGCGAGCCGGGCTCGCTGATCGACGACCCCATGGCCGTCGAGCGCGTGCTCGACCTGTGCACGGGATCGGGGTGCCTGGCGATCCTCGCCGCGCATCACTTCCCGAATGCGACGGTCGATGCCGTGGACATCTCCAAGGGCGCGCTCGAAGTCGCCGCGAGGAATGTCAGCGAGCATGGACTTGGCGAGCGGATCAGCCTGTACCGCGGTGACCTGTTCGCGCCGCTCGGCGACAACAGGTACGATTTGATCATCACCAATCCGCCCTACGTCGATGCGGAAGGCATGGCGGCACTGCCGCCGGAGTGCCGGGCCGAGCCGAAGCTCGCCTTCGACGGTGGCGCCGATGGTCTCGACGTGGTGCGCCGGATCCTGCGCGACGCGCCCGACCACCTCACGCCGGAGGGCGGCCTGATCTGCGAGATCGGCCGCGGCCGCGACCTCGTCGACGAGGCCTTTCCGGAACTGCCGCTGCTCTGGCTCGACACCGAGGATTCCGAGGGCGAGGTGTTCTGGATCGCGGCCGCCGATCTCGGCTGATTTTCGCGGCAACGGCGCGCCGGCGGAACAAGTCAAATTCCGCCACGTTCATCCCCCGGCGAATTTTTCGGAGGATGTCCGCATGCTCGCGCCATCGGGCGAATTGTTGCGCGCCGGCATGGCGCTCAAGCTCAACCATCTCAAGCGTGCTGCCCGGTCGTACCTGCGTGACCGCACCAGCCAGGCCACGGGACGCGTGACGTCCTATGCGGTCGCGGGGGGCCTGTTCGCGGTGGCCGGGCTGTTCCTGATCGCGGCTTTCTTCGTTGGTCTGGTCGCCCTGTACCGCTGGGTCGCAATCACCTACGGACAGTTTTGGGGTTTTGGTGCCGTCGCGGCAGTGCTGCTGGTGCTGGCGGCAGCCTGCGCCGGTGTGGCCACGGCCCAGATGAAACGCCGGGACAAGCCGATCGTACCGCTCGCCAGCCGCATGCGCGTGGCGATCGCCACGCCGCGGATCCCCCGCGGAACGGTCGCGCAGGCGGTGAAGGAGGTCGCGACAACCATTCCCCTCGTGCCGCTTGCCCCGGGTGAACGCGGTCATGGCGGCAACCGGTGGCGACCTCGCGCCAACCGCCCCGTGCAGCTTGGCCTGATGCTCGCAGCGGTCGGATTGCTGGGCTTCACGGCCGCGCGCCGCCGGCGCCACGGACATGGAACGGACGCGTGAGATGCCGGCGCGGCGATCCGAGCCGTTCGACAGCTGGCTGCTGGTCGCCGCCACCGCCGTCTTCGTGCTGACCGCGGAACGCTATTTCAGGGAGTCCGGCGTTCGCGCCGGGCCTCCGCAAGACCACCGCAACAAGGAGGCGAATTCACCGGAAACGAGCGTGGCGCGCGCGGCGACGCAGCCCGGCCATGGCCGCCGCTCGAAAAGCCCGTTCGCGATTCCCTTCGCCGGCTGGAAGGACATCTTCTGGCGCACCTATCAGCGCATCGACGACGATCGCCTGCTCGCGACCGCGGGCGGCGTGGTGTTCTTCGGGCTGCTCGCGATCTTTCCCGCCGTGACCGCGCTGGTCTCCTCCTACGGGCTGTTCGCCGATCCCTCGACCATCAGCAAGAATCTCCAAACGCTCGCGATGATGCTGCCCCAAGGCGCGTTCCAGATCGTCGAGGAGCAGATCGGACGCGTCGTCTCGCACGGCAACGCAACGCTCGGCGTCACCTTCCTGGTCGGCCTCCTGCTCGCGATCTGGAGCGCCAATGCCGGCGTGAAATCGATCTTCGACGCGCTCAACGTCGCCTATGAGGAGCGCGAGAAGCGCAGCTTCCTCCGGCTGAACCTGGTGTCGCTGGCCTTCACGGTGGGCGGCATCGTGGCGCTGCTTCTGATGGTGGGCGCCGTCGTCGCCTTCCCGCTCGCGCTCGATCATCTCGGCATCGCGCCCGAAAGCAAGCTGATCGTGGCCTTCGCACGCTGGCCGCTGCTGTTCCTCATCCTGCTGATGGCGCTCGCCATCCTCTACCGCTTCGCGCCCAGCCGCGATGCGCCGCGCTGGCAATGGCTGAGCGTCGGCGCGCTGACCGCCGCCATTCTCTGGATCGCCGGCTCGTCGCTGCTGTCCTGGTATCTCTCGGCCTTTGCAAACTACAACGCGACCTACGGCTCGCTCGGCGCCGCCATCGGCCTGATGATGTGGATGTGGATGTCGGCGATCGTCGTCATGTTCGGCGCCGAGCTGAATTCGGAGCTCGAACGGCAGACCATGCGCGACACCACCACCGGCCCTCCGAAGCCGCTCGGCAGCCGCGAGGCCGTCTCGGCCGATACCCTGGGTGCCGCCGCGCCGGCTTGAGCGGCGCGGTCAGGCTGTGGGGCGGCCTGACCGCATCCCAAGGCATGTCAGCGCTTGCTGATCACCGCCTCGAGATATTCGCTGTGCACGACGACCGTGCCGTCGTCGGAATGATCGAATTCACCGAGCAGGGTGAGGAGATCGCGCCGCAGCGCGGCCTGGCCGATTTCGTCGAGCGCGGCGAAGGCCTTCAGCATGGGACCGTAATAAGACTTGAACACGTCGAGCCAGTGGTCGGGCGAGCGATAGCGGAACACGAACATGCGCGGTTCGGCCACGATATCCGAGGCCTGATCGCCGAACATCTCGTCGAGCCGCGCCGGCGTGCCCCACAAGGCCGGCGATTTCACGCCGGCTGGCGGAGCGACGTGCTTGCCGATGGTCTTGAAGAGCTGGCCGATGAAACCCTGCGGCGTCCAGCTGGCAAGCCCGATCTTGCCGCCGGAGCGGCAGACCCGCGCCAGTTCGGAAGCCGCCTTGTCCTGGTCCGGCGTGAACATCACGCCGAAGGTCGAGAGCACGACGTCGTAGCTCGCATCCGCAAACGGCAGCGCCTCCGCGTCCGCCTCGCGGAATTCGATGGTCAGATGCTCTGCCGCGGCCCGTTCGCGCCCGCGCTTGAGCAAGGCCGGCACGTAGTCGGTGGAGGTGACGTCACACCAGCGCCGGGCCGCCGCCAGCGTCGCGTTGCCATTGCCGGCGGCGACGTCCAGCACCCTGCTGCCGGCGCGCAGGTCGAGCGCCTCGCAGAGCTGTTCGCCGACGATCTGCAGGGTGGTGCCGACGATGGCATAGTCACCGGACGACCAGGCGCCCTGCTGGCGCTGCTTGACGGCGGCGAAATCGGGTTGGGCAGTTTGCACATTGAGTGCTGCGGTTGTCGGCATGGGCAGTCTCCTGCGGTTGAAACTGCCGGGACGATAGGGCGCAGGTGGTGCGCTGGCCTTGAGGGCGGCATTATTTTACGCTGAGAGCACCTTGATTTCCGAGCGGGAGCCGAGGCGCAGCGTGGGGTTTCGTTTCGAGGATTTCGTGCTCGATCCCGAGCGCCGGGAGCTGCGGCGGGCGGAGGCGCTCATCGCGCTCGAACCCCAAGTGTTCGATGTGCTGACCTATCTTGTCCGCCATCGCGACCGGGTGGTGACGCGCGACGATCTGCTCGATGCGATCTGGAACGGCCGTATCGTCTCGGAATCGACGCTGACCAGCCGGATCAACGCGGCGCGGCGCGCGGTTGGCGACACTGGCGAGGAGCAGCGGCTGATCCGCACCATCGCGCGCAAGGGCGTGCGGTTCGTCGGCGAGGTCACCGAGCTCTCCGGGAGCGCGAACGCGGCCGCAGTGGACAAGCCCGCCAGTGCGGCGCCGGTGGGCTTGCCACTGCCCGACCGTCCCGCGATCGCCGTGCTGCCCTTCACCAACATGAGCGGCGAGGCCGAGCAGGACTATTTCTCCGACGGCATCAGCGAGGACATCATCACCGCGCTGTCGAAGCTGCGCTGGTTCTTCGTCATCGCGCGCAACTCGTCCTTCATTTACCGCGGCCGCGCCACTCATTTGCGGCAGGTCGCCGAGGAGCTCGGCGTGCGCTATCTGGTCGAGGGAAGCGTCCGCAAGGAGGGCGATCGGGTCCGCATCACCGCCCAGCTCAACGACGTCGCCACCGGCAGCCATCTCTGGGCCGAGCGCTACGACCGCGAGCTCGCCGACGTGTTCGCGGTGCAGGACGAGATCACGGAAGCGATTGTTGCCGCGATCGAGCCGCAGCTCTACGCCGCGGAAAATTTTCATGCCCAGCGCAAGCCGCCCGGCAGCATGGACGCCTGGGATCTCTTGATGCGCGCCCTCTCCCACTACTGGCGGGTGACGCGGCAGGACCATTTCGCCGCGCAGGCCCTGCTGCAGAAAGCCATCGCGCTTGACCCGGACTATGGCAAGGCGCTCGGCCTGCTTGGCACCAGCTACATGTTCACGGCCCATATGGGCTGGATGGAGATGGCCGAGGCGATGCCGGTGGCCGAGCGCGCGGCGCGGGCGGCGATCCGCGCCGACGACGAGGATGCCTGGGCGCACAACGCGCTCGGCCACGTCCATCTGTTCGCGCGGCGGTTCGAGGACTCGCTCGCCGAATTCGAGACCGCGCTGCGGCTCAACCCGAACTTCGCGCTGGCGCAGGGCTATTGCGGCCTGACGCTCGGCTATTGCGGCCGCTGGCAGGAGGCCGACGCGGCCGCGCGGCGGGCGATCCGCCTCAGCCCGCGCGACCCCTATTCCCCCGTCTATTTCGGCATCGCCGCCTATGCCCGCTTCCTCGGCGGTGACGACGAGGAGGCGATACGGCTCGCCCAGGAATCCCTGCGCCAGCGCGGCGATTTCGTCGGCGCGCATCGGGTGCTGACTGCGGCCGCCGGCATGGCGGGGCGCATGGAGGTCGCGCACGCGGCCCTGAGGGAGCTCCGGCGCGCCCAGCCCAACGTCTCGCTCACCTGGATCGCCGAGTTCATGCCGATCAAGCTCGACCGCGACCGCGAGCGCTACCTCGAAGGCTTTCGCCGGGCGGGATTGACGTGAATCATCCAGAGGCCGCTATCCCCTCGAATCGACAATGATGTTAAGGTCCTGCGGCTTGGGGAGCATGAGAGGTGACGGCGCCGGACAAGGGCCCCGTATTTCCCCGGGTGAGGCAGTACAGCTTGGGGCGTAACGCGCGGCATGATTCGCATTTCGACGATCTTCATCGCCATCTGCATGGTTCTGGTCGCAGCCTCGCTCGGGCTTGTGTGCTACTCGGTCGCCGGCATCAGCGGGACCGAATCCGCGATCGTGGCGCTGACCGCGCTGACCGTCCTGATCCTCTACAACGCGGTATCGATGCGGATGCGCGATCGCAGCGACGTCGGCGGCCAGATCGCCGACCTGTCGCGCGGCACCGCCGACCTCGCCCGCCAGGTGGCCGAGTTCGGCCGCCGGCTGGCTGCGATCGAGGGGCGCATCGCCTCGTCCAATTCGACCCACTCCGACCGTATCCAGTCGGTGGTCGGCGAGATCAACGAGCTCGGCGGGCTGGTCAAGCAGCTTGCCACCACCGTCTCGGCCCATGAAGACCTCCTGTCCAACGCCGCGCCGGCCCGTGCCCCCGCGCCGGAGCCGCTGCCTGCACCGGCCGCGCCGGTTGAGGAGAGGTCCGTTGCACCTCCTCCGGTGCCGGCAACGCCACGCCCCGCGCCTGCCGCCCAGACCGCCAATCCGGTTCAGACGCCCCCCGGGCGCAACCAGACAAGGCTGCTGACGACGCTGCGCAACGCCATCGACGAGAACCGCATCGACCTCTTCCTGCAGCCGATGGTGACGCTGCCGCAGCGCAAGGTGCGGTTCTACGAAGCGGTGACGCGGCTGCGCGACGAACGCGACCAGCTGATCGCGGCCGAGGAATTCATCAGCATCGCCGAGGCCTCGGGCCTGATCGGGCGCATCGACCACATGGTGATGCTGCGCTGTGTGCAGGTGCTGCGCCGGCTGATGGTGCGCAACAAGGATGTCGGCGTGTTCTGCAACGTCGCGGCTTCGACGCTCGGCAACGCCACCACCTTCGCGCAGTGCCTCGATTTCCTTGATGCCAACCGGGCGCTGGCGCCGTCGCTGGTGCTGGAGTTCAAGCAGTCGACCTTCCGCAACCTCGGTCCCGTCGAGACCGAAAATCTCGCAGCGCTGGCGCAGCGCGGCTTCCGCTTCTCGATCGACCACGTCACGGACCTGCGCATCGAGCCGCGCGAGCTCGCCGACCGCGGCGTGCGTTTCATCAAGGTGCCGGCGACGCTGCTGCTCGACCCCAGGCAGGCGTCGGCCGCTGACATCCACCCCTCCGACCTGTCGGACCTGCTCGGCCGCTTCGGTATCGACCTGATCGCCGAGCGGATCGAGGGCGAGCGCGCCGTCGTGGACCTGCTCGACTACGACGTCAGGTTCGGCCAGGGGTTCCTGTTCGCACCACCGCGGCCATTGCGGCCGGAGGGGGCATCTGCTACCGGCGGGGCCTCGCCGAACCAGGCGCAGGACAATCAGGGATCCAATGGCTCCGCTTCCCCCAGCCAAGGCGCGACATCCGGCGCGACGTCTTCAGCGCCTTCCGCACAACGCATCACCACCGGCAGCGCCGCGCTCGCGCGCCGCATCTGATCGGCAGCGCGCATCATGACGACGCTGCATTTCGCCGAGAGCCTGCGCGAGCTCGTGACGAACGTGGACGTCGTGCTCAGCGACATCTGGGGCGTGGTCCATAACGGGCTGGAATCCTTCCCCGAGGCCTGCGAGGCGCTGCACACCTATCGCAGCCGCGGCGGCACGGTGATCCTGATCACCAACGCGCCGCGCCCGGCCGACTCGGTGCAGCGGCAGTTGCGAAAGCTCGGCGTCGCCGACGAGACCTACGACGCGATCGTCTCCTCCGGCGACCTGACCCGGCTCTATGTCGCCGAGCATCCCGGCCGCAAGATGTTCTGGCTCGGCCCCGAGCGCGACAACTCGATCTACCGTGGCCTCCCCGCGGTGACCGCGCCGCTCGAACAGGCCGACTACATCGTCTGCACCGGCCTCTATGACGACGAGACCGAGACGCCGGAAGACTATCGCGGCATGATGTTGCAGGCGCGCGAGCGCAAGCTGACGCTAGTCTGCGCCAATCCCGACATCGTGGTGGAGCGCGGCGACCGGCTGATCTATTGCGCCGGTGCGATCGCCGAGCTCTATCGCGAGCTCGGCGGCGAGGTGATCTTCTACGGCAAGCCGCACCGCCCGATCTACGAGCGCGCGATGGCGCTCGCCGGCGAACGCCAGGGCCACCCGATCGACCGCAAGAAGGTGCTGGCCATCGGCGATTCCGTTCGCACCGACCTGACCGGCGCGCGCGAATTCGGCATCGACTGCCTGTTCGTCACCCGCGGCATCCACTCCGAGGAGTTCGAGGGCCTCGACCAGCTCGATCCGGCTTCGGTGCTGGAACTGTTCGGCCACCCGCCGAAGGCGCTGATGCGCGAATTGAAGTGGTGACGGCGTAATTCCCTGATGGTCCGATGGACCACACCGGGAATGACCGAATCAAACAGGAAAAGCCCGGGACAGCGCCCCGGGCCCTTCCGAATTCAGCCGATAGCCTCGATTGCGCGCTTTACGCGTTTTCGACTTCGGGGAAGACCGCCTCGATCTTGGTCTTCAGCGTCGCCGCGTTGAACGGCTTGACGATGTAGTTGTTCACGCCGGCCTTCTTGGCCGCGATCACATTCTCGGTCTTCGATTCCGCCGTGATCATGATGAACGGCGTGGTGGCGAGGTTCGGATCCGCCCGCACTTCGCGCAGCAGGTCGTAACCCGTCATCGGCTCCATGTTCCAGTCGGAAATCACGAGCCCATACTTCTTGCCGCGCATCTTGTTCAGCGCCGCCGAACCGTCGCTGGCATCATCGATATTCTCGAAGCCAAGCTGCTTCAGCAGATTCCTGATGATACGGATCATGGTGCTGTAGTCGTCAACCACCAGGACCGACATCGACAAATCAACCGCCATCTCGACTCCCCCAACGCAAACCCAGGAATATGTACAATCGGACCTGACGGGCTCCCCCGCGGCTCCACGTTTCAAGCAGTAGCACCAAGGCGTTAAACAGCGCGTTAATTGGCAGCCCCTCCGAAGGACTGAAATCCATGTTCAACGCGACCATATCCCCCGCTTGACTTCATCGGGCCGGTCAAGCCACGGTCCCGACCCGTCCTGCCCGGCTTGAGAATTCCCCTGATGGCCCCGCATTTTACCGTTATCCGCGACACCACGCCGGATTCCGCGATTCTTAGGGGCGCCGTGGTCGCCATGGGCAATTTCGACGGCGTCCATCTCGGCCATCGGGCCGTGATCGCGGCGGCCCTTGAAATGGGCCGCGCGCATGGCCGCCCTGCGTTGGCCTTGACGTTCGAGCCGCATCCGCGGCGATTTTTCAGCCCCAACACCCCGCAATTCCGCCTGACGGACGAGCGGGCAAAACTGCGGCTCCTGGCCGGCACCGGGCTTGCCGGCGCCGTGGTCATGACTTTCGACAAGGCCCGGGCCGGGACCAGCGCGCAAGATTTCATTCACCATGATCTGATCGGGCGGCTCGGCGTCAGCGGCATCGCGGTCGGCTACGACTTCCATTTCGGCAAGGGGCGGGTCGGCTCGCCGAGCCTGCTGGTCAACGAGGCGCCGCGGCTCGGCATCGAGGTCGACGTCCAGCCGCATGTCGACATCGACGACCGGCCGGTGTCCTCCAGCGCGATCCGGATCGCGCTTGCCGAGGGCCAGCTCGACGAAGCCACCACCATGCTGGGCGCCCCCTGGTTCGTCACCGGCGAGGTCATTCACGGCGAGAAGCGTGGTCGCGACCTCGGCTATCCCACCGCCAACATCCGTCTCGACGCCAATTGCGGACTGAAGCACGGCATCTATGCTGTGCGGGTCGGCCGCGGCCACGAGCGGCTGGAGGGGGTGGCGAGCTTCGGCCGCCGGCCGACCTTTGATAATGGCGCTCCGCTCCTGGAAATCTTCCTGTTCGACTTCAAGGGCGACCTTTACGGGCAGGCGCTCGACTGTGCCTTCGTCGGCTTCATCCGCGAGGAGTTGAAATTCGACAGCCTGGACGCCCTGATCCGCCAGATGGACGACGATTCCGCCCGCGCCCGCGCCATGCTGGCGGCCGCCCCGGACGCGTTTCCGCGGCTTGGCGCGATCGATTGAGGCCGGAAACAGGCCCGCCGGGCCTTTGCGCTTCCCTTGGCCCCCTGCTATGGAGAGCCCATGTTTGCGCGGCGCATCATAGGGATTAGCGGCCCGGCTTCCGCCTGAGCCTGAAGGCTCGGCGCAAGACCGGGATTTCGTCGTTCCACCCCGCGATTCCGCATCGCCATCCGTTCCCGCGCCATTTCCGAGCCAGTCAGCCCCATGTCCGAAAAGCCGCAAAAGTCCGAAGCCAAAGACTATTCAAAAACCCTGTTCCTGCCGCAGACGGATTTCCCGATGCGCGCCGGCCTGCCACAGCGCGAGCCGGAGATCCTCAAGCGCTGGTACGAGATCGGCCTCTACGAGAAGCTGCGCCAGGCTGCCCGCGGCCGCGACAAGTTCGTGCTGCATGACGGCCCGCCCTATGCCAACGGCAACATCCATATCGGCACGGCGCTGAACAAGATCCTGAAGGATCTCGTCACCAAGAGCCAGCAGATGCTCGGCTTCGATTCCAACTACGTGCCCGGCTGGGACTGCCATGGCCTGCCGATCGAGTGGAAGGTCGAGGAAGAGCACTACCGCAAGAAGGGCAAGCAGAAGCCCGACTTCCGCGACAGCGCCGCGATGATCGATTTCCGCCGGGAATGCCGCGCCTATGCCACGCACTGGCTCGGCGTGCAGCGCGAGGAGTTCAAGCGTCTCGGCGTGATCGGCGACTGGGACCATCCCTACGCCACCATGAGCTTCCCGGCCGAAGCCCAGATCGCGCGCGAGCTGATGAAGTTCGCCGCCAACGGCACGCTGTATCGCGGCTCAAAGCCCGTGATGTGGAGCGTGGTCGAGAAGACCGCGCTGGCCGAGGCCGAGGTCGAGTACGAGGACTACACGTCCGACATGGTCTGGGTGAAATTCCCGGTGACCTCGCCCGCGCACGGCGCGCTGGCCTCGGCCAGCGTCGTGATCTGGACCACCACGCCCTGGACGCTGCCGGGCAACCGCGCCATCTCGTTCTCGCCGAAGATCGCCTACGGCCTCTACAAGGTGACGGACGCACCGGCCGACAACTGGGCCAGGACCGGCGACCTCCTGATCCTTGCCGACGCGCTGGCCGCCGAGGTGTTCAAGCAGGCGCGCGTCACCGCCTATGAGAAGGTGCGCGACGTCCCCGGCGACACCATGGACGCGATCGAATGCGCCCATCCGCTGAAGGGCCTTGGCGGCGGCTACGAATTCACCGTGCCGCTGCTCTCGGGCGACCACGTCACCGACGACACCGGCACCGGCTTCGTGCACACGGCGCCGAGCCACGGCCGCGAGGACTTCGACGTCTGGACCGCGAATACGCGGGAGCTGGATGCGCGCGGCATCCCGACCGCGATCCCCTACACCGTCGACGAGAACGGCGCCTATACCGACCAGGCGCCGGGCTTTGCCGGCAAGCGCGTCATCACCGACAAGGGCGAGAAGGGCGACGCCAACGAGGCCGTGATCAAGGCGCTGGTCGAGGGCGGCAAGCTGCTCGCCCGCGGCCGGCTCAAGCATCAATATCCGCACTCCTGGCGCTCCAAGAAGCCGGTGATCTTCCGCAACACGCCGCAATGGTTCATCGCGATGGACAAGGACATCGCGGCTGGGGGTAAGGCGAACAGCGGCGACACGCTGCGCGCCCGCGCGCTGCACGCGATTTCCGTGACGCAATGGGTGCCGCCGTCAGGCGAGAACCGCATCAACGGCATGATCGAGGCGCGGCCCGACTGGGTGATCTCGCGCCAGCGCGCCTGGGGCGTGCCGATCGCCGTGTTCGTGCGCGAGAAGGGCGATGGCTCCGCCGAGTTCCTGCAGGACGAGGCCGTCAACAGCCGCATCGGCGAGGCCTTCGCCAAGGAAGGCGCCGACGCCTGGTACGCGACAGGCGCGCGCGAGCGCTTCCTCGGCGCGCGCGCCAACGAAGACTGGCAAAAGGTCGACGACATCCTCGACGTCTGGTTCGATTCCGGCTCGACCCACGCCTTCGTGCTCGAGGACCCCGCGCATTTCCCGGGCCTCGCCGGCATCAAGCGCAAGGTCGATGGCGGCACCGACACCGTGATGTATCTCGAAGGCTCGGACCAGCATCGCGGCTGGTTCCACTCTTCGCTGCTGGAAAGCTGCGGCACGCGGGGCCGGGCGCCTTACGACATCGTGCTGACCCACGGCTTCACCCAGGCCGAGGACGGCCGCAAGATGTCGAAGTCGCTCGGCAACACCATCGAGCCGCAGGCCGTGATCAAGGAATCCGGCGCCGACATTCTGCGGCTCTGGGTCGCGTCCTGCGACTACACCGACGACCAGCGCATCGGTCCCGAGATCCTGAAGAACACGGTCGAGACCTATCGCAAGCTGCGCAACACCGTGCGCTGGATGCTCGGCACGCTGCATCACTTCAAGCCGGCCGAGGCGGTCGCGCCCGCCGACATGCCGGAGCTCGAGCGGCTGATGCTGCACGAGCTCGCCGTCCGCGCCGAGCTGGTCAGCAAGGCCTATGAGACCTTCGACTTCAAGAGCGTCGTGGCAACGCTGTCGGCGTTCCTCAACAGCGAGCTTTCCGCATTCTATTTCGACATCCGCAAGGACACGCTCTATTGCGATCCGCCGTCCTCGGCCGCGCGCAAGGCGGCGCTGACCACGATCGACCTGCTGTGCGCCTCGATCCTGAAATGGCTGGCGCCGGTGTTGAGCTTCACCGCGGAAGAGGCCTGGCGGATGTACCGGCCGGATGCCGAGCCTTCCGTGCATCTGACGCTGTTCCCGCAGGATCTCGCGAAGCTTCGCGACGACAGGCTCGCCGCGAAATGGGAGACGATCCGCAACGTCCGCCGCGTCGTCACCGGCGCGCTGGAGCTCGAGCGCGCCGCCAAGAACATCGGCTCCTCGCTGGAGGCCTCGCCGGTGATCTATGTTGCCGACCGCGATGTGCTGATGACGCTGTTCGACACCGATCTCGCCGAGATCTGCATCACCTCGAACTACGAGGTGCGCGAGGGCGAGGCGCCGGCGAGCGCATTCCGTCTCGATGCCGTTCCCGGCGTTGCCGTCGTGGTCGAGAAGGCAGTGGGGACGAAGTGCGCCCGCTCCTGGAAGATCTCCCCGACGGTCGGCGAGGACGCCGAGTACCCCGACGTCACGCCGCGGGATGCTCAAGCGCTGCGCGAATGGAAGGCACTGGGGGCGGGTATCTGACCGCCATGCCCCCGCTCCGCGCCGGCATCATCGCGGCCATCGTCACCCTGATCCTCGATCAGGCCTCGAAGCTGTGGCTATTGAACGTCTTTGACCTCGGCCGCCGCGGCGTGGTGAAGGTTACGCCGTTCTTCGACCTGTGGCTGGCCCAGAACAAGGGAATCAGTTTCGGCTGGCTGCAGTACGATGGCCAGGCGGCCCAGATCGCGCTGATGGCCGTGAAGGTCATTGCAGTGATCGCGCTTGCGATCTGGATGGCGCGCTCCCACACGCGCTTGGCGACCATCGCACTCGGACTGATCATCGGCGGCGCCATCGGCAACGGCATCGACCGCCTCGCCTATGGCTGGGTGGTGGATTTCGCCCTGTTTCACATCGAAATCGGCGGAGTTACCTATAATTGGTACGTCTTCAACCTCGCCGACGTGGCGATCGTTGCTGGGGTGGCGGGCCTATTGTATGACTCCTTCCTGGGGGTACCCGCCGCAAAAGCGCCCTGATCCCGGCCGATACGGACGGGAGGTGGAACCTTGCCTTTGCGAGGGGTGGCCGCGTGCGAGGCGGCAATCTGCCACAATTTGGAACAGGTACAGGCATGCTCAGCTTCGAGACCAGAGGTTCGATGGGTCGAGATCCCCGGTCGGGGATCTGGCGCGTGCTGAAATTGTCGGCTGTCGCACTCGGCGTCGGCCTCGTCATGTCGGCCGGCCCGGTCCGCGCCGGGGACGGCGACGACGACGATGACGGCATGACCTTCGAAGAGAGGCTCATCGACAATCTGATGTCCGGCATTGGCGCCAAGAGCATGGAGAAGCCCGGCATCGAGTACCGCGAACGCTCGCCGCTGGTCGTGCCGCCCAAGCTGGACCTGCCCGCGCCCGCCGGAACCCAGGCCAAGGCCGCGCCGAACTGGCCCAAGGACCCCGACGAGAAGCGCCGCAAGGAAGCCATCGCCGCGCGCAAGAAGGCCAGCAAGGAGACGGAGCCCTGGCAGGCCGCCCGGCCGCTGAGCCCCGCCGAGATGAACGTCGGCAGGACGGCCGCCGCCGAGCGCACCAGCAATGACCCGATCCAGCCGGGCGTCACCAACAACCCGTCGCTCAGTCCCTCCCAGCTCGGTTTTACCGGCGGTCTCTGGAACATGATGAAGGGCGGCAACGGCTCCGAAGAGAAGAAATTCACCACCGAGCCGCCGCGCCAGTCGCTGGTCGAGCCGCCGCCCGGCTATCAGACGCCGTCGCCGAACTACAGCTATGGCGCTGGACCGGACAACTCGCGACGGACCTATTTCGACATCATGTCCGGCAAGGACAAGGTCCAATAACGTTCCTGTTCGCCCGCGACATCCTGACCGGGCGCGAACCCGGCGCCGGCCGCTTATGCGCGCCGGCCGCTGCTGTTAAGTTGCTTATCAGTAACTTGCGTATGCGTTGAATTCCCTGCTTCGTGACGCGAAGCCTCAGCCGCACGGTGTACGATGCGGCGCCGCCGGGCCGGACATCCGGACTCGGCCTCTCATAAGGATCATGATGTCCTCTTACCGATCGGCTGCCCGCCTTCTTGCCGCGCTGATTTCGACCAGTGTCCTCTCGGCCGGCGCCGCCCTTGCCCAGACCACGGTGACATCGGCTCCGCCCGCCAGCTTCACGCTCGCCAACGGCATGCAGGTCGTGGTGATCCCCGACCACCGCACGCCCGTGGTCACCGAGATGATCTGGTACAGGGTCGGCTCGGCCGACGAGACGCCGGGCAAATCCGGGCTCGCGCACTTCCTCGAGCACCTGATGTTCAAGGGCACCGAGAAGCATCCGGTCGGCGAATTCTCCCAGACCGTGCTCCGCGTCGGCGGCAACGAGAACGCCTCGACCTCGGTCGACTACACCAACTACTACCAGCGCGTGCCCAAAGAGCAGCTGCCGACCATGATGGCGTTCGAGGCTGATCGCATGACCGGCCTGATCCTCAAGGACGAGAACGTGCTGCCCGAACGCGACGTCGTGCTCGAAGAGTACAACATGCGCGTCGCCAATAATCCCGATGCTCGGCTCAACGAGCAGATCATGGCCGCGCTCTATCTCAATCATCCCTACGGCCGGCCGGTGATCGGCTGGCACCAGGAGATCGAGAAGCTCGATCGCGAGGACGCGCTCGCCTTCTATCGCCGCTTCTACGCGCCGAACAACGCGATCCTGGTGATCGCCGGCGACGTCGAGGCCGCCGACATCCGCCCGCTGGTCGAACGCAATTTCGGCTCGATTCCCGCCCAGCCCGCGATCCCGGCGCGCCGGGTCCGGCCGCAGGAGCCGGAGCCGGCCGCGCCGCGCACGGTCACCCTGGCCGACCCGCGCGTCGAGCAGCCGAGCGTGCGCCGCTATTATCTCGTGCCCTCGGCCACGACGGCAGCCGCCGGCGAAAGCGCAGCCCTCGACGTGCTGGCGCAGTTGATCGGCAGCGGCAGCAACTCCTATCTCTACCGCGCGCTCGTCGTCGACAAGCCGCTCGCCGTCTCCGCCAGCGCCAGCTATTCGAGCATCTCGCTCGACCCGACCCAGTTCGCGGTCTCGGCCTCGCCGAAGCCGGGCGTCGGCTTTGCCGATGTCGAGCAGGCGATCGACGGCGTCATCGCCGGCGTCGTGCAGAACCCGATCCGCGCCGAGGATCTGGAGCGGGTCAAGACCCAGCTCATCGCGGAGGCGATCTACGCCCAGGACAACCAGGCGGTGCTGGCGCGCTGGTATGGCGGCGCGCTGACCACGGGCCTGTCGATCGAGGACATCAGGAGCTGGCCCGACCGCATTCGCGCCGTCACCGCCGAGCAGGTCCGCGCCGCCGCGCAGAAATGGCTGGAGAAGAAGCGCTCTGTGACCGGTTATCTGATCAAGGACACCGCTGCCGCCAAGCGCGAGGAGAAGCGTTCGTGACCCATTCCTTTGCTCGCGCGCATCGTTTCGCGCTGTCCTTCGTCACCGGCGCGGCGCTTGCGCTCGCGACCGTCTCGCCGTCCCACGCGGCGGCCAAGATCCAGCGCCTGGTCTCGCCGGGCGGCATCGAGGCCTGGTTCGTGCAGGATGCGACCGTGCCGCTGATCGCCATGGAATATTCCTTTGCCGGCGGCTCGTCCCAGGACCCCAGGGACAAGTCGGGCGTCGCCAATCTCGTCGCCGACCTCCTCGACGAAGGCTCGGGCGACCTCGACTCCAAGACCTTCCACGAGCGGCTCGACCGCCGCGCCATCGAGCTCTCCTTCAGCGCCAATCGCGACGCCTTCCGCGGCAGCCTGCGCATGCTGCGCGACAACAAGGACGAGGCCTTCGACCTGCTGCGCACGGCGCTGACGGCGCCGCGTTTCGACACCGCCGACGTCGAGCGCATCCGCGCGCAGGTCATCTCGAGCCTGCGCCGCGAGACCACCAATCCGACGTCGCTGGCGAGCAGAAAATTCCTGGAGACCGCCTTCGGTGACCATCCCTACGGCCGTCAGACCAACGGCACGCTGGAGAGCGTTCCGGCCGTCACGGTGGCCGACCTGAGGGAATACGCTGGACGGAACCTGGCCAAGGATACGCTGAAGATCGCGGTCGTCGGCGACGTCGATCCGGCGACGCTGGGCAAGCTGCTCGACCACACGTTCGGCGCCCTGCCCGCCAAGGCCGGCCTCGTGCCGATTCCCGACGTCGAGGCGGCCAAGCCGCCGCAGCGCGCCTTCGTGGCGCTCGACGTGCCGCAAACCGTGATTACGTTCGGCGGCCCCGGCGTGAAGCGCAGCGATCCGAACTTCATGGCGGCCTATGTCGTCAACCACATCCTCGGTGGCGGCGGATTGAACTCCCGGCTCTATCGCGAGGTCCGCGAGAAGCGCGGCCTCGCCTATTCGGTATTCGAATCGCTGATCTGGATGGAGCATTCGGGAATCTTCATCGGCAATACCGGCACGCGTGCCGACCGTGCCGGCGACACCATCGACGCCATCGAGAAGGAAGTGCGCCGCATCGCCGAGGAGGGCCCGACGCAGAAGGAGCTCGACGAGGCCAAGTCCTACCTCAAGGGCTCGCAGATGCTGGCGCTCGACACCTCCTCCAAGCTCGCGCAGGCGCTGCTGCAATATCAGCAGGACGGGCTGCCGATCGACTATATCGAGAAGCGCAATGCCATCGTCGACGCGGTGACGATGGACGACGCCAAGGCCGCCGCCAAGCGGCTCTGGGGCCAGGGGCTCCTGACCGTCGTCGTCGGCCGCGCCCCGCAGGCCGCGGCCCAGCCGGCGGCAGCGGCCCCCAAGTCGAACTAGCGCCGAACCGACCGTTAGTCGTAGCAACCGCTCTCACACCCGGCGCGGTGCGCTCCCTCCCCCCTTGTGGGGGAGGGTTGGGGAGAGGGGTAGCCACAAGCTCTGCTCTCGCCTGTGGCTACCCCCCCTCCCTGTCCCTCCCCCACAAGGGGGGAGGGAACGGATAAAGCGCGGCAAAATCTCTCCAAAGCAGATATCTTGCGCGCGCGAATCCATTTGCTGGTGCCCTCATGCTGCGGATATCCCGCGATCTCGTCATCGACGAGGACGATATCGAGATTGGCTTTGTCCGCGCCTCCGGACCCGGAGGCCAGAACGTCAACAAGGTCTCGACCTCGGCCCAGTTGCGCTTCGACACGCGCAAGCTGACCCTGCCGGAGGATGCGACGATCCGGCTCGCCCGTATCGCGGGCCAGCGCATGACCAAGGATGGCGTGATCGTGATCCACGCCCAGCGCTTCCGAACCCAGGAGCGCAACCGGCAGGACGCCATCGACCGGCTCGTCGAGATCCTGAGCGAGGCGATGATACGGCCGACGCCGCGCCGCGCGACGCGGCCAACCTACGCCTCGAAGCAGCGCCGGCTCGACGGCAAGAAGCGCCGCGGCGACGTGAAGGCCGGACGCGGCGGCCGCTTCGACGACTAGCAATCACGCCGCATGGGCGGCGTGGCGGGCACCTTGCGCATTTGTTCTCGGCTGAAACAGCCCGCTACTACCACCACTCATTTGTCGCCGCCTAGAGTTTGCGCACGCTGACGTGGACGGGCGAGATCTTGGCTATGCGCGTAGTCGTGCTGGGATTGTGCA
The DNA here is from genome assembly GCF_018131015.1 of Bradyrhizobium diazoefficiens. GTDB lineage: Bacteria > Pseudomonadota > Alphaproteobacteria > Rhizobiales > Xanthobacteraceae > Bradyrhizobium > Bradyrhizobium diazoefficiens_B. Next base: position 94,038 of record NZ_JAFCJJ010000018.1, read on the forward strand.
TCGCAGTGGTGCTGGTGGCGCGTGTTGCCGACGCGCAGATGCCGTTGCCGTCAGCCAAACCGCCGGATGGCGCGACGCTGTTCAAGCAGCAATGCGCGGTGTGCCACACCCTCAGTCTTTCGGAACCGGCGCGACAAGGTCCGCCCCTGGTCAAGGTCGTGGGACGGACGGCCGGCAAGATCGAGGGATTCCGCTATTCAGACGGCCTCGCGAAGGCCGACTTCGCTTGGGACGAGGCCAGGCTCGACGCTTGGCTGACCAATCCGCAAGCCGTCATCCCCGGCGTGGAGATGGCCTACCGGCAGGCCAAGCCGGAGACGCGCGCCGCCATCATCGCCTTCCTCAAGGAGCTGAACTGAATGGCAAAGCCGGTCCATTCCATGATCCGCGTGCTCGACGAGGCGCGCGCGCTCGACTTCTACAAGCGGGCCTTCGGTCTCGAGGTCGCCGACCATCTGAAGTTCCCGGATTTCGCGCTGATCTATCTGCGTCATCCGTCTTCACCCTTCGAGGTCGAGCTGACCGTCAATTTCGATCGCAAGGAGCCCTATGCACTCGGCGACGGCTACGGCCATCTCGCCGTGGTGGTCGATGATCTCGATGCCGAACACGCCCGCTTCGAGCGCGAGAAGCTTGCGCCGGGGCCGCTCCGCGACTTCAAGCACGACGGCAGGACGCTGGCGCGCTTCTTCTTCGTCAGCGATCCCGATGGCTACAAGATCGAGGTGATCCAGCGCGGCGGACGTTTCGGCTGATCAATCTGCAAAAACCCAGATCACAAAGATCGAAGGAGGACATGCCATGAGAGAAGTCGACCGTCGAAGCAAGCACAGCCGCCGCGTCTTTCTCAAGGGCGCGGCGAGCGCCGTTCCGGTTGCGGCCGTCGCGACCAGCGTCGCCGTCAGCATCGAGGGCGCCTGGGCAAACGATGCCACCGCACTGTCTCCCGCGACGATGAAGACGCTGCTGAAGGTCGCGCGCGACATCTATCCGCACGACGTTCTCGGCGACAGCTACTACATCACCGCGATCACGCCGTGGGACGGCAAGGCGGCCAAGGACCCTGCCGTCAAGTCGCTGATCAGCGACGGTATCGCGCGGCTCGACCAGAACGCGCGCGATCGCCACAAGCTGGCTTACGCCGACGTGCCCTGGGAAGCCGATCGCGTGGTGCTGCTGAAGGAGATCGAGGGAAGCGACTTCTTCCAGAAGGTGCGCGGCGACCTCATCGTCTCGCTCTACAACCAGAAAGAGGTCTGGCCGCGGTTCGGCTACGAGGGCTCCTCCGCCGAGCATGGCGGCTACATCAACCGCGGCTTCGCCGACATCGACTGGCTGCCGAAAGCTTAGTCGTCACCCCAACGGTTCAGGAGAACGCATATGGCAAAATTCGATCTGAACGATTCCAGCGTTGTGGTGATCGTCGGCTCCGGCGCCGGCGGCGGCACGCTGGGCAACGAGCTCGCGCAAAAGGGCGTCAAGGTGGTGATCCTCGAAGCCGGCCCCCGCATCGAGAACCAGGATTTCATCAACGACGAGTGGGAGAGTTTTACCCAGCTCGCCTGGACCGATCCGCGCACCACGTCGGGAACATGGCGCGTCGCCAAGGATTTTTCGGGCCTCCCGGCCTGGATCGTCAAGGCGGTCGGCGGCTCCACCATCCACTGGGCCGGCGCCTCGCTCCGCTTCGACGAGCACGAGTTCAAGGTGAAAAGCGTCTACGGCAACATTCCCGGCGCCAACCTGCTGGACTGGCCGGTCACGCTCGCCGAGATGGAGCCGTGGTACGCCAAGGCCGAGGACAAGATGGGCGTGACTCGCACCAACGGCATTCCCGGACTTCCCGGCAACAACAATTTCAGGGTGCTCGAAGCCGGCGCGAAGAAGCTCGGCTACAAGACCGTGCACACCGGCAACATGGCGATCAACAGCCAGCCGCGCGACGGCCGCGGCTCCTGCCAGCAGATCGGCTTCTGCTTCCAGGGCTGCAAGTCCGGCGCGAAATGGTCGACGCTCTACACCGAAATCCCCAAGGGCGAGGCGACCGGCAATCTCGAGGTCCGGCCCGGCAGCATGGTGGTGAAGATCGAGCACGATGCCAGCGGCAAGGCGACCGGCGTGGTCTATGCCGACGAGAGCGGCGCGATGCAGCGTCAGAAGGCGCGCATCGTCGCGGTGGCCGGCAACTCCATCGAGAGCCCGCGGCTCCTGCTCAACAGCGCCTCGAACATGTTCCCCGACGGCCTTGCCAATTCGTCGGGCCAGGTCGGTCGCAACTACATGCGGCACATGACCGGCAGCGTCTACGCCGTGTTCGAGAAGTCGGTGCACATGTATCGCGGCACGACGATGGCCGGCATCATCCGCGACGAGGCCGCCAACAATCCGAAGCGCGGCTTCGTCGGCGGCTACGAGATGGAGACGCTATCGATCGGCCTGCCCTTCATGGCGGCGTTCCTCAACCCCGGCGCCTGGGGACGCCCGTTCACCGCGGCCCTCGACGGCTATCCGCGGATGGCCGGCATGTGGCTGGTCGGCGAGGACATGCCACAGGAGACCAACCGCATCACGCTCGACCCCGGCGTGAAGGACAAGTACGGCCAGCCGGTCGCAAGCGTGCATTTCGACGATCATCCCAACGATGTCGCGATGCGCGCCCATGCCTACAAGCAGGGCGCGGCGGTCTATGACGCCGTCGGCGCCACCGTGACCTATCCGACCCCGCCCTATCCGAGCACGCACAATCTCGGCACCAACCGGATGAGCGAGAAGCCGCGGGATGGCGTGGTCAACAAGTTCGGGCAGAGCCACGACGTCAAGAACCTGTTCGTCTCCGACGGCAGCCAGTTCACCACCGGCGCAGCCTGCAATCCGACCCTGACTATCGTCGCGCTCGCCATCCGGCAGGCCGATTACATTGCCGGCGCAATGCAGAAGAAGGAGATTTGATCTCAATCGTCGTCCTGGCGAAAGCCAGGACCCATTACCCCAGGGAGAAGTTTGGCGAAAGTTCGTCGTTCGGGACTCATACCGCGGATCATCGATAGACCTCGCGGTATGGGTCCTGGCCTTCGCCAGGACGACATCGAGAGCGAAGCAGCTATTCCGCCGCGTCGAGAAGCGACGCCACTTCGGCCTTGAACTCCTGCACCGGCGCCACGCTCTTGGAGCGATAGATCAAACACGAGCAGCGCAGCAGCGAGGCGAAATTGTTGACCTCGCCATGATGGTCGAGAACCTCGTTGTAGAGCGTGGTCAGGAATTTGCCGAGACTCATGCTCTCCCTGGCCGCGATCTCCTCGAGCGTATCCCAGAACGCCATTTCCAGCCGGATCGACGTGCAGTGTCCGCCGATCCGCAAGCTACGCGTCTGGGATTCGTAGTCGCGTTGGGGCTGGTGCGCGAAGAGATGGCACATGGCGTCCTCCCGTCCTGGTGCCGTTTTTTGGCGATGCTACACCCCTGCCCGACACCTCACAATCAGGCGCGAACGGAACACAGGCCGGCGAGCGGGCCGCCACTTTTCTCGAACGTCCAATGTCTTCAATGTGATAGGCATGCCTCTTCCCCAGCCTGCCACGCCGGCATTGCCGAGCACATGCTTTTGGCGCAACACGGCCTAGAATAGCGCTGCCCGTGACTTCCGAATCGAAAGCCCAAGATCGCGTTCATGCCCGTCCGCCAATTGCCAGAGCAGGTCGTCAACCGCATCGCCGCCGGCGAGGTGGTCGAGCGTCCGGCGAGCGTGGTCAAGGAACTCGTCGAGAACGCCGTCGACGCCGGCGCGAGCCGGATCGACGTGTTCACGGACGGCGGCGGGCGGCGGCGGATCGGCATTACCGACGATGGCGGCGGCATGACCGCGGAGGATCTCGCGCTCGCGGTCGAGCGCCATGCGACGTCGAAGCTCGACGACGAGGACTTGCTGCAGATCCGCACCCTCGGGTTCCGCGGCGAGGCGCTGCCCTCGATCGGCTCGGTGGCGCGGCTGTCGATCACGACGCGCCATGCCAGCGAGCCGCATGCCTGGGCGCTGACCGTCGAGGGCGGCGAGAAGTCCGAGATCATGCCGGCAGCGCTGGCGCACGGCACCCGGGTCGAGGTCAACGACCTCTTCTATGCGACGCCGGCCCGGCTGAAATTCCTGAAGACCGACCGCACCGAGGCCGAGGCGATCCGCGAGGTGGTGCGGCGGCTCGCGATGGCGCGGCCCGATATCGCCTTCACGCTCGCCGGCGAGGAGCGCGCGCCGGTGACCTGGGCCGCGGCGTTGCCCGGTGCCGCCGGGCGCCTGACCCGGCTTGGTGACATCCTGGGCGCCGAGTTCCGCAGCCATGCCTTCGAGGTTCATGCCGAGCGCGAGGGCGTTGTCGTTTCCGGCTATGCCGCAGCGCCCGCGCTGACCAAGGCGAATGCGCTCGGGCAATATCTCTTCGTCAACGGCCGCCCGGTACGCGACAAGCTGATCCTGGGCGCAGTGCGCGGCGCCTATGCCGACTATCTGCCGCGCGACCGCCATCCGGTGCTGGCGCTGTTCGTCACGCTCGACCCGCGCGAGGTCGACGCCAACGTGCATCCGGCCAAGACCGAGGTGCGGTTCCGCAACGCAGGTCTCGTCCGCGCGCTGATCGTGCACGGCTTGAAGGAAGGACTTGCGCGCGAGGGCCGGCGCACCGCCGCCAACAGCGGCGAAAGCGCCCTGGCCTCGTTCCGCCCGGCCTTCACGCCGCCGCGCCCCGCAAGCTGGGACTGGCGGACCTCGCCATCGGCTCCGGTCGCGCCGATGCCGTTCTTCGAAGGCTCCGTCGCACCCGCCTTCGCCGAGCGCGCACAGGCCGCTTTCGACGTCGGCGCGCCGAGCGCCGACGTGCGCTTCGAGCAGCAACCCGCCCCCGATCTCGTCGATCGCCCGCTCGGCGCGGCGCGCACGCAGATCCACGAGACCTATATCGTCTCGCAGACCCGCGACGGCCTGATCATCGTCGACCAGCATGCCGCCCATGAGCGCATCGTCTATGAACGGCTGAAGGCTTCGCTCGCCGAGAGCGGCGTGCAGCGGCAGATCCTGCTGATCCCCGAGATCGTCGAGATGGACGAGGCGACGGTGGAACGCCTGCTGGAACGGAGCGAAGAGCTGGCCTCGTTCGGGCTTGCGATCGAGTCCTTCGGCCCCGGCGCGGTCGCGGTGCGCGAGACGCCGTCGCTGCTCGGCAAGACCAATGCGGGCGGCCTCTTGCGCGATCTTTCCGAGCACATGGCCGAGTGGGACGAGGCGCTGCCGCTGGAGCGCCGCCTGATGCACGTCGCCGCCACCATGGCCTGCCACGGCTCGGTGCGCGCCGGCCGCAGGCTGAGGCCCGAAGAGATGAACGCCCTGCTCCGCGAGATGGAGGAGACGCCGAACTCCGGCCAGTGCAATCACGGCCGGCCGACCTATGTCGAGTTGAAACTGTCGGACGTGGAGAAGCTGTTCGGGCGAAGATGACGGTGCCGTAGGGTGGGCAAAGTCGCAGAGCGCCGTGCCCACCATCTTTCAGTGATGGCAATAGCTCGTGGGCACGCTTCGCTTTGCCCACCCTACAGCAGCGGAGTATGAGGCTACGGCCTCTTCAAAAACACGAACTCGGTGTCGTCATAGGCGCGCCGCTCCAGCTCCTCAAAACCGTCCGGCGTCGCGAACTGGGCGGCCTTCGCCTCTTCCACCACCAGCAGCGCCCCCGGCGTCAGCCAGCCGCCATCGCGCAGGGATACCAGCGCCTTTTCCGCGAACCCCTTGCCATAGGGCGGGTCGAGGAACACCAGCGAGAACGGCTCGACGGGATGCGCAGGGCCAAGATCGGTCGCATCGCGGCGATAGACCTTTGTGACGCCGCCGAGGCCGAGCGCCTCGACATTGTTGCGCAGCAGTGCGCGCGCCTCGGCGCCGTTGTCCACGAACAGCGTGAACTTCGCGCCGCGCGAGGCGGCCTCGATGCCGAGCGCGCCGGTGCCGGCGAAAAGATCGAGCACGCGCGCGTCCGCGATCGGATTGTCATAGGCATGCACGAGAATGTTGAACACGGCCTCGCGCAACCGGTCCGCCGTGGGACGGATGTCGCGCGAGGACGGTGAGGCGAGATTACGCCCCTTCAATCGGCCGCCGACGACGCGCAACCGTCAGTCCTCCTGCGGCTTCAGGTCGCGCTTGCCGTGATAACCGCGCTTGGGACGGCGCGGCGGGCCGTAGCCGCTGGCTTCGAGCTCGTTGCGCTCGCGCGCCTCGTCGCTGCCGGTGCGCTGCACGACGACGCGGCGGCCCTTGCGGTCGGCGATCACGGCGCGCTTCGACGTCTTCTCACCGGATGCATCGCCCTCTGAGGATTTCTTCGGCGCATCGAACTGCGCGCCCGACTTCTCGATCACCTTGTCGCCGAGCTGCTCGCGCAGCACGCGCGAGCGGATCTCCTCGACCTGGCCTTCGGGCACCTCGCCGAGCTGGAACGGGCCGTAGGAGACGCGGATCAGCCGGTTCACCTCGAGCCCGAGATGGGCGCAGACGTTGCGCACCTCGCGGTTCTTGCCCTCGCGGATCGCGAACACCAGCCAGACATTGGCGCCCTGGTCGCGCTCCAGCGTCGCCTCGATCGGACCGTATTTGACGCCATCGACCTCGATGCCGCTCTTGAGCGCGTCGAGCTGCGCCTGCGTGACGTCGCCATGGGCGCGGACGCGGTAGCGGCGCAGCCAGCCGGTGTCGGGCAGTTCGAGCGTGCGCGCGAGCCCGCCGTCATTGGTGAGCAGCAGCAGGCCCTCGGTGTTGAAGTCGAGCCGGCCGACGCTGATCAGGCGCGGCAGGCCTTCGGGCAGGTTGTCGAACACGGTCGGACGCCCCTCGGGATCGTCGTGCGTCGTCATCAGCCCGCGTGGCTTGTGATAGAGGAACAGCCGCGTGCGCTCGCGCTCCGGCAACGGCTTGCCGTCGACCAGGACGACGTCGTTCTTCGTGATGTCGAGCGCCGGCGAGTTGATGACGCGACCGTTCACCGTGACGCGGCCCTGCGTGACCATCTCCTCGGCGTCGCGGCGCGAGGCAAGCCCCGCGCGCGCCAGCGCTTTTGCAATGCGCTCGCCCGCCTTCTTCGGCTTGGGCGCCTCGTCGCGGCGCGGCCGTCCCTCGAAATCGCGGTCGCGCTCGCGGTAGGCGCCGCGGCCGCCGAAGGCCGGACGCTTCTCGAAGATCCGGCTGTCGTCCTCATTCTCGCGGCGCGGGCGGTCGCGGAAACGGCCCTCGCTGCGCGGATGCTCCTGCCAGTCCATGCGGCCTTCGGGGCGCTCGCGCGGCCGATTGAATTTCGGGCGGTCACCGCCGCGTCCTCCGCGCGGACCATCATCATCACGACGCGGCCGGTCGAACTTGGGTCGATCGCGGAACGGACGATCGCCGGATGCACGATCGTCGCGCGAACGCGAGAAGCGCGGACGATCCTCACCACGGCCACCGTCGCGACGGTCGTCGCGCTTCTGCCAGGGCTTGTCGTCGCTGCGATCGCGGCCACCAAAATCCTTGTCGAAGGACTTGCGCGGTCCCTTGTCAAAATCCCTGCGCGGCGGCCGGTCGCCGCGCGGACGGTCTTCGCGCTTCTGCCACGGCTTCGAATCGCGGCCCTCGCCACGATCACGCGGACGGTCGTCAAAGCTGCGCGGACGATCGCGGTCGCGGCCAAAATCCTTGCGGGGCCGGTCGGAGTCACCGCGCGAAAACTTGCGGTCGTCGAACCGCCGCTCGCTGCGCTCGCCACGCGGCGCGCGCTCGTCGCGGTCGAACTTCGGACGGTCACCACGCGGCTTGAACGGGCGGTCGCCGCGCGGCTTGAAGCTACGCTCCTCACCGCCGCGGTCGTCACGCTTGAAGCGCGGGCGGTCGGAAAAATCGCGACGCGGGGCATCGCCCTCCTCGCGGCGGCGGAACGGACGGCCCTCGCCGCGGGGCGGACGGCCCTCGCGGTCGCCGCGCGGCGGGCGGCTGTCGCGGTCGCCCTTGCCCTCAAAACCGCGCTTGGCGAATTTCTTCTCGGGGCCGCGCGGCTTGCCGGAGCGGCCTTTGGACGCCCCTCTGGGTCCCCCCTTGGCCGGGCCTCGCCGGCCGCGGGAATCGTTGTCTTTGTCGCTGTCGCGAGGCATGAATAATCTCACTCAAGGGGGTGGCGCGATGAGCATTGTGCGCGCTCGTCTCGAGCCGCATGCTCAGGCAAAACCGGAATTCACTCTTGCTGAAGGCGCAGCTAGTAGCAGGTTTCTTCGGATGATACGAGGCTTGAAAGCCCCCTCCTTCATGGATTTGGCGCTTCGGACCGCCGAAAATGCCGGAAAGTCGGGCGAGGTTCCGATCGGGTGCGTGGTGGTCCGCAATTTCGAGGTGATTGCGACCGCGGCCAACCGGACGCTGACCGATTCCGACCCTACCGCGCATGCCGAGATCGTGGCGCTGCGCGAGGCGGCCCGGAAGATCGGCAGCGAGCGCCTCGTCGACTGCGACCTCTACGTGACGCTGGAGCCCTGCACCATGTGTGCGGGCGCGATCTCCTTTGCAAGGGTCAGGCGGCTCTATTACGGCGCGGCCGACCCCAAGGGCGGCGCGGTCGAGTCCGGGGTGCGGTTCTTTGCCTCGCCGACCTGCCACCACGTGCCGGACGTCTACCCCGGGGTCGGCGAGAGCGAGGCGGCGCGGCTGCTCAAGGAGTTCTTTCGCGAGCGGCGTTAACTCGAAAAGAACGCGCGCAGCGCCTTGGCGGTCGCGTCCGGGTTCTCCTCGGTGAGGAAGTGGCCGGAATCCACCGGCATGCCCTCCACGTTCGTCGCCCATTGCTTCCAGGTGTCGAGCGGGGTCGCCGCGGCCTGGGCGATGCCGGCATTGCCCCACAGCGCCAGCATCGGAATCGTGATCTTCTTGCCGGCCGCGAAATCGGCCTTGTCGAGCTCGTAGTCGAAAGTGGCGCCGGCGCGGTAGTCCTCGCACATCGCATGCACACGGGCGGGATCGCGGAACGGCGCGAGGTAATGCTCCAGCGCCCGCTCGTCGATCGCATCCAGCGTCTTCGACCTGGTCTGGCTCGCCATCTTGAAGCGCAGGAAGAACTCGCCCTGGCCCGAAATCAGCGTCTCCGGCAAAGGCGCGGGCTGCGCCAGAAAAGTCCAGTGCCAGATCTTCAGCGCATAGGCGCGGTTCATCCGCTCCCAGTAATCATAGGTCGGCAGGATATCGAGCACGGCGAGTTTCGACAGCCGGCCGGGATGGTCGAGCGCGAGGCGATAGGCGACGCGGCCGCCGCGGTCATGGCCGGCGAGCGCGAAGTGCACATGGCCAAGGCTCTCCATCGCCTCCACCATGGCCTTGGCCATTGCGCGCTTGCTGTAGGGGATGTGCAGCGCATCGCTCTTCGGCATGTCGGACCAGCCATAGCCCGGCAGGTCGGCGATGATCAGCGTGAAGGCGTCGGCAAGCTCAGGCGCCACGCGGTGCCACATCACATGGGTCTCGGAGAAGCCGTGCAGCAGCAGCAGCGGCGGGCCCTTGCCGCCGACGCGGGCGAAGACGCGGCCGAAGGCGGTGTTGATCCATTCGGAGACGAAGCCGGGGTAGAGGTCGGCGAGATCGGACATGAGTTCCACCTGCTCCGGACAAAAATTGTCGAAAACAACCCCATGCACCGATGCTAAGTTCAAGCCCCGCCTGCATTTTTCCGGAGTGCCGACGGGCGCGGCCATGATCGCGCAGCCGGCGGAAAAAAGCCTTTTAGCTCCGTGCCTTCTCCGCTTCCACCGCCTGCCAGCCGATGTCGCGGCGGCAAAAGCCTTCCGGCCACTTGATGCGGTCGATGGCCTGGTAGGCGCGCGCCTGCGCCTCCGTCACGGTCGCGCCCAGCGCGCAGACATTGAGCACGCGGCCGCCATTGGCGAGGATCGCGCCGTCCTTTGCCACAGTACCGGCGTGGAAGATCTCGACCGTGTCGACCGTGGCGGCCTGCTCCAGCCCCTCGATGCGCGAGCCCTTCTGGTAGTCGCCGGGATAGCCGTTCGCCGCCATCACCACGGTGATCGCGGATTGCGGATACCAGCGCAGGTCGAAATTCTTCAATTGCCCGTCGCAGGAGGCGAGCAGCGCCGGCACGAGGTCCGACATCATGCGCAGCATCAGGACCTGGCACTCGGGATCGCCGAAGCGGACGTTGAACTCGAACAGCTTTGGGCCCTGCGTCGTCAGCATGATGCCGGCATAGAGCACGCCGCGGAACGGGGTGCCGCGCCGCTTCATGCCGGCGACCGTCGGCAGGATGATCTTTGCCATGATCGCGTCGTGGACCTGAGGCGTCACCAGCGGCGTCGGCGAATAGGCGCCCATGCCGCCGGTGTTCGGGCCGACGTCGTGGTCGAACACGCGCTTGTGGTCTTGGGCAGAGGCCAGCGGAATCGCGGTCTCGCCGTCGCACAGCGCGAAGAAGGAGATCTCGCGGCCGGGCAGAAACTCCTCGATCACGACCTCGGCGCCGGCCTCGCCGAAGGCGCCCTCGAACATCATTTCGATGGCGTCCTCGGCCTCGCGCACGGTTTTTGCGACGACGACGCCCTTGCCGGCGGCAAGGCCATCGGCCTTGACCACGATCGGCGCGCCCTGGGTCTGCACATAGCCGCGCGCATCGCGCGCATTGGTGAAGCGCTTGTACGCGCCGGTCGGAATGCCGAATTCGGTGCACAGCGCTTTGGTAAAGCCCTTCGAGCTTTCGAGCTGCGCGGCCGCCTTGCTCGGCCCGAACGCCTTGATGCCGGCGCTCGTGAGGTCATCGACGATGCCGGCCGCGAGCGGCGTCTCCGGCCCGACCACCACGAGCTCGACCGCGTTCGCCTTGCAGAACTCGATCACGGCGGCATGGTCGGCGACATCAAGCGCCACGCATTCCGCCTCGCGGGCGATGCCGGCATTGCCGGGCGCGCACCAGAATTTGGTCACCAGGGGGGAGGCTGCGATCTTCCACGCGAGGGCGTGTTCGCGGCCGCCGGAACCGAGCAGGAGGATATGCATCGAAGGCTCGAAATGAGGGGTTTTGCTGGGGCCGGAGGTCGCACGAATTGCGGCGAGTCTCAAGGGGGATGGTCCCGAACTCCCCGGCATTCCGGGGCGCATCTCGGTTCTATCTCAGAAATGGCGACTGAGTGGCTGGACGTGGTCAGTCCTGATGCGAGCCCACACGATGCCAGGAACCTTGTCGCAGTTCGTGAAGCCAGTGGCCGACCGGACAGAAAGCTGATCCTTAGGGATGACCCGGCTGGATCACTCAACCACGTGCTCTTTTGGGAGAACACGAAGACGAGATACCGGCGGCCGATGCGGAAAATATTGCCGCTTCGACAATAGCGAACAGGGGCACGTTGGTCTCTGCCTGGCACCAATGACCCCCGTCTGGCTCAAACTTGCCCGCAGGCGCACATCTGGCGTAATGTGAAGTTCGCAACCGCGACGAGGGCGAACAGCGGGGCGGCGCATGATCAAGCAATGGGCCCGCGAGATCGCGTTGTTTCTGATCGATCCGCATTGGTTCGAACAGAAGACACTTGTTTTTGTTCTGCTCTACTTTTCCCTGCACACATATTCGATCTTCTATTGGGCGGCGAATGCTGTGTTGTTGTCCTGTCTTGTCGGCGTTCTCGGCTCACTTTCTGTCAGCTTCATAGGTTATATGCGCGGAGCGAACGCCCACCTGGAATTCATTCGACTGGTAACGCGCACAACCTCGCGCTTCCGGCAAATTCAGGTCATCAATGAGGAAGAACTGAACTCGAAGTTTCCGACCGGCTTTCGCGATTCACTTCCGGAGATGTTGCGGCCAAAGTCACCCCTATTCCGCGTCATCCATGATCGGGCCAGAGGAGAGGATGCCTTCACGGTTCAAAGCTTTCCGTGCGTTTGGGAGACATCCTATGTCGTCATAAACAGGAACAGGCGCGTTGAAGATCTCACTCCGGGTCAGCGATTTCCCGTCTATCACGAATTCAGCCACATCACCCGTGACGGCGTTCGCATTCTGCTTTGGCGCGATGTGCACTTGATGAGTTGCGTTGCGACCGTCCTGATGAGCTTCGTCGCGTTCGGCGGGAATGCCCTGAGCGCTGGCTTGAGCGCGGTTTTTGTCTTAAGCGGGCTTTGGATTTGGACGGACAAAAGACGACAACATGTCGAGGCCGAAACCTTTGCCGACAAATACGAGCTGTGGGGGTTGGAAGAGGACAGCCGGGACGACGCGTTGAAGGTCGCGAAGGACCAGATCGAGCACCATTCCCGCATGATCGCTTCGGACGGCGGCAATGACGGCCTCACGGCGCGGCATCTCCTCGAGAATATGAACAAAGAATTGAAGGCCTTGTCGGTTCGACAAACCATAACTCAGCGGCTCGACGCATGGAGCGGTAGTTTCTATGCCTCCCGGTGGTATGTTTATGCAGCTTGCATCATCTACGCCCTCGGTATGGTGGCCGGCGTCCCGTACGACTCCATTTCCATGGGATGGGTGTATAGTGCACTTGCCCTGCTGATCGTCACGGTTGCCTACCTTCTCGTCGGTGCATTGCTTGAAGAGCGGAAATACAGACGATGGATTGATTTGTGGCTGGAGCTTGGTGCCATGATTGATGACGGAAAAATGCTGGACGTTGTGCGCGAAGTAGCTCCCGTGGCAGCAAATGCCGTGGAGGAGGATATTCCGCGCATCATCGCTGCCGCCCATAGCCTTGACCGCTCATTTGCTGAGAAGCTGCAGCCGCCCAAATTGACCGACCAGCCGCATTTTCCCTTCCACCAGTACGCCCAAGAGGTGTTCGTGGTGGCCACCGTGGTCATTTCGACCTATGAGGGCGCGGCGAAGTGGAGCGACTTTGCCGATTTCATTCTTGACCATGACCGGAAGCTGGAGGTCGCCAACAAGGCAGTCGACAGGTTGAAAGGTCTGGGCCTAAACCGCACCGCGGCTAGCCTGGAGTCCATTGTGGATAAAGTGCTCGACTATCTGACTCGCCCGAAGACATAACCACTGCTGCCCAATGTGTCCGCAGCCCCTCTCGGATTCCTGCAGATCTTGCTCGAACGCCGGGGTCATCGCTTCGCGATGTCCCGGAATGACGACCGCAGCTACCCCTGCTTCCCCGCAATAATCTCCTGCAACGTCGCGACGTGCCGGGCGAAGGCACCGCGGCCAGCGGCGGTGGGAGTTTCGACGGCGACGAGCACCGGGCGCTTCATTCCGGCAACCCGGCCTTGCGAAGCGCGGCGTGATACCTCGCCCAACCGGAGTTGTTTCCCTCGATCGCACGGCCAATGACCAGCAGGGTCATCCTGGGCACGAAACGAAGGCCCCGCATGACCTGTTCTCTCGCTCTTTCGATTTGGCCGAGTTCGGCGAGAGCTGCGGCCTTGTAGAAATGGTTGTCGGCAGAACCGGGATTGATGCCGATACCTTTTTCGGCAGACGCGACGGCGCCTTGAAAGTCTCCCGCGACAAACCTGCATAGCGCCTGACCCGCGAGGAAGAGGTGGGTCATCGGGTCGCGCGGGCTCAAGCGGAGGGCGGTCTCGACATGGGCCAACCCATCGAGCGGCCGGTCGAGGCTCGCATAGCTGATTGCGAGCAGGCCATGCGCCATCGCCAGATTTGGGTTGAACTCGATGGCGCGTTCGAGCATGCCGACGCTCGCGCGATGCCGGGCCATGAAGTGCGAAGCCCCACCCGCCAGGAAAAGCGCCGTTGGATCGTCGCCCTGCAGGCCGACCGTGCGATTGATGTCGCTAGATGCCTGCTTGGCATCGGCGTACCAATCCCGGCCCCATTGCGTGTAGGCTCTGTAACCCAGGGCGAATGCCCTGAGCCCATGCGGCAATCCGAACTCGGGAGCAATCTCGATAGCTCGACTCGCAAGGTCGGCGGCGGCATCCAGATTTTCCTTGGTCAGGCTCGTGAGGGCCATCATGCCACGTACGGCAAGACCCCAGGCGTCCACGCTGCCCGGCGACTGGCGCCGGTACGCGTGCGCTTCGGCGGCCAGGAGTTGCGGATGCAGCGCCCCCACGATCCCGCTCGTGACATCGTCCTGAACGACGAACAAGTCGGTCAGCTCCCTGTCGAAGTGAGCACCCCAGACCCTGATCGCCGTCGCTGCCTCGATCAGCTGGGCGGTCACGCGAATCTTGTTTCCCGCCGTGCGGACGCTTCCCTCGAGAACATAGCGGACCCCGAGTTCTCGCCCGACCTTCCCCATATCGGCTGACGCCGTCTTGTAGGAGAGCATCGATCCTCTGGCGATGACGACAAAGTCGCGGGTCTGCGACAACAGCGTGGTGATGTCCTCCGTCATGCCGTCCGCAAAGTATTCCCGCTCCGGGTCTCCGCCGAGATTTTTGAACGGCAACACTGCGATCGATGGCCTGTCGGGCAGCGAGTTCGCCGCCTCGGGCCGCTGGATGGCCGGCTCCGCGCTGAATGCTCCCTTCAGAGCGTCGACTTCCTTCACGGATCCGACGAAGCGAAATCCCTTGCGCGGCAGCGTTTTGACAAGGCGCTGCCCGTCGCCGGAATCTCCGATCGCTCTTCGGGCAACATTGAGGCGGGTCGTCAGTGCTGCATCCGTGACGCTCCGCCCGTTCCAGATGGCCTTGATGAGATCATCCTTGCTGACGACCCGGTCCCTGTTCCGGATGAGGTAGTCCAGCAGGTCGAAAACCTGCGGCGCAACGGGGACGATCTTCCGATCGCAGCGCAGTTCGCGCCGCTCGGTATCAAGCTCGCAGTCTGCAAACAGGTACCGCAAGCGAACCGTCCTCCCGCGACGCGCCAGGCCCGGTGCCTCGCTCTGCCCGGCCGCCGCGAAGATTAGCCTTTGGTGAGGAAAACGTCAGCTAAATGTCAAGCAGGAACGCCGAAGGCCGGGCACTCTTCCGGCACGGATGAAATCATCCCAACCGACGGGAAATCGCATGTACCAGCCCAGTATGCCGGTTACGAGTGCCGCGGAGGTCCGGGGCATTCTCGGAATTCCGTTTCCGAACCAGGTCAAGAAGATCATCGATCACATCGACCCGCACTGCAGCGCCTGGATAGCGCGAACGCCCTTCATCGTCATCTCCAGCATCAGCGCCGGCGGTGCGATGGACGTCTCGCCCAAAGGCGACCCGCCGGGCTTCGTCAGGGTTCTCGACAGGCACACGATTGCGATACCCGACCGAAGCGGGAATCATCGCGGCGATACGTTCTTCAACATCCTCGAAAATCCGAGCGTCGGCATCCTGTTCATCGTACCGAACCGCCGCGAAGTCGTCCGCGTGAACGGAAGCGCGGCGCTCGCACGCGACCCCGACCTGCTCAACGACATGGCGGTCAATGGGAAGACACCCGAGATCGCCATGATCGTGCGCGTCCATGAAGCGTTCTTCCATTGTGGAAAGGCCATCATCAGATCGGGCCTCTGGGAGCCTGAGCGCTGGAGCTCGATCGAGGGGCTGCCGACATACGCACAAGCGCTCAGGGATCACGCCGGCTCCGCCGACACCGTCGAGACGATCCAGCGCCGGATCGATCAGAACGAAGCGGAGCACCTTTACTAGTACCGGATCCGCTCGAGGGGGTGTTGACCCGAACTCCCCCGTCATTCGGGGGCGCGCTCGCTTTCTTCCTCCTTCGCCCTTGCGGGAGAAGGTGGCGCGAAGCGCCGGATGAGGGGTTGCATCCGCAGACTCAAATGCGAGTAGGACTCGCCGAGAGAACCCCTCACCCGAGTGAGTCTGCGTCTACCGTCCTCGCTGCCCTCTCCCGCAAGGGGCGAGGGCACAATGATCGGCATCGCGGACGATCAGCCCTGCTTCCCCGCGATGATCTCCTGCAGCGTCGCCACATGGCGGGCAAACGCGCCGCGGCCGGTTGCGGTGGCCGTCACCGTGGTCTGCGGCTTCTTGCCCACGAAAGCCTTGTCCACCGCGACGTATCCGGCCTTGGCCAGGGTCTCGATATGCGCGCCGAGATTGCCGTCGGTGGCGCCGGTCAGTTTCTTCAGCCGCGCAAATTCGAGGCCCGTGGCCGCCGGCAGCGCGTTCAGGGCCGCCATGATCTTCAGCCGCAATGGCTGGTGGATGATGTCGTCGAGCTCGGCCATGGCGCTAGCTCCGCCGCATCCAGAGGCCGCCGACGATCAGGCCACCGCCGTTGACGACGGCCATCCACGGCAGGAAGGCGTCGCCGGTGACGAAGAAATAACCGATCAGCGTCAGCGCGGTGATCCCAAGCGCTATCACGACGAAGGCATGGCCGAACCACAGCCCTGCCAGCGCATAGAACAGCATGAAATAGATGGTCCAGAACGTCCCCTGCTGGCGTGGCGTGAAATGGCCGAGGACATGCGCGCACAGGAAGCCGAAAGCGACGAACATCAGGAAGGCGAGCAGCACCCGCATGTCGAAGCTGCGAACGCCCGTCGCGGCCTGGTTCGCGGCGCTGATTGCGAACGAGCCGGCGATGCCAAGGACGTAGACCGCGAGCCAGTAGGTATAGGCCCCCTTGGGCCAGAGCCAGGTCGCGATGTTGGCGACGAACACCAATACGCCCCACATGATCATCATCTGGCTGGCGAGATCGTAGATGCGCGATTGCCGCACACGCTGGACGATGTCGTCGATATCGGCCAGCGCCGCGGAGGCCTCCTTGCTGTCGATCATGACTGCCCTGCCCCGCGCGTCGCGATGTCCTCGGCGATCGCGGAGACCGCCTTCGGGTTGGTGACGATGCCCATGTGGTTGATGCCGTCGAGCATCTTGACGTCGACCGACGGCTTCAGCGCCTGGACCGTCTCGGCATATTTGGCCGAAATCATCATCTCGTCCTCCGCCGCGCCGAAGATCGTCATCGGATGCGCCACCGCCGGGAAATCGAGGCGGTAGCCGCGCGTCGCGAAGTTGCGCATCAGCCGGTCGGAATAGGTCGAGACCAGGACCTTGTCGTAGTTCGGCGGCACCGCGAAGGCGAGCACCGGAAGCTGCGAACAGCAGTCGATGCCGAGCTTGCGCAACGCCGCGAGGCCGAGGAAGCGCGGGATGTCGGCATTGGCCCAGCCCCCCGAATGCGGCTTGTTGGTCGGGGCGTCATAGCCGAGATAGGGCGCGAGCAGCACGGTGCGGACGAACATGTCCTGCATGATCGGGGTCGCCGCGACGCGCAGCGAGAAGCCGGCGCCGGCGGAATGGCCGATCAGGGTCAGCGGCAGGTCGGGCGCGCTCTTGCGGACAACGGCGACGAAATCGACGAGATCGTCCTCGAGCTGGCCGACATAGCCGATGTCGCCGCGGGTGCCGGAGCCGCCATGGCCGCGCATGTCCAGCGCCCAGGTCTCGACGCCGTGCTCGGCGATCGCATGGGTCAGCGCGTGGTTGACGGTGCCGCTGGAGCCGGACGAGCCATGGATGAAGATCGCGCCGCGGCCGGTCGGCGCCCCCTTCGACGCATAGTGGCGGAAGCCGATCCAGGTGCCGTCGCGGGCCTGGAAGCGCTCGAGCGGCGGCATGGTCGAGAAGTCGACGATCTTCACGGAGTCCGAGACCGAATGCAGCTCGGGCGGCCGCTGCAGCGGCGTCGCGATCATCGCGGCCAGGATCAGCGCCACGCCGCCGACCGCGCACAGACCCCATTTCAGCAGGTTCAAGGCACCGCGCAGCAAGGGGATCGCCATGGCTCAGAACTCCTTGATTTTACGATCGATAGAGAACTCTATATTACAGAGTACTCTTGGTGTCAATCGCAGGATTGGCGCCGGGCGGCGAAAATCCTTAACGTCGGCAAAACCCCAAAATGCCGAATCGTTTGCCGATGCCGCCTGCGGAACCCCTGCTCAACGCCCCCGAATTCACCGTTTCCGAGTTGTCGCTGTCCCTGAAGCGGACGGTGGAGGACACCTATGGCCATGTCCGCGTCCGCGGCGAGATCTCGGGTTTTCGCGGGGCCCACTCCTCCGGCCATTGCTATTTCGCGCTCAAGGACGAGAGCGCCAAGATCGAGGCGGTGATCTGGAAGGGCGTGCACGGCCGCATGCGCTTCAAGCCCCAGGAGGGGCTCGAGGTGATCGCCACCGGCAAGCTCACGACCTATCCCGGCTCCTCGAAATACCAGATCGTGATCGAGGCGCTGGAGCCGGCCGGCATCGGCGCGCTGATGGCGCTGATGGAGGAGCGCAAGAAGAAGCTCGCGGCCGAAGGCCTGTTCGACGAGGCGCGCAAGCAGCTTCTGCCCTGGCTGCCGGAGGTGATCGGCGTCGTGACCTCGCCGACCGGCGCCGTCATCCGCGACATCCTGCATCGGCTCGAGGACCGCTTTCCCCGCCGCGTGCTGGTGTGGCCGGTCAAGGTGCAGGGCGACGGCTCGGCCGAGCAGGTCGCGGCCGCGATCCGCGGCTTCAACGCGCTGCCGGAGGGCGGCAGGATTCCGCGGCCGGACGTGCTGATCGTCGCGCGCGGCGGCGGCTCGCTGGAGGATCTCTGGTCGTTCAACGAGGAGATCGTGGTGCGGGCGGCGGCCGAGAGCATGATCCCGCTGATCTCGGCGGTCGGCCACGAGACCGACATCACGCTGATCGACTTCGTCGCCGACAAGCGCGCGCCGACGCCGACGGCGGCGGCCGAGATGGCGGTGCCGGTGCGCAGCGAATTGTTCGTCGAGGTCGCCGATCTCGCCCGCCGCACCCGCGCCTATTGGCAGCGCGCCCATGAAAGCCGCCGCAGCGAACTGCGTGCCGCTGCGCGCGCATTGCCGGCGGCGTCCGACCTGCTGGCGATCCCGCGGCAGCGGCTGGATTCGGCGGGCAGCGCCCTGCCCCGCTGCCTCAAGGCCAACACCCATGCGCATTTCCGCCGCTTCACCGCCGCGAGCGCCAAGCTGACGCTGCGCGTGCTGCACGGCCAGATCTCGCAGGCCGATCACCGCCTCACGGTGTGCGGCGAGCGGCTCGGCCTGTCGGCGCGCTCGCTGCTGCGGCAGCGGCGCGACCGCTTCGCCGGGCTGGAAGTGCGCCTGCGCGCCTCAAGGCTCTCCAACGCGC
The DNA here is from genome assembly GCF_018131015.1 of Bradyrhizobium diazoefficiens. GTDB lineage: Bacteria > Pseudomonadota > Alphaproteobacteria > Rhizobiales > Xanthobacteraceae > Bradyrhizobium > Bradyrhizobium diazoefficiens_B. The sequence continues at coordinate 113,133 of NZ_JAFCJJ010000018.1, forward strand.
AGGCGCAGCGCAACGCCATTGCCCGCCAGCGCGAGCGCACGCAACGCCTAGCCGAGCGCGCCGGCCGCGCGCTGGCGACGCTGCTGCAGCGGCTCGATGCCCGGGTCGAGAACAGCGGCAAGCTGCTCTCGGCGTTGTCCTATCGCAGCGTGCTCGCGCGCGGCTTTGCGCTGGTGCGCGATGAGGCCGGTCGTCCCGTGCATGCGGCAGACGGCATCGGGCCGAATGCGCGGCTCGAGATCGAGTTCGCGGACGGCCGTGTGGGCGCGACGGCGGATGCGGATCGCCCCGCGCCGGCGGCAAAGCGTGCACCGGCGCAGGCAAAGCCGGCCGCGCAGGAGACCAAGCCCGCACCGAAGCGCGTGGCAAAGCCGGTGGATCAGGGCAGCTTGTTCTAGGCGATGGTGGCGCAACATCCCTGGTGTCGTCCTGGCGAAAGCCAGGACCCATACCGCGGAATCTATCGATTACGCCTGGTGTCAGTCCCGAACGACCAACCTTCGCCAAACTTCTCCCTGGGGTAATGGGTCCTGGCTTTCGCCAGGACGACACTGGGAGAGAGAGTGCTCCACACATGCATCGCCGTGCGGAGCAACAGCGGTCCTCGCCCTACCGGCAGGACAATCCCGCCTCGATGGTGGTCCAGAAGCCGCAATGATCCGCCGCGTGCTGTCTCGCGCCGGCGTCGGCTTCGAACAGGAAGATCGCGACGGTGAAGACGATCAGTGCGGAGGAGAAGAGAGCGAGGCGGTTGCGCATGGGAATTGCGTTGAAGCGGCAAGATGGTCGAATGAGGGCGTGATCATAGGCTGAAACCGTCGCGAGGCGCGATCCGTAGATTTGCGGTCGGCCATCATGATCCGTGCAGGGCGGTGGTCGATGCGGGGCTGTCCGCCTCAATTGTTCCTCGGGCGGCCCCGCTTCCGCCTTCGCTCTTCGAGCTACGGCGCGACAAGTCCGGCTTCGCGTCTATCGAGCTAGGGCGCGACAGGTCCGCTCATCGCTACCGCGCCAGCCATTGCGCTACTTCCTTCTGCGCATCGGCGCGGGCGACCGCATCGGTGCCGAGATGGCCGTGCTCGGGCGTTGCGGCATCGGGCGTGCCGGCGGCGGCATGCAGCGGCGTGTTGGCGCGGTCGAAATCGTGATAGGCGCCGGGATAGACCACGATGCGCGCGAGCGCGCTGCGGCCGTGCGCGCCGTCCACCATCTGGCGGCAGGCCGGCGGCGAGGACACGTCGTCATTGTCGCCGATCAGCACCAGGGTCGGCACCCGCGTGCTCCAGCCGAGGCCGGCGGAAATCCGGCAGTCCGGATAGAACGCGATCGCGGCGCGAAAATCCGGCGCCATGTCGCGCGCACCGCTCTGCGGCCGCACCGCCCAGAGCAGCGCGCTCGCGCCGTTGGCCCAGCCGATCAGGCTGACGCGGTCGCGCGCGACCCAGGCCTGCTTCATCAGCCAGCTCCGCGCCGCGAAGATGTCGCCGACGCGCTCGCGCCGCGCCTTGACGTGGACGTCCTTGACGCGGCATTGCGGCCCGATCTCGCGCGAGCCGTAGCTGTCGGGCAGCAGCACCGCATTGCCCTCCTTGAGCAGTTGCAGGGCCCAGTCGCGATAGCGCGGCATCACCGGCTCGGAATGGCTGCCGAGGCCGCCGCAGCCATGCAGCGCGATCACGGTCGGAAACGGCCCCTCGCCTGCGGGCTTGAAGAGCTGCGCATGCAGAATTCCCGTCGACAGCGGAATGTCGACCTGCTGCGGCGCCGGCGAAGCATGCGCGGCGGAGGCGAGCCACGTCAGGAACAGGGCGGTCAGTCGAAGGCGCATCGGACTCGTCCGCAACAGATGCCGGAACCAGCTATCCCTCGGTCGAAGCACTATCATGCGGAAACAGCGGCAAAACATCACAAAGCGGTGGGTTTAACGGGCGGACAAGCCACCCTATCTATGCTACATCCCGTCCAACACATCGTTCCCCTCCAGGCTTTTGCCGGAGAGGCCCTCCACGGAGACTTTCGACCGTGCTGAACAAGTTCGGCCCCTCGGGCCATGGCGAAGCCCAGGTGCAATATCTCGACGGCGATTTCCGCGTGATCTCGCCGGGGACGTTCGTGCGCTGCGCGATCACCGACACGCGGATCCCGCTCGACGAGCTGAAGTACTGGAGCGTGGACCTGCAGGAAGCCTACGCCACGCCTGCGGCCGTGCTGCAGCGGCATTTTCCGAAGGCGCCGAAGCCGCAGTGAGACCGCGCGGTTATTGCTGCCCCGCGCCATCGCCGCCCACGCAGGCCTTGATGAAATCTTTCCGGCCCTGCCCGACGATCTTCTGATCGATCGCCTGCTTCAAACAATCGAGCCGCGCCTGCGCCATGCAGAGCTGCATCTGGTCGCGCTTGTCCTGCCCCTTCAGGCTTGCCGTGGTGGCGAGGCACGACATGCGCTTGCTCGCAGGCACCGTGGCGGGAGCGGCGGGCGGTGTGGTTTGCGCAAGCACGGGCGCAACAAGCAGACACAAAAGGCCGGCGGCGGCGGCCACGGAGGGCAGTTTCATCGCATTCTCCCGATCGGCTGCAACCGATAGGCGTGTTGCGATGAACGTCGCGTGAATATCCTCGTCGCCCTGGCGAAAGCCAGGGCCCATTATCCCGACCGCACATGTGAGGCATCGTCGGAGCCGCAGTGAATCGCAAAACTGAATTCAGTGGCAATGGGTCCTGGCTTTCGCCAGGACGACGGCGGAGGTTTCAACGGCTTGCGAACCGCCGCTCGCGCGCCTTGTAGAGATGGTCGCAGATCAGTTGCTTGAGCCCGGCCGGGTCGTCGAACTCGAGCTGGACGGCGAACGGCACGATGCCCTCGGGTACATCATCGCGGCCGCGCAGGCGCGCAAGATCCTTTTCCGTCGTCACCAGCGTGAGCTGCTCGCGTCCCGCGTCGGCCGCGAGCGACGCGAGTTCCTCGCGCGAGAACATGTGATGGTCGGCGAAGGGGCGCGTGCGGGCGACTTCGATGCCACTCGCACGAAGGGTGCGGAAGAAGCGCTCGGGGTCACCGATGCCGGCGAAGGCCAAAACGCGCTTCCCGAACAGCTGTGCAAGCGAGGCCGCATCCGGCTTCAGCCGCGCGCGCAGAACCGGCTTGTTGCGCGCGGAAATCTCCGCCGCAACAGCGTCGGCGGCATGGCCGTCGCCGATCAAGACCAGCGCGTCCGTGCGCGCGAGCTGTGCTTTCAGCGGCGCGCGCAGGGGACCGGCCGGAAACACCTTGCCGTTGCCGAGGCCGCGCTCGCTGTCGATCACGATCAGCGCGGCGTCCTTGAGGATGCGCGGGTTCTGGAAGCCGTCATCCATCAGGATCACGGTGGCGCCTTGCGATTTCGCCAGCGCGACGCCTTCGAGGCGATCGCGCGCCACCGCGACCGGCACGTCGCGCACCATCATCAGCGGCTCATCGCCGACATCGCCAGCGCTGTGGCGCTCGCGGTCGACCATCACCGGGCCTTTGAGGCGCCCGCCATAGCCGCGGCTGAGCACCACCGGCGTCTCGCCGAGCTCGCGCAGCAGTTTCGTCAGCGCCAGCACGGTCGGGGTCTTGCCGGCGCCGCCGACGTGATAGTTGCCGACGCAGATCACGGGGATGCCGGCATCGACGCCCTTGCGCGCCATGCGGCTTGCGGTGATGGCGCCATAGAGCGCGCCGAGCGGGCGGAGCACGTGCGACTTCGGGGAACGTGGCCGGTACCAGAAGGCCGGCTCACGCATTGGCGGCCCCCATCTCGATGCGGAGCTGCATCAGATAGGGCTCGAGCGCGGTCATGGTGCGCTCCAGCGCGCCGCCGAGCTGGTCGACGACGCCGTGGCCGGCCCGCTGCATCTTGTCGCGCGTGACGGGATCGGCGAGCAACTGGCCGAGCTGCTTGACCAGCGCCTCCTGCGCTTCGGCCTGGCGCGCGCCGCCGCTGCGGTCGAGCGCCTCGTAGACGTCGGCGAAGTTGAAGACGTGCGGGCCATGGACGATCGCGGCCCCTAACTTGATCGCCTCGATCGGATTCTGGCCGCCATGAGGGATCAGCGAGCCGCCCATGAACACGATGGGCGAGAGGCGGTAGAACAGGCCGAGCTCGCCCATGGTGTCGGCGACATAGACGTCGGTGGCAGCGGTCGGCAATTCCTCGCGCGAACGCAGCGCCGGCGTCAGGCCGGAGGCCACGATCATCCCCGCGACCGAGGAGCCGCGATCCGGATGCCGCGGCACGATCACGGTCAGGAGCTGCGGGAAGAACGCGGCGAGGCTGCGATGCGCCGCCACCAGCATCTCCTCCTCGCCCGGATGGGTCGAGGCCGCGATCACGATCGGCCGCCCCCGCGTCATCGCCATCAGCTTCTCGAGCCTGGCGGGATCGGCGGGCGGCGCCGGCACGTCGAGCTTGAGGTTGCCGGTGACGACGACGTCGCGGCCGCCGAGCGCGGCGAAGCGCTCGGCATCGACCTTCGACTGCGCCAGACAAATGTCGAAGCGCGACAGCAGCGCCGAGATGGTGCCGTGCAGGCGCCGCCAGCGCGGGAAGGAACGCGGCGACATCCGCCCGTTGATCAGCACCAGCGGCACCCGGCGCGCCGCGCCCGCCAGGATCAGGTTCGGCCACAGATCGGATTCGATGAACAGCGCCAGCGACGGCTTCCAGTGGTCGAGGAAGCGCGCGACGTAGCGCGGGGAATCATACGGCACGTATTGATGGATGACGTCGGGTGGAAAGCGCTTGGCCACCACCGCAGCCGAGGTGACCGTGCCGGAGGTGAGGAGGATGCGCAAATTGAGATCGCGCAGGCGCTCGATCAGCGCCGCCGCCGCCAGCACCTCGCCGACGCTGGCGCCGTGGATCCACACCAGCGGCCCGTGCGGCCGCACGTCCTGGGACAGGCCGCGCCGTTCGCCGACGCGCGCGGGATCCTCCTTGCCCTGCTGCAGCCGCCGCTTGATCAGCGCAGGCGCGAGCGGCACGAGGCCGGAGGCGAGGCGCTGATACATCCGCAGCGTCATCGGCAGCGCGTTGGGCAGCGAATTAGCCATCTTCAGGTCCCGGGCGGCCGAGCTGCGCATAGGCGCGGCGGGTCGCTTCGTTCAAGGTCGCTTCCAGCTCCTGCCGCAGCGCTTCCATGGCGGCGGCATCGGCATCGGGAGGAACGCGGATCTCCTTGATACCGACCAATGCGCCCCGCCCGAATGGCAAATTGATGGTGGTGCGGTCCCAGTTCCCGAGCCGGATGAAGCGGCTGGTCGCCATCGCGAATGGCATGATCGGCCGCCCCGATTCCCGCGCCAGCATGATAATGCCTAGGCCTGCGACGCGCGAGCGCTTCGGCACGTCGGCCGTCAGCGCGACATTACAGCCGTCCTGCAGCGTGTACACCATCTCCCTGAAGGCGCCGACGCCGCCCTTGCGGTGGAAGGCGCCGCCATGGTCGCCGGAGCCGCGGATGGTGCCGATGCCGAGCCGCTCGGCCGCGATGGCGTTGAACTCGCCGTCGCGGTGCCGCGAGATCAGGACCTTGGCCCGGTAGGAGTCCTTATTCCTGATGAAGGGCGTAAGGAAATGCTGGCCGTGCCAGAAGGCGAAGATCGCGGGCATCTCCGGCTCGACGCGCCCATAGACATCCGGCGGATCGAACGTGAATTTGTTGGTCCGCCACACCAGACGCAGCCATTCGGCCGCCAGCACCCCGACGGCACGCTGAACGAAGCTGCTTCGCAGCGTATTGCGAAGCAGTTTTTTCAACGCGCCGGCTTCGGTTCTTGGTTGGGGTCGAGCAGGCGGTGCAGATGGACGATGAAGTAGCGCATCTGCGCGTTGTCGACCGTGCTCTGCGCCTTGGCCCGCCAGGCGACGTGGGCCGCCGCATAGTTCGGATAGAGGCCGACGATCTCGACGTCGTCGAGATTCTTGAAGGTGTTGTGCTCGAGATCGACGAGCTCGCCGCCGATCACGAGGTGCAGCAATTGTTGCGGGGCACTATCTGGCATGGTTCTGTTCCTGGGGGCTGCCCGGCAAAGCAGTGGTCGACAAGCACACCGGATGCGTGTCAGGGCAGCGGACGATTGCGAAAATGCGCGACGATGCTCGCATGTCGATCGCGACCCGCTGCCACCAGCACCCCGTGCGCCACTTCCCGGCGGTTATAGAGGATGGGATCTCCGGAGAGGTCGCTCATCCTACCATCCGCTTCCTGCACGATCAAATCGGCCGCCGCAAGGTCCCAATCATGGCTGTTGCCCCCCGCAAAAGCCGCATCCAGTGCGCCGTCGGCGACCCGGCAGAGGCGGAGCGCGAGCGAGCCGATTCGCCGGTGCAGCGTGATCTCGCCGAGCGAGGGCTTGAGCCGCTCCACCAGCGGCTTGGGGCCGGCGACGCGGGCGAAGTCGAGCGCTGCGCCGGGCGCGGCCCGCACCGCGCCGCCGTTGAGCGTCGTGCCCTGCCCGCGCGCGGCGAAGAAGAACTCGCCGCTCGCCGGCGCGAACACGGCGGCGAGCACGGGCGAGGCATCCTCGACCAGCGCCACGCTGACGCACCATTCGTCATGGCCGCCCAGATAGTTGCGCGTGCCGTCGATGGGATCGACCACCCAGGTCAGCCGCCGCGACAGCCGCGCCGCATCGTCGGCGCTCTCCTCCGACAGCCAGCCATAGTCGGGCGTGGCGGCGCGCAGGCGCGCTTCCAGCAGATCGTTGACGGCGATGTCGGCTTCCGAGACCGGCGAGGACGCGCCCTTGGTCCATGTCTTCAGCTCGGTGCGGAACATCGACAGTGCGAGGTTGCCCGCCTCCCGCACCGTGTCTTGCAGCAGCGCGGCGTCGCGGGCAAGACCGGTTGCGTCGAGAGACTTCGCGTCAGCGTCCGCCAAGCGTCAATCCCTCGATGCGCACCGTCGGCGCATTGATGCCGTAGCGGAATTCCAGATCGTTCGCCGGCTGCATCGACTTGAAGATCTCGAACAGATGGCCCGCGATCGTCACCTCGCTGACGGGATAGGTGATCTCGCCGTTCTCGATCCAGAAGCCGGAGGCGCCGCGGCTGTAATCGCCGGTGACGCCGTTGACGCCGGAGCCGATCAGGTCGGTGACGTAAAAACCCTGCTTGATGTCGGCGATCAGCTCGGCAGGCGTCGGCGTGCCGGCTTCGAGATGCAGGTTGTACGGGCCGGGCGAAGGCGAGGACGACACGCCGCGATGGGCGTGGCCGGTGGTGGTCATGCCGAGCTCGCGCGCGGTGGCGCAATCGAGCAGCCAGGTCGTCAGCACGCCCTCGTCGACCAGCGCGATCTTCTTCACCGCGACGCCCTCGGCGTCGAAAGTCTGCGAGCGCAGGCCGCGGCGGCGCAGGGGATCGTCGATGATGCGGATGTTCCTGGCAAACAGCTGCTGGCCGAGCCTGTCCTTCAAAAAGCTGGTCTTGCGCGCGATCGAGGCGCCATTGATGGCGCCGACGACATGGCCGACCAGCGAGCCGGCAACGCGCGGGTCGAACACCACGGGCACCTTGCAGGTCTCGACCTTGCGGGGATTGTAGCGCGCCACGGTGCGCTCGCCGGCGGAGCGGCCGACGGTTTCCGGCGACAACAAATCGGCGCCGTGCGGGGCCGAGGTGAAGTCGTAGTCGCGCTCCATGCGGGTGCCTTCGCCGGCGATGGCGGTGGCCGAGATGCCCTGGCTGGAGCGCAAGTAGGAGCCGTGGAAGCCGGTCGAGGTGACGAGCACCATGCCGCCCATGCCGGCGGAGGCGGACGCACCGCCGGATTTGGTCACGCCCTTGACGCCGAGCGCGGCGGCTTCCGCTGCGAGCGCGCGTCGCTCGAGCTCGGACGTTGCGGGCACGTCGGGATCGAGCAGATCGAGATCGGGGAAGTCGCGCGCGAGCAGCGCAGGATCGGCGAGGCCGACATATTTGTCTGATGGTGCGACCTTCGCCATCGCCACCGCGCGCTCGGCGAGCTTGGTCACGGCATCGCCGGAGACGTCGTTGGTGGAGACCACGGCCTGGCGCTGGCCGACCAGCACGCGCAGGCCGACATCGTCGCCCTCGGAGCGCTCGGATTCCTCGACGCGGCCGTCGCGCACCTCAACGCCTTGCGAGACGCCGCGCACAGCGACGGCGTCGGCTGCATCCGCGCCGGCGCGTTTGGCCGCCTCCACCAGCCGCTGCGCGAGATCCGACAGCGCGGATTGATCGAACAGGTCGCGGTTGGACGAAACTTTGGGCGAAAGCGTCGGGCTTGCGGTCGGTGAAGAGTTCACGAACGAAATCCTGTCGGGGCGGGGGCGGGCCGGTGGTGGCCGAACCCACCAGATGTGCCCAAATGGTACGGACTTCAAGCATTTTCAGCCCGCCAAAGGCTCAGATTCGCGAGCCCCGCGCAACGTCTCGTCAATCATGCGCGCCAAGCTCTTGTCAATCATGCGCGGCGGTGAGGTTGGATTAACCAGCCTTTTTAAGCGGTTTCCGCAACTGACGCGGTAGTCTCCTCGCATCGACCGGGAACATAATCCTGGCGGGGAGACTAAAGCCGTGAGGCGTCAAACAGCAGGCTGCGGGGTCGCTCCCGCCGGGTCGAGCCGCGACTTGCGGCTCGACCCTCTTTCCCTTCCGGTCCGCTTCGACGCGCATGATCCGCGCGCCGACGGATATGTCCGGCAGATCGAGCTTCATCGCGAACGCGTCGTGCTGCGCCGTGCCGTCCGCGGCATGCAGATGGCGATCAACGTGCGCGTCTCTGATTTTTCAGGCGTCGCGTTGCGCGGCAATGACGCGACGCAGGCCCTGGTTCTGGTCCATCGCGATCCCTCGCTCTCGGTTCCGCTGCTCGTCAGCGGAGACGGCGCGGAGCTCACCGAAGCCTGGGCGATCTGGAGCGAGATTTTCGCGCTGCCCCAGCTCGACGAAGGCGCCCGCAAACCTGCGCCGCGCCGCCGCCGCTGCAACGCGATCCGCGCCCGCCGTCCGAAATTTTTGGTGCGCCGCCGCGCCGGTGTCGCGCGCGAGGTTTCCGTTCATCGCGGCGAGCGCGAGATCATCGCGCGGAACTGAGTGAGGTTACGCCGCCCGCATCACCGCGTCGGCGAGCAGCCCCGCAAACAGCAACAGCCCGGCATCGCGGTTTGATTTGAACAGCCGCAGGCAAAGTGCGGGATCGCCGATCTGGAGCCGCTTGATCTGCCATGCCAGATGCGCGGCGAAGGCGGCAAGCCCGAGCCAGGCCGGCCAGCGCACGTCGCCCGAGGCGAGCGCGACACCGATCAGCATCACCGCGAGGGCGTAGAACAGCACCAGCGCCTGACTTGTGTGGGCGCCGAACAGGCGCGCGGTGGACTTGACGCCGATCAGCGCGTCGTCCTCGGAATCCTGGTGGGCGTAGATGGTGTCATAACCGATCACCCACGAGATCGCGCCGGCATAGAGCACGAGCGCGGTCAATTCGAGGCGGCCGAAGATGGCCGCGAATCCCATCAGCGCGCCCCAGGAGAAGGCGAGGCCGAGAAACACCTGCGGCCACCAGGTGACGCGCTTCATGAACGGATAGATCGCGACGACCAGCAGCGAAGCGATGCCGGTCGCAATCGCGAACCGGTTGAACTGCAGCAGCACCACGAGGCCGATCAGCGCCTGCGCGACCATGAACACCAGCGCCTGCCTCGCGCTCACCTGCCCCGACGGCAGCGGCCGCGAGCGCGTCCGCTCGACCCGAGCGTCGAGGTCGCGGTCGGTGATGTCGTTCCAGGTGCAGCCCGCCCCGCGCATCACGAAGGCGCCGATGAAGAACAGGACGATGGTGAGCGGCAGGCGGCTGACATCATGCGCCATCGCGCAAGCGAGCGCCGCCGACCACCAGCACGGCATCAACAGCAGCCAGGAGCCGATCGGACGATCGAAGCGCGACAATCGCAGATAGGGCCGCGCCCAGTGTGGCGCGTGCGTATCGACCCAGTTGCCGGTGGAATCGGCAACGCGGGCGAATGCATCACTCATCGGGTCAGGACGTTGCCGTTGAGCGTGTCGAAGGTGCTGCCGCCCTTCTTGCCGGCATTGGCTTCCGGCGCCGAGCCCGAGCCCAGCACTTCGCTCAGCGACGGACCGGCCGGACGCTGCTGCTGCATCTGCTGCGCAACGTTGCAGACCTTCGCCTGCATGCCCTCGGTGTTCTTGTGGCCGGCCTTCATCTGCTCGCCGATCTGCGCCGGGATTCCGCATTTGGCGGCGTGGGTCTCGACGTATTTGAGCATCTTGGATTCGGCCGCGCTGAAATTCTTGATCAGCTTGCAGGCCTCGTCCGGCGAAGCATGGCGGTCGCTCGCGGCCTTGATCAGCTTGCCGCGCTTCTCGGCTTCCTCGCGCAAGGGAATGAACGCCTTCATGCACTCCTCGCCGGCCCCGGCCTGCGTTGGCGGCGCGGCGCTGAAGGCGCCGGCACCACCAATGGGAGCGGCGCCGTTCGTGGGAAAGGACGATTGCGGCGCGGTGCCAACGGAGGCCACCGGGGCTTGGCCGTTCACCGGCGGAAAGGCGGAACTGGGTGCGGCCTGGCCCGGCAGCGGCGCCGGGAACGCGCCTTGCGCGTAAGCGCCGGCGGCACCCATGGTGACCATGGCGGCAGTGATCGGAACCATCAAACGACGGATCATCAAGGTAGTTCTCTCCGGCAGAGCTTACGGGGTTCGGCGTCTTCCCAATCGAAGCGCAACCAGCATGTTGGCGTTTTTACGATTCCCGCGGGCCTTTAACAACCCGTCGAATAGGGCAAGAGCGCGGCGCGGGGACGCACCTTTTCGGCAATATTTACCCCCGAAATGGCTGCTTTCGGTTAAGAACGGCCCCGAATTGGACTTTTGAACGATGCCTTCGCACGATTTTCGCGGCCCCCGCCTCTACGTCGACGCCCCCCTTGCCCAGGACGCCAGGGTTCCGCTCGACAGCGACCAGAGCAATTATCTCGGCAATGTGCTGCGGCTTGCCGCAGGCAGCCCGATCCTGGCTTTCAACGGCCGCGACGGCGAATGGCAGGCCGCGATCGAAGGCCGCAAGCGGCCGGACGGCCTCGTCATTCTCCAGCAGACCCGGCCCCAGGACCAACTGCCCGACCTCGCCTACGTCTTCGCCCCGCTCAAGCACGCCCGGCTCGACTACATGGTGCAGAAGGCGGTCGAGATGGGCGCCGGGACGCTGCAACCGGTCCTGACCCGGTTCACCCAGGCCTCCCGGGTCAACACCGAGCGGATGCGCGCCAATGTGGTCGAGGCGGCCGAGCAATGCGGCATCCTGAGCATCGCCGCGGTGATGGAGCCGGTGCCGCTGGACCGCTTCCTCAGCCAGCGCGCGCCCGACAGGCTGCTGGTCTTCTGCGACGAGGCGGCCGAGGTCGAAAACCCGATCCAGAGCCTGCAGCGCGCGCGGGAGGCCGAGCCTGAAGACCAAATCGGCATCGACGTGCTGATCGGTCCCGAGGGCGGCTTTGCCGAGGAGGAACGCACGCTGCTGCTGCGGCAACCAAAGATCCTGCGGCTGGCGCTCGGCCCACGCATCATGCGCGCCGACACCGCCGCCGTGGCGGCGCTGGCGCTGATCCAGGCCGTGCTGGGCGATTGGGGCGGCGGAGCTGGAGAGGCTGCTGCGCCTCGGCAACGATAGCCAGGCGAACGGTCGGCGCGCGATCTATTCGCCGCGCAAGGACCGGTACAGGGTCTCGGACGGCAGTTCTCCGAAGGCCGCCCTGTAGCTCGCCGCGAACTCGCTCAGATGCCAGAAACCATGCGCGATCGCGCAGGATTTCACGCTGCGTCCCACCGGGCCGGTGCGGAGCTGCCGCCGCACCGACCAGAGCCGCAGGACCCGGCTGTAGCGATGCGGGCTCATGCCGCAGATCGCCTGTGTGGCGCTCTGCAGGGTCCGGACCGATACGCCCACCTGATCCGCCAGCTCGGTCGTCTTGGGCCAGATCCTCAAATCGTGCCGGATCAGCTTTTCCATGTCGGCGACGAGGCGGCGGTAATTGTCCGTCGTGGCCGGCACGGGTGCGCTGTTGGCGTTGGTGCGAAGGGCAGCGTCCATCGTGTTGAGCAGGGAGCGTTCGACCAGCGTTCGCGACGCCGGCTCGTTCAGGAAGCCGGGGTCGTTGGCCGCGGTTTCGAGCGTGGTGGACATCAGGCGGCGCAGCGTGACAAGCACGTCCGGCGCCGGTTTCAGCAAATGATAGCCATCAGCCAGCCGCGCCCAGAGCTCGCGCTCGAGCGGATTGAAGTAGGCGATGGCCAGCAAATTTCCTTCCGGCTCGTAGATCAGACAATCGGAAGCGCCCTTCAGGACCAGCACGGAACTGCCGATCGATTGTCCGTTGATGCGGGCGGAGGCCACATGGTCCATCGGCACCGCCACCACGACGGCATTGCCCAGCTGATAGCCGCGAACGATGCGCGGACAGGATTTCAGCAGGGACAGGGTCAGGGTCGGCAGGTTGAGCCGCGCGCGCATGATCGGGGTAACCCCGGAGGACAATGGTATGCTGGTTGCGCCGGCATACCGCTCGCTCTCGCCGAAATGGTCGATGTCGTACGATTGAAGCTCGAGGGCCGGGGATGACTTGAGGCGTTGAAACGACATTCAGCAGTCCGGCCCTGTTTTGACGTTACGTCGTCTACTTCGCTTGCCGTGGTGGCGTGGCGTCCTTGGCGACGCGCAGATCGTCCGGCCCGTTGATGCCGGCACGCCTGAGATCGCGCAGCAGCTTCGTGAGCAGCAGCATGTTGGTCTTCTGCAGTTCATGATTGTTTCCAAACCTGAATGCATTCTGCTCGGTCACGATGAGGCCGGCCTTCTCCTCGGCGAGAATTTTTCGCTTCATCAGTCCCGCAACGCGACGGCGAACCGTCTCGAGCGGCAGGCTGAGGAAACGCGAGAGCGCCGCCCGCGAGACCCCTTGCTTGATCACGTCCGGCTCAACCGCGTGGATGCTGGAGAACCTCTCGTCCAGCGACGGATCGTTCATCACGTTGATGACGTTCGCGTTCAGAATCGCATGAACGATCAGGAGGTCCAGCGGGTCGAAATCGTCGTAATACCGGCACATCTCGCTGATCGAAAACAGCATATAGGCAAGCGTATGTCGCGAGACCGTCCGGGTAATATCTGTTGCATTGCTCATGAATCGGAAACCAATATCTTCTTGTAAACGAAGGCTGCAGCGAACGGATCACCAAGCATACCCAAAATGAGTATGTGCCAGCTTGCCAGCCTTCCTCAATTTCTCATTGTTGGCGTCGGGGCCTTCGGCTGCAAATAAATGATTCCGATGATGCCTTGGTTGGCGATCGCGCGGGACGATATTGCGATGGACGACGAGATCGTATTGGACAGGCAGCAGATCGAGGAATTGCAACTTATCCGGGCGTTTCTCGGCATCGCGGATCCGAGCAAACGAAAGCGGATTCTCCAGCTGGCGGAGCGGCTGGCGGCCGATGCGGAGGCCGGGGCTGCACCCTCCCCACGACCGACGCAGCAGGTCGCCGACGCGTTGGGAAAAGTGCCTGGCCGAATTGAATGATGGCAAGCCGCTGCCGTGGCATGATTGCGGTATCTAAATACCTTGATTTGTAACAAGCGTGCCGGCCAGGGCTTTGACCGCCGGCCGCTCCAAGGCCGTTAAGCGATTGATCCTTTGGAGGTCGAAACCGCATTCGGGCCATGCTAAGGGGCTGCGCAAATCCCTGTGCCTTCTTTGGCCTCCCCTTGCCTGCCCGGTCCCGCCGGGACGATGGACCCCGAAATGACCGCGACTGCCACCCAAAATGCTGCCGGCTCTGCCGCCTGGGCGGATGCGCTGCTGCTATCGTTCGCGCAGGCCGGCTACCTCCGGGCTGAGCCGTCCATCCTGCAACCGGCCGAGCCGTTCCTCGACCTGTCCGGCGAGGACATCCGCAAGAGCCTGTACCTGACGACGGATCTGTCCGGCGAGGAACTTTGCCTCCGCCCCGATCTGACGATCCCCGTGGCGCGCGACTATCTCGCCTCCGGCCGCGCCGGCCGGCCGGCCGGGTTCAGCTATCTCGGTCCAGTGTTCCGGTACCGCAGCGGTCACGCCAGCGAGTTCCTGCAGGCCGGCATCGAATCGTTCGGGCGCCAGGATCGCGCCGCCGCCGACGCCGAGATGCTGGCGCTGGCGCTGGAAGCCACCAGCGCCTTCGGCGTCCGCGACGTCGAGATCCGCACCGGCGACGTGGCGCTGTTCAACGCGCTGCTCGATGCGCTCGACCTCTATCCGGTCTGGCGGCGCCGGTTGGTCAAGGACTTCAACCGCAAGATCAGCCTGGAACAGGATCTGGAGCGGCTGGCGGCCGCGACCACCGCCACGCGCAGCGAATATGAGGGCGTGCTGGCGGCGCTCGCCGGCTCCGACCGCAAGGCGGCGCTCGCCTTCGTCACCGACCTGATGTCGATCGCCGGCACCACCCATGTCGGCGGCCGCACCACGGCCGAGATCGCCGACCGCTTCCTCGAGCAATCGACGCTGAAGGGTGGCGCGCTGCCGCGCGAGGCGATCGGCGTGCTCAAGCGCTTCCTGTCGATCTCGGGCAATCCCGACGATGCCGTCGCCGCGCTCCGCGCGCTGACCAACGAGGCAAAACTCGACCTCACGGCCGCGATCGACCAGTTCGAGAGCCGGGTCGGCTTCATGGCCGCGCGCGGCATCGACGTGAGGGCTACGCGCTTCTCGACCGCATTCGGGCGCGGCCTCGACTATTACACCGGCTTCGAGTTCGAGCTGCATCACGGCGGCAACGGCGCCGAGCCCCTGGTCGCGGGCGGCCGCTATGACGGGCTGATGACCCAGCTCGGCTCGGCGGAGCCTATCCCCGCCGTCGGCTTCTCAGTCTGGATCGACGCGCTGGCCGCCATCGGCCGCAAGGCGGGAGCTTGAAACCATGAGCGCGCCGTTCGTTCTCGCGGTTCCCTCCAAGGGCCGCCTGCAGGAAAACACTGAAGCCTTCTTCGCCCGCGCCGGACTCAGGCTGTCGAAGGCCGGCGGCGCCCGCGACTATCGCGGTACCATCGCAGGTCTCGACAATGTCGAGGTCGCCTATCTCTCGGCGAGCGAGATCGCCTCGCAGCTCGCGCGCGGCTATGCGCATCTCGGCGTCACCGGCGAAGACCTGGTGCGCGAGAGCATCGCGGATGCCGACAGGCGCGTCTCGCTGATCGAAGGACTGGGCTTCGGCTACGCCGACGTCGTCGTCGCCGTGCCGCAGGCCTGGATCGACGTCCGCACCATGGCCGATCTCGACGACGTCACCACCGGCTTCCGCGAGCAGCATCACATGCGGATGCGGGTCGCGACCAAGTTCGTCAACCTCACCCGCGCCTTCTTCCAGAGCCACGGCATCACCGATTACCGCATCGTCGAGAGCGCGGGCGCGACCGAAGGGGCGCCGGCGGCCGGCGCCGCCGAGATGATCGTCGACATCACCACCACCGGCGCGACGCTCGCCGCCAACGGCCTGCGGGTGCTCGACGACGGCGTGATCCTGCGCAGCCAGGCCAATCTGGTCGCCTCGAAGGACGCCGACTGGTCGCCGGAGGCGCGCGAGACCGCGCGCGTCATCCTCGACCACATTGCGGCGCGGGCGCGGGCCAACAAGTACCGCGAGGTCCGGACCCGTTTCCGGCAGTGCGACGCAGCGCTGCTCGGCGAGGCCCACAGCCGTTTCGGCGTCGAGGCGCCGTTCGGCGGGCCGACTTCGTCAGGCATGCTGACGCTGCACTGCCCCCCAGGCCAGCTCTACGCGCTGGCGAGCTTTTTGCGCGAGCATGGGGCCGAGACCGTCTCAGTGGTCTCGCTCGACTACGTGTTCGACCGGGAGAACCCGCTGTTCGTCAGGCTCGAGACGTTCCTGCGTCCGTGAGATCCAGTTCCGTTCAGCATGGCGACAGCAAGCGACGGCTATCATATGCTGCAAGAACCACTCGAACGCTTCTGGAACCTTGATCGATGACGCTGGGCTCTGACGTTTCCGGCCTGACGGCCACCGCGGCCAGCGCCGCGGCGAAAGGGCTGTCGATTGTCGTCCCCGTCTACAACGAGGCGGCGGGGCTCGCCTCGCTGCATCAGCGCATCTGCGACCTCGCCAAAACCTTGCGGCAGCAATACCGGCTGGCCTGCGAGGTCGTCTATGTCGACGACGGCAGCGCCGACGCCACGCTGTCGATCGCGCGCGGCCTGCCGGCCGACGCCATCGACGTCCAGGTGGTCTCGCTGTCGCGCAATTTCGGCAAGGAGGCGGCGCTGATGGCCGGCCTCGACCACGCCCGGCTCGGCGCCGTGATGTTCATGGACGGCGACGGCCAGCATCCGCCGGCGCTGATCGAGCAGCTGGTGCGGCACTGGATCGATGACGGCTACGACGTCGTCTATACCGCGAAGGCGCATCGCGACAACGAGCCGTTCCTGCGCCGGCTCGCGGTGCACGGCTTCTATTCGCTGATCAATTGGGGCGCGCGCCAGCGGATCCCGGAGGATGCCGGCGACTTCCGCCTGTTGTCGCCGCGCGCGGTCGCAGCCCTGCGCCAGCTCCCCGAGCGCAACCGCTTCTTCAAGGGGCTGGCGAGCTGGATCGGCTTCCGCCAGATCCGCGTCGACTACGAGCCGGCGGAGCGCGCCCACGGCGTGACGACGTTCAACGCGGCAAGCCTGCTTGGCCTGTCGATCGAGGGCCTGACCTCGTTCTCGGTGGCGCCCTTGCGCTTTGCGAGCCTGCTCGGCGTGGTGCTCGCCGGCGTCGCCTTCCTGTTCGGCCTCTCGATCCTCTGGGAGGTCTTCACCACCGGCAAGCAGGTGCCGGGCTATCCCTCGCTCGTGGTCGGCCTGATGACGATCGGCGGCGTGCAGCTCATCATGATCGGCATCGTCGGCGAATATATCGGCAAGATCCTGTCCGAGCTGAAGGCGCGTCCGATCTACTTCATCGCCGAGCACAGCGAAAAGCGCTTCGACGCCGAGGCCGACGAGGCCGCGAAGCGGACGGCGGCCGAATGAGCGAGGCCGCGAGCCTGCGGCGGATCTGGCTCTGCGCCGACGATTACGGCATCAGCCCGGGCGTCAACCGCGCCATCCGTGACCTGATCGAACGCGGCCGCCTCAACGCGACCTCCGTGATGATGGTGGGCCCCGCGGTCGAGCGCGGCGAGATCGAGACGCTCCAGGCCGCGGCGAAGTCGAGCCCGCGCTGCGCGATCGGCCTGCACGTGACGCTGTCGGCGCCGTTCCGGCCGCTGACGATGCATTTCCGCCCGCTCGACGGCGACATGTTCATGCCGTTTCCGAAACTGCTGCGCTCAGGCCTGATGCGAAGGCTCGACCGCGAGTTCTTTCGGGGCGAGGTGAAGGCGCAACTGGCCGCATTCGCCGACGCGTTCGGGCGCGCCCCCGACTTCGTCGACGGCCACCAGCATGTGCAGCTGTTTCCGCAGGTGCGCGATGGCTTTGTCGCCGCCGTCGCCGAAGCCGCGCCAAAAGCCTGGGTGCGCCAGGGCGGGCGGGCGCTGCCGCTGGCGCGGCGGCTGGCGTCGCCAAAAGCCATGGTGCTCGACACGCTCAGCGCGCAATTCCGCAAGCGCGCCGGAAGTGCCGGCCTCGTTTTCAATCCCGGCTTTGCCGGCGCCTACGATTTTACGCGGGCAACCGATTTCGGCGCGCTGATGCGGCAATTCCTCGAAGGCCTTCCCGACGGCGGCCTCGTGATGTGCCACCCCGGCTTCGTCGACGAAATCCTCGCCAGCCTCGACCCGATGACGGACGTGCGCGAACGCGAGCATGCGTATCTTGCCGGCGAGGCCTTCCCGCAATTGCTCGCGGTCAGCCACGTGACATTGGGATGAAACCGGGGAAGGCAAGCCGCGGGGGCGGCTTGTCGCATACCGAAATTTAATCCGCCCACCACTGTTGGGGCCACAATGGAACCCTACATCTGCCTCGCGCTTGTTTCGCGCGAGGGAGACTGACCATGACGCCGCAGGAACGCCAGCTCGTCGACGAGCTTTTCGACCGGCTTTCGAAACTGGAAAATGCACCGCGGGATCCCGATGCGACCGCCGCGATCTCCGATGGCCTGCGCAAGGCGCCCGGCGCCGTCTACGCGCTGGTGCAGACCACGCTGGTCCAGGACGAGGCGCTGAAGCGCGCCCATGCCCGCATCCAGGAGCTGGAGGCGGCCCAGGCGCCCGAGCAGGCGCAGTCCGGCGGCTTCCTCGACACCATGCGCGACACGCTGTTCGGCGGAAGCGCCTCGCGCGGCTCGGTTCCGAGCGTGCCGCCGCGCGACACGCGGCCGGTATGGAACACCGGCCAGGCGATGCAGCAGGCGCAACAGGGCTACGGCCAGGCGCCGGGCCAAGGCTATCCGGGCCAGGGCTACGGTCCCCCGCCGGTCGGCGGCGGCGGCGGCTCCTTCCTCGGCACGGCGGCCGCGGCCGCGGCCGGCGTCGTCGGCGGCTCGCTCTTGCTCTCCAGCATCCGCGGCATGATGGGCGGATCGCACGGGCAGGCCTTCGGCGACAACGCCCTCGGCGACCGTAGCGCCAGTCCCTGGGGCGGCACCGACCAGTCCGGCGGATCGCTCGCGCGCGATGCCGGCCTCAACGACATCGGCTCCAGCCGGGAGTCCCGCCAGGGCTATCTCGACCAGGCTTCGAACGACCGCGACAACCAGAACTACGACAACGGCAACTACGACGACGGCAACATGGACATGGCCGACGACAGCGATTTCGACGGCGGCGACGACGGCGGCAGCGATTACGCGTAAGGCTGCCCGATCAGCGCACCAAACATGAACGGCCGCCCGGAGGGCGGCCGTTTGCGTTTCGAACGTCGGACGCTCACATCACCACGACCCTGGTGCCGACGTTGACGCGGCCGTAGAGATCGATGACGTCCTCGTTGCGCATGCGGATGCAGCCCGAGGAGACGTTGGTGCCGATGGTCCAGGGCTCGTTGGAGCCGTGGATGCGGTAGAGCGAGGAGCCCAGATACATGGCGCGGGCGCCGAGCGGATTTTCCGGACCGCCCTCCATGTGCCGCGGCAGATCGGGGCGTCGGGCGAGCATTTCCGCGGGCGGCGTCCAGTCCGGCCATTCGCGCTTGGCCGTGATCGACTTCACGCCGGACCAGGTGAAGCCGGGACGGCCGACGCCGATGCCGTAGCGCATCGCCCGGCCGTTGCCCTCGACGAGATAGAGGAACTTGTTCGGCGTATCGACCACGATCGTGCCGGCACTTTCGTTGCCGCTATAGTCAACAGATTGTTTCTCGAATTTCGGATCGAACGGACGCTGCCGCGGGTCGGCCGCCTCCTGCTGATAGCCACCCTGCATCTGCGGCTCGCCCATCGGCGGCAGGCGGCGCTGATCGTAATAGCCCGGCTGCTGCTGATAGGCCGGCTGCTGCGGTGCGTAGGCCGGACCGCGGCCGGGTCCGTCGCCGAACAGGAACTCGATGAAGCCGCCGCCCATGTTGGCGTTGGAGGCAACGCGCGCCGGCGCCGCCGGCACCTTCGGCGCATACATCACCGCGGGCGGATCGTTCGGCACCGTATTTTCGAACGCCTTGGCGCCATCGGCGCCGGCAACGAAGGTGCAAGCGCTGCCGAGCAGCGCGACCGACATCTTCTTGAACATCGACGTACTCTGTACTGTTTCGTCTCGTTGCATTCGTCGCCGGCGAAGCCTCATCGCAATCCGCGCCCGCGACGTGGTCAATAAAGAGCAAAAGCCGTTTTGTTTGGTAAACGAAAGCGGCGTTTCGATTCACCAAGCCGCGCGCGGCGACGCAATTCGGCGATCAGCGTTTATTTTCGATGAAGCCCGCAATTGCATGGTTAATCGCGGGTTTTCGCGCCGTCGCGTGCGGCCCCAACAACAGTTCCGGCGTGAACCTCGTGTTAAATCGCCTCTGTCTACAAAGGCGCGAGAGTGAGGTGGGGGGAGTTTCCTGATGGCTGTTCACCGCAAACGTTTTCGTGTCGAGGATATCGCCGGTGGCGAGTTGCCAATTCTTGACGTGACTGAAGAGGCAATCCCGATGCATAGCGAAATCATGGCGGAGCTGCGCGCGATCCGCGCCCAGATGGCGAAGGGCGCTCAGCCCCTCTCCGGCAGCGCGGCACTGGCGGCGATCGATGCCTCCACCAGCCAGGAGCTTTCCGACGCACGCACCATGCTCGAGACCTATCGGGCACAGATCGAGCAGTGCGAGAAGCTCAAGGTCGAGCTCGACCTCATCCATGACGCCATCGACCGCACCAAGCGCGAGATCGCGACCCTGCACGGCAAGAGCTTCGACGGCGGCGAAATGGCCAAGGTCAACGGCGAGCTCGGCGCGGTCGTCGGCGGCACCGAGCAGGCGACCCAGCAGATTCTGGAAGCGGCCGAGTCGATCGACCAGGCGGCCTCCGCGCTCTCCAAGGTGGACTCGGTCGACCAGCAGAAGCGGCTCGCCGACGACATCCAGGAACGCGTCATCTCGATCTTCGAGGCCTGCAACTTCCAGGACCTGACCGGCCAGCGCATCAGCAAGGTCATGACCACGATGAAGTTCATCGAGCAGCACATCAATGCGATGATGGAGATCTGGGGCGGCGTCGACGCGATCAAGGCCCACGTGCCGGCCCCGGCCGACACCCGCAGCGATGACGAAAAGCTCCTCAACGGCCCGAAACTCGCCGGCGACGTCGGCCACGCCTCGCAGGACGACATCGACGCGCTGTTCGACTGAACGGACGCGACAGACGGAAAAACAAAACGCCGGCGCAAGCCGGCGTTTTTGTTTTTCGGGGATTTGCTTTCTTCCTTCTCCCCTTGTGGGAGAAGGTGGCGCGAAGCGCCGGATGAGGGGTTCTCTCCGCTCATGCAAATGAAAGTTGGACTCGCGGAGAGAACCCCTCACCCGTCTCGCCGCTACGCGGCGATCCACCCTCTCCCACAAGGGGCCTGTTGCGCTACTGCTTTTTGGGGCAGGAGACGAATGAGCGAGGGCTGTGTTGGAGCCGAATATAGGCCGAGA
>NZ_JAFCJJ010000019.1 GCF_018131015.1 Bradyrhizobium diazoefficiens
CGTTCAAAAACGGCCTCGAATACTTCTTCGCCGTCGCAGCAGGGTGGACCCTCAGAGATATGTGCATGCCCTAGGGCCTGCGCCGGGACGACAGCGTGGGTTTGGCTCGCACTCACCGCGCCACCGACAGCTTCTCCGCGATCGCCTTGCGCAGGATGCGCGAGAGCGATTCGACCGAATACGGCTTCTGGATCAGCTCGAAGCCGCGGTGGGCGTTCTCGGCGAGCACGTTGCTGTAGCCGGAGGTCAGCACGACGGGCAGGCCCGGATAGCGCTCGCGGATGATGCCGGCGAGCTCGACGCCGTTCATGCCGGGCATGATGACGTCGGAGAAGACGAGGTCGACGGCGAATTCGTCCTCCGACAGGATCGCGAGCGCTGCGTCGGCGCTGGCGGCGCGGCGCACGACATAGCCGAGGTCTTCCAGGAGCTCGGTCGAGAACCGGCCGACATCGTCGTCGTCCTCGACCACCAGCACGCGATAGCCGCGCCCGGTGGTGGCGGCCTCGTGAGTGAGCGCTGCGGCTTCATTCTCGGCGGCGGGGCTCGGCGCCTGCGGCAGGTAGATGGTGAAGGTCGCGCCTTCGCCCTGCGTGCTCGTCACCGCGATGTCGCCCTCGGACTGCTTGGCGAAGCCGAACGCCTGGCTGAGGCCGAGGCCGGTGCCCTTGCCAACCTCCTTGGTGGTGAAGAACGGCTCGAAGATGGAGTCGAGATGTTCCGCCGCAATGCCGCTGCCGGTATCGGTGACGGAGATCGCGACGAAGTCGCCGCTGCGCGCCGATTGCGCGCGCAGGCCCGGAATCCCTGCGACCTTGCGCACCGCGATGGTGAGGCGGCCTTCGCCGTCCATGGCGTCGCGGGCGTTGATGGCGAGGTTGATCAGCGCGGTCTCGAACTGGGCGATGTCGGCTACCGTGAAGCAGTCGGCGCAGTCGACCTCGACCGCGATCTCGATGCGGCTGCCGACCAGCGGCCGGACCAGTTGCGCCACGCCCTCGACCTGGCTCGCGACGTTGAAGACCTGCGGCTTCAGCGGCTGCCGGCGCGCAAAGGCGAGGAGCTGCGCGGTCAGCTTGGAGGCGCGCTCGACGGTCTCGGAGATCGCGTCGACATAGCGCCGGCGGCGCTCCTCCGGCAGCTCGCGCCGGCGCAGGAAGTCGGTCGCGGAGCGGATGATGGTGAGCAGATTGTTGAAGTCATGCGCAACGCCGCCGGTGAGCTGGCCGATCGCCTCCATCTTCTGCGACTGCCGCAGCGCTTCCTCGCCGCGACGACGCTCGGTGATGTCGACCGCTTCCGGCACCGCGCCGGTGATGTTGCCGTGACGGTCGAGCACCGGACGCATGCCGAAGTCGAAGTCGCGTTCGCCGATCGGCAGGCGCAGGCGCATCTCCATCCGCACCGCTTCGCCCCTCAGCACGGTGTCGAAGGCCTCGCGCACGGTCGCGCTCATGCCGCTCGTGCCGGTGAACCAGGGCGTGTCCCAGAACGGCTTGCCGATGACGTCCCGCGCCTCGGCGCGCATGCCGTCGAGCGCGTTCTTGTTGGCGTAGACCAGCTCGCCCTTGAGATTGACCAGTCCCTGATACTGGTTGCCGGTTTCCAGGATCGCGCGCAGCCGCGCCTCGTTGGATTCGAGCTCGGCGGTGCGCTCGGTGATGCGCTCTTCCAGCGTCTCGTTGAGTCGGCGGAGCTCGATCTCGGCCTGCTTGGCGACGGTGATGTCGTGGGCGACGCCGATGAAGCCGATATGCTTGCCGGTCGGATCCCAGCGCGGCTGCGATTCCGAGCGCAGCCAGCGCCACTCGCCCCTGGCGTCCTTGTAACGCGCCTCCAGCACGAACGGCTTGAGCGATGCCTCGCCCTGGACGGATTGCTGCAGCACGTGCGGCAGGTCGTCGGGATGCAGCACCTTGCGCCAGTCGAAGGCGATCGCCTCGTCGTAGGGCAGGCCGACGAAGTCGACATAGGCCTGGTTGGCGAACGAACGCGTGCGGTCGAGCTTGGTGACCCAGATCGGCACCGGTGCGCTGTCGGCGATCAGGCGGAAGCGCTCCTCGCTCTCGCGCACTGTCTCGCGCACCAGCATCTGGTCGGTGACGTCGATATGAGCGCCGACGAGGCGGATGGCGCGGCCGTCGCCGTCGCGCTCGATCTTGGCGACGACGCGGATCCAGCGCATCTCGCCGTCGCTGGGGCGGATGATGCGGTATTCGGCCGTGTAGTCTTCGCTCGTCCCGGCCAGCGCCTCGAAGAAATGCTGGACGGTCGCACTGCGGTCTTCGGGATGGATCCGGCTGACCCAGTCCTCGTGCGATTCATTGGCGGCTTCCGGCGGCAGGCCGTGAATGATCAGATATTCCGGCGAGCGGCGGTTCCTGAGTCCCTCGCGGAAGTCGACCTCGACCCCGCCGACCTTGCCGATACGCTGGATGCGCGCCAGCTCCGCCTCGCGCTCCTGCAGGGCGCGATAGGCATCATCGCGCTCGCGCGCGATCTCCTCCAGATGCTGGCGCAGCCTTTCGGCAGCGATGGTCTCGGGCAGAGGTTCGTTCAAGGCGTCGGCCGTTGTGATGCGGAAACACGCCCCCCGAATCGATACTCACACAGACAAAGGATGATAGCCATTGCTTATAGGGAATAGACTGCCGCGAAGGTCCGCGGCAGCGGAATGCGATAACGTCCGGTCTGCCAACACCGGCTCGGGCAATTTTGTTCCGGGGGCTGGAACGATGGCCGCGCAGGCGCGTCTTTGCGAGGCGCCACGCTCTTGGCGATGAAAACTCCCATTTTTCGCAGAGGCTCGATCTTGAAACTCTTTGTCTGCCAGGCCTGCGGCAACGTCCTCTATTTCGAGAACCGCGCCTGCGAACGCTGCGGCCACAGGGTCGCTTTCCTGCCCGAGAAGGAGACGATGTCGGCGATCGAGCCCGGCGGCGAGGCGCCTGTCGGGCAGGCGTCTGGCGGTCAGACGTTTGGCGGTCAGGTCTGGACCACACTCGCCGACAAGGGCAGGGGACGGATGCTGTGCCGCAACGCCGAGTACGACGCCTGCAACTGGCTGACGGATGCGGACGATAGCACCGGCTATTGCCGCGCCTGCCGCCACAACGGGACGGTGCCGAACCTGTCCGATCCGGCGCAGCTCGCCGGCTGGCGCGAGCTGGAGGTGGCAAAACACCGGCTGTTCTATTCGCTGATCCGCTGGAAGCTGCCGCTCCAGACCCGGCAGGAGAATCCGGAGCACGGGCTGATCTTCAATTTCCTCGCCGACGACCCCGATAGCGGCGAGCAGATCATGACCGGGCACGACAACGGCCTGATCACGATCGCGCTCACCGAGGCCGACGACATCGAGCGCGAGCGGCGAAGGCTGGAGATGGGCGAGCCATACCGGACCCTGCTCGGACATTTCCGCCACGAGGTCGGGCATTATTTCTGGGACGTGCTGGTCCGCGATGGCGGCAGGCTGGAGCAATGCCGCGCGGTGTTCGGCGATGATTCGGCCGATTACGGCGAGGCCCTGCAGCGCCACTACGCCGAAGGCCCGCCAGTGGACTGGCAGCAGAGCTATGTCTCCGCCTACGCCGCGACGCATCCCTGGGAGGACTTTGCCGAAACCTGGGCGCACTATCTCCACATCGTCGACACCCTGGAGATGGCCGCCGAATTCGGCATGGAGGTGCGGCCCAGGGTCGACCGCGATGGGGAGCTGACGGCGCGCATCCGCTTCAATCCCTACGAGACCAGGGACGTCGAGGCGCTGGTCAACGCATGGCTGCCGTTCACCTTTGCCATGAACAGCGTCAACCGCGCCATGGGACTGCGCGACCTCTATCCCTTCATCCTGTCGCCCGCGGTGGTCGCCAAGCTGGGCTTCATTCACGACCTGGTCCGCCACGTGGCAAAAGCCGGCAAGCCGTAGGCTCCCAGGCCGCGAGGCCGGTTTCGGTCTTGCGCTGGTACGCCAGAGGGGGCCGGATTTAGACCGTTGCCTCCGGCCGATTTTGATGTACCACGGGGGCCATGCGGCCCGCCTCCCGTCGGCCCCAACGGCCAGGGAAGGGTCCCGCCCAAGGTCGAGACTCAAGAAAAGCATGTTCAAACGCATCCTGATCGCCAATCGCGGCGAAATCGCCTGCCGGGTCATCAAGACCGCTCGCCGCATGGGAATTCAGACGGTTGCGGTCTATTCCGAGGCCGACCGCGACGCGCTCCATGTCGAGATGGCCGACGAGGCCGTGCTGATCGGCCCGCCCGCGGCGGCCGAGAGCTATCTGGTGATCGACAAGATCGTGGAGGCCTGCCGCAAGACCGGCGCCGAGGCCGTGCATCCCGGCTACGGCTTCCTGTCCGAGCGCGAAGCGTTTCCGCGCGCGCTGGAGGCGGCCGGCATTGTCTTCATCGGCCCGAACCCGGGCGCGATCGCGGCGATGGGCGACAAGATCGAATCGAAGAAGGCCGCCGCGAAGGCAAAAGTCTCGACCGTGCCCGGCTATCTCGGCGTCATCGAGGACGACAAGCACGCCGTCAAGATCGCCGACGAGATCGGCTACCCCGTGATGATCAAGGCCTCGGCCGGCGGCGGCGGCAAGGGCATGCGCATCGCGCATTCGAAGTCCGAGGTCGCCGAAGGCTTCAACCTCGCCAAGGCCGAGGCCAAGGCCTCGTTCGGCGACGACCGCGTCTTCGTCGAGAAGTTCATCGTCGATCCCCGCCACATCGAGATCCAGGTGCTGGGCGACAAGCATGGCAACGTGATCTATCTCGGCGAGCGCGAATGCTCGATCCAGCGCCGCAACCAGAAGGTCATCGAGGAAGCGCCGTCGCCGCTGCTCGACGAGGCTACGCGCCGCAAGATGGGCGAACAGGCGGTCGCGCTTGCCAGGGCGGTGAACTACGATTCCGCCGGCACGGTCGAGTTCGTCGCAGGCCAGGACAAGAGCTTCTACTTCCTGGAGATGAACACGCGCCTCCAGGTCGAACATCCCGTCACCGAACTCGTCACCGGCGTCGACCTCGTCGAGCAGATGCTTCGCGTCGCGGCCGGCGAAAAGCTCGCCATCGCGCAGAAGGACGTCACGCTCACCGGATGGGCGGTGGAGTCGCGCCTCTATGCGGAAGATCCCTTCCGCAACTTCCTGCCCTCGATCGGGCGCCTGGTGAAATACCGCCCGCCGGCGGAAGCAAGCCAGGACGGCATCACCGTGCGCAACGACACCGGCGTGCAGGAGGGCGGCGAGATCTCGATCCATTACGATCCGATGATCGCCAAGCTCGTCACCCACGCGCCGTCGCGCGCAGCCGCGATCGAGGCGCAGGCGACCGCGCTCGATGCGTTCTATGTCGACGGCATCCGGCACAACATCCCGTTCCTGTCGGCGTTGATGCATCATCCGCGCTGGCGTGAGGGCCGACTCTCGACCGGCTTCATCGCCGAGGAGTTCCCCAAGGGCTTTGCGGTGCGCGTGCCGGAAGGCGAGGTCGCGCGGCGCATCGCGGCCGTCGGCGCTGCCATCGACCACGTGCTCGGCGAGCGCAAGCGGCAGATCTCCGGGCAGATGGGCGGACGGGTCGTGCAGCGCGAGCGCCGCCGCGCGGTCTGGCTCGACCGCCAGGAGATCTTGCTCGAGGTCGCGCGCGAGGGCGAAGCGATCGCGGTGCGCTTCCTCGATGCCGCCGGCAAGGCCGGCAATTCGCATCTGCTGCAGTCGTCCTGGAAGCCAGGCGATCCGGTCTGGCAGGGCACAATCGACGGCCATCTGGTCGCGGTGCAGGCGCGCCCGATCGCCAACGGCATCCGCCTTGCGCATCAGGGCGTCGAGGTGCCGGTCTATGTCTGGACCGAGGCGGAAGCCGCATCCGCCCGGCTGATGCCGGTGGTCACGGCCGCCGACACCGGCAAGAAGCTGCTCTGCCCGATGCCCGGGCTCGTGGTCTCCATCGCGGTGACCGAGGGACAGGAGGTCAAGGCCGGCGAGACGCTCGCGGTGGTCGAAGCCATGAAGATGCAGAACGTGCTGCGCGCCGAGCAGGACGGCACCGTGAAGAAGATCCACGCCAGCGCCGGCGCGACGCTGGCGGTCGACGCGCTGATCCTGGAGTTTGCATAAGGAAGTGAGTGGGGCTCTTCTCGGGCCCCGCGCACATCGTCATTGCGAGCGCAGCGAAGCAATCCAGACTGCCTCCCTCGGAAAAGATTCTGGATTGCTTCGCTGCGCTCGCAATGACGGAGTATGTTGTGGCTGCGTCGCGACAGTTGAGATGGCACCCATGGCCTTTCGTTCCCGCCGCGAAAAACTGCGATCGATCCTGTCGGGCAAGACTTGCGTCCATCCCGGCTCGGTCTACGACGCCATCTCGATCCGCATCGCCGAGGACCTCGGCTTTCCGCTCGGCATGTTCGGCGGCTCGGTCGCCTCGCTCGCGGTGCTGGGCGATCCCGACGTCACATTGATCACGCTGACCGAGCTTGCCGAGCAGATGCGGCGGATGTCGCGCGCCGCCGCGCTGCCGGTGCTGGTCGATGCCGATCACGGCTATGGCAATGCGCTCAACGTGCGCCGCACCGTGCAGGAGCTGGAGACCGCGGGCGCGGCCGGCCTCACCATCGAGGACACGCTGCTGCCTGCGGCCTTCGGCGAAGCGAAGACCCAGCTCATTCCACTTGAGGAGGGCGTCGGCAAGATGAAGGCCGCGCTCGATGGCCGGGGCGATCCATCGCTGGTCATCATGGGCCGCACGGGAGCCGCCTCGATCACCTCGCTTGAAGATGCCATCGCTCGCGCGCGCGCCTATGAGGCGACCGGCGTTGATGCGCTGTTCTTCACCGGCATCAAGTCGCGCGCCGAGCTCGGAGCCATCGCAGCCGCGACGCGCCTGCCGATCGTGCTCGGCGGCGCCGGCGAGGAGTTGAACGCGCTCGATTATCTCGCGGGCCAGCGCGTGCGCATCGCGCTGCAGGGCCATGCCCCGATCGCGGCCGCCACGCTCGCCGTCCACGACACGCTGAAGTCGCTGCGCGAGGGCACGTCGCCGAAAAACCTCAAAGGCCTCGCATCGTCGGAGCTGACAGGACGCGTGACGCGCGACGCCGATGCCAGGAGACGCGGCGCCGACTTTCTCGGGCTGAAAAAATGAGCCGGGCCATCCTCCAGGTCATGATCCGCGGCCGCGTCCAGGGCGTCGGCTACCGGGCCTGGGTCGAATCCCAGGCGATGGCGAGCGGGCTCGAAGGCTGGGTTCGCAACCGCCGCGACGGCGCAGTCGAGGCGCTGTTTGCAGGCGCGCCGGGCCATGTCGCCGACATGGTCGCACTGTGCCGCCACGGCCCGCCATCCTCGCGCGTCGACAGCGTGACCAGCGAGACCGCCAGCGTTGATGAGCTGGCCTTGCGCAGGGCCGGGGAGAAGTTCTCGGTGTTGCCGACGGTGTGAGCTTTTGCCGCGCAGAAAGTGCGCCCCCTCGCCCCGCTTGCGGGGAGAGGGTTGGGGTGAGGGGGGCTCTCCACGGGGACGGTGAGAGTTGTCCTTGCGGAGACTCCCCCTCACCCGCATCGCATCTTCGATGCGCTGCGGCCTCTCCCCGCACACGGGGAGAGGCGAAGAAGATCACCTCGGCAGCTTCGAAATCGCCTCGCTCAGCTCGTGGATCTCGTACGGCTTGCGCAGGATCGGGAAGTCGCCGCGCACGCCGGCAGCGACGTCGC
Source organism: Bradyrhizobium diazoefficiens (assembly GCF_018131015.1). Taxonomy (GTDB): domain Bacteria; phylum Pseudomonadota; class Alphaproteobacteria; order Rhizobiales; family Xanthobacteraceae; genus Bradyrhizobium; species Bradyrhizobium diazoefficiens_B. The sequence goes on from NZ_JAFCJJ010000019.1 coordinate 7,712, forward strand.
TGTAGCCGGTGGCGAGCAGGATCGGCAGGCCGGGCCGGATCTGGCGCAAATGGTGGGCGAGGCTGAGCCCGTCCATCTTGCCGGGCATCACGATGTCCGAGAACACGAAGTCGACGCCGTTCTTCTCGATCTCGCGCAGCGCGGCTTCGGCGTCGGCGACCCGGCGCACGTGATAGCCGAGCTGCTCCAGAAGGCCGATGCTGACCAGGGCGACGTCCGGGTTGTCCTCGACCAGCAGCACCGTTCCGCTGCCGCGGAACGAGGCCGCTCCCGCAGTGTCACGCGAAGGCTGGTCGGTTCCGCGCGGCAGCAGGATGGTGAACGTCGTGCCCTCGCCGAGCTCGCTCGCAACCCTGATCGTGCCGCCGGCCTGGTGGGCGAAGCCGTGCACCTGCGACAGGCCTAGCCCGGTGCCTTTTCCGATCGGCTTGGTCGTGAAGAACGGCTCGAAGATCTTGTCGAGGACGTCGCTGGGAATGCCGAGCCCGGTGTCGACGATGCTGATCGAGACGAAGTCGCCGGTCAGCGGCGGCTCGTCGAGCGCGGTGTTGCGCGCCCGGATCGTCACCGTGCCGCCGTCCGGCATCGCGTCGCGGGCGTTGATGACGAGATTGAGGAGGGCGGTCTCGAGCTCGGAGACGTCGGCCCTGACCGGCCAGGTGTCGGATGCGATGTCGAGCGCGATGCGCACCGAGCTGCCGACGCCGGCGTCGAGCACCTCGCGGATCGAGGCGATGCGTTCGGCAAAATCGATCGCCTGCGGATTGACGCTCTGCCGCCGCGCGAAGGTGAGGAGCTGGTTGGTCAGCGCGGCGCCGCGCCTCGTCGCCGTCTCGATCGCGGACATGGCGCGCTCGAGCTTGGGGTCGTCGTCGCTGCTCTTCTTCAGGATATGCAGGCTGCCGCTGATGATCATCAACAAATTGTTGAAGTCGTGAGCGATGCCGCCGGTGAGCTGTCCGAGGGCATCGAACTTCTGCGACTCGGCGAGCTGTTTCTGCATCTCCTCGAGCTTGATCTGGGCGTTGCGGCGCTCGGTGATGTCGCGGGTGATCTTGGCGAAGCCGATGAGTTCGCCGTCCTCGTAGATCGGGTCGATCACCACGCTCGCCCAGAAGAAGGTGCCGTCCTTGCGGACGCGCCAGCCTTCCTCCTCGTAGCGGCCCTTTTCCCGGGCGATGCCAAGGGCGCGGGCGGGCTTGCCGCTGGCGCGGTCGCCCTCGGTGTAGAAGCGGGAGAAATGCTGGCCGAGGATTTCTTCGGGCGTATAGCCCTTGATGCGTTCGCCGCCGATGTTCCAGCTCGTGATGACACCATTGGGGTCGAGCATGTAGAGGGCGTAGTCCGCAACCCCCTCAACCAACAGCCGGAAACTACGTTCGCTTTCGAACAAGTCTCTCTGTTGACTGACCTTTTTTACCATTCTCAACCCCGCCTGAACGGGGGCAAACGTTCAAGGGCGCGTTTGGTTCCCGAACTCCGCGACGTTTTTAGGCAAATCCGGCGGGCGGCATACAAGACGCACGCCGTTGGCACCCCCTTGACACTCGATCCTATTCGTCAGATATTTCTGTTATGACAGAATTAACCGGAAGGAAGAAACTTCCCGCCGCCGTCGAGCGCTTCATCCTGCATTGGGGCGACATGGGGGACGAGTGGGGCGTCAACCGCTCGGTCAGCCAGATCCACGGGCTGCTGTACCTCGCCGAAGCGCCGATGACGGCGGAGGACATTGCCGACACGCTGGGCATGGCGCGCTCCAACGTCTCCAACTCGCTCAAGGAACTGCTCGCCTGGAACCTGATCCGGCGCGTGCCGATCCTCGGCGACCGCCGCGACCATTACGAGGCCGAGACCGACATCTGGGAGGTCGCATCCCGGATCGCGGCACGGCGCAAGGAGCGGGAGCTCGATCCGGCGATCGCAGCGCTCAGGTCCTGCGTGTCCGACGCCACCGACGATCCGACCATCAGCCCGGTCGCAGCCAAGCGGCTGAAGGAGATGCTCACCTTCACCGAGCTCGCCGACCACTGGTTCATGCAGATGCTGAAAGTGCCGCGGCCGCGGCTGGTCGCCTTGATGCGGCTTGGCGAGAAGATCGTGAGCCTGCTGCCGCTGGGCAAGGCCAAATAGCGTTGAGGAGGGTGCGATGACGTCGGCAAGGGTATCAGGCTCGAACGCATCGACCCCCATTCACACAAAACTGCTCGACGACCGCCGCTTCCGCGCGCTGCTGTCGGACGAGGATTGGGGCCGCCTGCCGCTCGCGACCTGGCGGCGCTTTTCCAAACGCGTCGCCGACGGCGACAGCGTGGTCTATGTCGGAATCGTCGACGAGGTCTCGTTCAGCGACGCCGGCTGGTGGTTTGCGCAGGCCGCGCGCCTGATCGGCGGTCCGCTGCCGACCGGACGCGACACCGGCATTCCCATGATCGTCACCGTCACCGAGGATGGCCCAACCGGCGGCCAGACCTGGACCCGCATCTGCGCGCGCAAGCGCGGCTTTCCGCAGGTGATCCATTCGGCCAAACGCTTCGCCGGTCCGACCGGGCTCGAGGAATATCTCGGCTTCGGCCTCTCGATGGCGCTGCGCATCGCGGTCGAGGACCAGGCCCTGATCTTCCGCAGCGCTGGTTACGGCCTGCAGCTCGGTGGCCTGTGGATTCCATTGCCGCCCTGGCTCAGGCCGGGCGATCTGACGGTCACGCACCGCGATCTCGGCGAGGGCGCCTTCCGCTTCACCCTCGATGTCGTTCATCCGCGTTACGGCGTGCTGATCCACCAGTCCGCCGTCTTCAGGGAGGCCGTGTCATGACTCCGCTGTTGTGGACGCTCATCGCCATCCAGATCGTGATGGGCGTGTTCGACACCTTCTATCACCACGAATTCACCGAGCGCCTGGCTTGGCGTCCGTCGCAGCGTTTCGAGCTGAAGCTGCACGGCATCCGCAACATGTTTTATGCCTTGCTGTTCCTCGTGCTCGGCTGGCTCGAGGTCTACGGCGTGCTGGCGCTGCTGGTCGTCGCCGTCCTGGTCGCCGAGATCGTCATCACGCTGATGGATTTCGTCGAGGAAGATCTGAGCCGGAAACTGCCGCCGAGCGAGCGCATCAATCACACGCTGCTCGCGATCAATTACGGCGCCATCCTGGTGCTGCTGCTGCCCGTGCTGATCGACTGGGCGATGCAACCGTTTGGCGTGTCGGTCGTGTATCAGGGGCTGCTCAGCATCGCCGCGACCGCCTGCGCGGTCGGCGCAGCCCTCTGTGGCATCAGGGATTTTGCGGCGATGCGCCGGCTCGGCCGCATGAAGAGCGTGCCCGCCGCCGGGCTCGTCGAAAAGCTTCCGGGACGCAAGACCGTGCTGATCACCGGCGCCACCGGCTTCATCGGCAGCCGCCTTGCGGCGAGCATCAGTGGGGCAGGACATCACGTCATTGCGCTCATTCGTAACCCTGCGAAGGCCGAGATGCTGCCGTCGCCGGTCACGCTGATCACGAGCCTCGAGCAGATCGCCCCGGACACGCATATCGACGCCATCGTCAATCTCGCCGGCGAGCCGATCGGCAACGGCCTGTGGACCGAGGCGAAGCGCGCGAAGATCATCGGCTCGCGCATCGACATGACCGGCGAGGTCGTGAAGCTGATCGGGCGGCTCGAGCGCAAGCCCGAGGTGCTGGTCAGCGGCTCGGCGATCGGCTGGTACGGATTGTGGGCCGACCAGGTGCTGACGGAATCGGCAAAGTCGCATGCCTGCTTCAGCCACGAGCTCTGCGCGGCCTGGGAGACCGCTGCGCGGCCGGCGGAGGAGCTTGGCGTTCGCGTGGTTTGCCTGCGCATCGGCCTCGTGCTCGGCACCGAGGGCGGCTTCGTCACGCGCATGCTGACGCCGTTCGAGTTCGGGCTCGGCGGTCCCATCGGCACCGGACGGCAGTGGATGTCATGGATCGAGCGCGACGACCTGATCCGGCTGATCGCCTATGTGATGGCAACGCCCGATCTCTCTGGTCCCGTCAACGCCACCGCGCCGATCCCGGTCACCAACGCAAAATTCACCGAGGAGCTCGGTCGCCGCCTGCGCCGGCCCGCGGTGTTCCGCGTTCCCGGCGGCCTGCTGCGCCGGATCGGCGGCGGCTTTGCCGACGAACTCCTGCTCGGGGGCCAGCGCGTGCTGCCGAACAAGGCATTGAGCCGCGGTTTTGTGTTCCGGCACGAAACGCTGCGGAGTGCGTTCGAGGCGATCTTGTGAGGTGATGTCATGTCATGCGCGACCTGCTCCCGGACGACGCGCGGCTGGTTTGGCGGATGCCTGGCGGCGACGGTCGTTATTGAGCTGTTCTTTCTGTTCATCCTGGGATTGGTCGGCGTCAATCGCTTCACTGTATTGTCCCTTTGGGATTTCTTCATTGCGATCGTGATTGGCGTGCCGTTGATACTGGGCTTCGTCTGTGTGCTCAGTGCCATTCCGTCGATCGCGGCAATCTGGCTGAGCGAACGGTTCTGCATCCGGTCGCTGGCGTTCTTCGGCCTTGCCGGCGGGCTGGTCGGAGCCGCGAGCCAGGCCATGATGTTCGGAAGATTCAACGGACTGAGCTGGCTCTTTGTCGTCGCCGGTTGTTTTGCCGGACTGAACTATTGGTATGTCGCGGGCAAATATGCAGGCGCCGGAAGGGTAACCTAAGCGCTAAGCCGCCGCGCTCCGGAACGTCGCCGCCACCGCGCGCAGCGCCGCAAGTTTTGCGGGATCGCTGACCTTCGAATGCAGCATCACCTTCGAGCTGCCGAGTTTCGGCAGCCTGTGCGCGGGCCCGATATCGACCAGGCCGGGCGGCGCGATCCGCCGTGCCAGCGGTGCGATGGCGAGCCCGGCAAGCGCTGCCGCGGCCACCGCGGTGACGCCGCCGCCGACAAAGCGTTCGCGCCAGGCGATGCCAGCCTTGTCGAGCGCGCGCACGGCGATGGCGCGCACCCCGCAGGGCGGGGCGAGCGTTGCAAGCGGCAGCGCTTCGCCTTTCGGCAGCATGAAGCGTCTTGACGCGAACCAGCAAAACTCGTCCTCGGCGAGTTTTTCGCCGCCGCGGCGGCTGCCTTCCTGGCGGACGATGACGGCGTCGAGCTCGCCTGCATCATAGGCGTCCTGCATCTCGCGCGAGAAGCCGATGGTGACGGCAAGCGCGAGCTTTGGCGACATCGCGTGCAGGCGCTCCAGCAGCGGCACCAGCTCGGGGCCGCCGGCATGGTCGGAGATCCCGAGGGAGAGCGACGGTGCGGCCGACGCCTCGCCCGCCAGCGCGCGGTCGTGCGCCGCCATCAGCGCGCGGGCGCGCTCGAGGAAATCAGCGCCGTCGGCGGTGAGGCGGACCGCGCGCGGCGAGCGCTCGACGAGGCGCTTTCCGAGCAGCGTCTCCAGCCGCTGCAGCTTGAGGCTGACCGCAGCCTGTGTCGCGCCGAGCACCTCGGCGGCGCGGGTAAAACTCTGGAGGTCGGCGACCAGCAGGAAGGCCTGGACGGTGGCGATGTCGAGCGTGGCTGTCATTATGAAACCTTATCACTGGTATCAATAGAGATAAGGTACCAAAATGACGGCGGGCGGTCTAGCTTCTCCCCCAACGCCGCGCCAAGCCAGCGCGGCGATCTTGAGGAGAACGACCATGCCCCTGATCACCGTATCCTATGCCACCTCGCGCCAGTCGCCGTCGCTGAAGGCCGACATCGCCAGCGCCGTGTCCGAGCTCACCGCAAGAATCCTGCGCAAGGATCCCAAGGTCACCGCCATCATCGTCAAGCAGGTCGAGGCGGGCGACTGGTTTGCCGGCGGCAAGTCGCTCGCCGAGCAAAAGCTCGCCAGCTACTGGATCGACGTCCATGTGAGCGAGGGCACCAACACCAAGGACGAGAAGGCCGCCTATCTCGCCGCCATGTTCAAGCGCATGGCCGAACTGCTGGGCCCGTTGCATCAGGAGACTTATCTGCATGTCGACGAGGTCAGGGGCGACGCCTACGGCTTTGGCGGCCTCACCCAGGAGCGGCGCTACATCGCCGGCAAGCTCGAGGTTGCACTGGCTGCGGCGTGATGCAGCAAGCCGCGGGTGAGCCATTTCACCCGCGGCCAGCGTCCGTTGCGACCGTCAGCTCGCTGCGCGAAACTGAACCTCTGAACTGTTGAGGAAGCAGGTCTTGTCGAACAGCTTCAGGTCCAGCGGATTCGGCAGCCTGACATCATCGAGATCGGGGCAGGGCTTGACCGAAGGATCGTAGGACCGGTCGATCTGCGAGATGAAGACGACGATCAGCCCCTTGTCGCGTGCGAACGATCGGAGGGCGCGCACCTGGACGGAGAGGTCGGGGTTTTCCCGCCTCTGGTCGAGCAGTTGCAGATAGTCGATCACCACGAGCGTGCCGCGGGGAGAAGCGGCCATCTGCTTGATGACGTAATCGGCGCTGATCGCGTCGGAGCAATCAACCTCGAACATGTCAGCGAACTGCGCCGGCTCCGCGCCGATCGCGCGCAAGCGGTCCAGCACGTCTCTTTCGGCGTATTCGAGCGAGAAGAACGCGGCGCGATGACCGGACTTCATGGCCTCCACGGCAAGCTCAAGGCTCATCAAGGTCTTGCCCTGACCGGGGCGCGCGCCGACCAGCACGAGGTCGCCCGGCTGGAATTGCGGGAACAGCCTGTTGGCTGGCCTCAGTGCCGCAGCTTTCGCGGCGAGCATGCTCCAGGCGGAAAAGCCTTCCATCGTGGCGATGCGGTCGAGCGCGGCGTTGAGCGGAATGCCTTTGTCGCGCGACAGGCGCTTTGCTTTCCGCTTCAGATGATAGATCGGTGCAGACAATCTCATCGAGAGAACCTCCCATCGCGAGCTGAAACGCAATCCCTCCTTATGCCTGGCGCTCGAACAGTCGGTCCGATGTCTCGTCGCCCGGCATGAGGTCTGCTTTCCCGGCGGAGGGGGGAGGCGTGGGCGGCACCGGACGCAAGCGTATCCGATTCCGCGGCCATGGCGAACGCGCAGAACGCGTCGCCAACAGGAAAGCGTCAGGCGGCCGTTTCCGGCAGCAGCGCGCGGGTCGGCCCGAACAGCTCTTCGAACGCCTGCCGGAGCGCGATGTCGACGTCGGCCATGGTGACGAGCTGGCCGAGGTCGACGAGCGAGGTGACGCCGTAGCGGGGGTCGGCGACACCGCAGGGCACGATCCCGGAAAAGTGCGAAAGCTCCGGCTCGACATTGATGGCGATGCCATGGAACGACACCCAGCGTTTCAACCGCACGCCGATGGCGGCGATCTTGTCCTCATGGCCGACACCCTTGTCGGGGCGCTTCACCCAGACGCCGACCCGGTCCTCGCGCCGCTCGCCGCGGACGTTGAAGGCGGCAAGCGTCCGCAGGATCAGCTCCTCCAGGCTCGCGACATAGGCCCGCACGTCCGGCCGGCGGCGCTTGAGGTCGAGCATGACATAGGCCACGCGCTGGCCGGGCCCGTGATAGGTGAGCTGGCCGCCGCGCCCGGTGGCAAAGGTCGGGAATCGGGGATCGAGCAGGTCCGAGTCCTTGCCCGAGGTGCCGGAGGTGTAGAGCGGGGGGTGTTCGAGCAGCCAGACCAGCTCGGCGGCTTCACCCGCGGCGATGGCAGCGACTCGCGCCTCCATGGCGGCAACCGCCTCGGGATATGGCACCGGAGCGTCCGAAATCCGCCACTCCACCACCTCGCCGGCGGAGGCGGAAAATGCCGTCAAATCCAGCTCCTGACGCTGGTTTTGGCGGGGGTCTTGAGGCGAGTTAACCATTGGCTAACCATAACGTGGTGATGATCGCAGGCGCAAATGCCAACACCCTGGTTCCCTGGTCCTCGTTCCAAGTTGCGGCGGTCTGACAGTGCCTACTCTCGATAAAGTCACGGTGGATCTCACGGTCGTCCTCGGGACAACCACCATGCCGATCCATCAGGTATTGCGTCTTTCCCGCGGCGCCATCATCGAGCTGGACGCAAGCGAAGCCGACGAGGTCAAGGTCTTGGCCAATAACCTGCCTGTGGCCTCCGGCGTCGTGCTGGTCGACCGCAACCGGATCGCGGTCGAGGTCAAGCAGATGCTGCCGCGCGCGACGGGTACGCGGTAGCGACCCGGGGTACGCGGTAGCGACCCGGGGTACGGGTAGCGACCCGACTATGCGGTAGCGTACCGATAGGCCCGATCCGGCGTTTTCCTGCCGTGCTTGTGGAATTCCGGGTCTTTGCAGGCTTGTATCCCCCTGACGGATTTGTTAGATCGGCGGCCGCTGATCCGGCCAGCCTTGAGACCTCAGGCCGGCATCTCCTAGCGCTCGTGGCGGAACTGGTAGACGCGCTGCCTTGAGGTGGCAGTGGGTAACACCGTGGGGGTTCGAGTCCCTCCGAGCGCACCAACCTCAGGTTGATCCACGTGAATGATGCAGGGAGCTTTGGATTGCTCCCCCGGTCATCCGTGCCCAAGCCAACTGACCCTCCGTTCTCGTCGAGAAAGGCGGCTAGGTCGTCCCGCCGCCGGCGAAGATTTCGACGACCACGGCGCGATTGGCGGCCCTGTTGTTCACATTGGTGTTGTCGTGCAGGTACTCGCCGGATGGAGCGGGCTTGACGGAGAAGACGCGCGAGCGGGCGCTTGGGCCGAACAGGTGAAAGACGTTTCTGGCCCGGCCCGTGCGCAGGAAGGTGTTGTTCCGTTCGCCGCCGGTGCTGTCGCTGTAGCCGACGATCTGGAACTGCAACGTCTTGTCATTCTCGAATCGGATCAGCTGCGCTGCCAGCAGCGCATCGCGCTTGGCGAAGTTCTTGATATGGCGCCAGTCGACGCCGAAATCCCAGATGATGAGATATTGGCAGATGCCGGCCGGCGGGACCAGATTGACGTCCACACCGAGATGGCCGACCTCGGTGCGGGACTTCGCGACTTCGCCCGCCTCATAGGGAAAGACGGCGGCGCTGTGAACCTTGAGAAGCGGCGAGCACTGCGGTTGCGGCGTCGCCATATTCGGCATCTGTTCCACCGGGCCCGGCGGCGTGTATTGCGGCGTGCCTCCCATGGCAATTTCTCCCGTTTTGCATGCCTGTCCAAAGCTGAGCACCGGAGGGAGCGTCGGCTTCCCTCACGCTCCTGACTGGTAGTCAGGTGAGGGTCAGGGAAGTTCGGAGGCGAGGTGCGGGAGTCACGAGCTCTTGTGCAGTCGTGAGGCCGCGCGACCTTCAGACGAGCGAGGACGATCGATCGCGCGGGATTGTGCCGATGCCGCGCGAGTGGCGGATTCAGCCATATTCGTCGCCGATGCCGTATTCCCTGTAGATCTCCAGCGGATCCGCATCCGGGAACAGGCGGCACTTGGCCTGGGCGAGGTGCAGGCTCACTGCGGACGGCTCCTTGCCGTTGGCGAGCATTTTCCGGATGTCGTCCATGTGCGCGAGCGGCTGGTGCTTCGGCTCCAGCTGCTCCAGCGCGACCAGCGCGGTCGCGAGGGCCTCGGTGAGGACCCATTCGTCGTGGCCGGTGATTCCCTTCTTCGGCATCGGCAGATCCCGGGTCCGAGTGGTCGCACAGTCTATCGCGGCTGGGGTCGAATCGCCATCGACCCGGCGCGGCGGGAACAGTACGGGGCGCCGCGGTCTTGCATTATGGCGGCGCGTGGCTAAAAGCGCCTATGTGGGCTATCGTTTCCTTTTGGGGCAAATTTGGCGTCGGTGGGGCCCAGCGCCATTCCGGCCGGCTGTTCCGGCCTGCGTCCGATACTTCCCGAATTCGCAACGCTCGTCGGCTTGCGCGCCTTTCCGGCTGGAGCCAGCATGGTCTTCTTGAGCTTCGTCTACCGCTTCTTCACCAATTTTACCTTCCTGGCGGTGGTCTATTTCAGCCTGAACTTCATGGAGCACTATCCGAACCGGGCGATCGTCGCGCTGCTGGTGCTGGTCTATAGCGGCATGCGCGCCGCCTCCACGCTGCGTGCGTTCTACTTCTTCCAGAAAATCGAGAAGCTCGAGGTCGAGACGCGGCGCCTGCAGGCGCCGATCAACGACAATTCGGGCGGCACGGCCAATCGCAAGCAGATCGTCACCGACGTCGCACGGCTCCGTCGCGACGGCGAGCTCAAGTCCTATATGGACCTGTTCTTCCTGGCGCTGATCGTGCTGCTCTGCGTCGCCAAGATCCTGCGGCCTTAACGGCTCTTTACTGCGTCCGTTTCTTCAGGCTGGCGAGCCGCGTCGGGCGCGTCGCTGTGCCATTCGCCTGCGCCGCATGCTTCGGCGCGGCATGGGTTGCATGTCCGGCTGAGCGCCCCGGCATCCTGGCAGCCTTGCCCCGGGACCCATGCGGTGTCGCGGCTGCCGCCAGCCGCGTCGCAGCGCGCCGTGATGCCGTGGTGGACAGCAGCACCTCGAGCGAACCCTCGGGGATGGCGAAGAGGTCGCGGCCGGGTGCGGCAAGGGTGGCGGCGACGCTTGCCTCGGCCCTGGTCCGGCGCGGCAACAGCGGCTGATGCGCGGCCTGCGCGTTGAGATCGGCCAGGGCAGGGGCCGGCAGCGTCCTGACTTGCGCGAACACGAAATTCGGCACCGCCGGCCAGCGCGCGATCGGCACGCTCTCGCTCGGCCGGTGCAGCAGCCATTCCACCGGTTCCGTCGGCGTTGCGGGGCGCTCGGCGGTCGCGGGCACCACATGGACAATACGATAGCCGCGCGCCTTGAGGTCGCGGATGATCTTGGGCAGGGCCGCCACGGTGCGGGCCTGGATGTCGTGCAGCAGCAGCACGCCCTTGCCCTTGGCCTCCAGCCGCTGGATCGCGAGCTGGTAGACGCGGTCGGACGAGACGTGACGCCAGTCGTCGGCGGGGAAGTCGGCGCTCCAGACCTGGATGCCGCGCGAGATCAGATAGTTCTCGATGCCCTCGGCGCGCATCAGCCCGGGGATGCGGAAGAAGGGCGCAAGCTCTGACGAATCCGACATCGCCGCCGTTGTCCACTCGATGCCGCCATTGACCTCGGCCTCCGCCTTATCGATCGGCATCCGGTCGAACGTCAGGGGATGGTTCATACTGTGCGTGCCGACGGTGTGGCCCGCCGCGACCAGCTTGCGCACGCCTTCCGGATTGGCCTTGGCCTGCCTGCCGACGATGAAGAAGGTCGCCTTGATGCACTCGTCGGCCAGAATCTTGAGCACCTGGTTGGAGTATTTCGGCAGCGGCCCGTCATCGAAGGTCAGGACGACCTCGTGGTCTTTCAGCGGCAGCGTCTCGCGATATTGCATCGTGCCGATGCGGGGATGTTCGCGCGGATCGACCACGAGGGTGCGGGAGGTGCCGAGCGCATCCGGATGGCCCGGGCATTCGGTCGCGAACGCCGACGGCGCGCCGACGGTCAAAAATCCAACGCACAGGACGATCCAGGATCGCGTCCGCAGAACAACGCTACTTCCGATCATGAACCTCGACTGCCTCACACGCGCGATTTGCCGCCATAGTAGGTCGGAGACGCCCGGAAACGGTTCAGGCGGATGTCCCCTCCATCTCTGCAGGGCTTAACATGAACGAAACGTTAATAGGGCCCAAATCACCCCATTTTGCACGGGCGTGACATTCAGGCATCAATGCGGCGTTCTATCGCCCCGGCACGACATGCACGAGGCGATATCCGTTCTCCCGCAAATACCGCAGGAAGGCCGGCATGATCGCCGCCGTGCGCGCCTTCGGATCGTGGAACAGGATGATGCCCTTGCCGGCGGCGGCGAGGCGCTCGGTGATGAGCTTCAATTCCTGCGCCGGGGTGATCTCGTTCCAGTCGCTGGCCCACAGATCCGCCCCGAACACGACGATGCCGCGCGACTGCAGCAGGTCGAGCTCGGCCTGCGTCGCCTCGAAATAGGGAAAGCGGAAGAATGGCGTCGACGGCGTCGTCGTCGACACCCCGTTCAGCGCCATCTCGTCGGCGGCAATGCCGCGGTCGATCTCGGCCCTGGCCTTCTCGAACGGGATCCGCGCCATGAACGGGTGCGACCAGGTGTGGTGGCCGATGGTGTGGCCCTCGCGGGCGATGCGCTTGACCATGTCGGGATGAGCTGCGGCGTGCAGGCCGATCAGGAAGAAGGTCGCGCGCGCGCATTCCTGCGCCAGCGCCGCCAGAACCTTCGATGTGGTCGGCGGATTCGGGCCGTCGTCGAAGGTCAGCACGACCTCGCGGTCGGCGAGCGGCAGCGTCTGCGGAAAGCTTTTCAGGCCGACGCGCGGCGTGGCCTTGGCATCGACGCTCAGGACCCGCGAGGTGCCGAGCGCTTCCTTGCGCGGGCACTCCGCGGCGCTCGCCGCGGCGCTGCCGGCGAGCGCCGCGAGAAACGCGCCCGCCGCCATCGAGGTCCATTCCGGTCGATGCATCTTTGTCATTGCGCTTCGAGTCGCCTTGTGGGTATTGCCTGACAATCAGCCCGAACCACCCGATCCAACCCGTCAACGGCGAGGCGCACCATGGATGACCGCACCGACGGTGCCCCATCGGCCGAAGCTTCGGTACTCGACCACGTGCCGATGCGCAATGAAGACGGGGAAATTCGCCACGAGTTCGTCGAGGAAATCGCCCACGCGATCGAGGCCAATGACAGCGCCGCGCTGCGCGCCTGTGTCGCAGAGCTGCACGAGGCCGATCTCGGCGACCTGATCGGGGCGCTGGACCCGGACGACCGCGTCCGCCTGGTCGAGCTCACCGGGCGCGACTTCGACTTCTCCGCGCTGAACGAGGTCGACGAGACCGTACGCGAGGAAATCCTCGAGGAGCTGCCGCCGGAGACGGTGGCCGAGGGCGTCCGCGAGCTCGAATCCGACGATGCGGTCGAACTGCTCGAGACCCTGGACGAGGAGGAGCAGGAGGAGATCCTCGAGAAGCTGCCGCTGCAGGAGCGCGTCGCGCTCGAGCGCAGCCTGCTTTATCCGGAAAACTCCGCCGGACGGCGGATGCAAACCGAGTTCATCGCCGTGCCGCAGGATTTCACCGTCGGGCAGGCGATCGACTACATGCGCGAGACCCCGGACCTGCCGGCCCGCTTTTACGAGATCTATGTCGTCGACAAGGACCAGCACTGGCAGGGCGCCGTGCCGCTCGACGTGCTGCTGCGCGCCCGCCGTCCGGTGCCGCTCACCGAACTGACCGACGAGGAGCGCCGCCGCGTCTCCGTCCTGGAGGACCAGGAGGAGGTGGCGCGCATGTTCGGCAAGTACAATCTCGTCGCAGCGCCCGTGCTCGATACCCAGGACCGCCTCGTCGGCGTCATCACCGTTGACGACGTCGTCGACGTCATCGAGGAGGAGGCCGACGAGGACCTCAAGGCGCTCGGCGGCGTCACCAGCGACGAAGAGCTATCCGACACCGTGTTCACCATTGCGCGGGCGCGGTTCAACTGGCTCTTGGTCAATCTCGCCACCGCCTTCCTCGCGTCGTCCGTGCTCGGCCTGTTCGAGGGCCAGCTCGAGAAGATGGTGGCGCTCGCCGTGCTCGCGCCGATCGTGGCGAGCCAGGGCGGGAACGCCGCGACCCAGACCATGACGGTCGCGGTGCGGGCGCTCGCCACCCGCGAGCTCGGCTCCTCGAATGCCTGGCGCGTCGTGATGCGCGAGAGCCTCGTCGGACTCGTCAACGGCCTCGCCTTTGCCGTGATCACCGGCGTTGCGGCGGTCGCCTGGTTCAAGATCCCGGGCCTCGGCATCGTGATCGGCCTTGCCATCATCTGCAACCTCGTCGCCGGCGCGCTCGGCGGCATCCTGATCCCGATGGGACTGGAACGGGTGCGCGCCGACCCGGCGGTCGCCTCCGGCACCTTCGTCACCACCGTGACCGACGTCGTCGGCTTCTTCTCCTTCCTCGGCATCGCGACGCTGTGGTTCGGATTGAAATAGGGCTCTTGTCCCGGGCGCGCTGCAACGCTCTTGCGTTGCTGCGCAGAACCGGGACCCAGAAAGCAACACGGCATGCTGTGGCGAGATGGGCCCCGGCTCTGCAGCGCATCGCGAAGGGCGCGCTGCGCCGCGTCCGGGGCACGAGACCTTCCTTATCTTTAATCCGAACTTAAGCGGCCTGCCGCATCATTGCCCGCGCTTGGGGGAATGAACATGCGGTTGCGGCTGAAGGCGGACGGACGGGTCGTCGAGTTGCGGGACGGGCAGGAGTTTCCGGTCCAGCCGATTCCGGTCGAGTCCATGGCCGCAACGGCGCCCCCCGATTCAAGCTCGCTCGCCGTCCGCGATCTTCGCCGCCGCGCCTGCCTCACCCAGATGGAGTTCGCCGCCAAGCTTGGCGTGCCCGTCGAGACCATTCGCAACTGGGAGCAGGGCAAGCGCGCCCCGCGCGGGCCGGCCCGCGCGCTGCTCGCCGTGATCGCGCATGCGCCGGACACGGTCTTCCAGGCGCTCGCCAAGGCTTGACGCGTAAGACTTCTCGCCGGCATTCGCGCTGAATATCCCGCGGGACGGCCGCAGCCTCTGTTGGCAGTCTTGCGGGCCGGGTCCATAGTGACGCGGGGCGACCATGGCAGGGAGGATTCCTCATGCTGTTCGTCGAGGCCAACGGCGCAAGGATCCCGGCGATCGGGCTCGGGACCTGGGAGTTGAGCGGGCGGACCTGCGCGCGCGTGGTCGAGCAGGCGCTGCGGCTCGGCTACCGCCACATCGACACGGCGCAGATCTACGACAATGAGCGCGAGGTCGGCGATGCCCTGCGCGCCTCCGGCGTGCGCCGCGACGACGTGTTCGTGACGACGAAGGTCTGGACCAACCATTTCGCACCCCACGATCTCGAGCGCTCGGTCAAGGAGAGCCTGGTTCGCCTGCGGCTCCCCGCGGTCGATCTCGTGCTGCTGCACTGGCCGAATTCCCACGTGCCGCTGGCGGAGACGCTGGGCGCGCTGGCGCATGCCAAGCGCATGGGGCTCGCCCGCCACATCGGCGTCTCCAACTTCACGGTGGCCCTGATCGAGCAGGCGGTCGCACTGTCGCCGGAGCCGCTCGTCTGCAACCAGGTCGAATACCATCCCTACCTGGACCAGGCGAAGGTGAGGGCGGCCTGCGAAGCGCATTCCCTCGCGCTCGTCGCCTACAGCCCCATCGCCAAGGGCCGGGTCAAGGCCGACCAGACGCTCGCCGAGATCGGACGCGCCCACCGCAAGACGGCGGCACAGATCTGCCTGCGCTGGCTCGTGCAGCAGAACGTGTCCGCGATTCCCAGGACTTCGCGCGTCGAGCGATTGTCGGAAAACATCGAGATCTTCGATTTCGAGCTGTCGGACGACGAGATGGCCGCCATCTTCGCATTGGCCAGGGCGACCGGCCGCCTGACCGATTTCGGCTTCGCTCCGAAATGGGATTGAGGGGCGGTTGCCTTGTGATAGGAGCAGGGCGGCAACCCAAGACAGGCGATGGAACCGCGAAAGATCATACGGCCCGACATTGCAGCGTCGGCAATCGCGCATCTGACGCTGGTGGGACTGATCGTCCTGATCAGCGAGGTCCATCCATTCCACGCCGCGCCGCCCGAGACGGTAGCGGTCGACATCGTCACGCCGGAGCAGGTCGAACAGGAAGAGGCCAAGGCGGAGGAGAAGGCCGAGGAGAAGGCGAAGCAGGAGCCGAAGCCGCCGGAGCCGACGCTGCCGAAGCTCGATACCACCGACAAGGCCGAGGCGGCGAAGCCGGCGGCCAGGCCGCAACCATCGCCGCAACCGCAGGCCTCGCCCGAACCGCCGAAGCAGCCGCAGCCGCAACCGTCGCAGGCGCCGAAACAGCGCGAGGCCGCCGCGCAGCCGCAAGCGCAACAGCCACCGCAATCACAGCCGTCGCAATCACAGTCGCCCGCGCAGCAACCGATGGCTCAGCCAGCGCCGCAGCCGCCACAGGCGATGTCGCAGCCGCAGGCGGCCCCGCCGGCCTATCTGCCGCCGCAGCCCGACGTCACCGTCAAATATGGCGTGATGCTGGGTCTGCCGCCCGAGTTGCCGCTCGAGCCCAAGGACGCGGCCAAGGATGCGCCCAAGGACGATGGCGGCGACGCCAAGGATTCGATCGGCGCGAAACTTCCGCCCGAAATCATCGCCGCGCTGCGCCGCCATTTGAAGAGCTGCGCAAAACTGCCGGCAGGCGTGGCGCCGACCGATGCGGTGCGCGTCAGGCTGCGCGCGGTGCTCGCCACCGACGGCACGCTGGCGCGCCCGCCGATCCTGATCGAAGCCCCGCCATCGCAGAAGGGCGTGGCCGTCGTGAAGTCCGCGATGAGCGCGTTGCAGGCCTGCCAGCCCTACAAGATGCTGCCGGCCGACAAATACGAGGAGTGGAAGGTGATCGACCTTCCGTTCACGCCGCAGGATTTTGGCGGGACGTAGGCTGGCACCGCCGCGATCGACGTGGAGAGAGCGCCCATGGCTCGCAATTGGCTGGCGGAAGCGCTACAAGCGGGCCCGCGTGAAGGAGAACCGGTGACATGGCTGCGCTGAAACTGGCGATCGGCAACAAGAACTACTCGTCATGGTCGATGCGGCCCTGGCTTGCGCTGCGCGCCAACGACATCCCGTTCACGGAAACAGTGATTCCGCTCTACACCGACGATCCCGCCGACAAGGAAAAGATCCTCGCCTTCAGCCGCGCCGGCAAGGTGCCGGTGCTGTTGGACGGCGACATCACGGTGTGGGATTCGCTCAGCATCATCGAATACATCGCCGAGCGTTACCCCGAGAAGAAACTGTGGCCCGACGACGCCGCTGCACGCGCGCGCGCCCGCTCGGTGTGCGCCGAAATGCATTCCGGCTTCGCGGCGCTGCGCAACGAATGCGGCATGAACCTGCACCGCCCGGTCCGCGCGGTCGCTCTGTCGGAGGACGCGAAAGCCAACGTCGTCCGCGTGCAGGAGATCTGGCGCGACTGCCGTGCGCGCTACGCCGCGCAGGGGCCGTTCCTGTTTGGCCGCTTCGGTGCAGCGGATGCCATGTACGCGCCGGTCGTGCACCGTTTCCGCACCTACGCCATCGAGGTCGGGCCCGAAGCCAGGGCCTATATGGAGACGATGATGGCGCTGCCTGCGTTCCAGGAATGGACCCGGGACGGCATCGCCGAGACGCTTGTCATCGAAAAGTTCGAGAATGTGTAGCCGGTCAGGGTGATTTTGGGCCCGACGGGCTGCCCAATTGGTATCATTGGCCGATCGGTCATCTGCCCTATCATTCTGAAATCATTGCAAAAAGGGCGCGTTTGCCATGCCGGTATACTGCTGGCCAAAATGGCCGGGCGCGTGCTATACAGCGGCCCGGGTTTCCGGCCGGCCGTCGCAGTGGGACCGTGAGCGAGGCAGGCGCTGTTTGAGTATGGAGAGGGTGTTGAAGCACAAATTTCCCGTGGGCACGCGCGTGCTGTTCACCGCGAGCAATATCGCGCGTCCGGCTGCCAGCGGCGACTATGAAGTCATCCGGCTGCTGCCGACCGAAGGCGACGATTGCCAATACCGGATCAAGAGCTCGACCGAAGCCTTTGAGCGGGTTGCCCGGGAAAGCCAGCTCGCTCAGTCCTGACCCGCAGGCCGTCAGCGCATTGGCGCTGCAAACGAATTTGTACCGTCCCGCCGTCAAAAGGCCCGCTTCGCCGCGACATGGTGCGGAGGGGGCGGCTACCGGCTCGCGGTGCCCGCTTTGACCATTCGCTCTTTGCTCGCGTGAGGGGACGTCGCGCATGAACTGGGCATGGGCCACCTCGCTCGATCAAATCTGGCGATCACCGGCCTTTCCGATGTGGATGACGCTGGCGGCTGCCGGCTTCTTTGGCCTGATCCTGCTGATCACGCTGCTGCGCGCCGAGAAGTCGGTCGCCAACGGCGCACTCACCGTCATTACGCTGCTTGCGATCGGCATTGCGGTGGCCGCCACCATGCGCCTCTATGGGCCGCCCGGGCAGGCCGCGCCGGGCGAGGCACGCGTGCAGGCGGCAGCGGCCGCGAGCCTGCCGGCGCTGTCATGTCTCGACGATCTCGCCGGCGACGCCGTGCTGGCCGGCTGCGAGAAGGCGCTGTTCGGCTCGCCCGATGCGGCGGCAGCAGCAGTTTCCTACACCGCAGCGAAGCTCGACCGCCTGACCGCACTCGGTGATGCCGCGGCCGCAGAGCCGGAGCTGACGCCGGAATTGCGCGCCATGCGCAAGGCGCTGGAGCGCGACCGCTACGGCTTCGTCGCGCAGGTCCTGGTCGCGCGCAACGGCTGCACCCAGTTCGATTGTGCCCCCTTCCGCGCGCTCACCGATCAGCAGCAGGTCGCCGCCAACATGGACGCGCACCTCTATGACACGCTGGTCACGCGTCACGCGCCGAGCTGGAATGCGCCCGTAGCAGCACCGCCCCCGGGCGCGCTCGCCGCAGCGCCGCCATCGATGCCGACCGGCAAGCCGACCAATGCGGAGTTCCCGAGCGCCGCCTCGACCCCGCCGGTGAGCATCATGAGTCCGGAGCCGCCGACGACGGCGGCAACACGCCCGCCGGCGCCGGCAGCCAGCGCTGCCGCCCCGGCAGCAGCGCCACGCGCGCCGCCACCTGCAGCCTCGGCGCAGGCCGCAGCACCCGCGGCCAATGCGGCCAAGAAGCAGCCCGCACCGAAGGCCGCGCGCGCCCCTGTTCCACTCGCGCCGCCGCCGGCTGCGGCACCGGCCCCCGCGGCTGCGGATAACGACTAGATCGGCATTTC
The DNA here is from genome assembly GCF_018131015.1 of Bradyrhizobium diazoefficiens. GTDB lineage: Bacteria > Pseudomonadota > Alphaproteobacteria > Rhizobiales > Xanthobacteraceae > Bradyrhizobium > Bradyrhizobium diazoefficiens_B. Next base: position 26,426 of record NZ_JAFCJJ010000019.1, read on the forward strand.
AAATCCGCATCCGCCCGGCTAATGCTGGCTCATGCCACTTCATCTCATCAAGCTCGCCGTCGGCTGCGACTCCGTCAAGGAATTGAAGGAGTGGATCGCCGAACGGATGCAGACCGCCAAGAAGAAGGGTCTGCCGCAACATCACATCCACATCACGCGCATGGTGCCGAAGCGCGACGCCGAGATCCTTGGCGGAGGATCGCTCTACTGGGTCATCAAGGGCGAGATCGCCGCGCGCGAGAAGATCATCGGCATCGAGCCGTTCCGTGACAAGGACGGCATCGGCCGCTGCCGGATCGTGATGCAGCCGAAGGTGATTCCGGTCTCGCCGCGACCGATGCGCCCGTTCCAGGGCTGGCGTTATCTGGCCGACGATTCCGTGCCGCCCGATCTCGGCAAGTCCGCGGCCGGCTCCATCGCGGCGATGCCGGAGCCGATGCGGCGCGAACTGCGCGACCTCGGATTGCTCTGAAGACGAGTTACGGCGGCGTCACGATATGCAGCCGCGCCCATTCGGCGGGCGGCATCACGATCGGGCGTCCGCCTTCGCCGATGCGGTCGACGATGTCGACCACCTCCGGCGCGACGCCCATGTCCTGCAGATATTTCCGGTACTGCTCGCCGAAATGGACGGTGAGGCTTTCGCGTTGCTCGGCCGCGACATTGGGAGCGAGGCGGTTGCGGATGGTGCGGCCGGTCAACACCACCTTCGCGCCTTGCGGCAGGTCGCGATGCACGCCGCCGGCGAGCATCAGGACGCAGGCGAAATCGCAGGCCGGGAAGGGCGGCGTCACCCTCGCGTCGAGCGGTCCGCCCGGCCGCTTCAGCGCAAAACACTCCTCCTCGGGTTTGCCGGCGCAGGCCTCGACCACGGTCACGCCCGCAATCGTGTCCAGACCGCGATCGCGCAGGATGCGGCCGATGCTGACGGCAACGTTGAGGTTGGAGGCGCCGCGGCTATGGATGACGAGCGGCAGCTTGTGTCCCGCCTGACGATCGAGGATCGCGATCAACCGCTTGTAGCTGTCCCACTGCACCGCGCCCTCGGCCGCGATCCAGTCCGAGCAGCCCGGTCCGCAAGCTCCGGTCGGGCCATGGGCGACATAAAAGATCATTGCATCCGGTGGCGATCCGTACAGGCCGATCGGCGGCCGTTGCTGCGCCTCTGTCGCGCCGGTGGCGAGGAGCGCCAGCACGGCGCTCACGATCATCGTACGGATGGATGACATGCCCCTGCCGTTCGCTTGCTGATGGGGCGCGGCTTGCGCGCCACCGGCTAACCTTAACAAGCGGCGGTCGTGGACGCCATGCATCCGTATCGGGCACAGCATGCCGTGCAGGACGGCGGCGAATTGTGACTGGATCACAGGCGCGGACTCACGTCGCGATTCATATGAAGGGCGGCGCGCCGCGATTTCCATCTCCTGTCGCGCATTTCACTTGACCGCGACCGCGGCCGACTCGAAGATTATTCGACAGGAGTGTTGGGGATCGCCATGCTTGTGCAGGCTAGCCAAGGCCAATCCGGCTCGGCGCATGTCGTTGTGCTCGGCAACGAGAAAGGCGGCTCCGGCAAGTCGACCACCGCCCTGCACATCGCGGTTGCGTTGCTGAAGGCCGGCCAGCGCGTCGCCACCATCGACCTCGATTGTCGCCAGCAGAGCTTTACCCACTATATCGACAATCGCGCCGCCTGGACGCGCCGCACCGGGCTCGATCTCGAACTGCCGGTGCATCGCTGCATCAAGCTCGGCGAGACCATGCAGATCGCCGAGAACGAGAACTCCGAGTTCCAGCAGTTCATGGAGGCGGTCTCCGCCGTCGAGAGCAGTTTCGATTTCATCGTCATCGATACGCCCGGCACCGACAGCTACCTGATGCGGCTTGCGCATTCGATGGCCGACACGCTGGTGACGCCGATCAACGACAGCTTCCTCGATTTCGACGTGCTCGGCACCGTTGATCCCGCCACCTACGCGGTGACGGGCGAGAGCCACTATGCCGAGATGGTGCGCGATGTCCGGCGCAAGCGCCGCCAGCTCGACGGCTCGACCACCGACTGGATCGTGGTTCGCAACCGCCTGTCCATGCTCGGCTCGCGCAACAAGCAGCTCGTCGCCGACGGGCTCAAGGATCTGTCGCTGCGGCTCGGCTTTCGTTACGTCGACGGCTTCGCCGAGCGCGTGGTCTATCGCGAGTTTTTCCCGCGTGGTCTCACGGCGCTGGACGAGATCGATGAAGCCACGCTCGGCATGCGGCCCAATCTCGGCCATCTCACTGCGCGGGAGGAGGTCACGAGCCTGCTGCGCCAGCTCAAGCTGCCGCTCGACGAGCGCGGCCGGCGCCGCGCCGCCAACCGCGCCGAATGGTTCAGCCAGATCGACAAGCCGCTCGAGGTCCACGACATCCTCGGCGCCTGAGCGGCGTGCGGTACGCCGCTACTTCCAGTCGATCATTCCTTCCGGTTCCCGCGGAACTCGATGCCAATTCCGCCGTTTCACCCCACGTTGACCGCGTCCTTGAACCCGATCGCGACGAGTTGCGTCCGATGGTGACCTGTAACCTGATGTGGCGGTATCAGAATGACATGCCCAGCAAATGTGTGCGTCGCACAATGAAAGGGCTGCCAATTCACAACATTTGGCCTTTCGGTCACGCAGCTGTGACATATATTAGGGAATAGGCGACAAGGGCCCCGAGAGGCCTGTACCAACTCGATTTCAACTGGGATTTCAGGCCAGAACGGCCTGAGGCTGAGGACGAAAATGAAGCGTGGAATTGCCGTTCTGGTTTCGGTCAGTGCCCTCTGCGGCATCGCCTATTTCACGGCGGCCAAGTGGGCCATCAAGCATGAGACCGTGACCTTCTATGACGCCTCGCGCGACAACCGTCCCGTGCCTGTTTCCGTCGCCATCCGTCGCGACAAGCAGATGCAAGCGGATGCCGGCATGATCACGCTGCCGGTCGCGGTGATCAACCACGGCAACACCGTCAAGAACACCGAATACGGATTTCTCGCCAACGCCTTTGCCTTCCGCGGCTATCTCGTGCTCAGCCCGCAGCACGATTTGCCGACCGACCCGCCGATGGTGACCAAGCCGGGCGAGCTTTATGTCGGACGCCTGCCGCAGATCCTGCGCGGGGTGGCGAACATCCACCTGGCTCTGCAGGAGATGAAGAAGATTCAGCCCAACGCCGATTACACCAAGGTGAGCATGGTCGGCCACTCCATGGGCGGCGACATCACGATGTATTTCGCCAAGCAGTATCCGGATGAGGTCAAGAAGGTCGTCACGCTGGACAATCTCCGCGTGCCCTTCGTTACGGCTGGAAAATTCAAGATTCTGTCGTTCCGCTCCAAGGATCCGCAGTTCAAGACCGATCCGGGCGTGCTCCCGACCGACGAGGAATGCGAGAAGGCCGGCATCCAGGTCGTCAAGACCGACTTCCAGCACAACGATATGCGCGACACCGGCCCGGACGACGCGAAGAATTCGATCCAGGGCATGCTCGACAAGTTCCTGAGCGACAACGACAGCGCAATTCGGCCCGTCGACACCACCTCGTCGCCGCCGAAAGTGCTTGAGCCCGGGCCCGTCGCCCTGATGGCGCCCGCCAAGAGCTGACGCCCTCCGTCATCGCCCAAGTCCTGAAAGCCAAGCCAAATCGTTCAAAGCCTCCGCCAGCGTCCGCCCGCGGAGGCTTTGCACATTGACCGGGCAGGGCGTGCTATCCACATTAGCGGCACCTGAGGATGCGCGAGCAGGGATGTCCGGCGAACCGACCAAACCACGCGGCGGCGATGCCGTTTCAACGAAGGCGGGCGACCTGCCGCAGGCCAAAACCTCGGCCGCGGAGGACATCGCCGCCTTTGTTGCCAAGGCGCGCGCGATGTCGCCGCATGCGCCCGGCGCGAAGGGCCGGCTGATCTTCGCTCTGGATGCGACTCTGAGCCGGCAGCCGACCTGGGACATGGCCTGCGCGCTGCAGGCCGACATGTTCCGCGAGGCCGCAGCGCTCGGCAGCCTCGACATCAGGCTCGTCTATTATCGCGGCTACAACGAATGCCGCGCCACGGGATGGATCTCCGACAGCGGCAAATTGGCGACGCTGATGAGCAAGATCGATTGTCGCGGCGGCGATACCCAGATCGGCAAGGTGCTGACCGAGGCCCGGCGCGAGGCCGTAGCCTCCGGCGTGCGTGCCGTGGTCTTCATCGGCGATGCCATGGAGGAGAGGGTCGACGAGCTCTGTGCCAAGGCCGGCGAGCTGGGCATGCTGAAGGTCCCTGTCTTCCTGTTCCAGGAAGGCCATGACGCCGTGGCCGAGCAGGCGTTTCGCGAAATCGCGCGCCTGACCGGCGGCGCCTGGTGCCGGTTCGATCCCGGAGCGGCAGCACAACTGCGCGAGTTGTTGCGAGCGGCTGCGGCCTATGCCGCCGGCGGCCGGGAAGCGCTGCTGCGACTGGCCGGGACGACGCGCGGCGCGGCGCAGCTGATCGGCCAGATGAAGTAGCCGACCAGGGAAGCACGGATGAAGCAAAGCGGCGCCATGCATTTTGACGACAGGGCGGCTATATTCAGCCCATGACACTGATCGCCGGCGCTGTCGCCGTTATCACGCTCTATCTGTTGCTCCAGATGTTCCGCGCCGCCAATCCGGCGGTGCTGGCGCGCGCCATCAAGCTTGGCGGAGGCGTGGTGGCGCTTGCGGTGGCGGCCTTTACCGGCCTCAGGGGCGAGCTGGTGGTGGCGATCCCGCTCGGGATTTTCGGTGCCGGGCTGCTCGGATGGACGCCGCTTGCCAACGCCGGCTTCGGCAATGTCGGCGGCCTGTTCGGCGGCGGCGCCGCGCGCCCCTCCGGTCAGACCTCGCGCGTGCGCTCGCAGTTTCTCGATATGCAGCTCGATCACGATTCCGGCCAGCTTCGAGGCCAGATCGTCGCGGGACCCCATGCCGGGCGCGGTCTGGACGAATTCGATCTTGCCGCGCTGCTGGCGATGGTGCCGGCCTTCGACGCCGAGAGCGTGGCGCTACTTGAAAGCTATCTGGACCGCCGGTTTCCCGCCTGGCGTCAAGACGCGCAGGGCGATGCGGCAGGGCGGCAGCGCCGCGCGCCGACGGGCGGCAAAATGACGGCGGAGGAGGCCTATCAGATCCTTGGCCTGCAGCCGGGGGCGGGGCGTGACGATATCAGCCGGGCCCACAAGTCCCTGATGAAGAAACTGCATCCCGACCAGGGGGGCTCGACGTACCTCGCTGCCCGGGTAAACGAGGCCAAGGATACTCTGCTTCGCACGCATCACGGCTAACTCCGGCACTACGCTACAAACGCTGATCCCGCGTCAGCTTCCCGCGTGCTCTGTTTGCCGTCGCCCCGATGCCCGCCGTTGTCGGCGTGGTCGATCCCTTGAGTAAAGTTTTAACCGTAAATTCTTGACGAGAGGTTGTCGCGCGGCGTGGCCGTCGCAATCACCGTGTCTTCCGAAACCAAAATGCCCGCGCCAAAGGCGCGGGCATCGGTATCGGGGCCTTCGATGGGGAAGATCAGTTGCGGACGGTGATGCAGGAGATGTCGGCGCGCTTCAGGGCGCGGCAGACGGCTTCGGCCTGGTCCTTTTCGAGTCCGGCAAAGCGGGCGCGGTAGAGCTTGCGATTGTCCCTGGCGACGACAGGCTCGGTGAACGGATCGGCCTTGCTGAGCAGGCCGCGGGCCGAGCTGCGCGCAGCCTCGATCCGCTGCTGGGCTTCGCTCTCGCTCTCGAGAGCGCCGACCTGGACGATCCAGCCGCTGTGGGTCACGACCGGCTTGGTGGAGGCGCTCATCTGGATCGGCTGCGGCGCCGGATCGGCGGAAGCAAGTTTCGCGGCCGCCGGAGCGGGCGCAGCTGCGGATGCGGCCGGCAGGACGCCGAGAATGCCGTTGCCGGTGCCGAAGCCCGGCGGCTGCGGCGGCAGCTCGGCGCGGGCGACCTCGGCCCTCAGGGGTTCCGGCTTGTTGATGATTTCGGCCTTGGCGACGACGGCGCCGGAGGTTTCGGCGATGTCGGAGTGGGATGCGATCGTGCTGGTGACCTGCGGCGCCACCTGCGTCGGGGCGGCGGAGGCGACCTTCACGGTTCCGGCCTTGACCTGAACCGTCTTGACCCGGACCGGCTTCATCGGCTCCGACGAGCCGGGGATGATCGACAACGGCTGGCTCGAGATCACGCCATTGGTGAGCGGCGCCGGTTCGATCTTGGATTCAGTCGGCCGGACTTCCGGCTTGGTCGGAGCCGGCGGCACCGCGGCCGTCGCAGCCGCAAGCGTCTGCAGGCGCGCGGCAAGACGCGACGGAGCCGATTCCGGAGCGGGAGCGGCGGCAGCCTGGACCTGCGGCGCGGTGCGGACCGGGGTATCCGACGCATCGGCGACCTCCGCCGCGGCATCAGAGCCGTTGCGCTCGGTGATCGCGGCGACGGTGTGGGTGGTCGCGCCCTTGTCGAGGTTCTCCGCGAGCAGGTTGCGCATGATGGCATCGCGCGAGCCGCCGCTGCGGCCGCCGAGCACCACGCCGATGAGGTGGCGGTTGCCGCGGCGCATCGAGGTCACGAGATTGAATCCGGAGGCGCGGGTGTAGCCGGTCTTGATGCCGTCCACGCCCTCGACGCTGCCGAGCAGGTGATTGTGGTTGCGGATCGACTGTCCGCGCCAGTTGAACGTCGAGGTCGCGAAATAACGATAGTAGCGCGGAAAGCGCTCCTGGATCGCGCGGCCGAGCGTGGCCTGGTCGCGTGCGGTCGTGACCTGCTCTTCGTTGGGAAGGCCGTTGGCATTGCGGTAGACCGTCCGCAACATGCCGAGCGCGCGCGCCTTGCGCGTCATCATCGCGGCGAAGTCGTCCTCGTCGCCGGCGATCGCTTCCGCGATCACCACGGCGGCGTCGTTGGCCGAGCGGGTGACGAGACCCTTGATCGCGTCATCGACGCGAATGGTCTGGCCGGCCCGCAGGTTCAGCTTGGTCGGATCCTGATCGGCGGCGTGCTTCGACACCGGCATCTCGGTGTCGAGTTTCATCTTGCCGGACTCCAGACGCTCGAACAGCAGATAGAGCGTCATGATCTTGGTCAGCGAGGCGGGGTGGCGGATCCCGTCGGGGCTCGTCGCCTGGAGCACGGAGCCGGAATTGCCGTCGACGATGATCGACGCGAATTTCGGGCTGGAGCTCTCGGACACGTCGCGCTGCACGCGGTGGTGCGCGTAATGGCGCCGATGGCGCCGTGCCTCGGCAGCATCGGTCGTGAAGATGACTGCGGTGGTGACCGTAAGAAGCCCGAAAACGCCAACCCGCGCCAAGCGCGAGGAAGACAAGTTTTTACGAAGCATGAAACCCCGTCCCCGTTTCTGACTTGATCACCGGCTCGTGAGGCGAAATTGTGCCCGCCGAACCCGGGATCATTACCTGCTCAGGCTGTCGCTCCGCTGGTGTTCGTTCGCGGGCGAGGTGGGCCTGAGCCGCTGTTCTGGCTAAGGTTCTGTTCTCAAACGGCTTTTGGCCGCTTGCGGAAGGTGAATACGTCCAAGGAATCAGGGTAGGGGGCTACGGTTTCCAAAAGCTTAAGGAAACCTTGCGGGAAACCCCGGGAATCTCCGCGAGTTGCGGCGACATTGTGCATCGCAACAATATTCTTGACTTTTTTGTGCGCTGCACTATTTTGGCCGCAGTCAGGGAGGCGGGGCTTCCCGACAAAAGCCCAGGGAAAAGGATTTCCGAGATGTTCAAGGTTGAAGACTTTCAGAACTACGGGAAAGAGCAGTTCGAGCAGTGCGTTGCCTCCGCGACCTCGGTGCAGCACGGCCTCCAGGCGATCGCCAGCGCTTATGGCGACTACACCAAGAAGTCGTTTGAAGACACTAAGTCCTTCGTCGAGAAGCTTTCCGGCGTGAAGTCGCTCGACAAGGCGCTGGAAGCGCAGACCGATTTCGCCCGCTCTTCCTACGAAACCTTCGTTGCGGAAACGCAGAAGATCGCCGGCCTCTACACCGATCTCGCCAAGCAGGCGTTCAAGCCGGTCGAGACCGTCGTGGCGAAGTTCACCCCGGCCGCCAACTAAGCTTTTTCAATTCCTGGAATCAAAAAGCCCGGCTGCTCCAGCCGGGCTTTTTTCGTTTCGCAAAGCGATGGACCGGTCAGCGCGCCACGCGCAGCTTCGACAGCGAGGTGCCGATGTTCTGGAACACCGAGACGGTCTGGTCCGCCGACGTCACCAGGAAGAACTTGTCGCTGCTGCTGGCGCAATATTGCAGCACGCTGGACGTCGCATCGCCACCGGTGTTCACCTGCACCGTATAGATCGTGATGTTCGCGGCCTTGGCGTTGTCGCACAGTTTCTTCTGCCGGTCGTCGATCTGCGAGGCATTGTTGTACCAGCGGTTCTGCGTGTTCAGACCGTCGGAGAGCAGCACGATCGCGTCCTTGTAGACGTAGTTGGGATCCTTCGCCGGCGCGTTCATGGGATCGCCACTCGACAGCGTCATCCAGCCCCAGGCAAGGCCGATGCCCTGGTTGGTGTTGCCGGTCGGCTTCATGTTGTCGATCACGGTCTTGAGCGAGGACCAGTCATAGCTCAGCGGCACGATCGGTTGCAGATAGGCCGAGCTGGCCGTGTTGCAGTAGGAGTACTGATCGGCGGGGAAGAGTGTTCCCGCATTGCCGCTCACGGGCGTCGTGTTCTTGGTGTCCCAGTCCTGGTCGCGGTCGACCACGCAACCGGTCCAGGTGTTGTGATTGGGAATCGTCCGCACCCAATTGCTGCAATTGCCGTTGTTCCAGGACGAGCAGCTCCAACTGTCGTTGGCGTTGTCCCAGTCGCTGAAGTCGATCCAGAACTTGTTGTAGTTGCTGGCGCCGACATTGACGTCCTTGGCGAACGGGACGATCGAGATGTAGACGTCGCCGTTGGTCTTGGCGAGCGCGCTGAGCTGGTCGACCAGGTTCTTGGCCGCGGTCTGCATCGCGGGCATCTTGCCGTCGTCCTTCATCGAGCCCGTGTTGTCGAGCACCATGGCGACGCGCATGCGGGTCATGCCCCAGGCGCTGGTCGAGGTCGTGTTGATGCCGAGCGTCGGGAAGCCGGCGATCCTGAGGAAGCTGGTCGTGTAGTTGCCGGTGCCGGTGACCTGGATGGTCGAGCCCATGGAGGTGCTGGCGGTATAGGTCGCGCCGACCGTGACGGTGGGCAGGGCGGCCGTATCGGTGAATAGCGCGTTGAAATAGGTTTGTGCCTTCGAGCTGATCTGCGCCGTCGTGATCGTTCCCGCCGAAAGATCCTTGGAGAGCATCAGCACGGTGGAGTCGAGTGCGGCTTGCAGCGACGTGCGGGCCGCGACCGCGCGGCTATAGTCCACGGCGGCCCCGATGAAGCTCAGGATGGGAACGAGCGCGATGGCGAAGATGACCGCGATGTTGCCTTGCTCGGCCCCGGCAAAGCGGGCGAGCTGTCGACCCAGGCGGCTGACGGCGGGCAGGCGAGACATGGCGATCCCCGAGATCTGTGGTTTGCCCGATTTCGCGCCAGAGCCTTGAACGGCGGGTAAACTTGACCGTAGAAATCCGGGGATACCCCGCGCGACCGCGCTGAAGTCAAGTTCCTGGTCAACACCCTCTAAACGTATGGCCGGAAATTTTTGTCAAATCGGCCCGAATTGATTAACCTCGACCAGGATCGCCCGGATCGGGAATCGGACGTTGCGGCCGCATCGGTCTAGCCTCTTGGGCAGCCTGTGCGCGCTTGCGGCGAGCCGGGGGCAGGCCCATATTGCTTGCGAGCGATCCGGCTCGGCCCGGACCGGTCGGGAGCGGCGATCCAACAAGGCGGCGCGCCTGCGCGAGGCTCCGAAGACAGGGGCCGCGCGGCGGACCGTCATTCGCTTCCGTGGGGAATTTGAACGCCTTTGCCATGTCGCAACTGACTTCCAGACTCGACCTGTCCGCACCAGCCGCCGCCCATGCTCCCCGCATGAGCAATGACGAGAACCGTTCGGGTGGCCCGGCCAGTCCGAACACCTCCGTCATCACCAAGGTCAAGCCCAAGACCAAGCGGCCGAACCTGTACCGCGTGCTGATCCTGAACGACGACTACACGCCGATGGAATTCGTGGTTCACGTGCTGGAGAAGTTCTTCAACAAGGATGTCGAGGCCGCCACCAAGATCATGCTGCACGTTCATCACCACGGCATCGGCGAGTGCGGCGTGTTCACCTACGAGATCGCGGAGACCAAGGTGACGCAGGTGATGGATTTCGCCCGCAAGCACCAGCATCCGTTGCAATGCGTGATGGAAAAGAAGTAGGCCTCGTCGCGGTACGTTCGAAGACCTGCTCCTGTGCGTGCCGCTGTGTGATGGTCGCGTGATCTGCGGCGCTGTCGTTTGCGGCATGCAAAACTGCCGAAAAGCCTGAGCCGGCGCCGATTCCGCCCAAATCGGAACGGCTTTTGCATCGAAAATACCGTGGGTGCGTGCTCCCTTGAGTCGCGGAACCGATCTTTCGCCGCGGCCTTGTATAACTATATGTGACAAAGGTTGTTGTTGCCTGCCCGGGCGATGGCGATCATGATGGTGGGGGCCATAGAGGACGCGAATGCCGACTTTTTCCCAAAGCCTTGAACAATCCCTGCATCGTGCGCTGGCGATCGCCAACGAGCGTCATCACCAATACGCGACACTCGAGCATCTCCTGCTCTCGCTGATCGACGATTCCGATGCGGCGGCGGTGATGCGCGCCTGCAGCGTCGATCTCGACAAGCTGCGCACGAGCCTCGTCAACTATCTCGAGACCGAGTTCGAGAATCTGGTCACCGACGGCGCCGACGATGCCAAGCCGACCGCCGGCTTCCAGCGCGTGATCCAGCGCGCCGTGATCCACGTGCAATCCTCCGGCCGCGAAGAGGTGACCGGCGCCAACGTGCTGATCGCGATCTTCGCCGAGCGCGAGAGCCACGCCGCCTACTTCCTGCAAGAGCAGGACATGACGCGCTATGACGCGGTCAACTATATCAGCCACGGCATCGCCAAGCGGCCGGGTGTCTCCGAGGCGCGGCCGGTGCGCGGCGTCGACGAGGAGACCGAGGCCAAGGGCAACGAGGACGCCAAGAAGAAAGGCGAGGCGCTCGATACCTATTGCGTCAACCTCAACAAGAAGGCGCGCGACGGCAAGATCGATCCGGTGATCGGACGCAATTCCGAGATCAACCGCGCGATCCAGGTGCTGTGCCGCCGGCAGAAGAACAACCCGCTGTTCGTGGGTGAGGCAGGTGTCGGCAAGACCGCGATCGCCGAGGGCCTCGCCAAGCGCATCGTCGACAGCGAGGTGCCGGAGGTGCTGGCGGCTGCGACCGTGTTCTCGCTCGACATGGGCACGCTGCTCGCGGGCACGCGCTATCGCGGCGATTTCGAGGAGCGCCTGAAGCAGGTGCTGAAGGAGCTCGAGGCGCATCCCAACGCCATCCTGTTCATCGACGAGATCCACACCGTGATCGGTGCGGGCGCGACGTCGGGCGGGGCGATGGATGCCTCGAACCTGCTCAAGCCGGCGCTCGCCTCGGGCACGATCCGCTGCATGGGCTCGACCACCTACAAGGAATACCGTCAGCACTTCGAGAAGGACCGCGCGCTGGTGCGGCGCTTCCAGAAGATCGACATCAACGAGCCGACGGTCGAGGACGCGATCGCGATCCTCAAGGGCCTCAAGCCCTATTTCGAGGACTACCACCGGCTGAAATACACCAACGAGGCGATCGAGGCGGCGGTGCAGCTGTCCTCGCGCTATATCCACGACCGCAAGCTGCCTGACAAGGCGATCGACGTGATCGACGAATCCGGTGCGGCGCAGATGCTGGTGGCCGAGAACAAGCGCAAGAAGACCATCGGCATCAAGGAGATCGAGACCACCATCGCCTCGATGGCGCGGATCCCGCCGAAGAGCGTGTCGAAGGACGACGCCGAGGTGCTCAAGCATCTCGAGCAGACCCTGAAGCGCACCGTGTTCGGCCAGGACAAGGCGATCGAGTCGCTCGCCGCTTCGATCAAGCTGGCGCGCGCCGGTCTGCGCGAGCCGGAGAAGCCGATCGGCTGCTACCTGTTCTCGGGTCCGACCGGCGTCGGCAAGACCGAGGTCGCAAAGCAGCTCGCAGCGTCGCTCGGCGTGGAGCTGCTGCGTTTCGACATGTCCGAATACATGGAGCGGCACACCGTGTCGCGCCTGATCGGCGCGCCTCCCGGCTATGTCGGCTTCGACCAGGGCGGCCTGCTCACCGACGGCGTCGACCAGCATCCGCATTGCGTGGTGCTGCTCGACGAGATCGAGAAGGCGCATCCCGACCTCTACAACGTGCTGCTCCAGATCATGGATCACGGCCGGCTCACCGACCACAATGGCAAGCAGGTCAACTTCCGCAACGTCATCCTGATCATGACCACGAATGCGGGTGCTTCGGATCTTGCCAAGCAGGCATTCGGCTTCACGCGCTCCAAGCGCGAAGGCGACGACCACGAGGCGATCAACCGGCAGTTCGCGCCGGAATTCCGCAATCGTCTCGACGCCATCGTCTCGTTCAGCCATCTCAGCGTCGAGGTGATCGGCACGGTGGTCGAGAAGTTCGTGCTGCAACTCGAGGCGCAGCTCGGCGACCGCGACGTCACCATCGAGCTGTCCGAGCCCGCCAAGACCTGGCTGGTCCAGCACGGCTATGACGAGCAGATGGGCGCGCGTCCCATGGCCCGCGTGATCCAGGAGCACATCAAGAAGCCGCTGGCCGACGAGGTGCTGTTCGGCAAGCTCAAGGGCGGCGGTCATGTCCGCGTCGTGCTGATCAAGGACGAGGCCGACGAGACCAAGGACAAGATCGGCTTCGAGTTCGTCGAGGGTCCGGTCACGCCGAAGCAGGAAAAACTGCCCGGCACCCGCAAACGCCCGCCGGGCAAGCCCAACAAGCCGGGCGGCCCTGGCGGCTCCAAGGGACCGTCCTCCAAGGGCCCGCTGGTCAAGGCCTGATTGGGGCATGATGAATCGAAAAGGCCGGCTGAAGAGCCGGCCTTTTTGTTTGGGTGGTCGCCGCGTCGCGCGGCGGCGGATCTTACGAGCCGGCGTTGTCTGCGGCCGGCGGGCGCGGCTTCTTCGGTGCCGCGGGACGGGCGCGAGCGGCCGGCTGCGATGGCTGCATGGTGACGATCACCGGATTCGGCTTGTGATCCAGCGCTGCTCCCGTCACGGCATCGACGCCCATGCCGACGAGACCTCCTGCGACGATGTTGCCGGCGAAACCGGCGGCGCCGGTGGCCGGGATTTCCTTGGTGAGCTGGACCGTCTGCGACTCATAGCCCTCCTTCTGGAAGGTGATGGAGATGTCCGCGCTGCGCTTGGCGACGATCGCGCATGGCGTCGTGCAGGTGGTCGGTATTTCCAGTCCGGAGATGACGGCTTCAGCGCCGGACGGTGTCGATGAAATCGCGATGTTTTCAGTCGTGCCGCGCGTGACCGACGCGCAACTGCCCAGCATGACGCCGAGCGCCGCAATGCCCAAGATACGCATAAAATGAAGTTCCCCAGTGCCCGCGTGCAATCAAGCGCAACCATGGCGCGCGCGCAATAGCCCAATGTGCCTTTTGGTTAAGCCACGCGGAGGTTGTGCCCGGGAAATGGGGCGCGCGGGGTCACTCGCCCTTCATCCGCTGCCCCTCGTGGATGCGCACATGCTCGGCGCCGCGTGCGCCTGCGGGCGAGAGCCGTAGCATGCTCAGCGCCGCGCCGAAAAACGCAAAGCCGACGCCGGTGAGGAGCGCGATCCGGGTGCCTTCGACGGGATAGCGGCCGAGGAACAGCGCGACCAGCGCCGCGCCGGTGGTCTGGCCGAGCAACCGCGCCGTGCCGAGCATGCCGCTGGCGCCGCCGGCGCGCTCGCGCGGGGAGGCCGCTATCATGGTGCGATTGTTGGGGGTCTGGAACAGGCCGAAGCCGGCGCCCGCAAGCGCCATCCGCCAGATCACGTCGAGCGGCGTGGGCACCGCCGGCAGGAAGGCGAGCGCGGCAAGGCCGCAGGCGAACAGCGTGAGGCCGATGCCGCCGAGCAGGCCAGCCGGATAGCGCTCGACGAGGCGGCCGGCGAGGGGGGCCGCGAACGCCACCGCGATCGGCCAGGGCGTGATCAAGAGGCCCATGTGAACCGCCGAATAGCCGAAGCGGCTCTGCAGATAGAAGGGGATCGCGACGAAGGCCAGCATCTGTCCGCAGAACGAGGCGATCGAGGTCGCAATCGACAGCGCGAAGACGGGGATGCGCATGAGATCGACCGGCAGCAGCGGCGAGGTCATGTGGGTTTCGCGCCAGATCAGAGCGGCGCCTGCGGCGATGGCGATCGCGAACTGGACGAGGCAGGTGACCAGCGCCTCGCCATGACCGACGCTGTCGATGGCGGCGATGCCGACGCCGAAGGTGATCGCCGAAAGCCCCGCGCTCTGCCAGTCGAAGGAGCGGCCGGCGGGTTTTGTGTGCGGCAGGCTGCGCAGGCCGAGCAGCAGCGTCACCAGGCCGAGCGGGACGTTGATGGCAAACAGCCAGGGCCAGCTTCCGACCGCGAGGATGCCGGCGGCGAGCGTCGGTCCGACCGCGGCGGAGAACGCGACCACGAGCGCGTTGACCCCGATGCCGCGGCCGAGCAGGCTGCGCGGATAGGTGAAGCGGACCAGCGCCGAGTTGACGCTCATGATGCCGGCCGCGCCAAAGCCCTGGATGATGCGCGCGATCGTGAGCAGCGGCAGCGTATGCGCCAGCGCGCAGAAGGCCGATGCGGCCGTGAACAGCACGAGCCCGACGAGGTAGACGCGGCGATAGCCGACGATCTCGCCCAGCGAGGCCAGCGGCAACAGCGAGATCGTGATCGCGAGCTGGTAGCCGTTGACGATCCAGATCGAGAACGCCGGGCTCGCGTCGAGGTCGGCTGCGATCGTCGGCAGCGCCACGTTGGCGATGGCGCTGTCGACGACGGCCATGATGATGCCGAGCGCAATGGTCAGGATCGCCGCGTTGCGCTGCGGCTGCGGCAGGCCGTCGGCATGCTCGATGGGGGCGGACGACATGATGGAGGCGAAGCTGATTCGAGCCGTGATGCACCCCGGAGTAGGAAATTAAGGGATGGATCGCAACCCGGCAGGCCACGGACCGGTTCCTGCGCACGCAGCAGGGCGCCCGGCGCCGGCGGCATGGGTCAGGATGGCTCGCGCGGGCCTACCAGCGCGCCGTCGACTTTCCGAACACGTAGAGCGCGACGAGGCCGAGCGTCACCGCCGTCGAGACGATGATCGCCGTGCGATCCCAGTCGATCTGCGTCCGCTCGGTGCGGTTCAGATTGAGGACCATGAACAGGGCCTTCATGGCAAATCGGCGCATCGGGGGGCCTCGATACGCCCGTACAATGCCACGGCCGGCGCGGGCCGGCTTGATGCAGCTCAATCTGGGCAGCGCCGATCAGACCGGCGGCGGGTTGCGGTCCATGAACGTCGTGCGCTGGTGCCAGTAGGGATAGGGCAGCGTCACCTTGCTGGCGGCGTCGAGCCTGGCGATCTGGTCCTTGGTCAACGACCATCCGACCGCGCCGAGGTTCTCGCGCAGCTGCGTCTCGTTGCGCGCGCCGATGATCAGCGTCGAGACCGTCGGACGCTGCAGCAGCCAGTTCAACGCGATCTGCGAAACGCTCTTGCCCGTCTCCGCCGCGATCTCGTCGATAGCATCGACGACGCGGTAGACGTGCTCGTCGGGCACCGGCGGGCCGAACTCGGCGGTCTTGGGCAGGCGGCTGACTTCGGGCTTGGGCTGGCCCCGCCGGATCTTTCCGGTGAGGCGTCCCCATCCGAGCGGCGACCAGACCACTGCGCCGAGCCCCTGGTCGAGACCGAGCGGCATCAGCTCCCATTCGTAGTCGCGCCCGATCAATGAATAATAGGTCTGGTTGGCGACGTAGCGCGGATAGCCGTGCTGGTCGGCAACCGCGAGCGACTTCATCAGGTGCCAGCCCGAAAAATTCGAAACGCCGACATAGCGGATCTTGCCGGCCCGCACGAGCACATCGAGAGTGCTGAGCACCTCCTCGGGCGGCGTGAAGGCGTCGAAGCCGTGGAGCTGGAACAGGTCGATGTAGTCGGTGCCGAGCCGCTTGAGCGAGGCATCGATCGCCGCGAGCAGATTCTGCCGCGACGAGCCGATGTCGTTGGGGCCGTCGCCCAGGCGGAAGCTTGCCTTGGTCGAGACCAGGACCTTGTCGCGGCGGCCCTTGATGGCCTCGCCAAGGACGCGCTCGGATTCGCCGAGTGAATAGACGTTCGCGGTGTCGAACATCGACACGCCGGCCTCGAGGCAGATGTCCAGGAGGCGCCGCGCCTCGGTCGCGTCCGTCGTGCCCCAGGCCGCGAGGCGGCCGACGCCGCCGAACGTGCCCGTGCCAAGGCTCAAGGCGGGCACCATCAGGCCAGACCGGCCCAAGCGTCGGTATTCCATCGATATGCTCCTCGGCTGGCCGCTGGTCGGTCCCGCGCGGTTCTGCTGCAGGATGCTAATGCAAGTGTGCGCCTTGTCCTATTGCAAGCTCACATATCGGCCTTGCTCAAGACGAGCCTAGTCGTGTCGAAGCATGTCGTCCAACGCGGGATCGCCAGGGGGCAAGCTGGCATCTTCGGCGCAGTCCGCGCTTCAGTCCTTGCGGTCGGGGCAGTGCAGGCGGAGCTTGAGGCACGCCGTTGGACAGGACAATCTGGAAGATACGAGCGCTTTCGCCCGGAACGAAGGCCAAGAATGATCGCTGAAAGCTACCGCGGCAATCGAACGGCCGGTGAATGATCGCCTCCTCGCGCGAGCTCATGCACGGTCCGAAAATTCGGACCGGCCGGTCGCGAGGAACCGCGCAATCTCGTCGATCACCTCAGGGTTTGTGTAGTACTGCGAATGCGCCAGTTCGACTGCGCCGGCGAACTCCCTGAGCCGCTCGACGACGGTTACCGAGATTGCCTTCAGCACCGCGACATGCTCGCTCCACGAGAGCATGTCATTCGCGTAGCGGCGACGCATGTGCGGCAGGAACTCGACGATGTGTGGCCAGATTTCATTCTTGTCGAGCTTCTCTGCCATCACGCGCTCATCCCAAAGGAAACCGTATCGCACGATGGTCGAATCTGCGGCAGCTGAAGGCTTCGAAGCCGCCGGGTGTCGCGACAGGAGCAATTGGGCGGCATTCCATCGATGTTCCCGGAGAAAGCGTATATTTGGTGTGCTGCGGACTTCGAGCCTCCCTTCGCTGAAGTCGAGCGGTCGCATGCCGCATGCTGCCGCCGAGACCAGTTTCACGATGGTCGAGATCAAATAGGCTTCGAGCGCGGCCCTCGCCGGGCGGAGGATCGGCGTGCAGATCCAGGCCAGGGTTCTTCGGACGGCAAGCACCGCCAGGTAGCGGAGCTCCCGCAGCGCCAGCCGGTCCTTGATATCCTGCATCCCGGCGGGAGGCTTGGGGAGATCCCAGTCTTTTCGTCCCTGAAGCAGATCCTTCAGGCGCGGCACAAGCGCGCCATAGACCAGCGGTTCGGAAGACAGTGCCAGCAGCGCCTCATCTAGAACTCCGGCTTCGACGATGAGTGCATCGATGGGACCCGATGCAGGTGCGGCCGTATCCGCGTGAATGACGCGCGACAACCTCTCCTCGTCGAAGTACAAATTGGCGTCTCGAGGCCGGCGCGGGGTGGCCCACCACGCCACCGGCAGGATCGCGGCGGCGAACATGACCCAGGCCGTCCAAGACCAACTCGTAACGTCGAGAGCGATCCTGCTCGGTTCGCCAGAGAGAAACCTCTGCGGATACCCGATGAGCCAGAAGATGACGAGCGAAAGATAGAACAAGGTCCCCAGCACTGTCGTGTTGAGCGCGACGCTCAGGAAGCGTCGCAGGAAGCGCTCGATCGCCCCGCGTTTCGGCCACCTCTTCCAATAGAACGGCGTACCGAGAAACACCACGCGGCCGAGGCGGTTGATCCTGGGATCCGCCAGCCAATCGGCGATGAAGCGCGAGGCCGTAGTCTCCGTAGTCCCGTCCGGCCTGACCGCCCTTTCCGAGAAGAACGGCTCGACCTGGTCCCAGCGGATATTTGGATCGTGAGGTCCGATAAAAAGGCTCCACCAATCTTCGTCGATTTCAAATCGCCAGTCGTCGTACGCGCGTTCGGCCAGTTCGCAGTGGAGGTCGAGATATTCTTGGATCGCCTTGAGGGCGACATTGCCGCCGTGGCTGTGGGCGATCAAATGGATTCGCGCCGAAGCATCCTGATCCGCGATATCCTTGATGAGCGCGTGAAGCCGCCTCGCGGCTTCCATTCGGGCGTCGTGATTGTTCGCGCCGGTCCAGGCGAACTCGATCGTCCGCTTGTCCAGACTGCGGCCCACCGGGCGGCCGAAGCCCAGTTCTGCTAGTCGTTCGTTCAACCGGGTACAGAAATTATCCGGGTCGGCCTCGTTGACCTGATACCAGCGGCGCTTGCCCTCCTGTGGAGGGTTCCATGTGCCGTGTACGACGATGACGTAGGGAGTGTCGTCCATGTCGGAAGTATAGACGCAACTTCAGCGCGCAAATAGTCATACGCGAAGCTAGCCGCGCGCCTGCGAGAGGTCCGATCGCGCTAGTGCCGCGCCTGGCTGTGCCTGAAATCGCGCGGCGACATCCCGAAATGCTCGCGGAAGACGCGGCCGAAATGCGAGAGGTCGTTGAAGCCCCAGGCAAAGGCGATCTCGCTGATGTGGCGGTGGGCCAGCACGGGCGAGGCGAGGTCGCGCCGGCACCGGTCGAGACGTTCGGCCAGGACGTAGCGCTGGAACGACGTCTTCTCGTCGGCGAGGAGATCGTTCAGATAGCGCGGCGAGATGCCGAGGGCGGCGGCGGTCTGCGCCGGGGAGAGGTCGGGAACGGCAAGGTGCGCGCGGATATGGGCCTTGAGCCGGTAGAGCAGGACGGAGCGATGGGTCGAGGTCGGCAGCGGCGTCTTGCCGAGCCGTTCGCTCAGCGCCATCGCCAGCACATCCACGGCCTGCTCCGACAGGATGGCGGCGCTGCTCGGTGCGAGCCGCTCCGCGCTCTGGCAGAGGTGGAAGATGAAGTCGTAGGCGAGCCGCTCGAGCGGGACGTCGCCGCCAAACGAGATCGCGGTGAGCGCCTCGGTGCCGCCGAGCCGCCGCTGCAGCATCTCGCGCGGCACCTTGAAGATCGTCTGCGTGAAGCTGGTCTCGAACTTCAGCTCATAGGGCCGCGTGGTGTCGTAGAGCGCGAGCTCGCCGGGATGGATCACGGTCTCGCGGCCGTCCTGCACCACGGCGCCGTCGCCGCGATTGCCCAGCGCAATGATGACGAAATCCTGGTCCGAGCGCGCAATGCGCGAGGGCGTGCGGAACACGTGCTGGCGGTCGGAGCAGACGTCGGAGCACACGGCCCTGCCGAGCGGGACCTGGGTGACCGAGCCGTGAAAGGCGCTGCCGAGGTCGGACTTGCAGTCGAGCCCGACGAAGACGTCGCAGACGATGTCCTGCCAGAGCGCGAGCCGCCGGTGGCCGGGGCTGCCGTCCGTCGTGAACTGGAGTGGCATGGGTCAGCCTCCGTTTCACATCCCGCAGAGCCGCATCTTGGTGCCGCCCGGGTCGAGTTTTCGTTCCGCCACGGTCGAGCGCCGTCCGGCCGGCCTGGCCAAAATAGACTGCAACGGACTTGGGTCTCCGATCAACCGGCGCGAGGCGGCAATGGGCATCGAACATCCGAAATACAAGGTGGCGGTGGTGCAGGCGGCGCCCGCCTGGCTCGACCTCGACGCCTCGGTCGACAAGTCGATTGCGCTGATCCGGGAGGCGGCCGAGAAGGGGGCCAAGCTGACCGCCTTTCCGGAAGCCTTCATCCCCGGCTACCCCTGGCATATCTGGATGGACTCGCCGGCCTGGGCGATCGGCCGCGGCTTCGTGCAGCGCTATTTCGACAATTCGCTGTCCTATGACAGCGCGCAGGCCGAGCGGCTGCGCGAGGCCGTGCGCAAGGCCAGGCTCACCGCGGTCTTGGGCCTGTCCGAGCGCGAGGGCGGTAGCCTATATCTGGCGCAATGGCTGATCGGGCCTGATGGGGAGACCATCGCGAAGCGCCGCAAGCTGCGGCCGACCCATGCCGAGCGCACCGTGTATGGCGAGGGTGACGGCAGCGACCTTGCCGTGCACGCAAGGCCCGATATCGGGCGCCTCGGAGCGCTGTGCTGCTGGGAGCATCTCCAGCCGCTGTCGAAATACGCGATGTACGCCCAGAACGAGCAGGTCCACGTCGCGGCCTGGCCGAGCTTCTCGCTCTACGATCCTTTTGCGCCGGCGCTCGGCGCCGAGGTCAACAACGCCGCCTCGCGCGTCTACGCGGTGGAGGGCTCCTGCTTCGTGCTCGCGCCCTGCGCGACGGTGTCGCAGGCGATGATCGACGAGCTCTGCGACCGGCCGGACAAGCACGCGCTGCTGCATGCCGGCGGCGGCTTTGCCGCGATCTACGGCCCCGACGGCAGCCAGATCGGCGACAGGCTCGCGCCGGACCAGGAAGGATTGCTGATCGCCGAGATCGACCTCGGCGCCATCGGCGTCGCCAAGAACGCCGCCGACCCCGCCGGGCACTATTCGCGGCCGGATGTCACGCGGCTCCTGCTCAACAGGAAGCCCTACAAGCGCGTCGAGCAGTTCGCGCTGCCGGTCGACACCGTCGAGCCTGCGGACATCGCGGCGGCGGCGAGCTGACCGGCTAAAGCGCGCGTGGGGCGTTAACGCGCGCGTGTCGGATTTTGGGGACCAGGGAAATGTCTGCTCGATGGAAGCATCGCCGGTTTTGACCCGACGAAGACGTCAGAAAACCTGAACAATTCTATAGGTGATGCAAAGCAAACGCTGCTGAGAATGCAACATGATAGGTTTGTAGCCCCGCTTCGCATCGTGGCTCCCATTCGTCACGCTGAGCCGCGACGTGCCATTGCACGCGTACGCTTGAATGGATCGAACATGGTTGCATCGGATGATCAGAGCAATACGAACACCGATTCAAGTGAGGGGAGCAACAAAGCACCTCAGGAGACGGAAACGCTCGGCGTGCTCTTGGTGCATGGTATTGGCTCCCAACGGAGAGGCGATACGCTTGTTCATTGCGCGACAGCCTTGCATAGCTGGTTGCGAGACTGGCTGAAGCCACGTTGGAATGAATATAGGCCGGTCGGTCTTGTAGACGTGAGCGTTGCTGAGGCAAAGGCGGATCGCCCCGCACAGGCGAGGATCATTTTTCGGCGCCGCGGCCATATACGCAACGTTTCGTGGCTCATCGTCGAGTCCTGCTGGTTCGAGACCTATCGCCGTCCGGGATTCTATGAGTTCATACGGTGGGCGCTTGGAGTGATTCCGGTTGCGATCATCGTCCACCTTGTACCCAATTATCGGCGTTTGTGGGATGGGTTCGAAGCCTCTGTGCGCGCTCTAAAGTCAAGGACGCTATCAGAACGAGATTTTTTGCTCATCAAGCGTGATTTAGGACCGGCCGCCGCAGGCAAAACGATTCGAGACGTTGAGCAACGAGCTTTTCTGAGTTCGTACCAGTGGGGGCTACACCGGCGGCTCTTCGGCATGCATATCAAGCTGACGCTCTTGGTGAACGTGGGGATCGTGTTTCAGTTGCTGCTAATTGTCGTCGCGATTCTGGCTATCGTTCCCGGTATCACTCGTTCTTTTGCAGGTTGGGTGCAAAGAAAGATCTCGGCAACTCTCGGCGATAGTTTCTTGTTTGTGACCAGTCCGATCACGAACGCTGCCATTCTCACTCGCGTCAGGAAGGACCTGGATTGGCTGTCGGCCCGATGCGAGCGCGTCGTGGTAATCGCGCACTCGCAGGGCGCTGCCGTTTCATACCAAGTCATCGAGCAGCAGTTCTTGGAAGGCCAGACCTTCCGCAAGATCCATGCGCTGGTCACCTATGGGTCCGGGCTGCGGAAACTCTTCGATCTTGAGACGAATGTGAAAGGTGGGCACCTACTCTTTTGGATCGTTGTCAGCGTCTGGTCAATCGTCATGGCAATATCGACGTCAGCTCTGATTGCGCTTTTTTTGGGAGGCATTATTTCCTGGTGGTGGCTTCTAGCACTACCGCTCTTCGTAGAGCTCCAAATGCTTCCTTTGATTGGGCCAAAAGCGACTTTTCAGGATCCGGCAAGTCTACCAATCCCCTGGTACGATCTCTATTCGTCGCACGATCCGGTTCCGAATGGCCCGATCGACGTTGTGCCGACTTCGCTTCAGCGTGGGGACACGGTCGGCGCAGCTTCTGAGCTTGATGTGACGGAATTCTATTCGCGGCAGCGCGAGGTCGTTAATCGGCGATCGGTCCTAAGCGACCACACTAGTTATTGGTCCAGCCGAGACGATTTCGTCGAACGGGTTGCAGGTATCCTCGCCAAGATTAGTAAGATGCCGCAGATCATCTTGGATGAAGAGTGGATGAAGGTCTCGCGGAAACGGCGGCTTTGGCGCGTGACTTGGTTGAGCCGGTGCCGCGCGGTTACGGGGCTTGCCTGTCTTTCGATCCTCTTCTGGCCGCGGTCTATGCTTGAACCGGCCGCAAACAGCGCGCGGGAACTGATCGCAGTCGCCGCAGCCAACCTTCCTGAAAGCCTTGCCGCCTGGACGCCAAGTGCGGCACGTGTGCCGGATCTCCTCTTGGGCGCGGGGGCGCTCGCGCTCGCCTCTTATCTTATGTTTCTCGTGGCTTTAGCGAACTGGGCTCTGTGGGAAAAACAGGAGCTGAGGCGGTTCTTTAGGCGCGAGCCTCATCCGTCGATAGGGGGCATGGGCTGGATATTCGCGCTGGGTTGGCTTGGCGTCCTCGTCTCGGCTCCGGCCTATACGTTGGCTTATGTGCATTCGGATTGGCGAAGCATTCTCGCTGTATTGTGGGCGCCGTTGATATTGGCTGTGTGGAGCATACGGATGATGTACAAGTCCGGCCATGGTCCCGGAACGCCGCTGGAGTGGGGTCGGATAGCGCTGGCACGCGCGGAAGCCGCCGTTGCCGACAACGACCGGGACCGCACCGAATCGCTGTGGGAAGCGGAGTGCTGCTTTGCCACCAGCCATAAATGGCTTGGGATGAAACATTCCGGCTCGGACGAATGGGTTCGTGCCGTTCTTGGTGAGACTTGGGCGGTTGAAGAACGTGCAAAGTTCGCCTCAACTTCGCGTGATAAAGCGCTCGAAATTTATAGGAGGGCAATTCAAGCGCTCAAGAGCGCGGGTCACGATCCCTCTGAAGTGCAATTGCGGGAGAAGCGGACATTACTCCGCTAGCCTGATGACGAGTACATCCGCCTAGGCCACGCAACGGCCGACCAGTTCCGGATGCGCGGCGCAGATGTGGTGCGCGCCGGCGTCCCTCAGCTCCGCCTCGCTTCCGTAGCCATAGAGCACGCCGATCGCGGTCATGCCGTTGGTCCTGGCGCCGACCACGTCGTGGCTGCGGTCGCCGATCATGATTGCGCTACGCGGATCGACCTTTGCCTCGTCGAGCGCGTAACGGAGCAGGTCGCGCTTGTCGACGCGCGTGC
Organism: Bradyrhizobium diazoefficiens; assembly: GCF_018131015.1. Lineage (GTDB taxonomy): Bacteria > Pseudomonadota > Alphaproteobacteria > Rhizobiales > Xanthobacteraceae > Bradyrhizobium > Bradyrhizobium diazoefficiens_B. Next base: position 50,080 of record NZ_JAFCJJ010000019.1, read on the forward strand.
CGTCGAGCTCGGAGCCGAACACGCGTTCGAAATACGGCTTCAGGCCGAAATGCGCGACGATGCGGCTGGCGAAGACCGCGGGCTTGCTGGTCGCCACGAACATGCGCTCGCTCGTCGCAGCGAGCGAGGACAATGTTTCCGTAATGCCGGCATAGGCTTCGTTCTCGAACAGTCCGATATCGGCAAACCGCTCGCGATAGAGCACGAGCGCCCGGTCGGCGAGCGCGTCGGTTCCGGTGAGCTTCTTCAGGCTGGCATGCAGCGGCGGCCCGATGCACCAGGTCAGTTCGTCCTCGCTCGGCACGGCGACGCTCAGCCGCTCCAGCGCGTACTGGATCGAGCGGGTGATCCCGGGCTTCGGATTGGTCAGCGTGCCGTCGAGATCAAAATAGATTGTAACCATCAGGGCGGACCGGCGTTGATATCGTCGCCCGTTGCTAGTTGGCTGGGCCCTCAAGTCAAGGTCCGATTTGTCCGGTATTGTGGACGCCATGCGTAGAGCCCGGGTTATTGCGGTGTCGTGCCTGGCCCTCGCGGCGTGGCCGGCACGTGGCCAGGAAGCCCCGAACCGGTTCGTGCATCCGAGCGTCGAGGAGCTCGCGATGCCGCCGGCGAAGCCCGAAAGTGCGCGCGAGAGCGACACGCGGGAGTCGATCTGCCTGATCATCGAGGCGGCGGCGCGCGACGCCAGCCTGCCGCTGGAGTTCTTCGCCCGTGTGATCTGGCAGGAGAGCCGCTTTCAGTCCGATGCGGTCGGACCGGTGACGCGCAGCGGCGAGCGCGCGCAGGGGATTGCGCAGTTCATGCCGGGCACCGCGAGCGAGCGCGGGCTGCTCGATCCCTTCAACCCGGTGCAGGCCCTGCCGAAGTCGGCGGAATTTTTGGGCGAGTTGCGCAGCCAGTTCGGCAATCTCGGGCTCGCGGCGGCTGCCTACAATGCCGGTCCGCGGCGGGTGCAGGAATGGCTCGCCGGGACCGGTCCGATGCCGGAGCAGACCCGCAACTATGTCTATGCCATCACCGGCGCGACCGTCGATGCCTGGGCCAAGGCCGGCGCGGGTAAGGGGCCGCCGAGTTCGCCGCCGACAAGCTGCCGCGACCTGATGGCGCTGCTGAAGCGCGCGCCGAACCCGTTCGTGGCCGAGCTGGAGCAGCATGTCGAACTTGCCGCCGCAAAGATCTGGGGCGTACAGCTTGCCGCCGGCTTCGACCGCAACAAGGCACTGGCGATGTATTCCCGCGCCGTCACGCATTTGAGCACGGTGATCGGCGGCCGCGATCCGAGCCTGCTGTCGTCAGTGGTCCGCAGCCGGGGCACGCACGCCTTCTATCAGGTGCGGATCGGCGCCGACACGCGCAGCGAGGCCGACGATCTCTGCAACCGCATCCGCAAGGCGGGCGGGGCGTGCTTCGTGCTGAAGAACCGGGGCGTAAGCGGGTAGGCGGCCGCGTGCGCATGCCAGCCCCGCCGCCCGCTTGCTTGACGTGAGGGGCCGCATTGACCGTTATGCGGGTGCGATTCCGCAACCTCAATCGGCCGTCCCGTGGCGCTTCCCCCGCTCGATTCACCGCAATGGCAAAGCCCCTGGCGCGCGTTTATCTGGGGGCTGCGCTCGATCACGCAGACGATCCTCACGGTCGTGCTGTTCGTGACCTATCTTGGCATCGGCGCGCTCGCCCATGACACAAATTTCAGCCTGGCCTGGGCGCTCGCCTCGACGCTGTTCGTCTGGGCGGGACCGGCGCAGATCATCCTGATCACCACGCTCGGCTCGGGCGCGACCATCATCCAGTCCGCCATCGCGGTGACCGTCAGCGCGATCCGCCTGTTTCCGATGGTGGTGTCGGTGCTGCCCTTGATGCGGACGCCGACGACGAAACGGCGCGAGCTGTTTTTCGCGGCTCATCTGACCGCCGTGACGCTGTGGGTCGAGTGCCACCGCTTCCTTCCGCAAGTGCCGCGCGAGCGCCGCATCGCCTTCGTTCACGGGCTCGGCTTCGGCCTCGTCTCGGTGTGTCTCACCGCCAACACGATCGGCTACTTCCTCGCCGCCAATCTCACGCAGACGCTGGGGGCCGCGATCCTGCTGCTGACGCCGCTGTCCTTCCTGTTCTCGACCGCGCGCAACAGCCGTGAGGTCGCCGACGTCGTCGCGCTCGTGCTCGGGGTTCTGCTCTATCCGCTGGCCGCGAAAATGAACTCGGGCCTCGACATCCTCGTCAGCGGCGTCGTGGCCGGCACCATCGCCTATGGCGTGCATTGGTGGCGGGAGGTGCGCGCATGAGCTTTGCGCAGCTCATCGGGGACTGGCACGCGCTCGCCGTGCTGTTCGTTGCCGGCGTTATTCCCAACCAGATATGGCGCATGCTCGGCCTGTGGTTCGGCGGCGGCATCGACGAAGGCTCCGAGCTACTGGTCTGGGTGAGGGCGGTCGCGACCGCGATCCTCGCCGGCGTCATCGCCCAGATCGTGGTCGAGCCGCCGGGTGCGCTTGCCAGCGTGCCGGACCTCTTGCGCTACGGCGCGGTAGCGGCCGGTCTCGTCGTCTTCCTGCTGACGCGCCGCTCGATCTTCGCGGGTGTGGTGACCGGCGAGGTCTTCATGCTGGCCGGCACGTGGTGGTTGGGCTAAAACCCTTCGCGAAACAGCAAGGAACTGGAAATATGGTTCGCGAAAACGAGCTCCGCGAGGGTGAGGTCGCCATCGAGCTGCCGCCGACGCAGGATGCCGGCCTCGTCTTCATCGGCCGCATCCGCACGCCCTGGACCTCGCGGCTGGAGACGCCGCGGCAGGGCCGCGCGGACGGCCCGGTGTGCCGGCTCGAGATCTTCGAGCCGTTCGTGCCGGCGATCAAGGGCGTGGACTTCTACAGCAATCTGGAGGTGCTTTACTGGCTCGACCAGTCGCGCCGCGACATCGTGCTGCAAAGCCCGAAGAACAACGAGAAGACCCGCGGCACCTTCTCGCTGCGCTCGCCGGTCAGGCCCAATCCGATCGGCACCTCGATCGTCAAGCTGGTCGGCGTCGAGGGCAATACCATCCTGGTGCGCGGTCTCGATTGCCTCGACAACACGCCGCTGATCGACATCAAGCCCGACCGCTGCGAGTTCACGCCCCTGGCCGCGCCGCAGCCGGGGGATTTCGAGACGGAGTGACGGTCAGGCCTTCAACGCCGCGATCAGCCTGGTTGCGTTCTCTTCCAGCACCTTGACGTCTTCCTTGCGGCTCGCGGGCGGCAGCATGGCCACGCCGTCGTGGCGCGGCATCACGTGCATGTGCAGGTGAAATACCACCTGACCGCCGGCGGGCTCGTTGAACTGCTGCACGGTGATGCCGTCGGCCTTGAACGCCTTCATCGCGGCGGAAGCGATCCTGTGTGCGCCGCGGGCGACATGGGCGTAGTCGTCGGGCTTGATGTCGAGGATGTTGCGGGCGGGCGCCTTGGGGATCACCAGGGTATGACCGGGCACTCGCGGCATGATGTCGAGAAAGGCGAAGACGTGCTCGTCTTCATAGACCTTGTGGCAGGGCAGCTCGCCGCGCAGGATTTTTGCGAAGATGTTGTTGCTGTCGTAGGCGGTCATGGCGGCTCCCTCGGAATTTGCGCTTACTGTCACCAGCGGGATCAGGCCGTCAAGGCGCCTCGTCAATGGCTTTCCGGAACGGGCCGAGATCGGCAAGCTCCCGTCCGGCCTGCGCGACATAGGCGCGCTCGCGCTTGAGGTAATCGTCGATGGCGCGGCGCAGGCCCGGATCGGCGATGAAGTGGGCGGAGTGGGTGGTGCGTGGCAGGTAGCCGCGCGCGATCTTGTGCTCGCCCTGCGCACCGGCCTCGACATGGGTGAGCCCGTGCTTGATCGCAAAGTCGATCGCCTGATAGTAGCACACCTCGAAATGCAGGAACGGATGATGCTCGACCGCGCCCCAGTTGCGGCCGAACAGGGTGTCCGAGCCGATGAAGTTGATCGCGCCGGCAATCCAGCGGTTGTTGCGGCGGGCCATCACGAGCAGCACGTCCTCGCTCATGGTCTCGCCGATCAGCGCGAAGAATTCGCGCGTGAGATAGGGCCGGCCCCATTTGCGCGAGCCGGTCTCCATGTAGAAGTCGAAGAACGCATCCCAGGCGTCCTCGGTGAGGTCTTTTCCGGTGAGCCAGTGGATCGTGACGCCAGCCGCGAGCGCGTCGCGCCGCTCGCGCTTGATCGACTTGCGGTGGCGCGAGTTCAGCGTCGCCAGGAAATCGTCAAAACTGGCAAAACCCTGGTTGTGCCAGTGGAACTGCTGGTCGGTGCGTTGCAGGAAGCCGTGCCCGGCGAGCAGCTTCCATTCGGCTTCGCGCGCGAAGGTGACGTGCACGGAGGACGCCTTGCTGACCCCGCACAGCGCCACCAGCCCGCTCGCCAGCGCGTCCGCGATGCGCGCGTGATCGACGCCGTCGCGGATCAGCAGCCGCGGGCCCGTCGCCGGGGTGAAGGGAACCGAGACCTGCAGCTTCGGATAGTAGCGGCCGCCGGCGCGCTCATAGGCATCCGCCCAGCCGCGGTCGAAGACGTATTCGCCTTGCGAATGCGATTTGAGATAGCACGGCACGACCCCGGCGACGCGGCCATCGAGCCGGGCCACGAGATGCCGCGGTCCCCAGCCGGTGCGAATGGTCGCCGAACCCGATTTCTCGGCGGCGGAGAGAAAGGCGTGCGAGACGAAGGGGTTATAGGCAGGCTTTAAGAGCCCGGCGGAATCGCCTGAAAGCCCGACTGAGGTTCCCAAGCCATGCCCGTTGCAGGCCCTGCCGGGATTGGCGCAGGCGTCCCAATCCTCAGCGCCGATCTCGCCAATGGAAGGAACGGCCTCGAGCGTGATGTCGGATGATCCCATTGCCCCCAAGATCGTGCATTGCAGCAGCGACTTCAAGGGGGCGGGAACATGGCTGTGCAGACCCATCCGCGAGTCGTCCTGGCGGAAGCCAGGACCCATTACCCCGCGAGAAGTTGTGGTGCAGCGCCGCCAACCACCAGTCTTCGCGCCAACTGCGCTCGGTGGCTATGGGTCCTGGCTTTCGCCAGGACGACGGTGGGTGCGTTACGGCACGAACCCCTCAAAGATCATCTGGTCCGCATATTGGCCGACGCGGATGCGCTGCTCCGCGGTGCGCACGGTCCAGCCGAGCAGGGCGCAGCCGAACACATTGCGGGCGATCCAGGGCGCGGGCGCCGGCAAATGGTCGACCTTGAAGGCGACGAAATGCGGCTGGGTCTGCAAGCCGTGGCGCAGGTACAGCATGCTATCGCGCTGGTCCTGCGTCAGGTAGTTCCAATACTCGTCCTCATAGCTCCGCTGTGCGACGATGCCGCGCGGGCGGTTGGGCAACAGCTCGCGCAGGGCCACCACCTGGTCGGGATCGAAGGACATACCGACTGCGGGGCCCTGATAGGACGCCAGCACCTCGGCCATCCGCATCACCAGCTTGCGGTCGCCGTCAAAATGGCTCTTCACCTCGATCACCAGCGGCACGCGGCCGGCGACGATGTTGCAGAGGTCGGACAGCGACATCATCCGCTCGTCGGTATCCTTGAACCGGACCGCCTTCAGCTCCGCGGCGGTCTTGCCGACGACGTCGCCGGTGGCGTCGGTGAGGCGGCCGAGGGCATGGTCGTGGTGCACCATGGCCTCGCCGTCGGCGGAGAGCTGGATGTCGACCTCGATCGAGAAATTGCCGGCGACCGCGGCCTGCACCGCGCCCGGCATGTTCTCCACGATGCCGCGCGAGATGTCATGCAGGCCGCGATGGGCGACCGGCCGGGCCGTGAGCCAATCTGGAGCGCGCATTGCGTCAGGCGACCTCGAACACGCCCTCGACCTCGACTGCCGCATCTGCGGGCAGCGAGGCGACGCCGACGGTGGTGCGGGCATGGCGGCCCTTGTCACCGAAAGCTGCGACCATCAGGTCGGAGGCGCCGTTCAGGACCTTCGGTCCGTCCACGAAATCCGGCGCCGAGTTGATGAAGCCGCCGAGGCGCACCACGCGCACGACCTTGTCGAGGTCGCCGAGCGCGGCCTTGACCTGGGCGAGCAGGTTGACGGCGCAGCCGCGCGCTGCCGCCGCGCCATCCTCGAGCGAGACGTTCGCGCCGAGCTTGCCCTTGGCGATCAGCTTGCCGGCGGGATCGAAACAGACCTGGCCGGACACGAACAGCAGATTGCCGGTGCGCACGAACGGCACGTAGTTGGCCACGGGAGTGGGAGCCTCGTGCAGCTTGATGCCCTGTTCCGCCAGTTTCTGCTCGACCGCGCCTGCCATGTCTCGACCCCGATGTGTGAAAACTCATCCGTCCCGGCGCTCGCCGGGCCCGCCTGTTTCGCCCATTGCGCAGCCACATGCAAGCAAGCCGGTGCGGCGTCGCGGTGGCCGGCTGCATGGTCCTGAGGCCAGCCAGGGGGCAGCGAGGGGGCGCAATTTTACGTGACTCCGCCGCAGTTGCGACGCAATGCGACGGCCATTAAAGTGTCGAATCTGCGCATCCCCAGGGAACAGACATGGTGCACCTTTTCCGGACTTCGCTCGGTGTGATGGCGCTCGCGGCGGCGGCTCTCGGAGCCGGCGGCGGGGCGTACGGAGCCAACGGTCCGTTCCTCGCGCACCAGGCGCTCTACGATCTCCGGCTCGTCAAGTCCCGCTCCAACTCGGTCAATAGCGCGCGCGGCCGTATTCTCTACAATTTCGGCGGGAGCGCCTGCGAAGGCTACACCTCGGAATTCCGCCAGGTCTCCGAGCTGGACAGCGGCGAGGGCAAGATCACCCTCAGCGACCTCCGCTCCAATTCCTGGGAGGACGCCGGCGGGAGGAGCTACCGCTTCAAGATCGAGACGCGGATGAACGAGACCGACGCCGGCAAGGTCGATGGTTCGGCGGAGCGCGACGGCGACCACATCAACGTCAAGCTGAAGCTGCCGGCGCCGAAAAACTTCACGCTCGACGGCAAGATCGTGTTTCCGACCGAGCAGATCCAGCGCATCATTGCCGCCGCCAAGGACGGCAAGTCGCTGCTCGAACTGTCGGTCTATGACGGCTCCGACGACGGCCAGAAGGTCTACAACACGCTGACCGTGATCGGGCAGCCGATCCCGGCCGAGCGCACCGCTTCGCCCGATCCGTCCACGTCCGACGAGCACATGAAGACGCTGAGGCGCTGGCCCGTCACCGTCAGCTATTTCGACCGCGAGGCCCAACAGAAGGAAGGCGAACAGACGCCGGTCTATGCGATGTCGTTCGAGCTCTACGAGAACGGCGTCTCGCGCCAGCTCGTGCTCGACTACAACGATTTCGTGATTTCCGGCGCAATGGGCAAGTTCGACGTCAAGGACAGCAAGCCCTGCAATTGAGGGGGCGCGCAATCAGCACGGCGCACTCCACTCCTGCACCGTCACCCTGAGGTGGCCGCTTCTTCAGCGGCCCTCGAAGGGCGACGGCCCGGCTGCGGCACCGGGGCCGTCCATCCTTCGAGGCTCGCAGCGCGGTGCGGATGCACTGCGCTGCTCGCACCTCAGGATGACGGACCATCAGCGATGTTCGTCGCATCTAGCTCTCGACACTGTCTCCCGCTACGCTGCTCCCAACCACAAACTCCGGGAGCAAGCGCAATGCCCAAGCTCGATCATCTCCGTCCCAGCGGCCTGCATCACAATCCCGCCTATTCCCACGTCGTCACCGCCTCCGGCGCGCGCACCATCTACATCTCCGGCCAGGTGTCGGTGGACGAGGAGGGGCGCGTGGTGGGCGAGGGCGATCTTGCCGCGCAGACGACGCAGGTGATGCAGAATCTCGGCCACGCGCTGAAGGCGGCCGGCGCGGGCTACGCCAACATCGTCAAGATCACGACCTTCGTGGTGAACTACAAGCCGGAGCTGCGCCCGATCATCGGCAAGGCCCGCTCCGCCTTCTTCGAAGGCATGGAGCCGCCGGCCTCGACGCTCGTCGGCGTCTCCGCGCTCGCCGCGCCGGAATGGCTGATCGAGATCGAAGCGATCGCGGTTGCGGATTGAGTGAATGGATATGGCCGCGCAAAATCCCATCCGGATCGCTGCAGCGCTGATGAGCAGAAGCGATGGACGTGTCCTGCTGGTCAGGAAACGGGCGACCGAAAGCTTCATGCAGCCGGGCGGAAAGATCGAGGCGGACGAGCATCCTCAGGCCGCGCTGAGGCGCGAATTGCTCGAAGAGCTCGGGATCGATGTCGATCCGGATGACATGACCTATGTCGGACGATACACGGCGCCTGCCGCGCACGAGCCGGGCCGGCTGGTCGATGCGGAAATCTTTCGCATCGCCGTCGTCCATTCGGTCAGTCCCGGCGCGGAGATCGAGGAAATTCTCTGGCTGGATCCCAACGCCGTGGGATCCGTGAAGCTCGCGCCCCTCACGCGCGACAAGCTGCTGCCGCTGTGTTCGCGTCCGGCTGCAGCGACCGATCGATCCTGACCCGCCCCGGACATCTTCGATCACTCCTCCGCCTTCTCCGGCCCGTCATAGGCGATGCCGCGGATCACCGCGGCGCTGCCGAACTTCTTGCGCAGGCTGTCCACCGCGCGCTCGGCATGTGCGGCGCGGCGGTCGAGCATGTCGGTGTCGTCGGCAGGCGAGCCTTCGCGCAGGGCGCTGACGCCGGCGCCCATCAGGCGGAAGGCGGTGCCGTCGATCTCCTTGGCCAGCATCTCGCGGCAGATCGAAAAGATCTTTGCGGCGAGCTGCGTCGGCGCCGCGATCGACTGCGAGCGCGTGCGCTGGCGGAAATCGGCGGTCTTCAGCTTCAGCGTGACGGTCGATCCCGCAAGCTCGCTGTTCTTGAGCCTCGATGAGGTCTTCTCGCAGAGCCGCCACAAGATCTTCTCCAGCGCCGCGAAATCGCGGATGTCGGTCTCGAACGTGGTCTCGCTGGAAATCGTCTTGGCGCCGCGGTCGGCCTCGACGCGGCGGTCGTCGATGCCGCGCGCGAGCCGCCACAGCCTGCGGCCATCGCTCGGAAACTGCCGCATCAGCTCGATCTCGTCGGCCTTTTGCAGGTCGGCGATGATGCGGAAGCCGCGCTGCACCAGGCGCTCCTGCGTCGCGGGACCTACGCCGAAGATGAAGCCGACCGGCCTGGAAGCCAGCATCTCGCGCGCCTCTTCCTGGTCGAGCGCGGCGAAGCCGCGCGGCTTGTCGAGATCGGAAGCGATCTTGGCCAGAAACTTGTTGCAGGACAGGCCGACCGAGACGCTGATGCCGATCTCACGCTCGACATCGCGGGCAAAGCGCGCCAGCACCTTTGCCGGCATCATGCCGTGCACACGCTCGGTGCCGGAGAGATCCAGGAAGGCCTCGTCGATCGAGAGCGGCTCGACCAGCGGGGTCAGCGCCTGCATGGCCTGGCGCACCTCGCGGCCGACGCGGACATATTTCGCCATGTCTGGCGGGATCACGGTTGCATGCGGACAGGCTTCCAGCGCCTTGAACATCGGCATCGCCGAGCGCACGCCATAGGTGCGCGCGATGTAGCAGGCCGCCGACACCACGCCGCGCTTGCCCCCGCCGATGATCACGGGCTTGTCGGCGATGTCGGGGTTGTCGCGTTTCTCGACCGTGGCGTAGAAGGCGTCGCAGTCGACATGGGCGATGGTCAGGCCGGCAAGCGCACGGTGGCGGACGAGGCGGGGGGAGCCGCAGGCCGAACAGCGCCGCGCGGCCATGTCCCGATCGGCCAGACAATCCCGGCAGAAGCAGCGGGGACCGGCCGGATCGTGGGCGCTCACGGCACGTCGCGCTCCCAGGTTGGGTCGCCGAGCGCATCGCCGAGCACCTGCCGCGCCGCGGCAACGTTGGTCGGGTGCAGCTCCGAGGCGCTCGCAAACGCCTTCACGGTTGCGTCATCGCGGAGCACGAAATCGAGCACGCTGAGGAGGAAGTTCGGGTCGGACGCCGCGTTCCGCAGCGTCTCCGGACCGACCCCGGTCTCGGCCAGGAACAGGCCCAGCCGCTCGGGCTCGCTCGCGACAAAGGACAGGGCTTGAATCGCAACGATTTCAGCGACTTCGCGGGGGTTGTGAACAGGCTTTTTCAAGGGCCCGGTTTGCCTTTCCGTTAACTTTCGGTGTCTACTTTGGAATCAGCATGCCCGAGTCTTACAACCCCAGACAAGCAAGTGGAAACCACATCGCAGAAACTGGCCCCTCGGGTTTAACGAAACTCAAGCGAATCTGAGGTTAGTTTGAATCCAGTTTTCGCAGCGCCGGCGAGGGGCGCCTGAGGATGTATCGGTGTCCGTGCCAATCGGGAGGACGGGATGGCTAAGACCGTCCTGATCGTGGAAGACAACGAGCTCAACATGAAGCTCTTCCGCGACCTGTTGGAAGCCCATGGCTACCAGACCTCGGGCACCAGCAACGGATATGAGGCGCTCGATCTCGTTCGCAAGATGCGGCCCGACCTCGTGCTGATGGATATCCAGCTGCCGCAGGTCTCGGGCCTCGAGGTGACGCGGTGGATCAAGGACGATCCGGAGCTGCGCGCCATCCCCGTGGTCGCGGTCACGGCGTTCGCGATGAAGGGCGACGAAGAGCGCATCCGCGAGGGCGGCTGCGAGGCCTATTTGTCCAAGCCGATCTCGGTCGGCAAATTCATTGAGACGGTCCGGCGTTTCATCGGGTAGGAGTGTATTTCAGTGTCCGCGCGTATCCTCGTCGTCGATGACGTTCCCGCCAACGTCAAGCTGCTGGAGGCCCGTCTCTCCGCCGAATATTTCGACGTCATGACCGCTTCCAACGGCACCGAGGCGCTGGCGATCTGCCGCCGCGCCGAATGCGATCTGATCCTGCTCGACGTGATGATGCCGGACATGGACGGCTTCGAGGTCTGCCGGCAGATCAAGACCGATCCGACCACCCACCACATTCCCGTCGTGATGGTGACCGCGCTCGACAGCGCCGCCGACCGCAATCGCGGACTGGAAGCCGGCGCCGACGATTTCCTCACAAAACCCGTCTCCGACGTCGTGCTGATCGCGCGGGTGCGCTCGCTGACGCGGCTGAAGATGATGACGGACGAGCTGCGCATGCGCGCCATCACCTCGCTCGAGATCGGCATGCAGGCGCCCGAGCGCAGCGCGGTGGCCGACACCGGCAAGGGCGGCCGCATCCTCCTGGTCGACGACCGCCAGACCTCCTACGAGCGGCTGGCCGGCCTGCTCGCGGCCGAGCATACGGTCGATGTCGAGCCCAATCCGACGGAGGCGCTGTTCCACGCCGCCGAGGGCAATTACGACCTCCTGATCGTCTCGCTCGACCTCAACAATTTCGATGGCCTGCGGCTGTGCAGCCAGGCACGCTCGCTGGAGCGCACGCGGCACGTGCCGATCCTGGCAATCGCGGAGGCGGAGAACGCGACGCGGCTGCTGCGCGGTCTCGAGATCGGCGTCAGCGACTATCTCTTGCGTCCCATCGACAAGAACGAGCTCCTGGCGCGCGCCCGCACCCAGATCCGCCGCCGCCGCTACACCGATCATCTGCGCGACAACGTGCAGAACTCGATCGAGATGGCAATCACCGACGCGCTCACCGGCCTGCACAACCGCCGCTACATGGAGAGCCATCTGGCGACGCTCGCCGAGCAGGCCTCCACGCGCGGCAAGCCGCTCGCGCTGATGATCCTGGACATCGACTATTTCAAGTCGATCAACGACAATTACGGCCACGACGCCGGCGACGACGTGCTGCGCGAGTTCGCGGTGCGCGTGCGCAAGTCGATCCGCGGCATCGATCTCGCCTGCCGCTATGGCGGCGAGGAGTTCGTCATCGTGATGCCGGAGACCGATCTGCACGTCGCATGCATGGTCGCCGAGCGCCTGCGCCGCTCGATCGCGGGCGAGCCGTTCGCCATCCACAAGGGCGCCAAGCGCATCGAGGTCACGATCTCGATCGGGCTGACCACGCTGGAGCAGAAGGGCGAGAGCGTCGCCGACGTGCTCAAGCGCGCCGACACCGCGCTCTACCGCGCCAAGCACGACGGCCGCAACCGGGTGGTCTCGCACGCGGCGTGAGGCGGGCCCTCGCGCAAAAACTGCGAAAACAACCCCATGCACTGATTCCGGCGCCAGTCGGATCAATGGCTTAGGCGGGTAGCAAAGCGCCTTCAGAGAGCCTTGCGAAGCGGCCGGAACGCGTCCCTGACCTCCCTGCTGAAGATATCGGGCTGCTCCCAGGCAGCGAAGTGGCCGCCGGCCTCGGCCTGGTGGAAGTAGATCAGGTTGGGATAGGCCTTCTCGGCCCAGCTCCGCGGCGCGACGAAGCTCTCGCCGGGGAATGCGGTCACGGCGGCCGGGATCGGGACGTTTGCGGGCAGATAGAGGTTGGTCTTGTTTTCCCAATAGAGCCGCGCCGAGGAAATCGCGGTGTTGGTCACCCAGTACAGCGTGATGTTGTCGAGCACGTCGTCGCGGGTCAGTGCGCCCGCCGGGTGCCCGTTGACGGCGCGTCCGGCCACCGCCGATTGCATCGCCGAGGCCGGCTGGGCATAACCGTCGCCGTGGTCGAGCAGCCAGGCCGCAAGGCCGGCCGGTGAGTCCGTCAATGCCGCGAGCGTTTGCGGCCGCGTCGCCATGATCTGGGCGTAGGCGCGCCGCTTCGCGAACTGGACCTTGAGCTGCTCGAAGGCGTGCTGTTCCTCCGCCGACAGGTTTGCCGGCGCGGGCCCGCCTGACGCGACCGCCTTCAATATCTCCGGCGGCACGACGCCGGGCAGGTTGACATGGATGCCGAGCAATTCGCTCGCGCCCAGTTTTCCCATTTCGTTGGAGACCGGCGAGCCCCAGTCGCCGCCTTGCGCGACGAACTTGCTGTAGCCGAGGCGCTTCATCAGCACGACCCAGGCGCGGGCGATCCGGATTGGGTCCCAGCCGGACGTGGCCGGCTTGCCCGAGAACCCGTAGCCGGGCATCGAGGGGATCACCAGATGGAAGGCGTCGTCGGCGCTTGCGCCGTGCGCGGTGGGATTGGTCAAGGGATCGACGATCTTCATCTGCTCGATGACGGAGCCGGGCCAGCCATGGGTGACGATCATCGGCAAGGCGGTATCGTGCTTCGAGCGGACGTGGATGAAGTGAATGTCGAGGCCGTCGATCTCGGTGAGGAACTGTGGCAACGCGTTCAGCCGTGCTTCGACCTTGCGCCAGTCGTAGCCAGTTTGCCAGTAGCGGACGAGGTCCTGCAGCATCGCCAGCGGCACGCCCTGGGAGTCGTCGGCGACGGTCTCCTTCTCCGGCCAGCGGGTCGCCGCCAGCCGCCGGCGGAGGTCGGCGAGATCGGCCTCGGGGATATCGATGTGGAAAGGACGGATCGGGTCGTTGGTCGTCGCAGCGCGTGCCGGACGGATACCAGGCAGACTTGCTGCGCCGGTGGCGACCAGTCCCATGGCCGCGCCCGCAATCAGCCCGCGCCTGTCGAAATCGATGCTTCCGGGATTTTGCTGCGGGACGGCGATTGCAATTGAAGTCTTCGATGGCGTCGTCATGTGACGATCTCCTCGGCATGCCGCTGACAAAGCCGCGATCACTTCGCTGGCGGCCGGCATGCATCATACCGTGCGTAAAGACGGTGGCATCGCGTACCGACAAGTGGTCCCGATCAAAACGTGATGAAGGCAATGCAGGACAATACCGCTGACCAAACGCTCCAAGGCGCCGGTTGCGGCGCGAGGATCTCATTGTCGAGCAGCTTGCAATAGACAGAGAGGGCGCGAGGCCTCGAGCCGAGGCGTTCAGGGCAATCGTCGAGCCGCAGGCCGCGCGATAGCTGGCCCCGGTTTCAACGCGACTTGTCGGGCCATGGCCGGACTCTTAACCTGCCCATTGATCTTGGCGCATGCTGGCAGCTCCCCGTGGACCGTATCGATGCAATGAAGGTGTTTGTCTCGGCCGTGGACGAGGGCAGTCTCGCAGGCGCGGGCAGGCGGCTTGGCCGGTCACCGGCGGCGGTGAGCCGGGCCATTGCCTTTCTCGAGGCCCATGTCGGGGCCGAGCTGCTGCACCGGACCACGCGCGCCCTGAAACTGAGCGAGGCGGGCGAGCGCTATGTGGCCGCCTGCCGGCGCGTGCTGGTCGATCTCGAGGAAGCGGATATCGCGGCCGGCGGCGAACGGGCCGCGCCCCGTGGCGTCCTGACGCTCACCGCGCCGATCATCACCGGCGAAGACCTGATGCGGCCGGTGGTCGACGCTTTCATCAACGAATTTCCGGCGGTATCGGTGCGGCTGCTTCTGGTCGACGGGCAGGTCAACCTGATCGACGAGGGTATCGACGTCGCGCTGCGGATCGCGCATCTGGCGGATTCGAGTTTCGTTGCGGTCCGCCTCGGCGAAGTCCGTCGCGTGATTGCGGCGGCACCTGCATATCTCACGCGACATCCCGTCATCGACGAGCCCGCCGATCTGGCGAAGCATCAGATCGTATCGATGACGCATTTCGGCCAGGACTCCTGGAGCTTTCCGCCCTTGAAGAACTCCTCGGTGCCGAGGACGGTGCGGTTCACGCCCAGGCTGATCGTCAACACGGTCCGCGCGGCGGTGGCTTCGGCCGCGGAAGGCAACGGCGTCACGCGGCTGTTCTCCTATCATATCGCCGACGAGATCCGGGACGGGCGCTTGAAAATCCTCCTCGACAAGGACGAACATCCGCCATTGCCGGTACACCTGCTGGCACCACAGGGACGCTTGTCCGTGCCGAAGGTGCGCGCCTTCGTCGATTTTGCCGTGCCGCGATTCAAGCGCTATTTCGAGCAGTTGTCGCGCGATGCCAAGGCGACTGCCAGGGGGAGTATGAAGGGCAGCGCCGACGCCATTCGTTCGCGCCGCGGAAGACTGACTGCCGAATAGCGCGTATTCGCATCGTTTCCCGATCGACCTAGTTTCCGTGGTGTCACGAGGCGGCGGTGGTCGCCGCCTCAGGAGATCATGGAGACCCATCATGGGTGCAGCACAGAAAGTCGTAATCATCACCGGCGCGTCGCAGGGTATCGGCGCGGCCCTGGTCAAGGGATATCGGGACCGCAACTATCGCGTTGTTGCCAGTTCCCGTTCGATCAAGCAGTCCTCCGATCCGGATGTCCTGACGGTTTCCGGCGACGTCGCAGACCCGAAGACCGCCGAACGCATCGTGTCGCAAGCGCTCGAACGCTTCGGCCGCATCGACACGCTCGTCAACAATGCCGGCATCTTCATTGCCAAGCCGTTCACGGACTATACGGACGAGGATTACGCCAACGCCCTCGCCACCAACCTCAACGGCTTCTTCAACGTCACCCGGCGCGCGGCCAGCGAAATGGAAAAGCAGGGGTCCGGCCACATCGTGCAGATCACGACCAGCCTGGTCGATCACGCCAATAGCAGCGTGCCGTCGGTGCTCGCGTCCCTGACCAAGGGCGGATTGAACGCGGCAACCAGGTCACTCGCGATCGAATACGCCAAGAAGGGTATCCGGGTGAATGCCGTGTCGCCCGGCGCAATCAAGACGCCCCTGCACGGACCGGAAACGCATGAGTTCCTGGCCAACCTGCATCCGGTCGGACGGATGGGCGAGATCCGCGATATCGTCGATGCCGTGCTTTATCTCGAGGGCGCCAGTTTCGTGACCGGCGAGATCCTGCATGTCGACGGCGGACAGAGCGCGGGCCACTAGCAAGCCAGCACCGTGCGCGAAGCTGCTTCCGCAAGCTCAGTTGTCATTCTATCTCCAAGCTCCGCTGTCATTCCCCGCGAAGGCGGGGAATCCAGTACGCCGCGGCTTCTCGGTTTCAGCCTCGCTGCCTCTGGAATACTGGATCACCCGCCCCAGTGCGCAATTGCGCACAAGGCGGGTGATGACACCGTCGGACATGGCGACGGCGCTTACTGCGGCGAGCGATCGGCCTTCGCCTGCCTAGCCGCATCGCTGCTCACATCCACGCCCGCATTCCGCAGCAGCACCTTGGCCGCTTCCTTCGCGGCGCGCGCCATTGCGGGGTCGTCGTGGATCAGATCCTGGGCGATCGAGCCGTCGACCAGCAGCACGAGCTGGGTGGCGAGCGCGTCCGCCTCGGCAACGCCGAGCTCGGTCAGGCGGTCGCGAAACCAGAGCCGGCGGCTTTCCTTGAAGGCCCTGGCGATCTTCTTCACCGCGCGGTCCTCGCTGCCGAGCTCGGCGACCGCGTTGACGAACGGGCAGCCGCGAAAATCCTTCGCCGCAAAACGCCGCTCCAGCGAATCGAACGTGGCGAGGATCTGCTCGGCCGGCGGCTTGTCGGAGGGGCGGGGGTCGACGAAGCGGCGTTCGAGATACGCGGCGATCAGGGCGTCCTTGGACGGGAAGTGGTTGTAGAGCGTGCGCTTGGAGATGCCGACCTCAGTCGCGATGGTGTCGACGCCGATCGCGCGAATGCCCTGCAGATAGAACAGCTTGTCTGCGGTCTGTAGGATCCGCTCCTTCATCGTCTGTGGGGTCGTCGGGGGAGCCATGCAGCAGCAGACGTCCTCTTTGCTTGACAGCACCGCTCCCTTATAGACTAAGTACACAGGTCTGTGTAACCAAATTGAGCTGAAATCGCAGGCCACGGCGCGCGCGCCGCGCCCAAGAGGGAGAACAACAATGCCCCTGCTGCAGGTCCTGCGTCCGACATTGCCCATCCTGATCGGCGCCTCGATCATGCTGACGCTGAGCATGGGGCTGCGGCAGAGCCTAGGCATCTTCATGCAGCCGCTGACGCATGACATCCACCTTTCGATCTCGGACTTCACGCTGGCGCTTGCGGTTCAGAACCTCGCCTGGGGCTTCCTGCAGCCGCTCGCCGGCGCGATGACGGTGCGTTACGGCTTTCGCCCCATCATGGTCGCGGGCGCGCTGATGTACATCGCGGGCCTTGCCCTGATGACCACCGCGCACGGCCTCGTCAGCATCATGATCGGCGCCGGCGTGCTGATCGGCACCTCGCTCGCCTGCACCGCGAACGCGATCGCGATGTCGGTGGCGGCACGCGCGGTGCCCGAAACGGTGCGCTCCACCGTGCTCGGCATCGTCTCCGGCGCGGGCTCGCTCGGCGCGCTGCTGTCGGCGCCGATCGGGCAGATGCTCAACGAGGGATTTGGCTGGCGCGTCGGGCTTGCCGGCTTCGTCATCATGTCGGTGCTGATGATCCCGGCCGCGCTGTATGCCGGCCGTGTCGATGAGGTCCCGCTGCCGAAGCCGGCCGCCGCCGACCTCGGCGACGTCACGGCCGCAAGCGTCGCGCGGACGGCGTTCGGCAACGCGTCCTTTCTGGTGATGACCTGCGCCTACCTCGTCTGCGGCATGCAGCTCGTCTTCCTCACGACGCATTTGCCGTCGTATCTCGCCATCTGCGGCCTCGATCCGATGCTGAGCGCGCAGACGCTCGGCATGATCGGCGGCTTCAACGTGCTGGGCTCGCTGTTCTTCGGCTGGGCCGGCCAGCGCTGGAACAAGCTGGCGCTGCTGGGCGCCATCTACATCCTGCGCTCGCTCGCGCTCGCCTGGTATTTCATGCTGCCGGCGACGCCGACCTCGACGCTGCTGTTCGGCGCCATCATGGGCTTTTTGTGGATGGGCGTCGGCCCGCTGGTGGCGGGCGCCGTCGCCGAGATGTTCGGCCTGCGCTGGCAGGCGATGATCCAGGGCCTCGCCTTCATGAGCCACCAGGTCGGCAGCTTCCTCGGCGCCTATGGAGGCGGGGTGCTCTACGACGTGCTCGGCTCCTACACCATAGCCTGGCGCATCGGCGTGGCGTTGGGTCTGGCCGGCGGCATCATCCAGGTCGCCTTCGCGCTGATCCGGCCGTCGCAGCCGCCGGCGCCGGTGCTAAAGGCGGCGTAGTCGCGCTCGTGCCCTGGACGCAGCGCAGCGCTTCTTCAGCGGTGCGCTGCTGAGCCGGGGCCCATGTCTCCGCAAGCAGGCCCTGTTGCTTTCTGGGTCCCGGCTCAGCGCAGCAGCGCAAGAGCGCTGCAGCGCGTCCGGGACACGAAAACCGGGCGGGGAGGCCTCCGACGTACCAGTTTCTACTTGACTGCTCCCCCCGTGATGCCGGCGATGAAGCGGTCGAGGAAGAGATTGTACGCAATCGCCACGGGGATTGCGGCGATCAGGGCGCCGGCCATGATCTCGCCCCAGAAGAACACGTCGCCCCGGATCAGGTCGGTCGTGACGCCCAGCGTGATCGGCTTCTGGTCCGACGACGAGACGAAGGTCAGCGCGTAGACGAACTCCTGCAGGGTCAGGGTGAACGTGAAGATCACCACGGTCAGGATCGCCGGTATCGACAGGGGGATCGCCATCTTGATGAAGGCGCCGAACAGGCTGCAGCCGTCCACGATCGCGGCTTCCTCGATCTCGATCGGCAGCGCTTTGAAAAATCCCATCAGCAGCCAGGAGCAGAACGGGATGGTGAAGGTTGGATAGACCAGCACCAGCGCCCACATCGAGTTCTGCAGCCCGAGCTCGGCGATGATCCGCGACAGCGGCAGGAACAACAGGGTCGGCGGCACGAGGTAAGTCAGGAAGATCGTGATGCCGAGCGCTTCGCCCTTGCGGCTGGTCATGCGGGCGAGGCTGTAGCCGGCTGGAACCGCGGTGACCAGCGTGATTGCGGTGACGCAGAGGCCGATGATCAGCGAGTTCAGCAGCCAGCGCGCGAACAGGGTCTCCTCGAACAGGTACTTGATGTGCTCGAGCGTCGGCGGCTCGTTGAACCAGAACGGAATGTTGGTGACGTCGTAGAGATCGCTGTTCTGTTTGAACGCCGTGATCACCATCCAGTAGAACGGGAAGGCGGCCAGGATGACGAAGAACGCGACGCCGAAATAGAAGCCGGTCTCGCGGAGCGCGCGGGCAGCGGGACGGGGCATGTCAGATCTCCCGGCGACGAATGAAGCGCAGCATGAAAATCACCACCACGAGCAGCACCGGCAGCATGAACAGCGAGATGGCCGCACCATGCGCGACGTCGCCGGACACGATGCCGGTCTGAAAGCCCGCGAAACCCAGCACCGAGGTCGCGCCACCCGGGCCACCCATGGTCAGCAGGAAGACGATGGAAAGATCGGTGAAGGTGAACACGATGCCGAAGATCAGGCCGATGGCCATGATCGGCAGGATCATCGGCAGGATGATCTGGTAGTTGCGGCGCCAGAATCCCGCACCGTCGACCGTCGCTGCGTCGATCACGTCCTGCGGGACCGCGGTGATGCCGGCGAGGAAGATCACGATGGCAAACGGGAAAAAGCGCCAGGCGTTGATGATGATGATGCACAGCATCGCTAGATACGGATTGCCGAGCCAGTTCGGTGCCTCCTCGCGAGTGAGGATGCCGGCTGCGATCATGGTCCAGTTGATCACGCTGTAGAGGGAATCGAACATCCACTGCCAGGCGATGGTGGCGAGCGCGACCGGGACCGCGAACGGCAGGATGATCAGCGCGCGCACGATCTTGCGGCCGGGGAAGGGCTGCAGCAGCAGGAAGGCGCCGAACTTTCCGAGCACGAGGCCGAGCAGTTGCGAGCCGAAGGTGAAGACGAAGGTGTTGCGCAGCGTGTCGAGGAAGGTCGGGTTCTGCAGGATTTGCTTGAAGTTCGCCAGGCCGACGAACTTCCAGGTCGGGTCGTAGATCGTATAGGCGCTGAGCGAGTAGTAGATCGCGAGCAGAAGCGGCAGGCCGACCAGCAGCAGCACATAGATGATCGCGGGCGCGATCAGGACCGTTTCGAGGACCGCGCGACGGTCGAAGATGAAGTGGAAGCGCGACGTCGGCTTGACGACAGGTTCGGCGATCGCCGACATCGGTTAGGTCTCCTTCAGTGGCTGGTGGTGCGATTGCCGCTGGTATCGAAGTGGCGCAGCGCGCTGTTCTTCACCGCGAACGGATGCCATTCGCCGGGACGGATGCTGTCCTCGGCCACGTGGGCCGGCGGCAGCTTTGCCGTGATCGGCTGCTTCGAATCGAAGCCCTCCATCACGCCGTAGACAATGCGCTCGGACCCCAGATACTCGGAACGGTCGACGCGGAACGAGAATTCGGTCGCGCCGCCGTCTTCGATCATGTCTCTAGGGAGGAAATTCTCCGGCCGGAAGCCGAGATAGCCGCCGCCATTGCGGCTGACGATGTTCATCGGCGGTGCGCCGACGAAGGTTGCGACGAAGAGGTCGGCGGGATTCTCGTAGATCTCGGGCGGCGTTCCCACCTGCCTGACACGGCCATGGTCGATCACCGCGATGCGGTCGCCCATGCCCATCGCCTCGACCTGGTCGTGGGTCACGTAGATGGTGGTGAGGCCGACCCGCTGCTGGAAATTCCTGATCTCCTGGCGGGCCGAGGTTCGCAGTTTGGCGTCGAGATTGGACAGCGGTTCGTCGAGCAGGAGCGCGGTCGGTTCGCGGACGAGCGCGCGCGCAAGCGCCACCCGCTGGCGCTCGCCGCCGGAGAGCTGGCGCGGCCGGCGGTCGAGAAGATGGTCGATGCCCAGCAATTGCGAGGCCCATTCGACCTTCTTCGCGATTTCCTCGCGGGGCACCCGCTGCGTGCGCAGCGGAAAGGCGATGTTGTTGCGGACCGTGTAGTGCGGATAGAGGCCGTAGCTCTGGAACATCATCGCAACGCCGCGGGCCCGCGGCGGGATCTCGTTGACGATGTTGCCGCCGATCAGGAGATCGCCGCTGGTCTGCTGCTCGAGGCCGCAGATGATGCGCAGGAACGTCGTCTTGCCGCAGCCGGAGGGGCCGAGCAGCACCATGAACTCGCCGTCCGGCACCCTGAGCGAAATGCCGTCGACGGCGGCGACCTCGTTGAATTTCTTGACGATGTCCCTGGTCAATACCGCTGCCATCCATCCTCCCAAATCAATGCATGGGGCTCCAATCGTGTGACGGAGCCCCGATCGTGTGTGTCAACAAGGCTGCGGCCGCAGCAGTTTCCCTAACCGAAAGCAGCGATTGCGAAGCGGGCAGGGGTCTCAGGCTTTCTCATTCCACTTGTGGAAGATGGACTCAGATTGCTGGTGCGCCCATTTGACCGCGTCCTCGGCGGACATCTGGCCGGTCGCCGCCTTCGCCATCATGTCGCAGATGACGAAGTCGTTGTAGACCTCGTCCACCGCGGGCCAGGACGGACCGGGATATCCCGGCGAGGCCGACCACTGGTCGGAATCCTGCAGCACCGCGAGCTTGTCGCGCGGCGTCGAGGTCGGATCGTCCGAGAGGATCGGCATCGGCTTCGGCACGAGGTTGGCGAAGCAGGGGTTGTTGTAGCCCTCGCTCGCCTTGAACGCCTCCGGCCAATTGTCGGCGTAGTATTTGAGAAACTCGATCGCGCCTTCCTTGTTCTTGGCGAACTTCCAGATGCCGTAGAACTCGGAGGCACCGCCCATGATCTGGCGCACCGGTCCCTTCGGCGGCGTCATCACGAAGGTGTCGTCGGCGCCCTTCTTGTTGGCCTTCTGGTAGGTCCGGTAGGCCGAGATCGGGTTGATGATCATCGAGCCGATGCCCGAGGCAAGATAGCGGTTGTTGCTGGAATCGTCCCACGACAGCACTTCCGCCGTCATCGCCTCGTTGTAGAGCGCGGCGACGAACTTGACGGCTTCCACCGTCTCCTTGCTGTTGAGCACGACCTTCTTGCCCTCGGCGTCCTGGAGCGCGCCGCCAAAGCTCCAGAGCAGGCCGCGCCAGGTGGTGTTGGGATCGTTGCTGTGGCCGAGCGAGATGCCGACCGGATGGCCCTTGGCCTTCAGCTTGGCGCCGCCGATCCGGACGTTGTCCCAGGTGTCCGGTTTCATCCCGATCTCGTCCCACATGCTCTTGCGATAGAGGGACGGGAAGTTGATGTAGAAATCGGGGAAGGCGGACCAGGTCTTGTCGTCCTGGTTGTAGCCGATCTGCCGGCCGATCGTGGAGACCTTGCCGTACTTCTTCTCGGTCGCCTCGACGAGGCTGGTCACGTCGACGAGGAATTTGCGGTAGAGATGCGCGCCGCCTGCGCCGTTCCAGCCGAACAGGTCGTGACCCGATTGCGCCGTGGCTTCGGCGGCTGCACGCGCGGCGACGTTGCCGACCGGGATGTGGTCGACGGCGACCTCGATGTGGTTCTTCTCACCCCAGTCCTTGGCAAACTTGTCGAACCATTTGTCGTATTCCGGAACGAAATGGCTCCACTGCACGATCGAGAGGGATTTGGTGTCGGCGTAGGCCGATGAGACGAAGGGAGCGGAAAGGGCCGGCGCCGAGCCGGCAGCAAGGAGAGTGAGACCGGTTTGCCTGAGAAAACGGCGTCGCGTCACGCGCGGGAATTTGCCCGTACCCATGTTCAATTCCTCCTCTGGACGTCTCCCAATTGGAGCAGGCTCATCCGGATGAGGAGTCGGTTCTGGCTCGGTCCTGGATCCGCCTTTTCGAGGACGAACATACCTTTCAGGCCCCCGAGGGCCTTTGGACTAAAGCCGGTCACTCGGTACGCTGGCGTACAGAGATCGGCCGCGGGCGAAGCCGCCCGGCGCCGGTGCGAAGCAGCAATTTTGATGTCGGCCTCAGACGCAGCAGAGGCAGCTGCGCATCAGGCCGGTGCCTGCCGGAATGCGATGCTCGTGCAGGCCGCCGCGATTCACATACCCGTATTCCGAACCTATGATCTGATAGCACTCACAGGTTCGCCGCGCGAGCGCCGCGCGATCACAGATGTCGATGCCGCCGCGCTGCCTGACGAGCCCGCCGGTTCGCTCAAGTTCGGCGAGCGTCGTCGTGATGCTGGCGCGGCGCACGCCCAGGATCACCGACAGCAGATCGTGGGTGACGGGAATCAGCCGGTCGTCCAGGCGGTCGGCCGCCAGCAGAAGCCAGCGGCTCAGCCGTTCCTCGAGACTGTGACGTGCGCTGCAAAGCGTGGTCTGGGCGTTCTGCACCAGCAGCGCATGGATGTAGTTGAACAACTGTTGCTGGATGTCCGGCGTCCGGTGCGCGACCCGGCGCAGGTCGGAGGCCGCGACGCGCAAGGCATAGCCGGGGACCGACATCAGGCAGCGGTTGGGCGAGCGCTGGATGCCGAGCATCGCCGCCACGCCGACGAAGCCGAGGCGGCCGACCATCGCGATCTCGACCGGCCCGTCGCGCTGCGTCCGCATCAGCAGCGATGCGACGCCGCGCTCGATGAAGTAGATGTGCTCGATGGGATGATGGTAGTCCTGGAGGATAGACCGGCGCTTGAGCGCAACGGGCTCCAGGAAGGGGCGGAGCCGCTCGAAGGACGCAGGCGCAAGCCCGGCCAGCAGGCTGTTCTGGACCCGAACCGTCTGTTCGCGGCTGGCATTGCTGAGTGCGTTGTCCAACGCTATCCCATGGCGCTTCCCCGCGACGCTTGCCCGTCCGGATGTGTCAGCCCGGCAGGTCGTCCTTAGGGATAGGCTACTCCGACCCCGCTGCGGAGTCATCCGAACCTAAAGTCGTGCAAGAGGTGGCCGGGGTCTCCGGCTGCGAGGGCGGGCATTTGGGCTCTGCGCAGCAGTGCAACAGCGCGTCGAAGACGCGCGTGAACGCGCTGACAGTGCTGCAGCGCGTCCGGGACAGGTGAGGGATCAAACTGAAAACGGGGCCCGAGGGCCCCGTCAAACCAGCGCGGGCGCTTTACGCGCTTGAGCTCGGCGACCTTCGATGCTCGCCCAGAACCCGGAGCATACGAAGGCGTCCGCGTGGCGGACGACGCGGTGCGAGCGGATGTTTGGCGAGATCCCCCCGTATTTGCCGCGCTCCGGCGTGGCTGTCCTCACACACTGAAGGCACGACAAGACTTTGCACGACAAGACTTGGCGACAACCTGAAGCTTGACGACAATCTCATGACATGAACTCCCAAATCCGGAACGGAAATGCCGCACCGGTGAGTTCACGGTAACATACAATCGGAGGCGAACAACCGAAGGTTGAGTCGATATCTGCCGATAATTGCGCCACACCGCATCGGCTGGAGGTGTCACGGTCTTCGCAGCAATGGAGGCAATGCTTCGAGGTTTCGCGCTCGTCTGATTCAGCGCTCTTGCCCCGGACGCAGCGCAGCGCTTCTTCAGCGGTGCGCTGCTGAGCCGGGGCCCACGTCTCCGTAAGCGAACCGTGTTGCTTTCTGGGTCCCGGCTCTGCGCGGCAGCGTTTCACGCTGCAGCGCGTCCGGGACACGAGAGATGGGGCTGAAAACAAAACGGGGCCCCGAAAGGGCCCCGCAAAATTCTTCGGCGTCTACCGCGATCTTACTTGATCTTGGCTTCCTTGAATTCGACGTGCTTGCGCGCCACGGGATCGTACTTCTTCTTGACCAGCTTGTCGGTCATGGTGCGCGAATTCTTCTTGGCGACGTAGTAGAAGCCGGTGTCGGCCGAGGACACGAGCTTGACCTTGATGGTGACCGCTTTGGCCATGTTCTGAACCTCAGAATATTGGGGAATCTGGAGCCGGCCAAACGGCCCGCGTTGGCCGGCAACCTAGCCAGAAACGGCCGGAAGTCAAGGATTTAGGGGGTCAAAAGCACTCGAATCGGGCCTTTTCACCCCTCGAAGAAGCGGTTTTTCGGCCGCGGCAGGCCCAGATTCTCCCTCAAAGTGGCCCCTTCGTACTCTTTCCGGAAAATCCCGCGCCGCTGCAGCTCCGGGACGACCTTGTCGACGAAGTCGTCGAGGCCCGCGGGCAGGAACGGGAACATGATGTTGAATCCGTCCGACCCGCGCCCGACCAGCCATTCCTCCATCTGGTCGGCGATGGTTTTCGCCGTGCCGACGAAGGACAGCCCGCCATAGCCGCCAACGCGCTGGGCGAGCTGCCGCACGGTGAGCTTGTCGCGCGCGGCGAGGTCGAGGAGGCGCTGCCGGCCGCTCTTGCTGGCATTGGTCTCCGGAATCTCCGGCAGTTGCCCGTCCGGATCGAATCCCGAGGCGTCCGTGCCGAGGACCACGGAGAGCGAAGCGATGGCGCTGTCGTAGTGCACGCGGCTGTCGAGCAGCGCGCGCTTCTCCTTGGCATCATCGACGCTGTCGCCGACCACGACAAAGGCGCCGGGAAGGATCTTGAGGTGCTCGGGGTCGCGGCCGATCTTCTCCATGCGGCCCTTGATGTCGGCATAGAGCTTCTGTCCGTCGGCGAGGCTGCCGCCGCCGGTGAAG
The DNA here is from genome assembly GCF_018131015.1 of Bradyrhizobium diazoefficiens. GTDB lineage: Bacteria > Pseudomonadota > Alphaproteobacteria > Rhizobiales > Xanthobacteraceae > Bradyrhizobium > Bradyrhizobium diazoefficiens_B. The sequence goes on from NZ_JAFCJJ010000019.1 coordinate 75,272, forward strand.
ACGGCTTCCGCCGTCTCGGCCGCGAGCTGCTTGCCGTCCTCCGATGCGCCGGCCTGTACGATCAGCGGCCAGCCCTGCACCGGGCGGGCGATGTTGAGGGGGCCGCGCACCTTCAGATATTTGCCGTTGTGGTCGAGCACGTGCATCTTCGACGGGTCGAAGAACAGGCCGCTCTCGACGTCGCGCACGAAGGCGTCGTCGGCGAAGGAATCCCACAGGCCCGTGACGACGTCGTAGAACTCGCGGGCGCGCTTGTAGCGCTCGGCGTGCTCCATGTGGTCGTCGAGGCCGAAATTCAGCGCGGCGTCCGGGTTCGAGGTGGTGACGATGTTCCACCCGGCACGGCCGCCGCTGATATGGTCGAGCGAGGCGAAGCGGCGCGCGACGTGATAGGGCTCGTCGAAGGTGGTCGAACCGGTGGCGATCAGGCCGATGCGCGCGGTGACGGCCGAGAGCGCCGACAGCAGCGTGAACGGCTCGAACGAGGTCACGGTGTGGCTGCGCTTGAGCGCATTGACCGGCATGTTCAGCACGGCGAGATGATCGGCCATGAAGAAGGCGTCGAACTTGCCGGCCTCGAGCTTCTGGATCAGCGTCTTGATGTGACCGAAGTTGAAATTGGCGTCCGGCCAGGCGCCGGGATAGCGCCAGGCGCCGGTGTGGATGCTGATCGGGCGCATGAACGCGCCAAGCTTGAGTTGCCGTTGTGCCATCGCGCCGTGTCCGTTCCTGGTGTCGTTCGGGAAGACATGGGGACGCGTGGGAACTTCGCCATCGGGGAAGGCGGGAAGAATCTTTTGTTTTTCGCCACGCTCTCAGCACGTTCGCGTCATCTCCGTCATGGCCGGGCTTGTCCCGGCCATCCACGCCTTGCTTAGCGGTACGAAGAACGTGGATGCCCGGGACAAGCCCGGGCATGACGGCGGGTTAGCCCAAAATGTCCTTCTGCATCTTGCCGCCGTAGAAATGGAAGAACGGCACCGGCGCGTCGTGGCGCAGTGGGCCGGTGGCAAGGCGGGTGTCGAGCTCGTTGAGGACGTTGCGCGTCATCGGATGCAGATCCGCGAGCGGCTTTGAGCCGAGCTCGACCCAAACCAGCTCGACCAGCTCGGCATCCGCATGGATCACGCCGTCGACGCGGTGCGCGATCGCGGAGGCGTCGGCCGTGAAGAAGCGCGTGTCGAACCGCTTGACGCGGCCGGGCGGAGTGATGGCGCGCGCGATCAGGAACAGGCTGGAGGGATCGGGCAAGAGGCCCGCATCCGCGAACGGCTTCCAGGCGCCTTCGAGCCTCGCCACCGTGCCCTCGGCCTTGCGGCCGAGGCAGAGACCGGTCTCCTCGCAGGCCTCGCGGATCGCGGCGATCGCCAGCGACTTGGCGCGCGAGGCCGGCGTCTTCGGGCTGCCCTTGGCGAGATTGGCTTCGAGCTCGGCGGTGATGGGCGCGGCGCAGGGCACGCGATGATCGTCCTTGTCGACGCGCCCGCCGGGGAAGACGAATTTTCCCGGCATGAACACGACCTTGTCGTGGCGCTTGCCGACCAGGACTTTTGGAATCGAGCCGCTGCGATCGACCAGGATCAGCGTCGCCGCATCCCTCGGGCGGAAATAGGGATGGTGGTCGGCTTCCTTCTCGTCGTGGACCTTTGCCTTCTCCATGGCCTGCGCCGTATCCGTCATGTCCACCTGAACCCGCGTTTGTTGGTTTTGCTTATACCGGCGGAATACCATCGGTCGGATTGTCCTCAAAGCCGTGCATGCGCAGAGCCCATTGCAATCCGACCACAGCTCCCTTCACGGGCTGCAGCAGGCCGAGCGATGCGAAGAAGGTGAAGGGCAGGTAGGCCGCAAAGGTCAGCCAGACCGGCGTCGCATAGTTGGTCTCGATCCACAGGATCGCGGGAACCACGATATGGCCGACGATGACGATCACGAGATAGGCGGGCAGATCGTCGGCGCGATGCGGCGTGAAGTCGAGGCCGCAAGCCGCGCAATTGTCCGCCGTCTTCAGGAAGGCGCGGAACAGCTTGCCCTCGCCGCAGCGCGGGCAGCGGCCGCGAAAGCCGCGCTTCATGGCAGCGAAGACGTCGCGCTTCTCGACGAGGCCGGTCTCGCGCGTCCAGATTTTTGGAGCGGTTGTCATCGTCACCATGCCTTGCCCTTCTGGCCCTTGCCCTTTCCCTTGGTCTTTCCTTTCCCCCTCTTGCCCGGCTTCTGCTTCGCGGGCTTGCGTTTTCTCTCCGGACTGCGCCCGGGCTGCGCCTTGAACGAGCGGCGGCGTTGTGGACCGGATCGCCTGCGCTCGCGCGGCGCGGTGTCGCTTTCCGACGACAAAAGCTCGAAGCGCAGCGCGCCGGCGATGGGGGCGGCTTCGATCAGGCGGACGTCGACGACGTCGCCGAGCTGATGCATGGTGCCGCTGCGCGTGCCGACGAGTGCGTGCCGGCTCTCGTCATAGTTGAAATATTCCGTGCCGAGGGAGCGGATCGGGATCAGCCCGTCGGCGCCGGTCTCGGAGAGCTTGACGAACAGGCCGGCGCGGGTGACGCCGGAGACGCGGCCCTGGAAGCTCGCGCCGATGCGGTCGGCAAGGTGATGGGCGATCAGCCGGTCCACGGTCTCGCGCTCGGCCTTCATCGCGCGCCGCTCGGTCAGCGAAATATGGGCGGCGACCTCGCCGAGACTTTCCGGCGTCTCGCTGTCGGGGAGCGCGCCTTCGCCGAGGCCGAGCGCGCGCACCAGCGCACGATGCACGACGAGGTCGGCATAGCGGCGGATCGGCGAGGTGAAATGGGCGTAGCGGCGCAAATTCAGGCCAAAATGCCCGTAATTCTCGGAAGAGTATTCGGCCTGCGCCTGGGCGCGCAGCACCACCTCGCTCACCAGCGGATAGTAGTCATGGCCTTCGAGCTGGGCCAGCACGCGGTTGAACAGAGTGGGACGCAGCGCGCCGGCCTTGGTGAAGGGGACGTCGAGCGTCTCCAGGAATTCGGAGAGCGCATGGACCTTTTCCAGCGTCGGCTCGTCGTGCACGCGGTAGATCAGCGGCAGCGACTTCTTCTCCAGCATCTCGGCCGCGGCCACGTTGGCGAGGATCATGAACTCCTCGATCAGCTTGTGCGCATCCAACCTGTCGGGCACGACCACGCGATCGACGGTGCCGTCGCTCTTGAGCAGGATCTTGCGCTCGGGCAGGTCGAGATTGAGCGGATCACGCTCGTCGCGCGCGCGCTTGACGCAGGCATAGGCGGCGTAGAGCGGCCTCAGGATCGGATCGAGCAGGGGGCCGCTGGTGTCGTCGGGCCTTCCGTCGATCGCGGCCTGCGCCTGCGCGTAATGCAGTTTTGCCGCCGAGCGCATCAGGATGCGGTGGAACGTGTGCGAGCGCTTGCGGCCGTCGGGGCCGATCACAATCCGCACCGCCAGCGCGCCGCGCGGCTCGCCCGGCACCAGCGAGCAGAGATTGTTGGAGATGCGCTCGGGCAGCATCGGCACGACGCGGTCGGGGAAATAGACCGAGTTGCCGCGGTCGAGCGCGTCGCGGTCGAGCGCGGTGCCCGGCCGGACGTAAAAGCTCACATCGGCAATGGCGACGTTGACGATGAAGCCGCCTCTGTTGTTGGGATCGTCGTCTGCTTGCGCATGCACCGCGTCGTCGTGATCCTTGGCGTCGGGCGGATCGATGGTGACGAGCGGCACGTCGCGCCAGTCCTCGCGGCCCTTCAAATTCGCGGGCTCCGCGGCTTCGGCTTCGCGCTCTGCCGCCGGGCGGAACTGCAGCGGGATGTCGTGGGCGTAGATCGCGATCAGGCTGATCGCCTTCTCGGACTTGACCGAGCCGAGCTTCTCCTTGACCCGGCCTGAGGCCAGCCCAAAGCTGCGCGTACGGACGATGTCGACGCTGACGAGATCGCCGTCCTGCGCCCCGTGCGTGTCGGCCGCAGCGATGTTCAGCTCGCGATCGGCAGACTTCTTTTCGACCGGGATCAGCCGCCCGCCGCCTTCGGGCAGGCTCCGGAACACGCCGAGGATACGGCTCTTCGCCTTGTCGAACACCTTGATGACGCGACCGCGATAAGCTGGTCCCTCAGCCTCGTTGGTCGGCTCGACGCGCAGCAGCGCGCGGTCGCCGACGCCGGCGGCGGTGCCGGGTTTGGGCCGGCGCGGCATCTCGATGATGATCCTGGGCGGTTCGCCGCTCTCGACCTCATCCCATTCGCTGGGGGAGGCGATCAGCTCGCCATCGCGGTCACGGCCGGTGATGTCGGCGACCAGTGTCGGCGGCAGCGTGTCCGGCTCGGACACCTTGTGGCGTTTTTTCTTGATGAGGCCGTCGTCGGCGAGCTCGCGCAGCATGCGCTTGAGCTCGACGCGGTCGGCGTTCTTCAGGCCGAACTCGCGCGCGATTTCGCGGGTGCCGGCCTTTCCGTGATTTGCCTTGATGAAGGCGACGATGGCGCTCCTGTCGGGAAAGCCATGGTCATGCTTGCGTTTCACTTAACCTCTAATTCTAAGTCTTGCCGGCACTCTTCTTGGCCGGAGCCTTGGCAGCGGAGGCCTTGGTCGGCGACGTCTTGGCGGTCGACGACACGGCTGCACGCGCCTTGCTGGTTGATTCTGTTTTGGACTTGGCCGCTTTCTTCGCGGCCGGCTTCTTCTTCGGCGCGGCGTCGTCGCCCTCCGCAGCCTTCTCTGTAGTCTTCTTGGCCTTGGCAGGCTTTGCCGCCTTCTTCGCCTTCTTGCCGCCGCCCTTGGCCGCACGCTCGTCGATCAGCGCGATCGCCTGTGCCAGCGTGATCGCATCCTTCTCGAACTCGGCGGGGATCGTGGCGTTGACGCCGCCGGCTGTGACGTAGGGGCCATAGCGGCCGCTTTTCACGGTGACGGTGCCGAGCGAGGGGTGATCGCCGATGGCCTTGCCGGGATCGGCGCCGAAGCGGCGGCTCGGGCCCTTGGCGGCCTTTTCCGCAATCAGCGTCACGGCGCGGTTGAGGCCGATGTCGAACACCTCGTCGCCGACCTCCAGGCTCGCATAGGTCTTCTCGTGCTTCACGAACGGTCCGAAGCGGCCGAGGCCGGCGGTGATCGGCTGGCCGGTTTCCGGATGTTTTCCAATTTCGCGCGGCAGCGACAGCAGTCTTAGCGCGAGCTCGAGATCGACGTCGCTGGGCGCGGTGCCCTTCGGAATGCCGGCGCGCTTGGGCTTCTCGCCCTCGGCATAATCCTTCTGCTCGCCGAGCTGGATGTAGGGCCCGAAACGGCCGGCCTTGACGGCAACGTCGAAGCCGGTGTCGGGGTCCTGGCCGAGCGAACGGTCGGCCGAGGCCTCGCCGTCGGCGGCGAGCTGGCGGGTGTAACGGCACTCCGGATAGTTCGAGCAGCCGACGAAGGCGCCGAACTTGCCGGCCTTGAGGTTGAGCTTGCCGTTGCCGCAGCTCGGGCACTGCCGGACGTCGCCGCCATCGGCGCGCGGCGGGTAGATGTGCGGCCCGAGCATCTCGTCGAGCACGTCGAGCACCTGCGCCACGCGCAGGTCCTTGATGTCGTCGACCGCGCCGATGAAGTCGCGCCAGAAATCCTTCAGCACCTGCTGCCAGGAAATCTCGTTGTTGGAGATGCGGTCGAGCTGCTCTTCGAGCCCGGCGGTGAAATCATACTCGACATAGCGGCTGAAGAAGCTTTCGAGGAACGCGATCACGACGCGGCCCTTGTCCTCGCCGTGCAGGCGCTTCTTCTCCAGCTTGACGTAGCCGCGGTCCTTCAAAACTTGCAGGATCGAGGCGTAGGTCGAGGGCCGGCCGATGCCGAGCTCTTCCATGCGCTTGACCAGCGAGGCCTCCGAGAAGCGCGGCGGCGGCTCGGTGAAATGCTGGGTGACGGCAAGCGACTGGCGCTTGAGCGCTTCGCCGCTGCTCATGCCGGGCAGGCGGCGGGAATCCTCGTCCTCCTCGTCGTCGCGGCCTTCCTGGTAGAGCGCCAGAAAGCCGTCGAACTTGACGACCTGGCCGGTGGCGCGCAGCTCCAGCGTGCGGGCACCTGCCTTCGCGGTGATGTCGACGGTGGTGCGCTCGAGCTCGGCCGCCTCCATCTGGCTCGCAATGGTGCGCTTCCAGATCAGCTCGTAGAGCCTCGCCTGATCGGCATCGAGCTTGCGGCTCATGCTGGCGGGACGGCGGGAGAGATCGGTCGGGCGGATGGCTTCGTGGGCTTCCTGGGCGTTCTTGGCCTTGGCCTGGTACTGGCGGGGCGCATCCGGCACGTAGGCCTTGCCGTAATCCTCGCCGATCACCTTGCGCGCCTGGGTGATCGCGGACGGATCGATCTGCACGCCGTCGGTACGCATATAAGTAATGAGTCCGGTGGTCTCGCCGCCGATGTCGATGCCTTCATAAAGGCGCTGGGCGATGCGCATGGTGTGGGCCGGCGCAAAACCGTATTTGCGGCTGGCCTCCTGCTGCAGCGTCGAGGTGGTGAAGGGCGCCTGCGGATTGCGGCGGGCGGGCTTGGCGTCGACCGCGGTGACCGCGTAGGTCGCAAGCTCCAGCGCCTTCTTGAAATCTTCGGCTTCGGCGCCGCTGCCGATGTCGAGGCGCTGGATCTTCTTGCCGTCGGCGCCGACGAGGCGGGCCTCGAACGCATCGCCGCGCGGGGTGAGCAGGGTCGCGACCAGCGACCAGTATTCGCGGGCAACGAACTTCTCGATCTCGAGCTCGCGGTCGCAGACGAGGCGCAGCGCCACCGACTGGACGCGGCCGGCCGAGCGGGCGCCCGGCAGCTTGCGCCACAGCACGGGAGAGAGGGTGAAACCGACCAGATAGTCGAGTGCGCGGCGGGCCATATAGGCATCGACCAGCGCGCCGTCGATCTGGCGCGGATGCTTCATCGCCTCCGAAACCGCCTGCTTGGTGATGGCATTGAACACCACGCGCTCGATCTTCTGATCTTTCAGCGCGCGCTTCTCCTTGAGGACCTCCAGCACGTGCCAGGAGATGGCCTCGCCCTCGCGATCGGGGTCGGTTGCGAGAATCAGGCGATCGGCGCCCTTGAGCGAGCGGGCAATGTCGTTGAGCCGGCCGGCCGCCTTGGGGTCGACCTCCCAGATCATCTTGAAATTGCTGTCGGGATCGACGGAACCGTTCTTCGCCGGCAAGTCGCGGACATGGCCAAACGAGGCCAGAACCTCGTAGGACGAGCCCAGATATTTGTTGATCGTCTTGGCTTTCGCCGGCGACTCCACAATGACGATATTCATGTAGTTCCAGTGACTTACGGGAAAATAAGGGGCCGATTTCGAAAGGACTCGGGTCGGCCGTTTCGACCCGAACATGGGTGGTGAGGCCCCCTCTGTCAAATCGAGCAGTGTTGAAAGACGCGCGAATGAGAAAAGTTTCATATCGAAAAAGTTGCAAATTACCACCTTGGAGTTGCGGTCATTGTGGGCGTAAGGTTGCCGCGGGATGGATTCGAGTGGGGCTCTGGTGACCAAGCCAGCAAGAAAGCGTGCGGGCGCCGGACCAAGCGTGCGGGAGCGCTCGCGCAACGAGGAACCGGGGGAAGGCGGGGCCGACGAGGCGGTCGCCTTCATCGCCGAGCAGGTGTCCGCGCTGCGCAAACTCGCCGACCGCCACAAGCTCGATGTCCTGCATTACCTCCTGGGCATGACCAAGCTCGAGGCCGACGAGCACCTGCGGCTGCGGAGCCGGCGCAAGCTGTCGTGAGGGCACTTCCAGCCGTTCCATCATCTCCGCGCAACGGCGAAGCCGTTGTCGCTGGAGGCGCGAGTGGCGCGATGCCCGCGCATCGCGCCGGGAGCCTCGAAGGATGAACGGCCAAGATGCAGCCGGGCCGGCGCCCTTCGAGGCCCGCCCTGCGTTGCAGGACGAGCGCCTCAATTCGACGGGCGTTGGCATGCGGTCGGCCCAGCGAACATCCCGTTTCGGCGATCAAATCGCATGCCTGGAGCAATTGCGGACGTGGTAGACTTGCTTCCACGAAATTGGAGATTTGCGGAGATGTCGATCAAGCCGCTTCCATTCGTCGGGACGGATCTGGGGCGCGCCCGCCAGATCCTGAAGTCTTGGGCATCCCTGCGGCGGCTGACAAGCGACGAGACCGAAATCGTCGTACGCATGATTGCGCAGGGCCTCGCGGAGGGCAGGAAGCTCGGATTCGATCTGGCCTCTGCCGAAGGGCAGAGCAGGTCCCATGCCGACGAGCTGACGGACGCTCTCTAGGTCAACTCAAGAGTCTCAACGCCGCATTCCGACAAGCCGGTCTAGGCCAGGCGCGCAGCTGCGCGCGTGGTGATGGCAAGCGAACCGTGGAGATAAAGAATGGTCAGGATCACACAGATGCTGCTGCCGGCTCTGATCGTGCTTGCGGCGCCGGCGCTTGGACGCGACGACGGCCGTTACGCCGACTCGCCGCTCAAATCATGGTTCGAAAGCCTGCACAGCGAATTCGGACAGTGTTGCAGCAACACCGACGGGTTCGTCGTCGCCGGTCCGGATTGGGACACCGACGGCGGGAAGTATCGCGTTCGCATCGATGATGAGTGGGTGAATGTGCCTGACGGCGCCGTCATCAAGCAGCCCAACCGCGCCGGATGGACCATGGTGTGGAGGCATTACATCGACGGTCATCCGATAGTGCAGTGTTTCATGCCGGGCAACATGAGCTGAATCGCAGCGACCCCGGGCATCAGCTTCGCTATTGCGAAAGGGCACCTCGCAATGACGGCGTGGTTAGCCGTTGCGGCCTGCCAACATTGTCAATCGCTGGCCCAGATATTCAGCGGTGCAGAGATCACTCTGCGGCAAGGCGCCGTCGACCAGGTGTGTCGCGAGCCCCAGCTGGCTGCCCAAGCGATTGCGGCCGCCCTTATCTTCACCGCCCGGAATATCGATCCCGCACCAGAGCATGCCGTGCTGTGCGGCCAGCACCGAAAAGTAGGTCAACGTGTGGAGCTGATCGCCGCCCGCGCAGGCGCCCGTCGTGAATCCGGCCGCGAACTTGTTGGCCCATCTCTGCTCGCTCCACCTGTCGCTTGAAGCGTCCGCAAAGGCTTTGAACTGGGCCGCCGGTCCACCCATGTAGGTCGGGCTGCCGAAGGCAACTGCATCGGCGCGGTCGACCGTCCCCAGCAAGCTCTCATTCTCGAAGCGGCCAGACACGATGTCATCGCCGCTGATCCGGCAAACCGCGATCTCCATCTTGCCGGCCGCGCCGCGCGCCACTGCATGCGCCAACTTTTCTGTCGTGCCGGAGATGGAGAAATAGACGATGGCGAGCAGGGGCATGGTGTTGCCACTTCGGGACGCTCAGCGATCTTTGACGCCGTGCATAGTTTGCGCAAGTCCCTCCGTGACGGATCCTGTGGCCCTGCGGGGTCATCCAGCCGACCGCCGCCGCGGCACCGGCCGCGGCTTCAGCATGGTGTCGCCCTGGCCGAGCAGGCGCCCGTCCTCGGCGCGCAATTCGAGCTTCTTCACCGGGCGACCCTTGGCGCGATCGACCAGAATGGTCGCGATCTCCTCAGGGCGGTCGTCGAACTCCTCGCTCCATTGCCGCAGCGCGACCAGCACCGGGAAGGTGCCACGGCCCTTCGGCGTCAGCACATACTCTTGATAGGCGCTGCCGTCCGAGGCGGGAGCGGTCGCCAGAATGCCGTGATCGACCAGCGCGCGCAGCCGCGCCGACAGGATGTTTTTGGCCATGCCGAGCTTGCCCTGGAATTCGCCGAAGCGGCGGACGCCGAACAGGGCCTCGCGGATGATCAGAAGCGACCACCAGTCGCCGATCTGCTCCAGCGACCGGGCGATCGGGCAGTCGTCGCCTTCGAAGCTCGTTCGTTTCACCATGGTCCCGGTCCTTTCGCATTCGCCCGATTTCGTGGCCGGTCACGCGCTTGTGTGGTTGCATTATAAAACCAGATGCCCTAGATGGCAACTCAGTTTCATTATGCAACCACTGGAGGCGAGCATGAGGCTGACAAACAAGACGGCACTGATCACCGGCGGCAACAGCGGCATTGGACTGGCGACGGCAAGGCTGTTCGTGGACGAGGGCGCCAAGGTCATCATCACCGGGCGCAACAGGGAGACGCTGCAGGCCGCCGCAAGGGAGCTCGGCCCGAACGTGCTGGCGGCCGCGGCCGACGCCACCGACATCGCGGCGACGGAAGCTGCAATCAGGCAGGGCGCCGAAAAGTTCGGCAAGCTCGACATCGTGTTCGCCAATGCCGGCATCGCTGGCGGCACGCCGCTGGGGTCAGCCACGCTCGAGACATTCGAAAAGGTCATCAGCACTAACCTGACCGGCGTGTTTTTCACCGTTCAGTCGGCGCTGCCCTATCTCAACGACAATGCCGCGATCGTCCTCAACGGCTCGGTGATCTCCGTGCTCGGCATTCCCGGCTACTCGGCCTATGGCGCCGCAAAAGCCGGCGTGCGGGCGATGGCGCGGATCATGGCGTCAGAACTGTCGCCGCGCGGCATTCGCGTGAACGTGGTCGCGCCCGGCGCGATCCGCACGCCGATCTGGGGCGCCGCAACCGCAACACCCGAAGCGGAGAAGGCGTTCGAAAAACGCATTGCGCTGTCGACGCCGCTCGGGCGCATTGGTGAAACAGATCACATTGCGAAGACGGTGCTGTTCCTCGCCTCCGACGATTCCGCCCACATCCAGGGCCAGGAAATCTTCGTGGACGGCGGCGCCGTTGCCTCTCCGAGCGGCGCGCCGATCTATCGCGGCTGATCAATCGCTGAGCAGGATCGAACCGGCCGGCGGTTGCGACCGCCGGTTTCTACCTCTTGCGAGCTGTATTTTCTGAACGTTGCGTGATGGCGTTGAACCTTCGCGTGCGCTGCAAAGACATTTTTACGGGCAGGGGTCATGAGACCCGTTTTCAAGGGAGCCCGTGATGCCAAAGGCAGCTCGCATTTTTTCTTCGATTTCAGCACCGCGTATTTTCACCGAAAAATCTGCTGTTCCGGCCAGGCGCTCGGACATGTCCGAGTTCATCGGGGTGGCTCTTTTCTCCGGCATCGGCCTGTTCGTCTCGCTCGTTGCCGTGATCCTCGGCATCCAGGGCGCCTGGTTCTAGCTTCGCGACCGGCCGCGGATTAGAGCAGCGACACCAGCCCGCCGCCATGGCGCTCGAGCCGGCCGGCAAGCTCCAGCTCGAGCAGCACGGTGCGCACGATTGCGGGCGATGCGCCGGACATCCGGACGAGATCGTCGATTCCGATCGGAGCAGGGCCGAGCAGGCCGGTGATCTGGTCGCGGTCGTGGCTTTGCGGATCGCGCTCGAACGGTTCGCTGTCGCCTTCGCGCGCCGGATGCATCAGCGGCCGCTCCATGATCGGCTGCACCGCGTTGACGATGTCGGCGGCTTCCGTGACCAAAGTCGCCCCCTGCTTGATCAAATCATTGGTGCCGGCGGCGCGCGGATCGAGCGGGGAGCCGGGGACGGCGAACACCTCGCGGCCCTGTTCGGCGGCCATGCGTGCGGTGATCAGCGAGCCCGAGCGGTGCTCCGCCTCCACCACAACCACGCCGAGGGCTGCGCCCGAGATCAGCCGGTTGCGACGGGGGAAATCGTGGGCGCGCGGTTCGTGGCCGAGCGGCATTTCCGAGATCGCAGCTCCCGCATGATCGAGGATCGATGCAAGCAGGTCGCCATGCTCGGGCGGATAGATGCAATCATGACCGCCGGCGAGCACGGCGACGGTGCCGCTTTCGACGCTTGCCCGGTGCGCGGCCTGGTCCACGCCGCGTGCGAGCCCGGAGATGATGACGAAGCCGGCCTCGCCGAGCTCGCGGGCGAGCTGGCCGGCGAATTTCAGTCCGGCGCCGGAAGCGTTGCGCGAGCCGACGATCGCGATGGTCGGGCGCATCAGGGTTTTGCTGTCGCCGCGCACGGCGAGCAGCGGCGGGGCGTCGTCGAGCGTCGCGAGCCGTTCCGGATAGCCGATTTCGCCCGGCGCGAGCCAGGCGATGCCGAGCTTTCGGCCCGCAGCGAGCTCGGCCTTGGCCTCGTCCGCGCTGCAGATCCGCCCTGATCGCGTGGCGCCGCCGCGCCGGGCGAGATCAGGCAGCCGCTCCAGCGCCGCGCGCACGTTGCCGAAATGGTCGACCAGCGAACGGAAGGTGCGCGGCCCGACATTGTCGGACCGGATCAGCCGCAGGCGGTCGATCCGCTCCGCTTCCGTCAGCTCCACGCTCGGATTGATGGCGTCCACGGCGTCTCCTTGCAGGAGCAGCATGGAACAACCTGAGGGCGTGGGCAACAGCGGCGTGCGCTTGCGCGGTCTTTTTGCGATGCTAAAACCGGACCCAATGACAAGGGTATTGCCATGATCTCACTCGCCGACCTCCAGCGCCGCATCGAAGCGGGCGAGCTTTCGCCCGACGCGGCCATCGCGCAATCGCACGCGGCGATCGAGGCGAGGGAAAAGGACGTCCGCGCCTTCGTGCGCCACGACAAATCCGCGAAGGCGCAAGGGTCCGGCCCGCTGCGCGGCATCGCGGTCGGCATCAAGGACATCATCGACACCGCCAACATGCCGACCGAGATGGGCTCGCCGATCTATCGCGGCTGGCAGCCGCGCTCGGACGCGCCGGTCGTGATGATGCTGAAGCGGGCGGGCGCCACCATCATCGGCAAGACCACGACCACGGCGTTCGCCTCGCGCGATCCGACGCCGACGCTCAATCCGCACAATACCGGCCACTCGCCGGGCGGCTCGTCGTCGGGCTCGGCGGCAGCCGTCGGCGCCGGCATGATTCCGCTGGCGCTGGGCACCCAGACCGGCGGCTCGGTGATCCGGCCCGCGGCTTATTGCGGCACTGCCGCGATAAAACCGTCGTTCCGGATGCTGCCGACGGTTGGCGTGAAATGCTTCTCCTGGGCGCTCGACACGGTCGGCCTGTTCGGTGCGCGCGCGGAAGATCTCGCGTGCGGACTTTTGGCGATGACGGGCCGGACTGAATTCTCCGGCATCGTCCCGGCCAAGGCGCCGCGCATCGGCGTGGTCAGGCAGGAGTTCGCCGGCACTGTGGAGCCGGCCGCCGAGGAGGGCCTGCTGGCCGCGATCAGGGCGGCGGAGCGGGCAGGCGCCAGCGTGCAGACCATCGATCTGCCCGAGGCGGTGCAGGAAGCCTGGCGCATCCACCCCATCATCCAGGATTTTGAGGCGCATCGCGCGCTGGCCTGGGAATATTCCGAGCATCACGACGAGATCGCGCCGCTGCTGCGGGCGAGCCTCGATGCCACCGTCGGATTGACGCCGAAGGATTATGACGCGGCGCGCCGGATCAGTCGGCGCGGCCGCCGCGAGCTCGGCGAATTGTGGGAAGGCGTCGACGTGCTCCTGACCTATTCGGCGCCGGGCACGGCGCCGGCCAAGGCGCTCGCCTCGACCGGCGACCCCCGCTACAACCGGCTCTGGACGCTGATGGGCAACCCCTGCGTCAACGTTCCCGTGTTGAAGGTCGGCGGCCTTCCGATCGGCGTGCAAATGATCGCGCGCTTCGGCAATGACGCGAGCGCGCTTGCCGCAGCCTGGTTCCTGGAGGATGCGCTGGCGAAATCAGGTTAGCGCGTCTTCCACGACCGCCGGTGCAGCGGCACGGGCACCTTGCCCGAGCCAGCGGTCGGCGGCTTCGCGGCCGCTTCGGTGCAACAGGCGAATGAAGCCGCGCCCCTGATCGGTGGACGAGCGCTGCGCCAGGCCCTCGATCGAATCTTCCGCCGCGATCCTGGAGAGCCGCAAGCGAGGCGCCGCGCGTGCGCGCGCCCATTCGATCGCGGCGATTTCGGCATTGAGCACGGCATTCGCGGCGATCTGGTCGAGCCGGCGGTCGATCGCGGCGGGCGTGATCGGCACATAGCTGTCGCGGGACGGCGTGACCTGGACGAGCAGCAGGTCGGTGGCCGCCGTTTCCTGCACGAGCCTCAACAGCGGCGGATTGCCGCCAAAGCCGCCGTCCCAATAGGCCTCGCCCTCGATCTCGACGGCGCAATGAACGAGGGGCGGACAGGTCGAAGCGAGCGCGACGTCGGCGGTGATGGACTCGTTGCGGAAGATCTCCTGCTGGCCGTCGCGGATGCGCGTCGCCGCAATCAGCAGCTTCGGGCAGGTCGTCTCGCGTAAGGCCGCAAAATCGATGTCCCGGATCAGCGCCTGCCGCAGCGGATCCAGATCGTAGGGATCGAACTGGCCGGAGCGCAGCGTCGGGCCGAACGCGACCGAGCTTCCGGCCGGCGAGAAGCCGCCGACCAGCATCAGCGAGCGGAACGAGGCCTCGTGCATCAGGCGGAGCCAGAACCGGTTCAGCCGCGCGCGGGCGCCTTCGCGGCCGCCCTCGGCGAGGCCGCAGGCCAAGAGCAGCGCGTTGATGGCGCCGGCGCTGGCGCCGCTGAGGGCGTCGATCTCGATCGACGGCTCCTCCAAAAGCCGCTCCAGCACGCCCCAGGTAAAGGCGGCGAAGGTGCCGCCGCCCTGCAGCGCCAGCGAGAGTTTTCGCGGGGGCCATCGATCGGTGCGCGTCTGCGCAACAGGCGCGGTTACGGCCTCGATCTGCGGCAGGGCTTGCGGAAAGGGGAGGGGCGGCGCTGGCGGCACAACAGCGGCAGGCTTTGGCGTGGGCGGCGTTGGCGCATCGGACCAGATGCTGGTCGTCAGGAGCAGCCGGCTTGCGGCAGTGCCGCCACCTTCATCCGTGCCGATCATTTTTTCGCTCATTCTGAGCTACCGCGTTACGCCATTTCCTCTGTCAGGATGACAGGCATGGAACCCGTTCGCCACTCCGCGCCCGGGCAGGCCGAAAGTTGCGAACAGGAATTGGCATATAGTGCGGAGGAGGTGCGGCGATATCCGTACTTTTTCCGGCGTCGGAAAAAGCTTAGGCCTTTTCGCCGATCCGGCTTTCCTTGCCCGTCTGCAGCCGCTTGATGTTCTCGCGATGCGCGTAAAACAGCAGCAAGGTCAGCACCGCGAACAGCGCGGCGAGCGCGAGGTGGCCGAACCACCACAGGAACATCGGCGTGATGAAGGCCGCCACCAGCGCCGAGAGCGAGGAATAGCGCGTGGTGAAGGCGGTCGCCAGCCACAGCAGGCAGAACACCACCATGGCCGGCCAGAACAGGCCGAGCAGGATGCCGATATAGACCGCGACACCCTTGCCGCCCTTGAACTTCAGCCAGACCGGGAAGAGATGGCCGAGGAAGGCGCCGAGGCCGGCCACCATCGCGGCATTGGGGCCGGCGATGTAGCCGCAGATCAGCACCGCCGCGGTGCCCTTGAGCGCGTCCAGCAACAGGGTGCCAGCAGCCAGGCTCTTGCGGCCCGTGCGCAGCACGTTGGTGGCGCCGATGCTGCCGGAGCCGATCGAGCGCAGGTCCTCGGTGCCGGCGAGCCTTGTCAGGATCAGCCCGAACGGGATCGAGCCGAGCAGGTAGCCGATGACGAGGGCGACCGGCAGGAAAGCGTCAGGCCCCATGGCCGTATCTCCAGCTGTGCGGCGTGACAGCGAAAACCGTCGTCCTAGACATGTTCGTAGACCGTCCGCCCGCCGACAATGGTGCGCACCACGCGGCCTGTAAAGCGGGCTTCGTCGAACGGGGTGTTCTTGCAGGGCGATTTCAGGTCGGCGGGATCGACCACCCAGGGCGTGTCGGGGTCGATCACGATGACGTCGGCCGGGCTGCCCGCGCGCAGGGTTCCGCCGGCAAGGCCGAGCAGCTCGGCCGGCCGGGTCGACATCGCCTTGATCAGCGTCTTGAGGTCCAGCTCGCCATTGTGCACGAGGCGCA
The DNA here is from genome assembly GCF_018131015.1 of Bradyrhizobium diazoefficiens. Taxonomy (GTDB): domain Bacteria; phylum Pseudomonadota; class Alphaproteobacteria; order Rhizobiales; family Xanthobacteraceae; genus Bradyrhizobium; species Bradyrhizobium diazoefficiens_B. The sequence goes on from NZ_JAFCJJ010000019.1 coordinate 91,089, forward strand.
GGCCCGCCGGCAGCATGGTCTCGAGCCCGATGGCGCCGGGAGCAGCTTCGGCGAACGGCAGGCGCTTGACCTCGACGTCCTGCGGATTGTGGTCGGACATGATGACGTCGACGAGGCCGGTGGCGATCGCCTCCACCATGGCGCGGCGGTCGTCCTCGGTGCGCAGCGGCGGCGACAGTTTCAGGAAGGACCGGTAGGGCCCGATGTCGTTCTCGTTCAGCGCAAGATGGTTGATCGAGACCGAGGCGCTGACGGCGAGCCCGGCATCGCGGGCGCGCTTCAGGATCTCGAGCGACTCGATGCAGGACAGCGAAGCCGCGTGATACCGCCCGCCTGTCAGCGCGACCAGGCGCATGTCGCGTTCGAGGATCACGGCCTCGGCGGCCTTCGGGATGCCCATCAGGCCGAGCCGCGAGGCGAACTCGCCTTCGTTCATCACGCCTTCGCCGACGAGATCGGGGTCCTCGGTGTAGTGCACGATCAGCGCGTCGAAGTCGCGGGCGTAGGTCAGCGCGCGGCGCATCACCTGCGCATTGGTCACGCTGCGGTCGCCGTCGCTGAAGGCGACCGCGCCGGCCGCCTTGAGCAGGCCGAATTCGGTCATCTCCTCGCCGCGCATCCCCTTGGTGAGGGCTGCCATCGGCTGGATGTTGACGATGGCGGTGTCGCGGGCTCTTCGCATCACGAAGTCGACGGTCGCCGAATTGTCGATGACCGGCGAGGTGGCGGGCTGGCAGATGATGGTGGTGATACCGCCGGTCGCGGCCGCCTGGCTCGCGGAGGCAAAGGTCTCGCGGTGGCTGAAGCCGGGCTCGCCGACGAAGGCGCGCATGTCGATCAGGCCCGGCGCGACGATCTTGCCGGCGCAGTTGACGATGTCGGTGCCCTCGGGGACGCCGGCCGCCCCGATGCCGCGACGGGTCTCGCGGATGGCGCCGTCGGCGATGAGGACGTCACCGGGGCCGTCGAAATCCCTGGAGGGATCGACGACGCGGGCGTTGGCGAGCAGGATCGGGCGGCGGTCGGTCAGCATCGGCATCACGCGTTCGGCAGGTTGCGGGCGAGCGCTTCGAGCACGGCCATGCGCACGGCGACGCCCATCTCGACCTGTTCGCGGATCAGCGACTGCGCGCCGTCGGCGACGGCTGAATCGATCTCGACGCCGCGGTTCATCGGGCCGGGATGCATCACGAGCGCGTCAGGCTTGGCGTAGGCGAGCTTCTTCTGGTCCAGCCCGAAATAGTGGAAATATTCGGACGTGGACGGCACGAAGGAGCCGTTCATGCGCTCGCGCTGTAGCCGCAGCATCATGACGATGTCGGCGCCTTCGAGCCCTGCGCGCATGTCGCGCGCGACCTCGACGCCCATCCGCTCGATGCCGGGCGGCAGCAGCGTGGAGGGGCCGACGACGCGGACGCGGGCGCCCATCGTGTTGAGCAGGATGATGTTGGAGCGCGCCACGCGCGAATGCAGCACGTCGCCGCAGATCGCGACCACGAGCCCCTCGATCCGGCCCTTGTTGCGGCGGATGGTGAGCGCGTCGAGCAGCGCCTGGGTCGGGTGCTCGTGCGCGCCGTCGCCGGCATTGATCACGGAACCGTCGACCTTGCGCGCCAGCAGTTCCACCGCGCCGGAGGCGTGATGGCGCATCACCAGGATATCCGGGTGCATGGCGTTGAGCGTCATCGCGGTGTCGATCAGCGTCTCGCCCTTCTTGATGGACGAGGAGGCGACCGACATGTTCATGACGTCGGCGCCCAACCGCTTGCCGGCAAGCTCGAACGAGGACTGGGTCCGGGTGGACGCCTCGAAGAAGAGGTTTACTTGCGTCCGTCCACGCAGGACGGTGCGCTTCTTGTCAACCTGGCGGTTGAGCTCGACATATTCTTCGGACAGGTCGAGCAGGCCGGTGATGTCGGCCGCGGAAAGGCCCTCGATGCCCAGCAAATGCCGGTGGCCGAGGACGAAGGTCGATTTCGATGTCATTAAAGCGAGAGCTATAGGCGCGGATGGCTGGGGGGGCAAGGGCCAATGCCGGGGCGGGGAGTTATCCCCTGATCTGTCTTAATGTCACGGCACAGCCTGGCGCTACCGGCTTGCTCCGTCATGCCCGGGCTTGTCCCGGGCATCCACGTACTTCGCTCGCGTTTGACGTAAAAAGGCCGTGGATGGCCGGGACAAGCCCGGCCATGACGACTGGGATGCATCTCGTGAAATCAATTCAATTGGCAATCATCATCGCGATAATCTCAGTCTCATCCGTCCACGCCCAGTCGCTGCCCGGCGGCTTCGCCTATCTGCGCGACATCGATCCCACCATCATCCAGGACATTCGCTACGCCACCTCGAACAATTTCGTCGGGCGTCCGCTCGCCGGCTACGGCGCCGGCGAATGCGTGGTGAAGCGGGAGGTGGGGCTGCGGCTCAAGGCGGTGCAGCAGGACCTTGCGGCACAGAATCTGTCGCTGAAAATGTTCGACTGCTACCGGCCGGCGCGGGCCTCGCTCGACATGGTGAAGTGGTCGCAGAACGGCCACGAGACCGCCGCCGAGCGGCGCTACAACCCGAAGATCCCCAAGACCGAGCTATTCCGCCTCGGCTACATCGCGAGCCGCTCGCAGCATTCCACGGGCGCGGCGCTCGACCTGACCCTGGTCGATCTCAGGAGCGATAATTCCGCCCGATACGATCCATCGAAGGCCTATGCCGATTGCACCGCGCCGGTCGCGGCGCGGGCGCCGGAAGGCAGCGTCGACATGGGCACCGGCTACGACTGTACCGACGCGAAAGGGCATACCGCGGCACCGTCGATCAATGCGGATCAGCGCGCGTGGCGCAAGCGCCTGGTGGCGGCGATGGCAAAGCAAGGCTTTGTGAACTATTCGAAGGAGTGGTGGCATTTTTCCCTGCCTGGGGCCGGCGGGGCGGCCTATGATTTCCCGATTCCGCCGCGAACAAGATAGAGTTCAATTTGAAGCGAAAACTGCCGCGAGTTGGGTTACCTCTCCCAAGGGGAGAGGTCGGCGCGGAGCGCCGGGTGAGGGGATCAGGTCCCTCGATAGAGCGTATTCCCTCACCCGCGCCTTCGGCGCGACCTCTCCCGTCGGGAGAGGTGGCACTGCCCGTGCCGGTACAGATTTGATCGGAAACTGCAGATGACCCAGCCGAGCTTCGCAACCCACGAGGTCTTCAACCAGTCGCCGCCGTTCGAGGATTTCGATCTGTTCGCGGTGGACCGGCCGCTGGTCGATGCGGTGAAGGCCAATGGTGGTAGCGCTGCCGAGCAGGAGCTGTCGGCGTTCGGAAAGCTGTGGGGCTCGGCCGCGATGGCGGAGCGCGGCCGCATGGCGAACGAGAACACGCCGAAGCTGCGCACCTTCGACGCCAAGGGCAATCGCAGCGACCGGGTCGAGTTTCATCCGGCCTATCACGAGCTGATGGCGCACAGCGCCCATGCCGGCCTGCACAATTCGACCTGGACCGCGGACGGCAAGCCCGCGGGCAATGCCGCCGAGGTGGTTCGTGCGGCGAAGTTCTATATCGCTGCGCAGGTCGAGGCCGGCCATCTCTGCCCGATCACGATGACGCGCGCCTCCGTCGGCGCGCTGGCGATGCAGCCGGATCTGCTTGCGCGCGTGATGCCGGTGCTGTCAACCAAGAGCTACGATCCGGCCTTCGCGCCGTGGCGGGACAAGCGCGGCATGACGCTCGGCATGGGCATGACCGAGAAGCAGGGCGGCACCGACGTGCGCTCCAACATGACGCGAGCCGTGCGCGACGGGAACTTCTATCGCATCACCGGCCACAAATGGTTCATGTCGGCGCCGATGTGCGATGCGTTCCTGGTGCTGGCGCAGGCAGATAGCGGGCTGACCTGCTTCTTCATGCCGCGCTTTGCACCGGATGGCTCCGTCAATGCGATCCAGTTCCAGCGATTGAAGGACAAGCTCGGCAACCGGTCCAATGCCTCCTCCGAGGTCGAGTTCGTCGGCGCCCATGCCGAGATCGTCGGCGAGGAGGGCAAGGGCATCCGCACCATCATCCAGATGGTGCAGCTGACGCGGCAGGATTGCGCGATCGCCTCGGTCGGCCTGATGCGCTCGGGGCTCGCGCATGCGCTGCATCACGCCCGTCACCGCAGCGTGTTCCAGAAGCATCTGGCCGATCAGCCCCTGATGCAGGCCGTGCTGTCGGACATGGCGCTGCATGTCGAGGCGAGCACGGCGCTGGTGATGCGGCTCTGCCGCGCCTTCGACCGCACGCCGCACGATGCGGCCGAGGCCGCCTATATGCGGCTGCTGACGCCCGCGATCAAATACTGGACCTGCAAGAGCGCGCCGCCCTTCCTCTACGAGGCGATGGAGTGCCTCGGCGGCAATGGCTATGTCGAGGACGGCATTTTGGCGCGGCACTATCGCGAGGCGCCCGTCAACGCGATCTGGGAAGGCTCCGGCAACGTGATGTGCCTCGACGTGCTGCGCGCCCTTTCGCGCGAGCCGGATGCGGCGACATCCGTGCTGCAGGCCCTTGCTGCGGAGACGAAGGACTTGCCGGGAGCCGGCGAGGCGGCGGCGTTCATCGGCAAGACGTTCCGGCGCGCCGATGGCGAGCGCGTCGCGCGCCTTGCCCTCGAGAAGCTGGCGCTGCTTGCGGCAGCCGCCGCGCTCAACGGCGTCTCGCCGCGCCATGCGGAACTGTTCGCAGCCACGCGCCTTGCCGCCAGCCGCGCCAGCATGTACGGCGCGGTGGAGCTTGCGAGCGGCGAGGTGCGCGCGCTGCTGGAGCGGGCGCTGCCGTGAGCTCTCCCAACGAAAGCCTGGTGATGGACTCCCTCAATCCCGACCATCCGCCGCTCACCGTGACGCCTGCGCCGCCGCGCGTCTGGAAGTTCTGGGGCACGGCGCTCTGGGGTGTGCTGATCTTCGTCGCGATGTTCGTCGGCCAGATCGGCGCCGTTCTCCTGCTGATCGTTCTGCGCGGTCTCCCGCTCGACATGGCCTCGATCCAGTCGGTCGGACGCGAGCCCGAAGCGCTCGCGCTGTCGGTGATGATGGGGCTGCCCGCGACCCTTGCCGCGGTGTGGCTCGCGATCCGCATCAAGAAGGCCTCCTTCATCGACTATCTGGCGCTGCACTGGCCGTCATGGCGGCAGCTCGTGTTCGGGGCGGTCGGGCTGATCCTGATCGTGCTGGCCTGGGAGATCGTCTCGCGCTCGCTCGGCCGCGAGGCGACGCCGGGCTTCATGACCGAGCTGCTCAAATCGGGCCGCGACAAGGGCGGCGCGCTGCTGCTGCTGGTGGCCTTCAGCCTGGCCGCACCGATGTCCGAGGAGGTGCTGGCGCGCGGCTTCCTCTATCGCGGCTGGTCGGAGACCGTTTTGCGAATACCCGGCGCGATCCTGCTGTCGTCGCTGGTCTGGACCGTGGTGCACATCCAGTACGACATCTACTTCCTTGCGGAAGTGTTCTCCATCGGCGTCTGGTTCGGCTACATGCGCTACCGCAGCCATTCGCTCTGGCTGACCATCATCCTGCATGCCCTGAACAACATGACCGCCGTGGTGCTGACGATGTGGCTGGGGAGCTAGAGCCTCAGGCCACCAGCGCGATCGCGACCGGCATGGTGATCGCCGCCAAGATCGTCTGCAGCGTGATGATCTGCGCCAAGAGCGGGGCGTCGCCGCCCATCTGGCGGGCCAGCACATAGGCGCTGGGCGAGGTCGGCACCGCCGCGCAGATCGCGACGATTGCGAGGCCCTCACCGGAGAGGCCGAACCAGGCCGCGAGCGCCAGCGCGAGCACAGGCATCAGCACCAGCTTGAACGCCACGCCGATGGTCGCGCCCACGCTCGGGCGCAGCAGTCCCTTGAGCTGCAGGCCGGCGCCGGTGACGAGCAGGCCGATGGCGAGCGAGGAGCGGCCGAGCGCGTCCGCAACCTCGTGCCAGAGTTTTGGCAGCGGCAGATGGACGACGTTGACGACGAGCCCGATGGCGCAGGCCCAGATCAGGGGATTGCGGACCACCGTCATGGCGATGGCGCGCGCGGACTGCTTTTCCGGCGCGGCGTAATGGGCGAGCACGGCGACGCTGAACACGTTGACGAGCGGAATGATCGCGACCATGGCGACCGAGGCCAGCGCCAGCCCGGCATCGCCGAACATGTTGGCCGAGACCGACAGCGCGACATAGGTCTGCCAGCGCGTCGCGCCCTGGAAGATCGAGGTGAAGGCGGGCCCGTCGATGGCGAGCCGGGCGAGGGCCGGGCGCAGCGCGAGGCACAGCAGCGACATCGCCAGCGCCGACAGCATCAGCGCGCCGCCGACGCCGGCGACCGGCACCTTTGACAGGTCGGCCTTTACCAGCGTCTGGATCAGCAGCATCGGGAACAGCACGAAATAGGTCAGCCGTTCCAGCCCGTGCCACTGCGTGTCGAGCCGCATCAGGCTGCGCCGCAGCACGACGCCGAGCACGATGAGGATGAAGACCGGCAGCAGTGCCGCGATCACAACTGCCATGAGTCAGTCAGTCCCCGGCGCGGCGCGCAGATTGGCGAGGCGGTCGAGCGCGCCCTGCAGGATGAAGATCGCGGCGTGCTCGTCGATCACCTCGGCGCGCTTGGCCCGGCTGACGTCCATGCCGATCAGCTCGCGCTCGACCGCGGCGGTCGACAGACGCTCGTCCCAGAGGCCGATGGGGAGGGCGGTCAGGCCGGCAAGGTTGCGGGCGAACGCCCGGGTCGACTGCGCGCGCGGGCCCTCGCTGCCGTCCATGTTGATGGGAAGGCCGAGCACGAAGCCGACCGCCTTGCGTTCGGTCGCGATCGCGAGCAGGCGCGCGGCGTCCTGCTTGAACGCCTTGCGCTGGATGGTCTCGACCCCGGTGGCAAGCCGCCGGTCCGGATCGGACACGGCGACGCCGATGGTCTTGGTGCCGAGATCGAGCCCGACCAGCGCGCCGCGCGCGGGCCAGTGGGTTGCAGCATCGACGAGGGACAGGATAAGAGCCGGCATGGCCTAGCGCATATCACGCGCGGCGCCGCGGAGTGAACCCGGGACCATGGATGCACTGACACTATTCGGCCTGTTTGCCGTGACCGCCATGCTGGTCTGCTATGCGATGGAGGACCGCAGCCACTGGTTCGTGCTGCTGTTCGCCGCCTCCTGCGCGCTCGGCTCGGCCTACGGCTTCCTGCAGGGCGCCTGGCCGTTCGGCCTGGTCGAGGCGATCTGGGCGCTGGTTGCGCTGCGGCGCTGGCATCTCAGGCCGCGATGACGTCCTTTTCCTGTTTCAGGCAAGCGGCGAAACCGCTGAGCGCGCTGTATTGATGTCCGGCGCGGCGCTGGATGAAGAGCGTCTCGACGCGCGCATGAGACGGGCTCAGCGCGTGGATCGACACGCTGCCGTTGATCGCGCTGCGCTCGACCACGGCGCGCGGCAACAGCGTCACGCCCATGTCGGCGGCGACGCAGCCGATCATGCCGTCGAGCGTGCCGAGCTCGAAACGCGCGGCCGACGGCCAGCCGAACTCGACGAAAATCTGCTCGAGCCGCTGACGGTAGGTGCAGCCGGTGCGGAACACCAGCGCGGTCGGGCCGGACTCCGGCGTGCCGGCGCGCAGCTCAGCCAGCGAGCTCCAGCGCCGCGCGCTGACCAGCACCAGCTCCTCGCGGAAGGCGCTGGTCGCGGTGAGGTCGTCATGCGCAATGGGGCCTGCGACGAAGGCGCCGTCCAGGGTGCCGTCGAGCACGGCGGTGACGAGATCGGACGTGGTTGCGGTGCGCAAGGACAGCCGCACGGCGGGATGACGGCGATGAAAATCGGCGAGCAGCGGCGGCAATCGCACCGCGGCCGTCGTTTCCATCGAGCCGATCGCGAGCGGGCCCTTCGGCTCGCCGTCGTCGCGCGCGGCAAGTGCGGCTTCGCGGGAGAGGGCGGCCATCCGCTGCGCGTAGGGCAGGAGACGCTTGCCCGCGCTCGTCAGCGTCATGCCTCTGCTGTGCCGCTCGAACAGCGGCGTGCCGATCTCGGCCTCCAGCGCCTTGACCCGCTGGGTGACGTTGGATTGCACCGTGTTGAGCTCCTCGGCCGCCCGGGTGATGCCGCCGGCACGTGCGACGGCCGCAAAAGTCTGGAGATCGCTCAGTTCCATGGCATCGTTTCGCTTTGGAGATGGTAACGTTCGGAAGAATTCATTTTTCGAGAATGCTATTCGCGCCTAGTCTCGCTGTCCAGAGCGGAGAGATTTGACCATGCCGATCGCCACACCGCTGACCCAGCTCTTGGGGCTAAGGCATCCGATCCTGCTCGCGCCGATGGATACGATCGCCGGCAGCCGGCTGGTGCGCGCCGTCAGCGCGGCCGGAGGTTTTGGAATTCTGGGCGGCGGCTATGGCGACCGGGCGCGGCTCGAAGCGGAAACCAAGCGGCTGAGCGGCTTTGCGCCGTTTGGCATCGGCTTCATCACCTGGAGCATGGCAAGGCAGCCGGACCTGCTCGACATCGCGCTCGATGCCGGGCCGCAAGCGGTCATGCTGTCATTCGGCGATCCCGCGCCGTTCGCGCCACGGATCAAGGCGCGCGGCGCGCGGCTGATCTGCCAGGTGCAGAGCGAGGACATGGCGAAGCAGGCGCTGGACGCCGGCGCCGACATCCTGATCGCGCAGGGCACCGAAGCGGGCGGCCATGGCGCATCGCGGACCACGGTGGACATCGTGCCGGCGATCGTCGATCTCGCGGCCGGGCGCGTGCCCGTGGTCGCGGCCGGCGGCATCGCCGACGGGCGGGGTCTTGCGGCGATGATGATGCTCGGCGCCTCCGGCGTGCTGATCGGGACGCGCTTCTATGCCACCGTCGAGGCCGATGGCGCCGAAGAGGCCAAGCAGCAGATCCGCGCGGCCAATGCCAACGATACCGTGCGCGGCGTCATCGTCGACTGGTCGCGCAGCCTGTTCTGGCCGGCTCCGTTCACCGCGCGAACGCTCAACAACGACCACATCCGGCGCTGGACCGGGCGCGAGGTCGAGCTGATGCAGCGCGCTGGCGAGATCGCCGTCGAATATGCCGCGGCGAAAGCGGCCGGCAATTTCGAGGTCGCCGCGGTCTTTGCCGGCGAGGCCGTCGGCCTGATTCATGATATTCCACCGGCCGCCGAGATCGTCGAGCGCATCGCGCTGGAGGCCGAGCAACTCCTTGCCGGCCGCCGCAACTCCATCGTTTCCGCCTGAACCACGAAAGACCAGAACCATGTGGCCTGACCGTCGACTGATCGACCTCTTCAAGACCGAATTCCCGATCGTGCTGGCGCCGATGGCCGGCGTGATGGATGCGGAACTGGTGATCGCGGCCGCGCAAGGCGGGGCGCTGGGGTCGCTGCCCTGCGCGATGATCTCGGCGGAGAAGGCGCGCGAGCAGGTCAATCTGATCCGCCAGCGCGTCAAGGCGCCGGTCAATTTGAACTTCTTCTGCCACACGCCGGTCGAACTCGACGCGGCCTCCGAAGCACGCTGGAAGACGCGTCTCGCCGGCTACTACAGCGAGCACGGCCTCGATCCGGCGGCGCCGATCAGCGCGGCGAACAGGGCGCCGTTCGACAGCGCCTTCTGCGAGGTCGTCGAGGAGCTGAAGCCGGAAGTGGTCAGCTTCCATTTCGGCCTCCCCGAGGCCGCGCTGCTCAAGCGGGTCAAGGCGGCCGGCTGCATCGTGATCTCGTCGGCGACGACGGTGAAGGAGGCGATCTGGCTCGAACAGCACGGCGTCGATGCTGTCATCGCGCAGGGCGCCGAGGCGGGCGGCCATCGCGGCATGTTCCTGACCGACAAGATCGCCGAGCAGCCCGGCACGTTCGCCCTGGTGCCGCAAGTGGTCGACGCCGTGAAGGTGCCGGTGATCGCCAGCGGTGGTATCGCCGACGGGCGCGGCATTGCCGCGGCCTTCGCGCTTGGCGCTTCCGGCGTGCAGATCGGCAGCGCGTATTTGCAGTGTCCGGAATCCAAGGTCTCCCCCGGAGGCCGCAAGGCGCTGGCCGAGGCGGGCGACGAATCCACCGTTATCACCAATGTGATGACCGGGCGGCCGGCGCGCGGGGTGCAGAACCGCCTGATGCGCGAGGCCGGCCCGGTCTCGCCGGATGCGCCCGCCTTTCCCCATGCCGCGACCGCGCTGGGGCCGCTGAAGGCGGCTGCCGAAAAGCAGGGCAGGGTGGATTTCACCAACCTCTGGGCCGGCCAGGCCATCGCGCTGGGCCGCGAGGTCCCGGCGGCCGAATTGACCCGGGATCTCGCCAAATCGGCGCTCGCCCGCCTGAAAGCGCTGGCGGGGTAGGGCGCGACATGGTCGCGCTTTAGGTTATTGTTTGCGCATGATCTTTTCGGAAAACCGCTGCGCACTTTTCCGGATCATGCGCGCCGGGCCGGTTGCGGCGCAAAAGCGGCCTCTGCTATACGGCGGATAGGTTTTGCCGTGAGAGGCCTTATATAATGTCCGTTGACGCCGCTACCGTCCGCCGCATCGCGCATCTGGCGCGGATCGCGGTTTCGGAGGACGAGGTTCCGCATCTGCAGGGCGAGCTCAATGCCATGCTCGACTTCGTCGAGCAGCTCTCCGAGGTCAATGTCGAGGGCGTGGAGCCGATGACATCAGTCACCCCGATGCAGATGAAGAAGCGGCAGGACGTGGTCGACGACGGCGGGATCGCCGACCAAATCGTTGCCAACGCGCCCGCGACCGAAGGTCACTTCTTTCTTGTGCCCAAGGTCGTCGAGTAAATCTCAATCCAGGACGCCGTCCGATGTGCCTGCTATGCGACGATGAGAAGGCCTATCAGGCCTACATGAACTATCTCGACAAGATGGAGCGGCAGGGCAAGGCTGCCGATCCCGATGTCGCCGTCAATGCCGTGCTCGACGAGATGCAGGCGGCCGCGAACGCCGCAGCCAAAAAGGACGACCCGGCCAACGACAAGACCCTGTCTCCCTTCTTCTGCAGCCCGATCAATAAATGACCGATTTGACATCGCTGATGCTCGCCGAGGCCCGCAAGGGCCTCGCGGCCAAGACCTTCACGTCGCTCGAGCTGACCGACGCGCATCTTTCCGCGATCGAGAAAGCGCGCATGCTCAACGCCTTCGTGATGGAGACGCCCGAGCAGGCGCGCAGCATGGCGCGCGAGGCGGACGCCAGGATCGCCAGGGGCGACGGTGGCCCGCTTGCCGGCATCCCGCTCGGCATCAAGGATCTGTTCGCGACCAAGGGCGTGCGCACGACGGCCTGCTCGAAGATTTTGGGCAATTTCGTGCCGACCTATGAGTCCACGGTCACCTCGCAGCTCTGGCGCGACGGCGCGGTGATGCTCGGCAAGCTCAACAATGACGAGTTCGCGATGGGCTCGGCCAACGAGACCTCGTGCTTCGGCCCCGTGGGCAATCCCTGGCGGCGCGAGGGCTCCAACACGACGCTTGTGCCGGGCGGCTCGTCCGGCGGCTCGGCCTCTGCCGTCGCTGCGCTGCTCTGCATGGGCGCGACCGCGACCGACACCGGCGGCTCGATCCGCCAGCCGGCGGCCTTCACCGCGACCGTCGGCATCAAGCCGACCTATGGCCGCTGCTCGCGCTGGGGCATCGTCGCCTTTGCCTCCTCGCTCGACCAGGCCGGACCGATCGCGCGCAGCGTGCGCGATGCCGCGATGCTGCTGCGCTCGATGGCCGGCCACGATCCGAAGGACACCACCTCGGTCGACATTGCCGTGCCGGACTACGAGGCTGCGATCGGCAAGTCCGTGAAGGGCATGAAGATCGGCATTCCCAAGGAGTATCGTCTCGACGGCATGCCGGCCGAGATCGAGAAGCTCTGGAGCGCGGGCGCGGACTGGTTGAAGGCCGCCGGCGCCGAGCTTGTCGAAGTGTCGCTGCCGCACACCAAATACGCGCTGCCGGCCTATTACATCGTGGCGCCGGCGGAGGCCTCCTCCAACCTCGCGCGCTACGACGGCGTCCGCTACGGCCTGCGCGAGCAGGCCAAGAACGTCACCGAGCTCTACGAGAACACCCGCGCGAGAGGCTTTGGCGCGGAGGTGCGCCGCCGCGTCATGATCGGCACCTACGTTCTCTCCGCCGGCTATTACGACGCCTACTACCTGCGCGCCCAGAAGGTGCGCACGCTGATCAAGAAGGACTTTGAGGATTGCTTCGCCAGGGGCGTCAACGCGATCCTGACGCCTGCGACGCCGTCGGCGGCGTTCGGCATCGGCGAGAAGGGCGGAGCCGATCCGGTCGAGATGTATCTCAACGACATTTTCACGGTGACCGTGAACATGGCGGGCCTGCCCGGCATCGCCGTGCCCGCCGGCATGGATGCGCAGGGCCTGCCGCTCGGCCTGCAATTGATCGGCCGCCCCTTCGAGGAGGAGACGCTGTTCTCGCTCGGCGAGGTGATCGAGCAGGCGGCCGGCCGCTTCACGCCCGCGAGGTGGTGGTGAATGCCGCCGATTTCATCGCAAGCCTCGACGGCGCGGCGCCCGCGCCGGAGTTGAGCGCGCCGCTTAGAGCTCTCTGGTGGGCCGCTAAGGGCGACTGGGACCAGGCGCACCGCATCGTCCAGGACAACAATGGCCGCGACGCCGCCTGGGTGCACGCGTACTTGCACCGCGTCGAAGGCGATCTCGGCAATGCCGGCTACTGGTACCGCCAAGCCGGCCAGCCAACGGCAAAGGATTCATTGGAGGCGGAGTGGGAGCGGATCGCTGCCACGCTGCTCGGGAGCAAGACATGAGCACGGCCACGCACAAGCTTCTCAAGGGCGCCACCGGCGATTGGGAGGTGGTCATCGGCATGGAGATCCATGCCCAGGTGACCTCGAATTCAAAACTGTTCTCGGGCGCTTCCACTGCGTTCGGTGGCGAGCCGAACACGCAGGTGTCGCTCGTCGATGCCGCGATGCCGGGCATGCTGCCGGTCATCAACGAGGAATGCGTCAGGCAGGCTGTCCGGACCGGGCTCGGCCTCAACGCGAAAATCAACCTGCGTTCGGTGTTCGACCGGAAGAACTATTTCTATCCCGACCTGCCGCAGGGCTATCAGATCAGCCAGTACAAATCGCCGATCGTCGGCGAGGGCGAGGTGATCGTCGAGCTCGAGGGCGGCAAGACCGCCACGATCGGCATCGAGCGGCTGCATCTGGAGCAGGATCCGGCAAAGATGCTGCACGACAGATTGCCGTCGCAGTCCCTGATCGATCTCAACCGCTGCGGTGTCGCGCTGATGGAGATCGTCTCCAAGCCCGACATCCGCGACGCCGAGCAGGCCAAGGCCTATGTGAGCAAGCTGCGCTCGATCATGCGCTATCTCGGCACCTGCGACGGCGACATGGAGAAGGGATCCTTGCGCGCCGACGTCAACGTCTCCGTGCGCAAGCCGGGCGGGCCGCTCGGCACGCGCTGCGAGATCAAGAACCTGAACTCGATCAACTTCATCGGCCAGGCGGTCGAGGTCGAGGCGCGGCGCCAGATCGAGATCATCGAGGAGGGCGGCAAGATCGAGCAGGAGACCCGCCTGTTCGACCCCAACAAGGGCGAGACGCGCTCGCTGCGCTCCAAGGAAGAGGCGCACGACTACCGTTACTTCCCCGATCCGGACTTGCTGCCGCTCGAGTTCCCGCAAAGCTACGTGGACGAGTTGAAGGCGAAGCTGCCGGAGCTGCCGGACCAGAAGAAGACGCGCTTCGTCGCTGATCTCGGTCTGTCCGCCTACGACGCGAGCGTGCTGGTCGCCGAGCGCGAGAGCGCGCTGTTCTACGAGACCGTGCTGGACAGGCTCGCCAACCGCGCGCGCGACGGCAAGATGGCGGCGAACTGGGTGATCAACGAGCTGTTCGGCCGTCTCAACAAGGAAGGCCGGGATATTACGGATTCTCCCGTCAACGCCGAGCAGCTCGCTGCGATCATCGATTTGATCGGCGAGGGCACCATCTCGGGCAAGATCGCCAAGGATCTGTTCGAGATCGTCTGGCAGGAGGGCGGCGATCCGCGCGCGCTGGTCGAAAGCCGCGGCATGAAGCAGGTCACGGATCTTTCCGCGATCGAAAAGGTTGTCGATGACATCCTCGCCGCCAATCCCGACAAGGCGGCGCAGGTGAAGGACAAGCCGCAGTCGCTCGGATGGTTCGTCGGCCAGGTGATGAAGGCCTCCGGCGGCAAGGCCAACCCGCAGAGCGTCAACGAGCTGCTCAAGTCCAAGCTCGGCGTCTAGCCGCGCGCGCTCGAACGAGGTGGCGAAGACGCGTCGTCACCTCGCTTGCAGTCCGCGAGTGCGACGCTCGCGCGCATCCTCGGCGGCAAACTTCATCCTGATCGACGGCGATGCGGCGACCGAATCGGCGCCGCGCGATTCGCGCAAAACCGCGACTTGCACACGCTCTGACGAGCGCTTCCGCCGTTGTGCACGAAAATAATTTCATTGCCAAAATTCGCGACTCAGAGTCCGCGACTCGCCGCCGCGACGCCGTCGCGCGTCTTGCCGCGCGCTGCATCGCACCGATCGCGCGTGATGTGCGTGCGCAGAATAATACTTGCTGCATAGGGTTTTCTTGCAATCGTTGCGCTTGTCGACGTCGATGCGGCGACAAGCAATCGCGATCGCTGGCGCGTGTCTCTGCGTGTCTGCAAATCAAGCGCGGCTGGCGCACACGCGCTGCGCCGTCAACACTTCCTTAAGTCAGAAGATGTTTTTTTCGTCGTGTTGGTGTATTCGGAATGAGTGTGCACTCGATCCCCGAATGCATGCAGCGATTAAAGCCATCTCACACATCGGAGGGCAACATGGCCAAGAAAGCGAAGAAGGCGAAGAAGGCGAAGAGCGCAGTGAAGAAGACTGCGAAGAAGACCCGCAAGGTCGCGAAGAAGAAGAAGTAACTTCGCTTCTGAAGTTGCCGGCTCCTCGTAGCCGGCACGTCATCAGCGCCTCTCGGGGTTCTGGTCGACGATAGAGGGTGTCGGCGAGACATCAGGTCAACGGTCGGATCGTTCTCTTCGCGGCTTCGCTCGCCAGGATCGGTCCGGCAGAAGAAACGAGTTTTCTTCGTTCGGTGCGGGTCCCCTCACAGGGCTCCGCAATTTCACAAGCGGCCTTCGGGCCAAGGTGAAATCTGGTCCTGACGTGTTCGCCGACGCCCTCGTTCTCCTGAGGCCGGGGTATTGCCGGCATTTCCCAATCTCACATCGCTGATCCGACACCGCAGCGTCGCCACGCTGGGTCGTTCGCCATGCCCTGGGGCAGGCGGCCGATCGCGCGCCGCCAGGCCCGCCAAAGCGGGCGTTTCCGGACGATGCTCCGCATCGCCGGGCGAACCATGCAGGCCCGGCTCTTCCGACGATCTCCAGCCGTCATATGCGATCGCCCCCTGCGGTTTCACGGGTGACGATCGCGGGGCGGCGAGGCCGCAAGGACAGGCATCACCGCGCGCGATGGTTATCGTTCTCCGAAAATCGCACGGTAAACCGAATCTGACGAATCGCAGAAGTGCCTGCAAATCGGGGACTTCCTGCATTTCCTGCGCGCACGCCGAGCGCGCGCGTTTACGCCTGCTTCATCGCGATACTTAAACTGCCATTCAAATTTGCCCGCCATCATCGCCTCCAACAAGCCGGCAAACGGCTTGGGCAAGAAGACTTGGGGATGAGTTGAACGGCGCACGATCCCGGAAAAGTGGTTTCCGGTTTTCCGGCAAGGATCATGCGCAAATCAGAGTTGGACGGGAGCCGCGCTCGCGGGAACGAGGCGGCACAAGAAAAAGGGGATGCGTGATGTTTCAGGGGACTTTCGATCTGGAGACGGCGACGCCGATCGACGCGGAAGCGCTGTCGGACGTGCTGTTCGAGCGCGGCATCTATTGGGCGAGCGGCCGTTCCGGCCTCGTCGATCTCGTCGCAGCACACAAATGGTTCAACCTGGCCGCGCTGAAGGGCCGCAAGGACGCCGTCGCGCTCCGCCAGGAAGTCGCCGGGCAGATGTCCGAGTCCGAGATCTCGGCCGCCCAGCGCGAGGCGAGGGCGTGGGTCTCCGCACACTGAGCGGAGAATCGCGCCGAAGGGATTCGCGCGATGCGAGTCTCCGGTGCCCGTCATTTCCCGGTGCGTGTGGCTCGCGCAGAATCGCGATTGATTGAGGTCGCGCGCGACAGCAGCAATCGGGAACTCGGACAGCCGCACGGCAGCTCGGCCTGGACCTTTCCCTGCCGGCGCGAGGCGCGGGCCGTCCAATCCGGACGACATAGAAGACATATAAGAAGAGAGAGCGAATCGGGCCCGCGTGCGCGATTGCGCTCGTGCCTTTCGCGAGCCTTTCGCCAGCCTTGCGCCGGCGCCGCGATCGGCGGCTTTCAGGTGAAAAGAACAGGCACGCCGCAATTCTGCCGCTTGCGGCTCGACGCGGGGTCGGGCATACCGCGCATATTGGAGACGTGGCCGAGTGGCTGAAGGCGGCGGTTTGCTAAACCGTTATAGGCTTGTAAAGGCCTATCGAGGGTTCGAATCCCTCCGTCTCCGCCAGCCGGCGTGAGCCGGTTCTGACCTTCCCCTTCATAAATCGAGAGTCCCGATTGCGTTCGCCGACGTGTGGTTGCGTGCGCCGGCGCATCGCGCGTGACGAGCAGAACCAGCACCTCTCTGAGTCTCCTGCCGATTCTCGGATTCGGGCGCGTCAGAACCGCCACACGGTGGGTAGGTGCCTCGGGGCAGTCAGGCCCCCGAAAATCCACGGCAAATGGAACCGCTCAAAAAATCATAGTTAAAACAATGCTTTACGAGCGCGTCGCGATCACATCTGCGTGTTATTTGTGCAACACCCATTGGAAAACGCGCGTGGGAGGGTGGTTTGGCAGCGTTCTCTTGTTGTGTGTGCAAAGACGTTCGGTAATTGTGACTGAGCGACGGAGGGGGGCATCCCGAGGTCGTCCCGTTTAGGTCATTCGCTTAAGTCCCTCGCGTTCATGCGGGTGTGTCCGAAGGCGCGAAGGGGCCGAAAGCGGTGATTTGGATGGGGTTGGGGAATTGGCCGTCCGGTCAGTGACCTTCCCTGAAGAGCAACTTGGAGGTTTAACATGAAGTTGGTTAAGAGCCTTTTGCTCGGCTCAGCGGCGGGTCTGATCGCCGTGGGCGGAGCTCAGGCAGCCGATCTCCCCGTGAAGGCCAAGGCGGTCGAATACGTGAAGATCTGCTCCCTGTACGGTGCGGGTTTCTACTACATCCCGGGCACCGACACCTGCATCAAGCTGGGTGGCTATCTCCGCGCTGAAGTCGCGCTGAACACGAACTCGGACTTCAATGGCCAGTTCAGCGGCGTCGGTGGTGCACACAACCGCCTGAGCAACTACTACACGATCCGCTCCCGTGAAGATCTCAACATCGACACGCGCACCGCGACCGAGTACGGCGTGGTCCGCACCTTCTTCGATGCGACCTTCTCGTGGACCACGGGTGGCTACAACGGCGCTGGCGCCGGCCTCACCGGTGGTGCGACCGCCTACTCGACCGCTGGCGCTCCTGGTGCCCAGGCCGACGGCAACGTTGCGCAGGGTGCGATCGGCGTGTACTACGCCTTCATCCAGTTCGCTGGCTTCACGATGGGTAAAGCCGTCTCGCAGTTCAGCGCTCCCTGGACCAACTATCCGGCCAACAACTTCGACGGTCTCGTCGGCGGCGGCGGCACGGTCACGGGCGTGAACCAGTTCACCTACACCGCTGACTTCGGTCAGGGCGTGACGGCTGCGATCTCGGCTCAGGACCAGGTCCAATACTATCAGTCCGGCGTCGTTAACGTGTCCGCCATTACCGCGGCGGGTATCGTCGGTGGCGCGTACGGCGCGAACGACATCGCCGGATCGCGGATGCCCGACCTGGTCGGTATGGTCCGTGTTGATCAGGCTTGGGGTTTGTTCCAGGCGTCGATCGCTGCGCATGAGAACCACGCCGGTTACTACGGCGTCAGCGAACTCACTGGCCATCCCGAGGACAAGTGGGGCTGGGCAGTTCAGCTCGCTCTGTCGATCAAGAACATCCCGACGGGTGCGGGTGACACGATCAACATCCAGGGCGTCTACACGGACGGCGCGACCCGGTACAACATCCAGGACCTCGCTGCGAACGCCTACTCGATGTTCAGCGGCGCCACCTCGGCTGGCGCTTACCAGAGCGTCGGTTTTGCGAGCGCACCCGACGCAGTGTTCATCGCCGGTTCGGGACTTGACAACATCAAGACCTGGGGCTTCCGCGGTGGTTACACCCATAATTGGGATCCGTACTGGAACACGGGCATCTACGGCGCCTATGGCGTTGTGATGTACTCTGATGCGGCGAAGGCTGCCATCTGCGGCAGCGCCGCGATGGGTGCGCTCCTGGTTGCGGGCTCGACCTGTAACCCGGACTTCAACATCGCCCAGGCTGGTATCATCACCCGCTGGACTCCGGTCAAGAACCTGACCTTCTCGGCGGACTTCAACTGGACCCGTATCGATCAGAAGTACACGGGTCAGGTTGCCTACGCCGGAAGCGCAACGACGGCCAAGCCGGCCGCCGTCTATGACCTGAAGGATCAGGACAGCTTCGTGATGCTGCTCCGCGCCCAGCGCAACTGGTAAGTTCGGTCTAACGACCTGACAGAGAGCCCCGGCGGGAAACCGCCGGGGCTTTTCTTTGCTTGAGTCCTCTGCAGTGATCGCGGAGAGCCGGTGGTTGCCGGGTCGATCGTCGCGAAGGATCGCATCGGCGCTGGTCACAGCAGTGAAGAGTCCGCCAAATAGTGGCGACCTTCTGCTGTTCAGCCGGCTCCTTATTTCAGGGCTCGGCGATCATGAGCAGGCGATCCGGCATAGGGGCCAAAGCTTGTCCCGGTCCGCGAGTGGTTTGGATGAGGGCGGCCCGTCCGATCGCCGGGGGCGGCAACAGAGGCTGGGGACATTGCCAACATCTTCATGGCTTTGCGCCGCTCTGTTGACTCGAACCTTCAAGCACCTGCGAGAGCTGCTGAAGATCGTCCCACCTGATCCACGTGATTGCGGTGACTGAGGAGGAGGGCCCAGGCCGGCAGAAAAGCGGCGGCTATTCCACGCTGCCGGTGCCGCGCCGGAGGTCAGCTTCGATCTGCAGCCTCGTGCCGCCGCCGAATCGGGCGCGGTAGACCTGCAGGTTCTCCATGATCCGCTGCACGTAGTTGCGCGTTTCGGAGAAGGGAATCAGCTCGACCCAGTCGACCGCGTCGACCTTCGGGTCTCGCGGGTCGCCATAGCGGTCGATCCACTTCTTCACACTGCCGCGGCCGGCATTGTAGCCGGCGAAGGTCATGATGTAGGAGCCGCGATAGTCCTCGAGCAGGCCGCCGAGTTCGGCCGCCCCGAGCGTGGCGTTGTAGGACGAATCGTTCTTCAGCCGCGCCAGGTCGTAGGTGGCTCCGTGCCGCTTGCAGACATAGCGCGCCGCGTCCGGGGTCACCTGCATCAAGCCGTAGGCCTGGGCCGGCGAGACGACCGACGGATTGAACGCGCTCTCCTGCCGCGCGATCGCGTAGACGACGCTGCGCTCGACTTCGGGGCCGATCTGGCTGAACTGCGGAATGCCGTTGACGGGGTAGGCGTAGAAGTCGAACGGCAGGCCGCGATTGAGCGCGGCCTTGCCGACCAGCAGCATGCCGCGTGCGTCGCCGTAGCGCTGGGTCAGCTCGCCGAGGCCGGTCAGCGCCTCGGGATCGCCGTTCTCGCCCATGTCGGCGAGCATCGGCACCGCCAGCTCGCGCTCGTCGAGCTCGTAGAGCAATTGTGCCGCGCGCACGATCTCGAGCCGTTCGGCGCCGCGGCCGCGCGGCTGGCTGTTGAGCTCGATCTGCGGCAGGCCGAGTTTTGCGCGTGCGAGCTGGCCGTAATAGCTGGTCGACTGCTCGGCGGCCCGCGCGTAGGCGTTGCGCGCCTCCTGCTGGCGGCCGGCCGCTTCCGCGGCGCGGCCCTGCCAATAGCCGGCGCGCGCCAGCGTGGTCGGGTTGACGCTGCCGACGCCGATGCGGGCGAAATGCTGGCTGGCTGCCGTGGGATCATTCAGGAAGCGCAGCGCGATCCAGCCCGCGGTGAACTCCTGCTCGGTCTTGTAGATGTCGCGCGAGGGCAGGGCCGCGTCGCGCGCGATCAGATAGGCGGTGCGGAATTCCTCGGTGTCGATCATCTTGCGCGCGATCAGGCGGCGCTCGATCCACCATTCGTCGAGATTGTAGAGGCTGTTCGGATCCTTCGGCGCCGACAGCATGAGCTGGGCGGCCTCAGCGAACTTCTCCTCGCGGCGCAGGAGCTGGATCTTGCTGAAGACGAAGCCGGGATCGTTGTGCAGCTCACGCGGCACGGCCTCGAGCAGCGCGCGCGTGTTCGGCGCCTTCTTGACCGAGGCGATGCGGGCCTTGGCGAGCGCGACATAGCCGGCGCCGAGGCGCTTGGCAGCGCGCAGCGCGGCTTCGTTCTCGCTGCCATAGAGCAGCGTGTCCATCCGCGCCTTCTGATCGCCCGCGGTCAGCAGCGCGCCGAACTGGTCGAGCGCGTTGTTCTCGGTGTCTTCCGACATCGGATCGCTGCGCCAGGCCTCGCGCACCAGCCGCTCGGCATTGGCGCGATCGCCGCGCGCCAGCATCGCCCTGGCGAGCGTGAAGCGGCCCTTCGCGGAGACCGGCGACTCATTCTCGAACCAGGACCAGGCGACGGACTCGTCGCGCCGGTCGTCCCACATCGCAGCCTCGAGGCGACGGCGCAGGAAGGTCTGGGATGGCCAGCTCGGATTGGCGGAGAGGAAGGCGCGGTAGCGCTCGACGGTCGCGCCATTGTCCTCGCTGCGCAGGATGATCCATTCCGCGAGTTTTCGCGCGACAGGGTCGGAGATGGAGGCGGCGTAGTTGGTGGCATCGCCGGCCTTGCGCTTGCGCACGAGCTCGATGACGGTCTCCAGCGTGTCCTTGTCGGCTTGCGAGGTCGACGAGGTCGCGGCGACCGCCGCGGGCGTCACCGGTTTGCGCGGGGCGGCGTGCTGGCGGGTCGCAGGAGCAAGCGCCGGAGCCGCGACGGGTTTGACGACGGGGGCGGACGGCTTGACGGCGGCCGTCGTGGCCGGCGCGGTTTTGGGTGCCGGACCCTTGGCGGCCGGTGCCGATTTTGGCGCAGCAGCGGCGGCCGGTTTCGGCTTGTCCTTTGCGGGTTCCTTGCCCGCCTCTTTGGCGGGTTTCTTCGCGGCATCCTTGGCCGGAGCGCTAGCCGCGCCCTTGGTCGCGGCCTTGGCTGCGTCCTTTTTATTAGTGTCCTTTGCGGTTCCCTTGCTGGTTCCGTTGGGCGATCCCTTCGCGGCGTCCTTGGGCGCCGGCTTCGCGGCGTCCTTGGTCGGCTCTGCAGCCGCTTCGTTGGACTTTGCCAAGGCGGCGCAGCCAACCGTCAGCGCGGCCACCAGGCACGCGGCAAGGCCTGCAGATCGCCATGCGGCACGAGAAAGGGAGGTCACGGAGTTACGTCGCCCCGAATCAGTCAAGTGGCTCAAAACCTAGCTGTATTTGATTGAATATGCGGACGAAATACCAACAGCCGCTTACCGCAAGCGGGTTTGCACCACCACCGCGGCAAAATCGCGGCCTAAACGGTGCGTCGAACGGAGGCAGCCCTTTTACGGGCGGGATAGACCCGGTATGAATGGGGCTTGCTCGAAATCGCCGCGTACGGAGGAAGTCCATGGCAGCCAAGACGAAATTCCGGGGATCGTTCACCGCCTTGGTCACGCCGTTCAAGAACGGCTCGCTGGACGAGGCGGCATTCCGCTCGCTGGTCAACTGGCAGATCTCCGAAGGCACCAACGGCCTCGTCCCGGTCGGCACCACCGGCGAAAGCCCGACGCTCAGCCATGACGAGCACAAGAAGGTCGTCGAATGGTGCATCCAGGAGGCCAAGGGCCGCGTGCCCGTGATCGCCGGCGCCGGCTCCAATTCGACCAAGGAAGCGGTCGAGCTGGCGCAGCATGCCGAGAAGGCTGGCGCGGACGCCGTGCTGGTGGTGACGCCGTACTACAACAAGCCGACCCAGGAAGGCATGTACCAGCACTTCAAGGCGATCAACGACGCGATCGGCATTCCGATCATCATCTACAACATCCCGCCGCGCTCGGTGATCGACATGTCGGTCGACACCATGAAGCGGCTGTGGGAGCTGAAGAACATCGCCGGCGTCAAGGACGCCACCGCCAGCATGGTCCGCGTGTCGCAGCAGCGCGCCGCGATGGGCGAGGATTTCAACCAGCTCTCCGGCGAGGATGCTACCATCATCGGTTACATGGCGCATGGCGGCCATGGCTGCATCTCGGTGACCTCGAACGTCGCGCCGCGCCTCTGCTCGGAATTCCATGCCGCCTGGCAGAAGGGCGACACCAGGGCGGCGCTCGCGATCCACGACAAGCTGATGCCGCTGCACAACAACCTGTTCATCGAGAGCAACCCGGCACCGGTCAAATATGCGATGTCGCTGCTCGGCAAGATGGACGAGACGCTGCGGCTGCCGATGGTGCCGGTGTCCGAGCCGACCCGCGTTGCGGTGCGCAGCGCCATGGTTCACGCCGGGCTGATCAACTGAGGCGAGAGCCTCCGGGAGCTTTTCGTGAGCGCAGTCGAGGAAAAGGGCATGCGGATGCTCAAGGAGTTCCGCGAGTTCGCCATGAAGGGCAATGTCGTCGACCTCGCGGTCGGCGTCATCATCGGCGCGGCGTTCGGTGCCATCGTGAATTCGCTGGTCGGCGACGTCATCATGCCCCTCGTCGGCGCGGTCACCGGCGGTCTCGACTTCTCGAACTACTTCACTCCGTTGTCGGCCAAGGTCACGGCCACCAACCTTGCCGACGCGAAAAAGCAGGGCGCCGTGCTGGCCTGGGGCAGTTTCCTCACGCTGACGATCAACTTCATCATCGTCGCCTTCGTGCTGTTCCTGGTGATCCGCGCCATGAACACGCTGAAGCGCAAGGAGGAGGCCGCGCCGGCTCCGCCGAAACCGTCGGCCGAAGTCGAGTTGCTCACCGAGATCCGCGATCTCCTCAAGAAGTCTTGAGGCGCACGCTTCATTCAAACTGGTAGCGTCCCCGCGCATCCGAAACGGATTTGCCTGTCATGACCGACAAGAACGAACGGCCCATCAAGGTCGTGGCGGAAAATCGCAAGGCGCGCTTCAACTATGCGATCGAGGATACGGTCGAGGCGGGCATCGCGCTCACCGGCACCGAGGTCAAGTCGATCCGCAACGGCAAGAGCACGATTGCGGAATCCTACGCGGATTCAAAGAACGGCGAAATCTGGCTGATCAACGCCAACATTCCCGAATATCTCCAGGGCAACCGCTTCAACCACGAGCCCAAGCGGCCGCGTAAGCTGCTGCTGCACAAGAGGCAGATCAACAAGCTGATCGGGGCCGTGGACCGGGAGGGCATGACGCTGATCCCGCTAAAACTCTATTTCAACGAGCGCGGCCGCGCCAAGCTGCAGCTTGCGGTTGCAAAAGGCAAGAAACTGCACGATAAGCGCGAGTCCGAGAAGAAGCGTGACTGGGGCCGCGAGAAGGGCCGCCTGATGCGGGCGAGGGGATAGCGCGATGAACCAGAAGAACCTGCTCGAGGTCGACTGGAGCAAGATTCCGGCGCCAACCGACGACGGCGGCGCGGCGCATCTGACGGGCATGCGGCTGCCCGCGATCGGCCTGCTTGCGACCGACGACACGTCCGTGACCCTGTCGGCACTGCCGGGCCGGACCGTCGTGTTCGCTTATCCACGCACCGGGGAGCCGGGCAAGATCTCATTGGTCGACGACTGGGACATGATTCCCGGGGCGCGCGGCTGCACGCCGCAGACCTGCGCCTTCCGCGATCTCTTCGCCGAGCTGAAGGCTGCAGGCTCCGCGCAGGTGTTCGGCCTCTCCACCCAGAGCAACGCCTACCAGACCGAGATGGCATCGCGGCTGCATCTGCCGTTTGCTGTGCTGTCGGACGAGAGACTGGCGCTCACCCGCGCCCTCGATCTGCCGACCATGGACGTCGCAGGCCTCACCCTGATCAAGCGCCTCGCGCTCGTCATCGACGACGCCGTGATCACGCATGTGTTCTATCCGGTGTTTCCGCCCGACCGTAACGCCGGCGACGTGCTGGACTGGCTGAAGGCGAATCCACGCAACGGGTAGGTCTCTAGTCGAGGTCAGCCCTGACCCTGGCGAACACGCTCCGGAACATGTCCGGTGTCAGCACGCCGGTGTTCGTGTTGTAGCGGGAGCAGTGATAGCTGTCGTACAGCCTGAAGCTGCCTGCCTGGTGTACGGCGCCGTGGCCGAAGGGAGCTTGCGAGGCCTTCAATCCGAGCGGCTTGAGCACGCTGTCGTGCGCAATCCGCCCGAGCGCGACAATTGCGCGCAGGTTCGGCATCGTCTCGAGATTGGCGACGAGAAACTGCCGGCAGGTGTTGATCTCGACCGGCAGGGGCTTGTTCTGCGGCGGGACGCAGTGCACGGCGTTGGCGATCCGGCAGTCGACCAGCTTCAGCCCGTCATCGGGTCGCGCCTGATAGGCGCCCCTGGCAAAGCCGTATTCGATCAGCGTGGCGTAGAGCAGGTCGCCGGCATAGTCGCCCGTGAATGGCCTTCCCGTGCGGTTGGCGCCCTGCATCCCCGGCGCGAGGCCGACGATCAGCAGGCGCGCCTTGACGTCGCCGAAAGGAGGCACCGGCGCGTTGTGCCAGGACGGCTCACGCGCCCGGTTCGCCTCGCGAAAGGCGACCAGGCGCGGACAGAGCGGACAGTCTCGGTCGGGGACGAGGGCGGGTGGCTGGCGGCCGGACCGGGCCGCCTCACTCCTCGAAGTCGTCATCGCCCCTCGGCGCCATCGTGGTCGCGCGCTGGAGGAATTGCGGGGCGTGGTGGCGCTCGCGATCGCCGCGGTCGCGCGGGGCGGGACGTTCGGACGGATCGCGGCCGAGCTTGGACTGTAGTTCGACGAGGTCGGTGAAGACGTCAGCCTGGCGGCGCAGCTCGTCGGCGATCATCGGCGGCTGGCTGGCGATGGTGGAGACCACGGTCACCCGCACGCCGCGGCGCTGGACGGCCTCGACCAGGGAGCGGAAGTCGCCGTCACCGGAGAACAGCACCATCTGGTCGATGTGCTCGGCGAGCTCCATGGCGTCGACGGCAAGCTCGATGTCCATGTTGCCCTTGACCTTGCGGCGGCCGGAGGCGTCGATGAACTCCTTCGTCGCCTTGGTGACGACGGTGTAGCCGTTGTAGTCGAGCCAGTCGATCAGGGGACGGATCGAGGAGTATTCCTGATCCTCGATGATCGCGGTGTAGTAGAACGCTCGCAACAGCGTCCCGCGGCTCTGAAATTCCTTCAGCAGGCGCTTGTAATCGATGTCGAAGCCCAACGTTTTTGCCGTCGCGTAGAGGTTGGCTCCGTCGATGAAGAGCGCGATCTTGTTGGTTGGAGAAAGTGACATTCAGTTTGCTCGCGTAGTGATCGTGATGAATCGTTATTTTTTGGCGCGGTGGCAGCCAGCCGCGCAGTTCAAAGTGCTGCCCAAACGGGTCGAAGGCCCAAATCCGGAGAAGCCGGGGCAATCAAGGTATAGTTATGACCGACTTCCTTACACCAGACGCCACCCCCAATGGCAGTCCGGGAAACCACCCATCCCAGCCCCAATGTGGGGGTAGCAGAGGCGTTTGGCGAGGCCAAATCACAAAATGGCCTTGCGAAACCGCCCCGGCCGCTATAACTAGCCCCGATCATCCACATATTTTGTCCCACCCAAAGCGGAGCGACAGTCCATGGCTCGCGTCACCGTAGAAGATTGCATCGACAAGGTCGACAACCGGTTTGACCTGGTCCTGCTGGCCGCCCACCGCGCACGCATGATTTCCTCCGGTTCACAACTAACGGTTGATCGCGATAACGACAAGAACCCTGTTGTGTCCCTGCGCGAAATTGCTGACCAGACCATCTCGCCCGAGGACCTCCGGGAGGAGCTGGTGCACTCCCTGCAGAAGTTCGTCGAGGTCGACGAGCCCGAGCCGGATACGGTGCCGCTGATCGGTTCCGCGGGCGCCAGCGTCGATGCCGACGACACGGAAGTCGCGGTCGAGCGCATGACCGAAGAGGAGCTCCTGAAGGGCCTCGAGGGCCTCGCGCCGCCGGAAGAGCAGCCCGAGGAGGACGAGTAATCGTCCCGTCGCTTCCATCGAATTCTTGTGATCTGATCAAAGGCCCGAACCCGCGTTCGGGCCTTTGCTTTTGTTGGCGTTTTCGTGGTTACCATAGCGTCAACGGATTGCGTCGCGCGCTGTCACCGAATTTACCGGACGCGCCCGCGATCGGCGCTAAGATGTATACAACGGGCCGTTTGTGGCCCGTTTGAAGGCAGGACGGCATGGTATATCGACGCCGCAGATCGACGCAGATGCAGGCCGCAACCGAATCGGTTGCCGTGGCCCCGACTGCGCCGGTCACGCGGCCGACCAAGCCCCGGGCGCGGATGATGCGCCAATATGACCTCGTCGAGCGCGTCCGGTCGTACAATCCCAACACCAACGAAGACCTGCTGAACCGCGCCTATGTCTACGCCATGAAGGCGCACGGCTCGCAGACGCGGGCCTCGGGCGACCCCTATTTCTCGCACCCGCTCGAAGTGGCGGCCATCCTGACCGATCTGAAGCTCGATGACGCCACCATCGTCGCGGCGCTGCTTCACGACACGATCGAGGACACCGAGGCGACACGGGCCGAAATCGACCAGATTTTCGGGCCCGAGATCGGCGCGCTGGTCGAGGGCCTGACCAAGCTGAAGCGGCTCGAACTGGTGTCGCGCGAGGCCAAGCAGGCCGAGAACCTGCGCAAGCTGTTGCTGGCCATTGCCGACGACGTCCGCGTCCTCCTCGTCAAGCTCGCCGACCGCCTGCACAACATGCGCACGCTGGAATTCGTGCCGACGGAATCGCGACGGCGCATTGCCGAGGAGACGCTCGACATCTACGCGCCGCTCGCGGGACGCATGGGTATGCAGGAGATGCGCGAGGAGCTGGAGGACCTGTCCTTCCGCACCCTGGATCCCGAGGCCTATTCGGTGGTGATGCAGCGGCTCGACTCGCTCGCCGAACGCAACCGCAATCTGATCGGCGAGATCGAGGCCCAGCTCTCCAACAATCTGCGGCACCGGGGCCTCGGGGCGCGGGTCTATGGCCGCCGCAAGAAGCCATTCTCGATCTGGACCAAGATGGAGCGCAAGTCGGTCGGCTTCGAGCAGCTCTCCGACATCTTCGGCTTCCGCGTCGTCGTCAACGACGTCGAGGCCTGCTATCGCGCGCTCGGCATCGTCCACACCACCTGGCCGGTCGTGCCGGGGCGTTTCAAGGACTACATCTCGACGCCGAAGCAGAACGACTACCGCTCGATCCACACCACGGTGATCGGTCCGGGCAACCAGCGCGTCGAGTTGCAGATCCGCACCGAGGCGATGGACCAGATCGCCGAGCGCGGCATCGCCGCGCACGTCTTCTACAAGGAGGGCGTGGGCTCGCCGACCGAATTCCTCAAGCGCGAATCCAACGCATTCGCCTGGCTGCGCCACACCATCGGCATCCTGTCGGAGAGTTCCAACCCCGAGGAATTCCTCGAGCACACCAAGCTCGAGCTGTTCCACGACCAGGTGTTCTGCTTCACCCCCAAGGGCAAGCTGATCGCGCTGCCGCGCCATGCCAATGTGATCGATTTCGCCTATGCCGTGCATACCGACGTCGGCAACAGCGCGGTGGGATGCAAGATCAACGGCAAGTTCGCGCCGTTGTCCTCGGAGCTGCAGAATGGCGACGAGGTCGAGGTCCTGACCTCGGAAGCGCAGTCGGCGCCGCCCTCGGCCTGGGAGGCGCTCGCAATCACCGGCAAGGCGCGCGCCGCGATCCGCCGCGCCACGCGCACCGCGGTGCGCGATCAATATGCCGGCCTCGGCCGGCGCATCGTCGAGCGCCTGTTCGAGCGCGCCAAGATCGACTACGCCGACGACAAGCTCAAGGGCGCGCTGCCGCGGCTTGCGCGCGCCTCGATCGAGGACGTCATGGCTGCGGTCGGCCGCGGCGAGATCAAGGCTTCCCACGTGGCGCGCGCCATGTACCCCGACTACAAGGAGGAGCGCGTCGCGCGCTACGGCATCAAGAAGGGGCTCGCGGCCAAGCTCAAGGAGAAGGTCACGTCCGAGCCGCCGCGCAGCCCGGTCGCCATTCCGATCCGCGGCATCAATTCCGACCTGCCGGTCAAGTTCGCGCCGAACGGCGGTGCCGTGCCCGGCGATCGCATCGTCGGCATCGTCACGCCGGGCGAGGGGATCACCATCTATCCGATCCAGTCGCCGGCCCTGAAGGATTTCGAGGAGGAGCCGGAGCGCTGGCTCGACGTGCGCTGGGACATCGAGGACACCGTGCCGCAGCGCTTTCCGGCCCGCATCAAGGTCGAGAACGTCAACGAGCCCGGCGCGCTGGCGCAGATCGCGACCGTGATCGCCGAGCACGACGGCAATATCGACAACATCAGCATGCAGCGCCGCTCGCCGGACTTCACGGAAACGACCATCGACCTCGAAGTCTACGATCTGAAGCACCTCAGCGCGATCCTGGCCCAGCTACGCGCGAAGGCGGTCGTCGCCCGGGTCGAACGTGTGAATGGATGAAGCTCGTCACATGACGAGAAGAGCAATGTTACTGCCGTGAGTGCCTGAAATGCCTGCTCCTCCGCTCCGCCTCGGCGTCAACGTCGACCACGTCGCGACCCTGCGCAACGCGCGCGGCGGCCGCAATCCCGATCCGGTGCGCGCCGCGCTGCTGGCGATCGAGGCCGGCGCCGACGGCATCACCGCGCACCTGCGGGAGGACCGCCGGCATATCCGCGACGAGGACATGGCGCGGCTGAAGGCCGAGATCTCCAAGCCGCTCAATTTCGAGATGGCGGCGACCGACGACATGCTGCGGATTTCGCTGGCCACCAGGCCGCATGCGGTCTGCCTGGTGCCGGAGCGCCGCCAGGAGGTGACGACCGAGGGCGGGCTCGACGTCGCGGGTCAGCACAATGAACTCGCGCCCTATATCGCGCGGCTGGGCGATGCCGGCATCCGCGTCTCGCTGTTCATCGCCGCCGATCCCCGGCAGATCGAGATGGCGGCGCGGCTGCGCGCGCCCGTCATCGAGATCCATACCGGTGCCTGGTGCGATGCCGTGGCCGACGGCCACACCGAGAAGGCCGAGGCGGAGTGGCAGCGGATCGTGGCGGGGGCGAAGCTTGCCAAGCAAGCGGGGCTCGAGGTTCACGCCGGCCACGGCCTCGACTATGCGACGGCGGAGAAGATCGCGGGGCTGGCGGAGATCATGGAGCTCAATATCGGCTACTACATGATGGGCGAGGCGCTGTTCGTCGGCCTCGCCGAGACGGTGCGCAGCATGCGCGCGGCGATGGACCGCGGCCGGAGCGTCGCATGATCATCGGCATCGGCTCCGACCTGATCGACATCACCCGCGTCGCCAGGGTGATGGAGCGCCATGGCGAGCGCTTCCTCGATCGCATCTTCACCGCGGCCGAGCGAGCCAAGGCGGAGCGGCGCGCCAAGAACGAGAAGATGGTGGTGGCGACCTATGCCAAGCGGTTCGCGGCCAAGGAGGCCTGCTCCAAGGCGCTCGGCACCGGCATCCGGCACGGGGTCTGGTGGCGCGACATGGGGGTGGTGAACCTGCCGGGGGGCCGGCCGACCATGCGACTGACCGGCGGGGCGCTGGCCCGGCTCCAGGCGATGACGCCTGAGGGCTTTGAGGCGCGGATCGACCTGTCGATCACCGACGACTGGCCACTGGCGCAGGCCTTTGTCATCATTTCCGCCGTCCCGCTGGCCAAGCCCTGACGGTATCCGGATATTTTATAATTATCATGCAAATTCAATGGCTTGCTTAATTTTGGCGCGATCCTTGATTGCGTGGGGCCCGACAACCGTCTAAAAGTCCGCCGACGCAGCCCAGGCTGGGCGAATTCGGCTTTACGCCGGAATTGGCCCTCACTATCAGAATCAGGACAATCTCCTTGCGCCGCGAAACGATGGGGCGTTCGCGGGAGGAGGGCGTTCTGCGACCGCCGGCCGGAATTGAGAGAGCAATGAGCGTGACTTCGGGAACAAAAACAGAGAGCGGCGTCGGCGAAACGATCCGGGTCGTGATCCACGCGCTCCTGATCGCGCTGGTGATCCGCACCTTCCTGTTCCAGCCCTTCAACATCCCGTCCGGCTCGATGAAGGCGACGCTGCTGGTCGGCGACTATCTCTTCGTCTCGAAATATTCGTACGGCTACAGCCACTACTCGATCCCGCTCTCGCCGCCGCTGTTCTCGGGACGGATCTGGGGCTCGGACCCGAACCGCGGCGACATCGTCGTGTTTCGCCTGCCCAAGGACGACTCCACCGACTACATCAAGCGCGTGATCGGCCTTCCCGGTGACCACATCCAGATGAAGGACGGGCTGCTCTACCTCAACTCCACGCCGGTCGAGCGGCAGCGCATGAGCGAATATGTCGGCGAGGAGCCGTGCGGCGCCGAGGGCGGCGGGATCGCGCGGGTGAAGCGCTGGAAGGAGACGCTGCCGAACGGCGTGTCCTATGAGACGCTGGATTGCGCCGACAACGGCTACGTGGACAACACCGACGTCTATACCGTGCCGCCCGGCCACTTCTTCATGATGGGCGACAACCGCGATAACTCCACCGACAGCCGTTTCCTCGGCCAGGTCGGCTATGTGCCGCGGGAGAACCTGATCGGCCGCGCCCAGATGATCTTCTTCTCCATCGGCGAAGGCGAGCATGCCTGGATGTTCTGGCGCTGGCCGTGGTCGGTGCGCTGGAATCGTTTCTTCAAAATCGTCCGATGAAAGACGAAGCCAAGGACATCGCGACCCAACCGATCGAGCCGCAAGCGGCCCCTGACGGCGACGCTGCTCTCAAGACGCCTGCGAAGAAGCGGCGGACGCGGAGCGGCAAGGCCAAGGCGGCGGACGCGAATGCGGCGGTCGAAGCGCGCATTGGGCACGCCTTTGCCGATCCGAACCTGCTGATGCAGGCGATCACGCACGTCTCGGCGCTGAAATCCGGGCGCAAGCGCGGCGACAGCTATCAGCGGCTGGAATTTCTCGGCGACCACGTGCTCGGGCTCGTCGTCTCGGACATGCTCTACCAGGCCTACCCGAACGCCGATGAAGGCGAGCTGTCCAAGCGCCTCGCCGAGCTCGTGCGCAAGGAGAGCTGCGCCGACGTCGCCAAATCGCTCGGGCTGCTCGACGACATCAAGCTCGGCTCGGTCGGCCCGAGTGCCGATGCCCGCCTGCGCAAGTCCGTGCTCGGCGACATCTGCGAGGCCGTGATCGGCGCCATCTACCTCGATGGCGGCCACGCGGCGGCGGCCGAATTCGTCAAGCGCAACTGGACCGAGCGCATGCACAAGCCGCGGCGGCCGCTGCGCGATCCCAAGACCGTGCTGCAGGAATGGGCGCAAGGCAAGGGATTGCCGACGCCGGTCTATCGCGAGGTCGAACGCACCGGCCCGCATCACGATCCGCAATTCCGCGTCGCCGTCGACCTGCCGGGGCTGGCGCCGGCCGAAGGCGTCGGCGGCAGCAAGCGCGCGGCGGAGAAGGTCGCGGCCTCCGTCATGATCGAACGCGAAGGCGTCGGTGGCAGCAATGACGGCTGAGGCGGGCGAGACCCCTGCGGCGACGCGCTGCGGCTTCGTGGCGCTGATCGGCGCGCCCAATGTCGGCAAGTCCACGCTCGTCAACGCGCTGGTCGGCGCCAAGGTCACGATCGTCTCGCGCAAGGTGCAGACGACGCGCGCCCTGATCCGCGGCATCGTCATCGAGAACAACGCGCAGATCATCCTGGTCGACACGCCCGGCATCTTCTCGCCCAAGCGAAGGCTCGACCGCGCCATGGTCTCGACCGCCTGGAGCGGGGCGCACGATGCCGACCTCGTCTGCGTGCTGCTCGATGCCAAGGCCGGCCTCGACGAGGAGGCCGAGGCGATCCTCGCCAAGGCGGCCAGCGTCAATCACGACAAGATCCTGGTCATCAACAAGGTCGACCTCGTGCAGCGCGAGAAGCTGCTGGCGCTGGCGCAGGCCGCGAACGAGCGCATGAAGTTCGCAAGGACGTTCATGATCGCGGCGATCTCGGGCGATGGCGTCGACGACATCCGCACGACGCTCGCCGAAATGGTGCCACCGGGTCCATTCCTCTATCCCGAGGACCAGATGTCGGACGCGCCGATGCGGCAGCTCGCCGCCGAGATCACCCGCGAGAAGATCTATCAGAAGCTGCACCAGGAACTGCCCTACCAGTCCACGGTCGAGACCGACAAGTGGGAGGAGCGCAAGGACAAGTCGGTGCGGATCGAGCAGACGATTTTCGTCGAGCGCGAGAGCCAGCGCAAGATCGTGCTCGGCAAGGGCGGGGCCACCATCAAGTCGATCGGCGCGGACTCGCGGAAAGAGCTGATGCAGATCCTCGACGTGCCGGTGCATCTGTTCCTGTTCGTCAAGGTGCGCGAGAACTGGGGCGACGACCCCGATCGATATCGCGAGATGGGCCTGGACTTCCCCAAGGAATAACCGGGAAGGTCACCGATGAGCGTACCCAGCAATGTCCGGCGCTTCGAGGCGCTGCTCTATGCATCGCTGATGCTGGACGCCCTGTCGGTCGCGGTCCAGGACCGCACGCCCAGCGCGGCGGTGACCGAGCAGATGATCATGACGTCAACGCTGCTCGCCGGCGGCATGATCCTGCTCCTGGTCTATTTCGTCCAGCTCGCCGCGCAGGGGCGCAAGAACTGGCCACGCTGGGTGCTGGCGGCGGCACTCGTGCTGTCGGTGATCTCGCTCGCCCAGATTATCGGCGAGAAGGGCCTCGAGCTCGACAGCGCCATCGAGATCGTCTCTTGCGTGCTGACGGCGTTCGGGCTGTATTTCTCCTTCACAGGCGACGCGCAGGGTTGGTTCGACGCGTAACGTTGCGCGATGAACAGCCTTCGAAAGGAGCGCCTGAACAGGAGCCTGCCCATGGCACGCTGGCTCGTCGTTTGCATCGATGGCACGTGGAATTCGCCTGCCGAACAGGCGAAGTGTTTCCGTGCGCCAACGAATGTGCAGCGGATCAGCGAATTGCTGGTCAACGATGAGACGCAGCGCGTCTTCTACTTGCCTGGAATTGGCACGGGCCGCGCCACGGATCGCTTCCTTGGCGGCGTCTGGGGCACAGGAACAACTCGTCGCATTCGTGATGGCTATCGCATTCTTTGTGAGAACTGGCAGCCCGATGACCAGATCGCGCTGGTCGGATTCAGCCGTGGCGCATTCGCGGTGCGTTGGATCACCGGGATCATTGCCAATGTGGGCTTGTTGAGGCGGGAGCATCTTGAGCTTGTTGACCGGGCGATCGCGATGGGTACCAGGCCGACCCGTGGCTGGCTGGTGAATATTGAGAGCATCCAAAGGGACAAGTTCGTCAAAGATTATTGCCACGACCCTCGTGCGATTTGGGCCATCTGGTTCGTTGGAGTGTTCGATACGGTGATCCGGTATGGACCGCTGCTTGCGGTCGGTCGACGCATTATACAAGCCGTCAGGCGGCGGCATATCGGCCTGCGTGACAATCGGGCACCTCATATGATCAGGTACATCGCGCACGCTCTCGCCCTGGACGAATCTCGCGTTGCGTTCGCTCCCTGGCGCTACGAGGAAGACCCGGAACTGGTTTCGGTGAACAGGATTGAGGAGGTGTGGTTTGCCGGAAGCCACTCCGATGTAGGCGGAGGTTACGTGGACTCGCGCTCATCTGAAAGTGCGCTGCGATGGATGGCAGATCGCGCTCGGCGCGTGGGTCTTCGCTTCAAGGAAATGCCTGTCGTGGGAGAGAGGTCGTATTGCGCACCCCTGCATGAGTCGCGGACAGGAATGTGGTGTTACTTGCCGTCTGCTGGTCGTATCGTGAAGGATGGGGATCGCATTCATTCGTCCGTTGAGCATCGAATGCAGGCAACCGGTTATCGGCCTGCGGCCGCGTTACCGGCGGTGGTGAAGAACGCAGACTAATCCGCTCTACGAACAGCGTCAGCGCGGTGTGGCGCGCGCGGATAGAA
The DNA here is from genome assembly GCF_018131015.1 of Bradyrhizobium diazoefficiens. GTDB lineage: Bacteria > Pseudomonadota > Alphaproteobacteria > Rhizobiales > Xanthobacteraceae > Bradyrhizobium > Bradyrhizobium diazoefficiens_B. Next base: position 125,300 of record NZ_JAFCJJ010000019.1, read on the forward strand.
TTGGCGGATTACGCCTTCGGCCGGCTCGCGTCACTTGCTCCGCTTCTGCGTAACGAGGCGCACAGGGATGGCTCCAGCAAGCTTCGTTCAACGACGCACCTTCCTGATTTTTTGGTCAGAGAGACCTCTCAAGGCGCCGTGAGTCGTTCACCTGCCCTTGCCGGGCGGCCCGCCTCCGGGGCCGGGGGGACCTCCACCGGGGCCGGGGGGACCTCCACCGGGGCCGGGAGGGCCGCCGCCGGGACCGGAAGGCCCGCCGCCCGGGCCGGGAGGCCCGCCGCCGGGACCCTTAGGCCCGCCGCCCGGACCGCCTCCGCCCGGGCCTTTGCCGTTGCCGGTTGCTCCTCCGGGGCCGCCTTTGCCATTCGGACCGCCCTTGTCCTTTCCGGAGCCCTTGCCGGGATCATCGACCACATCGGCGGCCGACGTGATCGCGGGGCCAACGACCGCTGCCGGAGGCGCTGCGCCAGCGGCGGCTGCCGGGCCTGAAGTGCTCGTGCCGCCCGAATTGCTTGATGAAGTCGAACTGCTTGACGAACTCGTGCCGGAGCCACCGCCTGAGTTCCAGACCGAGGCGGAGTCGGAGGCTGGCCGTCCAGACTGACGGCCGCCAACGGGCGGGGCGCTGCTATGCGCCAGGCCATTCGTCACCTTGTTGAAGTTGAGCTTCACTTCGCCGAGCGCTGTGGAGATGCGAATCCCTCCGGGCTTTGGATCCGCACCAACTTTGCCTTGAACAGTCGTCCGCGTGCTGCTGTTTCCCGGCTGAGGCTTCTGCCCGCCGTCCATCTGCACACGAAGCGGGGCAACGAAGCCGCCCTTGGGAACGTGAATGGGTTGGATGCTCGGCGCTCGCGGCTTGCCTTGCTCGATGGGGTTGAAGGCACCGGAGCCACTGAGGACGAGACCGGCTTTGCCCTGCGCGAAAGACGATGCAGCCTGACCCGGCATGACATGCGCGATCTGCCCCGTCTTGAAATCGGACACCTCGACCTGGCCGCGCTTCACCGCGACACTCGTCGATTTCTCGCCCACCGTCACGCTGAACTGCGTGCCTTTCACGACCGCAGCCGAATAGGGAGTCTCGACCTCGAAGTGCTGCACGTTGCGCTTCTCGACCTCGAGCAGAATGGACCCCGCTTGTTGCACGATGGTGGTTGCGAGACCTTCCTTCTTCTCGGCCGGCAGGCCCACAACGGAGTTCGGCGAGACCAGGATGCTCTCTTCGCCCCTGACCAGCAGGACGCGTCCATTTCTTCCGGTCCGAACCATGTCGCCCGGCTTGAGCGTCGCTTCGGCGCTCAGCGCAGCCGGTTGAGCTCCGTCCGAGGCGATCCACGCATCGCCGGACGATTTTTTGACTGACCAGGTGCCGCCTTCCTGGCCGTGCAGCGGGGACACGGTTCCGAGGAACAAGGCCGTGAAGACAACTCGACGCAATCGATTTGTGCACAGCATGGTTGAGGCCCGCTCCTTGCCAGCTGCGCAGCTTGATCCGGACCTCTCAATAATGGCTTAAGTCCATCGTCAGCTTTGCGCCCTTCGCATGCTTTCGGACAGAAACTCCCAGCAGGGCAATCCTGATCCGCCCTACGAATGAAGGACGGAATCCGCTACACTCTCCCCATGGAATGGACCGACGAAGGCATCGTGCTGGGGGTGCGGCGGCATGGCGAGTCGAGCGCCATCGTCGAGCTCTTGACGCGCGCCCATGGCCGGCATCTCGGCCTCGTGCGCGGCGGCGCCGGCTCGCGGATGCGGCCGCTGCTGCAGCCGGGGAACAGCGTCGGCGCGGTGTGGCGCGCGCGGCTCGACGAGCATCTCGGCACCTATGCGGTCGAGGGATTGAAACTGCGCGCCGCGGCGCTGCTGGCATCCTCCCACGGCGTCTACGGCGTCACCCATCTGGCCTCGATCGCGCGGTTGCTTCCCGAGCGCGATCCGCACGAGGAAATATTTGCGCTGCTCGAACATTCGCTCGACGATTTCGACGACATCGGCAGCGCCGCTGTGCACGTGATCCATTTCGAACTGGCGATGCTCGCCGAACTCGGCTTCGGGCTCGCGCTGGAAAACTGCGCTGTCACGGGGGAGACCACGGACCTGGTCTACGTCTCGCCCAAATCCGGCGGTGCCGTATCACGCACCGCGGGCGAGCCATGGCGCGACCGTCTGCTGCGACTGCCGCCGTTCCTGCGCCAGGGCGAGATGCATGGCGACCTGACCGAACAGGATCTCCAGGACGGATTTCGGCTCACCGGACTGTTCCTGCTGCGCCATGTGCTGGAGCCGCGCGGGCAGGGCCATTCCGACGCCCGTGCCGGCTTCATCAAGGCTTTGAGCCGGCAGCAGGCAGGGGCTGCGATCTCGGCGCCATGATCGGGTCGCGTTTCTGCATTGCCTCAAGGCATGGGTTCCCCCGGAACCAAATCTGCGGTTCCGAGTTGGCGGGGACAGGTTCCAAAAGGGGGACGCCCAGATGTTGACCAAGGGATTGGCGTTGTCGGCAGCTTTGCTCGCATTCACGCCCGATGCTATGGCCGGCGAGCCGCAACCCGGCCTGTTTCGCCGCGCCTCCTGCACCGTCGTTCGGTACTATGTGGCGAAATATTCCGCTGCAGCAGCAGAGACATGGGCGCGGGCTCACGGCGCCACCGAGGCCGAGATCGAGACCGCCCGCCGTTGCGTGACCAACGCGCCGGCACCGGCACCGGTCAAGACCCAGCCGACTGTGACCGCCGGCTGGGCAGGGCAGTAGTCGCCCACAGGGAACCAATCGATCCTTGCCCGATTCGCTTCCACGGTTTAACCGGGCGGCATGGGAAAACGACTGATTCCGCCGGAAGACCCGGCCGAAATTCACGAGGTGCCGCTGCGTGAGGCGCTGGAAGAGCGCTATCTCGCCTATGCGCTCTCCACCATCATGCACCGCGCGCTGCCGGATGCCCGCGACGGCTTGAAGCCGGTGCACCGGCGCATCCTCTACGGCATGCGCCTGCTCCGGCTCGACCCCGGCACGGGCTTCAAGAAATCCGCAAAAATCGTCGGCGACGTGATGGGCTCGTTCCATCCGCATGGCGACCAGGCGATCTACGACGCCATGGTGCGCCTCGCGCAAGATTTTTCCTCGCGCTATCCGCTGGTCGACGGCCAGGGCAACTTTGGCAATATCGACGGCGATAATCCCGCCGCCTACCGTTACACCGAAGCGCGCATGACCGATGTCGCGCGGCTGCTGCTGGAGGGCATTGACGAGGACGGCGTCGAGTTCCGCGCCAATTACGACGGCCAGTCGAAAGAGCCGGTCGTGCTGCCAGGTGGCTTCCCGAACCTGCTCGCCAACGGCGCGCAGGGCATCGCGGTCGGCATGGCGACCTCGATCCCGCCGCACAATGCCGCCGAGCTCTGCGACGCCGCGCTGCACCTGATCGAGAAGCCCGACGCGAAGTCGAAGGCGCTCTTGAAGTGGGTCAAGGGCCCGGATTTCCCGACCGGCGGCATCTGCGTCGATTCCAAGCAGGCCATTGCCGAGGCCTACACCACCGGCCGCGGCTCGTTCCGTGTCCGCGCCAGGTGGACGCACGAAGAGGGCGCGCGCGGCACCTGGGTCGTCGTCGTCACCGAGATCCCCTTCCTGGTGCAGAAGTCGCGCCTGATCGAGAAGGTCGCCGAGCTGCTGGACCAGAAGAAGCTGCCGCTGGTCGGCGACATCAGGGACGAGTCGGCCGAAGACGTCCGCATCGTGATCGAGCCGAAATCGAAGAACGTCGATCCGGCGCTGATGATGGAATCTCTGTTCCGGCTCACCGAGCTCGAAAACAAGATCCCGTTGAACCTCAACGTTCTGATCAAGGGCCGCATCCCCAAGGTGGTGGGGCTCGCGGAGTGCCTGCGCGAGTGGCTCGACCATTTGCGCGACGTGCTGATCCGCCGCAGCAATTACCGCAAGGCGCAGATCGAACATCGTCTCGAAGTCCTCGGCGGCTTCCTGATCGCCTATCTGAACATCGACAAGGTGATCAGGATCATCCGCACCGAGGATGAGCCGAAGCCGGCGTTGATCAAGGCGTTCAAGCTCACCGAGGTGCAGGCCGAGGCCATCCTCAACATGCGCCTGCGCAGCTTGCGCAAGCTCGAGGAAATGGAGATCCGCACCGAGGACAAGAACCTGCGGGCCGAGCTCAAGGGCATCAACGCGGTGCTCGCCTCGGAAGCCGAGCAGTGGAAGAAGGTCGGCGAGCAGGTCGGCAAGGTCCGCGACATGTTCGGGCCCAAGACCCCGCTCGGCAAGCGCCGCACCACCTTTGCCGATGCGCCCGAGCACGATCTCGCGGCGATGGAGGAAGCCCTCGTCGAGCGCGAGCCGGTGACGGTCGTCGTCTCCGACAAGGGCTGGATCCGCACCATGAAGGGCCATGTCGAGGATCTGTCGGGCCTTGCCTTCAAGCAGGACGACAAGCTCGGCTTCGCCTTCTTCGCCGAGACGACCTCGAAGCTCCTGCTGTTCGCCACCAACGGCAAGTTCTACTCGCTCGATGTCGCAAAACTGCCGGGCGGTCGCGGCCACGGCGAGCCGATCCGCCTGTTCATCGACCTCGAGCAGGAAGCAGCCCCCGTCGCGCTGTTCGTCAACAAGGGCGGCCGCAAATTCCTGGTTGCGAGTACCGAGGGCCAGGGTTTTGTCGTCAACGAGGATGATTGCGTCGGCACCACCAAGAAGGGCAAGCAGGTCCTCAACGTGGACATGCCGAACGAGGCCCGCGCGGTCACCGAAGTGCTCGGCGACACCGTCGCGGTGATCGGCGAGAACCGCAAGATGCTGGTGTTCCCGCTCGACCAGGTGCCCGAGATGGCGCGCGGCCGCGGCGTACGCCTGCAGAAGTACAAGGACGGCGGCCTCTCCGATATCGCTGTGTTCGACGCCAGGGCCGGCTTGACCTGGAAGGACTCGGCCGGCCGCGAGTTCTCGGCGACGATGAAGGAGCTCACTGAATGGCATGGCACGCGCGCCGATGCCGGCCGTCTCCCACCAAAAGGGTTCCCGAAGTCGAACAAGTTCGGCAAGGTGATCGGGTAGAGCCCACTCTAGGCGAGACTTCGCGTCCAGCGGATGTCTCGCCTGCGCTTTGCGCTAACGCTTCCCCCGGTGCAGTTCGCGTCCTTCCAGCGCCACCGGTGCGATGTTAGGTTCGACGCCAGCAGGGAGCACCTGCTTCCTGCTTCGCATGAACAGGAGGACGAGCATGCCCGAGAGCGTCTACAAGGTCATCGAGCTGGTCGGCACCAGCGGCGAGTCCTGGGAGAAGGCCGCCGCCAATGCGGTCGACCAGGCCGGAAAGTCCCTTCGAGACCTCCGCGTCGCCGAAATTGTCAAACTCGACATGCAACTGGACGCCAAGGGCAAGGTCGAGGCCTTCCGCGCCAAGGTGAGCGTGTCGTTCAAATTCGAGGGCACCTGAACTGAGGCGACCTCGCCCCGCTTGCGGGGCGAGGTCGGATTTCGGTCGCTCAGAAATGATAATTCACGCCGGCCGTCACGGTGTGAATGCGATCCTTCAGGCTGAAGATGGTGACGGTCGTGCCGATGCTGTTGGTCAGCACCGGGCGCGCGTCGCCGAAATCGTAATAGTCGTAGGCGAAGACCGCCGACCAGTGCGGCGCGAAGGCCCAGTCGCCGCCGACGCCGGCGGTCCAGCCGGTCCGCGAGGTCGTCGTTGCGGGATCGACGGCCACGCCCGCGGGGAGGACGAAGGCGTCGTCGATCTTCTCCCGGGTCCAGGCGGCGCCGCCCCTGACGAAGACCAGCCAGCGCTCTGCCGCGCGATAGCCTAGGCGCGCGGTGGCGGAGGCGAGGACGTCGTGCGACATCGTGAATTGCGAGGGGAGAACGACGCCCGTCACCAGATTCCTGACGTCGGACGCATGCGAATTGCGCAGGCTGGTCCAGGCCGCCCGGGCTTCGCCGCCAACGACCCAGTTGGTCGCGAACTGGTAATCGCAGCCGATCTGTCCGCCGCCGACGAATCCCGCCGTGCTGAAGCTATGCGTGACGCCGAGCGCGTTGGTGGTCCGGTCGTCGCTGAAGGCGCCGCCGACATGGCCGCCGATGTAGCAGCCGGTCCACGTGAACGGGACCGGCTTCAGGGGAGGGGCCTTCACCGCCAAGTCGGCCGCGAAGGCTGTCGTCGACAGCGCGGCCGCGATCAGAGTGACGGCGCAGCGAGTGATGTAACGCAGCATGCTGGAGACCCCCCTTGGCGCCATGGGCGCCGGTCTCCTTTCTGCCAGACGGAGGGGTGAGGCGGAAGGTCGCACCCATGTGAGTGCTGCAATTTACAGTAGAGCGTGGCGAAAATGCCACGCGGTCAAGGTCACGTTGCCGTACGGATCACCCATCGCCGATTAAACCTTTCAAACCGCGAGATCGCGTTCTCGCGGCGCCATTCGCCCGAGTTTTGTCTCTCGCATCGCCCTCGCCAGGACGAAGGGGCAGGGAAGGCCGGGAGCCGGCTGGCACCCGCAGGTCCGTGCGCCGTAGAAATGCACACGGGGTGGACCGCAGGTTCGCCGGATCGCCCGGCCTTCCCTGCGCGATGGTTTTAACGTGTCCTTCGTGCTCTCCCCGGGGAGCGATGCACTATTGCCCCCGTCGTCCTGCGGATGACCGATGCGCGCGGTCCGGTCGGGCCGCCACACCACCTCAGGACTTGACGCACAGGCTCCGGGCGTCCGGACCACACGACTTGTTCGTCCGCGCACGTCTTCGCATGTCGCTTCGGGCGCTGGCGCGTGCTCACGCCCGAAGCCATGCGAAGACGCTGTCAGCGTCGTGTCGTATGCGCGAGAAGGCCATTGCTCACGGCCGAGGCCGCCCTGCAACGCCAAACCGCGCCGACGCCGTCGCGTCCATCGCACCCTGGTCCGCGGTTCGTGACGATCGCGATCCGCCCCTTGTCTCGGGCCAGGGTGCTTCGCTTGTACGACAAATCCGAAATTCGGTAAAGTGGAAAATTTGATACGATGAGGCTTGACTTGCGATGTTGCCGCGGTGTCGCGGCTGTTTTGCCCGTCGAGGCTGGGCAAGAACTCGTCATTTTGGGGAGTTGATGTACGATTCTGCTCATGACGAATCGCACATTCAAGACCG